>CALRPT020000031.1:0-15162 GCA_943370085.1 Variovorax paradoxus | reverse complement strand
TTGCCGCCCGAGCCCCCGGTCTTTGCGCAGGCCGCGCCGGCCATGGCCGCGGCCATCCCGCCTTTGGGTGCTGCCCTGCGTGGGGTGGACATGCCGACCGCCATGCCGCAGCACCAGATCGAACCCGACTGGCCGCAGGCAGAGAACATGTTCCGCGGCGATGATGCCGAGGATTGGGCCGACGACATGGATGACATGGAGCCCGATTACGATCTGACCCCGATCCCACGGGCGCCGGTCGTGGCGGATCGTCGCGCGGTTGTGCAGCACGGGATCAAGAAGCCCACCGCCCCGTCGCGGCAGGCGATGGCCGAGGCGCAGCCGCGTCTGCGCTTTGAGGAAACCCAGCAAATCTATGAGCTTCCGCCGCTGTCACTTCTGACCGCGCCGGTCAAGCTGGAACGCACCACGCTGTCGGACGAGGCGCTGGAGGAAAACGCGCGGATGCTGGAAAGCGTGCTTGATGATTACGGCGTGAAGGGTGAGATCGTTTCGGTCCGGCCTGGCCCTGTGGTCACCATGTACGAACTGGAACCCGCGCCGGGGCTGAAGGCATCCCGTGTGATCGGCTTGGCTGATGACATTGCGCGCAGCATGTCGGCCCTGTCGGCGCGCGTATCCACCGTGCCGGGGCGGACGGTGATCGGGATCGAATTGCCAAATGCGCATCGCGAAAAGGTGGTGCTGCGGGAAATCCTGTCAGCCAGGGACTTTGGCGACAGCAACATGCGGCTGCCGCTGGCGCTGGGCAAGGATATCGGCGGCGAACCTGTGGTGGCGAACCTTGCCAAGATGCCCCACCTTCTGATTGCCGGGACCACGGGTTCGGGCAAGTCGGTTGCCATCAACACGATGATCCTGAGCCTGCTGTATAAGCTGACGCCGGAAGAATGCCGGTTGATCATGATCGATCCAAAGATGCTGGAACTGTCTGTCTATGACGGGATTCCCCATCTCCTCAGCCCCGTTGTGACGGACCCGAAAAAGGCCGTCGTCGCCCTGAAATGGGTGGTGGGCGAGATGGAGGAACGTTATCGCAAGATGTCCAAGATGGGCGTGCGCAACATCGAAGGCTTCAACGGCCGGGTGCGCGAGACGCTTGCCAAGGGCGAGATGTTCAAGCGCACGATTCAGACCGGGTTTGATGAGGATACCGGCGAGCCGGTGTTCGAGACCGAGGAATTCGCACCTGTCACCCTGCCCTATATCGTTGTGATCGTTGACGAAATGGCCGACCTGATGATGGTCGCAGGCAAGGAGATCGAGGCTTGCATCCAGCGTCTGGCGCAGATGGCGCGGGCGTCGGGGATTCACCTGATCATGGCGACGCAGCGGCCTTCGGTCGATGTGATCACCGGCACGATCAAGGCGAACTTCCCCACCCGAATCTCATTCCAGGTGACCAGCAAGATCGACAGCCGCACGATCCTTGGCGAACAGGGGGCCGAGCAACTGCTGGGCATGGGGGACATGCTCTACATGGCCGGCGGCGCGCGGATCACGCGTATCCACGGGCCGTTCGTCAGCGATGAAGAGGTTGAGGAAATCGTCAATCACCTCAAGAGCTTTGGTCCGCCCGCCTATATGTCAGGCGTGGTTGAGGGGCTGGAGGATGACAAGGCGGATGACATCGATCTGGTCCTTGGCCTTGGCGGCGGAGAGGGGGATGATTCCCTTTACGATCAGGCGGTTGCCATCGTGGCGAAGGATCGGAAGTGTTCGACGAGCTACATCCAGCGCAAGTTGGGGATCGGCTATAACAAGGCCGCGCGACTGGTGGAGCAGATGGAAGAGCAGCATGTCGTGACCCGTGCGAACCATGTGGGCAAGCGCGAGATTCTGGTGCCGGAAGCCTGAATTCTGTGACGATCCGGGTAAGGCAGGGCCGTCCTTCGGGGCGGCCTTGTGCTTTTTGTGGCCTGTTGCTAGGTGCGGCGCTTGCAGAAAAGGGCTGTGCGATGAAGGTCTTGCGGGCGATCAACGGGTTGGAGGAACTGGTGCAGGCGGGGCTGGTTGCGCCGGATGCCGCGCCTGCGCTGCAACCGGTGGAGGCCGCGTTTCGCATCCGGGTGACCGGGGCGATGCAGGAGGCGATCAGCGCGCCGGATGACCCGGTCGCGCGACAGTTCCTGCCAATGGTTAACGAATTGACAATCCGTGACGAGGAATTGGCCGATCCCATCGGGGATGAGGCCCATGCCCCCGTGAAAGGATTAACACATCGTTACCCGGACCGGGTGATTTTGCATGTGACCAAGACCTGCGAAGTGTATTGCCGTTTCTGTTTCCGGCGCGAGGCGGTGGGGGATGAGGGATCGCTGCCGGAGAGTGACCTTGTGGCAGCGCTTGATTACATCGCCGTTAATCCCGCGATCCGTGAAGTGATCCTGACTGGGGGCGATCCTCTGGTGCTTTCTGCGCGCCGGATCAAGGGGTTGATGGACCTGCTGGCTGAAATTTCGCATGTCGACGTGGTGCGGATCCACACGCGTATACCTGTCGTCGCGCCGGAAAAGGTGACGGAGGAGCTGGTCGCGGCGCTGCGCGGGCGGGTGGCGGTGTGGGTTGTGGTGCATACCAACCATGCGCAAGAGATCACAGCCCGCGCCGAGGCGGCCTTGGCGCGGTTGGCGGATGCGGGAATTCCGCTGTTATCTCAATCGGTTCTGCTGCGCGGGGTAAATGACAGCGTGGCGGCGCTGGAGGATTTGTTCCGGAAACTGATGCGAAACCGGGTGAAACCCTATTACCTGCACCACTGTGATCTGGCGAAGGGGACATCGCATTTCCGCACCACAATCGCCGAGGGCCAGGCGTTGATGGCCGGGCTGCGCGGGCGGGTGAGCGGGACGCTGATCCCGGCTTATGTGCTTGATATACCGGGTGGTTTTGGAAAGGTGCCGCTGGTGCGCGACCATGCCGAACCGTTGGCCAGCGGGCAGTGGCGCATCACCGACTGGCGCGGTGGGGTGCATCTTTACCAAGATCCAGAGCGGTAAAACCGGTGCAGCCGCCGGTGCAGCACCGCAGTGCAGACAGGCGTATGCACGCAGCGCACCCTTGGACGATATTCTGTTCATCCTTTTTGAAGGTCGGCGTGGAAACAGCGCGGTTTGACCCGTTCAGCACGCGGTGCAGCACCGCAGTGCAGACAGACGTATGCACGCAGCGGGCTGTGGATTGAGCGCGGGTTAAGGTTAACGGGGCGGTGCAGAGGCGCGGATTGCGGCGTCTTTGTCCGGCGAGCGATGCGTTGATCCGCGCGTGATGGAAAGGGCGGCCGCCCGCCGCATGCGGTGCAATAGTCCTGCGTTGACTTGGTCAAGGATGAAGCGCCAATTCGGACCATGCTTGCAAAACTGCGTGCCCACCCCATTCTGACGACCGCCTTTGTCATCGCGACAGCCTTGGCGCTGTTTCTGCTGATGCGGATCGTGGTGCACTTTGTCTATTGGCAAACCCACCAGAATGAACCGATCAGCCCGTGGATGACGGTGCGCTACATTGATCGGTCATGGGGCCTGACGCCCGGCGCGCTGGATGCGGTGGCGGGGTTGCCCGAGCCGCGCGAGGGCAAGCCGCTGACGCTGCGCGAGATTGCCGAGATGCGGGATGTGCCTGTGGAAGAGGTGATCGCGCAGGTGGAAGCGGCACTGGTTGAATTGGGCCATGACCCGGCAGAGGGGCAGAGTGGAAAGTCCGAATCCGGAAGTCTGGGCGAATGACGGATTGGCTGCTGGCGTTGGTGCCAACTTATGGGTTGTGGCTTTTGGCGGCGGCGACGTTCCTGTCCTGTCTGGCGGTTCCCATCCCGGCGTCGATCCTGATGCTGGCCTCTGGGGGGTTCGTGGCGGCGGGGGATCTGCCGTTGATTGGCACGCTGGCGGCGGCGGTCGTGGGTGCGACGCTGGGCGATCAGCTGGGCTATCTTGGTGGGCGACGCGGGGGCGCGCGGCTGCTGGCATGGCTGGGGTCGCGGGCGGCGCCGGTGGAAAAAGCGCGCGCGCTGCTGGAGCGGCGGGGGAGTGTCGCGGTGTTCTTTTCGCGCTGGCTGGTTTCGGCGCTCGGGCCTTATGTGAATGTGGCGGCGGGGGCGGCCGGGTTGTCCTGGGCGCGGTTCACGCTGTGGGGCGTGCTGGGTGAGTCGGTCTGGACCGGGCTTTATGTCGGGCTGGGCTATGGGTTTACGGGCAATCTGGCCGCGGCGTCAGACCTTGCCTGGACGATCCTTGGATTTGCCGGGGCTGCCGCAGTGGCGGTCGGGCTGGGTTATTGGCTTGTCACGATTCTGCGCCATGATGACAAGCCGCGGGCGGGGTGATCCCCGCCCCGCGCATCAGGCCGGTTGCGCGGCGCCAAAGCCCGGGGCCTTGGCTTTGCGGGCCTTGAGGTAGCGGGCGTAGCCGAGGTCGGCGCTTTCGATTTCCGTTGCGCGGCCCGAGACGATATCTGCCAGCACGCGGCCTGATCCTGCGGCCATGGTCCAGCCAAGGGTGCCGTGGCCGGTGTTCAGGAACAGGTTCGGGATGGAAGAGCGGCCAACGATGGGGGTGCCATCGGGTGTCATGGGGCGCAGACCTGTCCAGAAGGTGACGCGCGACTGGTCGCCCGCGCCGCCGAACAGGTCTTCGACGGAATGTTCCAGCGTGGCGCGGCGTTTGGGGTTCAAGGACAGGTCAAAGCCCGCGATTTCGGCCATGCCGCCCACACGGATGCGGTCGCCCAGACGGGTGATGGCGATCTTGTGGGTTTCGTCCATGACGGTGGAGACGGGGGCGCGGTCCGCATCCACGATCGGGACGGTGATCGAATAGCCCTTGACCGGGTAGACCGGCAGCTTGATCCCGAAGCGCGAGACGAGGAAGGGCGAATAGCTGCCCAGCGCCACAACGAAGGCATCGGCGGTGATGCGGCCTTCGCTGGTATGGGCGGCGGTGATGCGGCCACCCTCTTGCTCCAGCCCGTCGATGCCCACGCCATAGCGGAAGGTCACGCCAAGGGCGGCGGCCATGTCGGAGAGGGAATTGGTGAACTTGAAACAGTCGCCGGTTTCATCGCCCGGCAGGCGCAGGCCGCCGGCGATCTTGTCGCGGGCATTGGCGAGGCCGGGTTCGGCCTTGAGGCAGGCGTCGCGGTCCAACACCTCGAACGGGACGCCATCGGCGCGGAGAACCTCGATATCCTTCGCCGCACCTTCGACCTGCTTCTGCGTGCGGAAGAGTTGCAGGGTGCCCTGGGTGCGTTCGTCATAGGTGATGCCGGTTTCCGCGCGCAGGTCCATCAGGCAATCGCGGGAATATTCCGCAAGGCGGACCATGCGGCTTTTGTTTTCCTGATAGGCGGCGGTGGTGCAGTTGGCGAGCATCCGCGCCATCCAGCCCAGTTTGTGCAGATCCGGGCGCGGCTGGATGATCAGGGGCGCGTGTTTCATGAACAGCCATTTGACAGCTTTCATCGGGATGCCCGGCGCGGCCCATGGCGAGGAATAGCCGGGGCTGATTTCGCCCGCATTGGCGAAGGAGGTTTCCAGCGAGGGGCCGGGCTGGCGGTCGATGACCGTGACCTGATGGCCGGCCTTGGCCAGATACCAGGCCGAGGTAACGCCGATGACGCCTGCGCCGAGGACCACGATCTTCATCTTTGAGCCCGCCTATTCATGGGATGTGCCGGATTTCCAGCAGAATGCGGCAGGATCGGCGGGAGGTGTTTGTGAAGATGGGGCCGCGAAGGCGGGGATGAAGGAGAAAGCGTCAGCTATTCGATATTTTACGGAAGTATATTGCGTACATGGCGATAATGACCGCAGGATAATCCACAAAAACGGCCATATGGATGGATTTTCGCCTTTGCAGACTGCCTGTTTTTATGGCGAGTCGCGGGGCGGTTTGCTGGAACGCGGGCGTCACGGGGTTTCACAGGATCGGCACAAGCCCGCAACATGCCATGGGACGGGGATGCACAGCGCGCGGCGAGGGCGTATATAGGGCGTATGAACAGACGCACCGCCCTTCTGGCCCCGCTCGCCCTTGTTGTCCTTGGCCTGCCCGTGCAGGCCGAACCTGTGCCTCTTTCGGCGTTGAGCGAATATCTGAACCGGCTGACCACGGCCGAGGCAGAATTCACGCAGGTGAATTCCGACGGGTCTCGCACGCAGGGGCGATTGTTCATCAAGCGCCCGGGTCGGGTGCGGTTTGAATATGCGCCGCCGGATCAGAGCCTTGTGATGGCGGGTGGCGGGCAGGTGGCGATCTTCGACGCGAAGTCGAACCAGCCGCCCGAGCAATATCCGCTGTCGCGGACGCCGCTGAACCTGATCCTGGCGCGGAACGTGGACCTTGGCGCCAACAAGATGGTGATCGGCCATTACGAGGCGCAGAACACCACGCGTGTCGTCGCGCAGGATCCGAAGAATCCGGAATACGGCACCATCGAGCTGGTCTTTCTGAATGATCCGATCACGCTGGCGCAGTGGATCATCACCGATGATCTGGGCAACCGGACCACGGTTGTGCTGGACCGGATGGTGCTGGGGGGCGATCTGCCGCCGTCTCTGTTCAGCATCACGATCGAGGCGCAGAAGCGGGCCGGTTGATCCGGCCCGCCTTGCCGCGCCTGCCCTAGCCCCGCCCGCAGCTGGCCAGTTGCGCGCGGTACATCTCGGACCGTTCGGCCACGCGGGCCGAAACATCCATCAACCAAGGCTTGCCCAGATAGGACTGGTTGGCATAGCCGGTGCGGCCTTCGTGATAGGCGAGGTATTGCGCCTGCGCGTCCCATTTGGAAATGCCCAGCCGTTCGGTGGATTCGTCCATATACCAGCCCATGAAATCGGCGGCATCGTCGATCCGGTCGCGGCGCGCGCCGAAGCGGCGCTGATCTTCCTCATATTCCTCCCAGGTGCCGTCTAGGGCCTGGGAATAGCCATAGGCCGAGGATTGGCGTCCCATCGGGATGACGCCAAGCGCATAGCGGTGCGGGGTGCGGGCATTGCCGATGAATTTCGATTCCTGATGGAAAGTCGCCATCTGGACATGGACCGGGATGCCCCAGCGCCGTTCGGTATCTTTCATGGCACGAAAATACTGCGGACGCTCGGCCACGATGGCACAGGCGTTGTCCAGGTTGCGTGGCGCCGAATAGTTGCCGCCCCCGCAAGAGGCCAACAACATCAACAGGATCGACGCGCGGAGAAGTCTGCTCATTTGCCCCTCGCACTTTCTTATTTTGCGGGAATGATAGGGCAAAAGCCGGGCGGGGGGAATGCCGGATCGCGCAGAGTCAGATCAGAAAGGCGAGAGTGAGCGGAAGTGTGATCACCGACAGCAGGGTGGAGGCGATGACAAGGCCCGCCACCGACTCGGCATCCGCGCCGTATTTTTCGGCCAGCATGTAAGAGGTGACGGCGACCGGGGTGGTGACCTGCAGGATCAGCACTGCCAGAGCGACCGGGGGCAGCCCGAACAAAAGCCCCGCGCCAAGCGCCACCGCAAGGCAGACCGCCGCGCGCAGGACGGACAGCCAGAGCGCGCGGCCAAGGCGGCCAGCGTTCAGCCGCGCCACCGCGACGCCAAGGGTGATGAGCATCAGGGGAATCGCGATCTGGCCGATCAGATCCAGCGAATTGGTCAGCCAGACGGGGGTTTGCCAGCCCTGCCAAAGGAACAACGCGCCCAGAAGCGTACCGACCATGATGGGTTCGCGCAGCAGGCGGGCGGGCGATCCGCCGCCTGCCACCATCCAGACGCCGAAGGTAAAGCTCCACAGGATCATCACGGCGAAGATAACGACCGCAAAGCCAAGTCCGGTTTCGCCAAAGGCGAACAGCGCCAGAGGCAGGCCGACATTGCCGGTATTGCCGAAGATCAGGGGGGCAAGATAGGTGCGCCGGTCGATGCCCAGCACGGTGGTGATGCCCCAGAAGGCCAGCGTCAGGACGCCATAGGCAAGCGCGGCGGCAAAAAGGACCGAGGTCAGGGCGGCGGGGTCGATCTCTGTCTTCATCAGGGCGGTGAAGACAAGGGCGGGGACCGACAGCGTCATGCACAGGCGGGTGATGAATTCCAGCCGGTATTCAAAACCGGCGCGAACCCAGACAAAACCCACCAGACCGAGCAGACCGACAGGGGCCACGATCTCCAGCACTGTAAGGACAAGGTTCACAGACTGTTTCCTTGCTGGTCCACCTGCCGGATGGACAAGAGGCCGCACCAGCGATTATTAAATGAATTCAAGGGATGCAATGACATGTTCACGGCGGCAGCGAAATATCACATCGGGCAGGTGGTCCGTCATCGGAAGCATCCCTTCCGCGGCGTGATCTTTGATGTCGATCCGCGCTTTTCCAATACCGAGGAATGGTACGACGCGATTCCCGAAGAGGCGCGACCGTCCAAGGAACAGCCGTTCTATCACCTGCTGGCCGAAAACGACCAAAGCTATTACGTGGCTTATGTGTCTGAGCAGAACCTGCTGCCCGATGAAACGGGCGAACCTGTGGGCCATCCCGACCTGCCCGATCTGTTCGGCGATTTCGAGGACGGGCGCTATCCGCTGCAGTTCCAGATGAACTGAGCACGGATTTTTCCGGCGCTTACGGGCTGTTCATTCTTTGATGCTTTTGTATCGGCAAACCTTGGAAAGGGGATGCCGGATGGAACTTGCGGTTCGGGATGAGGGTGCGGTCACGGTGGTGCGGCCCGCAGAGGCGCGGCTGGATGCGATGGCCGCCGTGATGTTCAAGGACAGGATGAAAACCGCCCTGGAAGGTGGGGCCGCGCGGGTGGTGCTGGATCTTTCCGCCGTCGGGTTCCTGGATTCAAGCGGGCTGGGCGCTGTGGTGGCGGCACAGCGTTTCCTGCGGGCGGGGCAGGTTCTGGAACTGGCCGGGTTGACGGGCGCGGTGGAACGGGTGTTCCGGCTGACGCGGATGGATCGGATGTTTACCATTCATGCCGGGGTCGATGATGCATTGCGCGCGACGGCCTGACCGGCATGTGATCGCGGCCGATCCGGCCGCCGTGCGCGATCTGTTGATCGCGCTGGAGCATGGCCCTGCACTGGCCGAGCTGACCGGGGAAGAGCGGGAATGCACGCTTCTTGTTCTGGCCGAGGTTTTGAACAACGTTGTGGAACATGGGTATGGCGGCGGTCCCGGCTGGATCGGGCTGGTGCCGGGGCCACGGCGCAGCGGGCGCGACTGGCGCATTCTGGACCGGGCGCATAGCGTGCCGCCAAAGGAATGTCTGCAGGCGGTCATGCCGCCGGGGGCTGCCGAAGGAGGGTTCGGCTGGCCGCTTATACGGGCCCTGACAGAAGGTTTGGAAATGCGCCGTTGGGCGGGGTTCAACGTGCTGACCCTGCGGGTCAGGGCAGAGGATGCCGTCACACAAGCTGTCGCCGATGCAGGGTCATGAAGCTGTCGGCGGTCGGCTTTGCGGGCCGTACCCGCACACCGCAGGGTTAAACGAAACAGAAGGGCATCCGTTGTACTTGAGGTAGCCAGCTGTCGGCTGCGCCCCGGTGCCATGCGGTTTTGCCCCCATTGCCAGCACGGCGCCGGGGTCTTGCAGCGGGTGTTCTTCGGATGGGACCCCGGACCTTGTTTCGGGCAAGGCTCTGGCGGGTGTGGAATAGCGGAGGTCGAGTGCGAGTGTTTGGATACGAGTGCTTGTGAGCCAGTGTTTGGGCGCCAATGTTTGAGTGCCATTGTTTGAGTTCCAGTGCGTTTTTGCCAGCGTTTGAGTACCAGTGTTTGGCTGATGGCACTTTGGTGCTGCAGTTGACTGCCTGTCATGGGGCGGTGAAACCTGCCCCATGACAGCAGGCAGATCGGAGTTGACCCGATCCAAGGACAGCCTCTGACAGTTCATTTTGCCACCGCGCCACATCTTGGCATCCCCCCGCTTGGGGCCTAGGTTCGCCTGACAGCAGGAGGAACCAGATGCGCGATTTTCAGATGCCGGGCCGGTCGCCCGTTCATGCGGCGAACGGAATGTGTGCGACGTCGCACCCGCTGGCCGCCAAGGTGGCGGTCGAGGTTCTGGAACGTGGCGGCAATGCCGTGGATGCGGCCATCGCGGGCGCGGTTCTGCTGGGGATCTGCGAGCCGCAGATGACCGGGATCGGTGGCGATTGCTTTGTGCTGATCAAACCGGCGGGGCGCGAGGATGTGATCGCGCTGAACGGGTCCGGGCGCGCGCCGGGCGGCCTGTCGGCGGCGGCGATGCGGGCAAAAGGAATGACGGCGGTGCCGATCCACGGGATTGAGGCGGTCACCCTGCCCGGTGCGGTGGATGCGTTCTGCCGCCTGTCGGCGGATTGGGGCAAGCTGGGGCTGGATGCGGTGCTGGCCCCCGCGATCCGCTATGCCGATGAAGGCGTTCCGGTCGCGCCCCGCGTGGCGTTCGACTGGGCCGGGGATGCCCAGCATCTGCAGGGCGCGGCGCGGCAGCATTATCTGGTGAACGGCGCGGCCCCCAAGGCGGGGGCCATCTTCCGCGCGCCGGGGCAGGCCGAAGTGCTGCGCCGGATCGCGAAAGAGGGGCGGAAAGGGTTTTACGAAGGCGAGGTGGCCGAGGACATGGTCGCCTCGCTCCGCGCGCTGGGCGGGTCGCACAGCATGGAGGATTTCGCCGCAGTGGCCTGCGATTACACCGATCCGGTGAGCGGGACCTACAAGGGCGTGGATCTGATCGAGCACCCGCCGAACGGGCAGGGCGCGACGGCGATCCTGATGCTGAACATCCTGAAGCATTTCGATCTGGCCTCGATGGACCCGTTCGGTGCGGAACGCGCGCATATCGAGGCCGAGGCGGCCAAGCTGGCCTATGACGCGCGCAACCGGTTCATCGCGGACCCGGATCACACCACGCGGCTTGCGCATATGCTCGCGCCCGAGACGGCTGCGAAACTGGCCGCGCTGATCGACCTGGACCGCGCCATGCCGGCGGCGGCCCCGCTGACCGAGGCGGTGCACAAGGACACGATCTATATCACCGTGGTCGACAAGGACCGGATGGCGGTGAGCCTGATCTATTCGATCTTCTGGGGGTTCGGGTCGGGGCTGGCGTCGACCAGGTTCGGGATCAATTTCCAGAACCGCGGCGCAGGCTTTTCGTTGCAGGAGGGCCACCCGAATGAGGCGGCACCCGGCAAGCGGCCGATGCACACGATCATTCCGGGGATGCTGAAGCGGGACGGTCGGGTGATCATGCCCTTTGGCGTGATGGGCGGGGCCTATCAGCCCTGTGGCCACGCGCGGTTCGTGACCAACCTCGTGGATTACGGGATGGAACCGCAGGATGCCAATGACGCCCCGCGCTGCTTTAGCGGGGCCGATGGCATGCTGGTGGAACGCGGCTATACCGAGGCGGTCCGGGCGCGGCTGGCGGAGATGGGGCATGACGTGTCGATCCCGCATGATCCGATCGGCGGCTGTCAGGCCATTCTGATTGGTGACGATGGGGTGCTGGTGGGCGCATCTGACCCCCGCAAGGATGGCTGCGCCCTTGGATATTGATCGGCGGGGTAGTGAGATGCTGGACACTCAGGTGGATTACGATGCGATCACGGCCAGCATCCGCGCGCTGTGCGCGGGTGAGACGGATACCGTCGCGCTGATGGCCACGGTGGTGTGCGAGATCCACCACCATCACCCCTTTGCCGACTGGACAGGGTTCTACCGCGTGGTTGGGCCGGAACTGCTCAAGATCGGGCCTTATCAGGGCGGGCATGGCTGTCTGGTCATCCCGTTCTCGCGCGGGGTTTGCGGGGCGGCGGCGCGGAGTGGACGCGTGCTGAACGTGCCGGATGTCGAGGCGTTTGCCGACCACATCGCCTGTTCCTCCTCGACCCGGTCGGAACTGGTTGTGCCGGTGTGGAACGGCGCGGGCGTGCTGCTGGGGGTGCTGGATCTGGACAGCGACACGCCCGCGGCCTTTACCCCGGCGGATGAGGCCTGGATCGTGCCGCTGCTGGCCGACGTCTTTCGGGACGCCGCCTGATGCCGCAAACCCATCAGGGGTCTTGCCATTGCGGGGCGGTGCGGTTCGAGTTGGAGGGACCGATCCGCGATGCACTGGCCTGCCATTGCAGCCAATGCCGCAAGGTGAGCGGGCATTTCTGGGCAGCTTCGTCTGTTCCCGTGGCGCGCTGGCGCGTGACAGAAGGGCGGGGATTGCGGTGGTATCGGTCCTCGCCCGTGGCGCAGCGGGGGTTTTGCGGGGAATGCGGGGCGACGCTGTTCTGGCTGCCCGAGGCGGATGCGGTGTTCAATTGGGGGACGCCAGACGAACACGCGATCAGC
Organism: Variovorax paradoxus; assembly: GCA_943370085.1. Classification (GTDB taxonomy): domain Bacteria; phylum Pseudomonadota; class Alphaproteobacteria; order Rhodobacterales; family Rhodobacteraceae; genus Paragemmobacter. The sequence goes on along the minus strand of CALRPT020000031.1, from coordinate 2,858 downwards.
TTTTCGCCGGGGGCTTTGGAGGGGCCTACGGCGATCAGGATTGAGGCGCATATCTATCCGGAGGATGCGGGCGATTACTATGCGCCCGAGGGGCCGCCGCCTGAAGCGGGGCCTGCGCCGGAACGGCTGACGGCGTCCTGCCTCTGCGGGGCTTGCCGGTTTACCCTGCCGGGACCTGCGGGCGATATCATAGCCTGCCATTGCCACCAGTGCCGCAGCCTTTCGGGGCATTATTCCGCTTCTTTCGATGTGGCGGAGGCGGGGGTGGAGTGGCTGTCGTCGGAGGGGCTGGCGGAGTATCGCACGGCGGGCGGAGGGGCTCGTGGGTTCTGCAAGGCCTGCGGCAGCAGCCTGTTGTTCCGCGCGGCGGATGGTGCTTTTTCGGTTGAGGCGGGGGCGGTGGACAGGCCGACCGGGGGCAGGCTGGCCGCGCATATCTTTGTCGCGGAAAAGGGCAGCCATTACGACATCACCGATGGCCTGCCGCAATTCCCCGGCTGGGGCTAAAGACGGCGGCTGGGCACCCAGGCATAACCGTTGGGGCAAAGGATGACCGCCTCGCGCAGGCCATGGGCGGGCTTGTCGGTTGGTGGCTGCAGGATCACCGCGTCAGGAAACTGCGCGGCCGCCCGTGCGGCATGGTCGGGATCCGCCTCGTGCAGGCGCAATTCGATCCCAGCACCGCGGGGCGGAGTTTCGGGCAACAGCCCCAGCAGGGGATGGGCGGCATAGGTGTGATCGGCATGCAGCTGGATCGGCTGGCCTGCATGCTCGAGGATGGCGAAATCGGCGCTGCTGCGATGGGCGGTCAGCGCGAAGACCTGCGTCAGGAAGGCCACCTCGGCCAGCACATCGCGCACCAGCAGGTTGACGCTGACCGCGCGCAGGCTTTGGCCAAACTCTGCGGCTGGAATGATGTCATAATCCATGGGATGCCTCCGATAAGGTCATAAAGACTGACCTTTATCCTTCTGTCAATCGCGCGCAGTCTCTTCTCTGATGCAAATATCCTGCGGGGGGTCCGGGGGGCGCAAAGACCCCCGGGGGGTGACGCTGGGGATAGCTTGGGCGTTGGTGTGCCCACGCTTCTGGCTGGATGCGGATTTCGCATGTCAGGCGGCAACGGGTATCGTTTTGCTGCGGGTTGCCCAAACGCGGAACTGATGGATTGCGCGCTTCATGCTTGCGTTTGACACGCAATTCACCGATGCCGCGCGCAGGTGATGAGGAACAGGGAACGCACAGAATGGCCGAGATCACGCTTCTGGATGGCGGAATGGGGCAGGAATTGGTGGCGCGGTCGGGGGATGAACCGACGCAGCTTTGGGCCACACGGGTGATGATCGACCATCCGGGGTTGGTGGCGGCGATCCATGATGATTACTTTGCCGCGGGCGCGTCGGTGGCCACCACAAATACCTATAACATCCTGCATGACCGGCTGGAGCGGGTGGGCATGGATGCACAGTTCCACGCCCTGCATCTGCGCGCGCTGATGGAGGCGCATGAGGCGCGGGCGCGGGCCGGGCGCGGGATCATCGCGGGGTCGATGGGGCCGCTGGGTGAAAGCTACCGGCCCGACCTGACACCGCCAGTCGAGGTGTCGGCGGCGCAATATGCCGAAAAGGCGCGGATCATGGCACCGCATGTGGATGTCGTGCTGATCGAGACGATGTCTTCGCTGGACCTTGCCAAGGGTGCGCTGATCGGGGCGCAGGCGGCGGGTAAGCCGGTTTGGCTGTCGGTGTCGGTGGATGACCGGGATGGCACGCGGTTGCGGTCGGGGGAATCCGTGGCGGGGCTGGCCGAGGTTCTGAAGGCTGCGCCGGCGGCGGCGGTGCTTGCCAATTGCTCCATGCCCGAGGCGATGTCGGCGGCAATGGGCGAATTGAAGGCGCTGGGCCTGCCTTTCGGGGCCTATGCCAACGGGTTCTCGGAAATCTCGCACCTGCCCTTGCCCGAAGATGGCAGCGCGCCCGCCTATTGCGCGCGGCATGATCTTTCGCCGGAGCGCTATGTTGCGTTTGCGATGGGATGGGTGGCGCAGGGCGCCACGATCGTGGGCGGCTGTTGTGAGGTGGGGCCTGCGCATATCGCGGCGCTGGCGGGCGCTTTACGCGAAGCGGGGCATCGGGTGGTGTGAGCCTGCTGGCCGATTTCACCTATGACCCGCCTTCGGGCGACCCGGTGATCCTGCATGAGGATGACCGGATCATTGTGGTGGACAAGCCGTCAGGGCTGTTGTCGGTTCCCGGCAAGCTGGAAGGGCGCGACGATTGCCTGATGACGCGGCTGGAGGCGTTTCGCCCCGGCGCGCTCTTGGTGCATCGGCTGGATTGCGACACGTCGGGCGTGATGATCTTTGCGCGGGACAAGGCGGCGCAGGGCTATCTGGGGCAGGAATTCGAAAAGCGGCGGGCGAAGAAGGCCTATGTCGCGCGGGTGGCGGGCGTGATGGCCGAGGATCAGGGCCGCGTGGACCTGCCGCTCTGCGCCGATTGGGAGTATCGGCCGCGGCAGAAGGTCGATCACGAACACGGGCGCCCTGCGCTGACGGAGTGGGAGGTCATCGCGCGGGGCGAGGGCGAGACGCGGGTGCGGATGTATCCCAAAACCGGGCGCAGCCATCAGTTGCGGGTTCATATGCTCAGCCTTGGCCATCCGATCCTGGGCGATCCGATCTATGCAGAAGGGGCGGCGCGCAATTACCCCCGGTTGATGCTGCATGCAGAGCGGTTGGGGCTGCATCATCCGACGGGCGGGGGATGGGTGGAGTTTTCCGCCGCCTGTCCTTTCTGAGGCGAACCCCCTCCCCCGGCCCCTCCCCCGAAGGCGGGGGAGGGGAGGGCGCCATCAGG
>CALRPT020000030.1:0-15896 GCA_943370085.1 Variovorax paradoxus | reverse complement strand
AAGCCCTCGGGACCACAACGGACGCGGGGTGGAGCAGCCCGGTAGCTCGTCAGGCTCATAACCTGAAGGCCGCAGGTTCAAATCCTGCCCCCGCAACCAACTTCACCGAACTGCCAAAAGGCCCAGCTAACGCTGGGCCTTTGGCGTTCGTAGCCAAGCCAACCAACGCAGTCAGAGCCCCGTCCAAAACCACAACAGCCTGACCGTCCTCCCACCGCACAGCAACACGCTCGATCTGACCTGCCACTGGCCTTTCATCCGGCCACGACTGGAGCCCGGTGGTCATTTACGCCTGTTGGCGCGGTTTGAGCAATTGCCCGGCGCGCGGAACTTTCATCGCATGGAGCGGGTCGGGCGATTGCGGTGGTCAGGCGCACGGCGAAGCCTGCGGGGGTTTGATAGCCAAGGGCTGAGTGAGGCCGCGTGGTGTTATAGTCTGTCACCCAGGCCGCGATCAGATCGCGGGCATGGACCGACCGGCTGAAACGGGTTGGCACCCGGATCTCGATGGATGGCAAGGGCCGGTGCTTGGACAACATCTTCATCGAGCGCCTCTGGCGATCCCTGAAGTATGAATGCGTCGACCTGCACGCCTGGGAAACCGGATCGCAGGCCAAGGCGGGCATTGGGGCCTGGATCACTTTCTACAACCACCAGCGGCCCCACGCCGCCCATGGCGGACAACCGCCCGCCGTGGTCTACTTCAACGCAACCCAAACCGATCAGCAGGTGCAGGCAGTAGCTTGAATCAGACGGAAAACTGTCCAAGGATCGGGGAGTAGCGCAGTCCGCGACAGCGGGCGGCATATCGCGCATGACCGGCCAGATCGCAAAGGAATGGACCGGTGCCATGCGCGCCCGGGGGGCGCTGGCCGTGCCGGGCGTCGTTCTAGAGATGACGCGCGAGACGCGCTTCCCAGACGAAAAAACAATCTTAGGTTGCAAACGGAGTCACGCCAGCAGGTTCCCCGCATGTGCGATCCTGGTGAGAAGCGTCTCCTCAACACCCTAGAATCGCCGGCCTCGACGCTTTTGCGACTGATTCTGTGAGGGATGGAATTAGGCGAAGTCGGGCAGGTTCTGCCTTACTTGCCTGCCCTTTCAAGGTCTGGCGACGATTCCCTGCCTTTTATGAGGCATGTAGAGGGCGAGGGGGCGCAAGTTTTCAGTGCAAAATGTGGCGCCCCATCTTTGGGCCGGAAATGGCCACAGTGCCGCCGCATTCCAAAGTATCCCTCGGCCTGAGACACAAGGAGCGCATGTCACTCTCCCTTAAGGCGAGTTCGCGTTTTGTGAAGGCTGTGCCGTAACCAGTACCGATAGACCGCACAACCCAAGGAGAGGAATGATGGATCGTCATGAACTGATGCGCGTGATCGCGCTTGCTACGGGGCTTTCGTTGGCCGCTGCCGGGGTTTCGGAGGCCGGTCCAAAAGGCGGTGGAAAGCCCGATGGACGCGATAGCGGATCGCGTCACGAACGCGAATTCGAATCGAAGTCGAAGGGCTTTGAGAAATCCCAAAATCCGAAGGCGGCCGGGGGACCGAACAATCCTGGCAAGGGCAATCCGCACAACCACTATCGCGGCTGAAACGGAAATCCCAACCTGCGATCAGCGGCCTGAGTGGCGCTGGTCGCTGGATGCTTGCCGGGGTGGCAATTTCGTTCGGCATGGACGGCGACTTACCCGTCGGCTCCCTTTGCGGCCAGCCGTTACCCCATCTGTATTTTGCTTTCGGAGTCTTGCATCCATGAGTGCTGTTTCCCGCGTTGATATCGTGTTGGCTGCGGATTTCGCGGTGACGGGCGATATCGGGTGCCGTCTGGCGCAAGAGGTGCGGGCCTTGGCCGGGCGCGGATCGCGGGTGGCGCTGCTGCACACAGGGGCCGACTTGGCGGAGCGGACCCTTGCCCCGGAGATACGAACCTGCCTGCGCCGCGGCCTGGCCGAGTGGATCATTGCCGAGGACGGCGGAGCAGGGGCGCGACGCATGATCCTGCATGCGCCGGGTTCGGTGGTGTTGCGAAGGTTGGGCCTGCCGTGGGATGGGCTGGAGGAGGTGGCCGTCATCTGCCATTCTGCGCGGGATGCGACGGTGGACCTTGGGCTACCGTCGGCGGTGCGGCAAGTGTGGCATCCGGTGACGGATGGGCTGCGGCGCAGTATGCGTAGGGCGATGCGGCCGGTCGGCCCGACATGGTTTCCGGTGGCGGAGGCCTTTGAACCGGCGGCGAAGGCGCGACGCATGGCTGTGGGGTGGATCGGCGCCGATCCGGTGACCGATGCGGCGGGGGCAGAGCATGTTCGGCTGGATAATATCCCTGTTTCGCTTGATCGGATCGTTACGGCCATCTCGGTTCTTATGGTGCGGCAGCCTGCGGACACGTTGGTGGCCGCGATGCTTGCTTCGGGCCGGAAGGTCGTGGCGCATCCATCGCTTCTGCCACGCTATGGGGTGGGTCTGGTCTACAATCGCGATCTGATGGCGGGATTGAGTCTTGCGCTTGATGGCGGGGGCGCGACGCGGGACGCCGCCTTCCTGCGGGCCTGCCAATCGGCGCCGGTTCTGCGGCTGGCACCGGATGCCCGCGTGGTTGTCGCGGCGTCGGAGGCCCAGCGTCCGATCCTGTTTCTGTCTTCCAATGGGGTGGGGATCGGCCATCTGACGCGGTTGCTTGCTGTGGCGCGGCAGGTTGGGGCGGCGGTGCCTGTGGCCTTTGCAACGCAGGCGCAAGCCGTTGGCATCGTTGAATCCTTTGGCTATCCCGTGGATTACCTCCCGTCGCCCGGTGCCGTTGGGGGTGATTTCACGCTTTGGGACGAATGGTTTGCGGCGCATCTGGAGCGGCTGCTGGATCGGTATGATCCGGCGATGCTCGTCTATGATGGCAACCACCCATCAGACGGTTTGATCCGCGCCGTTGCGGCGCGGCGGGATTGCCGTTTGGTCTGGATGCGGCGCGGCATGTGGGGCGAGAGCGTATCGGACACGATGCGCAACGCGCGGTGGTGCGATCTGGTGATCGAACCCGGCGAATTGGCGGCGAGTTATGACAAGGGCATCACGGCGGCATTGCGCGACGAAGCGCTTTGCGTCAACCCGATCCGGCTGTTGACGCCAGCTGACCTTCTGACGCGTGAGGCTGCGGCGGCGGAGATCGGGCTGGACCCGTTGCGGCCGGCGGTGCTTGTGCAACTTGGGTCAGGCTATCAGCGGGATCTGCTGGCTTTGCTGGATCAGATGATCGGGGTGCTGCGGGGGCAGCCGCGTTTGCAGATCTGCGTTGCGGAGTGGGCGAATGGAACCTTGCCGCTTACGCTGTGGCCGGATGTGACGGTTCTGCGCGGATTTCCTCTGAGCCAGTATATTCGCGCCTTCGATTTCTGCATCTCGGCAGCGGGATACAATGCCTTTCACGAGATGATCGGATTTTCCGTGCCGACAATCTTTGTCGCCAATCGCCAGCCGGGGATGGATGACCAATATGCGCGGGCGCGGTTTGCACAGGACAATGCGGCGGCGTTCGAGATTTCGGAACATGACCTGCATGATTTGCCGGATCTGGTGCGACTGATGCTGCAGGATCGGGCGCGGCGCTACCTGCAAGATCGCTGTGCCACGCTGAACCAGGGGAATGGGGCAGAGCAGGCGGCGCGTGCGCTTCTGGACATGCTGGGACTGGCGCGGCCCGCGGCAATGGCGGCGGAATGAGGGGGCGGGCATGACGCAGGTTTTCGATCTTTTGGCCCGTGCGGAACAGACGCATCGGGCGAACCGCGCGTTGCAGACGTTGGTGCAGCGTGGTGCAGGGCAGGCGGCGCGGGTGGTCACGCTCGGGCCGAAACTTGCATGGGAGAAGCGGCCTGCCGAGGGGCTTCGCGTGCTGCATCCGGGGGATGGATTGCCGGCTAGGCCTTTGGTTCCACCGGTGGGACATGCGGCGCTGACACTTGGCCTTGAGGCGTGCGCGGTTCTGGCCTGCGACGTGACGGGACTGTCCGCCGCTGATCTTGAGGCGGCGGTGGGCCTTGTCGAACAGAGGCAAAGGCGGGGCGAGGCGCTGCGCCCTGTTTTCCTGACCGATGCGCGGGACTTCGGGCCGATGGCGCAGCGGGGTTATGTGGTGGAATTTCTGCCGCGTGGAGTGACGGACGGTGAGCGGGAGTTCATCGCGCGGAAGTGGGGCGTGGCGGAATGGCTGGACCTGCGCGAGACGAAGGCACCGCAACGTGCTGACTCTGCCCCGAACGGGCCCAACCCGAACAAGGTCTTGCCGTCGGTGGTGCCAATCCCGCCCGTCGCCGTGCCACGAAGTGCGCCAGTCGGGGTGCCAATCGGGGCACCAGTTGGGGCGCGGGGCGTAGGTAAGCGGAAGAAGGCCGCCGTCATCGCCTGGGATCTGGGGCACAACCCCGTGGGGCGGGCGATGGTGATCTATGACCTGTTGGAGCGGGATTGGGATGTGGAACTGGTCGGTCCGATCTGGTCGCGGTTTGGTGGCAGGGTTTGGGGCCCGATCGCGGACAGTGATCGCAAGGTGCGGGGCTTTGCCTGTTCGGACTTCGCCGATTACTGGCCTGCTGCGATGGCCTTTGCCTCGGCCGCAGATTACGATCTTGTCGTTGCCTGCAAGCCGCGACTGCCATCGCTGCTTTTGGCGGCGCTGATCAAGGAACGTTGCGGTTGCCCGCTGGTTCTGGACGTCGATGATTTCGAGCTGTCCTTTTTCCCGGATGAAAGCGGGGCACCGCTGGAGGCCCTTGAAGCGGCGGGACTTGAGGCCCTTCGCGAGCCTTATGGCGAGCTGGCGACGCGGGTGGCGGATGGCGTCATCGCCGATGCGGATTCGCTGATCGTTTCCAATATCGCCCTTCGCAACCGGTTCGGGGGTATCCTTGTCCGCCATGCCCGCGACGAGGCGGCCTTCCACCCAGACCGTTTTGACCGCGCGGCAGAGCGGGCACGGATGGGGATGACCGATGAGGATTTCGCTTTGGTCTTCGTGGGGACGGCACGGGCGCATAAAGGCGTTTTCGACATTGCAAGAACGCTTGCTGCCTTGCCTGACAAGCGGTTCGTTCTGCATCTGGTTGGCACGATCACCGACCGGCGCATCCGGGCGGAAATGGATCGGCACAGCGGCGCGCGGATCGTCTACCATCCTGATTGCGCGTTCGAGGAACTGCCTGCGCAGATCGTGGCGGCGGATGCAGTGGTGCTGCTGCAAGATCCGGCGCATCCGATTTCGCAGTATCAGATTCCCGCAAAGATTTCGGATGCCAGCGCCTTTGGGTTGCCCATCCTTGTGACGGATGTGCCGCCCTTGCGCGATCTTGCGCTGCAGGGGATGGTGACGGTCGTCGCGCCAGCAGATCTTGGTTCGCGTCTTGTTGCGTTACAGCAGCAGCGGGACCAGGCCGGGGCGTCGCGGGAGAGGCGCGCGGTGCGCGAGGCGTTCGAGCAGGAACTGGGCTATCGGGTGAACCGCGAACGGCTGGAGCTTGCCATTACGCGGGCAGAGGCTGCGGGGTGGGAGCTGCCTGCCTCATTCCGGCGGTTGATCGAGATCGCGGCCAAAGCCCATGCAGAAAGCCTTGCCCAACCATCCGATCCGCCGACGGGCAAGGGCGCATCACGGCGCAGCCGTGTTGGCAAAGCAGCACCGGAGCAGTTTGATATCGTGATGTTCTGGAAACAGAATGACAGCGGCATCTACGGGCGCCGGTCCGACATGATGATGCAGTATCTTCTGAAGTCGGGGCGTGTCGGGAGAGTGTTGCAGATCGATGCGCCGATGGAGGTGAATGATCTTGCGCGGCTGACTGCGCCCGGTGGCGGGTCGGCCTCGACGATTGTGTTGCAAAACGTAATCGCCAATCAATACGGGCTGCGTGACAGCAGCACCCTGTTGCGGCGCACCTATCTTTGGGATCGCAAGGGCGGCAGGGCGCTTCTGCCAGAGGTTGGGGCGTCGATGGCGGACTATCCGGCATGGGTCGAGGCGCAGATGACGCGGGCAGGGATCGATCCGGCGCGGGCCTTTGCCTGGGTCTGTCCGGTGGTTTTTGACTTTCCGGCCATTGCACGGCGTATCCCCTTTCGGGGGGTCATAGGCGACTTGATCGACGATCAGCGGAACTTTGGCATGGCTGAGGCCTATCGCAAACGGATCACCGCCAGTTATGACGAGACGCTGCCTCTTTTCGACCTGACCTTCACCAATTGCGCACCGCAGGCAGATGCCTTTGCGGCGTTGGCCCGTGACATCCGGGTGGTGCCGAACGGGACCGAGCGCATCGCGACCGAGGGGCCGGTGCCGGACATCCTGAAAGACCTGCGGCGACCCTTGGCTGGCTATATTGGCAATCTGCGCGACCGGATCGACTGGGCGCTTTTGCATGCCACAGCGACGGCGATGCCGGATGTGCATTTCGTCATCATCGGCGGTGGCGCACGAGAAGGGGATACGGACGCGCTGGAGAAGCTTGCGAATGTCACCTTCACGGGCGTTGTTCCCTATGAGCAGGTGCATCCCTGTATGCGGGCGCTGGATGTGGCGTTGGTGCCCCATTTGCACAATGCCCTGTCAAAGAGCATGAACCCATTGAAGATATACAACTATTTTGCGGCAGGATGTCCCATCATCTCGACCGAGGTAGAGAATATCGATGCGGAACTGCTGCCCTTCATCCGCTTTGCATCGGACACGGCGGGATTTGCCGCAGCGATACGTGCCGCGCTGGAGGACGGACCAAGAGGTGGCAGGACGGAGCAGGCAAAGTACCGCAGGGTGCTGGACGGGATTACATGGGAGGCGCGGGTCACAACCGTGCTGGCCGAACTGGATGCATGGGTTTCGAAGTCTGGGGAGGGGAAAGTCGCATGCTGACATGGGAAACAGACAAAGCCGAGGTAGCGGCGCGGCTGCGGGACGATCCGCGGGCGTTCCGCATCATCCTGAAGACCAAGGACGAGACGGATTTCCTGAAGGACTGGGTCTCGCATCATCGCCGCATCGTCGGGGATGAAGGGCTGGTCATCTTCGACAACGGCTCCACGGCGCCCGAGGTTCTGGAGTACTATTCAAGCATCGCGGATCGGGTGCTGGTCGTGGGATATGCAGCCTATGTGAACAGCCTTCACCGCCCACAGGAGATGCCGGAACTCTATGCGGCGCTGCGCGCGTCTACGCGGTACTTTACCTTTATTGACACGGATGAGTTTCTCTACTGGTTCACCGAGACCGGTGAATGCCTGTCGGGCAGGGGGCTTTTGGCCAATCTTCTGGCAAAGGAAGAGTTGGTCATTCCGGGGTTGTGGCTGGACAATGTGGAGGGCTTCCGAACCCGGCTTTGGCTGAACGAGCAGCGCCGTCCACTTTTGGCCGCCGTTAGAAGCGGCAAGCCCGTACTGTCGGCGGAACTGCATTGGGATGGCATGAGCAATCACAACTTCCACCTTCCGGAAGCAGTCTGGGATGGGTGCGGGACCGGGAATATGGTGGTGGCGCATATGTCCCGGCTTTATCCACGCCAGAGGATTCGCGCGAATATGGCCAAGCTGCGGGCGGACCGGTTCATGGAGGACGGCCTGACGCTGGAGGCGGTCATCACGTGTGAACTGGAGGGTCTCGCCCCTTCTGCGCGGCAATATGTGCGCGAAATCCAGACTCTGGTACGGGCACCATTTCCAGTGGGAGATATGGGGTCCGTGCTCCGGTCTGGTTCTGTCGAGATCCGCGATGGGCGCGTGGTCTTTCCGAATCCGCAGGAGGAAGGCCTGTTTCGCGCTTTTCTGGAAAGCCCGAACCGGCTGCTGCGCACGGTGCTGCAACCCGTACGCCCGTTGATGACTGGTCAACCGGTTCCGGTCTGATCTGGGAGGAGGGCAATTCCCCGGGTGCCAGCCACATCGGCGGTGATGCACGCGGTGGGCTGATGGCCGATATGCGCGGGAAGGGCGGACTGTTCGATTGGACCGCGATCCCCTGCGTGGAATTTGCCGGTCAGCAGCTTCAGGGGCAGCATGACGGCGCTGTGATCGGTTACGATGTCAGGCGGGTGGACCCTGTCGCAGGTGATGCTTTGCGAGCCAACCCCGGCTGGCTTGGCCCATTGCCAAGATCGGCGAGGATGGGACAATCCGGCCGGTGGTCGCCGCAACAGGCGTCGGCGAGGTGCTGCAATGTCTCTTTCATCGCCTGCATCTCGGCGATCTTGCGTTCCAGGCCGTCGATCTGTTCTTGCGCCAGATGCTTGACGTCGGCGCTGTGGCGGGAACGGTCGCGCCAGAGCGCCAGCAGTTCCTCGATCTTTTCGACCGGAAAGCCGAGGTCGCGTGACCGGCGGATGAAGCGCAGCATTTGCACCTCAGTGTCGGAATAGACGCGGTAGCCTGACCCGGTTCGTCCTGCGGCCGGGATCAGCCCGGTGGATTCGTAGTAGCGGATCATCTTGGCCGACACGCCCGAGGCTTTGGCTGCTTCACCGATGTTCATGGGTTGGGGTCCTTCAGACGGGTGTGGGGACGTAGCGCCGCAGACGCAGCGCGTTGCCAAGGACGAATACCGACGACAGGGCCATGGCCCCTGCGGCAAAGACCGGCGACAGGAGGATGCCGAAAGAGGGCCACAAGACGCCTGCCGCCACCGGGATCAGGGCTGCATTATAGGCAAAGGCCCAGAAGAGGTTCTGCCGGATATTGCGCATCGTGGCCTTGGAGAGGGCGATGGCGTCTGACACGGCGGTCAACCTTCCGGTCATGAGCACGACATCCGCCGCCTCGATGGCGATATCGGTGCCGGTGCCGACGGCGAGGCCCACATCCGCCGTGGCCAGCGCCGGGGCGTCGTTGATGCCGTCGCCCACATAGGCGAGCGGGCCAAGCGTCTTGAGGCGGTTTACCGCTGCCACCTTGCCATCGGGCAGCACCTCGGCCACCACCTCGTCGATGCCCAACTGGCGGGCGATGGCCTGCGCGGTGCGTGCGTTGTCGCCGGTGATCATCGCGACCTTCAGGCCAAGCGCATGCAAGGCGCGGATGGCTTGCGGGGTGGTTTCCTTAACCTGATCGGCCACGGCAAGGATCGCGGCCAGCTTGCCGTCGATGGCAGCGTAAAGCGGTGACTTGCCCTCATCGGCCAGCCGCACCGCAATGTCGGCAAAGGGGAGCACGTCCAGCCCCAGCTTGGCCATGTAGCGATCCGCGCCGATTTCGACCCGTGTGCCGCCCGCCAGCGCCTGCACGCCGTAGCCTGTCTGGGAGGCGAATTCGGTCACCTCTGGCAGGGCAAGCCCCTCTGCAACGGCCGCTTCTACGATGGCGCGGGCGATGGGGTGTTCGGATTTTGCCTCGACCGCGGCAACGGCCGCCAGCACGGGTGCACGGTCAAATCCTGGCGCAAGCTGGAGGTCGGTCAGGCTGGGCTTGCCCATGGTCAGCGTCCCGGTCTTGTCAAACGCCACAACGCGGACGTCTTGCAGGGCCTGCAACGCCTCGCCCTTGCGGAACAGAACGCCAAGTTCCGCCCCCCGCCCGGTGCCGACCATGATCGAGGTCGGCGTGGCAAGGCCCATCGCACAGGGGCAGGCGATGATCAGGACGGCGACCGCGTTGACAAGGCCGAAGGTCAGCGCCGGATCAGGGCCAAAGATCAGCCAGACGGCAAAGGTCAGCGCAGCCATGGCCATCACGACCGGGACGAACCACATGGTGATCTTGTCCACCAAGGCCTGAATGGGCAGCTTGCCGCCCTGCGCGGCTTCGACCATGCGGATGATCTGCGCCAGCATCGTGGCCTCGCCCACTGCCGAGGCGCGGAAGGTGAAGGCCCCGGTCTGGTTGACCGTGCCGCCGGTGACGGGGCTGCCTTGGGTTTTCTCTACCGGCAAGGGTTCGCCCGAGATCATGCTTTCGTCGATCCAGCTGGTGCCTTCGGTCACCGCGCCATCCACGGGAACCCGCTCACCGGGGCGGACCTCGACCAGGTCACCGGGGCGCACGTCGGCGATGGGCACTTCGGCGACCGCGCCATCGCGGATCACGCGGGCGGTCTTGGCCTGCAGGCCGACCAGACGCCGGATCGCCTCGGACGTGCGGCCCTTGGCGCGGGCTTCGAGATAGCGGCCAAGCAGGATCAGCGTCACGATCACGGCTGCTGCCTCGAAATACACGTTGATCGTGCCGGCAGGCAGCAGGCCGGGCGCAAAGGTCGCCACCAGCGAATAGCCGTAGGCCGCCGAGGTGCCGACCGCGACGAGGCTGTTCATGTCAGGGGCAAGTCGCGCGAGAGCGGGGAAGCCCTTGAGGAAGAACCGCCGACCGGGGCCCAGCAAGGCGGCCGTGGTCAGGGCGAATTGGAGATACCAGCTGTTCTGCATGCCGAGGGTGTTCATCACCGCCATGTGCATCCAGCTGAAGAGATGCGAGCCCATTTCCAGCACAAAGACCGGCAGGGACAGCGCCGCCGAAATCCACATATCACGCTTGAGGGTGGTTTCCTCGGCGGCCTTCCGGTCTGCTGTCGTGTCGGTTTCGTCAGCGGCCGATGCCGCAAGCCGCGCGTCATAGCCTGCCCCCTCGATGGCCCGGATCAGGGCCGCCGCGTCGGCAAGGCCGGTCACATGCGCCCGCTCGGTTGCAAGATTGACAGTGGCATCGGTGACACCCGGCACCGCTTTCAGCGCATGTTCCACCCGCGCGACGCAGGAGGCACAGGTCATCCCTTCGATTGACAGGTCGATCGGGGGAGAGTCGACATCGTAGCCAACATCCGTGACCGCCTTGACCAGTGATGCCCTGTCCAGCCCAAGACCGGTGACTTCGGCCCGTTCCGTGGCAAGGTTGACCGAAGCGGTCTTGACGCCCGGGACAGCCTTCAAGGCACGCTCCACCCGCCCTACGCAGGAGGCGCAGGTCATTCCCTCAACATCGAGGACGACCGTCGCAGCCAAGTCGGGCTGCATGGTTTTGGGGCTGATATTCATGGCGGACCACCTTTTCGACTCTGTTCCGCTGACCGAGATAGGCCTTCCCATCATGGTAAGGTCAAGGGGTTTGGTGAAAGAAGAAGATCACGGTCTTGTGCTCTTGACCTTACAACCGTTGGAAACCTTATGTGTCTTGGCATGAGGCGAAACCCAGAAGGAGGCACTCATGCAGTTCCATATCGAGACCATGACCTGCGGCGGCTGCGCGCGCGGTGTCACCAAGGCCATCCAGTCTGTCGATCCGACGGCTGAAGTGAAGGCCTTCCCCGAAACCCGCCTGGTCGAAGTGACCACGACCGCCCCGCGTGAGCAGTTGGCGGCAGTGCTGACCGATGCCGGCTTTGCGCCAGCGTAACCAAACACCAAGACAAGGAATATGATGATGAAAAAGCGGAACCTCGCGCTGGCCTTCGGCGCAATCGCAATCGTTGGCGGGCTGGCCTTTGCGGAGACGACGATGGAGGGCATGGATCATTCCACCATGGATCATTCCGGCATGGCCGGGATGGAGGGGATGGGCATGATGAACCATGCCGCAATGATCCCGGCTGAACTGGCCGACAATCCGGCGGTGCAGGCCTATGCTGCGGCGATGGACAAGATGATGGCCGACATGATGATCCCCTATACCGGCGATGCCGATGTGGATTTCGTCAAGGGCATGATCCCGCACCACGAGGCGGCTGTGGCGATGGCCAAGGTGCAACTGGAATTCGGCACCGATCCCGAAATCCGCGCTTTGGCCGAAGCCGTGATCGCGGCGCAGGAGACCGAGATCGCGCAGATGAAGGCCTGGCTCGCCGCCAAAGGCCAGTAGGACCTGCAGGCGGGCGGGTGTGCGTCACACCTGCCCGTGTTACTTCGCCAGACTTGCCCATGGGATCAGGCCGCTTCGTACCGCGAGAAGGTCGTGGCAAGGCCGTCCCTCCCGATGAGGATGACCTCATACGCCTCACGTTCGGTTTCCGGCCCCATTCCGGGTGAGCCATAGGGCATGCCGGGCACCGAAAGGCCTATGGCATCGGGCGCTTCGGCCAGCAGTCGGCGGATATCATCGGCGGGTACGTGGCCTTCGATGGTGTAGCCACCAACTGTTGCGGTGTGGCAGGACACGAGCGCATCAGGGATGCCTTGCTCGCGTTTGAAGGCGGCCAGATCCTCGACGCTGCGCTCTTCGAAGCTGACCGCGAAGCCGTTGTCGCGCAGATGACCGATCCAGGCAATGCAGCAGGGGCAGCCCGGATCCTTGACCACATGGATGGACGGCTGTGGTTGGGCGAACACCGGGGACGCCAAGGCAAGCGCGGGCAGGGCAATAAGAAAGGTCCGGCGGCTTGGTTGGTTCATGTGCGTTGCTCCATTTCCTTGGAATATAGGGCACTGAAACGATTCATGGCGGTCAACATTTCGGGAAGAGATCCCCTTTGGCCGAAACCTGGATTGGCAGTCAGATTGACGGGCTGCAAGCCAGCCTTGCAGCATTATCGACATCACCTGAAGATGCCCGTGCCCAAGCTATCAACCCTCTGGCGCAGGCGATGGGGGTGGTTGTGCTGTCCGACAGGTTGATGGCGGGGGCCTGAACGGGCTCCCGGCAGGTGCTTCGTGGCGAACCTCCGGTTCGGGCCGTTCGAGCAGAAAGGCCATCGCTTTAGGCTCGTATGGCCTGAAGTGTTGGAAGATGCTGCATTGGCCCGCCGCAGCACAGATCACGCGTGTCGCGCCAGCGGTGCTCCGGGCCATGCCGTGACAGTGCCATGCCGCCTGACCCCGGATAAGGACCGTCTGGCCATGATCTGGCGGATTGTCGCCGCAATTTTCCCAAAATTAACAGACATTAACATCGGCAAAAGGGGTAGGGGCCGGTGCCTCTGCTCCTACAGCGCGTGCTGCAAACCCGGATGGGACTGCGGCGTGAAGGTAGAGGCGGGCTCGGTCAGATGGCAACGATGATTTCAGGGCTGGGTGGTGCGGCGGGCTATGGGGAGCAGTCCTTCCGCACATCTACTGTTTCCGGCAACCTCGACGATGGCTTTGTGAATGTGAACGTCACTTCGGTCTTTGGGGCCGGTGGGATGAACATCAACGGCACCAGCTACACGTCGATGTTCATCAGTTCGAACGGTTTGATCACCTTTGCCTCTGGGGTGACCGCGTATACGCCGACCTCTTTGCTATCGCTGGGCCAGCCCTCGCTGGCGCCGTTCTGGACGGATGCGGATATCAACAAAGGCGGGGAGATCTATTGGGATCTTGATCCGACCACGGGCAAGATCACCGTCACATGGTTGAATGTCGCGGCTTTTACCGGCCCTGGCACGAACAGCTTTCAGGTTGTCATCACGGCAACGGGTGGCGGCGATTTCGCGGTTGAATACATCTACCAAAACATCGGTTATACAAACGGTTATACCGGCCATGCCACCACTGGCTTGTCGAACGGTGTGACGCAGGTCCTGCTGGAGGGGTCGGGCGATCCGGCGCTTCTGTCGACCTATTCCACGAATGATTTCGATACCAATGCGCCGGTCGGTGTCTATGGTCTTGGCTTTGAAGGCGGCAGCACCTTTGTTGGCGACGGGATCGTCGACGGCACGGCGGGCAATGACCTGATCAACGCGGCCTATACGGGCGATCCGAATGGCGACCGCGTGGATGCCGGGGATGCGACGGGCTTTGGCGGCACAAGCGGGGATGGCGATTACATCCGCGCGGGCGCGGGGAACGATACGGTCATCGCGGGGCTGGGCAATGATGTTGTCTTCGGGGGCGACGGGGCGGATTCGATCCAGGGCGGATACGGATCGGACACGGTGGATGGTGGCATCGGGAACGACATCATCGATGGCGGGTCCGGCAATGACAGCCTGGAGGGCGGCGCCGGGGATGACGTCATCACGGGCGGCGTGGGCGGGGCGGCGATCACCTACACGCCGACCTATTTCGAGGTCCTGGGACCTACTGTCGCGGTTACGGGAGCGGGCGGTCGGCCGAACTTTTCGGTCCAGTCCGTATCCAACGAGAATGACCTTACCTCCAGCGTCAGCGGCACGGCGGGCAACAACGGCACCCTGACAGGCTTTCGCATCGGCAACGGCGATTCCAACGAAACGCACACCCATACGGCATCATCGCAGATCGCGGGTGGGCAGATCCGCCTAAACGGGTTGGATACGACAGAGCTTGCCACGATCCGTATCGACGGGGTCACGATCAACCTGAACACAGCCATTGCCAATGGCAGCGTCACCTTCGACGGCGCAGGCGTCTATGCGATCAACGGGGCTGGCCAGATAGGGCGGGCCGCTGGCAGCACGTCGTCCAACCCGACAACCATCGGCACGCTGACCATCACCATCCCCTACACGTCTCTGGCGATCGTTGCGTCCGGCACGAATACCAACTCGACCGCCGGGCTGTTCTACGAATACATGGTGAACACCCAACCGCTGGCCGTAGCAGCAGAGGCAGGCGGGAATGATACTTTGTCCGGCGGGGCGGGGAATGACCTCCTTTCCGGGGGCGATGGCAATGACTCGTTGGCCGGCGGCGATGACAATGACCAGCTTTTCGGCGGCACCGGAAATGACAACCTGTCAGGCGATCTGGGCAATGACACGCTGCAGGGCGAGGATGGCGATGACACCCTCTCCGGTGGTGGTGGTGCGGATTCCCTCGTTGGCGGCATAGGCAATGACAGCCTGCTGGGGGATGCCGGGGCCGATACCTTGGCCGGTGGAGATGGCAATGACCGCCTGTTCGGCGGGGCCGACAATGACAGCCTTCTGGGTGAAGCCGGGGCAGACACGCTGGCCGGGGGCGATGGGGATGACCGGCTGTTTGGCGGCGTGGGCGATGACAGCCTTTCCGGCGATCTGGGCAATGACAGCCTTGAGGGCGGTGACGGCAATGATACGCTTTCTGGTGGCGACGGTGCCGATACGCTGGCAGGCGGTTACGGGAATGATAGCCTGAATGCAGGTGCCGGGGATGACACTGTCACCGATGAGTTTACCGGCAACACGACTGGCGGCGGGGCGGACACGGTCGATCTGGGCGACGGAAATGATGTGTTTACGGGGTCTGGCCAGGGCACCGGTGACAATGACCTTGTCTTCGGCGGACTCGGCAATGACACGATCACGGTGCGTCAGGCGGATGACACGGTCTATGGCGGTGACGGGAATGATCTGATCACCACGCTGGACGAGGACCCGACCTTTGGCGATGCGCT
Organism: Variovorax paradoxus; assembly: GCA_943370085.1. GTDB lineage: Bacteria > Pseudomonadota > Alphaproteobacteria > Rhodobacterales > Rhodobacteraceae > Paragemmobacter. Next base: position 672 of record CALRPT020000030.1, on the reverse strand, counting down.
TTATGGCGATGCCGGGAATGACACGATCATCGGCGCAAATACCGATGACACGCTTTTTGGCGGAACCGGCAATGACGTTCTGTCCGGCGGGGGCAACACCGACACGCTGTTCGGCGGCGATGGTGACGACACGCTGGCCGGTGGGGCCGGGGCAGACTCGCTGGACGGTGGTGCCGGGTTTGATGTGGCTGATTATTCGGCCTCTGCCACGGGTGTCACGATCAACCTGCTGACTGGCGCGGCGAGTGGGGGTGATGCGCAAGGCGACACCCTGACCGGCATCGAAGGGGTGATCGGTTCCGGCGCGAATGACGCGCTGACTGCCGGCGCTTCTGGCGGCACGCTGTTCGGCGGGTTGGGCAACGACACGCTGCAGGGGGGCGCGGGCAATGATGCGCTGACCGGTGGGGATGGTGCTGACACGCTGCAGGGCGGGGTAGGCAATGACACGCTGAGCGGCGGGGCAGGGTCGGATACGGCGATCTTCACCGGGCCGGTCACCGACTACAGTTTCGGCTTTGCCTCTGGCAACGTTCTGATCGTGACCGACAGTGTCGCGGGCCGCGACGGGGTGGATCGGCTGGATGGGGTGGAGTTTGCCACCTTCAACGGCGTGACCTACCGCGTGATCGCGGGCGATGACGGGGCCAACACCACGCTGCAGGGGCCGAA
>CALRPT020000029.1:0-17344 GCA_943370085.1 Variovorax paradoxus | reverse complement strand
CATCGGCAAGCTTGCCAGCCAGTTCAAGGCGGCGGGCAAGACGGTGGTTATCGCGGCGGGCGATACTTTCCGCGCGGCGGCGGTGGAGCAGTTGCAGATCTGGGGCACGCGGGCCGGGGTGCCCGTGTTGACCGCGCCGGAGGGATCGGACCCGGCCTCGCTGGCATTTGACGCGCTGACGAAGGCGCAGGAGCAGGGGGCGGATCTGCTGTTGATCGATACGGCGGGGCGGTTGCAGAACCGGCAGGACCTGATGGAGGAACTGGCCAAGATCGTGCGGGTGATCCGCAAGGTGGATGCCACCGCGCCGCATAACACGCTTCTGGTGCTGGATGCGACGACGGGGCAGAACGCGATTTCGCAGGTGGAGATTTTCCGCAAGATCGCGGATGTGACCGGGCTGGTGATGACCAAGCTTGACGGCACGGCCAAGGGGGGCGTGCTGGTTGCGCTGGCCGACAAGTTCGGCCTGCCCATCCATGCCATCGGGGTAGGCGAGCAGATCGACGATTTGTCGCCCTTCGACCCGGAAGACTTTGCCAAGGCGCTGGTGGGGCTGGACGCCTGATGCGGGGCGCGTGAGGCGGCGTGACGGAGTGGCTGCTTTCCATCGCGGGCACGCCTGCGGGCATGACGCTGGCGCTTGGCCTGGCGCTGATGTCGGCTTTTGCGCATGCGGTGTTTGGGGCGTTGCAGAAGGGGCAGCATGACCCTTGGGTGACGCGGGCCTCGATCGATATCTGGATATTCCTGCTAATCGCGCCGGTGGCCTTGTTTGCGGTGCCTTGGCCGCGCGGTTTTGAGTGGCTGGTGCTGCTGGGGGCGCTGGGGATTCACTTCGCCTACAAGCTGACCATGGCGCTGGCCTATGAGCGGGCGGCCTATACGGTGGTCTATCCGGTGGTTCGGGGGACGGGGCCGCTGGTGACGCTGGCCTTTGCGGCGCTGTTTTTGGGCGAGCATTACCGTGCGCTGCAATGGGGCGGCGTGGCGCTGCTGTCGGGGGCGATCCTTATGCTGGCGGTGGTGAACCTGCGCGGCGTGCGGATCGGGCGGCGGGCGCTTTATGCGGGCTTGGGCTGGGCGCTGTGTGGGGGGCTGCTGGTCGCGGTCTATACCACCTATGATGCCTGGGGCATCCGGCTGACGCCGGACCCGTTCACCTTTCTGGCATGGTTCTTTCTGATCACGGCGGTGGATTTCCCCACGCTGATGGCGGTGCGGCTGATGCGGGGGCGGGCCGTGTTGCCCCCCTTGCGCCCGCTGGTGGTGCGGGGCGTGATCGGGGCGCTGGTGGCCTTTGTCAGCTTTGGCGGCGTGATGCTGGCCACGCGGTTGGGCCGGGTGGGCGAGGTGGCGGCGCTGCGCGAGACATCGACGGTCTTTGCCGCCGTGATCGGCTGGGCAGTGCTGGGCGAAAAGGTGGGCATGCTGAGGGCCGCGCTGATGGGGTTGATTGCGCTGGGGGCGGTTCTGGTGCAGATCGGGTGAGCCAAAGGAAGGGTGACAGACGAGATGTCGGACAAGACGCCTGAGAAGAAGGTTCATCCTGCGCTGAAGCTGGCGCTGGAACTGGGGCCGGTTGTTCTGTTCTTCGTAGGCTTTGTGAAGCTGAAGGATCAGGTCTTTACCATCGGTGGCACGGAGTATGACGGGTTCATCGTGATGACCGCGCTGTTCATCCCGCTGATGCTGATCACCACGGGGATTCTGTGGTGGCTGTCGGGCAAGCTGTCGAAGATGCAGGTGGCGACGGTGGTGCTGGTGGTGCTGTTCGGGGGGATGTCGGTCTGGCTGAACGACGAGCGGTTCTTCAAGATGAAGCCCACGATGATCTATCTGCTGTTCGGGGGCATCCTCGGGGTCGGCCTGCTGCGCGGGCAGAGCTATCTGCGGGTGGTGATGGAAGAGGCACTGGCCTTGCAGCCTGAGGGGTGGATGATCCTGACCCGGCGGCTATGCGCGTTCTTCTTTGGCCTTGCGGTGGCCAATGAGGCGGTGTGGCGACTGATGTCGACCGAGGCTTGGGTGAATTTCAAGACATTCGGGCTGACGGCGGCTTTGTTTGCGTTCTTCATGACGCAGGGCGGGTTGTTGAGCCGCTATGGTTTGGAGCAGGACAGCGACAAGTCGTAGGGCGATCCTGCGACCCTGCTGCCGTAGCTGTTCCGCAGGGAACAGTGCGGAGCACGGTATCCGATCATGGTGAGGGCACGTCAGACGCCCGCCGCATCTTTGGCGCATCATGAGGAAGAGATCCATGACTGCCGTTCACGCCCATTCTGGACTTGCCTACGCGTCCGCCGCACCCGAGCTGATGGGCACGCCCTATACTATTCCCGGAGGGAAGGCTGACAGGGAGCAGACCCCTGCCGCGTTTCTTCATTTGCGCGGTGTCATGGCGGGTTTCCAGCGCTCAGTGTTCGGCGCAGGACGCAGCGAGCGGCAGGAACAACGCATGTTGCAGAACGAAATCCGCCGGCTTGAACAGCTTTCGCCGCATCTGCTGGACGATATCGGTGTGCGGCAGGTGGCACCCGGGGGCTATGTGATTGACGACGCGCGCGAGACGTTCTGAAGCGGTCTCTGCTGCTGAGGATCAGGTTTCGCGTGACGGTCTGCTTTGAAGGTCGGCCATGGCGAAGACCGTGGCCATCGCGCCCGTGCCATGAAAAAGGGCGGCCCGAGGGCCGCCCTTTTCGAATGCGTGCGGAGGCAGATTATGCCAGTGCGAGGTTCATCGCGGATTCACGACCGTTGCGGTCACGCTCCAGATCGAAGGTGACGGCCTGACCGTCAGCCAGCGAACGGATGCCGGCGCGTTCCAGCGCGGTGATGTGGACGAACACGTCCTTGGTGCCACCCTCGGGTGCAATGAAGCCGAAGCCTTTGGTGGCGTTGAACCATTTCACGGTGCCGTTGGCCATCGTGAGATCTCCTGTCGAAAGTCGCCACCCACGGAACTGCGGTGGCCTGGCTCAGGGTCGTGTCAAGGTCGCGTCTGACAGCCCGAGGGAAGACAGAAGGTCGAAAGATCGAATAAAGCACACTCCCTATGCGCCCTTTCGGGCCATGTAGCAAGGAGATTCGGGGCGTGCGGTGCAACCATCGGCGGAAAAGGGCGGCCTGTGCGGGCCACCCTTACGAATTCGTTGAAACGAATTTGCAAATTTCTTCGAAGAAATTTGGACTTACCGCTTGAAGAGGATTTCCTGCGCCTTGCGGTCGGTGGTGTTGTTGTTGCGCTGGTCGGCCCCCACGGCCGCGCCCTTGATGAAGGCCGGGCGGGCGGCAAGTTCATCGAGCCAGCGTTTGAAGTGGGGTTTATCGTCCAGCGTCTGCTGCTGGCCGGTCCAGCCCATGGCCCATGGCCAGATCGCGAAATCGGCGATGGAGAGGAAATCGCCGGCCGCATAGCGGGTTTTCGACAGTTGCTTGTCGAGCACGCCGTAGAGGCGGCCCACCTCGCGGCGGTAGCGGTCTTTGGCGTAGGGCAGGTCCTGTGGCGGGTCCATCGCCGGGGCGTAGGTGAGGAAATGGTGCGCCTGGCCCGCCATGGGGCCGACTCCGCCCATCTGCCACATCAGCCATTGTTCTACCGCGGCCTGTTCGCGGGCGTTGGAGCCGCCGAACTGGCCCGTCTTGCGGACAAGGTATTGCAGGATCGCGCCGGATTCGAAGATCGAGATGGGCTGGCCATCCGGGCCTTCGGGATCGGTGATGGCGGGCATGCGGTTGTTGGGCGCGATGGCGAGGAATTCGGGTTTGAACTGGTCGCCCGCGCCGATGTTCACGAGATGGACGGTGTAGGGAAGGCCCATCTCCTCGAGCGCGATGGTGATCTTCTTGCCGTTGGGGGTGGGCCAGTAATGCAGGTCGATGGGGGCGGTCATGGCGGCTCCTGTTGCTTTGCCTGAAAGTTGAGGCTTTGAGGAACGGGCACAAGGCGCAAAATGCGCCATACCCCTGTGCGCAGATGCGAAGCCGCGCGAGGCGGGCGTTGACCTTTGCCGCCCTTGGGCGTATCGCCCTTGGCGTGGCGCTTTGTTACCGGATTGCGGGCCACGTTAAACAAGCCGCTAAAGAGGTTTCGGGCTTTCGCCCCGGCACCTCTGGGTTTTGCCGGGGCTTTTTCTTGGCCGGAGGCCGCGACGATGACGGATTGGAAGACGCGCACGAAGCTGGTGCATGAGGGAAGCCGCCGTAGCCAGTATGGCGAGATGGCAGAGGCGATCTTCCTGACGCAGGGCTTTGCCTATGAAAGCGCGGAATCGGCCGAGGCGCGGTTCGTGAAGGCGGGCGAGGATGAGTTCATCTATGCCCGTTACGGCAACCCGACGACGCGGATGTTCGAAGAGCGGATCGCGGCGCTGGAGGGGACGGAGGATGCCTTTGCCGCCGCATCCGGCATGGCGGCGGTGAATGGGGCGCTGGTGTCGATGCTGCGGGCAGGGGATCATGTCGTGTCCTCACGCGCGCTGTTCGGGTCGTGTCTGTATATCCTTGAGGAGGTTCTGACGCGCTATGGCGTGAAGGTCACCTTCGTGGACGGCCCCGATCTGGACCAGTGGCGCGCGGCCGTGGTGTCAGGGACCAAGGCGGTGTTTTTCGAATCGATGTCGAACCCGACGCTGGAACTGGTGGATATTCGGGCGGTTTCGGAGATTGCCCATGCCGTGGGCGCGGTGGTGATCGTGGACAACGTGTTCGCCACGCCGATCTTTTCCCGCGCGGTGGAGCAGGGGGCCGATGTGGTGGTTTATAGCACCACCAAGCATATCGACGGGCAAGGGCGCGCGCTGGGCGGTGTGGTCTGCGGCACCAAGGAGTGGATCCGCAAGGTGCTGGAGCCCTATATGAAGCATACCGGCGGGTCGATGAGCCCGTTCACGGCCTGGATGCATCTGAACGGCATGGCGACGCTGGATCTGCGGTGCCGGGCTATGGCGGAGTCTGCGTTGACCATCGCGCGGGCGCTGGAAGGGGATGCGCGGGTGTCAAAGGTGATCTTTCCGGGGTTGGAGAGCCATCCGCAGCACGCCTTGGCGATGGCGCAGATGGGATCGGGCGGCACGCTGGTGACGTTTGAAGTGGCGGGCGGCAAGGAGGCGGCCTTCCGTTTCATGAATGCGCTGGAAATCGCCAAGATTTCCAACAACCTGGGCGATGCCAAGACGATTGCCACCCATCCCGCGACAACGACGCATCAGCGCCTGCCGCAGGACCAGAAGGACAAGCTGGGCATTACGCCGGGGCTGATCCGCCTGTCGGTGGGGCTGGAAGATGCGGCCGATCTGATCGCGGATTTGCGGCAGGCCTTGGCGGCGGTCTGACCTGCATAGGCGGGATGTCGGTTCTGGCAGTCAACAGAGCGTGCATTGTCATTCCCATGTGACCGTCGTGGTCCTATATTGACGTTCTGTCGCACCCCTGCCGGGTGCGGGCCGGTGATCCGGGTGCCGATGGCGCGCGTATACCTGATGACATTGACGGCGGCCCCCTGGTCGCCTGAACCGAAAGGCGACTGCCATGAACATCTACACCCCCGAAATCGATCGTCAGCCTTCGCGTGAAGAGGCCGAGGCTGCGCTGGCCGTGCTGCGGCGCTGGGCGGGGAAAGCGTCCGACAACGAGATCGCGACGCTGGATTCCGCCGTGGGCTATTTGCTGCCCGGCGAGGGCTATCCGGCGCTGAGCCGTGCCTACCCTGAGGATTTTGCGGTGGATTCTGCCTATAAGGAGTCCTTGCCCGATCTGCAGAACGGACCGGCTAGCCTGATCCGCGGCGAGAAAGCCGTGATCCAGCATGTGGGGATTTCCAATTTCCGCCTGCCGATCCGGTATCGCACCCGCGACAATGGCGATCTGGCGCTGGAGACGAGCGTGACCGGGACGGTCAGCCTTGAGGCTGAGAAGAAGGGCATCAACATGAGCCGCATCATGCGGTCGTTCTATGCCCATGCTGAACGCGATTTCAGCTTTGCGGTGATCGAGCACGCGCTGGAGGATTACAAGCGCGATCTGGAAAGCTTTGATGCCCGCATCCAGATGCGGTTTTCCTTCCCGGTGAAGGTGGACTCGCTGCGGTCTGGCCTGTCGGGCTGGCAGTATTATGACATCGCGCTGGAACTGGTGGACGTTGCCGGGGTGCGCAAGAAGATCATGCATCTGGATTTCGTCTATTCGTCCACCTGCCCCTGCTCGCTGGAATTGAGCGAGCATGCGCGGCGGACGCGCGGGCAGCTGGCGACGCCGCATTCGCAGCGGTCGGTGGCGCGGATCTCGGTTGAGGTGAAGGCGGGCAAGCGGCTGTGGTTCGAGGATCTGATTGATCTGGCGCGGGCGGCGGTGCCGACGGAAACGCAGGTTATGGTGAAGCGCGAGGATGAGCAGGCCTTTGCGGAACTGAACGCAGCGAACCCGATCTTTGTCGAGGATGCGGCGCGCAGCTTCTGCCAAGCGCTGAAGGGCGATGCCCGGATCGGGGATTTCCGGATCGTGGCCAGCCATCAGGAAAGCCTGCACAGCCATGACGCGGTGAGCGTGCTGACCGAAGGGCCGACCTTCGCGCAGGAAAGCCTGGACCCGCGCCTGTTCCAGACGCTGTATCACGTCGGCTGAGGTGGGCGATAAGCTTGATAGGAAAGGCCCGGTTTGCGCCGGGCTTTTTTCGTTGCGGGCCGCACTGTGGCGCCGCGTGGGGCTTGTCGACGCGCTTGCCTCTTGTCCTGCGCGTGATAGACCGCGCAGGAGCGACTGAGTAGCCAAGGCTTATCGTGGTTGATTTCCGGCCCATCGCCTATGTCTTCGGGCGCATCCTGATCGTGTTGGCGGTCCTGATGCTGGCGCCAGCCATTGTGGATTGGAGCGCCGGGGATCCGAATGCCAAGGCCATCCTGTTTTCGGTGCTGATCACGGGGGGTGTTGGTGGGGCCATTGCTCTGGCCACGGCGAACGGGATGGGCGGGGCGTTCGATATCCGGCAGGCCTATCTTTTGACGGCGGTGATCTGGTTCGGGCTGCCGGTCTTTGCCGCCTTGCCGTTCATTCTGGGTGCGCCGGGCCTCCATTTCACGGAAGCCTATTTCGAAGCGGTGTCAGGCATCACCACGACCGGGGCCACGGTGATTTATGGACTGGAGACGCTGCCTGCCGGGATGAACCTGTGGCGTGGGCTGCTGAATGCGGCGGGGGGGCTGGGGATCGCTTTTGTCGCGATGATCTTTTTGCCGGTGATGCGGGTGGGGGGGATGCAGTTTTTTCGCACCGAGGGGTTTGACACCTTCGGCAAGGCGCTGCCGCGGGCCACGGACATCGCAAAGCAATTGCTGTCGGTTTATATCGGGTTGATCGTGATTGCGGGGCTGACCTTTGCCGCAATCGGGATGACGGCGCTGGATGCCACGGTGAATGCGATGGCCGCGATTGCGACGGGCGGGTTTTCGCCGCGGGATGCGTCGTTCAACCCCTATGCCGGGGCGGGGGAGTATTTCGGGGCGCTGTTCATGTTCCTCGGGTCGCTGCCCTATGTCCGCTATGTGCAACTGGTGAACGGGGACAGTCGGCCGCTGTGGCAGGACAGCCAGGTGCGCGCCTATGCCAAGGTGCTGGGGCTGGCGGTGGGCACGGTCACGCTGTGGCGGTGGTGGACATCGGATATGGAGTTCGAGGATGTCTTCCGCGAAAGCCTGTTCAACCTGACATCCATCATGTCATCGACCGGGTTCTTTTCCGGGTCTTTCCCGGTCTGGGGCGGCTACATGCTGGTGGTGGCCTTTGTGATCGGGGTGATCGGGGCCTGTTCGGGATCGAGCGCGGCGGGGTTGTCGGTGTTTCGGGCGCAGTTGATCTGGGCCGCGCTGGTGCAGCAGATGCGGCGGATCATCCTGCCGGGCCGCGTGACACCGGTAAAGTATGACGGGCGGACGGTGGAGCCGGACGTGATGGATGCGCTGATCCTCTATGTCAGCGGCTTTGTTCTGACTTTGGGTGTGCTGACGGTGGCGATGACGCTGACGGGGGTGGATATCACCTCGTCGCTGTTCGCGGTTTGGACGGCGCTGGGCAATATCGGCTATGGGTTCGGGCCGCTGGTCGAGCGGACGGGGACGTTCGTGGATTTCCCTGATGCGGCGAAGTGGATCATGACGCTGGCGATGCTTTTGGGGCGGTTGGGGCTTTTGGCGATCTTCGTGCTGGTGCTGCCGCGATTCTGGTTGCGCTAGGCCTGCCCTGCGGCGGCTTTTCGTAGACCCGATTGGTTGACACCGGGGGGGCACCGTCCCACCTTGGCAATCGATGATTGATGTCAGACCCGTTGCCCATATCATCGGACTGGTGATCGTTGCGCTGGGCGCGGCGATGCTGTTCCCGATGGCGCTGGACTGGTCGGCAGGAGATCCGAACTGGCAGGCCTTTCTGAAATCGGGGATGCTCTGCGTGGTTGCGGGCGGAGCGGTGGCGCTGGCGACGGCGAATGCGCTGTCGGGCGGGTTGACCTTGCAGCAGATCTTTCTTCTTACGGTGTTTGCCTGGGTGGCGGCGTGCTTCTTCGGGGCGTTGCCGCTGGTGCTGGGCGCGCCGGGGCTGAGTTGGCTGGATGCGATATTCGAGGCGACATCAGGGCTGACGACGACGGGGGCAACGATGATCGTCGGGCTGGATGACCTGCCGATGGGGGCGAACCTGTGGCGCGGGATGCTGCATTGGCTGGGTGGGCTGGGGATCGTGATCATCGCCATGCTGTTCCTGCCGGTGATGAAGGTGGGCGGGATGCAGTTCTTCCGGTCCGAGGGGTTTGACACCTTGGGCAAGGTGTTGCCGCGGGCCTTGGATATCTCATCTGCGCTGGTGCAGATCTATGTGGCGATCACGGTGGCCTGCGCCTTGGCCTATGCTGCGTTGGGGATGAGCGGGTTCGATGCGGTGGTGCATGCGTTGTCGACCGTATCGACAGGCGGATTTTCGACATCGGATCAGTCATTCGCCAAGTTTGCCGGGCCGCTGGAATATGTGGCGGTGGTGTTCATGCTGGCGGGGAGTTTGCCGTTCATCCGGTTCATCCAGGCCTGGCAGGGGGAATGGGTGCCTCTGTGGAAGGATCGGCAGGTGCGGGCCTATCTGCGCTGGAACGCCTATGCCATCGGGGCGATCATTGCCTATGAGGTGGTGGCCGGGGATATTCCCCTTGAGACATTGCTGCGCGAGACGACGTTCAATGTGGTGTCGGTGTTTTCCGGCACGGGGTTCACCAGCGCGAATCTGGCCGCCTGGGGGGCGTTTCCCTTTGCGATCCTGTTCATCACCGGGCTGATCGGGGGCTGCACGTCATCGACGGGCTGTTCGGTGAAGGTGTTCCGCTATCTGATCCTGTTCGAGGCCGTAAAGCTGCAGTTGCGCCGCCTCTATGGGCCGAATGCGGTGAATACCCTGCGCTATGAGGGGCGGGCGGTGGATGATGATGTGCTGAACGCGGTGATTGCGTTCTTTACGCTGTTCATGCTGAGTTTCGGGCTGCTGGCCGTGGCGCTGGGGTTGACCGGACTGGGGATGAAAACCGCCGTCACCGCCGCATGGACCGCAATTGCCAATGTGGGCCCGGCCTTTGGGCCGGAGGTGCACCCGACAGGGGCCCTGCTGGCCTTTCCCGAGGCGGCCAAGTGGATCATGATCTTCGGCATGCTGCTGGGACGGCTGGAGCTGTTGGCCGTCTTCGTGATCCTGCTGCCGCGGTTCTGGCGCGGCTGATCAATCCCAGCAGGAGACGAGCACGGTCATCCGGCCGACTTCCTTGGCAAGGTCTTCGGGGGGCAGGGCGCCCTGACGGGCGGCTTGCGTCAGGGTGATGCCCTGTGCCTTCAGGGCGGCAGCGATTGCCGGGCCTGTGGTCGCAAAAGCCACACCTTCGGGCAAGACGCGGGCGGGATCGGTGGAGGCGGGCAGCAACAGGCCCAGCACCGCACCTGTGCTATCGACCACAGGGCCGCCGACATCGCCCGGCAGGGCGGTCAGGGCGAGGCGTTTCAGGCCCTGTTCGCCCGCCAGCCCTTCGCCCGCCTGAAGCGTGCCGAAGGTGAGGACGGGGGCGGGCAGGGCATCGCCGTAGCTGTAGCCGGAGACCGCGATTTCGGTGCCGATGCGATCGGGGGCAAGCTGGAACTCCGCGGTCGCCGGGGGGCTGACCGGGGTGGCGGGGGCCAGAAGCGCGATGCCGGTGGCGGGATCGGCGAGGGTGAGGCGCGCCTCTGTCACGCCGTCCAGAGTGATGCGGGCGCATTGATCGACGGCGTCGGCAGAGGTCAGGACATTGCCCGCGCCATCAATATAGAAGCCCGAGCGGGTGAGGCGGGGTTTGCGCACCTCAAGCCCGGCCAGAAGCCCGGCCTTGGTGGCCCCGTCCATCGGGACGATGCCGGGATCCAGCGCACGGTCGCCGACGGGGCGGAAACTGGACTCAATGGCGGGAAGGATCCGGTCGATGGGCAGGTCGGCCGTGGGGTTCCAGGTCACGATCCAGCCCTTGATCAGCCCGCGCGACAGTTCGGCAAAGGCGGCGGACGTGACAGTGGCGCTGTCACCGCGAATGGTGAAGCTGCGCTCGCCCCGTTCGCGGGGGCCGGTGGTGGGCATGATCTCCAGCGTCTGGAGCGTGTCATAGAGCGCATAGAGCGCGGATTGGTCGCCCGGCTGGCTGATCAGGGTGATGCGCAGCGCGTCCGAGCCATCCTTGGCGATGAAATGCACGAAGGGCGGTTCGTAATGATCGAATTGCACCAAAGCGGTGGGGATCGTCACCTCGATCCCGGCTTCAGGTTCGGTGATGGTGGCAAGGCCAAGGACGGATTGTTCGGCAAGGTAATTGGCGGTCAGCGTGTCGCGCTGGAAGGTGGTGAGGATGCCGGTGGGTTCAAAGCCCATCGCCTCTTGCCAGGCGGCCATGGAGCCGCGGGTGCCGCGCCCGAAGGCGCCGTCGATGGTGCTGGTATAAAAGCCAAACCAGTTCAGTGCGGTCTGCAGCTGTTCGCGTTCGGATTGGGACAGCAAGGATTCGGATTGCCGAGCCTGTTCGGGGGTTTCATCCGGAACGACAGGCGCGGTCATCAATTCAGGGGCAGGCTCGGGGATCGGGTCGGTGGCGGCGGTTTCGGGCGCGGCCGGCTCGGGCGTGGTGGGCTCGGGCGTTGCGGCGGTGGGCCAGAAGCTGCCTTCGAAGCTGCGGCCATCGGTGATGAAGCTGTCGCGCGGGACAAGGTTTTCGTTAAGGAGCCCGGCAAGGCGGGTTTCCGCATCCGCTCGGGTGAACGGGCCGAGGGTGATCACATGCCAGCCGGAGCCGATGCGGTAACCCTGCACATCATCAAACATGGCCTGCCATGCGGTGGCGCGTTCAAGGGCATCGGCGAGGGTGGATTTGGCCTCGATCTGGATCCAGACCTGATCGGGGGATTGCTGGGCTGCGGCGACGTTCGGGGACAGGAGACAAAGACCGAGGGCAAGGCAGGCAAAAACCAGTCGCAGCATTCCGGGAAATCCATTTTCGTTTCGCCGCAGACCCTAGCAGAGCGGGCCGGGGATGCACACCCCCCTGCGGCCCCCGGCCATGACGCGGCGGCCACCCGCAAGCCCACCCGCAAGCCCACCTGCAAGCATTGACCCTCCTGCGCCCGTTGCCTATGGAGAGGGCGGTTTGCAAGAGGGCCCCGGCATGGCTGATACCGCGACGCTTCCCCGCAGTTTCCAAGAGATCATTCTGCGCCTGCAATCCTATTGGGGGGCAAAGGGATGCGCTGTGCTGCAACCCTATGACATGGAGGTGGGCGCGGGCACGTTCCACCCCGCCACCACGCTGCGGGCGCTGGGATCGAAGCCCTGGGCCGCGGCCTATGTGCAGCCGTCGCGCCGCCCCACGGATGGGCGCTATGGCGAGAACCCGAACCGCTTGCAGCATTACTATCAGTATCAGGTGATCATCAAACCCTCGCCCTCCGATCTGCAGGACCTGTATTTGGGATCGCTCCGCGCCATCGGGCTGGACCCGATGCTGCATGACATCCGCTTTGTCGAGGATGACTGGGAAAGCCCCACGCTGGGCGCCTGGGGCCTTGGCTGGGAGGTGTGGTGCGACGGGATGGAGGTGAGCCAGTTCACCTATTTCCAGCAGGTCGGCGGGCATGATTGCCGCCCGGTTTCCGGCGAGTTGACCTATGGGCTGGAGCGGCTGGCGATGTATGTGCTGGGGATCGACCATGTGATGGAGATGCCTTTCAACGACCCGCAATCACCCATCCCGTTGAAATACGGCGATATCTTCCGCCAGACGGAAGAGGAATACAGCCGCCACAACTTTGATGGGGCGACGACCGAGATGCTGTTTCAGCATTTCAAGGATGCCGAGGCCGAATGCGGGCGGCTGTTGGCCTTTGATCCCGCCGATCCGAAATCGGGCAAGCGCATCGTGATGGCGCATCCCGCCTATGACCAGTGCATCAAGGCCAGCCACCTGTTCAACCTGCTGGACGCGCGGGGCGTGATTTCGGTGACCGAGCGGCAGGCCTATATCGGGCGGGTGCGGGCGCTGGCCAAGGCCTGTGCCGATGCCTTTGTCACGACCGAAGCTGGGGGGGCGGCGGCGTGAATGGCAAGATTGCAGCGGGGAGCATCGTGGTGATCGGGGCGATTGCAGGCGTGGCCATGTATTGGCTGCAGGTTTATGCCTTTTACGAGGAGGCGGCCTTTGTGCCGGGCGAGGAGATTCGCCTGACGCTGATCGAAGGCGGGCAGCCTGAGCCGATCATCGCCGAAGAGGTGACGGGGATCGACAGCGACTCGTCCCCCATCCGGTTCCGCGCCTGTTTCCGTACGCCGATGACGCAGGCCATGCTGACCGAGACCTACAAGATCTATGAAGGTGCGGTGCCCAATGTCGCCCCAGGCTGGTTCGACTGTTTCGACGCGCAGGCGATCGGCACGGCGATCGAGCGCGGCGAGGCGATCCCCTTCCTGTCGGAAGCCGATATTCACCCCGGCGTGGACCGTGTCGTTGCGGTTTTCCCCGATGGCCGGGCCTTTGCCTGGCACCAGTTGAACGCCTCGGCGAGCGAGTGACCCAATGCCTGATCTGCTGATCGAACTCTTCTCGGAAGAAATCCCTGCGCGAATGCAGGCCAATGCGGCGGCCGACTTGAAGCGGCTGGTGACGGATGGGCTGGTGGAGGCGGGGCTGACCTATGCCAGCGCCGGGGCCTTTTCCACGCCGCGCCGCTTGGTGCTGTCGGTGGAGGAGCTGACGGCGGAGAGCCGCCCGGTGCGGGAAGAACGTAAGGGGCCGCGCACGGATGCGCCGGCGGCGGCGTTGGAGGGGTTCTTGCGCTCCACCGGGCTGACGAAGGACCAGCTTGAGGTGCGCGACGACAAGAAGGCGCAGGTCTATTTCGCGGTGGTGGAAAAGCCTGGCCGTAGCGCCGATGTGATTGTGGCTGAAGTGCTGGAAAGCGCGATCCGCAATTTCCCCTGGCCCAAGTCGATGCGCTGGGGGAATGGGTCGCTCCGCTGGGTGCGGCCGTTGCAATCCATCCTCTGCCTGCTGGTCGATGAGGCGGGCGCACGGGTTGTGGAGATGGACGTGGACGGTATCCGCGCGGGCAACACGACGGAAGGCCACCGCTTCATGGGGGCGGGGCGGTTTGCCGTGTCGTCGTTCGAGGATTACCGGCTGAAGCTGGGCCGCGCCAAGGTGGTGCTGGATGCGGCCGAGCGCGAGGCGCAAATCTGGCAGGACGCCACCAACATGGCCTTTGCGGCCGGGCTGGAGGTGGTCGAGGATCGCGGTCTGCTGGCCGAGGTGGCGGGGCTGGTGGAATGGCCTGTCGTGCTGATGGGGCAGATCGGCGAGGAGTTCATGGGGCTTCCGCCGGAGGTTCTGCAAACCTCGATGAAGGAGCATCAGAAGTTCTTTTCCGTGAGAAACCCCAAGACGGGGCGGATCGAACGCTTCATCACGGTGGCGAACATCGATGCGGCCGATGGCGGGGCGGCGATCCTGAAGGGCAACCAGAAGGTGCTGCGCGCCCGCCTGTCGGATGCGCGCTTCTTCTGGGAGAATGACTTGCGGGTGGCCAAGGGCGGCATGGGCGAGTGGGCCGAAGGGCTGCGCGCCGTGACCTTCCACAACAAGCTGGGAAGCCAGGCGGAGCGGACCCTGCGCATCGCCGCGCTAGCGCGCGAGATTGCGCCACTGGTGGGGGCGGATGCCGCGCTGGCCGAACAGGCGGCGCGGGTGGCCAAGCTGGACCTGCGGTCGGCCATGGTGGGGGAATTCCCCGAATTGCAGGGCGTGATGGGCCGCTATTACGCGCTGGAGGCGGGGATGCCTGCGGCGGTGGCCGATGCGGCGCGCGATCACTGGGCCCCGAAAGGCCCCGAAGATGCCGTGCCGACCGAACCCGTGGCGGTGTCCGTGGCGCTGGCCGACAAGATCGACACGCTGACCGGCTTCTGGGCGATTGACGAGAAGCCCACGGGGAGCAAAGACCCCTTTGCGCTGCGTCGGGCGGCGTTGGGGGTTATTCGGCTGGTGTTGGTGAATGGGGTGCGGGCGAACTTGGGGGCGGTTGTCTTCAAGCATGTCAGGCCGCAGGTTGGTCAGCCTGACGCTATGGTCGCGATGAAAGAAGTATTTCTGCGGCCGGAAGTTTCTTCATCGGACGCCGAGCAAGCCAAGGCAAAGGCTGCTCTAGTCGATGCCGAGATGAAGGCGAGCGACATTGAGATTGACCTCCTCACCTTCTTCCACGACCGCCTGAAAGTCTTCCTGAAAGATCAAGGCATCCGGCATGATGTGATTGACGCCTGCCTCGCCATGCCCGGCAATGATGACCTGACCCTGCTCGTCAAGCGCGCGCAGGCGTTGCAGGCATTTCTGGCGTCGGACGATGGCACCAACCTGCTGCAGGGTTTCAAGCGGGCCAACAACATCCTGTCTCAGGCCGAGGCCAAGGATGGGGTGGAATATTCCTTTGGCGCGGACCCGAAATTCGCCGAAACCGACGCCGAACGCGCATTGTTCAACGCGCTGAACGTGGCGGAACAGGCTATCGGCCCCGCGATGAAGGGTGAGGATTTCGCCGCCGCCATGGGGGCCATGGCGCAGTTGCGCGCGCCGATTGATGCGTTTTTCGATGCGGTGCAGATCAATGCCGAGAATGAGATCCTCCGCCGCAACCGGTTGAATCTGCTGCATCGCATCCGCGCGATCTGCTCGGGCGTGGCGGATCTGACGAAGGTGGACGGGTAGGCCTGTTCTACCCAAGGCCCATTCTTCTCTGTGAAAATATCCTGGGGGTCCGGGGGCAAAGCCCCCGGCGCCCTCCACCCGCGCGAAGCGCAGGAATTCCGGGCAATGTCAGGCTTGATTGACACTGCTTTCAGCGTATCCTGCGCCTGCAAAGGAAAGGTCGCCGCAGTGCAGAAGATGGATATGCTTCCCGATTTCGCCGAGATCACGCCCACGGCACGGATCCAGACGGCGGCGCATGGCTGGCGGGCAAAGTGCCTGCAACGGCTGGTGCGGCTGGATTTGCCGGTGCCGGAGACCGTCGCGCTGCCTGCGGGCACGGTGCGGGCGATTGCGGCGGGGCATCCGGTGGATGTGGAGGCGATTCTGGCGCATTTCGGGGCGGATGCGCTGATCTCGGTCCGGCCCAGCCCGGAAAACCCCGATTGGGGCGGGCCGGGGACAATTTTGAACATCGGGATGAATGCGGAGCGGCATCGCGGGCTGGTGGAGCGGCACGGTCAGGCGGCGGCGGATGCGCTCTATCTGCGTTTCGTGCAATCCTATGCCACCCATGTGGCGCGGCTGGACCCCGACATGTTCGATGCCGCCGCCCCCTCGGCCGAGGCGCTGCGCGATGCGCTGCGTGTCTATGAGCTTGAGATGGATGAGGAATTCCCGCAAGATCCCGCCCGGCAACTGGCCGAGGTGTTGCGCTCCATGGCGCGGGCCTGGGAGGGAACCACGGCGCGGCTTCTGCGGCAGGCCAAGGGCGCACCAGAGGCGGCGGCGCTGGGCCTAGTGGTGCAGGAAATGGCGCAGGGCATCGGCAAGGGGGTTTCCGGGTCGGGGGTGATCCAGTTCGTCGATCCGGTGACGGGTCTGCCGCAGGTGACGGGGCGCTATCTGGGCCAGTCGCAGGGGCGGGATGCGCTGAAGCGGACAGAGGCGATCTATCTGACGCGCGATCCGCGCGGGCCGTCGCTGGAGGAATTGGCGCCGGGGCTGTTTGGCGATTTGTTGCGGTTCGGTGCCGCCTGCCGGGTGAAACTGCGCGAGGAAATGCAGATCGAATTCACCATCGAGGACGGGCATCTGTCCGTGCTGGATGCGGTGAAGGTGGCACGCTCGGCGCGGGCCGGGCTGAAGATCGCCGTGGCGCTGGCCGAGGATGGCGTGATTTCCGAGGCCGAGGCGGTGCTGCGGGTGGAGCCGCGTGCGCTGCCGGAACTGCTGCACACGCAGGTGGACCCACGCGGACCGCGCGATGTGTTTGTGCGGGGAATCGCCGCCAGCCCGGGTGCGGCGACGGGGCGGGTCGTGTTCTCATCCGCCGCCGCGCAGGCGAGTGCGGCGCGGGGCGAGCCTTGCATTCTGGTGCGGCGGGAAACCGCGCCCGAGGATATTCGCGGCATGCATTCCGCCGTGGGGGTGCTGACGGAGCGGGGCGGGATGACCAGCCATGCGGCGGTGATCGGGCGGGGTCTTGGCTTGCCCTGCATCGTGGGGGCGTCAGACCTGCAGCTGGATTCCAAGGACAAGAAGCTGGTCGCACCCGACGGGCGGGTGTTCCGCGAAGGCGACATCATCACCGTTGATGGCACCACGGGCGAGGCGCTGGTGGGCGCGGCGGATATGCTGGCCCCGGCGCTGGACGACAGTTTCCGCAAGCTTTTGGGCTGGGCGGATCAGTACCGCGACATCGGCATCCGGGCCAATGCGGACACGCCCGCCGATGCCGCGACCGCGCGGCAGTTCGAGGCGCAGGGCATCGGGCTGTGCCGGACCGAGCATATGTTCTTTGAAGATGATCGTCTGGTGGTGATGCGCGAGATGATCTTTGCCGACAGTTCCAAGGACCGCGCGGCGGCGCTGGCGCGGCTGTTGCCGATGCAGCGCGAGGATTTCGTGCAGCTGTTCGACATCATGCAGGGCCTGCCTGTCTGCATCCGCCTGTTTGACCCGCCCTTGCACGAGTTTCTGCCGCAAAGCCGGGAGGGCCTGCGCGAATTGGCCGAGGCGCTGGACAAACCGCTGTCCGAGGTCACGCGGCGGGCCGAAGCCTTGGCCGAG
>CALRPT020000028.1:0-22352 GCA_943370085.1 Variovorax paradoxus | reverse complement strand
AGGCACCGAAATGGTGATGCCGGGCGACAACCTGAAGTTCAACGTGACGCTGATCGCCCCGATCGCGATGGAAGAGAAGCTGCGCTTCGCCATCCGTGAAGGCGGCCGCACCGTCGGCGCAGGCGTCGTGTCGAAAATCATTCTGTAATCCGATCCTGCATCGGTTTTCAGGCGCGCGGGGGTGACCCCGCGCGTTTTTCGTTGTAGGATTGAGTATGCAAAAAGGGAGGCACCGATGGACCTGACGATCTGACCTGCGTTTTTTCTGAAACGACGATCAGCGAGGTTCATCCCATGCCATTTCTGAACGCGGATGCCGTGCATCCTTTGACGTTTCCCGATGGAACAGTGCATCCCGATATGGTGCATCTGAACCGGGTCATCGACCATCCGAACATCACGGTCGGCGATTACAGCTATGCCAACGACTTTGATCCGTCTGACGATTGGGCGGCGCGGCTGGCACCGTATTTGTATCCCGGCGCGCCGGAGCGATTGGTGATCGGGCGGTTTTGCCAGATCGCGCATGGGGTGCGGTTCATCACGGCATCGGCCAATCATGCGATGGGCGGGATCACGACCTATCCGTTCGGGGTGTTTGATCCGGCCACGCTGGAGGGTTTCCGGGATGGGTTCGAGGGGCTGCCGGATACGGAGGTGGGCCATGACGTGTGGATCGGGCATGGCGTGCTGATCCTGCCGGGGGCGCGGATCGGCAGCGGGGCGATCATCGGGGCGGGGGCCGTGGTGGCGGGTGTGGTGCCGCCTTATGCGGTGGTGGCGGGCAATCCGGCGCGGGTGATACGGATGCGGTTTTCCGCAGATGAGGTGGACCGACTGCTGGCATTAGGCTGGTGGGATTGGCCACTAGAGCGCATCCGGATGGCGTTGCCCGCGCTGTTGGCGGCGGATGTGGGCGCGTTGGAGCGGGGGTGAGGGGCGGCGTGGCGGGAAAAACCGTCGGGGTGGTTTTTCGGCGGTGACGCCCCCTTGATTTCCTCCGGCCCATGCCGTAACCCCCTTCGCAGGCCTAGGAGTTTAGCTCAGTTGGTAGAGCATCGGTCTCCAAAACCGAGGGTCGTGGGTTCGAGTCCCCCAACTCCTGCCAGGCCTACTTCCCAAGAGCGCTGAAACTTGGCACAACTCAACCATGTTGTTGAGTGCCAGTGATTTGCGTGCCCGTGCCAGTGCATTCGTCGCCGCCCATGCGGGCGATGGTGACGAGATGCGCGATACCCATTCCTTCTATAACGATTTCTTCGAGCGCATCTTCAACGTGCCGCGCAAGCGTGTGGGCATCTATGAGAAGGCGGTCGAAAAGCTGGGCGGGGGCCGGGGGCGGATTGATCTGTTCTGGCCCGGCACGCTGGTGGTGGAGCAGAAATCGGCGGGGCGCGATCTGGGGCGTGCGCGGGTGCAGGCGCTGGATTACATCCATGCGCTGACGGATGACGAAAAGCCGCGCTATCTGCTGCTGTCGGATTTCCAGAGCTTTGAGCTTGTCGATTTTGAAACGCGCGATGAAGTGGCCTTTCCGCTGCGCGATCTGCCCAAGCATATCGACAAGTTCGGATTCATCCTGGGGCGGCAGACGCGGCGGTTCAAGGATCAGGATCCGGTCAATATCCGCGCGGCCGAACTTGTGGGCAAGTTGCATGACCTGCTCGCCGCGTCGGGCTACACCGGCCACCGGCTTGAGGTGTTTCTGACGCGGCTGGTTTTTTGCCTGTTTGCGGACGACACGGGTATCTTTCAGCCGCGCGACATCCTGTTTGACTGGCTGGAGAACGAGACGCGCCCGGACGGGCGCGATCTGGGGCAGCTTCTGAACGAATTGTTCGCCGTGCTGAACACCTCCGAGGACCAGCGGCAGACCACGCTTGATCCGGCCTTGCAGCGCTTTCCCTATGTGAACGGAAACCTGTTTGCCGAATATTTCCCCGCGCCCGCCTTTGATGCGGATATGCGGGCGGCGCTGCTGAATGCCTGCCGTTTTGACTGGACGCCGATTTCGCCTGCCATTTTTGGCAGCCTGTTCCAGTCGGTGATGAATGCGGCGGAGCGGCGGGCGCAGGGGGCGCATTACACGACCGAGCAGAACATCCTGAAACTGATCGGCCCCTTGTTCATGGATGACCTGCGTGCGGAGTTTGAGGCGATCCGAACCCGCCGGACGGGGCGGCAGCAGGCCCTGGAACGGTTCCATGCGAAACTGGCGGGGCTGACGTTTTTCGATCCGGCCTGCGGCTGTGGGAATTTCCTGATCATCGCCTATCGGGAATTGCGGTTGCTGGAGATCGAGGTGTTGAAGGACATCCACGCCGATATTTTGCCGCGCCTGAAATCGGGGGTGACGGAACTGCCCGTATCGACGCTGAGCCGGGTGGATGTGGACCAGTTCTTTGGTATCGAAATCGGGGAGTTTCCGGCCCGCATCGCGGAAACCGCGCTGTGGATGATGGACCATCTGATGAACCTGCGGTTGTCAGAGGAATTCGGGAATTACTTTCCGCGTATTCCGTTGAAGAAATCGCCCGGCATCCGCCATGGCGACGCGCTGGAGATCGACTGGGCCGAGGTTCTGCCGCCGGAGCGGTGCAGCTATGTTTTGGGGAACCCGCCGTTTGTGGGGCATCATCTTCAAACTGCGGAGCAGAAGACTCTTTTGCGGCGCACCTATGGCCCGATGGGCGATAGCGCGGGGGTCATGGATTTCGTTACGGCGTGGTTTGTAAAGGCTGCCCGCTATATGCAGAGCACGGAGGCGGAATGTGCCTTTGTAGCGACGAACTCCATCGCGCAGGGTGAACAGGTCGGTATTCTTTGGCGGGCATTGGCGCCCTACAACCTGACCATCAACTTCGCGCATCGCACGTTCAAATGGGAAAGCGAGGCACGGGGCAAGGCGGCTGTATATTGCGTGATCGTTGGATTTTCACGGCATGAGCGCGAGGTGAAGCGCATTTTCTAATATGGCGATGTTAATGGGCCGCCGCAGGAAGTGGCAGTAAAGCGCATCAATCCGTATCTGGTCGATGGGCCTTGGATTCTGTTGGAAAACCAGTCCCGAAACCTGTTCGGTATGCCCGAGATGCAATACGGGTCAAAGCCGACAGACGGTGGCCACTACCTTATGACCGATGAGGAAAAGGAAGTGTTCCTCATGCAGGAGCCGGAGGCGGCGCAGTTCATTCGGCCTTTCATCAGCGCCAAAGAGTATCTCCATGGCCAAAAGCGCTGGGTGATCTGGCTTGTTGATGCCTCACCTGCCGAGCTGGCTAAACTGCCGAAGATCAAGGAGCGCATCGCTGCCGTTGCTGCCTTCCGCAAAGCGAGCAAGGCGGCTTCAACAAGGGATTATCTCTATCCGACGCTTTTCCGGCAGGTCACGCAGCCGAAGTCGGATTACATCTTGGTTCCGATACACACCTCGGAGAGGCGAAATTTCGTGCCATTCTCGCTGCTTCCTAAACAACACATCGTTGGAAACAGTTGCCTTGCTTTGCCCGACTCAACACTCGGTCATTTCGGATTGATTCAATCGACCATGCACATGGCGTGGATGCGGACGGTCTGCGGTCGGTTGAAAGGTGACATCCGTTATTCGAAAGACATCGTTTACAACACCTTCCCCCTCCCTCCTGCTGCCAACCTGGCGAAGCTGGAGCCTCTCGCGCAGGCCGTGCTGGATGCCCGTGCCGCCCATTCCGGCGCGACGCTGGCCGATCTGTACGACCCGGACCTGATGCCGCCCAATCTGCGCGCGGCCCATGCGGCGCTGGACCGGGCGGTGGACCGGCTGTATCGGCCCGCAGGCTTTGCCAGCGACCGGGAGCGGGTGGAGCATCTGTTCATGCTCTATGAGCGGATGGTGGCCCCGCTTTTGGCGCAAGCGCCGACAAAACGGGGGCGGCGGTCGCGGCCTGCTTGAAATCCCGGCCCATCCGGCGTATTTGCCCACCAACCCTAATGCGTGGACCCGAGACCATGGCCAAGACGAACCCCATCACCTTTCTTCAGCAGGTGCGAACCGAAGTCGGCAAGGTCGTCTGGCCGACCCGGCGCGAGGTGGTGCTGACCACGATCATGGTGTTCATCATGGCGGCGCTGACGGCGACGTTCTTCAGCCTTGTCGATCTGGGCATCCGCACGGGGCTGCGCGCGATCCTGGGTTGATCGGGGCCTGACGCCCGGATTTGCCTTGAATTCATTGGGACGCGCTAGTATCTGCGCCCCTGAACAAGGACCACGGGCGCGCAGCGATTCGAGTTGCGCGCTTTGTTGTGTTCCTGAAAGTATAGAAATTTCAGGGGGTTCGCCCCCGTTGACGCAAGGTGGATGAGGCATGGCGAAGCGCTGGTATTCGGTGAGCGTTCTCTCGAATTTCGAGAAGAAGGTTGCCGAGCAGATCCGCACGGCCGTGATTGAAGCCGGGCTGCAGGAAGAAATCGACGAAGTGCTGGTGCCGACCGAGGAAGTTCTCGAGGTGCGGCGCGGCAAGAAGGTGACGAGCGAGCGGCGCTTCATGCCCGGCTATGTGCTGGTGCGGATGGAGATGTCGAACAAGGGCTATCACCTGATTTCGTCGATCAACCGGGTGACCGGGTTCCTTGGCCCGCAGGGCAAGCCGATGCCGATGCGGGATGCGGAAGTGAACGCGATCCTGAACCGGGTCGAAGAGGGCGAGGTTGCGCCGCGCAACCTGATCCGTTTCGAGATCGGCGAGAAGGTAAAGGTCACCGATGGCCCGTTCGAGGGCTTTGACGGGATGGTGGAAGAGGTCGACGAAGACCACAGCCGCCTGAAGGTTTCGGTGTCGATCTTTGGCCGGGCGACCCCGGTCGAGTTGGAATTCACGCAGGTCACCAAAGGGGCCTGAGTGTTTCGCGTGGGAGGCGAGCGCCCCTTGGGGTGACGGACCGGACCACTAAACCGCGTCTTGCCCAATTCCGGGCGACGCAGTGACAGAGGAGATGGCCCCATGGCCAAGAAAGTAATCGGCAGCCTGAAGCTGCAAGTGAAGGCACAGCAAGCCAACCCGTCGCCGCCAGTTGGCCCCGCGCTGGGTCAGCGCGGGCTGAACATCATGGCCTTCGTGAAGGAATTCAACGCGAAGACCGCTGAAATTCCGCCGGGCACCCCGACGCCTGTCGTGATCACCTATTACCAGGACAAGTCGTTCAGCCTTGAGCTGAAGACGGCGCCGGCCTCGTATCTGCTGAAGACCGCTGCCGGTCTGCCGCAGGTCGGCAAGCGCAACCGCGCGAAGGGTTCGGCCAAGCCGGGCCGTGAAGTGGCCGGTACGGTGACCGTGGCGCAGGTGCGCGCGATTGCCGAAACAAAGATGAAGGACCTGAACGCCAATTCCGTGGAAGCTGCGATGCAGATCATCCTGGGTTCGGCGAAGTCCTGCGGCATCGAAGTGAAGGGCTGAGATCATGGCAAAACTCGGTAAGCGCGTTCGCGCAGCACAAGACGTTTTCGGCACCGCGACCAATGTTTCGGTCGAGGATGCCGTGGCCCTGATCAAGAAGGCGGCCTCGGCCAAGTTCGACGAGACGGTTGAAATCGCGATGAACCTTGGGGTTGATCCCCGCCATGCGGACCAGATGGTGCGCGGCGTGGTGCAACTGCCGAACGGCACGGGCAAGACCGTGCGCGTGGCGGTGTTCGCCCGTGGTGCCAAGGCCGATGAGGCCAAGGCAGCGGGTGCCGATATCGTCGGCGCCGAAGACCTGATGGAAACCATCCAGTCGGGCAAGATCGAGTTTGACCGTTGTATCGCGACGCCGGACCTGATGCCGCTGGTGGGCCGTCTGGGCAAAATCCTGGGCCCGCGCAACCTGATGCCGAACCCGAAGGTCGGCACTGTGACGATGGACGTGAAAACGGCCGTTGAAGCAGCCAAGGGCGGCGAAGTGCAGTTCAAGGTCGAAAAGGCCGGTGTGGTGCATGCAGGCGTTGGCAAGGTGTCGTTCGATGCCGAGAAGCTGGCCCAGAACGTGCGCGCCTTCGTGGATGCGGTGAGCCGTGCAAAGCCCGCCGGTGCGAAGGGTGCCTACCTGAAGAAGGTGTCGCTGTCTTCGACGATGGGTCCGGGCGTTTCGGTCGATCTGGCCTCGGCGACCGCCAACTGATTGACGATCTGGTCTGAGACCTGATTTACAGAGCGGGCATCCGGAAACGGGTGCCCGTTTTGCGTTATGGGGCTGATGGTGGTGTTGGCCCGTCTGTGCTTTGTGTTTGTGGGTCACGTCGATCGTGGGTGGTGCTGTATCGAGTATGGTCGTGCCGGAGCGGGGACGTGTTGCCGTCTATTCCTGCTATTTCGGCCAATATGAACCGTTCCATCGGCATGCCTTGGGGCCGGAAGGCGAGTGGGACCACATCATCTTTACCGATCATGCCGAACTGGATGCGCCCGGCTGCCGGGTGGTGCGGCTGCCCGAAGGGTTTGAGGGGCTGACAGCGAAACAGCTGTCGCGGCTGCCAAAGCTGTGGCCTGAGCGGTTTCTGGGGCTGCATGACTGGGTGATCTATATCGACAACCGGGCGCGGCTGGTGATGCCGCCGGATGAGGTGGTTGCCCGGTTGGATAGCGCGCATGGCGGGCTGGCCCCGGCTGGGCGGTTTCTGGTGCGGCACCGGGCGCGGGGCTGTTCCTGGCGCGAAGCCGAAGTGTGCCTGCGGCAGGAAAAGCTGGATGCCGAGGAGATGGCCCGTTTGCGCGCGTGGTTCCGGGAGGCGGGGCTGCCAAAGGATGCGGGGCTGTTCGTGAACACGGCGCTGGTGCAGAAGATGGGATCGCCGGATACTGCGCGGCTGAATGAGGCGTGGTTTCGGGCCTTTGTCACCATCGCGGGGCGGGATCAGGTTCTGTTGCCGACTGTGATGCGGATGACGGGGTTGGCGCAGCATGAGATGGGCATGCCGTTGGCGGAGTTTGTTCACTGGCCGGTGTTTGGCTTCAAGATCCGCAACAGGTTCCGGCGCGGGATCGCGCTGCCGGTGGGTTGGGACAGTCCGAAGGCGGGTATCGGGTTGGACGACGCGACATCGGAGGACGTGGCGGGGGGTAGGCCGCATGAAAGGAAGCCTGCCGCGCGGGTGGATCGCCGTGGGATGCTGCCGGCGCAAGGCTTCCAGTTGAAGCGCAAGCTGGGTGCGCGGTTGGGTGCAGAGGACGCGGCCCGTCTGGAGCAGGGCAGCGTTATCGTCGGTGAGGACGGCATGACGCTGTTTCGCTATGGCGGCGACGGCACCTTTGACCTTGAGCTGTATCGCAAGGTGCAAACCGAGGCGAACAAGCTGAAGATCATGAACCAATTTGTCCCCGAGGAGCATATCGCGATCCTGTCGCGCTATATCCTTGACCATGGGGCAAAGCCCGTTTCGGGCATCTGCCATGGCACAAGACGGGGCAATGAGCAGCTGTGGTTCCGCACGTATCTGGGCCCGCAGGCCAAGGTGTTTGGCACGGAAATCGCAGACACGGCGACGGAATTTCCGCATACGATCCAGTGGGATTTCCACGAGATCGATCCGGATTGGCTGGGAAGGATGGACCTGATCTATTCCAATTCATGGGATCATGCCCATGATCCGGAGCGGGCTTTTGCGGGATGGATCCGTTGCATAAGGCCGGGCGGGTTCTTGATGCTGGATCATGCCTGGGGGTCTTTGCCGGAGCGCGTTTCGCCAGTGAATCCGTTCGGGATTTCAGAGGTGGGGCTGGTGCGGATGCTGAACCGTCTTGGGGCAGGGATCGGCGAGGTTGCAGAGGTGATCGATGGCGGGATGCATAAACGGCATCGGATCAGGACGGTGGTCTTCCGTTCCAAGGGGTGATTTCGCGGTGGGCGGCGACGGCGAACACGGTATCGGCATGACCGATGCACTGCGGGGGCTTGGAAAGGGCGGGCGGAATGGATATTGACCCCTGATACTCTGCCTGCGTGATTCGTTGCGCAGGTCGCGTATCCTTTGTCCGAGACGGTGGGTGCCCGGTGCGAGCCTGGCTTAATTTCCCTCCTGAGATGAGAGAACGAGACGGATTTCCGGGGGTTTTCCTCGGGCGATCATAACTCGGGATATCATTCGGACCCGAATGCCCCTGCTTGCGGGGGCTTAAATGAGCCGGGGGGAGACCCCCACACTTGGAGTGAAACTGTGGATAGAGCCCAGAAAGAGAAAGTGGTCGATGAACTCGGCCAGATCTTCGAAAGCTCTGGCGTTGTGGTGGTTGCCCACTACACGGGTATGACGGTTGCACAGATGCAGGACCTGCGCGCGAAAATGCGCGAAGTTGGCGGGTCCGTACGCGTTGCCAAGAACAAGCTCGCCAAGATCGCCCTTGAAGGGAAACCCGGCGCACAGATGGGTGACCTGCTTACGGGCATGACCGTGCTTGCCTATTCGGAAGACCCTGTCGCTGCGGCGAAGGTCACCGAGGCCTATGCCAAGACGAACGACAAGTTCGTCATTCTTGGCGGGGCTATGGGCGGCTCGATTCTGGACCAGGCCGGTGTCAAGGCTGTGGCTTCCCTGCCGTCGCGCGAAGAGCTTATCGCTCAGATCGTGTCGTGCATCGGGGCACCCGCTTCGGCAATCGCTGGTGCAATTGGCGCGCCTGCTTCGAACATCGCAAGCATCCTGTCCACCATCGAGGAAAAGGCCGCGGCCTGATCCGAGAATACCCGCGTGGTTGACCCCACAGCGTTGGACCCCATCTTAATAGAACGGAATGAGCAAAATGGCTGATCTGAACAAACTCGCCGAAGACATCGTCGGCCTGACCCTGCTGCAGGCTCAGGAACTGAAGTCCATCCTGAAGGACAAGTATGGCATTGAGCCGGCCGCCGGTGGCGCCGTCATGATGGCTGCTGGCCCGGCTGCTGCTGCTGCCCCGGTGGAAGAGCAGACCGAATTCGACGTCGTCCTGACCGACGCCGGCCCGAACAAGATCAACGTGATCAAAGTCGTGCGCGAAATCACCGGTCTGGGCCTGAAAGAAGCCAAGGACCTGACCGAAGCCGGTGGCAAGGTCAAGGAAGGCATCTCGAAGGCAGACGCCGAAGCGATGAAGAAGAAGTTCGAAGAGGCTGGCGCCAAGGCCGAACTGAAGTAATCGGGCAGAATGCGTTTCGCATTCTGACACTGGTTTTGAGGCTGGGTCGGGGATTTCCCCGGCCCAGCCGAACCTGTCTTGAAAGGGGCATCCTGGCCCTCTGGCCCCGATGCGGGTGCCCCTCTCAAGGCGCGGTTAATGGTTCGGGAGCCCCTCCGGTGGGAGGCGGGGCATGAATGGAACCACCCCCCTTATCGCAATAGGCGCGCGTCCGTGGCCCCGACGGACCTGCGCCAGCGACACGAGAAAAAGGTGACGACGCACATGGCGCAAGCTTACGTTGGCCAGAAACGCATCCGCCGCTATTACGGCAAGATCCGCGAAGTCCTGGAGATGCCGAACCTCATCGAGGTTCAGAAATCTTCTTACGACCTGTTCCTGAAATCGGGCGACGGCGACAAGCCGGCCGATGGCGAGGGGATTCAGGGAACCTTCCAGTCGGTTTTCCCGATCAAGGATTTCAACGAGACGGCGGTTCTGGAGTTCGTGAAATACGAACTGGAAAAGCCCAAGTACGACGTGGACGAGTGCCAGTCGCGCGACATGACCTTTGCCGCACCGCTGAAGGTGACGCTGCGCCTGATCGTGTTTGATGTCGATGAGACGACGGGCGCGCGGTCCGTGAAGGACATCAAGGAACAAGATGTCTACATGGGCGACATGCCCCTGATGACATCGAACGGCACGTTCATCGTGAACGGCACCGAGCGCGTGATCGTGTCGCAGATGCACCGGTCCCCCGGCGTGTTCTTTGACCATGACAAGGGCAAGACCCATTCGTCGGGCAAGCTGCTGTTCACCTGCCGGATCATTCCCTATCGCGGTTCGTGGCTGGATTTCGAATTCGACGCCAAGGACATCGTGTTCGCGCGCATCGACCGCCGCCGCAAACTGCCGGTGACCACGCTGCTTTATGCGCTGGGGATGGATCAGGAAGGCATCATGGATGCCTATTACGACACCATTTCCTTCAAGCATGTGAAGAACAAGGGCTGGGTGACCAAGTTCTTCCCGAACCGCGTGTCCGGCACGCGCCCGACCTATGATCTGGTCGATGCAGGCACCGGCGAAGTGATCCTGAAGGCGGGCGAAAAGGCCACGCCGCGGATGGTAAAGAAGTGGAAGGATGACGGCGCGATCACGGAGCTTCTGGTTCCGTTCGACCATATTCTGGGCCGCTATGTCGCCAAGGACATCATCAACGAAGAAACCGGCGAGATCTGGGTCGAAGCCGGCGACGAGTTGACGATGGAATATGACCGCGACGGTGGCATCAAGGGCGGCAGCCTGAAGGTTCTGCTGGATCAGGGCATCACTGACATTCCGGTGCTGGACATCGATAACATCAATGTCGGCCCCTATATCCGCAACACGATGGCGGCGGACAAGAACATGGGCCGGGATACCGCGCTCATGGATATCTACCGCGTGATGCGCCCGGGTGAACCGCCGACCGTTGAGGCAGCCAGCCAGCTGTTCGACACGCTGTTCTTTGATTCCGAGCGCTATGACCTGTCGGCCGTGGGCCGGGTGAAGATGAACATGCGTCTGGATCTGGGCAAGCCCGATACCCAGCGTACGCTGGACCGCGAGGACATCATCGCCTGCATCAAGGCGCTGACGGAACTGCGCGACGGCAAGGGCGAGATCGACGACATCGACCACCTGGGCAACCGCCGTGTGCGGTCTGTCGGGGAATTGATGGAGAACCAGTATCGCGTCGGCCTGCTGCGGATGGAGCGTGCGATCAAGGAGCGGATGTCGTCGGTGGAAATCGACACGATCATGCCGCAGGACCTGATCAACGCGAAACCGGCGGCGGCTGCGGTGCGTGAATTCTTTGGCTCGTCGCAGCTGTCGCAGTTCATGGACCAGACCAACCCGCTGTCGGAAGTGACGCACAAGCGCCGCCTGTCGGCCCTTGGGCCGGGCGGTCTGACGCGGGAACGTGCGGGCTTTGAAGTGCGCGACGTTCACCCGACCCACTATGGCCGGATGTGCCCGATTGAAACGCCCGAAGGCCAGAACATCGGTCTGATCAACTCGCTGGCGACGTTCGCCCGCGTGAACAAGTACGGCTTCATCGAGACGCCCTATCGCAAGGTGATCGACAACAAGGTGACCGATGAGGTCGTCTACATGTCGGCGACCGAGGAAATGCGCCACACCGTGGCGCAGGCCAACGCGGCGCAGGACGAGAATGGCAAGTTCACGGATGATCTGATTTCCAGCCGGAAGTCGGGCGAATTCATGCTGAACCCGCCGGATGCGATTGACCTGATCGACGTGTCGCCCAAGCAGTTGGTGTCTGTCGCCGCGTCGCTGATCCCGTTCCTTGAGAACGACGACGCGAACCGCGCGCTGATGGGATCGAACATGCAGCGTCAGGCTGTTCCGCTGCTGCAATCAGACGCGCCGTTCGTTGGCACGGGGATCGAGGCCGTTGTGGCCCGCGACTCCGGGGCTGCGATCATGGCGCGGCGGGCGGGTGTCATCGACCAGGTCGATGCGACCCGTATCGTTGTGCGCGCGACCGAGATGCTGGAACCGGGCGAGCCGGGCGTGGACATCTATCGTCTGCGCAAGTTCAAGCGGTCTAACCAGTCGTCCTGCATCAACCAGCGTCCGCTGGTGAAAGTGGGTGATACGGTCGGCCGTGGCGAGGTGATTGCCGACGGTCCCTGCACCGATCTGGGCGAACTGGCCCTGGGGCGGAACGTGGTCGTCGCGTTCATGCCGTGGAATGGCTACAACTATGAAGACTCGATCCTGATTTCCGAGCGCATCCTGCGTGATGACGTGTTCACCTCGATCCATATCGAGGAATACGAAGTTGCGGCGCGCGACACGAAGCTGGGGCCGGAAGAGATCACCCGCGATATCCCGAACGTCGGCGAGGAAGCCCTGCGCAACCTCGACGAAGCCGGGATCGTGTATATCGGTGCCGAAGTGCAGCCGGGCGATATTCTGGTGGGCAAGATCACGCCCAAGGGCGAAAGCCCGATGACGCCTGAAGAAAAGCTGCTGCGCGCCATCTTTGGCGAAAAGGCATCGGATGTGCGCGACACGTCGCTGCGCCTGCCGCCGGGGGCCTATGGCACCATCGTGGAAGTGCGCGTGTTCAACCGCCATGGTGTGGACAAGGACGAGCGTGCTCTGCAGATCGAGCGGGAAGAAGTCGAACGTCTGGCGCGGGACCGCGACGACGAATTGGCGATCCTTGAGCGCAACATCTATTCGCGCCTGAAGACGCTGATCATGGGCAAGACCGCCGTCAAAGGCCCGAAGGGCATTCGTGCCGGATCGACCATTGACGACGAACTGCTGGGCACGCTGTCGCGCGGCCAGTGGTGGCAGCTTGCGCTGGCCGAAGAGGCCGAGGCGAAGGATGTCGAGGCGCTGCATGACCAGTTCGAGGCGCAGAAGCGGGCCCTGGATCACCGGTTCGACGACAAGGTCGAAAAGGTGCGCCGTGGCGACGATCTGCCTCCGGGCGTGATGAAGATGGTCAAGGTGTTCGTCGCGGTGAAGCGCAAGCTGCAGCCGGGCGACAAGATGGCCGGTCGTCATGGCAACAAGGGCGTGATCTCGAAGGTCGTGCCGATCGAGGACATGCCCTTCCTTGCGGATGGCACGCCGGTTGATCTGGTGCTGAACCCGCTGGGTGTGCCGTCGCGGATGAACGTCGGGCAGATTCTGGAAACCCACATGGGCTGGGCCGCGCGCGGCCTTGGCCTGAAGATCGACGATGCCCTGAAAGAGTATCGCCGGTCGGGTGACATGACCCCGGTGCGCGAAGCGATGCGCATTGCCTATGGCGATGAGACCTATGACGAGGTGCTGGCCGAGCGGAGCGAGGATGAATTCCTTGAACTGGCAGGCAATGTGACGCGCGGTGTTCCGATTGCCTCGCCGGTGTTCGACGGGGCCAAGGAAGCGGACGTGAACGACGCGCTGACGCGGGCCGGGTTTGACACCTCGGGCCAGTCGGTGGTGTTCGATGGCCGTTCGGGCGAGCAATTCGCGCGGAAGGTCACCGTGGGCGTGAAGTACATGCTCAAGCTGCACCACCTTGTCGATGACAAGCTGCACGCCCGTTCGACGGGGCCGTACTCGCTTGTTACCCAGCAGCCGCTGGGTGGTAAGGCGCAGTTCGGTGGTCAGCGTTTGGGGGAAATGGAGGTCTGGGCACTCGAGGCCTATGGTGCCGCCTATACCCTGCAGGAAATGCTGACCGTGAAGTCGGACGACGTGGCGGGCCGGACCAAGGTCTATGAATCGATCGTCAAGGGCGAGGACAATTTCGAAGCGGGCGTTCCGGAGAGCTTTAACGTTCTCGTCAAGGAAGTGCGCGGCCTCGGCCTGAATATGGAACTCCTGGATGCGGAGGAGGAGTGACCGAAAGGCGGTGTGAACCGCCCTTTGGCCCCTCGTGGGGCGGGCTGATGCCCGCCCTGCGCCCCCGCCCCCTTTCAAGGATTTGGAAATGAACCAGGAACTGACCAACAACCCGTTCAACCCGGTTGCCCCGATCAAGACGTTCGACGAGATCAAGATCTCGCTCGCGTCGCCGGAGCGTATCCTTTCGTGGTCGTTCGGCGAGATCAAGAAGCCGGAAACCATCAACTATCGCACGTTCAAGCCGGAACGTGACGGCCTGTTCTGCGCCCGTATCTTCGGGCCGATCAAGGATTACGAATGCCTTTGCGGCAAGTACAAGCGCATGAAGTATCGCGGCGTCGTCTGCGAGAAATGCGGTGTGGAAGTTACGCTGCAGAAGGTGCGGCGCGAGCGGATGGGCCATATCGAACTGGCCGCACCTGTCGCCCACATCTGGTTCCTGAAATCGCTGCCGTCGCGGATCGGGCTTATGCTCGACATGACGCTGCGGGATCTGGAGCGGATCCTCTATTTTGAAAACTACGTCGTCATCGAACCCGGTCTGACCGACCTGACCTATGGTCAGCTGATGACCGAGGAAGAGTTCCTCGACGCGCAAGATCAGTATGGCGCGGATGCCTTCACCGCCAATATCGGCGCGGAAGCGATCCGGGAAATGCTGGCGGCGATCGATCTGGAATCGACGGCGGACCAGCTGCGCGAAGACCTGAAAGAGGCGACGGGCGAGCTGAAGCCGAAGAAGATCATCAAGCGGCTGAAGATCGTGGAATCCTTCCTTGAGTCGGGCAACCGGCCGGAGTGGATGGTTCTGACGGTGCTGCCGGTGATCCCGCCGGAACTGCGCCCGCTGGTGCCGCTGGATGGTGGCCGTTTCGCGACGTCCGACCTGAACGATCTGTATCGCCGGGTCATCAACCGCAACAACCGCCTGAAGCGGCTGATCGAGTTGCGCGCGCCCGATATCATCGTGCGCAACGAAAAGCGGATGCTGCAGGAAGCTGTGGATGCGCTGTTCGACAACGGCCGTCGCGGCCGCGTGATCACGGGCACCAACAAGCGCCCGCTGAAATCGCTGTCCGACATGTTGAAGGGCAAGCAGGGCCGGTTCCGCCAGAACCTGCTGGGCAAGCGCGTGGACTTTTCGGGCCGTTCGGTCATCGTGACCGGGCCGGAACTGAAGCTGCACCAGTGCGGCCTGCCGAAGAAGATGGCGCTCGAACTGTTCAAGCCGTTCATCTATTCGCGGCTTGAGGCGAAGGGTCTGTCCTCGACCGTCAAGCAGGCGAAGAAGCTGGTTGAAAAAGAGCGTCCGGAAGTTTGGGATATCCTCGATGAGGTCATCCGCGAACACCCGGTTCTGCTGAACCGGGCGCCCACGCTGCACCGTTTGGGGATTCAGGCGTTTGAGCCGATCCTGATCGAAGGCAAGGCGATCCAGCTGCACCCGCTGGTCTGTTCGGCCTTCAACGCCGACTTTGACGGCGATCAGATGGCCGTGCACGTTCCGCTGAGCCTTGAGGCCCAGTTGGAAGCGCGCGTCTTGATGATGTCGACCAACAACGTGCTGTCGCCCGCCAACGGTGCGCCTATCATCGTTCCGTCGCAGGATATGGTGCTGGGGCTGTACTACGTCACCATGGAACGCAAGGGCATGGTCGGCGAAGGCATGGCATTCGCCGATATCGAGGAAGTGGAACATGCGCTGGCCGCTGGTGCCGTGCATCTGCATGCCTCGATCACCGCGCGGATCAAGCAGATCGACGAAGAGGGCAACGAGGTCTGGAAGCGGTTCAAGACGACCCCCGGTCGTCTGCGCCTGGGCAACCTGCTGCCGCTGAACGCCAAGGCGCCGTTCGAACTGGCCAACCGTCTGCTGCGCAAAAAGGACGTGCAGAACGTCATCGACACCGTCTACCGCTATTGCGGGCAGAAAGAGTCGGTCATTTTCTGTGACCAGATCATGGGTCTGGGCTTCCGTGAGGCGTTCCGTGCGGGCATCTCGTTCGGCAAGGACGACATGCTGATCCCGGATTCCAAGTGGACCATCGTGAACGAGGTTCGCGATCAGGTTAAGGAATTCGAACAGCAGTACATGGACGGCCTGATCACCCAGGGTGAAAAGTACAACAAGGTTGTCGATGCCTGGTCGAAGTGTTCCGACAAGGTCGCCGGCGAAATGATGGCGGAAATCTCGGCCGTCCGCTTTGATGATGCGGGCGCGGAGAAGGAGCCGAACTCGGTCTACATGATGTCGCACTCCGGTGCGCGGGGTTCGCCGGCCCAGATGAAGCAGCTTGGCGGGATGCGTGGCCTGATGGCCAAGCCGTCGGGTGAGATCATCGAGACGCCGATCATCTCGAACTTCAAGGAAGGTCTGACCGTTCTTGAATACTTCAACTCGACCCACGGGGCGCGGAAAGGTCTGGCCGATACGGCGCTGAAGACCGCGAACTCGGGCTATCTGACGCGGCGTCTTGTGGACGTGGCGCAGGATTGCATCGTGCGCAGCCATGATTGCGGAACCGACCGGGCGATCACCGCCGAAGCCGCCGTGAATGACGGTGAAGTGGTGCAGACGCTGGCCGACCGTGTGCTGGGCCGTGTGTCGGCGGATGACGTGCTGGTGCCGGGAACCGATGAGGTTCTGGTGGCAGCGGGTGAGCTGATCGACGAGCGTCGGGCTGATCTGATCGATCAGGCCGGGATTGCGGTGATGCGTATCCGCAGCCCGCTGACCTGTGAGGCGGAAGAGGGCGTTTGCGCCATGTGCTATGGGCGCGACCTTGCCCGCGGCACGCTGGTGAACCAAGGTGAAGCTGTCGGCATCATCGCCGCGCAGTCCATCGGGGAACCCGGCACGCAGCTGACGATGCGGACGTTCCACATCGGCGGTATCGCGCAGGGTGGCCAGCAGTCGTTCCTTGAAGCGAGCCAGGAAGGCCGGATCGAGTTCCGCAATGCCAACCTTCTGTCCAACGCCAATGGCGAGCAGATCGTGGTCGGGCGGAACATGTCGATCGCCATCGTGGACGATGCCGGTCAGGACCGGGCGGTTCACAAGGTGAGCTATGGTGCCAAGATCCATGCCAAGGACGGCATGGCTGTGAAGCGCGGCACCAAGCTGTTCGAATGGGACCCCTATACCCTGCCGATCATCGCCGAAAAGGGTGGTGTGGCGAAGTTCGTGGACCTGGTTTCGGGCATTTCGGTGCGCGAGGACACGGATGATGCGACAGGCATGACGCAGAAGATCGTGTCGGACTGGCGGTCGGCGCCCAAGGGCAATGACCTGAAGCCCGAAATCATCATCATGGACCCGGCGACGGGTGAACCGGTGCGTGCCGACAACGGCAACCCGATCACCTATCCGATGTCGGTGGACGCGATCCTTTCGGTCGAAGACCAGCAGGAAGTGCGTCCGGGCGATGTGGTGGCGCGTATCCCGCGCGAAGGTGCCAAGACCAAGGACATCACCGGGGGTCTTCCCCGCGTGGCGGAACTGTTCGAAGCCCGTCGTCCGAAGGATCACGCGATCATCGCGGAAACCGATGGCTATGTGCGGTTTGGCAAGGACTACAAGAACAAGCGCCGCATCACGGTTGAACCCGTGGATGAGACGCTGCAGGCGGTTGAGTACATGATCCCCAAGGGCAAGCACATTCCGGTTCAGGAAGGCGACTTTGTCCAGAAGGGCGACTACATCATGGACGGCAACCCTGCTCCGCACGATATCCTGCGGATCATGGGGGTCGAGGCGCTTGCCAACTACATGATCGACGAAGTGCAGGACGTGTACCGACTGCAGGGCGTGAAGATCAACGACAAGCATATCGAAGTGATCGTGCGTCAGATGCTTCAAAAACTTGAGATCCTGGATGGCGGCGATACCACGCTGCTGAAAGGCGAACAGGTCGAGAAGATCGAACTTGACGAAGAGAACGCCAAGGCACGCAACCGCGGGCTGCGCGAGGCGAAGGCCGAGCCGGTTCTGCTGGGGATCACCAAGGCGAGCTTGCAGACCCGGTCCTTCATCTCGGCCGCGTCCTTCCAGGAAACCACCCGCGTGCTGACCGAGGCTTCGGTTCAGGGCAAGCGCGACAAGCTGGTGGGTCTGAAGGAGAACGTGATCGTGGGCCGTCTGATCCCGGCAGGGACGGGCGGGGCGACGAGCCGCGTGAAGAAGATCGCCGCGGATCGCGACCAGAACGTGATCGAGGCCCGCCGGTCGGAGGCCGAAACGGCCGCGGCGCTGGCTGCGCCGGTCGACATGAAGATGAGCGACGTGGACCTTGGCATGTCGGATGCGATCGACAGCCGCGACTGATCTTTGAGGCAGACTGAAAAGGGCCGTCGCAGCGATGCGGCGGCCCTTTTCCTTTGCCGGTGGCGCTGATAGCGATACGGGCAAGAGGACATGATGCCGATATCCGACAATCTGCGCGGTGCGATCTATATGATGGTCGCCATGGCCGCCTTTACCCTGAACGACAGCGCGATGAAGGCCGCGACGCAGACCTTGCCGCTGTGGCAGGCGATTGCGATGCGGGGATTGCTGACGCTGGGGCCACTGGCGCTGATCGGGATGGCAACCGGGGGATTGCGCTTTGCGATGCCGCGGCGGGATGCAGGGATCGTGGCGATCCGGTCGGTGGCAGAGGTGGCGTCAACGCTGCTGTTTCTGGCGGCGCTGGTTCATATGCCTTTGGCGAACTTGTCGGCGATCCTGCAATCGCTGCCGCTGGCGGTGGCGCTGGCGGCCTGGGCAGTGTTTGGCGACAGGATCGGCTGGCGGCGGATCACGGCCATTCTGGTGGGGTTCGTGGGTGTGCTGATCATCATACGGCCTGGACCACAGGGGTTTGACCACTGGTCGCTGATGGGGTTGGCATCGGTGGCCTTCGTGGTGGTGCGCGATCTTTCCACCCGGCAGCTATCAAGGGCGGTGCCTTCCTCCACCGTGGCGGTGCTGGCGTCGCTTGCGGTGACGGTAACGGCGCTGACCCTGTCGCTGCCAGCGGGGTGGGAGGCGGTAAGCCTGCGCGAAGGGCTGCTGATCGGGGCGGCGGCGGCGGCTTTGGTGGTGGGCTATAACTTTGTGATCATGGTGATGCGGGTGGGCGATATCGGCTTTATCGCGCCGTTCCGCTATACGGCGCTGCTCTGGGCGATCTTTCTGGGTTGGGTGATCTTTGGCACGCTGCCCGATGCGCTGACGGTGATGGGGGCGGGGCTGGTGGTGGGATCGGGCATCTTTACGCTGTGGCGCGAGCGCAAGGTGAAGGCGGTTCAGGTGCCACCCGCGCAGGGCTGATACCAGAGGGTCAACCGGGCCGGGGCGGTTGTTGACATCCCCCGCGACTCCCCCTATACGCCCGCTACCTGAGTGCTGGCCCCCCAAGGGAGTCGGCCAAAGGATATCGAAAAGTGAGTGGTCATGATCCGGGCGCAGGCCCCGATCCTCTGGAATTCCACCGCGTCGTCCCCACGAAGGGGGCGCATGCGGTTTTGGCGTTTTGCGATCCGCGCAGACGTCAGTCGAGAAGCAGCGCGCCGGGAGATTGGCGCGAGTATTGACAACGCCCGTAAGGGCAAATCGGGGTACGTGAATGCCGACGATCCAACAGCTGATCCGCAAGCCGCGGGAAGCGAAAGTAAGAAGGTCCAAGTCGCAGCACTTGGAATCCTGCCCGCAGAAGCGTGGCGTGTGTACCCGTGTGTACACCACGACGCCGAAGAAGCCGAACTCGGCCATGCGGAAAGTCGCCAAGGTGCGTCTGACCAATGGCTTTGAAGTGATCAGCTACATCCCGGGTGAAAAGCACAACCTTCAGGAACACTCTGTGGTTCTGATCCGTGGCGGCCGGGTTAAAGACCTTCCCGGTGTGCGTTACCACATCCTCCGCGGCGTTCTGGATACCCAGGGCGTGAAAGATCGTCGTCAGCGTCGTTCGAAATACGGCGCCAAGCGTCCGAAGTGAGGAGATAGAGCATGTCACGTCGTCACGCCGCCGAGAAGCGCGAGATCCTGCCCGATGCCAAGTATGGCGATCGGGTTCTGACCAAGTTCATGAACAACCTGATGCTGGACGGAAAGAAATCCGTTGCAGAATCCATCGTCTATGGCGCGCTTGAGCGCGTTCAGACCCGTCTGAAGCGCGAGCCGATCCAGTGCTTCCACGAAGCGCTGGAAAACGTGAAGCCGTCCGTCGAAGTGCGTTCGCGCCGCGTCGGTGGTGCGACCTATCAGGTTCCGGTCGAAGTGCGGACCGAGCGCCGCGAAGCGCTGGCAATCCGCTGGCTGATCATCGCGGCCCGCAAGCGCAACGAGAACACCATGGAAGAGCGTCTGGCTGCCGAGCTTTCGGATGCCGTGAACAACCGTGGCACCGCCGTCAAAAAGCGGGAAGACACCCACAAGATGGCGGATGCGAACAAAGCATTCAGCCATTACCGCTGGTAAGGGGTCATCATGGCACGCGAATTTCCGCTGACGCGCTATCGCAACTTTGGCATCATCGCGCATATCGATGCCGGCAAGACCACCACGTCTGAGCGTATCCTGTATTACACAGGCAAGTCGCACAAGATCGGTGAAGTCCATGATGGCGCGGCCACCATGGACTGGATGGAGCAAGAGCAAGAGCGTGGCATCACGATCACCTCGGCTGCCACCACCACGTTCTGGGAACGCACCATTGATCCGGGTCTGGAGCATGCACGTTCCGACAAGTACCGTTTCAACATCATCGACACCCCCGGCCACGTGGACTTCACCATTGAAGTCGAACGTTCGCTGGCCGTGCTTGACGGTGCTGTCGTTCTGTTGGACGGCAACGCCGGTGTGGAACCGCAGACCGAAACCGTGTGGCGTCAGGCTGACCGCTACAAGGTTCCGCGGATCGTGTTCGTCAACAAGATGGACAAGACCGGTGCTGACTATTTCAACTGCGTCCGCATGATCAAGGACCGGACCGGCGCGAATGCGATGCCGGTGGCCCTGCCGATCGGTGCCGAGGACAAGCTGGAAGGCATCATCGATCTGGTGACCATGGAAGAGTGGGTCTATCAGGGCGAAGATCTGGGCGCGTCCTGGATCCGCCAGCCGATCCGCGCCGACCTGAAGGACGTGGCTGATGAATGGCGCCTGAACCTGCTGGAAACGGCAGTGGGTCAGGACGACGCGGCGATGGAAGCCTATCTGGAAGGCAACGAGCCGACCCCGGAAGAACTGCGCGCTCTGATCCGCAAGGGCACGCTGGCGATTGACTTCATCCCGGTTTTTGCGGGCTCTGCCTTCAAGAACAAGGGTGTGCAGCCGCTACTGAACGCCGTGATCGACTATCTGCCTTCGCCGCTGGACGTGCCGCCCTATATGGGCTTTGCGCCGGGCGACGAGACGGAAACCCGCAACATCGCGCGGTCGGCCGATGACGACCAGCCCTTCTCGGGCCTGGCGTTCAAGATCATGAACGACCCCTTCGTCGGTTCGCTGACCTTCACCCGGATCTATTCGGGCAAGCTGGCCAAGGGCGATGCGATGATGAACGCGACCAAGCAGCGCAAAGAGCGCGTTGGCCGCATGATGATGATGCACGCCATCGACCGTGAGGAAATCACCGAAGCTTTCGCCGGTGACATCATCGCGCTGGGCGGTCTGAAGGAAACCACCACCGGGGACACGCTCTGTGATCCGGCGGCACCCGTTGTTCTGGAAACCATGACCTTCCCGGTCCCGGTGATCGAGATCGCGGTGGAACCCAAGACCAAGGCCGACCAGGAAAAGATGGGCATCGCGCTGGCCCGTCTGGCTGCCGAAGACCCATCCTTCCGGGTGGAGACCGATATCGAATCCGGTCAGACCATCATGAAGGGCATGGGGGAACTTCACCTCGACATCCTCGTCGACCGCATGCGTCGCGAGTTCAAGGTCGAGGCGAATATCGGTGCGCCGCAGGTGGCTTACCGCGAGACGATCTCGCGCGAGCATGAGATCGACTACACGCACAAGAAGCAGACCGGCGGTACCGGCCAGTTCGCGCGCGTGAAGCTGATCATCCAGCCGACCGAGCCGGGCGAAGGTTATTCGTTCGAGTCGAAGATCGTCGGCGGTGCGGTGCCGAAGGAATACATCCCCGGTGTCGAAAAGGGCATCAAGTCGGTGATGGATTCGGGCCCGCTGGCCGGCTTCCCGGTGATCGACTTCAAGGTGCAACTGATCGACGGCGCGTTCCATGATGTTGACTCTTCGGTTCTGGCCTTTGAAATCGCCGCTCGTGCAGCGATGCGCGAAGGTCTGAAGAAGGCCGGCGCAAAGCTGCTGGAACCGATCATGAAGGTCGAAGTCGTCACTCCGGAAGAATACACCGGCGGCGTCATCGGCGACCTGACCTCGCGTCGGGGCATGATCAACGGGCAGGACAGCCGCGGCAACGCGAATGTCATCGCCTCGATGGTTCCGCTGGCCAACATGTTCGGCTACATCAACCAGCTGCGTTCGATGACCTCGGGCCGTGCCGTGTTCTCGATGGAGTTCGACCATTACGAGGCCGTGCCGCAGAACATCTCGGACGAGATCCAGAAGAAATACGCTTAACCGGTGTGGCGGGGTGAACCCCGCCCTACCACCCCGTAGGCCGGGGATCACCCCGGCACCACCGAAGATATCAGGAGGCCATCATGGCAAAGGCAAAGTTTGAACGGAACAAACCGCACGTCAACATTGGCACGATTGGCCACGTTGACCATGGCAAGACGACGCTGACGGCGGCGATCACGAAGTATTTCGGCGAATTCCGCGCCTATGACCAGATCGACGGCGCGCCGG
>CALRPT020000027.1:0-28653 GCA_943370085.1 Variovorax paradoxus | reverse complement strand
ATGCGCGGCGTGCGGCTGGGCGTGGTGCTGCCCGAGATTTACGACATGCAGGCGCAGGCGATATTCGAGGCCACGGTCGAGGTGGGGCGGCGCGGCGCGGCCGTGGTGCCGGAAATCATGATCCCGCTGGTGTCAGCCCGGCGCGAGGTGGAACTGGTGCAGGCCCGGATCGAGGCCGTGGCGGCCAAGGTGCGGACCAAGGCCGGGGTGGATTTCGCCTACAAGCTGGGCGTGATGGTGGAGACGCCGCGCGCGGCGCTGCGGGCGGGTGAGATCGCGCAGCATGCGGCCTTCCTGTCATTCGGCACCAATGACCTGACGCAGATGACCTATGGCCTGTCGCGCGACGATGCGGGGCGGTTCATGAACACCTATGTGCAGCAAGGGGTATTCCCCGAAGATCCGTTCCATATTCTGGACGTCGATGGTGTAGGCGAGTTGCTGCTGATCGGCACGGAACGCGGGCGCAAGACACGGGGCGATCTGGTTGTATCCCTGTGCGGGGAGCATGGCGGGAACCCCGAATCCATCGGCTTTTGCCGCAAGGCGGGATTCGATTACGTCTCTTGTTCGCCCTATCGGGTGCCGCTGGCGCGGCTGGCTGCGGCGCATCTGGCGTTGAAGGAAAACATGCCGACTGCCAAAAAGTGACACAAGATCAGGTGGTTGCCTGAATTTGCTCCACAAGTGTGTTAAGAAAATTCGGCGGATATCCGCCGAAAAGGGCCGGATTTTGGTTGTAATTTTGCCACATTGGTGGACTTCGGCCCCGTGATTCGACTAACCCCGCCCCTCGTTAACGTGTGGGAAGGTTCTTTCCCGGACGGTGGCGGGTTGAAACAACCGGGATACACGAGACCATGCGCTTGCACACAGGCTGGATTACGGGGGCGATTGCTGCCGTCATCCTGAATGGAGCGGCCTTCGCCGACGTGACGGTGAGCCAATCGAACGATCCGACAGCCGCCATGGGCGGCACCCTTGGCACATTGCTGGGGGCGGAAAGACAGGCATTGAACGCCATTCCCGAAGGACGGCTGACGGAACTGGCCGTAGGGCCGAAGATCGAGACGCGCACGACCTCGGGCAAGGTGGGGGGCAAGCCTGCGGCCCCGTCGGTGATCCGGTACGACGATGCCTGGCTTGCGGCGATGCCCGAACCCAAGGGCGACGCGCAATGGGAATGCCTGAGCAAGGCCATCTATTTCGAAGCGCGGGGGGAAACCCTGCGCGGGCAGTTCGCGGTGGCGGAGGTGATCCTGAACCGCGTCGACAGCCCGGACTATCCGGGCAGCATCTGCGGCGTGGTCGAACAGCGCGGCGGTGGCGGGTGCCAGTTCAGCTATGTCTGCGACGGTCGGGCCGACAGGATGCGCGACCCCGAGGCGATGTGGCGTGCCGAACGGATTGCAGCAGCCATGATGAACGGGGCGCCGCGCGCCCTGACGATGGGGGCCACGCATTTCCACACGCGGCAAGTGCGGCCGGGCTGGGCGCGGCGCTTTCCGCAGACAGCGGCCATCGGGGCGCATCTCTTTTATAAGCAGCCCTGACACGGGGCTTCCAGCGCGGCATGAGAGTCGCCTTGCTTGCGTCTTGTGACGGGTTCGGACATGGAAGTTTCGGGGGCAGCGGATAACCTGCCCCCGATTTCCTTTGCGCGCCGGGAGGCGAGATCATGACCACCGACACCCGCCTTGCCTTTGCCCATCCCGAGGAGCGGGCCGTGGCATCGGCCAGCGCCGACCCGCGCGACCGGATCAGCCTGCGCGATCATGTGGTTGAGGTGGAGATCGGCGCGTTCCAGCAGGAACGTGGCACGCGGCAGCGCATCCAGTTCAATGTGGTGGTCGAGGTGCGCCCGCAGCCGCAGCCGCTGGATGACGATGTCGACAAGATCCTGAGCTATGACCGCATCACCGAGGCGATTGCGGCGGAACTGGCGGCAGAGCGTCTGAATTTGCTGGAGACGCTGGCGGAACGGGTGGCCGAGCGGATTCTGGCTGAGCCACAGGCGATGCGCGCCTTCGTGCGGGTCGAAAAGCTGGACCGTGGCCCCGGCAAGCTGGGGGTGGAGATTGCCCGCAGCCGGGCCGAAGCGCCGTTGAAGGCCGTGGGAAGCGACGGGGTGGAGGCAGCGCTGCATCCGCTGGTGGTCTTTCTGGACAATGCGGCGATTCATGGCGGCGATCTGGCCATGCGGCTGGACGGGTTGCAGGCGCGGGGGGTACCGGTGATCCTGACCGTTGGGCTGCCGGACCTGACGCGCCCGGAAACAGGGCACAAGCCGACGCAGCGGCGGATTGATCTGCTGGCGATCGAACAGAACGCCTGGACCTTGGCCGCGCGCGACCCGCGCTGTGTGGTGGTGGCGACGCGGACAGAGATCGACTGGGCGATCAAGCACGGTCAGATGATCGTCTGGGCGCCGTCCAAGCTGGTGCTGGATGCGGTGGACGGGCCGCAGAGCCGCGATCCGGTGGCGCTGGCGTTGTGGTTGGCCGAGATGATGGCGGCGCAGGGGTTCGTGCTTCACGGGGATGTTGCAGTGCCGGCAGGAAGCCGCGTGCCGGTAGAGCGCGTCTGAACCGCGTGGGGCTTGCGCGGTTGGCGTGCTGCGCCTAGGCAATGCGCATGGAGTATTACCGCCCCATCGCGATGACTGATACTGCCCGGCCTGCCGGTGCGCTGCCCCTTGCCGGGGGCTGGTGCTGGTTTTCGCAGGTCGAGGTGTTGCGCCGGGATGGGCGTGCGCGTGTGGTGGCAGTGAGTGA
This sequence comes from Variovorax paradoxus, assembly GCA_943370085.1. Classification (GTDB taxonomy): domain Bacteria; phylum Pseudomonadota; class Alphaproteobacteria; order Rhodobacterales; family Rhodobacteraceae; genus Paragemmobacter. Next base: position 25,879 of record CALRPT020000027.1, on the reverse strand, counting down.
TCTGCCGGGCGAGGTGCGGGACCGACTGAGCGGACCGCGCCCGGATTTCGGCGGCATGGCGATGGATCGGCCCCGGATCATGGGCATCCTGAACGTGACGCCTGACAGTTTTTCGGATGGTGGCCGGTTCTTGGCGCCCGACTCGGCCTTGGCGCAGGCGCAGGCCATGGCGCAGGGCGCGGATGTGCTGGACATAGGCGGGGAAAGCACCCGGCCCGGTGCGGCCGAGGTGGACCCGGCCGAGGAAGTGGCGCGGACGGCCCCTGTGATTGCGGCATTGCGGGCGGGCGGTCTGACCGTGCCCATCTCTATCGACACGCGCAAGGCAGTTGTGGCGCAGGCGGCGCTGGCGGCAGGGGCGGGGATCGTGAACGATGTCGCGGCGATGGGGTTCGATCCGGCGATGGCGGCGGTGGTGGCGAATGCTGACGCGCCGGTCATCCTGATGCATTCGGTCAAGACCCCTGCCACGATGCAGGATGACCCGCGTTATGACGATGTCCTTCTGGACGTGTTCGATTTCCTGACGGCCCGGATCGCCGTGGCCGAGGCGGCGGGCATTCCCCGCGCGCGGATCATGGTGGACCCGGGGATCGGGTTCGGCAAAACGGCGGCACATAACTTGACGCTGATCCGGGGGCTGAGCCTGTTTCACGATCTGGGGGTGCCGGTGTTGCTGGGCGCATCACGCAAGCGGTTCATCGGGACAATCGGGGGCGAGGAGCAGGCCGACCGGCGGATGCCGGGATCGGTGGCGGTGGCTTTGGCGGGGGCGGCGCAGGGCGCGCAGGTGCTGCGCGTGCATGATGTGGCCGAGACGCGGCAGGCCTTGCGCCTGTGGCAGGCGGTGAATGGAGTGGATGGATGACGCGGAAACTGTTCGGAACGGATGGGGTGCGGGGGCGGGCGAACAGCTTTCCGATGACTGCCGAGATGGCGCTGCGCCTTGGCGCGGCGGCGGGGCGGTATTTCCGGCGCGATGGCGGGGCGGCTCATCGCGTGGTGATCGGCAAGGACACGCGGCTTTCCGGCTACATGTTGGAGAATGCCCTGACAGCCGGATTGACCAGCACTGGCATGAATGTGCTGCTTCTTGGTCCTGTGCCGACGCCGGCTGTGGGGTTTTTGACGCGGTCTATGCGGGCGGATGTGGGGGTGATGATTTCGGCCTCGCATAACCCGCATTATGATAATGGCATCAAGTTCTTTGGCCCGGACGGGTTCAAGCTTTCCGATGAGGCGGAGGCGGAGATTGAGGCTTTGCTGGAGGGCGAGATCGAACCTGCCCAGCCGGAGAATATCGGGCGGGCGAAGCGGATCGAGGATGGGCGCGGGCGATATCAGGAATTCGTCAAGACGACGCTGCCTGCGGGCGTGCGGCTGGACGGGTTGAAGGTGGTGATCGATTGCGCCAATGGCGCGGCCTACAAGGCGGCGCCGGAGGTGCTGTGGGAGTTGGGGGCGGAGGTCATTCCGGTTGGGGTTTCCCCTAACGGCAAGAATATCAATGAGAATTGCGGGTCAACCCATGTGCAGACGGCGGCCGAGGCCGTGGTTGCCCATGGCGCGCATGTGGGCATCGCGCTGGATGGTGATGCGGATCGGGTGATGATCCTGGATGCCAAGGGGCGGGTCGCGGATGGCGATCAGATCATGGCGCTGATGGCCACGCGCTGGGCCGAGGATGGGCGGCTGAAAGGCGGGGCGCTGGTGGCGACCGTGATGTCGAACCTGGGGCTGGAGCGGCATCTTGAGGGGCGGGGATTGCGGCTGGAACGCACGGCGGTAGGAGACCGCTATGTCGTTGAAAGGATGCGCGAAGGTGGGTTCAATCTGGGCGGCGAACAATCCGGCCATATCGTGATGACCGACTATGCCACGACCGGTGATGGGCTGGTGGCGGGGCTGCAATTCCTTGCCGAAATGGCGCGGACGGGCGAGACGGCGGCGACGCTTGCGCGGCAGTTCGAAACCGTGCCGCAGATGTTGAAGAATGTGCGCTATGGGGCCGACAAGCGGCCGTTGGAAGATACCGCCGTGCAGGCGGTGATCGCCGATATGGAGCGGCGGGTGCTGGGCAAGGGGCGCATTCTGATCCGCAAATCGGGGACCGAGCCGCTGGTGCGGGTGATGGCGGAATGTGAGGATGCGGGGCTGCTGGACGAGGTGGTTTCTACCATTGTGAGAGCGGTGGAAAAGGCGGCGGGTTGAATTTGGCGTGCCACACGCGGTGCAGACGCGCGGTGCAGCAAAGTGTATGCACGCAGCGACCTGCGGATTAGGCAAAAGGAAAGGGCGCACGGGAAACCGCGCGCCCTTTTGGGTTTGGTGGGGTGGCGGGGTGAACCCCGCGCCTTCGGTTATTCTTTCGGCGCGTCGGCGGGGGTGACCTCGGTGGGTTCCTCGACCTCGGCCACGGGCATGGTGCGCTGCCATGTGGGCTTGCGGCGCGACTTGGCGGGGGCCTTCTCGCTCAGGAAGGCGGCAAGGTCGAAACGCGGCTTGGGGGTGGAGATACCCATGGATGTGTCCTTTCGGGGAACGTGGATCGGATCAGGGGACCGGGTGAAGGGTCGGGCAGAGGCACGACATCGGCCGGGAGGAGGGGCCCTTGCGCGCCACACCCTGACGATCTGCCCGCCGGTGATCGGAGGGCTGGAGGACACTATGCGCTTTTTGGGGGGGGAAAGATAGGGGGGTGCTTGACGTTGACGAACACAGAACACACTGTAAGAATTTCGATTGCATCATGTGAGTGGAAACAAAAGCAGAATGCCGATCATCAGTAACGCAACACCAAAGACCTTCTCTGAATTAATGGAGACTGTCGAAGAGTTTCAAGAAAGTCGCAAGATATCTTGGTACAGGGGTGTGAGTGATGCGACGCATCAGCTTTTGCCATCTATTTTTAGGCATCCAAAAACAAAATCAATCGAGAAGATACATGAGATTGAGAGGAGTCTATCGCTTGCTTTCGAGCAGCGGTCTCCTCCCTTTGTGAGTCAATCTTTTGAAAATGTATGGCAAAAAATGTTCTTCATGCAACATTACGGTATCCCAACTCGACTACTTGATTGGTCTGAGAGTCCGTTCGTTGGATTGTACTTTGCGCTTGCTAACTGCGAGCGCGATAAAAATGGTAAGCCAAAGTACGATGCTGCGCTTTGGATGCTTGATCCCGAAGCATGGAATCAAGGTGCACTTCGGGATATTTCTTATGACGGTGGGGTTCTTGATCCAACTCGTGAGCAACTTAAAAGTTATAGCCCAAATGCAGAGCTTGATGAGAGAAAGAACCTTCCAGTAATGATTTATGGAACTCATAACAGTCCAAGAATCGTTGCTCAAAGGGGAATGTTTGCTCTCTTTGGAAAGAGTACCTATCCTATGGAGAAAGCGTTTGAGGAGAACGCTTTTTCCGATGGATCATTGAGGAAAGTTGTTATTTCTAAAGAATTTCGGGACAAGATTGCGTCATCACTTTTTCGGAAAGGCGTCTCAGACTCAACAATTTATCCCGATTTAGTTGGACTATCGTTGGAACTGCGTCGATCATTTGGGTTTACAAAATGAGCATCCTGAGAATTTCGCCACACAATCCGAGAACTCTGGTCTGGTGGAACAGCAGGCGAGAGTTGATCGATTTCTCCCCCCCATATCAAAGAAGGGGCCGCATTTGGTCGCATGATGATAAGGCGTTTCTCATCGATTCGATCATAAATGGTTTCGATGTACCGAAGTTGTATTTGGCGGATTTTCAGATTGGCCAGTCCGGTTTGAACTCATCAAAACTGCCGTATGCAGTTATTGACGGAAAGCAGAGACTGGAAGCAGTCTTTGATTTCTTTGACAACAAGATCACCCTTCGGAGTGACTTTCGCTTCCGCCGAGACTACAGTTTAGATTTGCGCGGACTGAGTTTGAAGGATCTTCGAAACTCCTATCCAAGAGTTGCAGAAGAGTTCGAGAATGCGCATCTCGACATAATGAGTGTTTTTGCTGAGGATGAACGCGACATCAATGAAATATTTATAAGGCTCAATAAATCAAAGCCTTTGACAGGTGCAGAAGTTCGCAATGCGCTCTCCGGTCCCGTGTCCGAGTTGGTGCGCGTTATCGCGAGCCATTTGTTTTTTGTTGAGAATGCAAAGTTTAGCGTCAGCCGAGCTGCAGATCTTAATGCTGCCGCCAAGCTACTGCTGTTCGAATATCATGGTGCCGTGGCAACTACAAAGAAGGTCGATTTAGATTTTTTCGCTCAAAGTGACGTGAATCATCTTCAGCTTGAATTGGCTGGGCGGCGTGTTCTGGATGTTCTGGACGCAATGTCGCAAGTTTTTATTCCCAAAGATCCTCTTCTGTCGTCAGCGGGGATTGTTCCAGTTTATTATTGGTTCATAAGAGGCTTGGATAAAGATCAAATAGCGTCAGTTCGGGAGTTTTTATTGTTCTTTGAGGAGCAGCGGAGGCTCAACAGAGAGTCACAAAAGGGACCCATGGAAATGCAAATGGACTCATCGTACTCACGTTTCGACACTCTAAATCGCAGTACGAATGACGCACAGAGTCATTCTGGGAGGGTGAAAATTCTTAGAATGCAGTTTGAGGGATGGGATCGTACGGATCGTATGGACCGTATGTTCGTATTGGCGTGAGGGCGGCCCTCTCAGGCCGCCCCCCTAACTCACCGTAGCAGAAAAGATCAGTTCCGCGCGCGGTCGACCATCTTGCCTTTGGAAATCCAGGGCATCATGGCGCGGAGCTTTTCGCCCACCTGCTCGATCTGGTGTTCGTCGTTGATGCGGCGGGTGGCCTTGAAGAAGGGTTGGCCGACGGCGTTTTCCTGCATGAAGTCGCGCACGAATTTGCCGGTCTGGATGTCGGTCAGCACCGCTTTCATGCGGGCCTTGGTTTCCTCATAGGGCAGGATGCGCGGGCCCGAGACGTATTCGCCGTATTCGGCGGTGTTCGAGATCGAGTAGTTCATGTTGGCGATGCCGCCTTCGTAGATCAGGTCGACGATCAGCTTCACCTCGTGCAGGCATTCGAAATAGGCCATTTCGGGTTCGTAGCCGGCCTCAACCAGGGTTTCAAAGCCCATGCGGATCAGCTCAACCAGGCCGCCGCAGAGGACCGCCTGTTCGCCGAAGAGATCGGTTTCACATTCCTGACGGAAGTTGGTCTCGATGATCCCCGAGCGGCCGCCGCCGATGGCGGAGCAGTAGGAGAGGCCGATTTCCATGGCGCGGCCGGTGGCATCGTTGTGGACAGCCACGAGGCAGGGGACGCCGCCGCCCTTGACGTATTCGCCGCGGACGGTGTGGCCGGGGCCCTTGGGGGCCATCATGATGATGTCGACGCCCTTTTTCGGCTCGATCAGGCCGAAGTGGATGTTCAGGCCGTGGGCAAAGGCGATGGCGGAGCCTTCGCGGATGTTGTCGTGGACGTATTTGCGGTAGGTTTCGGCCTGCAGTTCATCGGGCATGGTGAACATGATCAGGTCGGCCCAAGCGGCGGCTTCGGCGATACCCATGACCTTGAGGCCTTCGGCCTCGGCCTTCTTGGCGGAGGGGGAGCCTTCGCGGAGGGCCACGACGAGGTTCTTGGCGCCGGAGTCGCGCAGGTTGAGGGCGTGGGCGTGGCCCTGGGAGCCGTAGCCGAGGATGGCGACCTTTTTGTCCTTGATCAGGTTGATGTCGCAGTCACGATCATAATAGACGCGCATTGGGGCGTTCCTTTTGCTGATGATGACGGCAGGATACGGATTTTGGCGCGGGAGGCCGTGCATTGTTTGACGATTATCGCGGTTTGTGGGAAGGATCATGCGTTGGATGGCGGTTTGGTGGATGGATCATGCTTGACGAGACGGACCGGCGCATCCTGCGGCATCATCTGGCGGAGCCTGCATTGGCGCGGGCGGAACTGGCGGCGCGGGCGGGGGTGACGGTGGCCACGCTGTGGCGGCGGCTGGAGCGGTTGGCTGCGGCGGGGGTGATCCGGGCGGAGCAGGCGGTGATCGATTGGCGGGCGCTGGGGTATGAGGTGGAGGTGTCGCTGCGCTTTACGCTCGACAAGACCGATCCGCGGGCGTTCGATGCTTTTATCGCGGCGGCGCGGGAGGTGCCCGAGGTGGTGGCGATCGAGACGTTTCTGGGCCGGGTGGATGTGCGGCTGAACGTGATCGCGCGGGATATGGGGCATTATCAGGAGGTGTATCGGCGCCGCATCCTGACCCTGCCGCATATCGCGGAGTTGGAGGCGTTGATGCTGATTTCCACCATCAAGGACGGGGAGGCGTTGCCGCTGTGATCGATCTGGATGATCTGGACCGGGCGATCTGCCGCGCGCTGGTGGCGGATGGGACGCTTTCGGCGGGGGAGTTGGGGCGGCGGTTGGGGTTGAGCCAGCCCGCTGCCTGGCGGAGGGTGCGGCGTTTGGAGGAGGCGGGGGTGATCGCGGGGCGGCGGGTGGATGTGGACCGCGCGGCGCTGGGGTTCGGGGTAACGGTGTTTCTGGGGGTGAAGCTGGCGGCGCGGGGACGGGTGAGCCTGGAGGATTTCGAGCGGGCGGTGACGGCGATCCCCGAGGTGCAGGTGGTGCAGCATGTGCTGGGGCTGTTCGATTACCGGTTGCGGGTTGTGGCGCGGGATATCGCGGATTTCGAGCGGGTGCTGCGGCGGCGGATCATGACGCTGCCGGGGGTGGGGAATGTGGAGGCCAATGTTCTGTTGACCGAGGAACGGCGGCCCGGGCCGCTTGGGTAGGGAAAGATCGCGCGCAGGTCGGAAACAGGCTGGCACAGCCGCGGCTTTGGCCTAATTTGCAGGGGAACGGATAGGCCGAGGAGAGCGCGATGACACAACTGCCGCATGACCATGTTGACCCGGACGGGTTGCAGGAGTTTTCCGTGGTCTTCACCGACCGCAGCCTGAACCACATGTCGGGCCGGTTTCAGGGCGTGATGCGGGATGTGTCAGCGCTGCTGAAGGAGGTCTATCACGGATCTGCGGTGGCGCTTGTGCCCGGAGGCGGGACCTTTGCCATGGAGGCTGTGGCGCGGCAGTTCGGCAAGGGATCGGTGCTGGTGGTGCGCAACGGGTGGTTTTCCTTCCGCTGGTCGCAGATCTTTGACGCGGGCGCTTTTGCGGGCGAGACGACGGTGGTGATGGCCCGCCAGACCGGGAACGACCCGCGCGCGCCCTATGCGCCGCCGCCGGTCGAAGAGGTGGTTGCCAAGATCCGCGAGATGAAGCCCGAGGCCGTGTTTGCCCCGCATGTGGAGACGAGCGCGGGGATTATTCTGCCGGATGATTATATCACCAAGGTTGCCGCTGCGGCACATGAGGTGGGCGCGATCATGGTGCTGGATTGCATCGCATCGGGGTGCATCTGGGTGGACATGGAGGCGACGGGCGTTGATGTGCTGATCAGCGCGCCGCAGAAGGGCTGGTCTGCCGCGCCCTCGGCCGGGGTGGTGGTGATGAGCCCGCGTGCCGAGGCGCGGCTGGCCGAGACGGACAGCAATTCCTTTGCGATGGACCTGAAGAAATGGCGCGCGATCATGGCGGCCTATGAGGGCGGCGGGCATGCCTATCATGCCACCATGCCGACCGATGCGATTGTGGGCTTCCGCGATGCGATGCTGGAGACCAAGGCGATGGGCTTTGCCGAGGCGAAGGCTGCGCAATGGGACTTGGGCCGTGCGGTGCGCGGGCTGCTGGCCGGAAAGGGCGTGCCCTCTGTCGCGGCGGAAGGGTATCAGGCGCCGGGCGTGGTGGTGAGCTATACCGACCAGCCGGATGTGCAGAATGGCGCGAAGTTCCGCGCGCAGGGATTGCAGATCGCGGCGGGTGTGCCCCTGCAGGTGGGCGAGGGGCCAGAGTTCAAGACCTTCCGTCTGGGTCTGTTCGGGCTGGACAAGCTGAAGGATGTGCCGGCCACGGTGGCCCGGCTGGAGCGGGCCGTGGAGGCGGTGCTGTAAGCCCGGAAAATCTTTATAAAGATTTTCCGGGGCGCAAACCCAAAACTTTCCGATGGAAAGTTTTGGGTGGAGTAGGCCCGAAAATTTTTGGGAAAATTTTTGGGCTTCAGCGCAGGCCCAGGCCGGTGCGCATGAGGGTTTTTCGGACTGGGGCCACGGAATAGAGCGCGTTCAGCGCCGTGGCGCGCAGATCGCGCAGGCCTTGCGCGCCCATCATCGAGGCGCGGTTGAGCGCGTCGATCCCCGTGACGCGGAGCTGGATTTCGGCGTGGCGCTGGCGGTGATAGGTGTCGAGCATCTTTGCGCTTCCCAAACCGTCGCGGTCGGCTTCGGCAAGATCGAGCAGGGCCTTGAGATCGGCCAGCGACATGTTCAGCCCCTGCGCGCCGATGGGTGGGACGACATGCGCGGCCTCGGCCAGAAGCGCGGTGCGTTCGCCAGACATGCGATCCGCGATCTGGCTGATGATGGGCCAGACGGTGCGGCGACTGATCAGCGTCAATGGGCCGAGGATGTGGCAGGAACGGGTGTTCATCTCGGCTTCGAATTCGGCCACGGGCAGGGTGGCAAGGCGCTGGATGTTCGGGCCGGTTTCCATCCAGACGATGGCCGAGCAGGGCAGGCCGTTGCGATCCGGCAGGGGGACGAGGGTGAAGGGGCCGCCGGAGCGGTGAATCTCGGTCGAGACGTTGCGATGCGGGATGGGGTGCGAGACCGCGAAGGCGAGCGCCTTCTGGCCATAGCGCGTGGTGCGGACGGGGATGCCCAAAGCCTCGCGCATGGCCGAGTCGCGGCCATCTGCGGCGATAACCATACGGGCGGCGATGCGGGTGCCGTTGGACAGTGTGACCAGCGCCTCGCTGTCGCGGGTGAGCAGGCGGGTGGCGGCCAGGCCGGGCCGGAAGGAGACGTTGGGGAGTTCCGCCAGTCGTTCCACCATTTCGCGGCGCAAGAGCCAGTTGGGAAGGTTCCAGCCGAAAGGGGCATCCGAGATATCGGCGGCGTCGAATTCCTTGACGATCCGAGGTTCGGGCAGTTCGCCCCCTGCATCGACGATCCGCATGATCTGCAGCGCAGCGGCGTGGGGGGCGAGCCTTTCCCATAGGCCAGCGGATTCGAGAACGGGGATGGAGGGTTGCAGGAAGGCGGTCGTGCGCAGATCGGCACCGTCGGCCTCCATGCTGGTGACGGGCGGCGTGGGATCGACGCAGATCACGGAAAAGCCGGATGATCCGAAGGCAGCGGCGGCGGTCAGCCCCGCCACACCCCCGCCGGAGATGAGGATATCGGTCGTTTCGCGGGTCATGTCAGCCTCCGGCCTTGTCAGTGCCCCACAGATACGCCGCAGGGCGCGGAAGGCGAAGCGACATCTTGCCCCGCATGCGGGGCAAGGCGCGGCATGGCCGTGGTCAGGGGAGCGTGATCCAGATCAGGAGGGCGAACATCATCGGCACGAAGGCGACGGCTGTCAGGACAAGGGCGGCGAGGCCCCAGGTCTGCACCGACAGGACGATCAGGGTGACGATGATCATCAGGACGTAATAGACCGTCGAGATGTCGCGCGAGATGTCGCGCGCGATATGGCCAAGGATCGGGGTCGCGTGAAGGATGCGGCTGGCGAGGCTGGGCCGGGCGGGGACACTTGCGGAAAGCGACATGAGGGACTCCTGATTTACACTCCCCTAAGTGGTGTGGATCGGGCCCTTGTCAAAGAGGCAATGCTGCGGCGCAGCGTCGCGTCTGCGCGGGAATTGCGTTTTTGGTTGGCGTTATGCGGCTGTCAGCCTTGCGAGGAAGGCGGTCAGGTCGGGCGCATGGTGGTGGATGTGTGGCGCGGGTTCGGGTTCCGGGCTGATATGGACGGTGCGCAGGCCCATGGCATGGGGCGCGGCCAGATTGCGGGCGTCATCCTCGAACATGGCGGCGCGGGTGGGATCGAGCCCGTCTTTGGCAAAGACGGTTTCGAAGGCGGCCTGTTCGGGTTTCGGGCGATAGTCGGCATGTTCCACGCCGTAGACCGCGTCGAAAAGCCCGGTGAGGCCGCGCGCTTCGAGCACGCGGTGGGCATAGGGGGCATCGGCATTGGTATAGACGATGCGGCGGCCGGGCAGGGCGGCGATATGGGCGGCCAGCGCGGGATCGGGGGACAGGACGGAGAAGTCGATGTCATGGACATCGGCGAGATAGGCTTCGGGGTCGATCTGGTGTTCGGCCATCAGGCCGGCCAGGGTGGTGCCGTACAGCTTCCAGTAACTGGCGCGGAGGTGATCGGCATGGGCGCGGTCCACGTTCAGCGCCTGCATGACCCAGTTGGTCATGCGGACCTCGATCTGGTCGAAGAGGCGCATCTGCGGCGGGTAGAGGGTGTTGTCGAGGTCAAAGACCCAGGTGCGGACGTGGAGGAAATCTTGTTTTGCCATGGCGGGAAGTTAGTCCGCTGCCCGAGTGGCGGCAATGGGGGCGTTGCATGGGGGCGGGGTGGAGATTAGGGTTAACGCGGTATGCCGATGTATTCATTCGGTGCGCGGAGGGTGCGACAGGTGCAGAAGGATGCGTATACGCTGATCCTTGAGGCGATTGATGCCGGGCTTTACAAGCCCGGGGATCGGCTTGTGGAGTCGGAATTGGCCGAACGGCTGGGGGTGTCGCGCACGCCGGTGCGCGAGGCGTTGCAGCGGCTGGAGACGCAGGCGATGCTGACGCGCGACGGGCGAAGCCTGATCGTGGCGTCGCTGGACCACAACCAGTTGGCCGAGCTTTACGCGGTGCGGACCGAGTTGGAGGGGCTGGCGGCGCGGCTTGCAGCGCGGCATGCGACGGATGAGGAGATCCGGGTGCTGCGCGGGATGGTCGATGATGATCTGGCGTTGCTGGGGGCGGATCCCAAGTTGCTCAGCCGGGCCAACAAGCGGTTTCACAAGCAGATCCATCTGGCCAGCCACAACCGGTTTCTGGTGCAGCAGTTGGACCTTGTGCATCGGTCGATGGCGTTGATGGCCAATACGTCTTTTGCGGCCGAAGGACGCGACGAGGTGGCGCTGGCCGAGCATGACCAGATCGTGCGCGCGATCGAGGCGCGGGATGGCGAGGCCGCCTATCAGGCGCTGCGCCAGCATATCAGCAAGGCCTTCGAGACGCGGCTGCGGGTGGATGCGGGCGAGATTCGCACGCGCTGAGGGTAGTCAGGTCTTGAGTTCTGCCTCGGCGTCGAAATGGCCGTGCTTTGTCTTATCCCAATGGAAGGGGCGGGTGACGGCCTCGAACAGCGCCTTGGCGGCGGCGAAGGATGTGAGCAAGGCGTAGGGTTTCAGGAGCGGCAGCCAGAGCCACGGCACCGGATGGCCCGCACGGCGCATGGCCAGCGCAGCGAGACCAAAATCGAGCAGGTTGATGCCGAGAAGGAGCGGGGTCAGCCGGAGCAGCGTTTCGCGATCCACCAGGTCCAGCACCGGGTGCGGCAGACCAAAGGCCACCAGCCAGAGCGACCAGAGGACGGGCGTGGCGATGCCTTGCATGAGCGAGCCAAGGATCAGCACCTGCATCGCGGCAAAGCGGCGGAGGCCGAGGTCGCGCAGCAGGGTGCGGGGCGCGCGCATGTGGACGAGCCATGTCATCAGATAGCCTTTGGTCCAGCGGGAGCGCTGTTTGACCCAGGGCAGGGGGCGACAGTTCGCCTCTTCCATCGTGACAGAGGGCAGCATCGCGGTCTGCCAGCCGCGCCGGGCGAGGCGGAGGCCAAGGTCGGCATCTTCGGTGACGTTGTGGGCATCCCATGCGCCGACCTCCATCACCGCGTCGCGGCTCAGGAAGAGCGTGGTGCCGCCCAGCGGGACAGGCAGGCCAAGGCGCACGAGACCGGGCAGGAACAGCCGGAACCATGCGGCGTATTCCATCGTGAAGCAGCGGGCGATCCAGTTGGTGGCGGGGTTGTAGAAATCGAGCACCCCTTGCAGGCAGCCCAGCCGGGGCGGAGCATTGGCGAAGGTGGAGGCGACCTTCAGCAGTTGATCCGGGGCGGGGGCATCTTCGGCATCGTAAATGCCGATGATGCTGCCGCGCGTGAAATCGAGGCCGAAGTTCAGCGCGCGGGGCTTGGTGCGGATGCGGCCATCGGGCACGGCGATCACGCGCATCCAGTGCGGCAGGTCGATCCCGGCGATGGTGGTGCGGGTGGGGGTATCCGACGCCTCAAGCAGGACGATCACATCTAGCCGGTCGCGTGGGTAATCGAGGGCCGAGAGGCGGCGGATCAGGCGGGGGGCAATCTCGGCCTCGCCATACAGCGCGACGAGGAGGGAGATGGTGGGCAGATCGGCGCGGTCGAGCGGGGGGGCGGTTTCTTGTGGGGTGCTCAGGGTGGCGGCGGCGGTGGCGATCTTCAGCAAGGTGAGGCTGATGACCGTGAGGGCGGTCATCCCCAGCAACAGGCCGAAGGCCAGATCGGGGCGCAGCGTGGCCAGCATGACAAGGGACAGCGCGATCCCGGCAGCCCAGAGGGTAAGGCCGACGCGATCAAGGCTGCGGCAGCTGTCGATGGCGGAGGGGCGTTGTTCGGCGGCCTGCACAAGACCGGGGCCGGCATGGGCTAGCAGCGCCGCCTCGATCAGCGGGCGGGGGCAGGGGAGGGGGCGGATGCGCGGGCCGTAGAGGGCAGAGAGAAAGGCGCTGTGACGGTCGAAGCCGGCGGGGGTGGCGGTGAGTATGACGATATCGCCGTTTCGCTGCCGCCAGGGCAGGAGCGCGTGCCGCAGGGCGAAGGCGGGGCCGAGGCGGTGCAGGAGCAGCGGATCAGGCGGTTCGCGCAGCGGATCGACGGGAAGGGGGAGATCAAGCTGGCGGGGGAGGTTGGCCCAGGGGGGTGGATCGGCCAGTCGGGGCAGGTCTGGCCGTGGTGGGGCGGGGCGCTGGGGGGGCGCGGGCAGGATTTGCGAGAGGGCGACGTTGCGGAAGGCCGGATCGGGTGCGGAGAGGAAGGTTATCTGCGCATCGGCAAAGCCTTGGCCAGGGGGCAGAACGGCCGGGGAGGGAACGGCACGATCCGGTGCCGCAAGGCTGCGCATCAGGGGTTGCGTGCTGGGGGCCATGCCGAAGGGGGCAAGGCTGGGCAGGCTGGTGCCAGGGCGGCGCGTTGATACAGGCATGAGGGGTGACTCCGATCCGCGGAGTCAACCATGCGTTGCATAAGGTTAAGGCGGGGTTAACGCGATAACCCGGCCTTTTGGGCGATCAGGCGGCGCGGCGGGCGCGCATGGCCTGGGCGAAGCGGTCGAAGAGGTAGTAGCTGTCTTGCGGACCGGGCGAAGCCTCGGGGTGGTACTGGACCGAAAAGATCGGCTTGCCATCCACCGCGATGCCGCAGTTGGAGCCATCGAACAGCGAGACATGGGTTTCGCTGACGCCGGAGGGCAGGGTCTGGCTGTCCACGGTGAAGCCGTGGTTCATCGAGGTGATTTCCACCTTGCCGGTCGTCAGATCCTTGACCGGGTGGTTCGCGCCGTGGTGGCCGTGGTTCATCTTGACCGTTTTGGCCCCCAAGGCGAGGGCCAGCATCTGATGGCCGAGGCAGATGCCGAAGAGCGGCAGGTCGTGGGCCAGCACGCCCTGGATCATCGGCACGGCATAGGCGCCAGTGGCGGCCGGGTCGCCGGGGCCGTTGGAGAGGAACACGCCTTCCGGGTTGAGGGCCAGCACATCTTCGGCCGTGGCGGTGGCGGGCAGGACGGTGACTTCGCAGCCCGACGAGGCGAGGCAGCGCAGGATGTTGCGTTTGGCGCCGTAATCGATGGCGACGACGCGCAGGCCATCGCCGGTGCGTTTGGTATAGCCCTCGGGCCAGGCCCAGCGTTTTTCATCCCAGCGGTAGGATTGGGTGCAGGAGACATCCTTGGCGAGATCGAGGCCGACGAGGCCCTTCCAGGCGCGGGCCTTTGCGACCAGCGCGGCGATGTCGAAATTGCCGTCGGGATCATGGGCAAGGGCGACATGGGGCGCGCCTTGCTGGCGGATGGCGCGGGTGAGGCGGCGGGTGTCGATGCCGCCGATGCCGATGCGGCCCTTGCGGGCGAGCCATTGGGTCAGGTCGCCCTGCGCGCGCCAGTTGGAGGGTTCGGTCGGATCCCATTTCACCACCATGCCGGCGGCGACGGGGATGGCGGTTTCGTCATCCTCATCCGTGATGCCGGTATTGCCGATATGGGGGAAGGTGAAGGTCACGACCTGGCCCGCATAGGATGGGTCGGTCATGATTTCCTGATAGCCGGTCATCGCGGTGTTGAAGACCAGTTCCGCCACGGTTTCGCCGGTGGCCCCGAAGCCCATGCCATAGAACACCGTTCCATCGGAAAGGGCGAGGCAGGCGGTGGGTTTGGGCTGGGCGGAGGTGGGCATGGCGGCGACTCCCCTTGGGCAAATTGCGGGGACACTAGTGGTGTGAGGGGGCGGGGTCAAGGCTTTGGTCCAAAAGGAATATCGTTGAATTTCAATGGTTTGATGTTTCAGAGCATGGTTGTGGCCCGGCGCGGGACAGGGTATGTTGGCGGCCAGAGCAAACCTTTGGGGAAAGGTGACAGATGTCATTGCGGGAACGCCTTCAGATCGCGCTGAAAGAGGCGATGAAGGCCAAGGAGGCCGAGCGTCTTTCGACGCTGCGCCTGATCAATGCCGCGATCAAGGATCGCGAGATCGCCGGTCGCGGGGGTGAGGGTGGCGATCAGGAGGTCGGAGACCCGGAAATTTTGGCCATCATGGGAAAGATGGTCAAGCAGCGCCAGGAAAGCGCGCGCGCCTATGAAGAGGGCGGGCGGCTGGAACTGGCGGAGAAGGAATTGAACGAGGTTCGGGTGATCGAGGAATTCCTGCCGCGGCAATTGTCGGCTGACGAGGTTGAGGTGGCGGTGAAGGCCGCGATTGCCGAAGCCGGGGCAACCAGCATCCGCGACATGGGCCGGGTGATGGCGGTGCTGAAGGGCAAGCATACCGGGCAGATGGATTTCGGCGCGGTGGGGCCGAAGGTGAAGGATCTGCTGGGCTGAGGGTTTCTGCCATCGGGCAGAATGAGGGGCCCCCTGTGCGGGGCCCCCTTTTTCATGTCTGCCTCACAGCAGGGCGTTGGGCAGGGCTTGCTGCGACCGGGCGTCGATACGGCGGAACCAGAGCGTCAACAGGCTGGACGTGATCACGATGAACAGCGAGTAGAGCACCGGCACGGCAAGGATTTCCTGTTGCTGGGTCGAGGCGAAGGTGAGCACGACCAGAGCCACGGCGAGGGGGCCGTTCTGGATGCCCGTTTCCAAAGCCACGGTGCGGGCGTTGCGCGGGGTTTGGCGCATCAGGATCGACAGGCCGTAGCCGCAGGCAAAGCCCATCACCCCCAGCGCGATGGCACCGAGAAAGACCGATGGCGGGGTGGTGAGCAAGAAGGCCCAGTTGCGCGGCACCCAGGAGACCAGCAGAAAGACGATGAAGAAGATCCCCAGCGCCGAGCCGCCGAGTTCCACCAGGGCACCGATATTGGCGTTCCAGCGCCGGATCGCCATGCCTATGGCCACGGGGACCAGCAACAGGATCAGCGTGACCACGATGTTCGATGCCGGAATGTCGATATCCAGCCCCGCCGCATAGACCAAGAGCAGGATCGGGATCAACACCACCCCAAACAGGGTGGAGGTCACCGTCATCAGCACCGAGAGGGCGAGATTGCCCTTGGAGAAATAGGTGAAGATGTTCGAGGTGGTGCCGCCGGGCATGCAGCCCATGATCAGGAGACCGATCTTCACCGGATCGCTGACCGGCAGCACCATGGCAAGGGTGAAAGCGATGAGCGGCATGAAGCCGTATTGCGACACCACGCCGATGAACAGGCCCTGCGGCCGTTTCAGCGCCGAGGTGAAATCGCGCGGGGTGAGCGAGGCACCCATGCCCAGCATGATGACCGCAATCATCAGTGCGAGGATCGCCTGTTCGAGGGGACCGACCATGATCAGGCGCCTTTCATGCTGGAGAGCGCCTGAACCCGCAGGTCGCGGCGCAGGATCTTGCCCACGTTGGATTTGGGCAGGTCATCGCGGAATTCGATCTGGCGGGGCACCTTGTAGCCGGTGAGCCTTTCCTTGCAATGGGCGCGGATGTCGGCCTCGGTCAGTTCAGGATCGCGGCGGACGACATAGGCGCGCACGGCTTCGCCTGCCGCCCCATCGGGCACGCCGATGACGGCGCTTTCGGCGATGCCGGGATGGGCGGCGAGGGCATCTTCCACCTCATTCGGGTAGACGTTGAAGCCCGAGACGAGGATCATGTCCTTCTTGCGGTCGATGATGCGGAAATAGCCGTCCGGGTCCATCACGGCGATGTCGCCGGTGCGCAGGAACCCCTCAGTGCAGATGGCGGCGGCAGTGTCTTCGGGGCGCTGCCAGTAGCCCGCCATGACCTGCGGGCCGCGCAGGGTAAATTCGCCGGGCGTGCCGGGGGGCACCTCGGCGCCGTTGTCATCGATCAGGCGAACCTCGGTGGAAGGCATGGGGATGCCGATGGAGCCTTCGCGCGCGCGCCCAATGGGATTGCCGGTTGCGACGGGAGAGGTTTCCGTCAGGCCGTAGCCTTCGACGATGTCGGTTCCGGTCATGTCGCGCCAGCGCTGGGCCACGGCACCATGCAGGGCCATGCCGCCCGCGAAAGAGGCCTTGAGCGCGCGGGGCGGGGCGTCGCGGAACCAGAATTCGTTCATCAGCCCGTTGAACAGCGTGTTCACCCCGATGATCCAGGTGATCGGGTAATTCTCGAACGCGCGTTTCAGGTTGGACAGGGGGCGCGGGTTCGGGATCAGGAGGTTGCGCCCGCCAAGGTGGAAAAAGCCCAAGAGGTTCAGGGTGAAGGCAAGGATGTGATAGGTGGGGATGGCGGTCAGCACCACCTCTTTGCCCGGGGCGACGTGCGGATTTATGAAGGTCATGGCCTGGGCCATGTTCATCAGGAGATTGCGGTGGGTGAGGATCGCGCCCTTGGCCACGCCGGTGGTGCCGCCCGTGTATTGCAGGGCGGCGATGGCATCGGGAGGCAAGTCCGCATCATGCCGCCGCGCGGGGCGGGCTGCGCCTTTGGCCAGCGCCTCGGGCAGGCGGATATGGGGCAGGGTATGGGCGGGGATGCTGCGGTCCCAGTATTTCTGGACCAGCCCGATCACGCCGCGCACGGCGCGGGGCATCAGTTCGGCCACGCGGGTGACCACGATCTGCGGCAAGGGGGTGAGCTTTCCCGCCTCGGTCAGTTTGTCCATGAACATGTCGGTGATGACGATCAGGCGCGGGCTGGCATCGCGCAGTTGATGCGCCATCTCGGCCGGGGTGTAGAGCGGGTTGATGTTGACCAGCACGCAACCCGCCTTGAACACGCCGAAGGCCACGACCGGCACGGTCAGCGAATTTGGGGTTTGCAGCGCCACACGGTCGCCGGGGTTGAGCATCGCCACATCGCGCAGGTAATTCGCGAAGGCGTCGGAGAGGCGGTCCACCTCGGCAAAGGAGAGATCGCCATACATGCCGTTGGGCATGACCACGGTATAGGCGATGCGGTTGCCTTCGCGCGCGGCGGTGTCACGCACCAGTTGGCCCAGCGTTGGGGCGAGGGGTGCTGTCACCTCGGCGGGAACGCCGGGTGGGTAAGCGGCGGCCCAGGGACGGGCCGTTGCTGTCGATGTCATGGTGTTGTTCCTCCCCGGACACACGTCTGATCACGGGTCTTGCGCCCGTGCTGCCCCCTAATGTGGGCTGTGATCACCTTCCTGTGAAGGGGGCGGTTGTCGATCCGCCGTTACGTCATTGCATCCATGCTGCGGTTCAGCCGGGCGAGGCGGGCCTGAAGCTCATCACGCAGGGCGATGCGTTCCTCTTCCGACAGGAAGGCGCCGAGTTCCACCTCGCGCCCGCTGCCGCGCAGGGTGAGGTAATGCGGAACCGGGCCGCCGGTGGGATGGAGGTGGACCGAGACCCAGAAGGGATTGGCCTGCCAGTCCTGCCGCCGCCCGCGGGGGCCGTGGCGGGTGAGGGAAAGGGTGTCCGGGGTGAGGGTAAGGTCTTCGACAATCTCGCCGTCGCGGTAGGAGCGGGAGAGGGCGGCCCACATGCCCCAGATGGCGAGGCCGAAGAAGGGCAGGATGCCCCACAGGACAGGCGAGCCGAGGACGGAGATCATGGGGAAGAGCACCATGGCCGAGGTGCCGCCGATGAAGAGGACAAAGCCTTTGCGCGGCAAGGATCGGTAGGGCCAGAGGTGCAGCCGGGCCTGAGCGTCGTCAGAGGGGGGTAACCATTGGTAGGGCATGGCGGGAAATTAGCCGAGCGGGCCTGAAAGGCCAGAGCGATGCGCGCGGCGGTTGGTCGCGTCTTGCGGCGACGGTATCAGCAGGTGCCGCTGAAAAGCCAGTAGCCGCTGAGGATGCGCAGATCGAATTGCCGGGGCAGAGCGCCCCCGCAGATCTGCGCGCCGATCTGTTGGCGCAGCTGGTCTTCGGTCCAGTTGGCGCCGGCATGGCCGCTGAAACGACCGCCGCCGTCATTGTCGATGTCGAGCTTGTTGGGATTGGCGGAGGCAGCGCCTGCAATGAGGGCCAAGGCAATGGCAAGGCTGGCGGCGGGGGTGATGGACTTCATGGGGGAAGGGGCCCTTCTACATACGCGATACGGGGGCCAGCCTATCGGCTGGCAGATGGTGCGTAAACAGGGTGGAACGGGCAAAGAAAAAGGCCCCGGGGGTTCCGGGGCCTTTCCTGTTTGGTTTGGTGACCTTAGTGCGCGTGGCCCTTGTCCCAATCCGACTGCTTGGGGAGCTGTTCGAAGGTGTGCTCCGGCGGCGGCGAGGTGAGGGTCCATTCCAGCGTATCGGCGTATTCGTTCCAGTAGTTGTTCTCGGTGATCCGCTTGCCGAAGAACAGGGTGTAGAACACGATGCCGATGAAGAACACGAAGGAGGCAAAGGCGATCATCGCGCCGACGGACGACCACCAGTTCCAGTAGGCAAATGCCTCGGGGTAGTCGATGTAGCGGCGGGGCATGCCCTGACGGCCCAGGAAGTGCTGGGGGAAGAAGGTCAGGTTGGAGCCGATGAACATCGCCCAGAAGTGCAGCTTGCCGGCCCATTCGGGGTATTGGCGACCCGACATCTTGCCCATCCAGTAGTAGATGCCCGCGAAGATGCCGAAGACGGCGCCGAGCGACATCACATAGTGGAAGTGGGCCACGACATAGTAGGTGTCGTGATAGGCGCGGTCGACGCCAGCCTGCGACAGAACGATCCCCGTCACACCACCGACGGTGAAGAGGAACAGGAAGCCGAAGGCCCAGAGCATGGGTGTCTTCATCTCGATCGAGCCGCCCCACATGGTGGCAATCCACGAGAAGATCTTGATGCCGGTGGGCACCGCGATCACCATGGTGGCGAGCATGAAGTAGGACTGCTGGGTCAGCGACATGCCGACGGTGTACATGTGGTGCGCCCAGACGACGAAGCCCAGGACCCCGATCGCCACCATCGCATAGACCATCGGCAGATAGCCGAAGATCGGCTTGCGCGAGAAGGTCGCGATGACTTGGGAGATGATCCCGAAGGCGGGCAGGATGATGATGTAGACCTCGGGGTGGCCGAAGAACCACAGGATGTGCTGGTAGAGGACCGGGTCACCGCCGCCCGAGGGCGTGAAGAAGGTGGTGCCGAAGTTGCGGTCGGTCAGCAGCATGGTGATGGCACCGGCCAGAACCGGCAGGGCCAGCAGGATGAGCCAGGAGGTGACGAAGATCGACCAGGCGAACAGCGGCACCTTGTGCATGGTCATGCCCGGGGCGCGCATGTTCAGGAAAGTGGTGATCATGTTGATCGCGCCGAGGATCGAGGAGGCACCCGAGAGGTGCACCGCGAAAATCGCGAGGTCCATCGCATAGCCGCCTTCGGCGGTGGTCGAGAGCGGCGGGTAGAGCACCCAGCCCACGCCGGCGCCCGAGCCCAGTTCACCACCGCCACCGGGGGCGAAGAGCGAGGCCACGGCGAGCGAGGTGCCCGCGACGTAGAGCCAGTAGGACAGGTTGTTCATGCGCGGGAAGGCCATGTCCGGCGCGCCGATTTGCAGCGGCATGAAATAGTTGCCGAAGCCACCGAACAGGGCCGGGATCACCACGAAGAACATCATCAGGATGCCGTGGGCGGTGATCGTGACGTTCCAGATGTGCCCGTTGGGCGTGCAGGTCGCCGCCGCATCGGCAACGAAGCGCAGGCCTTCCTGACACATGTACTGGACGCCGGGGTTCATCAGCTCCATCCGCATGTAGACGGTGAAGATGACCGAGATCAGGCCGACGAGACCGCCGGTGAACAGATAAAGGATCCCGATGTCCTTGTGGTTTGTGGACATGAACCAGCGGGTGAAAAAGCCCCGCTCGTCATGATCATGGCCATGAATGGCTGCGTCGGCCATTGGCGTCTCCCGTTCTTGCGTGTTCCGCGGGTTTTCCCGTCGGACGGTTCCCTTGAGCCAGGCCCGTTTGCACGGAATCCAAGCGGCTGAGTTCGGTAATAACCCGCAGGCCACGCAGGGGCAACGGGGGAGTTTGATCAAGATCAAGTACAAACGTCGCAGGGCAGGCGGTGGCGCACGTCACCGGGGCGGCAGGAGGCCGGTCTGTTCCAGCGCGGAAAGGTGGCTGCGGCTGACGGGAAGTTCGGTGTCGTTGGCTAGGGTGACGCTTGCGCGGGGGCCGTCACGCCGGGTGGCGGTGATCTGGTCGAGCGCGACCCAATGCGAGCGGTGAATGCGCAGGCCGGGGGTGGGGGCGGCTTCGGCGATGGCATCGGACAGGCGGATCAGCAGAAGGGTGCTGCCTGCGGTGGTCGTGATTTCGGTGTAGTGATCGGTGGCGGTGAGGGCGATGAGCGGCGCGCGGAGGGGCTTGGGCAGACGGTTCAGCAGACGGGGGGCGGGCATGTGGGGCGGCAGTACCGGGACGGATGGCGGTGGCGCGAAGAAGATCTGAGATACGGCGACAGAGATGAAGGCGCTGATGGCGAAGAGGGATGCGGTCAGCGCGCCGAAGCCGAATGCAACGTCGCCGGGGCGCAGGAGGAGGGTATTGAGGCCATGCACCAGAAGGGTGATGGGGGCGCCGGCGATCAGGCCTGCCAGCAAGGCGACCAGCAGGCGCGGCAGACCGCTGCGCGAGAGTAGGGTTGACAGGGAGCGGCACAGGATCAGGCCCATGGCGCCCGTGACCAGCACCATGAAGACCCAATAGGCCAGACGCGGCAGGACCGGCAGCGAGGTGATGGTGCCAAAGGGACCAGCGATTCCAATGACCAGACCGAGCGCGCCAAGGCTGATCCAGAAGCGCGGATTGCGCAGGATCGGGCGCAACTGTGCCCTGGCAAGCTGGATTTCGGGTGGAACGGTCAGCGCCATGGTGTCATCGGGGGTGTCGTCTCGCGGGGGCTTGGGTCAAAGCGGCGGCAGAAGGCCGGTCTGTTCCAGCGCCGGGAGTTGGCTGCGGCTGACGGGGTAGGCCCGGCCATCCGTGAGTGTGACGATGGCGCGCGGGCCTTCACGACGTGTGGCGGTGATCTGGTCCGTCGCGACCCAATGCGAACGATGGATGCGCAGGCCGGGAGTGGGCGCCGCTTCGGCGATTGCGTCGGACAGGCGCAACAACAGGCGTGTTGTCCCGGCGGTGGTGGTGACCTCGGTGTAGTGGTCGGTGGCCGTGAGTGCGACGAGAGGTGCGCGTTGACCGACGGGAAGGCGGTCCAATAGGCGCGGATGGGCGCTGTAGGGCGTCACGGGGGCGGGAGCGGGCGGCTTGGCGAAGAAGGCAATGTATGTGGCCAGCGACAGGACGGCGGAAATCACCATGATCGAGAGAACGAGAGGCATGTCGTTGATTGCCAGTTCCCGGGGCTGAAGCAGAACGGCGTTCACGCTGAAGACGATGGCGGCGACGGGCAGGCCGGTGAACACCCCGGAGACGATGGCCGCCAGCCATTTTGGCAGGCGGAGCGCATGGAAGAGGTCGCAGCCCACAAAGCCCAGCACAAAGCCGAAGGGGCCGGTGGTGAAGACGATCACGCACCAATAGATCATGCGCCGCAGAATCGGAACGGTTTCTGCCGTTCCAAAGGGGCCTGCAACGCCCAGCACGACCGCAAGGCCGAGAAGGCCTGCCCAGAAGCCAGTGCTGCGCAGGATGGGGGACAGTTCGTCCAGTGCGGTGTCGATCAGGGGGGCAGGGATCAAGGCCATGGTCTGATCAGGCGGCACAGGTGGCAGGGTGCAACCCGTTGGGATGCAGGCCGCCCTGCAAGGGGAAGAAGCGGGGGAAGGTGGCCATCAGCGCGGTGTCGAGATCGGACATGGTGACGGGAAGCCCCAGATCGACAAGGCTGGTGACGCCATGATCGCGGATGCCGCAAGGGACGATGCCCGCGAAATGGCCAAGGTCGGGTTCGACATTGATCGAGATGCCATGAAAGCTGATCCAGCGGCGCAGCTTCACGCCGATGGCGGCGATCTTGGCCTCTTGCGGGGTGCCGTCGGAGTTCGGGGCGCGGTCGGGGCGCGTGACCCAGACGCCGACGCGACCGGGGCGCACCTCGCCCTTGACGTTGAATTCGGCCAGCGTGGCGATGACCCAGTTTTCCAGCGCACGGACGAAGCAGCGCACGTCGCGGCCACGGCTGCCCACATCGAGCATCGTGTAGATCACGCGCTGACCGGGGCCGTGATAGGTGTATTGACCGCCGCGCCCGGTTTCATAAACCGGGAAACGGTCAGGCTGCACCAGATCGGCGGGTTTCGATGACGTGCCTGCGGTGTAGAGCGGCGGATGTTCCAGCAGCCAGACGGATTCCGGTGCGCGGCCCTCGGCCATGGCGGCGACGTGGGATTCCATCTCTGCCAGCGTGGGCAGGTAAGGGCTAAGGCCCTGAAAGTGCCTCCAGTCGACCATGGCGTGTATTCGGGTAGGTGTCCCGCCTCCTGCGGTATGGAGATAGGGGGTTGCGCTTGATTTGTCACCTCCCGGCTTCGGGGGCTGCGCGCAACGCGGGCGTTATTTTTGCGGCGGCACCTTGGCAAGGCCGTCAAAATTTTCCACATGCGGGATGGGACAGGGAGCCGACCGCAAGGATCGGCGTGAGAGGGATGCGTAAGCGTGGCTGAAACGTGTGAATTCTGTGCGAGTACAGAATGTGAAGTCGTGTCGAACCGGGATCGGCATGGGGCGCCTTTGGTGACGGTGCTGTGCACCGGATGCGGGATGCTTCGCAATGATCCGGTGCCGACAGAGGCGGAACTGGCGCAGTTCTATCGCAGTGCCTATCGCGAAAGCTACAAGGGGGCGGCAGTCCCGCGGCGCAGGCAGGTCTGGCGCAACCTGAAGCGTCTGGATGGGCATTTCCGGGCCTTTCGGGATGTCTATGCGAAGGGCGGGGCCTGGCTTGACCTTGGGTCGGGCAGCGGGGAGTTCACGTTTCTTGCCAACCGCTTGGGCGCACAGGTGACGGCGGTGGAGCCGCATCTGGGCTATGCCGCCTATTGCGGCGAGCAGTTGGGGCTGAAGATCGAAGGCAAGCGGCTGGAGGATTGCGATTTCGACGGCCCGCGCTTTGATCTGATCCGGCTGAGCCATGTGCTGGAACACATGCGCGATCCGGTGGCGGCGTTGCAGCGGCTGGCTGGGTGGCTGCGACCGGACGGCGTGATCTATATCGAAGTGCCCGATATCGAGCGCGACGCGCAGAACAAGCTGCAGGGGCGGTTGTTCCACTTCGGGCATATCCACAATTTCAACCCGGTTCTGCTGCGCCACACGGCGGGGCTTGCGGGGCTGGTTGAAGTGCCCGCCACGGGAGAGCGCTGTGCCGGTCGCTGCGGGGCGTTCTTCAGGGTTGGTCAGGGCGGGGTGCTGGATGCAGCTGCGCTTGCGGCCAATGCGCGGCAGATGCGGGCCGTGATGGCGGCGCATAACGGGCGGCGCCTGCCGCAGCCGACAGAAGGAACAGCGGCGGGGCAGTTGTTTGCGCGGCTGGGCGCACGGCTGGGGGAAAGCCTTGCCGCCGCCCGAGCCGGGACGCATCGGGCCATGGC
Source organism: Variovorax paradoxus (assembly GCA_943370085.1). Taxonomy (GTDB): domain Bacteria; phylum Pseudomonadota; class Alphaproteobacteria; order Rhodobacterales; family Rhodobacteraceae; genus Paragemmobacter. The sequence goes on along the minus strand of CALRPT020000027.1, from coordinate 1,784 downwards.
GGAGGCCGCCGCGCGGCGGTTGCAGCGCGACTTTTCGCAGCCCTGAAGGGCGGGGATCGGACGGGAAACGGGGCGCGATTTTTCCTCTTTCCTTCGCTGATCGGCTTCGCTACACAACCGCCACCAAACCAAAGCGTGCGGATGTGGCGGAATTGGTAGACGCGCAGCGTTGAGGTCGCTGTGGGGTAACTCCCGTGAAGGTTCGAGTCCTTTCATCCGCACCATCCTTTCCTGGATCGCTGGCAAGAGCAGGCCTTTTGGGGCGTTGGATCGGTTTTTTTCATTCAGCTTTCGCGACGCCGCCTGTTTGTGCAGGTGAGTCCCTTTGGTAACGCATGTGACCTTATCGGGAAGATTGTGGCGCGATTTCAGCGGGATGGAGGGTTTGCCACAATTTCGCCACAATCCCCATCCTTAAGGATGGGTTAATCCCGGCGTTAGACTGGGTCCTTCCCGAACCGGCGCAAGACCGGTCGGCGTGGCGCGAGCGGTATTATGCCCATATTTGTGATCGACGGCTATGCCGTCGGGAGTGTCGTTGTCACCGGGGGCGGGACGCCCACAACCGGATCCACCTTTCGGTTGGATCCGAACTGGTCATCATCCACCGCGGCGCTGACCATCACGGTCACCGATGATGATACCGGGTTTTCCGGATCGGCGGCGTCTGTTCTGGATGGCAACCAGACCGGGGTGGTGATCACCGCCGGGGGGACGACGGTCGGGTCGGGCGTGATCCGGCTGGGCAATGGATTTACCGTCAGCGATCCGGTGGCGGGGTCGGTCACTCTGTATCAGGTGCTGATCGGGCCGACTGCGGTGGGCTATGTCACCACGGCACCTTTGCAGCCGGGGGTGTTGTACACCGTTTCCGCGACGACAGCGACGACGGCGGGCGGCGTGCCCTACGGATCGCTGGCGCTGCTGGACTATGAGCAGGCGGCAAACAACACGCTGACCGGCGGGGCGGGGAATGATTCGCTCTTGTCTGGCGGTGGCGCGGATCTCGTGAGCGGCGGCGGCGGGGATGATACCATACAGTCCGGCACCGGGCTGGACACAGTGTTTGGCGGCGACGGCAATGACGTGCTGGACGACTTGCCGGGGGTAAATTCCTCTTCTGACGCCAAGCTGATGTATGGCGGGGCGGGACGGGACACCGTCACCGGTGCGGCGGGGGCGGATACGCTCTATGGCGGGGCGGACAATGACTCGATCCTTGGCGAGGCCGGGAATGACTCGCTGTTCGGGGATGCCGGGGCGGATACGCTGGTCGGGGATGTCGGCGATGATACCCTTTTCGGTGGGTCCGAGGCGGATTCGGTGCTGGGCGGTGTCGGGAATGACCTGCTGCAGGGAGATGACGGCAACGACACCCTGTCAGGTTGGATCGGCAATGACACGCTGATCGGGGGAGCGGGATCGGACACGCTGTTTGGCGAGGAGGGTGATGACACCTTCATCGTCACCACGGGCAGTGGTGTGGATTCGATCTTTGGTGGCTCTGGCAATGACACGATCAGCTTTGACGGGGCGACCGTTGGCGCGAATGTCGTTTTCACGGGGAGCGGGAGTGGGTCGCAGAACCTTGTCGGGGTCACCCCGGTGGCCTTTCTCGAGATTGAGGGGATTGCAGGCACCGCGTTCAACGACACGCTCAACGCTTCGCTCAGCGGGGGCAGCGTCACGCTGTCGGGTTTTGGCGGGGCGGATACGATTCAGGGTGGGTCGGCTGCGGATGCGCTGTTTGGCGGCACCGGGGCGGATACGATTGCGGGCAATGC
>CALRPT020000026.1:0-35581 GCA_943370085.1 Variovorax paradoxus | reverse complement strand
GGCGTTCCGCCCCCTCTGTCCGCGCGTGCCGCGCGGCCATTCACCCCCTTGCTGGGTATTTGGGCCAAGGTGAAAAGCTGGGAAAAGGGGGGGTGCGGGGGGGCCGGTTGGCCCACCCGCGCGCAGGCCGAGGGTGCAGGTCAGGCCGCTTTCTTCTTGCCGATCTTCGGTTCTGTCCCATCGCGCAGGCGGCGGATGTTGGTGGTGTGGCGGATCCAGACCAACGCGGCCAGGACAAGGGTCAGAAGCACCGCGTCGGTATGGTCCGCAAAGGCGAGAAAGCCGGGGGTGAGCGCCGATGCCGCGAGCGCGGAGACTGAGGAGATGCGGGTGACTGCCGCCGTGACCGCCCAGGTGGCGCATGCCATGAGGCCAATGGGCCAGACGAGTGCCAGGAGGATGCCGAGGAAGGTGGCCACGCCCTTGCCGCCCTTGAACCCCAGCCAGACCGGGAAGAGATGGCCGAGGAAGGAGGCCAGTGCGGCCAGTTGCGCCGCATCCTCGCCCACCATCGCGCGGGCAATCAGCACGGCAATGCCGCCCTTGGCGGCGTCGAGGATCAGGGTCGCGGCGGCGGCGGGCTTGTTGCCGGTGCGCAGCACGTTGGTCGCGCCGATATTGCCTGATCCGATCTGGCGCAGGTCGCCCAGACCCATCATCCGTGTGATGACCACGCCAAAGGGGATGGAGCCGAGCAGATAGGCAAGCGCCGCCGTCACGGCCAGAGCGAGGGGGGCAGAGGTGAAGTCGGGGAGAAAGATCATGCGCGGTAGACCTGTGTTCCGTTCACGAAGGTAGCCAGCACCTTACCCTCCATCCGCTGTCCGTCAAACGGGGTGTTCTTGGATTTCGAGTGGAGTTTGAAGCGGTCCATCAGGAAGGGGGCATCGGGATCGAACAGCACCAGATCGCCGGGCGCGCCGGGGGCCATGCGGCCCTGTGGCAGGCCGAGCCGATTGGCGGGGTTCAGCGCCATGGCGCGGAACAGGGTGGGCAGGTCCAAGTGGCCCGCGTGATAGAGGCGCATCGCGGCGGGAAGGATGGTTTCCAGCGCAACCGCGCCGGGGGCGGCTTCCTCAAAAGGCAGGCGCTTGGATTCCTCATCCGCCGGGGTGTGCATCGAGGAGATGCAGTCGATGGTGCCGTCGGCCACCGCCTGAACCATGGCGAGGCGGTCTTCCTCGGACCGCAGGGGGGGCGTGAACTTGAAGAAGGTGCGGTAATCGCCGAGGTCAATCTCGTTCAAGGTCAGATGGTGGATCGAGGTGCCGGCAGTGACATCCAGCCCGGCCGCCTTGGCGCGGATCAGGGCGGGCAGGCTGTGGGCGGTGGTGATCTGGTCAGCGTGGTATCGCACGCCGGTCATTTCCACCAGCGCGAGGTCACGGTCCAGACCCATGCGTTCGGCGATGGGGGAAACGGCGGGAAGGCCGCGCAGCGAGGCGAACTTGCCGGACGTGGCGGCGGCGCCGTGGGACAGGCCCGGTTCCTGCGGATGGCCGATCACCAGGGCACCGAGGGAGCGGGCATAGGTGAAGGCGCGCGACAGGGCCTTGGCGTTGGAGGACACAGAGAAGGCATCGGTGAAAGCAATGGCCCCGGCATCGAGGAGGAAGCCGATCTCTGTCATCTCGCGCCCTTCACGCCCCTTGGTCAGGGCGGCCATGTGGCGGATGCGGACGGGTGAGGCATCCAGCGCGCGGCGGGTGACGAATTCCAGCGTTTCGGGCGTGTCGATGGCGGGGGTGGTGTCGGGGCGGGCGATGATGGTAGTCACGCCGCCGGCGGCGGCGGCAAGGCCCGCCGAGCGGAAGGATTCGCGGTGGCGTTCGCCGGGTTCGCCGATTTTGACCCCTATATCCACGATGCCGGGGGCGAGGTGGTGGTTGCCGCAGTCGATTTCCGTCGCGCCCTTGGGTTTCGGGCCGTTTATGGCGGCGATCACGCCCTTGGACAGGGTGACGGAGCCTTGGGTAATCGTGCCAGCCTCGGGGTCGATGATGCGGGCGTTGGTCAGATGAAGGCTGGTCATGTGCTGTGTCCGGGATGGATCGCGCGCGCGGCGGCGGCGGGATCGGGGAGGTAGCGGATCAGGTGCTTGTCGCCTGCGGCGGTGATCACCTGCACCGCGCCAAAGAGGGTGCGGGTCTGGGTGATCTGCGCGCGGGGGATGGCGCGGCCGCCGGGGCCGTTCAGATGGGTGGGGGTCAGGGTCCAGACCTCGGCCATCGCCTCGGATTTCACGTAAGCCGCGCGGATGCCGATGGCCAGCGCCGCGCCAAGCGGGCCAACCCAGGGCGCGGGATTGCCAAGCGCCACAAGGACAAGGCCCGCCACGATGCCCCCCGCCAGCGCCATGATGCCATGCGCGCGCCAATAGGTGGTGGCGTCGGGGCGGAACTCGGTGGTCATGCCATCACCACGAAGGCGATGGTGAAGAGGGCGAGGAAGACCAGCACAAGTGCCGCCACCTTTCCGCCGGCGCGCATCTCTTCCTTGGTAGGTTTGCGGTTGGGATCGGGGGTCATTTGTGGTGCTTTCCGGGGTTTCGCATCAGGTCGCGGACGGTGGCCGCGTCTTGCGGCGAGAGGATCACGCTGCCGCCGAAGGTACCAAAGCGGATGACGCCGCCGATGCCTTTGCGCGCGGGGCTGGCGATGAAGGTATGGGCGCGGATGCGGCGGCGGGGCCAGTCGGACACGCGGACGAGGCGGCAGTTCGTCAAGAGGATCGCGCCCTGCGCGCGGCCCGATGTCAGGGCGCGGCGCTCCAGCATGTCGAAGGCCTGAAAGCCGGTCAGCAGCAGGGCAAGCGGGGGGATCAGGCGGTAGACCGTTCCGCAGGCACCCTGGCCTGCGGCGGCGGCGCAGACCTCGGCCTCGGACTGGATCACCCAGAGCGAGACGGCGGTGTAGATTGTGAGGGCAAGAAGCAGCGCCGTGAGGATTGGTGAGGAGGTCAGGTTGAAGCCGATCCTGCCTTGCCAGAGCAGGGTTTCGCCGGGGAGAAGAAGGTCGGTGAAGGGGGCGGCAGGTGTCACACCATCGCCCCCACGATCTTGCGCCCGCGTTCGGCGCGGAGGTTGCGCGCGAGCAGGTCCATGCAGGCCATGCGGACGGCGACGCCCATTTCGACCTGATCCTGAATGACCGAGCGGTTGATGTCATCGGCGAGGTCGCCGTCGATTTCCACCCCGCGGTTCATCGGGCCGGGATGCATCACGATGGCGTCGGGTTTGGCGTGTGACAGCTTTTCGGCATCCAGCCCGAAGCGGTGGTAGTATTCGCGTTCAGACGGGATGAAACCGCCATCCATCCGTTCCTTCTGCAGGCGCAGCATCATCACCACATCGGCCCCTTCGAGGCCTTGTCGCATATCGTCGAACACCTCTACCCCAAAGGCATCGATCCCGGCGGGCATGAGGGTGGGGGGGCCGATCAGGCGGATGCGGTTTTCCATCTTGCCCAACAGGATCAGGTTGGACCGAGCCACGCGGGAATGCGCGATGTCGCCGCAGATGGCGATGGTCAGGCGCTGGATACGCCCCTTGGCGCGGCGGATGGTCAGCGCATCCAGAAGCGCCTGCGTCGGGTGTTCGTGCCGCCCGTCGCCCGCGTTCAGCACGGCGCAGTTCACCTTGGAGGCCAGGAGGTTCACGGCACCCGAAGACGGGTGGCGCACCACCAGCAGGTCGGGATGCATGGCGTTCAGCGTCAGCGCCGTGTCGATCAGGGTTTCGCCCTTTTTCACGCTGGATTGGCCCACGGCCATGTTCATCACATCGGCCCCCAACCGCTTGCCCGCCAGTTCGAAACTGGCCTGCGTGCGGGTGGAGTTTTCAAAGAACATGTTGATCTGCGTCATGCCCGCCAGCACGTCGGACTGTTTGACGGTGCGGCGGTTGAGGTCGACATAGCGGTCGGCCAGATCAAGGACGGTGGTGATCTCCAGCGGGGCCAGCGGTTCGATCCCCAGAAGGTGGCGGGCGCGAAAGGTCATCTGGTCCTCCTTCGGGGGTCATGCGGGCTTATAGGGAGGGGCGAGGGTTCGGGCAAGCGGGGGGTGCGGCGGCCAAAATCGTTCAGAACGATTTTGGCATATTCCCTTGGAAGGAATTTGCGGGTGGCGTGGCGCGTGCGGCGGGCCTAGGTTTCGGCCCATGGGAATCGAATTCGACACCACGACGCCGGAAGGCTGGCAGGCTGCGCTGGCGGCGCTGCAATGGCAGCTTGAAATGGGCGTGACCGAGGTGATCGGGGACACGCCGTTTAACGCCCATGATCTGGCGGATCGTGCGCCGTGGCTGCCTGCGGCGCAGGGGCAGGGGCAGGGCGTGGCGGGTCCGGCGCGGGGTGGGCCGCCCAAGGCGGCCGAGCCCTATGTGCCGCAGATATCCGAGGCCGAGCGCGCGGCGCAGGCCAGCGATGCGGCGGTGGCCGAGGCGCAGGCGCGGGCGGTGGCGGCGGGTTCGCTGGAGGCGCTGCGCGAGGCGATGGCGGGATATGACCATTGCGAATTGAAGCGGGGGGCGCGCAACCTTGTCTTTGCCGATGGGCGCGCGGGGGCGCGGGTTTTGGTGTTGGGCGAGGCGCCCGGGCGCGAGGAAGATCTGGAGGGGAGGCCCTTTGTCGGCGCGGCGGGACAGTTGCTGGACCGGATGTTCGCGGCCATCGGCCTGTCGCGGGACAATCCCGATCTGGAGCGGGCGCTCTACATCACCAATGTCATCCCGTGGCGGCCACCGGGCAACCGCGACCCTTCGCCTGAAGAGATTGCGATGATGCGGCCGTTTGTAGAGCGGCACATCGCGCTGGCCGCGCCGGAGATTGTGGTGCTGATGGGCAATGTGCCCTGTTCGGCGGTGCTGGGGGCCAAGGGCATCTTGCGACTGCGCGGCACCTGGACCACCGCGCTGGGCTTGGCCGTGATGCCGATGGCGCATCCGGCTTACCTTTTGCGCAACCCGGTGGCCAAGCGCGAGGCATGGGCCGATCTGCTGGAGATACAGGCGAAGTTGAGGGCGCGATGAGCCTGTGGGTGGAACCGTTGGTTCTTTTGGCCTTCATCCCGGCGGGGCTGGCGCTGAACCTGACGCCGGGGGCGGACATGATGTTCACGCTGGCGCAGGGGTTGCGGGGTGGGCCGAAGGCGGGGATGGCCGCCAATGCCGGAATCGCGGTGGGCGGTCTGATCCAGACGCTGGTGGCGGGGCTGGGGTTGGGGGCGCTGGTGGCGGCGCATCCGATGGCCTTTGATGTGATCCGCTGGGGGGGCGTGGCCTATCTTTTGTATCTGGCGGTGCAATCCTTGCGGGCGGGGCCGTTGGTGGCGCAGGGGGCGGCGGTGGCGCGGCCCTTGGGGCGGGTGTTTCTGGACGGGGTGATGGTGAATCTGCTGAACCCGAAGGTGATGCTGTTCATTCTGGCCTTTCTGCCGCAATTCGTGGACCCGTCGCGCGCGGTGCTGCCGCAGTTTCTGGTGCTGGGCGCTGTCTTTGCGCTGGGTGGGCTGGTGGTGAACGGGGTGGTTGCGATGTTTGCCGGGGGTATCGGGCAGCGCCTGGCGGGATCGGCGGCCTTTGCGCGCTGGCTGGGCCGTGCAGGGGCGGTGATCTTTGCGGGGCTGGCGCTGCGGTTGGCGCTGATCCAGAGGGGGTGAGGGCATGAGCCGGATTGACGAAACGAAAGAGTTCATCCCGGTGCGCATCGCCGTACTGACAGTGAGCGACACGCGCACCGCCGCCGATGACCGGTCGGGCGACACGCTGGTGGAGCGGTTGACCGGTGCGGGGCATCTGCTGGCGGCGCGGGGGATCGTGCAGGATGACCGGGCCGAGATCGCGGCGCGGCTTAGGGCATGGATCGCCGATCCGGGGGTGGATGTGATCCTGACGACGGGTGGCACGGGTCTGACGGGCCGCGATGTGACGGTCGAGGCGCATCGCGATGTCTATGAAAAAGAGATCGAGGCGTTCGGCACGGTCTTTACCATCGTGTCGATGCAGAAGATCGGCACCAGCGCGGTGCAATCGCGTGCCTGTGGCGGGGTGGCGGGGGGGACGTATCTTTTCGCCCTTCCGGGCAGCCCTGGCGGGTGCCGCGATGCCTGGGACGAGATTCTGAAATGGCAGCTGGATTACCGCCATCGGCCCTGCAATTTCGTGGAAATCTTCCCGCGTCTTGAGGAACACCGTCGCCGCAAATAGCGACGGAACCGCGCGGGCATGCCGTGTAACGGGGCGTGGGCCTTTTTCACGCAGGCTTCATTGGCCTTTGGCGGCGGGCGGGCTAGCCTTGTTGGGCCGGTTGCAAAGGGATTTTCATGCGGTTTTTCGGACGCGCGATGAGCGGGCTGTTCCTTGTGGCGCTGACGCTGGCCCTGCTGGCGTTGGCGGTGGGTTTGGTGCTGGGCGCGGTGCGGGAACGCATGGCGGCTGGCGGGCCTGCCATGCCTGCGGCCGAGCGGGTGGTGTCTGCCAATGTGGTGCGGGTTGAAGCGGGGCGGATCGTTCCGGTGCTGACAGCCTATGGCGAGGTGCGGTCGGTGCGCACGCTGGAACTGCGCGCGCCTGTCACGGGGCGGGTGGTGGACCTGGCCCCCGGCTTTGCCGATGGCGGGTTCGTGACGGCGGGCGAGGTTCTGCTGCGGCTGGACCCGGCAGAGGCGACGGCGGCACGCGATCTGGCGGCGGCGGCGCTGGCCGAGGCCGAGGCGGGGCAGCGTGAGGCGGGCCGGGCGCTGGGTCTGGCGCGGGATGATCTGGCGCAGTCGCAGGCGCAACTGGCGCTGCGGGCGCAGGCGGTGCAGCGCCAGCGCGACATCGAAGCGCGCGGGGCGGGATCGGCGGCGGCGGTGGAAACGGCGGAACTGGCACGGGCACAGGCGGAACAGGCGCTGCTGTCAAGCCGGTCGTCGCTGGCGCAGACCGAGGCGGCGGTGGACCAGACCGCCATCGCCGTTGAACGCGCGCGGATCACTCTGACCGAGGCCGATCGTGCGCTGGCGGAAACCGTGATCCGTGCCGAATTCGACGGGCGGTTGAATGCCGTGGCCCCGGTGGTGGAAGGCGGGCAGGTCAATGCCAATGAGGTGTTGGGGCAGATCATCGACCCTTCGGCGCTGGAAGTGGTGTTCCGTCTGTCCACCGCGCAATATGCGCGGCTGGTGGACGCGGGCGGCGATTTGATCGAGGCCGCAGTGACGGCTCGGCTGGATGTGGCGGGCGCGGCGCTGGCGGCCGAAGGGCGGGTGGTGCGCTCGGGTGCCTCGGGGGCTGAGGCGGGTGGGGGGCGGGTGGTCTATGCCACGCTGGATGCGGCCCCAGGTTTGCGGCCGGGGGATTTCGTGACGGTGACGGTGGCCGAGCCCGCATTGGAGGGCGTCGCTGACCTGCCCGCGACAGCGGTGGATGCGGCGGGGCGCGTGCTGGCGCTGAGCGCCGAGGCGCGGCTGGAGGATGTGGCCGTCGAGGTGCTGCGGCGGCAGGGCGACCGGGTGATCGTTGCCCCCGGCGCGCTGGTCGGGCGTGAGGTGGTGGCGGAACGCTCCCCCCTGATCGGGGCGGGGATCAAGGTGCGCGCCGTGCGACCCGGAGTCGAGGAAGCTGCGCTGGAGATGCTGGACCTGACCGAGGAGCGCCGCGCCGCCCTTATCGCGGCGGTAGAGGGCAACGCAAACATGCCCGAGGGGGAAAAGGCCCGCGTGATCGAACAGTTGCGGCAGGACCGCGTGCCTGCCGATGTGGTGGCGAGGATTGACGCGCGGGCGGGCGGCTGATGCGGGCGGAAGATATGCAGGCGGGGGGTATCCTGTCCTATTTCGTGCGGCACCGGACGCTGGCCAATCTGGTGATGGTGCTGATGCTGGTGGGCGGGCTGGTGGCCGCGCTGAACATCCGCGCACAGTATTTCCCCGATGTGGTGCTGTCCGAGGTCGATGTCGATGTCGCATGGCCCGGCGCGGGGGCCGAGGATGTGGATCGTGGCATCGTGCAGGTGCTGGAACCCGCGCTGAAATCGGTTGAGGGGGTGGCGGCCACCTATGCGCGATCCTCGGAAGGGCGGGCCTCCATCGAAATCGAGTTCGAGCCGGGCGTCGATCTGGACCGCGCCGCGCAGGATGTGGCGGCGGCGGTGGAGGGCGTGTCGACCCTGCCCGAGGATGCCGAGGAGCCAGAGGTCACCCGCAGCGCCTGGCGCGATCAGGTGACGGATGTGGTGATCACCGGCCCCTTGGGCGTGGATCAACTGGCGCGGCTGGCGGATGAATTCACCGGGCGGCTGTTCGCCGCCGGGGTGACGCGGGCCACGATCAGCGGTCTTGCGGCGCCGCAGACGGTGGTGGAGGTCACGCCTGTGGCGCTGATGCGCCATGACGTGACGATGGAACAGATTGCCAATGCCATAGCATCCGCTGTGGTGACGCGCCCTGCGGGCGAGGTGGCGACAGGGGCTGCCCGCGTGCGCACCGGCGAGGAGCGCCGCGCGGCCGAAGAGATCGGCGATATCGCCCTGCGCGCGGCAGCCGATGGCACGGTGCTGCGCATCCGCGATGTGGCGACGATCCGGGTTGAGGGCGCGGACCGGGGTCGCGCGGCCTTTGTCGGGCCGAACCCCGCCATGGCGATCCGGGTGGAACGGGGGCCAGAGGGCGATGCCGTCGACCTGCAGGCGCGGGTGGCCGATGTGGCGGCGGCGATGCGCCCGGCCCTGCCCGAAGGCGTGACGCTGGATCTTGTCCGCACGCGGGCCGAACAGATCACCGACCGGCTGGCGCTGATGCTGGACAATGCGCTGAGCGGGTTGGTGCTGGTGGTGCTGATGCTGTTCCTGTTCCTGAACGGGCGTATCGCGCTGTGGGTGGCGGCGGGCATTCCGGTGGCCGTGCTGGCCGCCATCGGCGTGATGTGGCTGGGGGGCGTCACGCTGAACATGATTTCGCTTTTCGCGCTGATACTGGTGCTGGGCGTGATCGTGGACGATTCCATCGTGGTGGGCGAACATGCCGATTTCCGCGTGCGCCACATGGGCGAGACGCCGGTAGTTGCGGCGGAACGGGCGGCGGTGCGGATGGCGGGGCCGGTGCTGGCATCCACCATCACGACGGTCATTGCCTTTCTGGCGCTGGTGGCGATCGGCGGGCGGTTCGGTGACCTGATCAAGGACATCCCCTTTACCGTGATGGCGGTGCTGCTGGCATCGCTGATCGAGTGTTTTCTGATCCTGCCACATCACCTGTCCCATGCACTGGCGGATTCGGTGAAAGAGAAGTGGTATGACATGCCCAGCCGGTTCATGAACCGGCAGTTGGACCGCTTCAAGGAGGCGGTGATGAAGCCGTTGATGCGTGCGGTGATCGCCGCGCGCTATCCGGTGCTTGCAGCGGCGGTGCTGGCGCTGGCCACGCAGGCCGCGCTTTTTGTGCGCGGCGATGTGCAGTTCCGCTTTTTCAACGCGCCCGAGCAGGGATCGCTGAGCGGCAATTTCTCCATGCTGCCGGGGGCGACCCGCGATGATACCCTTGCCATGATGGCCGAGGTGCAGCGCGCGGTGGAGGCGGTGGGCGTGGCGCTGGAGGCCGAGCATGGGCTGAACCCCATCGAATTCGTGATGGCCGAGGTGGGCGGCGGGTCAGGGCGCGGGCTTTCGGGCGCGGCGGCAAAGGATGCCGATCTGCTGGGCGGTGTGTCGATCGAGATCGTCAATCCCGACCTGCGCCCCTATTCCAGCAACGCGGTGATTTCGGCCATCGAAGCAGAGGTGCGCCGCCATCCGCTGCTGGAGGAATTGAGCTTTCGCGGCGGGCGGTTTGGCCCCGGCGGCTCGGCCATTTCGGTGGATTTCTACGGCGCGGATGCGGGTGTTCTGAAGGCGGCAGCCGAGGCGCTGAAGGCGCGGCTGGCGGTGTTTCCCGAAGTGTCGGGGATGGAGGACACGCTGGCCTATGACAAGGAGGAGCTGGTCCTGAGCCTGACCCCGACAGGGCAGGCGCTGGGCTTTTCCATCGACGGGCTGGCGGGCGACCTGCGCGACATGCTGGGCGGGATCGAGGCCGCGACCTATCCCGACGGCCCCCGCTCTGCTGCGATCCGGGTGGAGCTGCCCAAGGGCGAGTTGACTGCGGATTTCCTTGACCGGATGCAGATGCGGGCGGTGGGGGCGGATGGTGCATCGGTCTATGTGCCGCTGGCCGATATCGTGACGGTTGAACGCGCCTCGGGCTTTTCATCGGTGGTCCGCGAGAACGGGCTGCGGGTGGTGACCGTGTCGGGCGAGTTGTCCGAGGATGATCCGGCGCGCGCCAGCGAGATTCAGGCCGCCTTGCGGGCGGAGTTCGTGCCGAAAGTGGAACAGGATTTCGGGGTTATGGCCCGGTTTTCCGGGCAGGCGGAGCAGGAACGGGAGTTCCTGAGCGGCGCAGCGGTGGCGGTGGTGCTGGCGCTCTTGGGCATTTACCTGTGCCTGGCGTGGATTTTCGCGAGCTGGTCGCGGCCGATGGTGGTGATGTCGGTCATTCCCTTCGGGCTGGTGGGCGCGATCTTTGGCCATTGGGTCTGGGACGTGCCCCTGTCGATGTTTTCCATCGTGGGGATCATCGGCATGTCCGGGATCATCGTGAATGATTCCATCGTGCTGGTGTCGACCATCGACGAATACTCCCGCAAGCGCGGGCTGATCCTGGCGGTGGTGGACGCGGTGGCCGATCGCTTGCGCCCGGTGCTGCTCACGACACTGACCACGGTGCTGGGTCTGGCGCCCTTGCTGTTCGAGCGGTCAAGTCAGGCCGAGTTCCTGAAACCCACGGTGGTAACGCTGGTCTTTGGCCTTGGCTTCGGGATGTTTCTGGTGCTGCTGGTGGTGCCCGCGATCACGGTGGTGCTGAACGATGTCGGGCGGCGGTTCCGGGCGCTGCGGCGCGGCCTGCGGCGGCGGGGGCGGCTGCAGCGCGCCGTGGGCGGCGCGGCGCTGGTCTTGGCAGTGGTGATGGTGGCGGTGATGGGGCCGGTGCTGGCAGGCGGTGTGCTGCCCGGCTGGTTGCTGGCCGTGCTGCCGGGGCTTGGCGGGCTGCCAGTGGGGCTGGCCGCGCTGCTGGCGGTAGGTGGGACGGCCGCGCTGGTGACGGGCGGGGTCTGGCTGGCCGCGCGGCGGCGCGCGGTGTAACCGCTTAAGGCGCGGGGCAGCCGCGGATTTCCACGGCACGGCTGTCCGAGATCACGGTGACCGTGACACCCGACCTGTCCAGCGCGAAAGGCGTCCCTTGGGGTGGCACCATTTCGGCGCTGGCGGTGAGCGTGCCGCCGCTGCGGCTTGTCTCGGATTCTGACACCCAGACATCGGAATGGCCGCTCTCAAAGACAACGGTTTCCGCGCCACCGCCTGTGGGCAGGCCCATCGTTGCGGTGATGCGCAATCCATCGCTGATCGGATCGACGGCGCAGCCGATGCCAGACAGCCCCGCCTGCTGCGCAGAGAGCGGACGGTCGGCCAAGGCGGAATTGATCACCGCATCCGGCGCGCCGGGGCCTGTGATCACGCTGTCCAGCGAAAGGCTCGCAGGGATGCAGATATCGTCGCAGACGCCCAATTCCACCGTGGCCTTCAGGCGCACCGGAAGCGATGGATCGACGGGGATCACCTCGATCGGCAGGACAAGATCGTTCTTGTAGCCCACCGTCGTCATCCCGTTCAGGGTAAAGACATGCGGGCGCGGCCAGTGGAAATGCACTGCGCGCAGGTTTTCGCTGCCGGACCAGTCAAAGCTGGGCGGAATCCCGGCATCGCCCGGGCTGCGCCAATAGGTCTTCCAGCCTTTGGCCATGGTCAGATGCAGCGCGGTCATATGCGCGCCGCTCTCGGCCTGCCAGCCGGTGCGAAGATCACCCGTCAACACGTCTTCCTGGGAAAAGGCGGCTGCGGGCAGGGCAGGGGCAAGAAGGGCGAGGGAGAGAAGGGCTATTTGGCGCATGGTGCCAAAATAGGCAGGACGGCTGTAATGGGAAATCACGTTCCAGAGAAACCATGTGTCAGAAAAACCCTTGAGGCAGGGGTGCAACAGGCCCATCTTGCAAGACAGAAGTGCAGGGGAGGGGCCGATGACGGAACTGGATCTGGACGGAAAGCTGTTGGTCGCCATGCCGGGCATGGGTGATCCGCGTTTTGAGAAAAGCGTCATCCTGATCTGCGCCCATTCGCCCGACGGTGCGATGGGGCTGATCATCAACCGCCCGGCGCGCGACCTGACCTTTTCCAATCTGCTCGACCAGTTGTCGATTCCCCGCGCGCCCGAGGGGCGGGACATCCGCATCCATTCCGGCGGTCCGGTGGAACGCGGACGCGGTTTCGTGCTGCATTCGCCGGATTATACGGGGGGGCCTGCCACCATGCGGATCGGGGCTGACTATGGCATGACGGCAACGCTGGACATTCTGGAAGCGCTGGCGCGGGGTGCCGGCCCGACGCGCGCCCTTCTGGCGCTGGGCTATTCCGGCTGGGGGCCGGGTCAGCTGGAAGATGAGATCCGCGCCAATGGTTGGCTCATCGCTGATGCGGCCGAGGATCTGGTGTTTTCCCCCGATGATGCGGGCAAATGGGTGGGCGCGCTGCGCGGCATGGGGATTGATCCGCTGATGCTGTCAGCAGCGGCAGGCCGTGCCTGAGGCCGCAAATTTTTCGGCGAAAAATTTGCGGGGCAGGGCAAATTTTACATGTAAAATTTGCAGGCCTTCGCAGAAGGCCGGGGACGAAAAGTTTTCGCAGAAAACTTTTCGCTACTCGCCGTAGGGCACCCAGATGGTCTTGATCGCCGTGGCCTGCCGCAGGAAGTCGCGCCCCTCGCCCGTGGCGCCTATCCAGTCGCGGCTGCGGCCGTTGTTCACCCAGCTGCGTTTCAGGTTCGTGGCGGATTCGGCTTCGATCAGCGCCGACAGATCGGTGGAGGAGAAAGACCAGAGCGCGTCGATATCCATATGCCCGGCCATCGGCTTGGCCAGTTCGGCATGGCTGCCGGTGACGATGTTCACCACGCCGGGGGGCAGGTCTGAGGTTTCCAGCACCTGATAGAGGTCGGTCGCGGCCAGCGGGAAGGGATCGGACGGGACCAACACGCAGGTATTGCCCATGGCAATCGCCGGGGCCATGACCGAGATCAGGCCCAGAAGCGGCATCTCATCGGCGCAGAGCGCGCCGATCACGCCCACGGGTTCGTTCAGGGCCAGCGCGATGCCGCGGATCGGCACGGATTTGGCTTGCCCGTCGAACTTGTCGGACCATGCGGCATAGGTGAAAAGGCGCGCGATGCTGGCGTCCACCTCGGCCTCGCCGCTTTTGCCGGTCAGGTCGCGCAGGCGGGCGGCGAATTCGGGGGCGCGGGCCGACAGGTTTTCGGCGATGTAATAGAGGATCTGGGCGCGGTTGTGGCCGGTGGCCTTGCCCCAGCCTTTGGCCGCATGCGCGGCCTCGACAGCGTTGCGGATGTCCTTGCGGTTGCCAAGTCCCGCATGGCCCAGAAGTTTGCCCTTGGGCGAGAAAACCGCGCGGGAATAGCCGCCATCGGGGCGGGCTTGCTTGCCGCCGATGAAGAGTTTGGCGGTGCGGTCAAGGTTGGGCGCGTCAAAGCTGGCGGGCTCAGGGGTGGCGGCCACGGGTTTGAGAGGTTTCGGCGTGGCAGCGGGTTTGAGATAGGCCAAAAGTCCCTCCCATCCGCCTTCGCGGCCAAAACCGGACTCGCGCACGCCGCCAAAGCCTGCGGCGGCATCGAACAGGTTCGTGGCGTTGACCCAGACCACGCCCGCCTTGACCTTGGGCGCGATGTCGAGGGCAAGGTTGACGTTTTCGGTCCAGATGCTGGCTGCAAGGCCGAAGCGGGTGTTGTTGGCCAGATCCACCGCCTCGGCCGGGGTGCGGAAAGTCATCGACACGAGGACGGGGCCGAAGATTTCTTCCTGCATCAGGCGTGACGCGGTGCCGAGGCCGGTGATCAGCGTGGGCGGGTAGTAGCAGCCGCCCGAGGGCAGGGGGGTATTGGCGTGGTAGACCACGCCATCCGATCCGTTGACCATATCGGTGATGGTGGCCAGCTGGATCGGGTCGACCACTGCGCCGACGTCGATGCATTTGTCCAGCGGGTCGCCGATGCGCAGCCCGTCCATCCGGCGTTTCAGTTTTTCGTGGAAGCGGTCGGCAATGCCTTCCTGCACCAGAAGGCGCGACCCGGCACAGCAGACCTGCCCCTGATTGAACCAGATCGCATCCACCAGCCCTTCGATGGCGCTGTCGATATCGGCATCGTCAAAGACGATGTAGGGGGATTTCCCGCCCAGTTCCAAGGTCAGCGCCTTGCCCGTGCCCGCCGTGGCGCGGCGGATGGCGCGGCCGACGGGGGTAGAGCCGGTGAAGGCGATCTTGTCGACACCCGGATGCGCGACCAGCGCCGCCCCGGTTTCGCCATCGCCCGTGACGATGTTCAGCACGCCCTTGGGCAGACCCGCCTCGCGCGTGATTTCGGCGAAAAGGAGCGCGGTGAGCGGCGTGTATTCGGCAGGTTTCAGCACGATGGTGTTGCCTGCGGCCAGCGCGGGCGCGACCTTCCAGGCCAGCATCAGCAGCGGAAAGTTCCACGGGATCACCGCGCCGCAGACGCCAAGCGGCGACAGGCCGGGCAATTCGCTGTCCATCAACTGAGCCAGCCCTGCGTGATAGTAGAAATGCCGCGCCACAAGGGGGATGTCGATATCGCGGCTTTCGCGGATGGGTTTGCCGTTGTCCATCGTTTCCAGCACGGCCAGCAGGCGGCTGTGTTTCTGGATCAGCCGGGCGATGGAGTAGAGGTATTTCGCCCGCGTATGGCCGGGCAGGCGCGCCCATTTCGGCTGGGCGCGGCGGGCGGCGGCCACGGCGGCCTCCACGTCCTTGGCGCTGCCTTGGGTGACGGTGGCCAGCGTGTCACCCGTCGCCGGGTTCTTGGTGGCAAAGCCCGCGCCGGGTTTGGTGAAGCCACCGTCGATGAAATGGCCGAAGCTGCCCTTGTGTTTTGCCAGCCATGACTTCACCTCGGCATTGCCTTCCGGGGCGGGGCCATAGTCCATGCGGTCGAAGATTTCCTTGATCGTCATGGACTTATCCCATCGCGTGGCGGTTGGCGGCCGAATAGTGGCCGGTCAGGTAATGTTCCAATTGGCGTTCGATATCGCCCAGCAAGCTTGAGGCGCCAAAGCGGAACAGGTCGGGTTGCAGCCACGGATGGCCCAGTTCATCCTTCATCAGCGACAGATACAGCAGCGCATCCTTGGCCTTTGCGATGCCGCCTGCGGGTTTGTAGCCGACCTTCACCCCGGTGCGATCCTGATAGTCGCGGATGGCGCGGATCATGGTCAGCGTCACGGGCAGGGTGGCGTTGACGCTTTCCTTACCCGTCGACGTCTTGATGAAATCCGCCCCGGCCATCATGCAGACGAGCGAGGCGCGGGCGACGTTGCGCAGGGTGGCAAGTTCCCCGGTGGCGAGGATCGCCTTCACATGGGCCGGACCGCAGGCCGCGCGCATCTCACACATCTCATCATACAGCGCCTGCCAGTTGCCGGTCAGCACATGGCGGCGCGAGATGACGATGTCGATCTCCTGCGCGCCGGCTTTCACGCTTTCGCCGATCTCGGCGATGCGCAGGTGATAGGGGGACAATCCGGCGGGAAAGCCGGTGGAGACGGCGGCGACCGGAATCCCTGATCCTTCCAACGCGCGAACGGCGGTTTCCACCATGTCGTGATAGACGCAGACGGCCCCGGTCTTCAGCCCCTCCATCCCCAGCTTTTCCAGCATCCAGGGCGAAACCGGCTGCCGTGCCTTGGCACACAGGCGCTGCACCCGCCCTGCCGTGTCATCCCCCGACAGGGTGGTCAGGTCGATCAGGGTGATGGCTTTCAAAAGCCATGCCGCCTGAAATTCCTTTTTCACCGACCGGCGGCCCCCCAAAGTGGCGGCGCGGCGTTCGATGGCCGAGGTGTTCGCCTGCACGGCGGCGACCCAATCCAGATCGAGCGGCATCCCCGGATTGCGGGGATGGGCGACCTGCGGAAGCTGGGTGGTGCTGGGTGTAAGTGTCTGCACGCGGTCCTCCCTTCGGACCGGGCGAAGATGCAACGCCCCGCGCCCCCGCGCAAGGGCGGGGTGGGGCGGATGCGCGGTTATTTGACCATTTGATCAGGAATCGCGACCCAAATCGCGGCCAGCGTCCCGACTGGGCAGCTGCGGTTCGGCGTCGTCGGTGGTCGTGTCAAAGGTGGCCCAGTCGCGGCTGACGCCGGTTTCCGGGATCTTGCCGTCGTAATGGCGGGAATGCAGGTGCACCTTGGACAGGTAGTTCGCGGTGATGGGCGCGGTGACGAAGATGAACACCATCACCAGCACCTCTTGCCAGGAAACACCGGTGCCGATCATCAGGCCATGCAGCATGGACCCGATCAATGCCGTGCCGACGCCGATGGTGGAGGCCTTTGTTGGCGCATGCAGGCGCTGCATCCGGTCCTTCAACCGCATCAGGCCATAGCTGCCGATCAGGCCGAAGATGCCGCCGATCACCAGCAGGGCAGAAATGAAAATCTCGAGCGCATACATCATTCGATCACGCTGCCCCGGAGCAGGTATTTGCAAAAGGCGACGGTGCCGACAAAGCCGGTCATGGCAAAGAGCATCGCCGCCTCGAAATTGATGCCTTGCCCGGTCTGGATGCCATAAAGCACGATGATGGCGATGACGTTGACCACCATCGTATCCAGCGCCAGCACGCGGTCGGCGACAGTGGGGCCGATGGACAGCCGCCAGAGGTTCAGGATCAGGCCAAGGCCAAAGCAGACCATGGCAAAGCCAAGGGCATAGGTGATCATTCAAAGATCCTCTTCAGCCGGGTTTCATAGCGCGACTTGATGTCATCGCGGATGGCGTCTGGGTCGGGTGCGTGCAGGGAATGGATCAGCAGCACACGGCCACAGGCCGACATGTCGGCGGTCACGGTGCCGGGTGTCATGGTGATGGTGCCCGACAGAATAGCAATCGCCTCGGGCGATTTCAGGTCGATGGGGACGCGGACCCAGTTCGTGCGGATCTTGTCTTGCGGCATGAACAGCACGATCTTGGCCACGGTGATATTGGCCAGGATCACATCCCACAGGACCAGCAGCACATAGGACAGAAGGGCCGTCAGGCTGTTCAGTTTCGGGCGGGTGGGCCAATAGGGCGCGGTGATCAGCGGGATCACGGTGGCAAGGAAGATGGCCATCACCAGACTGCCAAGCTTCCATTGATTGACCAGCAGGAACCATGTCAGCACCAGGAACAGCGACAGGTAGGGATGGGGATAGAGGCGACGGAGCATGTCAGTTCCCCTCTGTTGCAAGGGCGGGCAACTGGTTTGCCGCGATATAGGCATCGGGCGCGTGCAGGGCGGCGGCGGTGACCTCAAGCCAGCCCATGATCGGGCCGGCGAAGATGGTCAGCCCTACCAGACCCGCCAGCAGCCCGCCGATGGCGACAAAGGCCAAAGGCTCGGCGCTGTGATGCGTGTCGGCGGGTTCGCCCACGGCGTGGGATTTCCAGAACAGGACGGACCCCGCGCGCCCAAAGCCCAGCACCATGAAGAAGGAGGACACAAGGATCACGCTCCAGACCAGGGCGGCATTATCGCGCAGGGCATCCATCACCAGAAGCTTGCCGATGAAGCCCGACAGCGGCGGCATCCCGGCCAGCGCGATGGCATTGGCAAAGAACAGCGCCGCGATCAGGCCTTGTTGTGCAAAGCGCGGCTGGGCGGTCAGCGTGCCGTTGCCGCGCCGGTCGGTCACCAGATCGGCGATCAGGAAGATGGCCGCCGCCGCCAGCGTGGAATGCATCATGTAATAGAGCGCCGCCGCCGTGGCCTGTGGCGTAAAGGCGGAAAAGGCGATGAAGATCGTTCCCATCGACGCGATCCCGGCAAAGGCCGCCAGCCGGGGCAGGGTGGTGGCCCCGAGGATACCGATGGACCCCAGTGCCAGTGTGACCAGCGCGGCGGGCAGCATCAGATCGGCCACCATGGTGCCGATGGCCGCCGCCTCAGGCGGGAAGATCAGGGTCGAGGTGCGCAGGATGGCATAGGCGCCAACCTTTGTCATGATGGCAAAGAGCGCCGCCACTGGACCCGGCGCATTGGCATAGGTGCCGGGCAGCCAGAATTGCAGCGGCACCAGCGCGCCCTTGATGGCAAAGACCGACAGCATCAGGATGGCCGCCACCCGGATCAGCGCGACGTCCCCTTCGGGCAGGGCGGCGACCTTTACCGCCAGATCGGCCATGTTCAGCGTGCCGGTCACGGCATAGACCGTGGCCAGCGCAAAGAGGAACAGCGTGGAGGCGATCAGGTTGAAGGCGATGTATTGCACGCCTGCACGCAAGCGATCCTTGCCGGCGCCGTGGATCATCAGCCCGTAGGACGCGATCAGCAGCACTTCGAAGAAGACAAACAGGTTGAAGGCGTCACCGGTCAGGAAGGCCCCGTTGATGCCCATCATCTGGAACAGGAACAGCGCATGGAAATGTCGCCCGCGCGCATCCCAATCGGTCGCTATCGCGTAAAGCTGTACGGCAAGACCCAGCGCAGCCGTCAGCAGCAGCATCAGCGCCGACAACCTGTCCAGCACCAGCACGATGCCAAAGGGGGCGGGCCAGTTGCCCAGAAGATAAACCTCGGCCGGATTGGTGGTGGCCGACCACATCAGTGCGACCGCAACCGCCAGCAAGGCCAGCGTGCCCGCCAGCGCAAAAATGCGCTGCAAGGTCAGATCGTAGCGCATGGTCAGAATGATCAGCGGCGCAAGGATCGCCGGAAGGGCGACAGGAACGATGATCCAGTGATGCATCATTTGCCCATCTCCTCATCGTCCATATCCACCTTGTCATGGCCTGCCTCCAGCCATGACCCCAGCGCCATCAGCACGATCACCGCCGTCATCCCGAAAGAGATCACGATGGCCGTCAGCACCAGCGCCTGTGGCAGCGGATCGGTATATCCTGCGGCGTCCTTGGCGATGATGGCGGGCAGGCCGGGCACGATGCGACCGGCGGCAAAAATGAACACGTTGACGGCATAGGACAGCAGCGTCAGCCCGATGATCACCGGGAATGTGCGCTGCCGCAGCATCAGATAGATGCCCGATGCGGTGAGGGTGCCGATGGCGATGGCGATCAAGGCCTCCATGTCAGTTTCCCCCCTCTGGATGGTCAACCGAATAGGGATCGGCGCT
This sequence comes from Variovorax paradoxus, assembly GCA_943370085.1. Lineage (GTDB taxonomy): Bacteria > Pseudomonadota > Alphaproteobacteria > Rhodobacterales > Rhodobacteraceae > Paragemmobacter. The sequence continues at coordinate 16,314 of CALRPT020000026.1, read as the reverse complement.
GACCGTTTCCCCCGCGCGGCGGGCCAGACGGCTGAGCGAGTTCAGCGCCAGAAGCACCGCGCCCAGCACGCAGAGGAACACGCCCAGATCGAAGATGGCGGCGGTGGCAAGCTCGAACTGCTCCAGCGGCCAGATGTTCACGTAAGTGTAGCTGGACGACAGGAAGGGCGCACCGAAGAGCCACGATCCCACCCCAGCCCCGGCCGCAACCAGAACGCCCGCCGCGATCAGGGCGTGATATTCGATGCGCTGGCGCGCCTCGGTCCAGGCAAGGCCGGAGGCCATGTATTGCATCACCGTGGCGATGGCGACGACAAGGCCCGCCACGAAGCCACCGCCGGGCAGGTTGTGGCCGCGCAGGAAGATGAACACGCCAATCATGATCGCCACAGGCAGGATGAAGCGGGTGGCCATGACCATCAGCAGCGGGTGGCGGTCGCCCGCCTTTCCGGACCGGGTATCCATGGCGCGCAGCCGATCGCTTGCCGTGCCGGGCTGCAGCAGCGCCTCGACCAGAGCAAAGATCAGCAGGGCGGCGATGCCCAGCACGATGATCTCGCCAAAGGTGTCATAGCCGCGGAAATCCACAATGATCGTGTTCACCGCATTCGTCCCGCCTGCGCCGGGCTTGGATTGCTCCAGATGGAAGGCCGAGATGGACGGAAAGCTGAACTCGCGCGTCATGATGGCATAGGCCAACCCGCCGATGCCCGCACCCGCCGCGATGGCGACAACCGCATCCCGGCCCCGGCGCAGGGCGCTGCTTTCGCGCGGGGTTTCCTTTGGCAGGAAGTTCAGCGCCAGCAGCATGAAGACGACCGTCACCACCTCGACCGTGATCTGCGTCAGCGCGAGGTCGGGCGCGGAGAGCCAGGCAAAGCCCAGCGAGATGATCAACCCGATGATCCCGATCAGGATGAGCGAGAAGAGGCGGTTGCGATGGATCAGCACGACACCCAGAACGGCGACCATCAGCAGGCCCCAGGCGATGACGGCGACGGTGTTGATGGGCAGCATCGCCCGCGTGCCGGGGGCATAGGCCCCGGTGGAAAAGGCCCAAAGCGCGGTGGCGGTGATGGTGACAAAGCCGATGGCCACCGCGCGGGTGAGAGAGCCGTTATGCAGCGCTTGCGTGATGCTGCGTGACAGGGCGGCGAGGGGTTCGATGATGGCGTCGAAGATCACCTTCGCCTCGGGGCGCGGGGTGGCGTCCCACAGGGCGCGCAGCGGGCGGAAGGCAGCCAGCAGCGCAAAACCACCGCCTACTGCCGCCAGCGACATCCACAGCGCGGGGGAATAAAGGCCGTGCCAATGCTTGATTTCCACCTCGGCAGGCACCCCGATCACCGCGCTTGCGGCGACATCCACCAGCCAACCCGCGCTTGTCATCGGGATCAGGCCGATCAGGATAACGAGCAGGCAAAGGAAGGCCGGGGCAGCCCAGAGGCCAAAGCCGGGGTCATGCGGGGTGTGGGGGTAATCATCGCGCTTGGGGCCGAGGAAGGCATGCGACAGAAAGCGGAAGCTGTAGGCGACCGAGAACAGCGCGCCTGCTGTGGCCAACAGCGGCAGCAGCCATGCCGGGCCAAGCGCGGTATGCGCGGCCTCTTCCAGCATCATCTCTTTCGACAGGAAGCCGTTGAAGGGCGGAATGCCCGCCATGGACAGCGCCGCAACGCCTGCGATGGTGAAGGTGACAGGCATCAGGTGGCGCAGGCCGCCCAGACGTTTCAGGTCGCGGGTATGGGTTTCATGGTCCACGATCCCGGCGGTCATGAAGAGCGCGGCCTTGAAGGTGGCATGGTTGATGATGTGAAAGACGGCGACTGTCGCGGCCTTGGCGGTGCCCATGCCCAGAAGCATGGTGATCAGGCCAAGGTGGCTGACCGTGGAAAAGGCCAAAAGTGCCTTCAGATCATCCTTGAAGAAGGCGATCTTGGCGCCGATCAGCATGGTGATCAGCCCCGCCGAGGTGACGATCCAGAACCATTCTGGCGTCCCTGCCAACACGGGCCAGAGCCGCGCCATCAGGAAAATGCCTGCCTTCACCATGGTGGCCGAATGCAGATAGGCCGAAACGGGCGTGGGCGCGGCCATGGCGTGCGGTAGCCAGAAATGGAACGGGAACTGCGCCGATTTGGTGAAGCAGCCCAGAAGGATCAGGATCAGCGCGGGCAGATACCAGTCAGACCCTTGGATCACCTCTTTCTGCGTCAGGATCACCGACAGGTCATAGCTGCCCGCGATATTGCCAAGGATCAGCATGCCCCCGATCAGCGCCAGCCCGCCGCCGCCGGTGACGGCCAGCGCCATCCGTGCACCCTGCCGCCCTTCGGGCAGGTGTTTCCAGAACCCGATGAGCAGGAAGGACGACAACGAGGTCAATTCCCAGAAGATCAGCAACATCAGGATGTTGTCTGAAAGCACGATCCCCACCATCGCGCCCTGGAACAGCATCAGATAGGTGTAGAATACCCCCATCGGATCGGATTTCGACAGGTAGAAACGGGCGTAAAGGATGATCAGCAGGCCGATGCCAAGGATCAGCCCCGCAAACAGCAGGCCCAGCCCATCGAGCATGAAATTCACGTTCAGGCCAAGCGACGGGATCCACTCGATGCGGGTCTGCACCACTTCGCCCCGCAGCACCGCAGGGGCCTGCATGGCCAGCAGGATCAGCGCAAGCGCAGTGACCGATCCTGTGACGGTGGCACAGGCGGTGCGGCCGGAACGGATCATAAGGCCCGGCAATAGGGCGCCGAGAAAGGGCAGGGCGGCAATCAACGCTAGGGTCATCGAGAAACTTCACTCCCTTAGCGTCGGGTCCGCGACGCAAACTCCTCTTCGACAGGAACCGCGCAAAGATTAGGCCACCTTTGGCGCGGACACCCTCCATCTGTGCAAAATGTTCGATCAGATCAAGACGCTGTTGCAGCAAAAACGCAGGTTCGGGGGCGATTTTCCCTGTGCGGTGCGGGCCTTGGGCGGCGGGGGGTCACCCTTGCGCGGCGGCAGGGTCGATCAGATAGCGTTGCGCCAGTGGAATCGCCGCGGCGCCCAGTGCCCGCGCCTCGGCCCCGACGGTGCCTTCTCGGACCTGCGGCTGCTCCACCCCCGACAGATCAAGCCGCGACAGCGCGGCATGGGTGCGGCGGGTGATCTCGGCCCGCACATTGGTGGGCATCCAGCCGTCGATCATCACGGCCTCCAGCTCGACCAGCGCAGCGGCAGAGAGCGTGGCATAGGCCAGCCCCTCGGCCGCGTGGCCAATCCAGTCATCCAGAATGTCGGTCGACACGCGCCATTCCAGATGCTGTTCCCACAGGTGATCGGCGCTTTCGCCTGCCGCTTCCATCTGTTCGGCCAGCCGCGACATCGACGCCACGTCGAACAAGCGCTGCAAGGTGCCATCCGGGCCGGGCACAGGCATGGGGCCCACGCCGCCTGCATTGCCGGTGCGCCCGGTGAACAACTGCCCGTTCAGCACCAGCCCGCCGCCGATGAAGGTCCCGAAGTAGAAATACAGGAAATCCTTGGGCTTTTCGCCCGTGCCGAAGACCAGTTCCGCGCCACAGGCGGCGGTGGCGTCGTTCTGCACATGCACCGGCATCCCGGCGATGATCGAGATTTCGGCCATGATGTCGCGGTTGCGCCAACTGTCCATCGCGGCCTGCGGCGCGCCCAGGTAATGCACCCAGTTCCACAACTGAAACGGCATGGCGATGCCCATGCCCCCCACCCTGTCCCGCTGCGCGCCAGGCAGGCTGTCGAGTACAGCAGGCAGCGCCTCGGTCACGAAGGCCACCACGTTGTCAGGTGTCGGATAGCGATAGACGCGGCGGCGCGTGGCGCGCACGCGGCCCAGAAAATCCACCAGCATCAGATCCGCCGACCGCCGCCCTATCTTCAGCCCCAGAAAGAACGCGCCTTCCGCATCCAGCGACATCGGCACCGACGGCTGCCCGATCCGGCCCCGGATCGGCTCGCCCCGCAGCAAAAGCCCGTCCTGTTCCAGACTGCGCATGATGACCGATACGGTCTGCACCGACAGGCCGGTGATCCGCGCCAGATCGGACTTGGCCAACGGCCCCTGCTGGCGCAGAATCGACAGCACCAGCCGTTCATTATGGGCGCGCATGCCGGACTGGTTCGACCCCCGAAAGCCTGCGGCTTCGTGGGCGTGACGATCCGGCATCGTCTCGGCCAATGGTCGCACGTCTCCTCCCGTTCCGGACGATTTTGCCCGATTTTGAGGCGAGGATGCGCGGGGAATCGGCGGGCTGTCAATAATAAATCAGAGTGATTTAATTAACTTGACGCAAGGGAGGGAATCGGTTTTGTTGTCACCGTCGCAAGGGGGGATTGCCCCTCACGGCATATCACATGAGGGGGCGCACCCCCTGATTTTCTTGGGAGGAAAATCAATGAAATTCAAAGCTAAGGCCCTTGCTGGGGCTGCCACGCTTGCGCTGTTTTCGGCTGCTCCGGTCATGGCGCAGGACGTTGCCGCCTGCCTGATCACCAAGACCGACACCAACCCCTTCTTCGTGAAGATGAAGGAAGGTGCCGAGGCGAAGGCCGCCGAACTGGGCGTTTCGCTGAAGTCCTACGCCGGCAAGGTTGACGGCGACCATGACAGCCAGGTTGCTGCCATCGAAGCCTGCATCGCCGACGGCGCGAAGGGCATCCTGATCGCCGCGTCCGACACCAAGGCCATCGTGGATTCGGTGAAGAAGGCGCAAGAGGCCGGCATGGTCGTCATCGCTCTCGACACCCCGCTGGACCCGGCTGACGCCGCCGACGCGACCTTCGCGACCGACAACCTGGAAGCCGGCAAGCTGATCGGTGCATGGGCTGCCGCGACGCTGGGCGCAGAAGCCGCCAATGCCAAGATCGGCTTCCTGAACCTGACCCCGTCCGAGCCGACCGTGGACGTCCTGCGTAACCAGGGCTTCATGATGGGCTTCGGGATCGACGTGGCTGACCCGAACGACATCGGCGACGAAACCGATCCGCGCATCGTTGGCCATGACGTGACCAACGGCAACGAAGAAGGCGGCCGCAAGGCGATGGAAAACCTTCTGCAGATCAACCCCGATATCAACGTGATCCACACGATCAACGAACCGGCAGCTGTTGGCGCCTACCAGGCGCTCAAGGCGATCGGCAAGGAAAACGATGTGCTGATCGTGTCGGTTGACGGCGGCTGCCCGGGCGTTGCCTCGGTCAAGGACGGCGTGATCGGCGCAACCTCGCAGCAGTACCCGCTGATGATGGCGGCGCTGGGCGTGGAAGCCATCAAGAAGTGGGCTGACACCGGCGAGAAGCCTGCACCGACCCCGGGCAAGGCCTTCTTCGACACCGGCGTGGCGCTGATCACCGACAAGCCCGCCGAAGGCGTGCCGTCGATCGACACCACCAAGGGCACGGAACTGTGCTGGGGCTGATCTGACGCTTGTGCGGGGGGCCAGCCCCCCGCATGATCCCGGATGGGAGAACACGAGGGCGGCTCTCGAACAGGGCCGCCCTTCGCACAGACAAAGCCCGTGCGACGCGCGTCTGCGGGTATTTCAGGGGGGTGACAGATGAGCCAGCCACAGGAATTCGAGAAGGTTCTAGATCAAAGCACGGCGACGGTCGCGCATTTCGACGAACACAGAAGCGGTTTGCGCAAACTGCAGCATTACCTGCATTCGAACCCGGCTGCGGTGCCGATGATCGTGCTTGTCGCGCTGATCATCTTCTTTGCCGCTGCACGGGATGGCGCGGTCCTGCTGGAATTCCGCTGGCTGACGGGTGATTTCGAAGGCCTGCGCTTCTTCTCGGCCTATACGCTGACGCTGATCATGCAGCAGGTGGCCGTGGTCGGTATCCTTGCCGCGGCGCAAACGCTGGTCATTCTGACGGCGGGCATCGACCTTGCCATCGGCGTGGTGATGGTTTTCGCCTTCGTTCTGATGGGCCATGCGGTGCTGACCTATGGCCTGCCTTGGTATCTTGCGATCATCGCAGGCTTCGCGCTTGCCGGGTTCTGCGGTTGGATCAACGGTTTTCTGGTCGCCCGCCTGCGCCTGCCGCCCTTCATCGTGACCTTGGGCACATGGAACGTGTTCATGGCCGTCTGTCTGATCTATTCCGCCAATGAAACCATGCGCGAGGCTGATCTGACGGCCCTGACAACCGGGTTGCACTTCTTTGGCAACCGGTTCGAACTGGGCGGCGCGCAGGTCACCTATGGCGTGATCTGCATGGTGCTGGTCTATGTCGCGCTGTGGTACATGCTGAATTACACCGCGTTCGGGCGCCATATCTATGCCGTCGGGGATGATCCCGATGCCTCGGAACTGTCGGGTATCCGGGTCGGCCGTGTGCTGATCGGTGTCTATGCCCTTGCCGGCCTGATCGCTGCGCTGGCGGCGTGGGTGTCGATCGGGCGGAACGGGTCGATCTCGCCTTCTACCGTGACCACCGACTTCAACCTGCAGGCCATCACGGCGGCGGTGATCGGGGGGATTTCACTGTTCGGCGGGCGGGGGTCGATCCTCGGCGTGTTGTTCGGGACGCTGATCGTGGGTGTGATGAGCATGGGCCTGAACATGCTCGGCGCGGACCCGCAATGGAAAGTGCTGCTGACGGGCATCCTGATCATCGGCGCTGTCGCCATTGACCAGTGGATCCGCAAGGTTTCGGGCTGAGGGAGGGACAAGACATGGCTGAACCCATTCTGACGGCGCGCGGTCTGACCAAGCGCTATGGGCGCGTGACCGCGCTGGACCAATGCGACTTCGACCTCTACCCCGGCGAGATCCTTGCGGTGATCGGTGATAACGGGGCCGGGAAATCCACGCTGATCAAGGCTCTGTGCGGGGCGGTTACCCCGGATGAAGGCGAGATCAGGCTGGACGGCAAACCCGTCCAGTTCGCCAACCCGATGCAGGCCCGCGATGCCGGGATCGAGACGGTCTATCAGAACCTTGCGCTGTCGCCGGCACTGTCCATTGCCGACAACATGTTCATGGGGCGCGAGATCCGCAAACCCGGCGTGATGGGATCGGTGTTCCGGATGCTGGATCGTGCTGCGATGGAAAAGATCGCGCGCGACAAGCTCACGGAACTGGGCCTGATGACGATCCAGAACATCGGGCAGGCTGTGGAAACGCTTTCGGGCGGGCAGCGGCAGGGTGTGGCCGTGGCACGGGCGGCGGCCTTCGGGTCCAAGGTCGTGATCATGGATGAACCCACTGCCGCGCTGGGGGTCAAGGAAAGCCGCCGGGTTCTGGAACTGATCCAGGACGTGAAAAAGCGCGGGCTGCCGATCATCCTGATCAGCCACAACATGCCGCATGTGTTCGAAGTGGCCGATCGCATCCACATCCACCGCCTTGGCAAGCGGCTGTGCGTGATCGACCCCAAGGAATACACGATGTCGGATGCTGTGGCCTTCATGACCGGGGCCAAGGTGCCGGAACACGTCATCGCCTGACCCCGGTCTTGGGGTGCATGGGGGGGGTAAGGGGGGGGGCGGTTGCCCCCCCTTTTCCTGGCCAAACGGCCTGTATGGGGGTAACGGGGCGTTAACCTTAACGGGTGGCAAAGGGGCCGTGCGTATGCACAGCTGTCTGCACCGGCTGTCTGCACCAGCCGCTGCACAGGGTTTCTCTCGAAAATCGAAGGGTAAACCCAGCGCCCGCAAGGGCTTAGCGGTCCAACCCCAGCGCGCGGTCCACCGACAGCCGCCCCGGCCCCGCCACGATCAGCGCAAGGAAACAGGCCGCCCAAATCCCATGCGTCTGCCATGCGCCGGGATAAACGAACACCTGGATCACCGCCGTCATCGCAAGCAATCCCAGCGCCGAAAGCCGGGTGCACAGGCCCAGCACCAGCAGGACGGGCAGCACATGCTCTGCCACCGTCGCCGCGACGGCGGCGATATCGGACGGGATCAGCGGCAGGGCATATTCATGCTCGAACAAAAACCACGTGCTGTCGGCAATGCGCCAGCCGTCCAGCTTGGTCTGGCCCGAGGCGAAAAAGACCGCCGCCGGAAAGACGCGCAGGGCAAGCGCCGCCGCGTCCCACGGCAGGCGGGATAGCTTGCCGTTGATTTTCCTGATGAATACCGTCGTCTTGGCCATGATCTATCCTTGTTGCACGATCCCGGTGATCGCCCCAGCCCGCATCAGAAAGGACAGAAGGCGCGCGGGATCTGCGCCTTCTGCCCGTGTTGCCGCCGCCAGCAGGGTTTCGCCGCGCATCAGCGCGGACTGAAACCCTGCCTCGCCCGCAGACAGGGCGATGACCGGCACCTGATCGGCGCGGTCGCGCAGGATCAGCGCATCCTCGGCCCGGTCGGCGCGCAAAGGCCCATCCTGCACCGCGCCCGGCTGATTGGCCTGCCAGATCGTCACCACGGCGTGGCGCGACCGGATCAGCCTGACCGACGGGTGCAGAACCAGCTTGAACCGCGCCGGATCAGCCGCCGCCAGCGCCAGGTCGGCGGGTGTCGCCGATGGCACATCGGCGGCGTGATAGGCGATACCGCGCTGCCATTCTAGCCGGGAAACATCAGGCAGATAGGGCAGCGACCGCACCGGGGGAAAACCTTGCAGGAACCGCGCAAACCCCTCACCCCAAAGGAAAAGCTGGGGTGAGTGCGGGGGATCGGCCTCGATAAAGAGCCGCGCCATGGCGGTAAAGAATTCTGCCCCCACCAGACGCTCCACCACCGGAAAGCGGCGGGCAAGCGCGCGGGTCAGGCTGTGGGCCACGTTGTTGCGATAGACGGCAAAACGCTGGGCGGCCTCATCCGGGGCCTGTGCGGTTGTGCCGGCGGGAAGGGTGCCAGTGAACAGGCCCGCACGGAAGGCGCGGGTAAACTCAGCATGCGTGGGCATGGCGCACCTCGGCCCGGGTCAGGATATCTGCGGCGCGGCTTGCCTCGGCCAGCAAGACGGGAAAATCGGGAACGTCATTGTCCCATTCGATCAGCGTGGGCAGGGCACCCGCGCGGGCGATGGTCTGGCTGAACAGCGCCCAGACCGGATCGGCGACCGGGCTGCCGTGATCGTCGATCAGCAGCGGGCCGGAGGGCAGGGCTTCCGTGGCATGTCCGCCCAGATGCACCTCGCCCACCGCCGCAAGCGGGATGGCGGCCAGCCAATCCTGCGGATCGGTGCGGTGGTTGGTGCAGGAGACGAAGACATTGTTCACGTCCAGCAGAAGCCCGCAGCCCGTGCGGCGGGCGATCTCTGTCAGAAACTCCGTCTCGGACAGCGTGGACTGAGCAAACAAGACATAGGTCGACGGGTTTTCCAGCAGCATCCGACAGCCCAGCCTGGCCTGCACCTCATCCACATGGTCGCAAACCAGTTGCAGCGTCTCAGCCGTGTAGGGCAGGGGAAGAAGGTCGTTGAGGTAATCCGTTCCATGGCTGGACCAGGCCAGATGTTCGGAAAAGCTGGCGGGTTGATAGCGGGTGATCAGGTCGCGCAGACGACGCAGGTGATCCGCATCGGGCCGATCCGGGCCGCCGATGGACAGGCCTACGCCATGCAGGGAAAGCGCATAATCCTGCCGCAGCGCGGTGAGTTGCCGATGCGGCGGCCCGCCCGCGCCCATGTAGTTTTCGGCATGCACCTCGAAAAACCCCAATTGGGGCCGGGTGTCACGGATGGTGGCGAAATGTTCGGGCTTGAAGCCGAGGCCGGGGGCATTTGGCAGGGGCATGGCGGTCAACCTTGGAACAGGGAAGGGGCCGGGGCGGGGGAGTGCCACCCCGGCGCCGGGATCAGGATTCGATCGCTTCGAGCGAGCCCATGCCGTTCGGGGTTTCCATCGTGACGCAGGTGCCGGCCGGAACAAGCTTCCAGGCATTGCCCTGATAATCGGTGGTCGAGGTGCCGGCGCAGGTGGTGCCCGGTCCGGCGGCGCAGTCGTTTTCACCCGCAAGCGCCACGCCATAGCATTTCTCCATGGCATCTTCGGCATGGGCGGTGGCGGCGGCCATTGTCAGCGCGGCGGCCAGCGTTGCGGTCAGGGTGAGGGTCTTGTCGAACATGGTCATGGGTTTCTCCGTCTGTGAACTTGGGTTTGAGCCTTGGGCCGTGTGTCAGCCAAGGACCGTCTTGGTCCTCGGAGCGTCCATTCGCGGCGGGGGTGGCGGGCGTTACCCGTGATCACGCATCGGTGTTCAAAAGGGCCGAAGCGGGTGCAAAGACTTTGTGTTTCCGAAACATTTGCGAAAGAATTTGCGTTGCTGCTGTAACAAAGGGCCGATGCGCCGCGAAGGGACCATCGGAATGACAAGTCGTGAAGCCGAATGGTCAGCGCTGCTGCGGGCGGCGATGGAAGGGGATGGGCGCGCTTATGCCCGCTTCCTCGGCCTTGTCACGCCAGTGCTGCGCGGGATTGTCCGGGCACGTGGGCGGGCGCTGGGCCCCGAGGGGCAAGAGGATGTGGTCCAGGAGGTGTTGATCGCCATCCACACGAAGCGCCAAACATGGGACCAGTCGGCGGCGCTGTTGCCTTGGTTGTATGCGGTGACACGGCACAAGGTCGTGGATGCGTTCCGGCGGCGGGGGGCATCGGTCCACCTGCCGATTGACGATTATGCCGATGTGCTGGAGGCCGAGGCGGTGCCGGATGCGCTGGCGGCGCGCGACAGTGCGGTGCTGATCGGGCAGTTGGATGCGCGGTCAGCGGCGATTGTGCGGGCGGTCAGTCTGGACGGGCAAAGCACCGCCGAGGTGAGCGCACGGTTGGAGATGTCGGAGGGGGCAGTTCGGGTGGCTTTGCATCGCGCGATCCAGCGGATGGCGCGGCTGGCAAAAGGAATGGAATGATGAAGACGGAAGACCTGATCGGCATTCTGGCGGCGGATTCGGCCCCGCCCCCCAAGCTGCGGCCCAAACGGATTGCGGCGGTGGTGCTGGTGGTGATGGCTGTGGCGGTCACGCTGTTTTTGTGGCGGTTCGGCGTTCGTGACTCGGTCGCACAGGCGATGATGCAGCCGCAGGTGGCGGCCAAGACGCTATTGCCTTTGGCGCTCTGCGCCATCGCCTTGCCGTTTGCGCTGGTGCAGATGCGTCCGGGCGCGGCGCAGGTGGTGCGGTTGCGCTGGCTGGCGGTGCCGCTGGGTGTGGCGGCGGGGCTTTGGCTTTGGGCCTTTGCGACCCTGCCGCCGGAGGCGCGGTTCGCAGATGTGTCGCCGTTTTCGCTGACGGAATGTCTGGGCCTGATTTCCAGCCTGTCGCTGCCGCCTTTGGGTGTGCTTCTGCTGATGATGCGGCGGGGGGCAAGTGCCGCCCCGGTGCGTGCGGGGGCGATGGCGGGGCTGGGCGTGGCAGGGGGGATTGCGGCGGGCTATTCGCTGTTCTGCGTGATGGACAATCCGCTGTTCTATGTCACCTGGTACGGGGTGGCGATTGCGGCCGTCACTGCGTTGGGGGGGCTGGCGGGCGGGTGGCTTTTGCGCTGGTAACGCCGCGCGCGGTCAGAACCACTGCCCCGGTTCCATCAGGCCAAGGTCCATCAATTGCTGCGAATGCCATTGGAACCCGGTGGAGTTGTGCCACTGGAACGTCTTGATATCCCACTTTGAACCGGGGTTCGCCTTCAGCGCCTTGGCGGTGCGGAAGGAACAGACTGCCGCAGTCAGGTTGTTGTGCCACGGGCAGGCATAGGTGTTGTATTCCTCATCGTTGAAGGTGAAGTCGGGGCGCAGGATCAGCCCCTTCTTGGCCTTGAACAAGGAAATGCGGTCGATCTTGCGGCGGGTGAAGGGGACGTGCTCCTCGAACCGCCAGCGCAGGCCGCCAAAGAAATCCAGCTGCCGTTCCTTTGGGTGCCAGTGGTTGTCGGCATCCTGCCGGGCAAGGGCGTAATAACCGGACCGGTCGAGATGGGCATTTTCCAAGCTGACCGCGCCAGGAAAGCGGTCAAGGTCGCCGGCGTAAAGGTCGATCACATAGGTCAGCATCGCATCGCGCCGTTCTTCGGCATGGAAGGCGATCAGGTCGCGCACGGTGCGTGCTTCGCAGAACGGGTAGAACAGGTATTCGGCATTGAAGCAGTAATACATCCACAGGCCGGAGAAGGCGTCGATCAGCGGGTTGACCGCCGCCATAAGCGCGTTTTCGGCATGGACGTCATGGGTGATGCGGTGGACCTTGTCCTCCAACCCCTTGGGCGTGGCGATGGCGTCCGGGACCAGCAGCAGGACGTCGCGAAAGCCCGCCTGCAGATGGTGGCGCAGGGTCGTGTCCACCTCGACCGGGTCTTCGGCCATGATGATGGCCATGGGACCCTTGAGCGGCGGCTTGGCGGCCGCCGCGCTGATGTAGGATGACACGCTGTCATATTGCATGGACCTGCCCCAAGTCCGAACCCGTAAACATGCGCCCCGGTCGTTGCCGGGCCGCGACGGGGTGCAGAGTCCGGCAAGGACTGTGGCAATGCAAGCCCCCGCAGGCGGGGCGATCACGAAAATGCCGGATCATTGCAGAGAGGCGGCGTTTGCGTGTATGGGGCAGCCTGCGGAACAGGGGTGCGCCATGGCGGAACCGAAGAAGCTTTTCATCAAGACTTATGGCTGTCAGATGAACGTCTATGACAGCGAGCGCATGGTCGAGGCGCTGGGCGCCGAAGGCTATGTCACCACCGAGGTCGCCGAAGAGGCGGATATGGTGCTGCTGAACACCTGCCACATCCGCGAGAAGGCATCGGAGAAGCTTTATTCCGATCTGGGGCGGTTGAAGCCGCTGAAGGCGGCGAAGCCGGGGATGAAGATCGGCGTGGCGGGCTGTGTGGCGCAGGCCGAAGGGGCCGAGATCCAGCGGCGGATGCCGCTGGTCGATCTGGTGGTGGGGCCGCAAAGCTATCACCGCTTGCCCGCGATGATGGGCGATCTGGCGCAGGGCAAGACGGCGATCGAGACGGATTTCCCGCCCGAGGACAAGTTCGACCACCTGCCCGAGCGCAAGGCGCTGCGCGGGCCGTCGGCGTTTCTGACGGTGCAGGAAGGGTGTGACAAGTTCTGCGCATTCTGCGTGGTGCCCTATACGCGGGGGGCCGAGGTGAGCCGCCCGGTTGAGCGGCTGCTGACCGAGGCGCGGGGCTTGGTGGAGAAAGGCGTGAAGGAGATCACGCTGCTGGGCCAGAACGTGAATGCCTACCATGGCGCAGGCGACGGCGGGGCATGGGGCCTTGCGCGGCTGGTGCGGGCCTTGGCGCGGATCGACGGGTTGGAGCGCATCCGCTATACGACATCCCATCCCAACGACATGGAAGATGACCTGATCGCCGCCCATGGGGATGAGGCGAAACTGATGCCCTATCTGCACCTGCCGGTGCAATCGGGCAGTGACCGCATCCTGAAGGCCATGAACCGCAAGCACACGCGGGACCAGTACTTCCGCCTGATCGAACGCATCCGCGCGGCGCGGCCCGATATCCTGATGAGTTCGGATTTCATCGTGGGCTTTCCCGGAGAGACGGATCAGGATTTCGCCGATACGATGGACCTGATCCGCACGGTGGGGTACGGGTCTTCGTTCAGCTTCAAGTATTCCGCCCGTCCCGGCACGCCCGCAGCCGAGAAAGAGCCGGTGGCGACAGAGATTGCCGATGCGCGGTTGCAGGAGTTGCAGGCGCTGATCACCGCGCAGCAACGCGCCGCGCAGGAGGCGATGATCGGGCGCGAGGTGGGCGTGATCTATGAAAAGCCGGGCCGTCTGCCGGGGCAGATGGTGGGCAAGTCCGACCATCTGCATGCGGTGCATGTGGATGATCCGGATGGACGGATCGGCGATGTGGTGCGCGTGCAGATCAAGGCGACATCGTCCAATTCTCTGGCCGGGCTGCGCCTGTAATCCGACAAGGGCCGGGAGGAAACCACGAAGGATTGTTTCTGTTTCGGGAACAATCCCTTCCGGCGATGCGGACCATCTTGAGAACCGCCTGCTGCCATGCCTTTTGGCCTTGGCAACGGTGATGATTCTGCTTGCGTTACGGGCGGCGCGTCGGCAATCCTGCGCATGAGTATCTGTATGTGGTGATTTGTTAACGAGGAGGGCTTCGGCTTGGTTCGATACTCGATTCGCGCGCTTGTGGGCGCGCTTGGCCTGTTGGTGGCCGTTGGTGCGCCGACAGAGGTTCTGGCCCAATCCCAACCGGAAGTGAAAGGCCGCATCGACTGGGGTGCCTGGGTCGATGATGACGGATGCATGCATTGGTGGGCCGATGGCGGGGTTGAGGGCTATATGGTCCCGCGCCGCGATCCGCATACCGGCAAGCCGGTCTGTCTGAAGCGGAACCTCTGCCTTGTCGAAAACACCGACACGCTTTTTGCTACTGACAGCGCGAAGCTGACGGCGCATGGGCGGGCCCGGCTGCAGAGCTTCTTCCAGTCTGCTGGGGCATTTGGCTATGCCATCTATGGCCATACTGACAGCCGCGCGTCGGATGAATACAACATCCGCCTGTCGCAGCGCCGCGCCGAGGCCGTGGGCAATGTGGCACGGTCGGTTGGGGCGCCGGTGGAACGACAGCTTGGCTATGGCGAGCGGCAGCCGCGCGCGACCAATGCGACGGCGGAGGGCATGCAGCAGAACCGCCGCGTGGAAGTCGTCTGCTACACATGGGGTCGGTAATCGTGGGGTCAGTGATGAAGTGTGTGATGATGCCCCGTGCCGGGCTGTTTGTGATGCTGGGCCTTGCGGTTTCCGCCTGCGGGATCCGGCCCTATGGCGGGCCGAATGACGTGATCGCGACGGGTTCGGATCGCGGCCTGTTCGACCGCACCGCGCTGGTCAATGGCGAGGCGGCCATCGCCTATGACCCGGACGGGTGCCAGAACTGGATCATCGACGACGGGATCGAGGGGTATTCCAGCCCGCGCTATGACCCGGTGTCGGGTCTGCCGATCTGCAACAACCGTTATCCGCCGGGCACGGTGCTGGGCGAATACGAAACGCGTTCGGCAGCGATCGGCGACTGGGTTCCCTCGCGCTGAGCGGGTGGACGACACGGATCAGGGGCCGCGCCATGGCTGCGGCCCTTTTTCTTTGCGCCGTCGATTGACATGGGCGCTCTGTCACGCATCTTGCACAATCCTTGGGCAGACTGATGCCGTTGTCTTGATTGACGCTTGCCTTGTGGCCAAACGCGACACATCATCAAGATATTGGCGAAGCCCCTACAGAAGGAGACCTCCTTGGGCATCAGCGCGCTGACCCCCCCGACCCGTCCTGAAGACGTTGTTGAAACGCTTCTCGAATTTCCGGACAACCGGTTGCTGATTGATCTGTGCGGTGAATTTGACCGCAATCTTGCGCAGATCGAACATCAGGTCGGTGTCCATATACTCAGACGCGGCAACAGGTTGGCCGTGATTGGTGAAAAGGGCGCAAGGGATCAGGCGGCGGGTGTGTTGAGGTCGCTTTACGCCCGGCTGGAATCCGGGCGCGGTGTGGCCGCCGGGGATATTGACGGCGCGATGCGGATGGGTCGCCCGATGCCCGACCGTCCGATGGCCGAAGGTGAGCAGATCGAGATGTTTTCTGCCGGTGGCGTGGAACTGCGCACCCGCAAGAAGCCGATCGAACCCCGGACCGAGGCGCAAAAGGCCTATGTTGCCAATCTGTTTGCCAATGAACTGGGGTTCGGGATCGGGCCTGCGGGCACGGGCAAGACGTATCTGGCGGTGGCCGTGGGCGTGACCATGTTCATTTCCGGTGCGGTGGAAAAGATCATCCTGTCGCGCCCTGCGGTGGAGGCCGGTGAGCGGTTGGGGTTCCTGCCCGGCGACATGAAGGAAAAGGTCGATCCCTACATGCAGCCGCTTTACGACGCGCTGAATGATTTCCTGCCGCAAAAGCAGGTGCAGAAGCTGATCGAGGAAAAGCGGATCGAGATCGCGCCCTTGGCCTTCATGCGCGGGCGGACGCTGTCGAATGCCTTTGTGGTGCTGGACGAGGCGCAGAATGCCACGACCATGCAGATGAAGATGTTCCTGACCCGCTTGGGCGAGGGCAGCCGTATGGTCATTACCGGCGACCGCACGCAGATCGACCTGCCGCGCGGCGTGCCGAGCGGGTTGCAGGATGCCGAGCGGATCCTGAAAGGAGTGAAGGGGGTAACCTTTAACTACTTCACCGCCAAGGATGTGGTCCGTCACCCGCTGGTGGCGCGGATCATCGAGGCCTATGAGGCGGACGAGAGCCCGCAGGCCTGAGGCAACAGCGGCGCGCGGCGAAGGTTCTGCGCTGCGCGCTGCATCGGCCGCCGGGGGCGCTGCCCCCGGACCCCCGGGATATT
>CALRPT020000025.1:0-45427 GCA_943370085.1 Variovorax paradoxus | reverse complement strand
TGCGCCTCGTGCCACACGATCGGGCTGGGCGAACGCTTCGGCCCTGACCTTGCCGCCGTCACCATCCGGCGCGAAGAGGACTGGCTGAATTCTTTCATCATGAACCCCGACCTCGTGCTCGCCTCCGGCGATGAGACAGCGCAGATGCTCGATGCAGATTATCCCGGCGTGGTGATGCCCAATCTCGGCCTGAACCCGGTGGATGTCGCGGATCTGATGTCTTACCTCAAGGCCGCCGATGCCCGCCTTGCGGCGGCGGAACAAGAGTCCGCCGACAGCTTTGCCGCTTTCGAGGCCGCGCATGGGCTGACCGGGTCCGACTAAACCGCTACCGTCTCCACGCTCAGAACCGTGGGCAGATGGCGCGCGATCTCATCCCAATGCGCGCCGCGGTCGCGGCTGGCATAGACCGATCCGCTGTTGGTGCCGAAATACACCCCTGTCGGGGTGGTGCGGTCCACCGCCATCGCCTGCCGCAGCACGGTGAAGAAACAATCCTTCACCGGCAGCCCATCGGTCATGGCTTGCCAGGTTTCGCCCCCGTCCTCGGATCGCCACACGGCGGCAGACGCCCCCGGCGGATAGCGCCCCTTCGTGTCGCCGTTCAGGGGAAAGGTCCAGATGCACCGCGCATCCGCCGGGTCCACCGCGATGGGAAAGCCGAAATCGCTGGGCAGACCTGCCGTGATCGGATGCCAGCTTCGCCCGCCATCCGGGCTGCGAAACACGCCGTGGTGGTTCTGCTGATACATCAGATCGCCGCCACCCCCCGCGCGCACCATGTTGTGCACGCAGAACCCCAACTCATGCCCGTCGCCGTGGGAATGGTCGTGGTGGTCGTGATGCCCGTCCCCTTCGTTCGAAAGGCGGTTCCGTCGCTCCCAACTTGCCCCGCCATCCTCGGTTGCGAATACCCCTGCGGCGCTGATGCCTACCCACAACTTACCCGCATCCTCCGGATCGCCCACGATGGTGTGCAGGATCAGCCCCGCCCCGCCCGGCTCCCAATCCGGGCGCGAGGGATGGTTCGACAGCGCCTCCACCTCATGCCAGTTCTCCCCGCCATCATGGCTGGCAAACAGCGTCGCAGGCTTGGCCCCGGCATAGAGCACCCCGCCGAAAAGCCCCAGCGACCACAGCGCCGAAATCCGCCCCTTGAAGGGCGCGTCCGGCATAGGCCCGCGCCCCAGATAGGCCGCCATCCCCGGATTGTCGGCCAGCATTGCATCCATCATCCCGTTGGCCAGCAGCGACAAAGTCCATGTCTCACCCCCGTCGGTCGATCGCCACACCCCTGCGCCCTGGAACTCGCCGCCGCCAGCCGCATAAAGCGCGCCCCGTTCCGGATCGCCGATTACATGATTGATGGGCCAGCCGTCGCAATGTGGCCCCGACACGTGCCAGCCCATCCGCCCGGCCTTTGACCGCAGCAGGAAAACCCCCTTCGTGGTGCCGACCAGCACCGTCACTGCACCCGCCATCTGCCGCCCTCCCCGCCGCCGATGGGGAAAGCCTAGCACCCTTGGGTGAGTCGTGCCTTCAGCTTTCTGCCAACCCGATATCCGCCTGCGGGACAGAGACGGATTTCACGATGGCAAAAACCTCTGCCCCTTCTTCCAGCCCCATCGCCACGGCCGACCGCCGCGTGATCCTCACCAGCAGCGGGTCACCGCCCACGGACAGGCGGATCAACGCCCCCGGCCCGTCGCCCATCCGCAGCGCAGTCACCGTGGCAGGAAGTACGTTCAGCGCAGAAAGCCCGTCTGGCCGCGCGCGCGACAGGATCACATCCTGCGCCGCAATCCGTATCCGCACCGCGCTTCCCACCTCGGCGGCCACCTGCGGCAGCCAGACCGGCCCCGCCGCCGTGTCCAGCCGTGTCAGCCCGTCGCCCTCATGCGCGGCCACGCGGGCGGGCAGGATCGACCCCGCCTCGCGCAGGCCCAGCACGGGCGCCAGCGCCGGATCGGCCAGCATGTCGGCCACCGGCCCCGCCGCCCGGATGCGCCCGCCCTCCATCACCACCAGCGTGGTGGCCAGACGCGCCACCTCGGCCATCGCATGGCTCACATAGAGGATCGGGATATCTGTCCCATCGCGCAGCCGCTCCAGCCAGGGCAGAATTTCGGCCTTGCGCGCCTCGTCCAGTGCAGCTAGCGGTTCATCCATGAGCAAGAGGCGCGGGTTCGACAACAGCGCCCGCCCGATGGCGACCCTCTGCTTTTCCCCGCCCGACAGGGCCACCGGATGGCGATCCAGCAGCCCGCCGATCCCCAGCAGGTCCACCACCGCCTCCAGCGTCACGCCGCCCTTGGGCGCGAACCAGCGGCCATAGGTCAGGTTCTGCCGCACGGTCAGATGTGGGAACAGCCGCGCGTCCTGGAACACATAGCCCAGCCTGCGCTTGTGTGGTGGCAGCGCCACGCCTGAAGCACGGTCAAACAGCACCGCGCCCCCGGCGCTGATACGGCCCCGGTCGGGCATCAACAGCCCCGCCACCGCATTCACCACCGTCGTCTTGCCAGACCCCGACCGCCCGAACAGCGCCGTCACCCCCGGCGGCGCGTCAAAAGCCACGTCCAAATCGAAGCCCGGAAACGCATGGGCGATGGCGACAGACAGGCTCATCCCTGCCCCCCGATCCGCCGCGCCACGCGCCGCCCGATCCATTCCGATGCGATCAGCGCCCCCATCGCCACGATGATGGACACGATCACCAAGCGGAACGCCTGCGCGTCGCCCCCCGGCACCTGCAAAAAGGCATAGATGGCCGATGGCAGCGTCTGCGTTTCACCCGGGATGTTCGACACGAAGGTGATCGTCGCCCCGAACTCGCCCATCGCCTTGGCAAAGGCCAGCACCGACCCCGCCAAAACACCGGGCAGGATCAGCGGCAGCGTCACCGTCACGAACACCCAAGCGGGCGATGCGCCCAGAGTGCCTGCGGCCTGTTCCAGCTTGGGGTCCACCGCCTCAAACGCCAGCCGGATCGCCCGCACCATCAGCGGGAACGCCATAACCGCCGCCGCCAGCACCGCGCCCGTCCAGCGAAAGGCCAGCACGATGCCGAAC
Source organism: Variovorax paradoxus (assembly GCA_943370085.1). Classification (GTDB taxonomy): domain Bacteria; phylum Pseudomonadota; class Alphaproteobacteria; order Rhodobacterales; family Rhodobacteraceae; genus Paragemmobacter. The sequence continues at coordinate 42,355 of CALRPT020000025.1, read as the reverse complement.
CATTGATCCAGAAACTGCCCCACATATCCCCGCCGCCCAAAGGTCAGCAGCAGCAGATAGCCCGTCACCACGGGCGGCAGGATCAGCGGCAGATGCACCAGCCCGTTCAGCACCTGCTTGCCCGGAAAATCCCGCCGCGCCAGCAGCCACGCCACCCAGATGCCAAGCGGAAGGCTGATCACCGTCGCCCAGAACGCCACCCGCAGCGACAGCGCCACCGCCTGCCATTCCGAAGGCGACAGCCAATCCGTCATCAGCGGGTCATCCGGGGCATGGGGCGGGCGGTCCTGCGTTTGCGATATATCCTTGCGAACATATCACCAGCCCCCCGCCCATCGGCAAGCGCCTTCTGCCCGGCTCAGCCACCCAGCACGATCAGATCACGCGCCGACAGGCTGACCTCGGTCTGCGTGCCAATGGCGGGCGGCGGCGCGTCCATGCGGTTGAACGTGTCCAGCGCCACGACAGACCCCCCCGCCCGCGCCCGCACCCGGATGATGGACCCCAGGAACTCTACGCTTTCAATCGTCGCGGGCAGCACCACATCCGCGCCTTCGACCCGGCCCAGATGCACCGCCTCGGGCCGCAGCGCCAGTGACAGGCTCGCACCCTTGCCTGACTCTATCGGTTCGGCCAGCGTCACTGGCACCCCGGCCAGAGTCACCGATTGCGGCCCCGTCACGGCGCCGTCAAAGATGTTCAGCGTGCCCACGAACGTCGCCACAAACCGCGTCGCCGGGCGGTTATACACCTCGAACGGCGCGCCCACCTGTTCGGCGATCCCGCCATTCATCACCACCACGCGGTCCGACATCGACAGCGCCTCTTCCTGATCATGCGTCACGAAGATGGTGGTGATCCCCAGCTCGCGCTGAATCTCGCGGATTTCATTCCGCAGCGACACCCGCACCTTCGCATCCAGCGCCGAAAGCGGCTCGTCCAGCAACAGCACCCGTGGGCTGGGCGCCAAGGCCCGCGCCAAGGCCACCCGCTGCTGCTGCCCGCCCGAAAGCTGAAACGGATAGCGCCCCCGCATCTCCGACAACCCGATCAGGCGCAGCATCTCATCCACCCGCGCCTCGCGCGCGGCCTTCTCCACACCCTTCACCTTCAGGCCAAAGGCCACATTCTCGGCCACGGTCATGTTGGGAAACAGCGCATAGGCCTGAAACATCATCCCGATGTTGCGCTGATTGGCCTTCAGCCCCGTCACATCCTGCCCGTCGATCACGATCCCGCCCGAGGTCGGCACCTCGAACCCCGCCACCATCCGCAGCACGGTCGTCTTGCCACAGCCGGACGGGCCCAGCAGCGAGATGAACTCTCCCTTTTCCACGGTCAGGTTGAAATCCTTGACCACACGGTTCGTGCCAAAGGACTTTTCCAGATGGGACAACTGCAAAAAGGACATCAGGCCTTCGCCCTTTCATGTTTGGAGAAGCGGGTGACAAGCTGCATCAGCCCCATGCACCCCCAGGTGATGGCAAAGGCGATCACCGCCAGCGCGGGCGGCTCATAGGCGCGGTTCGCGCCCAGAAGCTGCATATAGGGGCCAAAGGCCGGGCGGTTCAGCAGCGCCGCCATGGTAAACTCGCCCATCACGATGGCCAGCGTCAGGAAGGCCCCCGACAACACCGCCACCATCACATTGGGCAGGATGATCTTGGCCAGAATGGTCATCCACCCCGCGCCCAGGCTCTGCGCTGCCTCGGTCAGCACGCCCACATCAATGGTACGCAACCCGGTATCGACCGAGCGGTACATGTAGGGCAGCGCCAGCGTGGCATATCCCATCGTCAGCAGGATATCCGTCCCCAGCGCCGACCCCGTCATCGGCAGGAAGCTGGAGGTATTATACAGCCGGATATAGCCGAACACGATCACGATGGCCGGGATCACCAGCGGCAACAGCGTGATGAATTCCACGAAGGGCCGCGCCTGCGGCAGCTTCAGCCGCACCCAATAGGCCGTCGGCACCACCAGCACGACCCCCACCACGATCGTCGCCGCCGACAGTGCCAGCGAATAGCCGAAGGTCGCCCAGAAGGCCGGGTCGGCAAAGACCACGGCATAGGCATCGAAGGAATACTCTCCCCGCCGCATCTTCAGGCTGAATTCCGTCATCCCCACCAGGGGCAGCAGGAAGAACAGCACGCCAAGGAACAGCGTGATCCATGCGACCAGACGCATCATTTCAGCCACCTTTCCGACCGCACGCGCAGCCAGATGTACAGAATGTTCGCCGCCGCCGTGATGACGATCATCCCGAAGGCCAGCGCGTAGCCGAGGTTCGGATTGCCCAGCACATCGCCCCTGATCTGCGCGAACAGCTTGATCGGAACGATGTTCAACTGCGGCCCGGTCAGGGCAAAGGCCGTCGCCACCGCGCCGAAGGCATTGGCAAAGAGCAGCGCGAATGTGCCCAGGATCGACGGAAACAGAATGGGCAGCGCCACCATCCGCCAATACTGCACCCCCGTCGCGCCCAGCACCGCCGCCGCCTCGCGCCACTCCCGCTTCAACCCGTCCAGCGCCGGGGTGATGATCAGGATCATCAGTGGAATCTGGAAGAACAGATAGGTGATCACCAACCCCCAGAAGGACAGAAGGTTAAACCCCATCGCCCGCAGGTTGATGCCAAACTCGGTCCGCAGCCACACCGTGATAAGGCCCACAGGCCCCAGCGTGGCGATAAAGGCGAATGCCAGCGGCACGCCCGCGAAATTCGATGCCACACCCGAAAACGTCAGCAAGGGCGACCGCACACCCTTGGGCAGCCCGCCAAAGACCACCGCCGCCGCCAAGGCAAAGCCCGCGGCGCAGCCAAGGGCCGCGGTGATGAAGGACAGCTTGATCGATGTCCAATAGGCCGCGCGGATGGAATCTGTGTTCAGGTCGGCCAGATTCTGCAGGGTGAACCCGCCATCCGGCGTCTGGAACGCGCCAAGGACGATGCGCATCGTCGGCATGATCAGGAACAAAAGCGCGAACAGCGCAAAGGGCAGGATGCCCAGCCATTCCAGCGGAAGGCGCCGTGTCGGGCGCGGCACCGCTTGCCGGTTCGGATCGGTCGCCATCGGTCCCCCTGATCTTGGCGGCTCTGCTGGCTGCCTTGAAACGAAGTGCCTGCCCCGGCGCGAACCGGGGCAGGCGATGCTGTCACGCGGACAGATTACTCGGCCACGTTGGCGCCGACAACGGCATCCCAGCCACCGGTGACGGCGGCCTTGTTGGCATCCACTTCTTCCAGCGTCGGGAAGTAGGCGGCTTCATAGGATTCTGCCGGGGGCAGCGCATCCATCAGGTCCTGCGGGATCTTGCCGGCAGCGGCCATCGCGTTGAAGCGTGCCGGGTGGCAATAACCCTTGAGCCAGCCAAGCTGACCTTCGTCGCTGTACAGGTATTCCATCCACAGCTTCGCGGCATTGGGCTGCGGAGCATAGGCGGAAATGGCCTGCACATAGACACCGGCCAGAACGCCCGATTTCGGCACGACCACCTCAACCGGCGGGTTGCCCGCCAGCGTGTCGCGGGCCGACAGAGCATTGTAGTCCCACATGATGACGATGGGCGTGGTGCCCTGCGCCAGCGTGCCCGCCTTGCCGATGACGGGAACGAAGTTGCCCGCGTCATTCAGCGCCTTGAAGAAGTCCAGCCCGGCCTTGCCAGCGGCTTCGCCCGGTGCGGCACCGGTCGACATGCCCGCCGCCAGAACACCCAGGATCGCCTGGTTCGACGCGCGCGGATCGCCCGCCAGCGCCACCATGCCCGCATATTCCGGCTTGAGCAGATCAGCCCAATCCTGCGGCACGTTCTCGACCATGTCCTTGTTCACCAGGAAGGACATCACGCCGTAATAGTCGGCATACCAGTGGCCTTCGGGATCCTTGATGCTTTCCGGAATCTCGTCCCAGGTCGCAACCTTGTAGGGCTGGGTCAGACCTTCCGACTTGGCCTGCGGGCCGAAGGCAAGGCCCACGTCCAGCACGTCGGGCGCCTGCGGGCCCTTGTTGTCCTTGTTGGCCTTCACGGCCTCAAGCTCGTCTGCCGAACCCGCATCGGGGTTCAACTCGTTGACGGTGATTTCCGGATACTTTGCCTTGAACCCGGCGATCACGTCGCCATAGCCGCACCAGTCATGCGGCAGGGCGATGGTCGACAGCATCCCCTCGGCCTTGGCAGCGGCCTCAAGTTCTTCCATCGACTGCGCCTGCGCCACAGGCGCCAGCAGCATCCCGGCAATGCTTGCCGAAGCAAACAGCATGTTACGAATCTTCATGTGAACGTCTCCCCGTTCGTGTTTTCGTCCTGATCCGGCCGCACGCCATAGGCTATGCGGTTTCCCCCATCAGCCGCGCTGGACGGTCCCAGACCGTATGCACACGCTAATGGTGGAAATGCCGACTCAGCAAGCGTCGTCGCATATGATTGTAACAATTTTTCCGTCCGGCCCGCGGCTGAAAGGATTTTGACAGGGGCGGAAAGGGGCCGGGTCGCCGTGACCGCAGCGGGAAGGTTAATCGAACCCTTTCCACGAAATTGCGGCACCGCGCGTATGCACAGCCGTCTGCACCGGGCGCTGCTCCGGGTGCTGAACGGCCACCCCTGGCTTAGGCTGTTGGAAAAGCACAAGTTTAACGCAGCGCTCGCAGCCCTGCGCTGGGCGCATGGCGCGGTTGCAAAACCACCCCTTACACCCCCCCGCCCACAGGCATAGGTCAGGTGTCACAAGGAGATTACCGATGTCTGACCTGATCCGCCTGCCCATCGATCCCAAGGCCAAAGCCGCCTCTGACGCAGCGCTGGCGCAGATGTATGGCTATTATGCCTATGACTGGACGCCCTTCGCCCCGGCCGATCTGCCCGTCGTGAAACAGGCGGCCTGACCTCAGCCACGGGCGCGGAAAGCCACCACGTTCCATTCCGCAAGCTGTTGTATTTTAAACATAATTTATGATTTCCGCAGTCGTTTGCCGCAGTTGTTGGCCGCTGTCCATGTGATCCAGCAGCACCAGACGGTGCGTGGCGTGCCGCCCACGAAACCAAGCGCCCCAAAGATCGGGATACCGTCGAAAACCTGATAGTCAGTGCTCTGCCACCGGCCCAAGGGGCCGCAATCCACGTTCAGATCAGGGAACGATTTCGCCCCTCCGACGCCCCGTTCATGCGCTGTACCTCAAGCACGACCTCAAGCCGGTTGCGCGCGTTGAACTTCTGCATGATCTGGGTCATGTAATGTTTCACGGTCTTGTCCGACAGCTTCAGCTTATTCGCGATCTCCTTGTTGGAAGACCCGTTCAGCAATTCCTGCACCACCTGATCCTCGCGCGAATTCAGCGCAATAGAGGCCCGTTCCGCCTTGCGCTGATCGGCAATCCGCATCTCGCGGATGACCTTCGACGCCATCGAAGATGAGATGAATTCCTTGCCCGCCGCAACCTCTTCGATCGCGTAAAACAGATCACCACCCGAACTGCCCTTCAGGACAAATCCGTTCGCACCCGCCCCCAGAACCTGCATGCAGATATCCGGACTGGCCGCTGCGGTGAAGACGAGGATCTTGACCTCGGGCCGCTCCTCGCGAATTTCGCGGATGGTTTCGATCATGTCTCCGGGAAGGTTAAGATCTGCAATCAGAACATCACACCCGCCTTCGCGAACCAGACGGAGGGCAGCCTCCGCCGTCGAACCCGTCCCTACAACGTTGTACTGTGCATGAGCACGCAGGATGTCGACAAGACCGGCGAGCACTATCGGATGATCGTCAACAAGTACTAGGTTCAGCATATCAATCCCACTTTTTGGTACGGATCGGTTGTCCCGATCGCATCCATGGCCCCCAAAATTAAGCTACATTAATTGGGGCACAGGTCTAAACGGAAGTTTATGGGTCGTCGGCTTTCGGACATAGTCCTGCCATAATTGATGTGCCTAGCCCCATATAATTCAATCGCTTGCGCGGGCCTCGTTTCGCAGATCGCAACAACGGCCGAATTTGCCTCATCCAAATCAGGCAGAACTGTGGCTGAACTTTGGCGCGTTCCCAGATGATTTTCGCCCAAGGGTTGAGTGTCGGAATTCCAGCGAAACTGATGGTTAGCGCCAAGGCATAAAATGATTCGGATGCCCCTTTGGGCCCCGATGGCGGAAAAAGGGTCAACGCGTTTCACCTATCGTCACAAGGCGGAAACCCGCGCAGGCCGCTTATCAAACCAGGCGCTCAACTTTGCGCTCGGAACCGGTGCGCACAGGTCACGCCATCGGACCTAGGTCTGACAAACCATTGGACCGCAGACGCATTGATTGTTGGACCACGGACATTTGTCGGATCGGCCGTTCCTTGCGACCCTTCCTCGGTAATACGCGCGCCTCGTTTCCGCTGGGCATTCATCCGATCTGACACAGGGAATATCAAAATGGTCTACGTGAACCGCCATGACCTGGAATTCATTCTTCAGCAAATCGAGATCGCTGAACGTCACGCAGCGGGCGAGGATCTTCGCACTCTGGTGCCCGACCCCCATCTTCCATTCGGTCTGCGCACAGTAAATGGGACGTTCAACAATCTGGTCGAAGGGCGGGAACTCTGGGGTTCGGCTGACCAGCTGATGCCGCGCCTGTTGCCCGCAAACTTTCTGACGGCGGATCCGTCTCCCTTCGGCCCGCCCGGCGGTACGCCGACGTCCTACGGACAAACCTCCGGGAACGTGTTCGACTCGGACCCGCGCCTGATCTCAAATCTGATCGTCGATCAGTCGATGTCGAACATCGCCGCCGTGTCAGCCTGGCTGATGCGCTTTGGCACGGAACCGCCGTCTGCCATCGTCACCACGGCACAGCAACTCGTCGATCTGTACGACGCCTATCAGACAGCGCTCCGCGCCGACCCCGCGTCGGTGGCAACAGCTGAAGCCAAGACAGCCTTGGATGCGCGCATAGCCACCACGGGGATCGAAATCGACCCCTCGCCCGATGGGCTTACCTATAACGTTCGTATCCCCGATGTTTCGCCCGATGAGGGGCTGACCGCCCCCTTCAACTCGTGGATGACGATGTTCGGGCAGTTCTTCGACCACGGGCTCGACCTCGTGTCCAAGGGCGGTGCAGGCACCGTCTACATTCCCCTGGCCGAGGATGACCCGCTCTACGTTGCAGGCTCGCGCACGAATTTCATGGTCCTGACCCGCGCCACCAACACCATCACGCCGGGGGCGGACGGTATTCTCGGCACCGCAGACGACCAGCGCGAACACATGAACCGGACCACGCCCTGGGTCGATCAGAACCAGACCTACACCTCGCATGCGTCGCATCAGGCGTTCCTGCGGGAATATGTCCGCGTCGACGGTCAAACCGTCTCGACCGGCGAACTGCTGCACGGCCCCGGCGACGGCATGGCAACCTGGGCCGATGTAAAGGCACAGGCGCGCGAACTGCTTGGCATCGAACTGGATGATTTCGACGTCCATAGCGTGCCGCTGCTGGCCACCGATGAATACGGAAATCTTGAACTCGGCCCCAATGGCTATGCCCAGATCATCAAGATCGTTCGCAATGCGGATGGCACCCCCCAGATCGTGAACGGTATCGTCGTCACCGAGCTTGTCGAGGGTATCCCCCCCGCAACACCGGGCACCCCGGCGCTCGTGAACACGACGGATGCGGTTCCCACCGGCCATGCCTTCCTCGAAGACATCGCCCACACGGCCAACCCGACCACCTATGATGTAGACCGCAATCCGGCAACGACCGGGGATGTCTTCGAGATGACGGCAGACCTCGACGGCGAGATCGGCGTGACCGACCCAGCCGACTTCCTGATCAATGGCGTTCGCACCGCCTATGACAACGAACTCCTCGACCGCCACTTCATGGCAGGCGACGGGCGAGCCAACGAAAACTTCGGTCTGACCGCCGTTCACCACGTCTTCCATTCGGAACATAACCGCCAGGTCGACGCCATGAAGGCGACGATCCTGGAAACCAACGATCTGGCCTTCATCAATCAATGGCTGCGGGTGGATCTTGCAGAAGGCACTGTCCCAAGCTCGGTCGATCCCGCGACGCTGATCTGGGATGGCGAACGCCTGTTCCAATCGGCCCGCTTCGCCACCGAGATGCAGTATCAGCACATGGTGTTCGAAGAATTCGCCCGCCGCGTGCACCCCGGCATCGACGCCTTCGTTTTCAACTCGATCACCGATCTGGACCCGGCGATCTTTGCCGAATTCGCCCATGTCGTCTATCGCTTCGGCCATTCCATGCTGACCGAGAATGTCGATACCGTCCGCTTCGTTGCGGGCGCTGGTGACACGGTGACAGTCGAGCGCGACAACACCGGCCTGATCGACGCCTTCCTGAACCCCATCGCCTTCGACAATGACCGCACAATCACCGCGGATCAGGCCGCAGGTGCGGTGATCCGTGGCATGACGGCGGAAACCGGCAACGCGATCGACGAATTCGTCACCAGCGCTCTGCGCAACAACCTGGTCGGCCTGCCGCTGGACCTTGCCGCGCTGAACATCGCACGGGGTCGTGAAACCGGCGTGCCGTCGCTGCAGGTGGCCCGCCAGACGTTCTATGAGGCCAGCGGGTCCGACTGGCTGCGCCCCTATAACAGCTGGGCGGATTTCGCGGTCAACCTCAAGAACTCGGCCTCGATCATCAACTTCATCGCCGCCTACGGCACCCACGCCTCCATCCTTGCGGCCGTCACGGCTGATGACAAACGCGAAGCGGCCATGAAACTGGTGCTGGGCGACAGCACCCTGACCGGCACTGCCTTCACCGAATTCGAGGCCGACCGCCGCGACTTCCTGAACGCGACGGGTGCCTACGCCGGTGATGCGGCGCTTGGCGGCCTGAACAACGTCGACTTCTGGATCGGTGGTCTTGCCGAACAGATCATGCCCTTCGGCGGGATGCTGGGGTCGACCTTTGCCTTCGTGTTCGAGGTGCAGCTCGAGAACCTGCAGAACAGTGACCGTTTCTACTATCTGACCCGGACCCAGGGTCTGAACATGCTCAACGAACTGGAGAACAACTCCTTCGCGTCGATCATCATGCGCAACACCGATTTCGGCGAAGGCGGCGGCCACCTACCGGGCGAGGTCTTCGGCAATGTCGACCACATCCTCGAAGTCGACATGCGCTACCAGCTTGAAGCTGATCCGACCAACGCGGATTTCGATCCCTTCCTCGGTGCCATTGGCCGCTCCAAGGTTGAACGCGACACTGACGGTCTGACTGTCGGCGCGCGCGACTATGACAACCTGCTTCAGTTCCGTGGCGGCGAACATGTCGTCCTTGGTGGCACCGCCGAGCGTGACGTCCTGATCGGGGATGTCGGCGACGATACCCTCTGGGGTGATGGCGAGGATGACCTGCTGATCGGCGGGGCCGGGGTCAACCACTTGCGCGGTGGGGCGGGCGACGACATCATCCTCGATGGCGGCGACGTCTCCTTCCTGCATGGCGAGGATGGCAACGATGTCATCCATTCCGGTGCGGGTGCGGCGGAACTGGTCTTCGGCGGGCGCGGCGTTGATGTGCTGATCATGGGCGAAGACGATGCCAAGCACGCCACGGCGGGCGAAGGCAACGACTTCCTCCTTGGTGGTGCCGGGGCCGACCTGCTGTCGGGCAACGAAGGCGACGACTGGATCGAAGGCGCAGGCGGGTTCGACGTCATCTCGGGTGACAACTCGGAACTGTTCTTCAACTCCACCATCATCGGCCACGACATCATGTTCGCGGGCGACAACGAAACCGACTTCGACGCCGAAAGCGGCGACGACATCATGGTGATGGGCGAAAGCGTGATCCGCGCCGAAGGCATGTTCGGCTTCGACTGGGTCACCTACAAGGACGTGCGCGTTGCCGCTGACCTTGACCTGAACCGCAAGATCTTTGCCACCGACCAGCAGGATATCCTGCGCAACCGTTTTGACCGGGTGGAAGGCGCGTCAGGTTTTGATCAGGACGATATGATCTGGGGCGACGACCGCGCCGGTGGCGACGTTGATCCAGCGGTCACTCTTGGCCAGAACGAAACCACCTTTGCCGGCCATGAACTCACCACGGAAGGCATCGCCCGTATCGCCGGTTTGGGCACATTGCTGGGCAGCTATGTGGACTCCGCCAGCCTTACCAAGGGCAACATCCTGCTGGGCGGCGGTGGCAGCGACGTCATCATGGGCCGCGGCGGCGACGATTTCATCGACGGCGACCACTGGCTGAATGTGCGGATCGAAATCCTCGACCGCATCACTGGCGCGGTCACCCGGTCCATCGACAGCCTGTCCGAGATCATGGTGGAACTGCTCGACGGGTCCATCAACCCGACCCAGCTTCGCATGGTGCGCGAAGTTGTGGATGGCAACGCCACCGGCGATGCCGACACGGCGCAATTCTGGGACGTCCGCGAAAACTATGTCATCACCCGCCTTGCTGACCGCGTGATCGTGACCCACGTCACCGAAAGTGATCCGGCTGACCTTGGCTTTACCGAAGCGCAAGCGGTGGCACTGTTCAACGAAGGCACCGACACGCTGCGCAATATCGAAGTGCTGCGGTTCCATGATGGTGACGTGGCCGTGAGCAGCCTGATCGTGGATCGGCCCGCAACGGCTACGATCACCATTTCCGACACCACCCCAACCGAGGGTCAGACCCTGACCGTCAGCGTCGCCAGCCTGATCGACCCCGATGGTCTGGCTGTGCCGGCCTTCACCCTGCAATGGCAGCATCTGCATGACGGCGTATGGAGCGATCTGGAAGGTGAAACCGGCCCGACTTTTGCGCCCACCGCGGATGAAGTCGGCGAACCGCTGCGCGTCCTGGTGACTGTGCGGGACGTCAACAACAACGTTACGCAACTGATCTCTCCTGTTACTGCCAACATCGCCCCTGCGATTACGGGCACGGAAGCGGCAGATTTGCTTCTCGGCACGCCGCTGGATGATTTCATCAACGCGCTGGGCGGCAATGACACGGTCAACGCCGCAGGTGGCGCGGATACGGTCAGCGGGGGTGAAGGGGCCGACCTCATCAACGGCGAAGGCGGGACAGACCTGCTGTTTGGGGATGCCGGCGCAGACGTGATCTTCGGCGGCGCGGCGGCAGACATCCTGAACGGCGATGGCGGCGCAGACACCCTGAACGGTGACGGTGGCGCGGACATCCTGAACGGCGGCGCTGGGGCCGATGCCCTGTTCGGCGGCGCCGGGGCAGACAGCATCTTTGGCGGTGCTGGAAATGATCAGGTGACCTGGAATGTCGGCGAAGGGCGCGACATTGTGGATGGCGGCGTCGAAGGCGCGGCAGGCGACACGATGATCGTGAACGGCGATGCCACGGTGGAAACCTTCACGGTCTTTACCGCTGCGGCCTTCCTTGCGCTGGGCGGCACCCGTGCCGTGCAGGCCGGGACGGAAATCGTCATCACCCGCAATGGCACCGGCAACGGCGCTGTCATCGCGGAACTTCGCGACATCGAAGAGATCGTCATCAACACCGGCGCCGGGGTGGATACTGTGACCGCGGTGGGTGACTTCACCCCCACCGGGCTGGACGTCAACACCATCACCATCAACGGTTCCGCCGCGGATGACACGGTGGATATCTCCGGCCTCGCCTCGGCGCACCGCATCCTGTTCCGGTCGGGTGGTGGCAATGACACCATCGTCGGCACCCTGCGCCCGCAGGATGTGATCGAGGTGCCAAACGGAGCAGATCCGGCCAGCTACGTAGCGACGGACAATGGCAACGGCACCGTCACCATGACGAGTGGCACCCACGCGGTCACCTTCGCAGGGTCTGTCAGCGCGCTTCCGTCGCTGGCGAATGGCAGTGGCGGCACGGGCGGCGGCACGGGCGGCGGCACGGGCGGCGGCAACACCCCCGTCACGCAACTGACCGCCAATGATGCGATCGGCCTGCTGAACCTGGTGCGTGGCATCAACCCGGATGGCAACGATGACGGCGCCAACGCGCTGGGCATCCGCACCCTGACCGGCGAAGGCAACAACCCGGACAACCCGACCTACGGCGCGCATGGCGAACCCTTCATTCGCATCACGCCCAACCGGTCGGGTGAACGCGAAGAAGGCGGCGTGAACAACGCGGTCAACCCGATCTTCGACGGTCTGGATCCGCGCAACATCTCGAACATCATCGGCACGCAAGAGGCGGGCACGCCACAAAGCGCCGATGCCAACATCTTCTTCATGGCCTTCGCGCAATACTTTGATCACGGGCTGAGCTTCATTCCGAAAGGGGGCGCAGGCAGCATCCAGATCGGAGCCGAGGGCACCGGGCCGCGTACGCAAAACCCGGCCGACCTCAACCGCGCCTCGGTTGTGGGCTTTGATGCCGATGGTGCCGCACAGCACCTGAACATCACATCGCCCTTCGTGGATCAGAACCAGGTCTACGGCTCCACCACCTTGATCGGGCAACTGCTGCGCGAAAGCGATGGCGAAGGCGGTCTGGGGGCTAGGGTGCTCCTCGGTGCGGCAGACCCGTCTGCCCCCGGCTACCAACTGTTGCCCACCCTGCGCGGGGTGCTGGAACACCACATCGAAGCAGGCACCGTCTTTACGGGCGGCGGGCTTCCGGCGGGTGGCCAGACACTGCTGGACTACTATCCCGGCTTGTTGAACGCCGATGGCACCTTCAACTCTGCCGTGGTGGCCCAGCTTGCCAGCAACTTCATGGGTGAAGGCCAGCCGCTTCTGCTGGACGCCAACCCCTACATCAACCTGCTCGATCACATCGTGGCAGGGGATGGCCGGGTGAATGAAAACGTCACCCTCACCTCGATGCACACGATCTTTGCCCGCAACCACAACTATCACGTGGATCAGTTGGAGGCGCTCTATGACGCGGGCAACACGACCCTGACGCCCGAGGAACTGTTCCAGGCCGCCAAGATCGTGAACGAGGCCGAATATCAGCGCGTCGTGTTCACCGAATTCGCCGAGAAACTGCTCGGCGGTGTCGGGATCCGCGGCGAAGGCGATCATGGCTTTACCGAATGGAACCCCCAGACGGATGCCGCGATCAGCCAGGAATTCGCCTCGGCCGTCTATCGCTTTGGCCACACCATGATCGGGCAGACCATCTCGGTCACCAACCCGGATGGCAGCACGTCGCAGGTGTCGCTCTTCGACGCCTTCCTTAACCCGACAAATGCCGAAGGGGCCTTCACGGCAAGCCTCGGCACGCTGGCCCAGTATGGTTATGTGCCGCAGCCGGGTTACACTCAGCTTGGCGCCGGGGCGGTGCTCAGCGGGATCGCCGGGCAGGCGGCGGAAGAGGTGGACGTCAACATCGTTGACGGCGTCCGCAACGATCTGGTCCGCGTCAGCGCCGACCTCTTCTCCTTCAACGTAGCCCGTGGCCGCGATGTGGGGATCGGAACGTTGAACCAGGTCAAGGCAGCCCTCCTCGCCTCGCAAAGCCCCTATATCCAAGAGGCGCTCAGCTTCCTCGACGCCACCACTCTGCAACCCTACACAAGCTGGGCGGATTTCGGGGCCCGCAACAACCTGTCGGCGGCCGTGCTGGCCCAGTTCCAGCAAGCCTATCCCGATCTGGTGCTGGCGGATCAGGCGGCAGCCGATGCCTTCGCCGAACTCAACCCCGACATCGCCCTCGTGGCCAACAGCGATGGCACTTTCACCGTCATGGGGATCGACCGTGTCGATCTCTGGGTTGGCGGGCTGGCCGAAGCCAAGGTCAATGGCGGGATCGTGGGGTCCACCTTCTGGGCGATCATCCACGAACAGCTTGACCGCCTGCAGGAAGGTGACCGCTTCTACTATGTCGACCGGCTGGAGAACTTCGACCTCTACGCAAACTTCGTTGAAGGCCAAAGCTTCTCAGAGATCGTCATGCGCAACACCGGGCTGACCGGTCTGGACGAGCGCATCTTCGAAGTCTCGGACGAAGTCAACGCCGGGGGCGGTGATGGTGACAACGCCGGTGGCGGTGATGGTGACAACGCCGGTGGCGGCGATGGCGACGGCGACACTGTCGGCGGTGGCGATGACGGCAATACCGGCGGCAATGACGATGACAATGACGACGACTCGGCCGGTGGCGACACCGGAAGCGGTGGCTCGGGCAGCGGCGATGACGATGGCGACGATGACTCGGCCGGCAACGGCACGGGCAGCGGGTCCGGGTCGGGAAGCGGGTCGGGGACCGGATCGGGCACCGGCAACGGCACCGGCACCGGAAATGGCAACGGCTCTGGCAACGGCAACGGCAAAGGCAACGGCACTGGTACCGGCAACGGTTCTGGCAACGGTTCTGGCACGGTCACCCCGCCCCCGGCACCAGCTCCGGAACTGGAAGGTGTGGTCCTGATGCCTGGCTCCACAGCAGGCGTGCAGGTCGGCGGTGCGGGCGATGACGTGATCGTCGGCGGCGAGCAGGGCGATGCCTTGCTGGGCAAGGGCGGTGCAGACATCATCCTCGGCAACGGCGGCAATGACGTGGCCGTCGGCGGATCGGGCGCTGACGTGGTCGAAGGCGGCGCAGGCCGTGATGTGCAACTGGGCGGTGAAGGCGACGACATCTTCATCGTGCAGAATGCAGACGGGGCCGACATGATCTTTGGCGGGGTGGGCAGCGATACGCTGGATCTCTCTGCGGTTCTGGGCGGCGCGGTCATCGACCTGGGGGCCTATACGCCCATCGGAACCGCGCGGTCAGGCGGCGTCACCGACCATCTGGTCGGCATCGAGAATGTCATCGGCAGTCAGGGCAATGACGTGATCCGCGGCTCGCTCTCGATCAACGTGATGACCGGGGGCGATGGCGAGGATGTCTTCGTCTTCGTCTCGGCCGGAACTGCCAATGGCGACGTGATCACCGACTTCCTTCCGGGCGACCGGATCGACCTGTCGGGGATCGACGCGATGGTCGGCACCAACGGCAACCAGACCTTTACCCTTGCGGGTCAGGGCACCACTGCAGCGGGCAATCTGGTGATCCGCGAGGTGGCGACGGCCGACGGTGTGGACACGCTGATCGAAGGCTTCACCGATGCCGACGACGCAGCCGATTTCACCCTGACCCTGCGCGGCGCGCATAATCTGGATGGGTCGTCGTTCAACCTGTAACCACGTCTCCCCCCGGCCAGTACAAATTGGCCGGGGGGTCACATGCGGCCCTTTAAGACCTTTGTCCAACGGATTGCGCGACCCTGTTCCATGACGGAATCAAGCCGGAAAATCCTAACCTTGGGCAAGTGGGAGAGGTCCGTACTTTCCGTTCCCCTCCCGTAAGGGCCAGTCAGTGGCCCCTTTGCAGGAATGATACGAGGCGAACATGGCGCATCCGACATCCACACCCGATCCGCTGGCCCTGCGCAAGGCGCGCGAGCTGCTCAACGCGGATCTTGCAAGATACGGGTGGGCGCTGTTTGGCATATCGGGTTTGATCAGCGTTCTGGCCCTGACCGGGTCGTTCTACATGCTGCAAGTTTATGATCGTGCGCTCACCTCCGGGTCGGTGCAAACTCTGGTCTTTTTGTCCATCCTCGCTCTGGCGCTGTACCTGGTTCAAGGCGGGTTCGACGCGATCCGCAGCCAAGTCCTTGTGCGCATTGGCGCGCGGCTTGACCAGCGACTTGCCCCCCTGTCGCATAAAGTGGCCATCGACATGCCGCGCTACGGCTTTTCGACGACCGAGGCGCTGGAACGTGGGCGCACCGTCGACACCTTGCGTAACTTCCTCGGCTCCTCGGCTCCGGGCGCGATCTTCGATCTGCCCTTCGTTCCGATCTTCATTATCTTTGTCTATGTGCTGCATCCCGTGCTGGGCGCAGTAACGCTGGGCGGGGCGGTGGTTCTGGCACTGCTCACGATGCTGGCCGAATACAAATCGCGCGATCTGGCCAAGTCGGCGCATAAGGCGCTGGTCGTGCGCAATACCATCTCGGAATCCAACACCCGCAATTCGGAAACGCTGATCGCGATGGGGGCAGCTGGCCGTGCCGTAGACCGTTTCGCCGTTGCCAACCGCCAGCATCTGGATCTTCAGACCCGCGCATCCGATATCACCGGCACGATGGCTGCGATGTCGCGTGTTCTGCGGATGCTGCTGCAATCGGGGCTTCTGGGCCTCGGCGCCTTCTACACCATTCAGGGCGAATTGTCGGCGGGTGCCATCATCGCCGTCTCGGTCGCCTCGGGCCGCGCGCTTGCGCCCATCGACCAGGTCATCGCGAACTGGAAGGGCATCGTCGGCGCGCGCCACGCCTGGGGCCAGCTGCGCGATACGCTGGTGGCGCTGTCATCGGAAAAGACGCCCGTCATGCTGCCCACGCCAAAGCAATCGCTGCGGGTCGAAAACCTGACCGTCGCCTCGCCTGCCAATGGCCGGGTGCTGCTGTCGGATGTGACCTTCGAACTTGCGGCCGGTCAGGCTCTGGCGATCATTGGCCCTTCGGGCGGCGGTAAATCCACGCTGATGCGGGCGCTTGCGGGGGTCTGGCCCGTGCTGCGCGGCTCCATCCGCTACGATGACGTGGACCTTTCGCAATGGGACCCCGAGCGTACGGGCGAAATCATCGGCTTCCTGCCGCAGGAAGTGGGCCTGTTCAACGGCACCGTCCGCGACAACATCAGCCGCTTCGACCCCAGCCGTGAAACCGATGCTGTCTACAAGGCGGCGATGGCGGCGAATGTTCACAAGATGATACTCCAGCTTCCCGACGGCTATGACACCGAAGTGGGCGCTCTTGGCACGGCGCTTTCCGCCGGGCAGCGCCAGCGCATCGGTCTGGCCCGCGCGCTCTATCAGGATCCCTTCGTCGTGCTGCTGGATGAACCCAATGCCTCGCTTGATGCCGTTGGCGAACGGGCACTGAACGACACGATCCGCGCCATCCGTGATCGTGGCGGCATTGCCGTCATCGTCGCGCACCGGCCCAGCGTTCTGGCGGCCGTCGATATGGTGGCGGCAGTGCACGCCGGCCGTCTGGCCGCGTTCGGCACCAAGGAAGAGGTTTTGGGTAATCGTGACGGCAAGGTGGTTGCACCGACCCATGTCGCGGGCAGTGACCAGGTCACAATGGGCGCCGCCGAATATGAACTTGGCGCCATTGCAAACGCCAACTAACGGGAGGCTGATGTGGAAATCCAGACCAAGCACCGCAAATCTGCCGAACAGAACCGGCCCAAGGGGCGTGCGCTCTTTGCCCTGGCCGAACGAAAGGAAGCGCCTTTCGCCGCCATGTTTGCGGCCCTGACGCTGGCACTGGCGGGCTATGCGAAGACAGCCTTCGGCAATACGCCGCTCTCCGAAGATCAGACCGCCCCGCCGTCTGACCGGACCAGCGCGAAAGACGCCGCTGTCTCCAGACAGCCAGAGATGGATCTGGCCAATCCGCTGGTCGCGCTCGACAATCCCGAGGAACAGCCGATTGTCATCGGCAAGCTGGAGGATGACGCCGACCTTGGCCGCATCGGGCGCGGTCCGGGGATGCTGGATCTGTCGCGCTTCTTTCCCGAAACCGTTCCGGCTTTGGATATCCCCTATGCCTATCTTGCGGACCAACCCGACATCGACACGGCCTCGCTGAAACCTCTGCTGCCCGGCGATGTCGGGCCTCTGTCCGGCACTCCGAAGCTCGGTGCTGGTGGGTCCGGCGGTGGCGGTCAGGCCGGGGGTGGGGCAGGGGCGAACGGCCCGTCCGGTCCGGGTGCCGAAGATGGTGCCGATGCGATAGCTGGCGTGAATTTCGACGCTCTCTTTGCCCAGTTTGCCTCGGTCGTGCGCCCCTTCCATCCGACCACCGTGCGCGAGATCAGTGATCTTGCAATCGGGGACTGGGTCAGCCAGCACGAACTCTATCGTCTGCGCGGCGGCGAGACGCGGCCCGATATGGATGCCGCCTATCTGGCGCGGGAAAACCGCACCTTCGACACGGTAACCAACCCGGACTCACGCGAAGCCTTCATCGACCAATACTTTCCGGCGTCGACTGCCTCTGATCCTTCAATTCCCGAAGCGACCCTGTCCGAAGCCATGACCGCCGCGGCGATGCAACCCGAACCGCTTCTGTCCACCGATACCAATACCGGTCTGCTCTAGGCGGTCCGTCCAAAGCTGCACCGGGCCAAGGCCCACGGAGATACCCCCTATGATGTCGCTGGCTTCCAAATCCTCCTTCCCACCCGATCCGGTGGCGGCTTTTTCCCTGCGCGGACGGCTGATCGCAGCGGCAGCCCTGACCCTGTTCCTGATCGGCGGCATAGGGGCCTGGGCCCTGACGGCACGGCTTGATTCAGCAGTCATCGGGTCGGGTTCGGTGCTGATCAAGACAGATGTCCAGAACATCCAGCATGTCGATGGCGGCACGCTGAACCAGATCCTCGTCAGCGCCGGTGATCGCGTCACGGCGGGCGAACCGGTGCTGATCCTCGATGCCTTCGACCTCGAAACCCGAATCGGCATGCTCGAGGCGCAGTTGATGGAAGCCGAAGCCCGCGCCGCCCGTCTTGCCGCCGAACGCGATGGCGTGGAAATGGTTTTTCCTGCCACCTTCGCACCCGATGACGCAGATTATCTCCGCATCGTCGAAGGCGAGCGTCGCTTGATGGATGAAAACCGCATCAACCGCGAGGTGGAACTTCAGGCGCTTGGTCTGCAGGCAGATCAGTTGCGCTTCGACACCCAGGCGCTTCGGGCCCGGCAGACATCACTGGGCGAAGAACTCCAACTGGTGCAGGACTCCCTCGCCCGCTTTGAAACACTCCAAAGCGCCGGGTCGGTCGAAAAGACGCGCATTGACGAAATTCAGCGCGACCTCAGCCGGATCCGGGGCGAGATTGGCGAAACGAACGCAAACCTGGCCCGCAACGAAGCCCGTCAGACCGAAATCACCTTGGAACGCGACCGGATGCTGTCGATGGCGAAATCCGAAGCGCACCGTGAATTGCGGACGCTGGAGCCGCAGATCACCGATCTGCGCCAACAACTGAACGCGGTGCTCGAAAAAAAGGATCGCACCATCCTGCGCGCGCCCGTGACCGGCGTGGTCAACGAAGTGAACGTGTCGACGGTGGGTGAGGTGGTCGCGCCCGGCAAGACCCTGATCACGGTGGTGCCTGAACAAAGCGATCTTGTGATCGAATTCCGCATCTCGACCACCGATATCGATGCGATCCAGCCCGGCCAAAAGGCCCGCCTGCGCTTCGCGGCGTTCAACCAGCGCCTGACGCCGGAAATCGACGGCGTCGTCGAAACCATCGCCGCCGCCGCCGTCATCGACCCGCAGACCGGGATGTCCTACTACACCGCCCGCGCCAAGGCGACCGGCGACACCTCTGTCCTTGGCGACCGTGGCCTGGTGCCCGGAATGCCGGTCGAGGTTTATGTCCCCACCGCGGAGCGCGTGGTGATGTCCTATATTCTACAGCCGGTGCTGGATCAGATGAACCGCGGCATGCGCGAAGAGTAGCCGAGAACCCGCCAAATCCTTTGCCGTCTCCGCCGAAATATGCTGCAAGTTAACGGAGTTTAACTGTGAGACACGGCAAAGGCCCTTGGGCCGAAAGACCGGAGACAGGGAGGGGTCATGGCACCCGGCGTGATCCGTCTTGGGGGCAAGCAGAGGCTGGGCCATATGCTGGCTTCGGCGACATCTACATGAACCATATTGTCAGATTTCTTCATTCTGTCGGTTTGACGGCGCAATTTCTTTTGCTCGCCGCTTTCCTTTACACCTTACTGGTCGTCGGCGCCGGCCGAATCCAGAACAGCCTCATCTCGGATCGCATGATCGAAGGGTCGCTGGAAATCGAACAAGCGCTTGCAAGAGGCGTTCTGTTATCCGTTCTGGGTGACGAACCGGTGCGGGAATTCCTTCCCGCCGCCATGCGGCACCGTCTCGATCAGGCGACCTCCACGCAGATCGACCCCGATTACATCAACAAGATCAAGATCTGGGGTCTGGACGGCGCGCTGGTCTATGACTCTGCGGTTCCGATTCATGCGCTTGAACATCTCGATCCGGCCGTCGCGCGCGCGTTGCGGGGCGAAACCGTGATCATCAAGGCAAGCGACGAAAGCCCGGAAAACATCGATGAAATAGGCCTCGGGTCGGTGGTCTATGAAGTTTATATGCCCCTTTTGAACAGCCGCGGCGAAATCATCGCAGTGGGCGAAATCTACTGCAGTGTGGAACTGCTCTATGCCCGCATCTCTGCCTTGCTCGAAGCGACGGATTTCATCCGCTTCGCCTCGCTCATGATCGGCATCGCGGGTCTGGCCGTCCTTGTGGCCTTCGCCCAACGCCGCCTAAGTCGGCAAGAACGATCGATCGAGGAAAGCCTTGCCCGATCGGACGAACTGGCTGCAAGAAACCAACACCTCTTCAACGAATCCGAACGCCTTCGGACGCAAGCCTCGCAGATCAGCGAAGCTTTGCTCACGCGGATCGGGTCAGAACTGCATGACGGGCCGATCCAGCTTCTTAGCATTGCTGCTCTCTATCGCAGCCAGCTTGTCCATTCCGAGGTGGACCAGCCCACCGCCAAGAAGGCCAGCGAACTTCTTGATGCCGCCCTGACCGATCTTCGCTCAATCTCGACCGGCCTGGTGCTGCCCACGCTGGACGGGCTTACGCTTGGGGAAACCCTTCGTCTGGCGGTTCAGAATTTCCGCGCCGAATGCGGGACAGAGGTGGCTTTGAAAGCAGATGGCGTTGATGCCATGCTGTCGCAGGACGTCCGAACCGCAATCTACCGCATTGTGTCCGAGGCACTTCACAACGCCCGCAAACATGCCGAAGGGCGCGGCATAGCGATCGAAGCAGAGATTGCTGACAACGTGTTGACCGTCAGCATCTCTGATAAGGGGCCTGGAATTCGCGCCAAGGCGGTGGAAGAACAGCCGCAGCAGAGTGTTCCGTTGGGACTGACCGGTATGCGCAACCGCGCCAAAAGCATCGGCGCAAGGCTCGATATCAACAGTCGGCCTGGACGTGGAACACAGGTGCGCCTGTCGTTGGACCTTGATGACACGCTCGCTGGCGTTCTCGGTCCGTCAGGTGATGCGCCGGACACAGACCCCGAACCTCGCCCGGCAGGGCCGCAAGTCATGGCCTTCCGCAGCGATCCTTGATCTGCGGCAGAAGTCTTCGACGCCGCTTGGCTCTTTCCGTTACATCTGCGGGGCGTCGGGTCGACGGGTGGTAACATCCTTTCTTTACCATCGATGAAGCATCATCGAAGATTTGCCAGCGCGGCTGAACAAAGCCGCACCTGCCGGTGACGGGCACAATCCCGCGCCGCGCCAGAACGACCCGTAATCACATGGTTAACCCGCCATCACCCTGCGCTGCGTGCATACGCCTGTCTGCACAGCCCTCTGCACCTGGTGCTGCACGGCGGCCCTTGGTCAAAGCTGTTGGAAAAGAAAAAGGTTAACGCAGCGCCCGCTGCCCTGAGTTGGCCGCATGGCGACGCTGCAAAACCACCCCTCACACCCCGCCGCCCACAGGCACAGGTCAGGTGTCACAAGGAGAATACCGATGTCTGACCTGATCCGCCTGCCCACCGATCCCAAGGCCAAAGCCGCCTCTGACGCGGTGCTGGCGCAGATGTATGGATATTGCGCCTATGACTGGACACCCTTCGCCCCGGCCGATCTGCCCGTCGTGAAACCGGCGGCCTGACCTTAGCCACGGGCGCGGAAAGCCACCACGTTTGATGCCGCAAGCTGTTGTTTTTGCGCCAGCATCTGTGCCTGCCGCAGTTGTTTGCCGCTGTCCATATGATCCAGCAGCATCAGCCGGAACGTGGCTTCCATCAGCGGAAGGGGGATCGTCGCGCCTTCTCCACCCGTGATCTGCGCCAGCCGCCAGGCGCCATCCTCGCGGTCCGCCTGCCGCTGCACTGCACCGCGATCCGCAACGCCATAGGTCCGGCAGAAGGTTTCAAGGAAATCCTCGTCGTCTTCGGCCAGAACCGGATGCGGAAGCATCTCATGCATCGGCAGCAGACCTTTGACCGTATAGGTCAACGGCGCCGAGCGATGCGCCCCGATCGTTTCGGAAAACAACGGTCCCCGCCCGGTCGCCAGATGCCAGCCCTGCGCCAGATACAGCAGGCGCTGCAGGTCAAAAAACCCAAAGCTTTCCCATGCTTGCTGGAAGTGGTTCGACAGATAGATCGCGACGTCCTGTGCGCGGCTGGTCATGGTCTTTGTCTCCTGTCATCGCCACCGTTTCGAGGTGGGGGAAATGCTACAAGGCATGCGTATTCATGCGCCCCAAAGGCCCGGGGCACGGTGGAAGTTGCAGTCAAAGGATCGGGGTCGGCTGGTCTATTGGCCCGTCATGCAAAATTGCGCGATTGCGGATCTGTCATGCCATTCATGCGCTGTACCTCAAGCACGACCTCAAGCCGGTTGCGCGCGTTGAACTTCTGCATGATCTGGGTCATGTAATGTTTCACCGTCTTGTCCGACAGGTTCAGCTTGTTCGCGATTTCCTTGTTCGATGATCCGTTCAGCAGTTCCCGCACCACCTGATCCTCGCGCGAATTCAGTCCGACAGTGGCGCGTTGCACCTTGCGCTGTTCAGCGGCGCGCACCTCGCGGATCATCTTCGACGCCATGGAGGAAGAGATGAATTCCTTGCCCGCCAGAACCTCTTCGATCGCATAGAACAGGTCCCCACCGGAGCTGCCCTTCAGTACAAAGCCATTGGCACCGGCTGACAGGGCGTCCATGCACAGATCCGTGGTGGCCGATGCGGTGAACACCAGGATTTTGACCTCGGGCTGTTCCGCCCGGATCTGACGCATGGTTTCCAGCATGTCGCCTGCGATGTTCAGGTCTGCCACCAGCAGGTCGCAATCCTTGTCCCGCACCAGACGCCGTGCATCCTCTGCCGTCGAACCGATGCCAGCGACTTGATACCGCGGATTGGCGCGCAGCATGTCGACGAGACCGGCGAGCACGATCGGATGATCATCAACAAGTACTAGATTCAGCATTTCAGTCCCACTTGCTGGTTCAGGTCGATTGCGCCGACCCTTGCCCTTAACCCCCAAATTTAACTAACCTTAATTGCAGGGCTGGTCTAAACGAAAGTTCGTATCTTGTCGGCTTTCGGACATAGTTCTGCCATCATTGATATCAGGTCCGCAGGGTAATCCGTTGCCACCGACAGGTTCGTTTCTGCAGTTGCAACAAAGGCCCGTTTCACGATTTTCAACCTTGTCCAAACTATGTCGGAACTTGGGCGCATTCCCCGATGGAAATCGCCCATAGGTTGAATATTTCGGGCGTGGTGAAACCGTGGATTTGCACGATGCCCTCTTTTGATTCGCGGTGTGTTGGCCGGTATCCGGTGATGACCCAGTGGCAGCCGTCATCATTATTGCTGCAAAGGCGCAGCCCGGCGGGCTATCCGCGCCGCTAGAATACTGCCCAAACCATGCTGATTTTCAGGGGATTGGGGGGGCGCATCCCGGCTTCGGCCTGAGTTCGCTTTACACGATGTGTGCCAAGCGGCGGGCGCGTGTGCTTGGCCAACTGCGCAAACGCGCCGAACTGGGCAATACGGAGATCAGGAATCACCGCGAAGCCGGAAAACTCTGTCAGGGCTTCGTTCAATGCGCCTTTTCCGGCCCCCTAAAAATATGGCTCCTGAATAGTGTCGTCAGGGTAATGTTTTGACTCGGATCGGCCTCTTTATGCCCTGCGCCGTGGCCAGGAAACAGAATCGGAAGCGGTCAAGAAAACGCATAAAGTTCGCCCCACTTCTGCCGTTCTCCTCAACGATCAAAGGTTCGGTAAGGTTTTCCTCCGAACGTAAGGTTCGGGAGTGACCACGTGGTGGATGGTGTAGGTATGGTCTTGGGTACGAGTGGTAACTGCCGCGGTTTGAGTCGAGTCATATCATTGACCGGTGGAACTGCCCTGCCTGCGTACCGGCTCAGGGCCTCCCGGACCGACACCCTTCCCAAGGCCACCCCAGCCCGGCATTTGATCGCCGCTTTCCGCCTGCACGCAGCAAGCCGCGCCACAGCTTCCGTCCACACCATGGATCGGGGGTCTGCACATGCCCACCAGCTTTGAAGTCATCTTCCTTGGCACCCTTGCCCGGATCGACACGGTCCAGGGCGATGAGGTGTCGGAAACCGCCGGAAATATCCTCGGCTCCTACGGCACGCTCAACGCGCCGCTCAGCCAGCGGATCAGCAACCTCACGGCCGAACGCCTGACCGAGGATGACAGCACCAGCTACGATGTCGACAATGGTGGCGGGTTTGACTCGTTCCGCATCAACGGGGGCACACCGCAGAACTTTGACGGCTGGGCCACCTATAATGCGGTCATCACCTATTCCGACGGGACCACTGCCAACATCACCGCCGTCGTCATCCAGGATGTCAACGGCAACACCTATCTTGTCCCCGAAGAAACAGCCAACGCTGATCAAACTGCGCTGACCTTGCGTCCCATCATGTCGCTGACCCTGCAAAGCGTCGCGTCAAATTCGGGGGAAATGCCCGCTGATCGCGTTGCAGGCGATTTCAAAGGTTCGGTCGACGGCACAGTCGGCAATGACAACATGGGTGTGGGCTACACGGATGCTCAGGGCGACCAGATCACCGCCGGCAATGACGAAATCTATGGCGGTGCCGGCAGCGACACGATCAGCGCAGGCGCGGGTAACGACCTCATCGTCGCAGGCGACGGCAATGACAGTGTCGATGGTGGCAGTGGCAATGACCGCGCGCTTGGCGGCATCGGAAACGATGACCTGTCCGGCCTTTCCGGCAACGACACGCTGGATGGTGAAGCAGGCAACGATGTCCTGTCCGGCGGCGAAGGGACTGACTCGCTTACAGGTGGCGACGGGGCGGATTCGATCAATGGTGGTTCGGGGGGCGATCAGCTTTTTGGCGGGGCCGGAATTGATACGCTGACCGGCGGCGATGGAAGCGATCTGCTGTTCGGCGGTACCGAAAACGATACACTCGATGGCGGTGGTGGCCGCGACACGCTGGATGGCGGCGACGGCAACGATCTGCTGCGCGGGGACGCGCAAGGCAACGCGAACGCGCTCACAAACGGCAGTTTCGAAATCGGACGGGCCGCCGACTTCAACCAGAACGTGAATGCCACGCTGCTGGGTTGGCAAAGCAACACGCCCGGGAACCTCATCGAATCATGGGGCCAGGGCTATGGGGGCTTTTCTGCGTCGAACGGGGCTGGCTTCATCGAGCTTGACCGTGAAATGGACCGGGTCGATGCAATCTGGCAAGACATCCAGACCGAAAGCGGCAGCAGCTACAGCCTGAGCGTCGATGCCCGAAATCGTCCGGGCTACACGGACAGTTTCGAAGTTGTGGTGAATGGCGTCGTTGTAGCCACCGTGACCCCGTCGCAGGCCTTTGTCGCTTACACTTACAACTTTACAGCCAGCGGGACGACAACACGGATCGAGTTCCGTGAACTCAGCGCGCAGAACAGCGGCTTGGGCGTATTGCTTGACAATGTGATTGTCCAGCAGGCCGGGGGTGGCGACTCCCTTTCCGGTGGCGCCGGCAATGACACGTTGGACGGCGGCATTGGCAACGATACCCTGGACGGGGGCATCGGCAATGACAGCCTGATTGGCGGCACCGGCAACGACACCCTGACTGGCGGCGCGGGGGCCGACACGTTGTCGGGGGGCGATGGGGCTGACAGCCTGTTTGGTGGCGCTGGCGACAGTATCGTCGGCGGCGAGGGCGGTACCGATGCCGATGTGCTCCTTGTCGAAAACGGATCCACCATCGTCTTCGGTGGCGGCAACAACGAGGCCGGGACGATCAACCTCGCCTCGGGCGGCACCCTGACCTTTGCTGAAATCGAACAGATCCGCTTCACCGGCCTGGTCGACGGGACCGCCGGCGACGATGTGATCGAAATAGGTTACACCGACATCGAAGGGGACACGGTTACCCTTGGCAACGATACGATCATTGCCGGTGCCGGAAACGACTTCATCAATTCTGACGATGGCAATGACGTCATCTTCGGCGGGTCCGGCAACGACACGATTGATGAATGGGACGGCAACGACCTGGTCTATGCGGGCGCGGGCGATGACCTCGTCGAACTGAGCGTCGGCAACGACACCATCTTCCTGGATGATGGCAACGATACGATAAACGTCTGGGACAATGTCGGCCAGAACGTCATCTCGGGTGGCGCTGGAACCGACCGGATCGATTTTCAGACCTGGCAAAGCACAACTGGCACGGCTGTCACCTATACCGGCAACGGCGCAGGCAGCTTCAGCCATTTCGGAGGGGCAACAACCGCCAGCTTTACAGAGATCGAACAGATCTCCGGCTCTGACTTCAACGACAGCTTCAACGCCTCTGCCACCACCATCGGTGTCAACCTTGATGGCGAGGCGGGCGATGATCTGCTGACGGGCGGGGCGGGCGCCGATACCCTGACGGGCGGCTCTGGAAACGACACCATCAACGGCGGCGCTGGAAGCGACAGCATCACCGCCGGCGCGGGCAATGACGTCGTACAGGGTGGTGACGGGGCCGATTTCATCAGCGGCGGTGATGGCGCCGATACCATCAACGGCGACGGCGACAACGACAATATCTTTGGCGGGATTGGAAGTGATCTGATCTCGGGCGGGGTGGGCAATGACACCCTCGCCGGCGAAGGTGGCAACGACACGCTGGCAGGTGATTCCGGCAATGACGGCCTTTTCGGCGGCGACAATGATGATCGGCTGAGCGGCGGCACCGGCAATGACACGCTGGATGGCGGAGCAGGCACCGACCGCGCGGTGTTTACCGGCCCCGTCACGGAATACAGCTTTGCCCTTGGCTCTGGCGGGGAGTTGCTGGTCACCGATCTGGTCGGTGGCCGCGATGGTACCGACACGCTGACCGGGTTCGAATTCATCGAATTCAATGGCGTCACCTATCGGCTGGTCACCGGTGACAACGGCGCCAACGCAACGCTGCAAGGCCCCGACGATGGCACCCCCAGCCTGATCATCGCCCATGGCGGCAATGATTTGGCTGCTGGGCGGTCCACCAACGACGCCGTCTTTGGCGGCGCGGGGGATGACACGCTGGAGGGCGGCAATGGCAACGACACGTTGCTGGGCGAAGCTGACAATGACCTGCTGCGCAGCGATGGTGGCGATGACCGTCTGATCGGCGGCACCGGCAACGACACGCTGCAAGGGGGCACGGGCAACGACAGTCTTGACGCCGGGGCTGGCAATGACAGCCTCGATGGTGGCACGGGCAACGACGTGCTCAATGCCGGGGCGGGGAATGACATTCTCAACACCAGCCTTGGCAACGACACGCTGACCACGGGCGATGGCGCGGATACCATCATCCTGACCGTCGCAGGCGGTGCTGACCGGATCACCGATTTCAACATGACGCGGGTCGATGGCCGTGCGATCGACCAGATCGATGTGTCGGATCTGACCAACGCCACCGGCGGCCCGATCCGCTGGCGCGATGTCACGGTGACGGATACCAACGGCAATGGCACGGGCGATGCTGTTCTCACCTTTGCCAATGGCGAAAGCATCATCCTCGAAGGGGTCTCGCGGGCTGAGGCGGAGGGTCGCCAGAACCTCATCGCCATCGGCATTCCCTGCTTTACCAGCGGCACCCCGATCCTCACGCCACGCGGCCCGGTTGCTGTGGAAACCCTCACCCCCGGCGACATCGTCCTCACCAGCGAAGGCCCGCAGCGCATTCTCTGGACAGGGCATCGCGCGCTGGCCGAGGCGGACCTCGCCCGCCATCCCGAATGGAAGCCCGTGCATTTCCCGACTGGGGCCATTGGCAACACCCAACCGCTGCGCCTGTCGCCGCAGCACGCCGTCTTGATGCGCGATATCTTTGGGGCCAAGGTTCTGGTGCGGGCCAAGCATCTGGCCGAACTGGGCTTTGGTGGCGCACGGGTGGCCCAGGGTGTGCGATCTGTGCAGTACCACCACATCCTGATCGAGCGCCACGCCGTCCTCTGCGCGGCTGGTGCCTCTGCGGAAAGCTTCTATCCCGGCCCCCTGGCGATGGAGATGCTGGATTGGCCCGCCCGCCTGTCGGTCAGCGCGGCCATCGGGGCCAAAGCCTCGCCGGATCGGTTGCTGACGGTCAAAGATCTTGCCGCCCTTTATGGCGACCGGGTTCATCCGCTGGCCAAGCGCAAGGCGCTGTCGGGATTGGCCGTTGTGGCCTTTCCGAAAACCGCAAGACAGGGCGTTGAGGTCGGCGGGGCGTAGGGCTCTGCCTAACCCGCCCGAAACGATTCGCCGCGCGATGGTTAACGCGTGGTTCGCGCGCCTCGCCGTGCGCTGCGTGCATACACTGTGCTGCACCCGCGTCTGCACCGGGCGCTGCACGGCCTGCCGCACCCAAAACCCGGAATTAATATAGCGTTCCCAAGAGCTTGGCGCGAAAAACAAAAAGGCCGCCCAGTAGGCGGCCTTTTCATCCGAAACCTTCGGAAAGATCAGCCCTGACGGGCCTTGTACCGCTTCTGCGTCTTGTTGATCACATAGACGCGGCCCTTGCGGCGCACGACCTGGCAATCGCGATGACGCGTCTTGAGCGAGCGGAGCGAGTTCGCAACCTTCATCGTTCTTCTCCCATTCGCGGCGCGCAGCGCCTTGAAATCCTTGATGTTTTCCCTCGCAGGAAAACGGTGAAATGGTGGGCGGTACTGGGATCGAACCAGTGGCCACTACGATGTCAACGTAGTGCTCTACCGCTGAGCTAACCGCCCACGTTCCTTCGTTTTTCCGCCCGGTATCAATAAAAATGACGCGGGCGGATCCGCGTCGGTCGGTGGGTCTATAAAAGGAGTCGCCCGCAGGTTCAAGGGGTTTTGGCATCTGCGAAAACACGGCTATATCTGTGTCATGACGCATGACGCCTTTACCCTTCTTCTGCCGCACAACCGGACGACACCGGTGGTCTTCTCATCCCCCCATAGCGGGGCTGATTACCCGCAAAGCTTTGTTTCACAAAGTCTTCTGGATCGTCACACGATCCGGTCATCTGAGGATGCCTTTGTCGATCAGCTTTTTTCCACCGCCCCGATGCACGGTGCGCCGCTGATCGCCGCCCGCGTGCCGCGTGCCTATATCGACCTGAACCGCGCCGCGGATGAGCTGGACCCCGCCGTGATCGAAGGCATTGACCGCGCGCCGCACAACCCGCGCGTCTCGTCGGGGTTGGGGGTGATCCCCCGCGTCGTGGCCGGGGGGCGCGCCATCTATCGCGGAAAACTGTCGAGGGATGAGGCCGAACTGCGTATCTTGCGCTATTGGCACCCCTATCATGCCGCCCTGAAAACCCTTCTGGATGAAAGCCTTGCCCAGTTCGGTGAGGCTATCCTGATCGATTGTCACTCGATGCCGCATGAGGCGATCGAGGCCCATGCCCGCCCCGGCCACCCCCGCCCCGATGTCGTGCTGGGGGATCGGTTCGGTGCCGCCGCCGGGCGTGATGTGGTGGACCGGATCGAGGCCGCCTTCTCCGCCGCAGGCTTGCGGACCGCCCGAAACGCGCCCTTTGCCGGGGCCTATATCGCGCAGGCGCATGGCCGCCCCTCGCGCCGCCAGCATGTCGTGCAGGTCGAGATCGACCGCGCGCTTTACATGGATGAGGCCCGCATCGAACCCCGGCCGGATTTCTTGCAGTTTCAATCCCTTATGATCGGGATCATCGCCGAGATCACAGCATCCAAGCGCCCGGATGCCCTGCCGCTGGCGGCGGAATAGGGCTTATCGCAGCGCGCGGCCCTTGATGATCGCATCATGGCCGAACTTGGCGCGGATGGCATCCGCCGCCCGTTCGGCCTTGGCCCGTTTTCCGGCGTCCGGGTCCAGCAGATCCCCCGACAGATCGGCCTGATCCTCGCCCACCAGATCGGCGATGCCCACGCCGATCAGGCGGAAGGGGCCTTTGGTGCCCGCCGTATCGAACAACTCGCGCGCGGCGCGATAGATGCGGTCGGCCATCTGGGTGGCATCGCCCAACCCATGCCGCCGGGTCACTGTCTGGAAATCCTTGTGTTTCAGCTTCACCGTCACCGTCCGGCCCGCCAGCCCCTTGGCCTTGGCCCGGTCTGCCACCTGTTCGGCCAGCCGCCACAGATGCCCGTCAAGGATATCGGTATCTGCGGTATCTTCGTTGAAAGTCGTCTCTTTGCTGATCGACTTGGCCCGTTCATCACGGCTCACACGCCGCCGATCCTCGCCCCGCGCCAGATGGAACAGGCGTTCCCCCATGCTGCCGAAGCGTGCCACCAGATCGACCCTCTCCCAGCGCAGCAGATCGGCAATGGTCCGGATACCCGCCGCCTCCAGCGCAGACTGCGTCGCCGTCCCCACCCCCCAGATGATGCGCACGGGTTTCGGCGTGAGAAAGGCCTGCGTTTCCGCCTTGCCCACCACGGAAAACCCCTTGGGCTTATCCAGATCGGATGCGATTTTTGCCAGAAACTTGTTATGGCTCAACCCGATAGACCCGGTCAGCCCCAGTTCCACCTCCATCCGCCGCACCAAACGCGCCAGCATCACCGCAGGCGGGGCACCATGCAGGCGGGCGGTTCCCGACAGATCCATGAACGCCTCATCCAGCGAGAGCGGTTCGATATCGGGGGTCAATTCCTCCATCATCGCGCGGATCTTCCGGCTTTCGGCCACATAAGCGGCCATCCGCGGCTTCACCACCACCGCCTGCGGGCAAAGCTTCAGCGCCTGAAACATCGGCATGGCAGACCGCACGCCCGAGATGCGCGCGATATAGCAGCAGGTGGACACCACCCCCCGCGTGCCTCCCCCCACGATCACCGCCTTGTCGGCCAGTTCCGGATTGTCGCGCTTTTCCACGCTGGCATAGAAGGCGTCGCAATCCATATGTGCGATGGACAGATCGAACAGTTCGGGATGCGCCAGCACGCGCGGGCTGCGGCAGGCGGGGCAGCGCGCTGCGGCATCAAAGGTGGTCAGGCAATCGCGGCACAGGGCGGGCATGGCCCATCATGCACCCACCCCGTGCGGGCGTCCATGCCCCAGCCTCTTGCGCCACACAGCCCAAAGCGCCATGGTTTGCAGGCAGTTTTTTCAGGAGGTCGTGGACATGCTGTCCGAGTTTCTTGGCGGGAACGCCGCCTTTCTTGCCATCGCTGGTTTCATCATCCTCTGCATCTTTCTTGGGGTGCGGATCGTGCCGCAATCGGAAAAGCATGTGGTGGAACGCTTTGGCCGCCTGCGCGCCGTGCTGGGGCCCGGAATCAATTTTGTGGTCCCGTTTCTGGACCGGGTGGCGCATAAGATCAGCGTGCTGGAACGCCAGCTTCCCACCGCCAGCCAGGATGCCATCACCGCCGACAACGTGCTGGTGAAGGTGGAAACCTCGGTCTTTTATCGCATTACAGAGCCGGAAAAGACGGTCTATCGCATCCGCGATGTGGATGCCGCGATTGCCACCACAGTGGCGGGGATCGTGCGGTCGGAAATCGGCAAGCTGGAGCTGGATCAGGTTCAGTCCAACCGCAGCCAGTTGATCGAACGGGTCCGGGAACAGGTCACCGCGATGGTTGATGATTGGGGGGTAGAGGTGACGCGGGCCGAAATCCTTGACGTCAATCTGGATGAGGCGACCCGCGCCGCCATGCTGCAACAACTCAACGCCGAACGCGCCCGCCGCGCCCAGGTGATGGAAGCCGAGGGTAAGAAGCGGTCGGTCGAACTGGCGGCTGACGCCGATCTTTACGCCGCCGAACAGGCCGCCAAGGCCCGCCGCATCACGGCCGATGCCGAGGCCTATGCGACAGGCGTCATCGCCGGGGCCATTTCGGCCAACGGGCTGGAGGCCGCGCAGTTCCAGATCGCCATGAAGCAGGTCGAGGCCATCGCACAGGTCGCGCAGGGTGAGGGCAAGCAGACCATTCTGCTGCCCATCAGCGCGATGGAAGCCTTTACCAATGTGTTCAAGCTGCTGCGGGGGAATGCCTGATGTGGTGGTCCATCTGGTGGGTCTGGATCGTGGCCGGGTTCCTGCTGGGGATGCTGGAGATCATGGTGCCCGGCTACATCTTCCTTGGCTTTGCGATCGGGGCGGTGGCCAGCGGCATTCTCGTGGGGATCGGCGTCGCCCCCGCCAGCCCGGCCTTGCTGGTGTTGATCTTTGCAGTCTGCTCGCTGGTGGCCTGGCTTGTCTTGCGGCGCACGATGGGCGTGCGCAAGGGGCAGGTGAAGGTCTGGGATCGCGATATCAATGATAACTGAGGCAGGGTTCGTCGGGGCCAAGGCCGCGCTGTTCTGCGGTGATGCGCTCCTGACCTGCCTGCGGGACACCCATCCCGGCCTGCCATGGCCGAGAATGTGGGATCTGCCTGGTGGCGGGCGCGAAGGTGATGAAACACCCGAAGCCTGCCTTCTGCGCGAGTTGCGCGAAGAGTTCGGCCTGCGACTGCCCGCGTCGCGCCTGACATGGCGGGTTGTCCTGCCTGCCATGCTTTACCCGGAGCGGCAGTCGGTCTTTTTCGTGGGATCAGTGACTGCGGATGAGGTCGCAAGCATCCGTTTTGGGGATGAAGGTCAGGGTTGGGCATTGATGCCCACGGAAAGGTTTCTGACCCATCCGAAGGCCATCCCCGATTTGCAGCATCGGGTTCGGCTGGCCCTCAGCGCGCAGGCAGTTCCGCAATAACGGCCCGCGCTGCTGCCGCCGGATCGGCGGCCTGCCAGATCGGCCGCCCCACCACGATATGATCGGCCCCGTCTGAAATTGCCTGATGCGGCGTGGCGATGCGCTTCTGGTCCCCGGCCGCCGCGCCCGAAGGGCGCACCCCCGGCGTCACGATCAGCCGCCCCTTGGCCTGCGGCAGCGCGCGGATCATCGCCGCCTCTTGCGGGCTGGCGATCACGCCATCGGCCCCCGCCTCCAACGCCCGCGCGGCGCGTTCCAGCGTTATGTCGTGAATGTCGCCTGCCTTGATCAGATTGGCGTCAAGATCGGCCCGATCAAGCGAGGTCAGCACTGTCACCGCCATGATCTTCAGCCCGGTTCCCGCCTTACCTTCGCAGGCGGCGCGCACCACCTGCGGGTCGCCATGTACCGTCAGGAAATCGAGGTCATAGCGTGCGATGCCGCGCACCGCCGCCTCGATCGTCGCGCCGATATCGAACAGCTTCAGGTCCAGAAATACGCGCTTGCCCATTTCGCCCTTCAGCTCATTGGCCAGTGCCAGCCCACCGCCGGTCAGCATCCCCAGCCCGATCTTGTAGAAGCTGGCGGCGTCGCCGATGCGTTGGACAAGGTCCAACCCGTGCACGACATTCGGCACATCCAGCGCCACGATCAGACGATCATCAGACATGGGGGTTCCTCTTTCTGTGGGTGGCGGCCAGATGCGCCGCAAGCGCGGGGCTGTCAAGCCGCGCGATCCCGGCTAACATCGCGGCAAAGGGCAACGGGGCGGGCATGATCCTTTGTTTCGACATCGGCGGAAGCCGGATCAAGGCGGCACTGTCGCGCGGTGGCGCGTTGGAGCCTTTGGGCGATACCCCGACGCCGAAGGATGACTTTGCCGCCTTCACCGCCGCCCTTGGCGGGTTCATCCAAGGCCATGCGCCGCGGGGCGTGGCCATCTCTATCGCCGGGGTGGTTGACCCTGCCACAGAGGTGATGCGGGTCGCCAATATCCCCTGCGCCGATGGCCGCCGCCTTGCGCCTGATCTGCAGGCCGCGCTGGGCCTGCCCGTATTGGTGCTGAATGATGGCGATTGCTTTGCCATGGCCGAGGCGCGGCACGGTGCGGGGCAGGGGCACCGCACGGTGTTCGGCGTAATCCTTGGCACGGGTGTGGGAGGTGGTCTGGTGATCGACGGGCGGCTTGTCACCGGCCCCGGCGGATATGCCGGGGAATGGGGCCACGGGCCGGTGGCCAAGACGCAAGTCGAAGGGATCACCCTGCCCGAGTTTCCCTGTGGCTGCGGCCTGACCGGGTGCCTTGATGCGGTGGGTGGCGCGCGGGGGATCGAGCGGCTCCACCAGACCCTGAACCGGGTTAAGACCTCCTCGCACGCGATCCTGACCGATTGGCAAGCGGGCGATCAGGATGCGGTTCGCACCGTTGCGGTGTGGCGGGCGCTGATGGCACCGCCTTTGGCGATGATCCTGAACACGGTCGGTGCCTCTGTCGTTCCAGTGGGTGGCGGGTTGTCCAATGTGCCCGCGCTGATTGCCACGCTGGATGAGGCCGTGCGCGGCATGATCCTGCGCCGCACCACCGCGCCGTTGGTCGTGCCCGCGCAATGCCGCATCGAACCCGGCCTGATCGGGGCCGCCGCAGCAGGAGAAGCCGCCTTTGGCTGACATCCTGCTGGAGGTTTGCGTCGAAGATGCCGCCGGTCTGGGGGCCGCGTTGCGCGGTGGGGCTGGGCGGATCGAGCTGTGTTCGGCCCTTGGTCTGGGCGGGTTGACGCCATCGCCGGGGCTGATGCAGGCCGCGCAGAATGCGGGCCGACCGGTCATGGTGATGATCCGCCCGCGCGCAGGGGATTTCATCTGGTCCAGCGAAGACCTGCGCCAGATGCGGGGCGATATCGCCGCCGCCCGTGCGGCGGGGCTGGCGGGAGTGGTGCTTGGGGCGTCACGCCCGGATGGGCGGCTGGATGAATGGCTGCTGTCCACCCTGATCGCAGAGGCTGAGGGGATGGACCTGACCCTGCACCGCTGCTTTGACCTGACGCCCGACAAATCCGCCGCACTGGAAACGGCGATTCAGCTTGGGTTTTCCCGCATCCTCACCTCGGGCGGTGCAAAGACCGCCCCGGAAGGTGCTGGTACTCTCGGCCTTCTTATGCAGCAAGCCGGACCCCGCATCACCATCCTGCCGGGTTCGGGGATTTCGCCCGCCACGCTGCCCGCCTTGACCCATCTGCCCTTGCGCGAAGTTCATGCCTCCTGTTCCATGGCGGAAAGGGCGGCAGAGGCGATTGCCGACTTTGGCTTTGGCCCGGCCGAACGGCGCGTCACGTCGGAACCGGCGGTGCGGGCCTTGGTTTCGGCGCTGGCCGGTTTGTGAAGGATGTAAGGGGAAAACTGTGCAGATTACCGTATCCTATGACCGCTCTGAGGACGGCCCCCGCTCTGGCCCCGTGCAGGTGGGTTGGTTTCTGGCATCCGACAAGGGCGCGGTGCTGTATGAACCGCCCGAACGGCTGGTGTCGCGGCAGGTCAGCCGCACGCATGCGAAAAGCGCCAGCCGCTGCCCGGCTGTGATCCAGATGGAAAGCCGGTATTTCGTGGTGAAATGCCCCTTCGATCTGCACATCGGCTTTGCCCGCGATGACAAGGGCAAGGCGGTTCTGGTGAACCGCGCCGGTACCGCATCCCCCATCCGCAGCAACAAGCTGAACGAAGTGCTGACCTTGGTGAACGAGGCGGAATGGCGCTACCCCGACAGGCCAACAGTGCAGTTGCACCTGCCCTATACCTTTATCGCGGATGAACCGGTCTGGATGACGCAGGTCGGCACCTTTGCCCATTACCGCAGGGACCCGCTGCCCGGCACGATCTTTGGCGGGCGGTTCCAGTTGAACCTCTGGCCGCGCCCGCTGATGTGGGCCTTTGAATGGCATGAGCCGGAAAAGGACATCATCCTGAAACGCGGTGATCCGCTGTTCTATTGCCAGTTCGAACATGAAGGCCCGGATCGCCCGGTGCAGATGGTAGAGGCGGAAAAGACCCCCGATCTGCTGGCCTATATGGAAAAGATTTCGGGCGTGGTGAATTACGTCAACCAGACCTTCAGCCTGATGAAATCCGCCGAACAGATGCGCCCAACCCGGCTTTTGAAACCCAAGGACAAGGCGTGAAATCCCATCTTGCGATCTGGGATATGGCGCAAGGCCGTGCCCGCACGATCCTGACCGTCGATCTCCGGATCGAGGCACCGAATTGGCATCCGTCTGGCACCTATCTGATGGTGAACGGCGATGGCCGCCTGTTCTGCGTGCCGCTGGCCGCACCACGGTTAGAGCCGTTCGAGACGGGGATCGACGGGCGCTGCAACAACGACCACGGGTTCAGCCCTGATGGCACGGTGCTGGCGTTCTCTTGCCACCGGGGGCAGGGGGCCGAGATGTTCGTGATGCCCGCCACAGGCGGCACCGCCCGCCTGATCAGCCCGGAACCGCGCACGTGGTTTCATGGCTGGTCGCCGGATGGGGCGACCTTGGCCTATGCCGCTGCGCGGGGCGACAGTCGGCATGTCGATATCTTCACCCTGCCAATTCAGGGCGGGGCTGAGGCCCGCCTGACGCGCGGCGAGGGCCATTCCGATGGCCCGGATTACAGCCATGACGGGCGGCGCATCTATTGGAACTGCGACCGGGACGGTCACGCGCAGATCTGGGTCATGGCGGCGGATGGGTCGGACCAGCGCAGGCTTTTCACGGATGACCATGTGAACTGGTTCCCGCATCCGTCGCCCTGCGGTCGACATCTGATCTATCTGGCTTATCCGCCGGGGACCGAGGGGCATCCGGCAGACTTGGCCGTCGCCATTGTGCTGTGCCGCCCGGATGGCAGCGCCCGGCGGCGGATCGTCGAGTTTACAGGCGGGCAGGGCACGATGAACGTGCCGAACTGGGCACCGGATGGCGGTGCCTTTGCCTTTATCCATTACTCTGCTTGATGGCAGGGGCAGTGGGTATTTGGGCCAAGGTGAAGCCGGTATAAGGAAAAGTTGACGCATCCCTGCGCGGCAATCTTGCAACAGGGCCCAACCCCGCCCATCTTCAGTGCAAGGCCGAGGCGGGCGTGCCTTTTCAGGGCGTCTGCGGATCGGTGCTATGAAAAGGAGATATGCCGATGAACCTTGAAAAGTTCACGGAACGCTCGCGCGGGTTCCTTCAGGCCGCGCAGACCATTGCCATTCGGGAAAGCCATCAGCGTTTGGCACCGGAGCATCTGCTCAAGGCCATCATGGATGATGATCAGGGGCTTGCCGCCAACCTGATCCGTCGCGCCGGAGGTGAACCCGCCCGCGTGACCGAGGCGGTTGCACTGGCCCTTGGCAAATTGCCCAAGGTTTCGGGCGATGCGCAGCCCTTCACCGATCCCGGTCTGGTCAAGGTGCTGGATGAGGCGGAAAAGCTGGCCAAGAAGGCGGGTGACAGTTTCGTTCCTGTCGAGCGCATCCTCATGGCGTTGGCCATGGTGCCGGGTGCGGCCAAGCAGGCGCTGGATGCCGGGGCTGTCAGCGCGCAAAAGCTGAACGCCGCGATCAACGATATCCGCAAGGGGCGCACGGCGGATTCCGCTTCTGCCGAAGAAGGCTATGACGCGCTGAAGAAATATGCGCGCGACCTGACCGAGGCGGCAGAGCAGGGCAAGATCGACCCGATCATCGGGCGGGATGAAGAGATTCGCCGCACGATGCAGGTGCTGTCGCGCCGCACGAAGAACAACCCCGTGCTGATCGGTGAACCCGGCGTCGGCAAAACCGCCATCGCCGAAGGCCTTGCCCTGCGCATCGTCAACGGCGATGTGCCGGAATCCTTGCGCAACAAGAAGCTGATGGCGCTGGATATGGGCGCACTCATCGCCGGGGCGAAGTATCGCGGCGAATTCGAAGAGCGGCTGAAAGCCATCCTGAACGAGGTCACCTCGGCCGAGGGTGAAATCATCCTGTTCATCGACGAGATGCACACGCTGGTGGGCGCGGGCAAATCCGAGGGCGCGATGGATGCGGCCAACCTGATCAAGCCGGCGCTGGCGCGGGGGGAACTTCATTGCGTGGGGGCGACCACGCTGGATGAATACCGCAAGTATGTGGAAAAGGACGCGGCGCTTGCCCGCCGATTCCAGCCCGTGATGGTGAACGAACCTACGGTCGAGGACACCATCTCTATCCTGCGCGGGATCAAGGAGAAGTATGAACTTCACCACGGGGTGCGGATCTCGGATTCCGCGCTGGTTGCGGCGGCGACCCTTTCGCACCGCTACATCACCGACCGCTTTCTTCCCGACAAGGCGATCGACCTGATTGATGAGGCCGCCAGCCGCTTGCGGATGGAGGTGGACAGCAAACCCGAAGAACTCGATCAGCTGGATCGCCAGATCCTGCAATTGCAGATCGAAGCCGAGGCTTTGAAGAAAGAGGATGACGCCGCATCGCGCGACCGGCTGGAAAAGCTGGAAAAGGAACTGGGCGACCTGCAACAGCAATCTGCCGCGATGACCGCGAAGTGGCAGGCCGAGCGGGACAGTCTGGATGCCGCGCGTGACCTGAAGGAGCAGCTTGACCGCGCGCGCGCCGAACTGGAACAGGCCAAGCGCGAGGGTGACTTCGCCAAGGCGGGCGAATTGCAGTATGGCCGCATCCCGGGGTTGGAGAAATCCCTGGCGGAGGCTGAAGCGCGCGAAGGTGAGGCGCTGGTGTCCGAGGCTGTGCGCCCTGAACAGATCGCCGAGGTTGTAGAACGCTGGACCGGCATTCCCACCACCAAGATGTTGGAAGGCGAACGCGAAAAACTGCTGCGGATGGAGGATGAGCTTGGCAAGCGCGTCATCGGCCAGCATCAGGCGGTGGAAGCAGTTGCCAAGGCCGTGCGCCGTGCGCGCGCCGGGCTGAATGATGAGGGGCGGCCGCTGGGATCGTTCCTCTTCCTTGGCCCCACCGGTGTGGGCAAGACGGAACTGACCAAGGCGCTGGCGGAATACCTGTTTGATGATGAATCCGCGATGGTCCGTATCGACATGTCGGAATTCATGGAAAAGCATGCCGTGTCGCGCCTGATCGGCGCGCCGCCCGGCTATGTCGGCTATGACGAAGGCGGGGTGCTGACCGAAGCCGTGCGGCGCAAGCCCTATCAGGTGGTGCTGTTCGACGAGGTGGAAAAGGCCCATCCGGATGTGTTCAACGTGCTTCTGCAGGTGCTGGACGATGGCATCCTGACCGATGGTCAGGGCCGGACGGTGGACTTCAAGCAGACGCTGATCGTGCTGACGTCCAACCTCGGGTCACAGGCGCTCAGTCTGCTGCCCGATGGGGCTGATGCGAATGACGCGAAGCGGGATGTGATGGAAGCCGTGCGCGCCCATTTCCGCCCGGAATTCCTGAACCGTCTGGATGAGACGATCATCTTTGATCGTCTGGGTCGGGCCGACATGTCGGGGATCGTGGAGATTCAGCTGCGTCGTCTGGAAAAGCGGCTGGAAGGGCGCAAGATCACCCTGTCGCTGGATGCGGATGCCAAGGCATGGCTGGCGGATGAAGGCTATGATCCGGTCTATGGCGCGCGCCCGCTGAAGCGGGTGATCCAGCGTCAGTTGCAGGATCCGCTGGCCGAAATGCTGCTGGCCGGCGACATCCTCGATGGTGCGACCATTTCGGTGACGGCCGGGGCAGAGGGGCTGATCGTTGGTGATCGCGTTATCGCATCACGCCGCGAACGCCCGACGCAGGCCGTGGTGCACTGAATTGACCTGAGGCAAAAGAAAAGGGGCGGTGAAAACCGCCCCTTTCCCATGACAGATTCTGTCAGATCACATCGGCGGCAGGATGACCGAGTCGATCACGTGGATCACGCCGTTCGACGCGGCAACGTCCGGTGCCGAGATGACGGCGCCGTTCACTTTCGGCCCGCCTTCCAGCGTGATCGTGATGTCCTTGCCGTTCACGGTGGTGGCGGTCATGCCTTCGGTCAGGTCGGTCGACATGACCTTGCTGCCCGCTACAACGTGATAGGTCAGCACAGCGATCAGCTGTTCCTTGTTTTCCGGCTTCAGCAGGTCTTCGACGGTGCCAGCGGGCAGCGCGGCAAATGCGGCGTCGGTCGGTGCGAAGACGGTGAACGGACCTTCGCCCTTCAGCGTTTCAACCAACCCGGCTGCCGTCAGCGCGGTGGCCAGCGTGGTGAACGAACCGTTGGCAACTGCGGTGTCGACAATGTCCATGTCCTGGGCATAAGCGGGCATCGCAAGCGCGGCGGCGGTGGTCAGTGCAAGAAAGGTTCTGCGGATCATAGGCGTCACTCCCGTTCGATCTCTCTGCCATGATTGGCATGGTCCTTATATGGGGCTCCGCTGCGACCAGATGTCGTTGAAACATCCGTTAATCTATCTTGCCAAGCGCGCGTTCCGGGCTAAGCCCGGCCATCCCTGCGCTTCAATTCAACATGGTGTGACCGAGATTTATCTGCCGTTACTGAAACAGATGATGTTTCATCCCCGTATAGGAAAAGTGAGGGGCTTTGTTTTGCCTTTTCACGTCAGCCCGCCAACATTGATGTAACGGGACAAAGATAGGAGACGGCAATGCACGCATCGAAACTTGGCTGGGCGGATGTCACGCCAAAGGCACAGTTCCTCAACCGCCGCGCCCTGATCGCCGGGGCAGGGGCAGCAGCGCTGGCCGGGGCGGCAGGCATTCGCCCGGCTTTGGCCAAGATCGACGCGGCGCCCAGTGCGTTTTCCACCGACGCCACACCGAACACGCTCGAAGAGATCATCACCTACAACAACTTCTATGAATTCGGCACCGGCAAGGAAGACCCCGCCCGCAACGCGGCGGCGCTGACGACCGATCCCTGGTCCATCGTGATTGACGGGATGGTCGATCGCCCCGGCACCTATGACCTTGCCGATGTAATGAAGGATCAGCCCCTGGAGGAGCGCATCTACCGCTTTCGCTGTGTAGAGGCGTGGTCGATGGTGATTCCGTGGATCGGGTTTGAGCTTGCGGGCCTGCTCAACCGCGTGGGCGTGCAGCCTTCGGCCAAATATGTGGCGTTTGAAACGCTGGTACGGCCCGAAGAGATGATAGGCCAGCAATCCCCCATCCTGGAATGGCCCTATCGCGAAGGCCTGCGTCTGGATGAGGCGATGAACCCGCTGACGATCTTGGCGACCGGCCTTTATGGCGAAGAGATGCCCAAACAGAACGGCGCGCCGATCCGTCTGGTCGTGCCGTGGAAATACGGCTTCAAGTCGATCAAGAGCATCGTGAAGATCAGCCTTGTGGCCGAACAGCCCAAGACGACATGGAACATGCTCCAGCCGTCGGAATACGGGTTCTATTCGAATGTGAACCCGACGGTGGATCACCCCCGCTGGTCACAGGCATCCGAGCGGCGCATCGGGGCGGGGCTGTTTGCCGGGCGTCAGGATACGCTGATGTTCAATGGCTATGAAGAGCAGGTCGCCTCTCTTTATGCCGGCATGGACCTGACGAAAGAGTTCTGATGGACCGCGCAAACCAACTCCTCCGCCGCGTCCCGGTGAATGTTGTCTATCTGGCGGGGGTGTTGCCCTTTGTCTGGATCGTCTGGCTGACCTTCACCAATGGCCTTGGCCCTGATCCGGTGAAGGCCATCGAATTGCGGCTGGGTGAGTTGGGGTTGCAGTTTCTGGTGGCAGGGCTGGTCATCAGCCCCTTGCGCTGGGCCGGGTTGAACCTGATCCGGTTCCGGCGGTCCATTGGCCTGCTCGCCTTCTTCTATGTGGCGATGCATCTGCTGGCCTGGGTCGTGCTCGACATGGGGTTGCGCTGGGAAGAGATGGCGGCCGATTTGGTCAAGCGGTGGTACATCATCATCGGGATGGTGGGCTTTGCCGCCATGGTGCCGCTGGCGATCACCTCGAACAACGGCGCGATCCGGCGACTCGGTGCTGCGGCCTGGGCGCGGCTGCACCGGCTGACCTATGTCGCCGCACTGGCCGGGGCGCTGCATTATGTGGTGCTGGTGAAGGCCTGGCCGGTGGAGCCGCTGCTTTACCTTGGGGCAGTGTGCCTGTTGCTGTTGGCGCGACTCTGGCGCAATCGGCAGCGCGCCATGGCGCAGACCGCCTGAACGGGCTGCCCGGCGTCAGTTTATTGCCGCAGCGCAGCGTCCGTGGTGCCGAAAATTTCTCCAAGCCCAAGATTTTGTGGATAAATCCGGGAAATCGAAAAAAGTTCGCAGTTTCGCATTTTTCCCTCTTGCGGCTTTCGGCGCACCTCCGTAAACACCGCCTCACCGAAGCGGAAACGTGACGGTGACGGAAGAAAGCGAAGCGAAGGCAGACGCCGGAACGACGCGGAACCCCGGAAAATCTGAAGATGAGGCTGGCAGGGATACGCTAGGAAACTGGCGCCCTTCATGTTTTTGTCTTTGGATCGCTCTTTGAAAATTTGGATTTGAAGGGATATGTGGGCGGTTTGGGCGCATCGGCGTCTGATCGCAGCATATCGGCCTAGTAGGGTGTAAGCCCGATGATCTAGGTGTCAGCTTCACGGTTTGTGGGTCACGTTACTTTGGTAACTTGGC
>CALRPT020000024.1:0-45875 GCA_943370085.1 Variovorax paradoxus | reverse complement strand
AGGCACCGAAATGGTGATGCCGGGCGACAACCTGAAGTTCAACGTGACGCTGATCGCCCCGATCGCGATGGAAGAGAAGCTGCGCTTCGCCATCCGTGAAGGCGGCCGCACCGTCGGCGCAGGCGTCGTGTCGAAAATCATTCTGTAATAACCACAAACAGAACCTCTTGGGTGGGCG
Source organism: Variovorax paradoxus (assembly GCA_943370085.1). GTDB lineage: Bacteria > Pseudomonadota > Alphaproteobacteria > Rhodobacterales > Rhodobacteraceae > Paragemmobacter. The sequence continues at coordinate 45,697 of CALRPT020000024.1, read as the reverse complement.
CAAGCCCACCCCAACGTTCTAAAAGGAAGTAAAGATGCAAGGTCAAACCATCCGCATCCGGCTCAAGGCCTTTGATTACCGCGTACTGGATGCCAGCACGCAGGAAATCGTGAACACGGCCAAGCGGACCGGCGCGCAAGTGCGCGGCCCGATCCCGCTGCCGAACAAGATCGAGAAGTTCACCGTTCTGCGCGGTCCGCACATCGACAAGAAGTCGCGCGACCAGTGGGAAATCCGGACGCACAAGCGTCTTCTCGACATCGTAGATCCGACCCCGCAGACCGTGGACGCGCTGATGAAGCTCGACCTCGCGGCCGGCGTGGATGTCGAGATCAAGGTTTAAGGGGGCATGACCATGCGCTCTGGAGTTATCGCAAAGAAGCTGGGCATGACCCGGCTGTTCCTGGAGAACGGCACGCAGGTTCCTGTGACCGTCCTTCAACTTGACAACCTGCAGGTCGTGGCACAGCGCACCGCCGAGAAGGATGGCTATACTGCCGTTCAGCTTGGTGCGGGCGAAGCCAAGGCCAAGCGGACCACGGCCGCGCAGCGGGGCCATTTCGCCAAGGCGAATGTCAGCCCGAAGCGCAAGATCGCGGAATTCCGCGTGACGCCGGACAACCTGATCGACGTGGGTGCGGAAATCACCGCAGACCATTACCTGGCCGGGCAGTTCGTGGATATCGCGGGCACCTCGATCGGTAAGGGTTTTGCCGGTGCGATGAAGCGCCACAACTTTGGCGGTCTGCGGGCATCGCACGGGGTTTCCGTGTCGCACCGTTCGCACGGGTCCACGGGCCAGTGCCAGGATCCCGGCAAGGTGTTCAAGGGCAAGAAGATGGCAGGCCATCTGGGTGCCGTTCGTGTGACCACGCAGAACCTGCAGGTCGTGCGCACGGATGCCGACCGCGGCCTGATCATGGTCAAGGGCGCCGTCCCGGGATCGAAGGGTGGCTGGGTCACCGTGAAAGACGCCGTCAAGAAGGCCCCGTTCGCCGACGCGCCGCGTCCGGCTGCGGTGCGTTCGATGACTGCTGCTGCTCCGGCCGTGGAAGTTGCGGTCGAAGGGGGTGAAGCATGAAACATGATGTGATCAAGCTGGACGGCGGCAAGGCCGGTTCCATCGATCTGGACGAAGCGCTGTTCGGGCTGGACCCGCGCGCCGACATCCTGCACCGCGTGGTGCGCTGGCAGCGGGCGAAAGCCCAGGCCGGCACCCATTCGACGCTGACCCGGGCCGAGGTTTCGTACTCGACCAAGAAGATTTATCGCCAGAAGGGCACCGGCGGCGCACGCCACGGGTCCCGCAAGGCGCCGATCTTCCGCAAGGGTGGCGTTGTAAAGGGCCCGACCCCGCGGTCGCATGCCCATGACTTGCCGAAGAAGTTCCGCGCCCTCGGGCTGCGTCATGCGCTGTCGGCCAAGGCCAAGGCGGGTGAACTGGTGATCGTGGACAGCCTGGTGATGGCGGAAGCCAAAACCGCAATGCTGGCCAAGACCCTGCAGGAACGTGGCTGGAAGCGCGTGCTGATCATCGATGGTGCGGATGTCGACGCGAATTTCGTGCTGGCTGCCCGCAACATCGAAGGCATCGACGTGCTGCCGACCATCGGTGCAAACGTTTATGACATCCTGAAGCGTGACACCCTGGTGATCACGAAGGCCGGTGTCGAAGCACTGGAGGCTCGTCTGAAATGAGCGTGAAACCCGAACATTACGACCTGATCAAGAAGCCGATCATCACCGAGAAAGCCACCATGGCATCGGAGCATGGCGCGGTGGTGTTTCAGGTTGCCATGAACGCGACCAAGCCCGCCATCAAAGAAGCCGTGGAAGCGGTTTTCGGCGTGAAGGTGAAAGCGGTGAATACCGTTGTTACCAAGGGCAAGGCCAAGAAGTTCCGCGGTCGCGCAGGCGAACGGTCGGACAAGAAGAAGGCCTATGTCATGCTGGAAGAAGGCAACACTATCGACGTTGCCACCGGCCTCTGATATTGAGCCGACGAATCTGGCGGCCCCGGTTTTCCGGGGCCGTGGATTTTTAAGGAATCCGGCCGTTTTGCCTGCGGGCACAAGGCCGAAATCGGGGATCTTCGGAGCCCTATAACCACGGGACCGCATCTGCGATCCCTTAGCTGACGGAAGACAGAGAGCATGGCACTCAAGTCGTATAAACCGACGACGCCTGGCCAGCGTGGGCTGGTTCTGATCGACCGTTCGGAGCTGTGGAAAGGACGCCCTGTCAAAGCCCTTACAGAGGGTTTGACAAAGACGGGTGGCCGGAACAACACCGGACGTATCACGATGTGGCACAAAGGCGGCGGCGCAAAGCGCCTGTACCGCATTGTGGATTTCAAGCGCCGCAAGTTCGACATCGCGGCAGTTGTGGAACGGATCGAATATGACCCGAACCGCACCGCTTTCATCGCGCTGGTGAAATATGCGGATGGCGAGCTGGCCTATATCCTGGCACCGCAGCGTCTGGCTGTGGGTGACAGCGTGATCGCCGGCGCCAAGACCGACGTGAAGCCCGGCAATGCGATGCCCTTCTCGGGCATGCCGATCGGGACGATCGTGCACAACGTCGAGCTGAAGCCCGGCAAGGGCGGCCAGCTGGCACGCGCGGCGGGTACCTATGCCCAGTTCGTGGGCCGTGACGGTGGCTATGCGCAGATCCGCCTGTCTTCGGGCGAATTGCGGATGGTGCGTCAGGAATGCATGGCGACCATCGGTGCCGTGTCCAACCCCGACAATTCGAACCAGAACCTCGGCAAGGCCGGGCGTCGCCGCCACATGGGCATCCGCCCGACCGTTCGCGGTGTTGCGATGAACCCGATCGACCACCCGCATGGCGGTGGTGAAGGCCGCACCTCGGGTGGTCGTCACCCGGTGACGCCGTGGGGCAAGGGGACCAAGGGCAACCGGACCCGTTCGAACAAGCAGACGGACAAGTACATCGTCCGTTCGCGTCACGCCAAGAAAAAAGGGCGCTAATCCATGACTCGTTCTATCTGGAAAGGCCCGTTCGTCGACGCTTACGTCCTGAAAAAGGCCGAGAAAGCACGGGAATCGGGCAAGAACGAAGTGATCAAGATCTGGTCGCGCCGTTCCACCATCCTGCCGCAGTTCGTTGGCCTGACCTTCGCGGTCTACAACGGACACAAGCACATTCCCGTCAATGTGACCGAAGAAATGATCGGCCAGAAGTTCGGGGAATATTCCCCGACGCGGACCTACTACGGTCACGCCGCCGACAAGAAAGCCAAGAGGAAGTAAGCCATGGGTAAGGAAAAGAATCCGCGCCGCGTGGCGGACAACGAAGCGATGGCGATTGCCCGGATGCTTCGCACCTCGCCGCAGAAGCTGAACCTCGTCGCCGGTCTGATCCGGGGCAAGAAGGTGGAAAAGGCTTTGGCCGACCTCACCTTCTCGAAGCGCCGCATCGCGGGTGACGTGAAGAAGTGCCTGCAGTCGGCGATCGCCAATGCGGAAAACAACCACAACCTCGACGTTGACAGCCTTGTCGTCGCCGAAGCCTGGGTCGGCAAGAACCTGGTCATGAAGCGCGGTCGTCCGCGGGCGCGTGGCCGGTTCGGCAAGATCATGAAACCGTTCAGCGAGATCACCATCAAGGTGCGTCAAGTCGGGGAGTCTGCATAATGGGTCAGAAGGTTAACCCCATCGGGATGCGCCTCCAGGTCAACCGCACCTGGGACAGCCGCTGGTTCGCCGAGTCGAAGGATTACGGCAATCTGCTGCTGGAAGACCTGCGCATGCGCGAGTTCATCCACAAGGAACTCAAGCAGGCTGGCATCAGCCGCGTGATCATCGAACGCCCCCACAAGAAGTGCCGTGTGACCATTCACACCGCACGTCCGGGCGTGATCATCGGCAAGAAGGGCGCGGATATCGAGACGCTTCGCAAGAAGCTGACCGCGTTCACCAAGTCTGAACTGCACCTGAACATCGTCGAAGTCCGCAAGCCGGAACTGGACGCACAACTGGTGGCCGAGTCGATCGCCCAGCAGATGGAGCGCCGGGTTTCGTTCCGCCGGGCCATGAAGCGCGGCGTGCAGAACGCCATGCGGATGGGCGCGCTGGGGATCCGTGTGAACGTCGCCGGTCGTCTGGGTGGGGCGGAAATCGCGCGGACCGAATGGTACCGCGAGGGCCGCGTTCCGCTGCACACGCTGCGCGCCGACATCGACTATGCGCTGTCGGAAGCCGAGACCCCTTATGGGATCATCGGTGTGAAGGTGTGGATCTTCAAGGGCGAGATCCTTGAGCATGATCCGCAGGCCCATGATCGCCGTCAGGCCGAAGCGCAGGACGGTGCTGCACCGCGTGCGCCGCGCCGCGACCGCGAACGCGCGTAAGGGAGTAGAAGGAAATGCTGCAACCGAAACGGACCAAGTTCCGCAAACAGCACAAGGGCCGTATCCACGGCGAGGCGAAGGGCGGCTTTCTGCTGAACTTCGGGTCCTTTGCGCTGAAAGCTACCGAGCCCGAGCGTGTGACCGCGCGGCAGATCGAAGCGGCCCGCCGCGCGATCACCCGCCACATGAAGCGTCAGGGCCGCGTCTGGATCCGGATTTTCCCGGATGTTCCGGTGTCGTCGAAGCCGACCGAAGTCCGTATGGGTAAAGGTAAGGGTTCGGTGGATTACTGGGCAGCCAAGGTGAAGCCGGGCCGCATCATGTTCGAGATCGACGGCGTGTCCGAGATCATCGCGCGTGAAGCCCTGCGTCTGGGCGCCATGAAACTGCCGGTCACCACACGCGTCGTCGCGAAGGAAGACTGGTAAGTCGGGCGGGGTGAACCCCGCCCTACAGGACCTGCCCCCACTGGAAACGGTGGGGGCTGTTTTGTTTTTGCGGCCTTGCGGTTTAGGCCGAAACTAGCGCTTGCCCTTCTGGCCCGCCCCCCGTATAGCAGCGCATCCACGGCTCCGGGGCGACTCGGAATCGGTGGTTTGTCATTGATCCACCAGGTTCAAGGTTACCCTGAGACGATTGCAGGGGTCTTCTGGTGATTGAGAAAAGGAAGATGGCGCATGATCGCCAAGGAATTGAAGACCAAGACGCCTGACCAGCTGCGTGACAGCCTGGTTGCGCTGAAGAAGGAAGCGTTCAACCTGCGCTTCCAGCAGGCCACCGGCCAGCTTGAGAACACCGCCCGCATGAACGCCATCCGCAAGGATGTGGCGCGCATCAAGACGGTGCTGACGCAAAAAGCCGCTGAAGCCGCGAAATAAGAGGATCACGACATGCCCAAACGCATCCTGCAAGGTGTTGTGACCTCGGACAAGAACGAGCAGACGATCACCGTTCTGGTCGAGCGCCGCTTCAAGCACCCGCTGCTGCAAAAGACCGTCCGCAAGTCCAAGAAGTACCGGGCCCACGACGAGCATAACAAGTTCAAGGTTGGCGACGCTGTCCGCATCGAGGAATGTGCGCCGATTTCGAAAACGAAACGCTGGACGGTGGTTGTCGAGGCGTAAGCCGCAACCTCCGTTCCGCTCGAACGAAACCCTGGGACCGTTACGATCATGACGGTTCCCAAAGGTCGGGAGTAAACCAATGATCCAGATGCAGACCAATCTGGATGTAGCTGACAACTCTGGCGCTCGCCGGGTTCAGTGCATCAAGGTTCTTGGCGGTTCGCACCGCCGTTATGCTTCGGTCGGCGACATCATCGTGGTGTCGGTGAAGGAAGCTATTCCTAAAGGCCGCGTGAAGAAGGGGGATGTCCGCAAGGCCGTCGTCGTTCGCACCGCCAAGGAAGTCCGCCGTGAAGACGGCACGTCGATCCGCTTTGACCGTAACGCCGCCGTCATCCTGAACAATCAGGGCGAACCGGTCGGCACCCGTATCTTCGGGCCGGTCGTGCGCGAGCTGCGTGCGAAGAACTTCATGAAGATCATCTCGCTGGCTCCGGAGGTGCTCTGATGGCTGCGAAACTCAAGAAGGGTGACACGGTCATCGTGCTCACCGGCAAGGACAAGGGCAAGAAGGGCGAGATTTCCGCCGTCATGCCCAAGGACAACAAGGCCGTCGTCGATGGCGTGAACGTCGCGATCCGCCACACCAAGCAGTCGGCTTCGTCGCAGGGCGGCCGTCTTGCCAAGGCGCTTCCTGTTGACCTGTCCAATCTGGCCATCGTTGACAAGAACGGCAAACCCACCCGCGTCGGCTTCCGCATGGAAGGCGACAAGAAGGTGCGTTACGCCAAGTCCACCGGGGAGGCGATCTGATGCTTGACCAAGCCACCTATACCCCGCGGGCCAAGGCGGACTATGCCACGCGCATCCGCCCCGCGATGAAGGAAGAGTTCTCGTACAAGAACGACATGCAGATCCCCAAGCTCGAGAAGATCGTGCTGAACATGGGCGTCGGCGAAGCGGTCAAGGACACCAAGAAGGTGAAGCAGGCCGCCGAGGAACTGTCGCAGATTGCCGGTCAGAAAGCTGTCATCACCTATGCAAAGAAGTCGATTGCCGGCTTCCGCGTGCGGGAAGAGATGCCGCTGGGCTGCAAGGTCACGCTGCGCGGCGACCGGATGTACGAATTCCTGGATCGTCTGATCACGATCGCCCTGCCGCGCGTCCGCGACTTCCGCGGCGTGAAGGGCACGTCCTTTGACGGTCGTGGCAACTATGCCATGGGCCTGAAGGAACACATCGTGTTCCCGGAAATCAACTTCGACAAGGTCGACGAAGTTCTGGGAATGGACATCATCATCTGCACCAACGCGAAGACCGACGCAGAAGCCAAGGCGCTGTTGAAGCATTTCAACATGCCCTTCACGTCGTAACCGCGAGGAACCTAGATATGGCAAAAAAATCCATGGTGAACCGCGAAGTGAAGCGCGCCAAGCTTGTGAAGCAGCATGCTTCGAAGCGCGCGGCACTCAAGGCGGTGATCAACGACCAGTCCAAGCCGGTGGAAGAGCGCTTCAAGGCGACTCTGAAGCTTGCCGAACTGCCCCGCAACTCGTCCGCCACCCGGCTGCACAACCGCTGCCAGCTGACGGGCCGTCCCCATGCTTATTATCGTAAGCTGAAACTCTCGCGCATCATGCTGCGGGAACTGGCCTCCTTCGGCCAGATCCCCGGCATGGTGAAGTCGAGCTGGTAAGGGAGGAAGACAGATGTCGATGAACGATCCTCTCGGCGATATGCTGACCCGTATCCGTAACGCGCAACAGCGCGGCAAATCCACCGTCGCGACGCCGGCTTCGAAGCTGCGCGCCTGGGTGCTGGATGTGCTGGAAACGGAAGGCTACATCCGCGGCTACGAGAAAAAGACGACCGAGAATGGCCAGGGTGAACTGGTGATCTCGTTGAAGTACTTTGAAGGCACCCCGGTGATCCGCGAGCTCAAGCGCGTGTCCAAGCCGGGCCGCCGCGTCTATATGGGTGTCAAGGACATCCCGTCGGTGCGGAACGGTCTGGGTGTTTCCATCGTCTCCACGCCGAAAGGCGTTATGTCCGATGCAGCAGCACGGTCCGCCAATGTTGGCGGCGAAGTGCTCTGCACCGTGTTCTGAGGAGGGTGGTATGTCTCGTATTGGAAAGAAGCCGGTCGAAATGCCCAAGGGCGTGTCGGCCTCGATCAGCGGTCAGACCATCGAAGTGAAGGGGCCGAAAGGCACCCGCAGCTTCACCGCTGGCGACGACGTGACGCTGACTGTCGACGGAACCACCATTAAGGTGACCCCGCGCGGCATGTCCAAGCGCGCACGACAGCAGTGGGGCATGACCCGCTCCATGGTGTCCAACCTTGTGGTTGGCGTGACCGATGGGTTCAAGAAAGACCTGGAAATCCAGGGCGTGGGTTACCGCGCCGCGATGAACGGGAACATCCTGAAGCTGTCGCTCGGCTATTCGCATGAGGTCAACTTCGAAGTGCCGAAGGGGGTGACTGTCACCTCTCCGAAGCAGACTGAAATCGTTGTGGAAGGTATCGACCAGCAGCTTGTCGGACAAGTTGCGGCGAACATCCGTGAGTGGAAGCGCCCCGAGCCCTATAAGGGCAAGGGCATCCGCTACAAGGATGAGTATATCTTCCGCAAGGAAGGCAAGAAGAAGTAAGGGGCGCAACCATGGCGAACACGAAAAGAGAGCTGTTCCTCAAGCGTCGCATGCGCGTGCGGAACAAGATCAAGGCGATGTCGAACGGGCGCCTGCGCCTGTCAGTGCATCGTTCCAGCAAGAACATCAGCGTCCAGCTGATCGACGACGTGAAGGGGGTCACCGTGGCCGCTGCATCGTCGCTCGAAAAGGATCTGGGCATCGTTGGCAAGAACAACGTCGAGGCTGCGGCCAAGATCGGCGCTGCGATTGCAGAACGTGCCAAGAAGGTCGGCGTGGAAGAATGCTATTTCGACCGCGGCGGTTACATTTTCCACGGCAAGATCAAGGCCTTGGCCGATGCTGCCCGTGAAGGTGGCCTGAAGTTCTGATATCAGAGGGCGGCGCGCAGGTGCCGCCCCGATGATCCCGGCCCCACGCCATGCGCGGTGCACGAGGATTGGCCCATAACGGCGCTTTGCCGCGCCACGAGTGAAGGAATGCCATATGGCAGAACGTGACAACCGCCGGGAAGGCCGTGGCAATGACCGCCGCGACAACCGCCCGGAAGAAACCCCGGAATTCGCTGACCGTCTGGTCGCGATCAACCGCGTGTCGAAAACCGTTAAGGGCGGCAAGCGCTTTGGCTTTGCGGCACTTGTCGTGGTCGGCGACCAGCGTGGTCGTGTCGGCTTTGGCAAGGGCAAGGCCAAGGAAGTGCCGGAAGCGATCCGCAAGGCCACTGAACAGGCCAAGCGCTCGCTCATCCGCGTGCCGCTGAAGGATGCGCGCACGCTGCATCATGATATGGAAGGCCGTCATGGCGCTGGCAAAGTGGTGATGCGGACGGCTGTTGCCGGTACCGGGATCATCGCCGGTGGTCCGATGCGCGCTGTGTTCGAAATGCTGGGGATTCAGGACGTGGTGGCGAAATCCATCGGGTCGCAGAACCCCTACAACATGATCCGCGCAACCATCGACGGGTTGAAGCAGGAAACCTCGCCCCGGCAGGTCGCGAATCGTCGCGGCAAGAAGGTGGCCGAGATTCTGCGCAAGCCCGAAGCTGAAGCAGTGGAGGCGTGATCATGGCAGTCAAGAAAACCATCGTGGTGAAGCAGGTGGCATCCGCCGCCCGCCGCCCGGCCGTGCAGACCGCGACCCTGAAAGGTCTGGGCCTGAACAAGATGCACCGCACGCGCGAGTTGGAAGACACGCCTTCCGTGCGCGGCATGGTGCGGTCGATCTCGCACCTCGTGCATATCATCGAAGAGCGCGGGTAAGTCACCCGACTCTGACCGAAACAAAGCGCCCCGGTTTTCCGGGGCGCTTTTGTTTTAGGTCGTCTCATGTTGCAGGCAGGCAGCGGTCTTGCGGATGGTTGGTGTAGACCGCAGGATGACCCTGCCGCGCATAGGGGAATTGCCATGATCGTCAGAACGCTCGCCTCCATCATCGACACGGCTGCCCATGTGAAAGGCGACGCCTTTGAAAGCCGCCGGATTCTGCTGGCCGCTGACGGGTTGGGCTATTCACTGCATGACACGCTGTGCAAGGGCGGGACGGAGCAGCGTCTGGAATACCGCAACCATATCGAGACGAATTACATCATCGAAGGCGCGGGCGAGGTGGAGAACGTCGCCACCGGCGAGGTGTGGCCGCTTGGGCCCGGAACGGTTTACGTGCTGGACCGGCACGAGGCGCATCTGCTGCGCGCCCGGACGGATTTGCGTATCATCTGTGTCTTTACCCCGGCGCTGAGCGGGCAGGAAAAGCATGATGCCGATGGCAGCTATCCTGCGGCAGGGTAGGGGCGGGTCACTATGCTTGCCAAGGCGGGGTTGGTGGGATAAGGCCACGCGGTGATCCTTCGGGGGCACAGAATCAACAAGAAATGCCGCGTTGCCCTTCATCCGTCGCAGGTATGGGCATTCCGGCCAAGGAGTATGCGACATGAAATTGAATGAACTGCGTGACAATGACGGCGCCGCCAAGAAGCAGAAGCGTGTGGCGCGCGGCCCGGGTTCGGGCAAGGGCAAGACCGCCGGGCGCGGGATCAAGGGCCAGAAGTCCCGTTCGGGCGTGGCACTTGGCGGGTATGAAGGCGGTCAGATGCCGCTGTACCGCCGCCTGCCCAAGCGCGGCTTCAACAAGCCGAACCGTCTGGAATTCTCGGTGGTCAACCTCGGCCTGATCGAGAAGTTCATCGGTCTGGGCAAGCTGGATATCAAATCCGAGATTACCGAGGACGTGCTGGTTGCCGCGGGTCTGACCAAGACCAAGCGCGACGGTATCCGCATCCTGGGCAAGGGTGAGCTGACGTCGAAGGTCACGCTGGTGGTCACTGGCGCGTCTGCTTCGGCTATCGAAGCGGTCGAAAAAGCCGGTGGGTCGATCACTGTGAAGGCATCGGCGGCAGCGGCAGCCGAATAACGGTTGTGAGCGGTCGCAGGACCGCTTACATCAGGGCAAGTTTTCCCGCGCCGCCGACCGGAAAACGGTTCGGCGGCGCCTCCATGAAAGAAGTCTGGGCATGGCATCTGCTGCGGAGCAAATGGCGGCGAACCTGAGTTGGTCCGCCCTTGGCAAGGCGACCGACCTTCGCCAACGCATTTTCTTTACCCTCGGGTTGCTGATCGTCTACCGGCTGGGGACTTATATCCCCGTGCCCGGTATCGACGGGACGGCGCTGCGCGAGTTCATGACGGAGGCGAGCCAGGGCATCGGTGGGATGCTGAACCTGTTCACAGGTGGCGCGATCAGCCGGATGGGCATCTTCGCGTTGGGGATCATGCCCTATATCAGCGCGTCGATCATCGTGCAGCTGATGGCCGCGATGGTGCCGCAGCTGGAGCAGCTGAAGAAGGAAGGCGAGCAGGGCCGCAAGAAGCTGAACCAGTACACGCGTTATGGCACCGTGGGCCTGGCGATCTTTCAGGCCTGGGGGATTGCCGTTTCGCTGGAAGCGGGTGGTCTGGCGCATGATCCGGGCCTGTTCTTCAAGGCAGCCTGCGTGATCACGCTGGTGGGCGGGACAATGTTCCTGATGTGGCTGGGCGAGCAGATCACTGCGCGCGGCATCGGCAACGGGATTTCGCTGATCATCTTTGTGGGGATCGTGGCGGAAATTCCGGCGGCGCTGGTGCAGTTCTTTGAACAGGGCCGCTCGGGCGCGCTTTCGACGCCGCTGATCCTGGGCATCATCGTGATGGTCATCGCGGTCATCGCCTTTGTGGTGTTCATGGAACGCGCGCTGCGGAAGGTGCATATCCAGTATCCGCGCCGTCAGGTGGGGATGAAGATTTTCGACGGCGGGTCGTCGCATCTGCCGATCAAGGTGAACCCGGCGGGCGTGATCCCGGCGATCTTTGCCTCGTCCCTGCTGCTGCTGCCGACAACGATCGGCACCTTCTCGGGGTCGGATACCAACCCAGTGCTGTCGACGCTGATGGCCTATCTGGGCTATGGCCAGCCGCTGCATCTGCTGCTGATGGCGGCGATGATCGTGTTCTTCTCGTACTTCTACACCGCCAATGTGGCGTTCAAGGTGGAAGACGTGGCCGACAACCTGAAGAACCAGCAAGGGTTCATTCCCGGTATTCGCCCGGGCAAGAAGACTGAGGAATATCTGGAATACGTTCTGAACCGTATCCTCGTGCTCGGGTCGGCCTATCTGGCGGCGGTCTGTCTGCTGCCCGAGATCCTGATCGCCGAGGTGGGGCTGCCGTTCTATTTCGGGGGCACGTCGGTGCTGATCGTGGTGTCGGTGACGATGGACACGATCAACCAGATCCAGTCGCATCTTCTGGCGCATCAGTATGAAGGGTTGATCGAGAAATCGAACCTGCGTGGCAAGAAGCGGACGGCGCCCAAGGCGCCGGCGCGGCGCTGATCGCGGGGGGGACATGGTCAACATCATTCTTCTGGGCCCGCCGGGGGCGGGAAAAGGCACGCAGGCAAAGCGGCTTGTGGATGAGCGGGGCATGGTGCAGCTGTCGACGGGCGACATGCTGCGCGAGGCCAAGACCAGCGGGACCGAAATGGGCCGCCGCGTATCCGAGGTGATGGCGCGGGGCGAGTTGGTCACCGATGACATCGTGATCGGGCTGATCGAGGAAAAGATCACCGCGCCGTCTGGCACGGGGTTCATCTTCGACGGCTTTCCGCGCACGCTGAAGCAGGCGGACGCGCTGGGTGATCTGCTGGCGCGCGCCGGGCAGGGCCTGGATGCGGTGATCGAGATGCAGGTGGATGACGCGGCGCTCGTGGCGCGGATCACCGGGCGCTATACGTGCGGCAATTGCAGCGCGGTCTACCACGACCAGACCAAGCCCACGAAAGTGGCGGGTGTCTGCGATGCCTGCGGATCGACAGACCTGCGGCGACGGGCCGACGACAACGAGGAGTCGCTCAAGCAGCGGCTGATGGAATACTACAAGAAGACCTCGCCATTGATCGGTTATTACTACGCCAAGGGTCAGCTTTCCACGGTGGACGGGTTGGCGGAAATGGACGCGGTTTCTGCGGCCATCGCGGCGGTGCTTGACAAAGCCTGAAAATGGCACCCCGCGCCCTTGACGGGCAGGGGAAAAGCCCATAAAGCACGGCGTCCCGCAAGGGAATCGTCCGGCCATATTGATGCTTGGCTGGTCAGATCGAATCGGTGGCACGGGATCGCCCGCGCAGCCGGAGTTGTGAAAAAAGGTTCTGGCATCACGGAACCGCAACGAAAAGGAACATACGTTTGGCACGTATTGCTGGCGTCAATATCCCCACCCAAAAGCGGGTGCCGATTGCCCTGACCTACATCACCGGTATCGGCCCGCATAATGCCGAGATCATCTGCACCTCGCTGAACATCGACACGTCGCGTCGCGTGAACCAGCTGTCGGATGCCGAAGTTCTGGCGATCCGCGAATTCATCGATGCGAACTTCACCGTCGAAGGCGACCTGCGTCGCGAAACGTCGATGAACATCAAGCGTCTGATGGATCTGGGCTGCTATCGCGGCCTGCGTCACCGCAAGGGCCTGCCGGTCCGCGGTCAGCGCACCCACACGAACGCACGTACCCGCAAGGGCCCCGCCAAAGCCATCGCTGGCAAGAAGAAATAAGGAGGGGCACCCATGGCACGTGATACCAAGAGCGCCGCGCGCACCAAGAAAAAAGAACGCAAGAACATTGCCGCTGGCGTGGCACATGTGAATTCGTCGTTCAACAACACCAAGATTCTGATTTCCGACGTTCAGGGCAACGCGATTTCGTGGTCCTCGGCCGGTACGATGGGTTTCAAAGGCTCGCGCAAGTCTACGCCTTATGCCGCCCAGATGGCCGCTGAAGACGCCGGGAAGAAGGCGCAGGAACATGGCGTGAAAACGCTGGAAGTCGAAGTGCAGGGCCCGGGTTCGGGCCGCGAGTCGGCGCTGCGCGCGCTGGCCGCAGTTGGGTTCAACATCACCTCGATCCGTGATGTCACCCCGCTGGCACATAACGGCTGCCGTCCGCCGAAGCGCCGCCGCGTCTGACACTTTTTCATATGGGCGGGCCGTGCCTTCGGGTGCGGCCCGTCTCATCTATTTCTGATCCTCGGGCGTCCGCCGCTAACTGGACATGGGCAGCGGACAAGTATGGAGGCGAAAGCATGATCCACAAGAACTGGCAAGAACTCATCAAACCGACGCAACTCGTGGTCAAGCCCGGGGCTGACCCCGCGCGCGTGGCGACGGTGATCGCCGAACCGCTGGAGCGGGGCTTTGGCCTGACGCTGGGCAACGCGCTGCGCCGCGTGCTGATGTCGTCGCTGCAGGGCGGGGCCATCACCTCGGTGCAGATCGACAACGTGCTGCATGAGTTTTCCAGCGTGGCCGGTGTGCGCGAAGACGTCACCGACATCGTGCTGAACCTGAAGGGCGTGAGCCTGAAGATGGAAGTCGAAGGGCCGAAGCGCCTGTCGATTTCGGCCAAGGGTCCGGGCGTTGTGACCGCTGGCGACATTTCGGAATCCAACGGGATCGAGGTTCTGAACAAGGACCACGTGATCTGCCATCTGGATGACGGCGCGGATGTGTTCATGGAACTGACGGTGAATACCGGCAAGGGCTATGTCGCGGCCGACAAGAACCGCCCGGAAGATGCGCCGATCGGCCTGATCCCGATCGATGCGATCTATTCGCCGGTCAAGAAGGTTTCCTACGAAGTGCAGCCCACCCGCGAGGGGCAGGTGCTGGACTATGACAAGCTGACGATGAAGATCGAAACTGACGGCAGCCTGACGCCGGATGACGCCGTGGCCTATGCCGCGCGCATCCTGCAGGACCAGTTGTCGATCTTCGTCAACTTTGACGAGCCGGAATCGGCCAAGCTGGGCGAAGTGGATGCGGGCCTCGAATTCAACCCGCTGCTGCTGAAGAAGGTGGACGAACTGGAGCTTTCGGTGCGTTCGGCAAACTGCCTTAAGAACGACAACATCGTCTATATCGGCGATCTGATCCAGAAGACCGAAGCCGAGATGCTGCGGACCCCGAACTTCGGCCGCAAGTCCTTGAACGAGATCAAGGAAGTGCTGTCGGGCATGGGCCTGCACCTTGGCATGGAAGTCGAGGATTGGCCGCCAGAGAACATCGAAGACCTGGCCAAGCGCTTCGAAGACCAATTCTGATACGGGGGGCGGGGGAAACCCCGCCTTTCGTGAAATGCCCGCGCAGGCGGGGAAGACCTGGGCATTCCGCCCCAACGACGCGGCCTGCACGCACAGGCTGCAACACAAAGCAAAACGAGACGATAGGAGACCATCATGCGTCACTCGAACGGCTACCGTAAGCTGAACCGCACCCATGAACACCGCAAGGCGATGTTCGCCAACATGTGTGGTTCGCTGATCGAACATGAACAGATCAAGACGACCCTGCCCAAGGCCAAGGAACTGCGCCCGATCATCGAAAAGCTGATCACGCTGGCCAAGCGCGGCGACCTGCATGCGCGCCGTCAGGCCCATGCGCAGCTGAAGCAGGACATGCACACCGCGCGCCTGTTTGAAATTCTGGGCCCGCGCTACAAGGACCGTCAGGGCGGTTACGTCCGCGTGCTGAAGGCCGGGTTCCGCTATGGCGACATGGCCCCGATGGCGATCATCGAGTTTGTCGACCGCGACACCTCGGCCAAAGGTGCGGCTGACCGCGCCCGCGTCGAGGCCGAGGACGCTGCCGAGGATTGATATCCTGCTGTGGATTGCCAACATGACACAAAGCCCGCCGCAAGGCGGGCTTTTCTAATTGGCCACAGGGCTTGTCGGAAGGTAAGGGATTTCCGCCTTGGCCCCAAATGGCCTGGAGGATATCGAGAAAGTGCATCTTGCAGATGTTTCTTCTTGTGCGAATGCGCGATAAGGGCGTAGCAATCTTAGGTTGAAAGGGGGCGTGCTCGCGCAGAGCTGAAATGTCGGAAAGAAAGGTTGTTAATCAGTTGCTGGAGGAACTCGATCAGTTGGCCCCCATGGGGTATTCCGTCGGGTTGCATATTCGCTACGCAAGTCCTCTGGTTTATAAAAGCACCTATCCGGCGGAATGGACCGAGTTTTACAACAGCCATTCCTATTATCTGCGGGATCCATTGGTGTTCTGGGGTGTCGGCATCGAAGGCACCACCCGCTGGAGCAGCATCCCCCTGCCTGATCCCTTTAGCGTCATGGCCAAGGCCGCATCGCACGGTCTGAAATTCGGTGCGGTGTCGTCCTATGGTCCCATCACCTCGCGTTCGATCGTCGGCGTTGCCCGATCCGATCGGGAATTTGACGAGGCGGAACTGGAGCAGCTGAGGGAAATCACGATCCGGCTGCACATCGAAGCAAAACCGCCAAGCGAGCTGACGCGGGCCCAGATCGAGGCGCTTCAATGTCTGGCTGACGGGGATCGGCATGCGGCAGCGGCGGAAAAACTTGGTATTTCGGAAAGTGCTTTGAAGGCGCGGCTTGTTTCCGCGCGCATCCGGCTTGAGGCACGGACGACTTCTGAGGCGATCAGAAAGGCGCGCGAATACAGGCTGCTTTGACGCGGGCCATCCCTTCACAGGTTTCACCAGCCCTGAGAAGGAGACCACGATGGAAGTCACGACGCTTTCCTACAACAACCTGCATAGCCATGGCACATTGTTTGCCGACCTGTTCCGCGCCCGCCACCGCACCTTCATCCGCAACAACGGCTGGCAACTGCCCGAGGCGGATGGGATGGAGTTTGATCAGTATGATACCCCCGCCAGTCGCTGGGTCGCGGTGCATGTCCGGGGTGAGGTCATGGCCGGGGTGCGGCTGACACCGACGGTGCATCGCTGCGGCATCTATTCCTATATGATCCGCGATGCGCAGCGTGGCCTGCTGGACACGATCCCGAGCGACCTGCTGAACTTCGAGGCGCCGGTCGACCCGAATATCTGGGAATCCAGCCGGGTGTTTGTGTCGGACCTTGTGCCAGCGGCGGATCGGCTGCGGGTGCAGATGCGGTTGATCCATGAAATGGTGATCTCGGCCCGCGAATTGGGGGCGGCATCGCTGTTGGGGATCATCCCGGAACATGCGCCGCGTCTGGCGCGGCGGGTGGGGCTGGACTGCATCCCTGCGGGGCCTGTCATGGATACGGGCGGGATGCGCAGCGTCTGTGTGACAATCAGCATGCAGACACGGATGCACTGAGTAGCGGCTTGCTGATGGTCTGCGCGGTGCTTGTGCGCCGCGCAGACCGGGCGCATATCGGGGTAGCTTTGTCAGGGAGTGACCCATGATCCGCAAACTCTGCCTTGTGATCGCCTTCGCCTGTGCGGTTCCCGCCTTTGCCCAGACCGTTGTGCCGGAAACGCAGGGCCAGATTGCCCTGTCCTTTGCTCCGGTGGTCAAGGCTGCGGCCCCTGCGGTGGTGAACATCTATGCGACGCGGATCGTGCAGGAACGCAGGTCCCCCTTTGCCGATGATCCCTTCTTCAACCAGTTCTTCGAGGCGCTGGGGCCAACCCAGCCGCGGGTGCAGAATTCGCTGGGGTCCGGCGTGATTGTCAGCGCGGGCGGGATTGTGGTGTCGAACTATCACGTTGTGGGGCAGGCGACCGAGATTCGGGTGGTGCTGAATGACCGGCGCGAATTCGCGGCGGATGTGATCCTTGGTGATGAGGCAAGCGATCTGGCCGTGCTGCGCCTGCGCGATGCAGAGGGGTTGCCCTTCCTGCCGCTGCGCAATTCGGATGAGCTTGAGGTGGGCGATCTGGTGCTGGCCATCGGCAATCCGTTCGGGGTGGGGCAGACGGTTTCATCGGGGATCGTGTCCGGTCTGGCGCGGTCAGCGCTGCAGGTTGCGGATGGGCGGGGGTATTTCATCCAGACCGATGCGGCGATCAATCCCGGCAATTCGGGCGGGGCGCTGGTGGATATGCAGGGGCGGCTGGTGGGGATCAATACCGCGATCCTGACGCAGGGTGGCGGATCGAACGGGATCGGTTTCGCGATCCCGGCCAATCTGGTGCAAAGCATCGTCGCGCAGGCCGATGCGGGGGCCACGCGCTTTGCCCGGCCCTGGGCCGGGGTGACGGGGCAGGCGATGGATGCAGCGCTGGCCGAGGGGCTGGGTCTTGCGCGGCCGGATGGGGTGCTGGTGTCAGAGTTGCATCCGCAGAGCCCCTTTGCCGCGGCGGGCCTGCAGGCGGGGGATGTGATCCTGTCGCTGGGTGGCGCGCCGACCAACACGCCGCAGGAGGTGATGTTCCGCCTGTCGGCCTTGGGGGTTGGGGCGGATGCGGAACTGATCTGGCTGCGTGACGGTAAGGAACAGAGCGCGGTTATGCGGCTGGCCCCGGCGCCGGATGATCCCCCGCGCGACCAGACGACGGTGGTGGAGGATGTGTCGCTGCGCGGGTTGACGGTGGTGCGGATCAACCCGGCAGTGATGGAGGAGTTGAACCTGCCCATGCAGGCCGAGGGCGTGGCGGTGGTGCAGGCCGAAGACCTTGCCGCGCGGGCAGGGTTCTTGCCGGGGGAT
Source organism: Variovorax paradoxus (assembly GCA_943370085.1). Taxonomy (GTDB): domain Bacteria; phylum Pseudomonadota; class Alphaproteobacteria; order Rhodobacterales; family Rhodobacteraceae; genus Paragemmobacter. The sequence continues at coordinate 27,615 of CALRPT020000024.1, read as the reverse complement.
GTGATCCTGGGGATCAATGGAGCGGCGGTGGCCACGCCTGCCGATGTGGTGGCGCTGGCCGGGATGCAGGCGCGGGTCTGGGTGATCGACCTGATCCGGGGCGGGCAGCCCATCCGGCTGCGGTTCCGCTTCTGAGCTTTCAAGCAGGCGGTTGCGGGGGTAGGCTGGGCGCATGGGTGATCTGTTCGATACTGCACCAAAGCCGAATGCAGAGGGTCCGCGCCCGCTGGCAGACCGGTTGCGGCCCAAGCATCTGTCCGAGGTGATCGGGCAGGGGCATGTCCTGTCGCCCGAGGGGCCCTTGGGGGCGATGCTGGCGGCGAAGAGCCTGTCGTCGATCATCCTGTGGGGGCCGCCGGGTGTGGGAAAGACCACCATCGCGCGGCTCTTGGCGGATGAGACGGACCTAACCTTTGTGCAGATTTCCGCGATCTTTACCGGGGTGCCGGACCTGAAGAAGGTGTTCGAACAGGCGCGCATCCGGCGGCAGAACGGGCAGGGGACGCTGCTGTTCGTGGATGAAATCCACCGTTTCAACAAGGCGCAGCAGGATGGATTTCTGCCGCATATGGAGGATGGGACGATCCTTCTGGTCGGCGCGACGACAGAAAATCCAAGCTTTGAGCTGAACGCCGCGCTGCTGAGCCGGTCGCAAGTGATTGTATTGGAACGCCTTTCCCTAGCCGATCTGGAGCGCATGGCGCAGCGGGCGGAAAAGGAGCTGGGTCGTACTCTGCCGCTGTCGGGTGAGGCGCGTGAGGCGCTTTTGGAGATGGCGGATGGGGATGGGCGGGCGCTTTTGAACCTGGTGGAGCAGGTGGCGGCGTGGAAGGTGGAGCGGGCGCTGGACCGGGCGGCGCTGGCGCAGCGGCTGATGCGGCGGGCGGCCAAGTATGACAAATCGGGGGAGGAGCATTACAATCTGATCTCGGCCCTGCACAAATCCATTCGCGGATCTGACCCGGATGCCGCGCTTTACTGGTTCGCACGGATGCTGGAAGGGGGGGAGGATCCCCGGTTCCTCGCGCGGCGGCTGGTGCGGATGGCGGTGGAGGATATCGGTCTGGCCGACCCGCAGGCGCAGGGGATCTGTATCGATAGTTGGCAGACTTATGAGCGGCTGGGGTCGCCCGAGGGCGAGTTGGCGCTGGCGAATGCCGTGGTTTATCTGGCACTTGCGCCGAAATCGAACGGGGTCTACGTGGCCTACAAGGCGGCAAGGGTTGCGGCGCGCGAGACGGGCAGCCTGATGCCGCCGCGCCATATCCTGAACGCGCCGACCAAGCTGATGAAGGAGATCGGCTATGGGTCGGGCTATGCTTACGACCATGAGGCGGAGGATGGGTTTTCGGGGCAGGACTATTTCCCCGAAGGCATGAAGCGCCCGGTCTTCTATGCGCCGCCCGAACGGGGGTTCGAGCGGGAGTTGAAAAAGCGGGTGGAGTATTTTGCCAAGCTGCGCGGAAAGCGGCAGGGCGAGCGTTAATTTATGTAATCCGGCCAAAGGTTTGGTGCAAAATGGCTGTGCAGCAGTTCAGTGCAGACATGCAGTGCAGACGGGTGTGCATACAAATTCCGGCAGAGTGATGGGCGCGTTCGTGGTTAATGGTGCGCTGGTGCTGAGGCCCCCTCTCCTTGGCATCCTGTTCCGGGGGGAGAGGGAAGGGCGCAAGACCGCAGGCGGTGGTGCCGGGGGCGAGGGCGCAATTGGGTATTTGGGCCAAGATGAAGCGGCAGGGCAGGCTTTGGCGGGCCTGTCATGGTTGACATTCCGGCCCCTTGGCGCAATGCAGAACGGATGATCATGACCCTTTTCCATGTGGCCGCAGGCGGGGCCATCGGCGCGTGCTTGCGCTATCTGACCAATGTCGGAGCGGGCCGCCTGTTCGGCCCCGGTTTCCCCGTGGGCACCATGATCGTGAATGTCGCGGGCTGCTTCGCGATGGGGGTGATCGTCACCGTTCTGGCCAAGAAGGGCGGCAACCATCTGGCGCCTTTCCTGATGACCGGGGTGCTGGGCGGGTTCACCACCTTTTCGGCCTTTTCGCTGGACACGCTGACCCTGTGGGAGCGAGGACAGGCGGGGGCGGCGGCCATCTATGTGCTTGGTTCGGTTATCCTGTCGCTGGCAGGGATCGTGGCGGGCCTGACCCTTGCACGGAGCCTGACATGAACGCTGTACAGACCCTGATCGTTTCCGAGGACGAGGGCGAGCAGCGCCTTGACCGCTGGTTCAAGCGGCGGTTTCCCCATGTGACCCAAGGCGCGGTGGAGAAGATGTGCCGCACGGGGCAGGTGCGGGTGGATGGCGGGCGGGCCAAGGCTTCGGACCGGGTGATCCCCGGCCAATCCATCCGCGTGCCGCCGCTGCCCGATCCCAATGCGCCAGCGCGGCCCCGACCCGACGGGATCAGCGCGGCGGATGCCAAGATGATTCAGGACTGCGTGCTGTGGATGGATGACCACATGATCGTGCTGAACAAGCCGGCCGGGCTGCCCAGCCAAGGCGGCAGCGGGCAGGGCGAGCGGCATGTGGACGGGCTGAGTGAGGCGTTGAAGTTCGGCTACAAGGAAAAGCCCAAGCTGGTGCATCGGCTGGACAAGGATACGTCCGGTTTGCTGATGCTGGCGCGGACCGATCGGGTGGCGCGGAACCTGTCGGAGGCGCTGCGGCACCGCAACACGCGCAAGATTTACTGGGCGGTGGTGGCGGGCGTGCCGAACCCCAAGAAGGGCAGCATCAAATACGGGCTGATGAAGGCCCCCGGCCATGGCAAGCGGGGCGAAGGGGAAAAGATGCTATGTGTGCATCCGGCGAAGATGGCCGAGTTCCCCGATGCCAAGCGGGCGCATACGGATTACTTCGTGCTGTGGTTCCTTGGGACGCGGCTGTCCTGGATGGCCTTGGAGCCTGTCACCGGGCGGACGCATCAGTTGCGCGCGCATATGGCCGAGATCGGGCATCCGATCATTGGCGACGGCAAATATGGCGGGTCGGATGCGGATAACGAAGGCGATGGCTGGGGCGCGGCGGTGGGCGGCGATATCAGCCGCAAGCTGCATCTGCACGCGCGGATGCTGGTGGTGGAGCATCCGGTGCTGAAGACCGAGATGACCTTTACCGCCCCGCTGCCCGACCATATGGCGCGGACGTGGAAGGCGCTGGACTGGAACGAGAAGGACGTGCCCGCCGATCCATTCACGGTGTTCAAGTGAGCGCATGGAAGGCCAAGCGGTTCTGGACGGCGGCGGAGGCCGTGGCCTGTGACGGCGGGTTCACCGTGCGGCTGGACGGCCGGCCGGTGAAGACACCCGCCAAGGCGGCGCTGGTGGTGCCGACGCAGGCGATGGCAAAGGCGATTGCGGCGGAATGGGATGCCCAGACGGGCGAGGTGAAGCCCGCCACCATGCCGGTGACGCGGGCGGCGAATTCCGCCATCGACAAGATCATCCCGCAACGCGACGAAGTGGTGGAGATCATCGCGGCCTATGGCCAGTCGGACCTGCTGTGTTATCGCGCGCTGGGGCCTGCGGCGCTGATCGCGCGGCAGGCGGCGGGGTGGGACCCGGTGCTGGACTGGGCCGATACGGTGCTGGGTGCGCGGCTGGTGGTGACGGCGGGCGTGATGCATGTGGAGCAGCCGTATGACGCGCTGGAGCGGCTGACGGCACGGGTGGCGGGGATGACGGAGTTCCAGCTGGCGGGGCTGCATGACCTTGTGGCGATATCGGGGTCGCTGGTGCTGGCGCTGGCGGTGACGGAGCGGCGGTTGAGCGAGGGTGAGGCCTGGGCGCTGTCGCGGGTGGATGAGGCCTGGCAGATCGAGCAATGGGGCGCGGATGAAGAGGCGGCCGAGTTGGAGGCCTTTCGTCGTGTCGCTTTCGGTGAGGCGAGTCGATTCTATGCTTTGTGCGGGTGACAATCCTGCCTGTTTTTCGGGCAAGCCCCGCCTGAAACACGATCATGGGTAGGCAAATCATTGATTGGGCAGGGATTTCCGTTTCTTTTTGGGTAGTGCTTGACCTTTCAAACCGCTTCGGAAGAAACTGTCAGGCACTGGGAGAGGCACACCTCCTATCGGTTCTGCCCTTGGGGCGCCGTGGTGTGCCACAGGGGACAAGATAACCGCCGCCCGGGAAATGGGTGGCATACTCAGGAAGAGGTAAGAATGAACAAATCCGTATTCCTCGGCGTCGTCGCGGCGACCACGATGGTTGCAGGCGTAGCGTCGGCACAAGCGACGCTGGAAGCGGTCAAGGCACGGGGCGAGCTGATCTGTGGCTCGAACACCGGTCTGACCGGCTTTGGCGCACCGGATGCGAGCGGCAACTGGGTTGGCTTTGACGTCGATCTGTGCCGCGCTGTTGCGGCTGCGATCTTTGGCGATCCGACCAAGGTGAAATTCGTCCCGACCACGGGCGAAACCCGCTTTACCGCGCTGCAGTCGGGCGAAGTGGACCTCTTGGTCCGCAACTCCACCTGGACCATGAGCCGTGACAGCGAGCTCGCGCTCGATTTCGTGGCGGTGAACTACTATGACGGCCAGGGCTTCATGGTGAAGAAGGATCTGGGCGTGTCTTCGGCCAAAGAGCTGGACGGCGCGACGGTCTGCATTCAGACCGGCACGACGACGGAACTGAACCTGGCTGACTTCTTCAAGCAGAACAACATCAGCTATCAGCCGGTGACCGTGGCCGACGATTCGGAAGCCCAGCGCCAGTATGTGGCCGGTGCCTGCGACACCTATACGACGGATGCCTCGGGTCTTGCCGCCAGCCGCGCGACGCTGCCGGATGCAGAGAACCACATCATCCTTCCGGAGATCATCTCGAAGGAGCCGCTCGGCCCGGTCGTGCGCCATGGCGACAGCAACTGGGGCGATATCGTCCGCTGGACCTATTACGCGCTGCTGATCGCCGAAGAGAAGGGCATCACCAAGGCCAACGTGGGTGAGTTTGCGAACACCACCGCGGATGAGGAAGCCAAGCGTCTGTTGGGCGTGTCGGGCGACATGGGCGTGAAGATCGGGCTGGACAATGCCGCGTTCAAGAACGCGATCGCAGCGGTCGGCAACTATGGCGAAATCTTTGCCGCGAATATCGGCGAAGGCACCGCGATCAACCTGGCGCGTGGTCTGAACGCGCTGTGGACGCAGGGCGGCCTGCAATACGCACCGCCCTTCCGTTGATCTGAGACTGATCGGGGGCGCCCTATTCCGGGCGCCCCCGGTTCAATTCGGGCCGCGCCACGAAGAAAAATGCGGCATCCGAAGGAACACCCGGAACACCGGGGTTCGCGTCGAACAAACGCACGAACACAGGGGAAAATACATGGCTGTGGCCAGCGACGTGCCGAAGGAATCCTTCCGGCTCTCCATGCTGATCTATGATACGCGGTATCGGTCGATCACCATTCAGGTCTTTGTGCTTATCCTGTTTGCGCTGTTCGTGGCGTGGCTGTTGAACAATACGGCCGAGAATCTGGCGACGCGGGGCAAGGAGTTCAACTTCGGCTTCCTGTGGCAGAGGGCGGGCTATGACATTGGCCAGCAACTGGTGCCCTACACCAATGACAGCAACCATTTCCGCGCGCTGCTGGTGGGGTTGGTCAACACACTGGTGGTGGCGATCATCGGCTGTGTGCTGGCGACTGTGATCGGGGTGGTTGTGGGCGTGCTGCGGCTGTCCAACAACTGGCTGATCGGGCGGTTGATGACGGTGTATGTGGAGATGTTCCGCAATGTGCCGCTTCTGCTGTGGATCCTGCTGTCTTATGTGATCCTGTCGGAGACGACGCCACAGCCGCGCGATTTTCGCATCACCGATGAGATGGCGGCTGCGGGGGAGGCCCCTGCGGCGTCGATGATCCTGTGGGATACGGTTGCGGTGACGAACCGGGGAACGAATATCCCGTCGCCGCTGTTTGACCGATCCCTGGGCAGTCTGGATTTGGGGTTCATGAGCGTGAACCTGACGGCGCTGGCCTATATTCTGATCATCGGTGGGTCGATCTGGGTGAACAGTCGAATCCTTGCCTCTGCGCGGGCGCAGCAGGAGGCGACGGGCGACAGGCCGGCGACCTGGTGGAAGTCGATCCTTGTGCTGCTTGGGCCTGTCATCGCGCTGAGCCTTGCACTGGGCCTGCATCTGGAAGTGCCTGCATTGACGGGGTTCAACTTTCAAGGCGGCATTCTGGTAGCCCATTCCTTTACCGCTCTGGTGGTGGCGCTGGCGCTGTATACGGCGGCCTTTATCGCCGAGATCGTGCGTGCGGGTATTCTGGCCATCTCGCGCGGGCAGTCGGAGGCGGCCTTTGCGCTGGGCCTGCGGCCCGGGCGGACGATGAACCTGATCATTTTGCCGCAGGCGCTGCGGGTGATCATTCCGCCGCTGATCAGCCAGTATCTGAACCTGACGAAGAACACCTCACTGGGGATTGCGGTATCCTACCTTGACCTGCGCGGCACGCTGGGGGGGATCACGCTGAACCAGACGGGGCGCGAGCTGGAATGCATGTTGTTGATGATGCTGATCTATCTGACGATCAGCCTGATCATCTCGGCTGTCATGAACCTTTATAACTCTTCCGTTCAGATCAAGGCGCGCTGACATGGCACCCATCAACTTTGTGCGCAATGAGATGCTGGCCCCATCCGCACCGCCGGTGCGGGAAGCGGGGGCCGTGAAGTGGCTGCGCGAGAACCTGTTTTCCAGCCCGTTCAATACGATCCTGACGTTGGTCGGCATCTATGTGATCTATTCGATCATCGTGGCGGCGCTGCCGTGGTGGTTGAATTCGGTGTGGAATGCCGGGTCGCTGGCGGAATGCCGCGCCATCGTGGCGGCACAGGCCGGTGAAGGGGTGACCGGGGCCTGTTGGGCGATGATCCGCGAGCGGTGGCATCAGTTCATCTTTGGCTTCTATCCGCCCGAGTTGTACTGGCGGCCCGTGCTGGCCTTTGGCTTGCTGGTGGCGGCGCTGGGGCCTGTGTTGTTTGCGGGGCAGAAGCGCAATCTGACGATGATCCTGGCGGTGGTGGCGGCATTCCTGCTGGTGACGCTGTGGCTGGCCGGGGCGCCGCTTGTGGTGTTCGTGCTGGCCATGGTGGTGGTGCTGGGCATGATTGCCGTGGCGCAGGCGGGTTCAAGCAAGCTGCTGTGGTTCACGGCGCTGTATCCGGCTCTGTGTTTCTGGCTGCTGTGGGGCGGGTCGATCTGGTTGCCGCTGGTGGCGATGCTGGGCTTTGTCGTGCTGGGCGTGGCCTATCTGGCGCTGGTGGGGCGGACAAGCCCGATGACGGCGGCCGGGGTCGGCGTGGTGCTGGCACTGGCCTGGTGGTTGGTTCTGGACAAGCCGCTGACGGAGATGCTGTTTTCGGCGCTGCCCTGGGGGATTACATCCGTTGCCTCCGATCAGTTCGGGGGGTTCCTTCTGGCGATCACCATCGGGGTGACGGCCATCGGCTTTTCGCTGCCCATCGGTATTCTGCTGGCCTTGGGGCGGCAGTCGGACATGCTGATCGTGAAAACGCTGTGCGTGGGGTTCATCGAGTTTATCCGCGGTGTGCCGCTGATCACCCTGCTGTTCACCGCATCGTTGCTGTTGCAGTATTTCCTGCCGCCGGGGACGAATTTCGACATCATCCTGCGGGTGATCATTCTGGTGACGCTGTTCGCTGCGGCCTATCTGGCCGAGGTGATCCGGGGCGGTCTGGCCGCGCTGCCGCGCGGGCAATATGAGGCGGCGGATGCGCTGGGCCTTGATTACTGGCGCGCGCAGCGGTTGATCATCCTGCCGCAGGCGTTGAAAATCTCGATCCCGTCCATCGTTTCCACATTCATCGGGCTGTTCAAGGACACCACGCTGGTGGCTTTTGTGGGCCTGATGGACCCGCTGAAAGGCGTGACTCAAATCGTCCGGGCCGACATCAACTGGAAGGGCATCTACTGGGAGCCCTACATCTTTGTCGGCGCCATCTTCTTTGTCATCTGCTTTGGCATGTCGCGCTATTCGATGCATCTCGAGCGCAAGCTGAAGACCGATCACCGTTAAGGATTAGCCATGTCAGACGCCGCTATTGACCGTTCGAAAATGCAGATCTCGGATGAGGTCGCGATCCAGATTGCCGGGATGAACAAGTGGTACGGCACGTTCCACGTGCTGCGCGACATCAACATGACGGTGCAACGCGGAGAGCGGATCGTGATCTGCGGACCGTCGGGTTCGGGGAAATCGACCCTGATCCGCTGCATCAACCGGCTGGAGGAACACCAGCAGGGCCAGATCGTGGTGGATGGGACGGAGTTGACCAACGACCTGAAGAACATCGACAAGGTGCGGTCCGAGGTCGGGATGGTGTTTCAGCATTTCAACCTGTTCCCGCATCTGACGATCCTTGAGAATTGCACGTTGGCGCCGATCTGGGTGCGCAAGGTGCCGAAGAAGGAAGCCGAGGAAACCGCGATGCATTTCCTGCGCAAGGTGAAGATCCCCGAGCAGGCGAACAAGTATCCCGGGCAACTGTCGGGTGGGCAGCAGCAGCGGGTGGCGATTGCGCGGTCGCTGTGCATGAAGCCGCGGATCATGCTGTTTGACGAGCCGACATCGGCGCTGGACCCGGAGATGATCAAGGAAGTGCTCGACACCATGATCGAGCTGGCGGAAGAGGGGATGACGATGCTGTGCGTGACCCATGAGATGGGGTTCGCGCAGGCGGTGGCGAACCGGGTGATATTCATGGATCAGGGCCAGATCGTGGAGCAGAACGAACCGAAAGAGTTCTTCAACAACCCCAAGAGCGACCGGACGAAGCTGTTCCTGTCGCAGATTCTGGGCCACTGATCCTTTGGACAGAGCGAAAAGGGGGTGCCGGTTGGCACCCCCTTTTGATTTGTGGCTGGCGGGAACGGCAGTTCGCGCCAGAGAAGGTTAACCGTCAGGCGACGATTTCGCTGGGGATGATGAAATCATCCACCACACCCGTGCCGAAGGTGACATCGGCCCAGTCGGTGATGTTGAAATCGGCCACCAGCGTGGCCCCGGTGGGGTAGCGGCTGAATTCCGTGTTCTGGGGCGCGTGGGCCACAAGGCGGGCGGCAAACTCGGCGATGCCGGGGTTGTGGCCGATCATCATCACCGTATCGCCCTTGGCATGGCGCAGGACGGCCAGCATGACATCGGGGCCCGCGTGATAGAGGGCGGGTTTCAGTTCCAGCATGGGGGTGCCGGGCAGGGCGGGGGCGATCCCGCTCCATGTCTTTCTTGTGCGCAGCGCGTCGGAGCAGAGCACCTCGTCGGGCACATAGCCGCGCGAGGCGAGCCATTGCCCCAGATCGGCGGCGGCGGCCTTGCCGCGTTCGTTCAAGGGGCGGTCGTGATCCGGGGTGAGTGGATCATCCCAGCTGGATTTCGCGTGGCGTGTCAGGATCAGCCGCTTCATCGTGGTGTTTGCCCCCCGTGGAATCGGCGCATGTGATAGGCCGACTGTTGGGGAAGTCTTGCATAGCGTTGTGACAGGGGGCAAGCGCGGCGGACGATGCAGCCCGATTCCATGCAATCCGCGCCGGGGGCGGTGTCGAGGAAGGCGTGGCAGGCGGGGACGTCGTATCCGCTGGCGGTGAGGGCTTGCGTGGGGCAGGCCGTCAGGCAGGGCTGGGCGCAGGTGTCGCAGGGTTTGGGGGGTGGCGGGGGAAGGGCGAGGTGGTCCTTCAGCGCGAGCGCGCCGCGGAAGCTGACCATCAGGCCTTGGTCTGCATGGACGAGCAGGCGGACGGGGCTGTCCCATGTGCGCCCTGTGCGCAGCGCCCATTTGTAGAACGGGTGGTAGGGTGGCCCGCCGAAGGGGAACAGCGCCTTGGCCCCCAGATCGCAGGCGAGGCGGCCGATCACCCGGCGCGACCAGCGGTCGACGGGATCGGGGTGCCCGTCCAGCCATTCGGGCTGCGCGGTGAGGTGGGGCCAGAAGCCCGGCTCGGCGGGGCCGAGGAGGAGGAGGGTCTGGGTGCCGGGGGGCGTGGCGTCGTCAGTGCCCGGATGAAAGCCGCCCAGCACGGTGAGGTGATGGGCGGCGAGGGCAGGCTGAAGATCGTCCAGTGTCACCGTTTCACGCGCGGTTTCACGCGGGGTTCGGTGGAGCGGATCTGTGATCCTGCACCGTGGTCGGTGAACAGTTCCATCAGGCAGGCGTTCGGGACGCGGCCATCGAGGATGGTCACGGCGCGGACGCCTTCGGCGAGGGCCGCCAGCGCGGTTTCCGTCTTGGGGATCATGCCGCCGGCGATCACGCCATCGGCTGTCATCTGGCGGACTTCTTCGGGGGTGATCTGGGTCATCACCTCGCCCGCAGCGTTCTTGACGCCTGCAACATCGGTGAGCAGCAGCAGGCGGTCGGCCTTGAGCGCCCCGGCAATGGCCCCGGCGGCGGTGTCGCCATTGACGTTGAAGGTTTCATTATCGGCCATGCCGGTGGCCACGGGGGCCACGACGGGGATGATGCCTGCGTTGTAGAGATCGCGCAGGACCTGCACGTTCATCTCTACGGGCCGCCCGACGAAGCCCAGTTCGGGATCGTCGGCCTCACAGACCATCAGATCGTCATCCTTGCCGGAAATGCCCACGGCGCGGCCGCCCGCATCCATGATGGCCTGAACGATGCGCTTGTTCACGAGGCCGGACAGGATCATCTCTACCACCTGCACGGTGGCCTTGTCGGTGACCCGTTTGCCGCGCACGAAGTTGGATTTTATCCCAAGCTTTTCAAGCATGTCGTTGATCATCGGCCCGCCGCCGTGGACGACCACGGGGTTCACGCCGACCTGCCGCATCAGCACCACGTCGCGGGCGAATTCGGCCATGGCGGCATCGTCGCCCATGGCATTGCCGCCGAATTTCACCACGACCACGGCATCTGCGTAGCGTTGCAGATAGGGCAGGGCTTCGGACAGCATCTTGGCGGTGTTGGCGGCGTCGGACATGGTGCTCGTCTGCAGTTTCATGGGGGCCTCTGGCGCGGGTTGCGTCTTGGTAATGCGTGGCGACGCGCCTGCCAAGCGGCAATGGCTTTCCGCTGCCAAAGCGGCGAAGATGGGTGCAACGAACAGGTGGTGAATCGGATGGCAGAGCAGAAAACCCTCGTGTTGACAGGGGCTTCGCGTGGGATCGGACATGCGACGGTAAAGCGGTTCTCGGCCGAGGGGTGGCGGGTGCTGACCTGTTCGCGGCATCCCTTTGACGAGCGCTGCCCCTGGCCGGGGGGCGAGGAGAACCATATCCAGATTGATCTGGCCAGCCCGGACAAGACCATCGCCGCCATCGAGACGATAAAAGCCAAGATAAACGGGCGGTTACATGCGCTGGTGAACAATGCGGGGATCAGCCCGAAGGGGGAGGGCGGCAAGCGCCTTAACACTTTGGAAACGGATCTGAGGACATGGGGGCAGGTGTTCCATGTGAACTTCTTTGCGTCGATCGTCTTGGCGCGGGGGTTGCAGGCGGAATTGTCGGCCGCGCAGGGATGCGTGGTGAATGTCACCTCGATCGCCGGGGGGCGGGTGCATCCGTTTGCGGGGGCGGCCTATTCCACATCGAAAGCGGCGCTTGCGGCGCTGACGCGGGAAATGGCGCATGATTTCGGGCCCTTAGGGGTGCGGGTCAATGCCATTGCGCCGGGCGAGATCGAGACGGCGATCCTGTCACCGGGGACGGACAAGATCGTTGAACAGTTGCCGATGCAGCGCTTGGGACAGCCGCGCGAAGTGGCGGATGCGATCTGGTTTCTGTGTTCGGATCAGTCGTCCTACATCTCTGGTGCCGAGATACAGGTGAACGGCGCGCAGCATGTGTGAGACTGTGCCGCTGCTGGTGCAGACGGCGGTGCAGACGGTGGTGCATACAAATTCGGGCAGGGTCGGGCGCGCGAATTTGGTTAAGGGTGCGCTTGTGTGGAGGTGACCCCCACCCCGGCCCTCCCCCTTGCAGGGGGAGGGAGAAGGGGGGGCGTCATTCCAACGTGGCGATGATGGCGCGGAGGGTTTCGATGCCGTCGCCCTTTTCCGACGAGGTCACGACCAGTTCAGGATAGGCGGCGGGGTGTTTGGCGAGTGCGGCCTTGACCTGCGCGATGGAGGCTTCGCGCGTTTCTGCATTCACCTTGTCGGCCTTGGTCAGCACGCATTGGAAGGTGACGGCGGAGCGGTCGAGGAGGGTGAGAATCTCCTCATCCACCGCCTTCACCCCGTGGCGGGTGTCGATCAGCACGAAGGCGCGGCGCAGGGTCTGGCGACCGGCGAGATAGGATTTCAGCAGTTCCTGCCATTTGCGAACTATGGCGACCGGGGCCTCGGCATAGCCGTAACCGGGAAGGTCGGTCATGTAGCGGTGTTCGCCCAGGGCGAAGTAGTTGATTTCCTGCGTGCGGCCCGGCGTGTTGGAGGCGCGGGCGAGGGTCTTGCGGCCTGTGAGCGCGTTGATCAGGCTGGATTTGCCGACGTTGGAGCGGCCGGCGAAGCAGACCTCAAGCCGATCTGCCGAGGGCAGGCCGGACATGGCGACCACGCCTTTGACGAACGTGACGGGTCCGGCGAAGAGGAGGCGGCCTTGTTCGCGCGCCTCATCGGTGGGGTCGGGGGCGAGGGTGAATTGCAGGCCGGTCATGCGAGGGTCCATTCATCGCCTGTGGCGATGGTGCCGGGTTCGAGGACGATGGCGTAGAGGCCGAAATCCTGATGCCCGTAATTGCGTTCAAGGGCGCCGAGCGTGTCGGCGTTGCTGTGGCCGGTGGCAGGCTCGACCGTGGTGGCCATGCAGCGGGTGATGCGTTCCTGCACATGCAGGATGGCGGTGCCGATGCGGATGTCGCGGCCGACCCAATCCCATTCGGCCCATGCGGGCGCGCCGTCGAGCCAGAGGTTGCCGCGCCAGCGGTGGATCGACAGATCCTGCCCGATGCGGGTGGAGAGGTCGGCGAGGGAGGCCAAGTTGAGGATGGAGATGGAGGGGAAATCGCTGTCTGTCATTCCGCGGCCGGCTGTCACGATGCGGGCGGGCTGGGCGCGGTTTTCGGGGTTGAGGGGGCGGACCCAATCCAGAAAGCGCGGCAGATCGGCGGCATCGTCGGGGCGGAAGGTGAGTGCGCCCCGGTCGGGGTGGCGCAGGGTGACGGTTGCGGTTGCCTCATCCAGATCGGATTCGATCGCGTTGAGGGCGTAGGCCTTGGCGCCGCGTGCGAAGTTCATGCAAGGGTTCCAGCCATCGGTCAGCTTGGCCGCGTCATGGGCGACGGCCCAGTGCCTGTCCCATGGCAGGCAGGCGCCCGCTGAAAGACGAACGGACGCGAGGGTTTCGCGTCCGTGTCCCTTGATCGGGTGGCGGCAGATATGGGCCAGCCGCCCGCCTGTCATTTCTTGGCCTTTTTGGATTTGTCGGCCACGGGGACCGGTTCCTTTTTCTTCATGCCGGATTTGATGTTGCCGAAGATGTCGGGCTTGTGCCCGTGGCTGCGCATGATGAGGTATTGCTGCGAGAAGGTGATGATGTTGTTCGTGATCCAGTAGACCACGAGACCCGAAGCGAAGCCGCCCAGCATGAACATGAAGATCCAGGGCATCCAGGCGAAGACCTGTTGCTGGATCGGATCGGTGGGCGCGGGGTTCAGCTTCTGTTGCAGCCACATGGTGATGCCCAGGAGGATGGGCAGGATGCCGATGAAGATCAGCGCGAGGATCGTGCCATGTGCCGGCGCGTCCCACGGCAGCAGGCCGAAGAGGTTGAAGATCGACGACGGATCGGGGGCCGAGAGATCGGTGAGCCAGCCGAAGAAGGGCGCGTGGCGCAATTCGATGGTGACGAAGATCACCTTGTAGAGCGCAAAGAAGATCGGGATCTGGATCAGGATCGGCAGGCACCCCGCAGCGGGGTTCACCTTTTTATCCTTGTAAAGCTGCATCATTTCCTTTTGCAGCTTTTGCTTGTCATCGCCCGCACGTTCCTTGAGCGCCTCAAGCTCCGGCTGCAATTCCTTCATCTTGGCCATGCTGACATAGGATTTGTAGGCCAGCGGCAGGACGAGGAATTTCAGGAAGAAGGTTAGGCCGATGATGGCGAGGCCCATGTTGCCGATCAGCGCGTTGAGCCAGTGCAGCACGGCGAAGATCGGTTTCGTCAGGAAGAAGAACCAGCCCCAGTCGATGGAATCGATGAAGCCAGGGATGCCCTGATCGCGTTCATAGGCGCGGATCGTGGCCCATTCCTTGGCGCCCGCGAAGAGGCGGGTGGAGGACGTGACAGTGCCGCCTGCGGCCAGTTCCTGCACGGGTTTGCGGGTTTCGGTCTGGTAGATGTCGGCGCCGGGGACGTATTTGGTGACAGCGGTGAACGGCGTGCCCTGTTCGGGGATCAGCGTTGTCATCCAGTATTTGTCGGTAAAGCCGATCCAGCCATCGGCGCCGGCATCTACCACCTCGGCCTGCGCGCCTTCGCGGGCGACGACGGGCAGTTCCGTCAAGTCTTTGTATTTCTGTTCGGTCAGGGTGCCGTCGGTGCGGCTGACCATGCCTTCGTGCAGCACGAAGAAGTTCTGCAGGCCGGTCGGCTGGCCGTGGCGGGCGACGATGCCGTAGGGGAAGAGCGAGACGGCGGTGCCGCCGGCGTTCTGGACGGTGTCGGTGACGGTGAACATGAAGTTTTCATCGACCGAGATTTCGCGGGTGAAGGTCATGCCCTTGGTGTTGGACCATGTCAGCGTGACGGGTTCGCCGGGCGACAGGGTGCCGCCTTCGGCGATGCGCCATTCGGTTTTCGCACCCGGCACGTCATCGGCCGTCAGGCCGGTGCCCGGACCCCAGCCGAAGACGGCGTAATAGGGGTGCTCTTCGCCCACGGGCGAGAGGAGGCGGACGATGGGCGAGTCGGGTTCCAGCGTTTCCTTGTAGCTTTTCAGCGACAGGTCATCGATGCGGCCGCCCAAGAGCGAGATGGAGCCGACGAGTTCCGGCGTGTCGACCGTCAGGCGCGGAGCTTCGGGCAGGGGTTCTGCCGCCTCGGCGGTGGCGGTGGCTGTCGCGCTGCCATCGGGCGTGGCAACCGTTGCCGGTGCCTCGGTCTGGGTGATGGCCGCGGGGGCGTTCGGATCGACCGGCGGCGCTTCGGGCGGCGGGAAGAGCACGAACCATACGAGGATCACGACGAAGCTCAATACGGTTGCGAGGAGGAGGTTCTTGTTCTGATCTTCCATAGGGAGAGACTGCCGCCAATGGTGGAAATGAGTCAGCGCTGCTTGAACAGAAGGGGGGGCGAAAGGTCAAGGCCTTTCGCCTGTGCGCATGGGGGCGGGCCGGGAAAGTTGATCAGCGCAGGATCGGCGGGAGGCCATCGTCGGCATCGCCGGAGGCCGCGCCGGGGGCGAGGGAGAGAAAGTCGAACAGCGCGGGGTCGGCCAGATGCGAGGGGCGGACGTTCATCAGCGCGCGGAACATGATCTGGCGGCGGCCGGGGGAGCGGGTTTCCCAATCATCCAGCAGTTTCTTGACCTGCATGCGTTGCAACCCTTCCTGCGAGCCGCAGAGATCGCAGGGGATGATGGGATAGTTCATCGCGCGGGCGAATTTTTCGCAATCCTGTTCGGCGACAAAGGCCAGCGGGCGATAGAGCATCAGATCGCCGTCTTCGTTCAGCAGTTTCGGCGGCATGGCGGCGAGGCGGCCGCCGTGGAAGAGGTTCATGAAGAACGTCTCAAGGATATCATCGCGGTGATGGCCGAGGACGACGGCGGAGCAGCCTTCCTCACGCGCGATGCGGTAGAGGTTGCCGCGGCGCAGGCGGGAGCAGAGCGCGCAATAGGTGCGGCCCTGCGGGACCTTTTCCATCACGATGGAATAGGTGTCCTGATACTCGATCCGGTGGGGGACACCCATTTTCGTGAGAAACTCGGGCAGGACCGTGGCGGGAAAGCCGGGCTGGCCCTGATCGAGGTTGCAGGCCAAGAGATCGACGGGGAGAAGGCCGCGCCATTTGAGTTCGTAAAGCACGGCGAGCAGGGTATAGCTGTCTTTGCCGCCCGACAGGCAGACGAGCCAGCGGTCGCCCCGGTTGACCATGCCGTAGGTTTCAATCGCCTCGCGCGCCTCACGCACGATGCGTTTGCGGAGTTTCTTGAACTCGGTCGTCGAGGGGGCGCCGTGGAACAGCGGGTGGATATCGTCGAGATCGTCCAGCATGGGGTTGCTTTCACGCCAATGTGCAGGATGGCTATGCCAGAAGGGCGCACGCGCGGCAATCCGGGAGGGGCTGTAGCGCGTATCAGGAGAAATGGGGGATGATGGGATGGCGAAGCGGATGATGCGGGCAGGGATGATGCTGGGGACGCTGGCGGTGCTGGCGGCCTGCACGGGCAAGCCATCGCTGGAGGATGAGTCGCTGTCGACGCGCGAGTTGGAGCTGGAAGAGTTCTTTGACGGGCGGCTGGTGGCCTATGGCCAGTTTCAGGACATTTTCGGCACGGTGCGGCGGCAGTTCGTGGTGAACATCGCGGGCGATTGGGATGGCAAGCGGCTGCGGCTGGTGGAGGATTTCGTCTATGAGGACGGATCGACCGAGCAGCGGGTCTGGACCTTGGTGAAAACCGGGGAGGAGACGTGGGAAGGGACAGCGCCCGGTGTGATTGGCGTGGCCAAGGGGGTGGAGAAGGGCGACCGGTTCAATTGGCAGTACACCATTGACCTGCCGGTGCCTGCGGCGGATGGGACGGCGGAGACGCTGCGGGTTTCGTTTGATGACTGGATGTGGTTGCAGAGCGAGGATCGGCTGTTCAACCGGGCCTACATGAAGCGCTTTGGCGTGGATATCGGGGATGTGTCGATCAGTTTCGAGAAGTTGTAGGGGACGATTTTTCTGCGAAAAATCTGGTTTTGACGGCGCTGCGCAGGACGATTTTTCTGCGAAAAATCAGGGGTGGCCGGAGTGGTGCAGGTTATGAGTGTTTCGGTGGAAGGTGTGATTGTTTTTTGGGTATGCGTGATGGTGCTGTTTACCGCACATAAGGTGATCGGCAAGTTTGCCCTTGTGCTGCATTTCGCGGCCTTTGTGCTGCTGGTCCATGCGGCTGCGCGGTGGCTGGAGGTGAATCCCAACGTCCTGTTGTTTTCGATTATCGGGGGCGGGGTGGCGGTGTTTTTGGTCTTTGCCCTGATCGGTTATCTGAAGGGCTTCAGATGATCGGGCGGCTGGGTCAGGCGTCGCTGGATTTGCCATTGTCATGGTCGGGGTCTGATCCCGGCACAGGGTCATAGCCATGGCCGCCCCAGGGGTGGCAGCGGCAGATGCGGTGGGCGGTCAGGTAGCCGCCCTTGAGGCCGCCGTGGCGTTCCAGCGCCTCGAGCGCATAGGCGGAGCAGGTGGGTTGGAAGCGGCAGCCGTGGCCGACCCAGGGCGACAGCACCAGACGGTAGGCGCGGACGGGCAAGGCGAGGGCGCGGGCGAGGGGGGTCATGCCTTCTTGTCGCGGTGGACGCTGTGCAGCGCGGTGGCGAGATCGTCGAGCAGGTCGGTGAAGGCGCGGGTGACCGTCGCTTCGGGCCGGGCGACAAGGACGTAATCCCAGCCGGGGCGCGCGAGCGCGGGCAGGACCTGCTGCGCCACGGCGCGCAGGCGGCGCTTGGCGCGGTTGCGAAAGACGGCGTTGCCGATCTTTTTTGACGCGGTGAAGCCCAAGCGGATGTCGGGGCTGCCGTCATCGCGGTTGCGCGCTTGCAGCAGGAAGCCGCCCGTGCCCTGACGCCGCGCAGAGGCAGCGCGCAGGAAATCGGCGCGTTTGCGCAGGGTCTGGGGTTTGGCAGGGGTATCGGCGCAAAAGGAAACCGCCGGGGAAGCCCCGGGCGTTTCGGCGTTGCTGCCTTTGCCCGTTTCCTCCGGCGGTGTCATGGCGTCACCTTTTGTCGGCCCGGTTGGCGGGCCGGGAAGGATCAGGCGGACAGCTTCTTGCGGCCCTTGGCGCGGCGGGCGGCCAGCACGAGACGGCCACCTTTGGTGGCCATGCGGGCGCGGAAGCCATGGCGGCGGCTGCGCACCAGGTTCGACGGTTGGAATGTACGCTTCATTGCGGCTCTCCGTAGCGGTCGGGCAGCGCAAATCCAATGGATTCGAGCGCCATATTCATTCGAAGCCCGGTCTTTACGGGCGGTTTGTGTGCAAGTCAACGCAAGGCAGAGCGATTTTCTGCAACATTTCGCGCCAGAGCGGGCGGGAATGTTGCAAAGGCGGCGCTTCGGTTCAATGCGGCGTGATGCGGGTGGCGGCAAGGGGGGGATTTGGCCATGGTTGGGCGCATGGAAAAGATCGACGCTCCCCGCCCCGTTCCCGATGCCCCCAAAAGCCGGGGGAGGATGATTCCCGCGCTGATCCTGTTAGGGGCGGCGATTGCGGGGGGGGTGTTCCTGCGCGACAGCCTGACCTATGACGCGCTGGCCATGCATCGCGAAACGCTGCTGGCCTATCGGGACGCGCATTACGGGCTGGCGGTGGTGGCCTTTGTGCTGGCCTATGTGGGGATCGTGGCCTTTTCCCTGCCGGGGGCGACGGTGGCCACGCTGACGGGCGGGTTTTTGTTCGGGCTGTTTCCGGGGGTTTTCTACAACCTTGCCGGGGCGACGGCAGGGGCGGTGCTGCTGTTTCTGGCGGCACGCGCCGGGTTCGGCGCGGGGCTGGCGGCGAAGATCGAGATGCAGGGGGGCAAGGTGGCGCGGCTGCGGGCCGCGCTGGCGCGTAATGAATGGGAGGTGCTGTTCCTGATGCGGGTGACGCCTATCGTGCCGTTCTTCATGGCGAACCTGATTCCGGCGCTGCTGAATGTGTCGCTGTTCAAGTTCGTGGTGACCACGGCCTTGGGGATCGTGCCGGGGGCTTTGGTGCTGACCTCGGTCGGGTCGGGGCTGGGGGATGTGTTTGCCACGGGCGGGACGCCGGATTTCGGGGTGTTTCTGGAGCCTTATGTGATCGGGCCCATCATCGGGCTGGTGGCGCTGGGGCTGTTGCCGATGGTGGTGCGGGCGCTGCGGCAGAACAAGGAGTTGTGAGGGTGCCAGAGAGCAAGTCAGTGATCAGGACGGATATCTGCGTGATCGGGGCCGGGTCGGGGGGCCTGTCGGTGGCGGCGGGCGCGGTGCAGATGGGTGCGCGCGTCGTGCTGATCGAAGGCGGCGAGATGGGCGGGGATTGCCTGAACGCGGGATGCGTGCCGTCAAAGGCGCTGATCGCGGCGGCGGAGGCGGCACAGGCGCAGCGGGGGTCAGTTCGGTTCGGCATCGCGGCGGTGGAGCCTGCGGTGGATTTCGGGGCGGTGAAGGATCATGTGGCGGGGGTGATCGCGGGGATCGCCCCCGTGGACAGCCAAGAGCGGTTTGAAGGCCTGGGCTGCGTGGTGATCCGGGATTGGGCGCGGTTCATCTCGCCCAAGGCAGTGGAGGCGGGGGGCAACCGCATTGTGGCGCGGCGATTCGTGATTGCCACGGGATCGCGTGCGGTGGTGCCGCCTGTGCCGGGGATCGAGACGGTGCCCTACATGACCAATGAGACGGTGTTCGGCCTGCGGGAGCGGCCGGGGCATTTGCTGATTTTGGGGGGCGGACCGATTGGCATGGAGATGGCGCAGGCGCATCGGCGGCTGGGCTGCGACGTGACGGTGATCGAGGCGGGCCGTGCGCTGGGCCGGGAGGACCCGGAGGCGGCTGCGGTGGTGCTGGAGCGGTTGCGGGCCGAGGGCGTGCGGATCGTCGAAGGGCAGGGGGTGGTGCGGTTGCGCGGGCTGGAGCCGGGGGTGGAGGCGGTGCTGGCCGATGGCACGGTGATCGCGGGGACGCATTTGCTGGTGGCGGCGGGGCGCAAGGTAATGCTGGAGGGGTTGGGGCTGGAGGCTGCTGGCGTGGCGCATGACGGCAAGGGCGTGACGGTGGGGGCGAACCTGCGGTCTGTCAGCAATCGCCGCGTCTATGCGGTAGGCGATGCGGCAGGGGGCGCGCAGTTCACCCATCTGGCGGGCTATCATGCGGGGATCGTGATCCGGCAGGCGGTGCTGGGCCTGCCCGCAAAGGTGCGGGGGGATCATATCCCGCGTGTCACCTATACCGATCCGGAACTGGCGCAGGTGGGACCGAGCGAGGCCGAGGCGCGGGCGGTCTGGGGCGAGAGGCTGACAGTGAGTCGGGCGGAGTTTCATCACAATGACCGGGCGCAGGCGATGCGGGCGGGCGAGGGATTCGCCAAGGTGATGATCGCCAAGGGGCGCGTGATCGGGGCCACGGTGGTTGGGCCCCATGCGGGCGAGGTGTTGGCACCGCTGGCGCTGGCCGTTTCGGCCAAGATGAAGGTGGCCACGCTGGCCGGGGTGGTGTTGCCCTATCCGACATTGGCGGAGATCGGCAAACGTGCGGCGGGAACCTATTTTTCCCCCAAACTGTTTGATAGTCCTGCGGTGAAGCGGTTCGTGGGGTTGGTGCAGCGCTTTCTGCCCTGACCACGATCCATGGGCGGGCACGAGACCTGTTCGGGTGAAGGGGGCGTTGGCGGGTGCGGATCGGGCGGGGCAGGTTTCTGAATACGCTGTCTGGGCGTTTCCTGCTGCTGACGGTGGCCTTTGTCATGCTGGCCGAAGTGCTTATCTTTGTGCCGTCGATCGCGCGGTTCCGGGCGGATTACATGCTGCTGCGGCTGGAAAAGGCGCAGATCGCGTCGCTGGCGCTGCTGGCGGCGGATGATGCGACGGTGGGGGCCGAGCTTGAAACCGAACTGCTGAAGAATGCCGAAGTGTTCAACGTGGTGCTGCGGCGCGACGAGGTGCGGCAGCTGGTGCTGTCTTCGCCCATTCCGGCGCCGATCCATGACACGTTCGATCTGCGGATGGCGGGGCCGTGGGAATTGATCCGCGATGCATCTGTCGTGCTGGCAGACCCCGAGAACCGGATCATCCGGGTGATCGGCAATCCGGTGCAGGATGCGGGGCTGCTGATCGAGATCACGATGGAGACAGGGCCGCTGCGGGTGGCGATGATCGAATACGGGCTGCGGATCCTGTTCCTGTCGGCGCTGATTTCTATCGTGACGGCGTTTCTGTTGTTTCTGGCGGTGCAGCGGTTGCTTGTGGTGCCCATCCGGCGGGTGGTGCAGCACATGACCGCCTATGCCGAAGCGCCCGAGGATGCGCGGCGCGTGATCGCGCCTTCGGCCGAGGTCGAGGAGTTGCGCGTGGCCGAAGAGGCGCTGGCCTCGATGCAGACGCAGTTGACCGGGGCGCTGCGCCAGAAGGAGCGGCTGGCGCAACTGGGCGGGGCTGTGGCCAAGATCAGCCATGATCTGCGCAACATCCTGACCACGGCGCAATTGTTCGCCGACAGGTTGGGGGCGAGCGCCGATCCGGCGGTGGCGCGGGCGGCGCCCAAGCTGGTGGGGTCGATCTCGCGTGCGGTGAGCTTGTGCGAATCGACGTTGGCCTTTGGCAAGGCCGAGGAGCCGCCGCCGACATTGAAGCGCTTCGCGCTGCGCACGCTGGCCGATGATGTGATCGAAGGCGAAGGTCTGGCGGGTGAGGAATCGCTGGTGGTCTTTCTGAACGATGTCCCGGCGGGGCTGGTGATCCGGGCGGATACCGAGCAGCTGTATCGGGTGCTGTCCAATCTGGTGCGCAATGCGCGGCAGGCCATCGAGGCGACAGGCCAGGGCGGCACCATCGAGCTGTCGGCGGGCGAGGATGAACAGGATTGGTGGATCCGGGTGGGCGATACCGGGCCGGGCCTGCCGCCGCGCGCCAAGGAGCATCTGTTCGAAGCGTTTCAGGGCGGTGCGCGCAAGGGCGGCACAGGGCTGGGTCTGGCCATCGCGGCGGAACTGGTGCGCGGCCATGGCGGGCGGCTGGAACTGGCGCGCAGCGATGCCGAGGGGACGGAGTTCCAGATCCGCCTGCCCAAGCGGCTGTCGCCCGGTGATGCGGAATGAGGCCGGGGCCTTGCGTTTTTTCCCTTGCACCCCCGAATGACCGGGGCTAAACGCTGCCCCACGATGGACCCGTAGCTCAGCTGGATAGAGCATCAGACTACGAATCTGAGGGTCGGGCGTTCGAATCGCTCCGGGTCCGCCATCCTACCGACTGACGTGCGTTGAGCAGCGGAGGAGGTCAAGATGCATGCAAACATGACGATCGCCGCTTGTTTCCGACAGAGTGTCCGCTCTGAGGGCATGGCATGATGCAGCCGGATCTTGCGCGACTGTCGCCACGCAGCAGGGCAGACGGGTATCGAATTTTCGCCCCATTTGCCGGGTAGCCGATCCCGATGCCGAGAATCCATTCCATTGATGTGCTGAAGCTGATCATTGCAGCGGGGGTTGTCTGGGCCCACGCCACGTTGCTGACGCTGCAGGGCGGGGTGGTGGCCTATGTGCTTGGGCAGGGGTTGGTGCGCACGGTGGTGCCGACCTTTGCGGTGCTGTCCGGCTTCCTGTTCCATTCCACCTTTCACCACGGAAGCGCGCGGGGATGGCTGATCCGGCTGGGGTTGTTCTATCTGATCTGGACTGCGCTTTATCTGCCGGTCTGGTGGCCGCAGGACCCGACCTTTGGCGTGGTGGTGCAGGAGCTGATCTTCGGGCCGGTCCATCTTTGGTACATGGCGGCGCTGATGCTGGCGCTGGTGACGCTGCGGGTAGTGCTGCTGCTGGCGGGGGATGATCGCCAGGGTCGATGGTGGTTGATGGCGCTTGGCCTTGTCTTCCTGCTGTGCGGGACGGTGCTGCAGGCGGTGGGTTTCTTCGGTGAGGCGGGGGTGTCGATGCACACCTGGCGCAACGGGGTGTTCTTCGAGTTTCCCTTTGTGGTCATCGGCTATCTGGTGGCAGATCGTATCCGCAGACGGGGAACGGACTGGCTGCCGGGTGTGCGGCAGGCCTGGGCAATTCTGGGCGTGCTGGCGCTGCTGCGGCTGGCCGAGGCGGGGCTGTCACTGCATCTGTTCGGGCTGAGCATCTTTGCCCCGCCAGAGTTTCCGTTCCTGTCGGTGGCCTTTTCGCTGATGGTGCTTCTTGTCGCGCTGCGGACGAACGTGCCGCGCCTGCCGGTGAACATCGCCTTTTTGTCGATGATGATCTATTTTCTGCATTTCATCGTGCTGCTGGGCGCGATCCACTTCGGCGTGACGTCGGTTTGGGCGTTGATGGCGTTGGGCATGGGGCTGCCGATGCTGGCCGGGGGGGCCTTGCTGGCCTTGGGGCAGTGGTTGCGCGGGCGATTGCCGGATGCGTGGCATCGGCGGCTTTATGGCAGTGCCGGATTGCAGGATGGGAAGGACGCAGCCCCGGAAAAGGGTGAAATGGCGCCCAGACGGGGGTAGGGCCCGGGGCCATGGCGGGTTTGGCTTTTCCTTCGTCTGTGAAGGTGGCATGTGGGCAGCGGATCATTGCTGCCAAGACTTGCCAGGGAGGCCGGGCCATGCTGAACGGAAAACATCTGATTGCCGGGGACTGGGTGGGAGGTGCGGACACGTTCACCTCGACACCCGCAAGCGGGGCGGGACAGGTGTTTTCCAGCGGTGGCGCAGCTGAGGTGGACCGTGCGGTGCAGGCGGCAGAGGCGGCGTTCTGGTCCTATTCCGCGCTGGCGCGGGCCGAACGGGCGGCGTTTCTGGAGCGGATCGCAGATGAGATCGAAGCGCGTGGCGCGGAGTTGACCGCCATCGGCACGGCCGAAACCGGCCTGCCAGCGGCGCGGCTTGACGGCGAGCGGGGGCGCACGACCGGGCAGCTGCGTCTGTTCGCGCGGCATATCCTTTCCGATGCCTATCTGGATGTGCGCCATGATACCGCCCTGCCGGACCGCCAGCCTTTGCCGCGCCCGGATATCCGGATGATGCAGCGCCCGGTGGGGCCTGTGGCGGTGTTCGGGGCGTCGAACTTTCCCTTGGCCTTCTCGACGGCGGGGGGTGACACGGCCTCTGCCCTTGCGGCGGGTTGCCCTGTGATCGTGAAGGGGCATCCGGCCCATCCGGGGACGGGCGAGATCGTGGCGCAGGCGGTGGCAGCGGCTGTGGCGGCCTGCGGCCTGCATCCGGGGGTGTTCAGCCTGATCCAGGGGGTGGGTAACGATCTTGGCGTGGCGCTGGTGACCCATCCGCTGATCACGGCGGTGGGGTTTACCGGGTCGCTGGCGGGCGGGCGGGCGCTGTTCGATCTTTGCGCGCGGCGCGATGTGCCGATCCCGTTCTATGGCGAGTTGGGGTCGGTGAACCCGGTCTTCCTGCTGCCCGCCGCGCTGGCGGCGCGGGGGGCAGCGGTGGCGAAGGGATGGGTCGGGTCGCTGACGATGGGGGCGGGACAGTTCTGCACCAATCCCGGCATCGTGCTGATGATCGACGGGCCGGAGGCGGACGGGTTTGTCGCGGCGGCGCGTGAGGCGGTGGCGGCAGTGGCCGCGCAGGTGATGCTGACCGATGGGATTGCTGCGGCCTATCGTGCGGGGCGTGACCGGATTGCTGCCGTGGGTGGCGTGCGCGAAGTGGTCAGCACGCCTTGCGACGGGCGCAGCGCGACGCCTGCCATTTATGAGGTGACGGGCAAGGATTGGCTGGCCAATCATGTGCTGGGCGATGAGGTCTTCGGCCCGGTCGGGCTGATCGTGCGGGTGGCGGATTTTGCCGAGATGGAGGCCGTGGCGCGGTCGCTGGAAGGGCAGTTGACCTGCACCTTGCAGATGGATGCAGGCGATACCGATCTGGCGCGGCGGCTGATGCCTGTGCTGGAGCGGAAGGCGGGCCGGGTGCTGGCCAACGGCTTTCCCACGGGCGTGGAGGTCTGCGAGGCGATGGTGCATGGCGGGCCTTACCCCGCCTCCACCAATTTCGGCGCGACGAGTGTGGGGACGATGTCGATCCGCCGCTGGCTGCGGCCGGTGAGCTATCAGAACCTGCCCGAGGCGCTTTTGCCTGCGGAGTTGCGCTAATCATATTGCGAGGGCAAGGCCGGTGCGGCCTTGCCCTCATTTCTTTTGTCTCGCCTTCGCGCAGGCGCGCTGCGGCTCGGGCAGGGGGTTTCACCCCCAAACCCCCAGGATATTTGGACAAAGGAGAAAGGGGTGGCCTTGTGCCAATTCTTCTCTGTTCAAATATCCTCGGGGGGTGAGGCCGCAGGCCGAGGGGGGCGTAAGGCCCCCCTGCGCCGCCGGGGCCCGGATCAGCCTTCGTCCTTTACGAGCAGCAGGAGCGCAAGGATCGACAGGGCGACGCCGCCGAGGATGAGGGCGGGGGGTGCGCTGCGGCCCAGGGCGATTTCCCACAGGATCACCCAGCTTGGCACCAGATAGGTATAGGCCATGACCTTGGCGGCAGGCAGGTGCAGGGTGGCGAATTGCAAGAGCACGAAGGTGGCGGCGCTGGCGAAGACCGCCGTGTAGACCAGCGTGATCCAGACGATGGCCGGCAGGGCGGGCCAATCGGTGGCAAGGATGGCCGGTGTGCCAGCCACGGTCAGGATGAGCCAGCCTGCGATCATCATCCCGAAGGTGAAGACCACGGCGGGTTCGCCCCGGTTGAACTTGCGCACCAGAGGCGCGTAGAGCGCATGGGCGACGCAGCCTGCGAAATAGATCACCTCGCCTTTGCCGATTTGCAGCGCCAGGAGGCGCTGGGGGTCGGCGCGGAAGATCACCCAAAGGGCACCCACGGCCCCGATCGCCAGTGCCAGCGCCATGCGGCGCGTCAGGCGCTGGCGCAGGGTGAGCCATCCGAAGCCGGCCGCCAGTGCCGGGGTGAGGGTGAAGACGGCGGCGGTGGAAACGGGTTCGGCGGTCTTCAGACCCTGAAACATCAGCACGAAATAGGCCGCCAGCAGCGCGCCGAGGATCAGGTAGCGCCAGGGCGCCTGCCAGGTGCTGCGCGGGATGCCGGTGGTGGCGAAGGCGGCGGCGCCGACCAGCGCGCCCGCCAGCAGGAAGCGCAGGGCCGACAGTGCCAGCGGGTCGATCAGGGGCGCGGCCATCGCGCCCAGGCTGAAGGAGCCTGCTACAAGGGCGGAAAAGGCAAGCATCGCCAGATGCCCGCGACCTTGGTCTGACAGGGTCACGCCGCGCTCATACCGACCAGGATTTTGCCGCGTCCTTCAGGACGGCGAGAAAGGCCTGCACCTTGCGGGTGCGGTGCAGATCGACATGGGTGACGATCCAGAGCGGCGCATCCCATTCGGGGCGGGGGGGCATGATTTCGACCAAGTCGGGGTCGTCGGCCGCCTTGAAGGCCGAGAGGAAGCCGATGCCGATGCCGGCGCGGATGGCGGATTCCATGGCGGCCATTTCGGTGGCGCGGAAGCGGATGTTCTCGATGGGCACGATGGCACGGAGCCAACGGTTGAAGGGCGCGCGGCTTTCGGCGCTGTCCGCGCCGACGAAGCTGTGGGCGGTGAGGTCGGCCTCGGACGTGGGCAGGCCGTGCCGTTCGACATAGCTGCGCGCGGCATAAAGGCCCGTGCGCATGCGGACGAGGGGTTGGACCACATTGTCGGGTTCTTCCGGTGCGGCGCCGGCGCGGATGGCGACATGCGCTTCGCCATAATCCAGACGGAAGACGCGCATGTCGGTGAGAAAGCGCAGGATCACGGCGGGGTATTCGGTCTGGAATCGTGCGAGGACCGGGACCAGAAGATCGCCCACACCCGCGATGGAGGTGATGACCAGCTCGCCCGCCACGGTTTCGCCGATGCCTTTGATGCGGCTGGCGAGTTGGGCGAATTGCTCATCCGTGGTCTGGGCGACCGACAGCAGGTCGTGGCCAGCCTCGGTTGGCGTGTAGCCGCGCGCGTGGCGCTGGAACAGGCGGGTGCCGAGGCGCTTTTCCAGAGCGTCGATGTGGCGGATCACGGTGGCGTGGTGGACCCCCAGAACCTCGGCCGCGCCGGAGACAGTGCCAAGGCGCGCCACCTGATAGGCGGTGCGAATTTCATCCCAGGTATCAATGCCCATAGCTGTGCATCCGTGAACAATGTGAGGGCTAATCTGGCGGCGATGCACAGGGGATTGCAAGAGGCAATTCCCGGTTGAGTGAGATGTTGGGCTGCGTGTGGGGCAGGGGGTGGGGTTGACTCGGGGGGCGGGTGGGCGTATCGCCCGCGGTAATTCCCCGGAGGCCTGCGCTTCCGGTCCCGTCGCATATGCGGGGATCGCCATCCGTCAGCGCGTTGCGCCCACGGGTGCCTTTTCGCTTTGCGCGGGTCACAATTTCGCTGCCGGACCCCCATATCCGGTTTTTCGCTTTGAACCCGGAGGGTCGCATGTTCGAGAGCCTGTCAGAACGCCTTGGTGGTGTTTTCGACCGCCTGACCAAGGCCGGGGCGTTGAGCGAGGCCGATGTTGTCACCGCGCTGCGCGAGGTGCGGGTGGCGCTGCTGGAGGCGGACGTATCGCTGCCGGTGGCGCGGGATTTCGTCAAGCGGGTGCAGGACAAGGCCACGGGCGTGGCGGTGACCAAATCGGTCACGCCGGGGCAGATGGTGGTGAAGATCGTCCATGACGAGCTGATCCGCGTTCTGGCCGGGGATGGCGAGCCGGATGCGCTGAAGATCGACAATCCGCCTGCGACGATCCTGATGGTGGGTTTGCA
>CALRPT020000023.1:0-49208 GCA_943370085.1 Variovorax paradoxus | reverse complement strand
TCCCGCCCTTGCCATAGACGGAAAAGACCTTGGCCCCTTCGATCTTGATCTCAGAGTCCTGATGCACCTGCACCGACCCGTCGCCATCCTGGCCCCTCAACAGGGGAATTTCATCTCTCGGGCTCATGTGGCCTCCTTGTCGAAAGGGGGGCGCCCCTTCCTGTTCTGTTCAAGTCCTTGGGCATGCGCATGGGTCATTCCGCTGCGATCCCTTCCAGACGATCCTCAAGCTCATCCGCAGCGCGTTGCAGCGCGGCGAGCGTTTCGGCATCGGGTTGCCAGTAGTTCCGGTCCGATGCTTCCAGCAGGCGCTGCGCCATGCGGTTGGAGGCTTCGGGGTTCAGGGCGGCCAGACGGCGGCGCATCACTTCGTCCAGCACAAAGGTTTCCGACAGGCGCTGATAGACCCAAGGGTCGACTTGCGATGTCGTGGCCGACCAGCCCAGAGTGTTCGTGACCTGCGCCTCGATCTGGCGCACGCCTTCGGCACCGTGGCGCAGAAGGCCCTCGAAATATTTGGGGTTCAGGCTGCGCGACCGGGTTTCCAGCGCGATCTGATCCTTCAGCGTGCGGACGGTGCCGCCGCCGCGCGTCTGATCACCGATATAGACCGGGGTTTCCTGCCCGCCGCGCGCCCGCTTCACGGCGCGGGCGATGCCACCCAGCGTGTCGAAATACTGGTCCACCGTGGTGACACCCAGTTCGACGCTCTCCAGGTTCTGATAGGCTAGATCCACATCCTTCAGCGCCTTTTGAAGCAGGGCTGCATTCTGCACCGGCTTGCCATTGCGGCTGTAGGCAAAGGACTTCCGGTTCTCATAAGCATCGGCCAACTCGTCCTCATCGCCAAAGGCACTGCTGCCCACAAGGATGTTGACGTTCGATCCATAGGCCCCTTCGGCATTGGAAAACACGCGCAGCGCGGCGGTTTCGATGTCAACGCCCATCTCTTCGGCATAGGCCAGGGCATGGGCGCGGATGAAGTTCTGCGACAGGGGCTCATCCTCGGCCGTGGCGCATTTCCATGCGGCCTCGGCCAGCATCCGGGTTTGCAACGGCAACAGATCACGGAAGATGCCCGACAGCGTCATCACCACGTCGATACGCGGGCGGCCCAATTCGGCCAGCGGGATCAGGTCGGCGCCGCACAGCCTGCCGTAATGGTCAAAGCGCGGGCGCGTGCCCATCAGGGCCAGCGCCTGTGCCAGCGGCGCACCGTCTGACTTGATGTTGTCCGACCCCCACAGCACCAGCGCCACAGTGCGCGGCAGGGTGGGGTGCGTGTCCAGCAGGCGCTGCGCCTGCGCCGCGCCATCGCGCAGGGCAAAGGCGGTAGGCATGCGGAACGGATCGAAAGCGTGGATATTGCGCCCGGTGGGCAGCACATCCGTGCTGCGCAGCAGATCGCCGCCAGGAACCGGGCTGATGAAATGGCCGCCAAGCGCGCGGAGAAGGGCCGGGATTTCGGTCAATTCTTGCAGTTTGGCATCCAGCGCCTCGGCCTCGGCCCCCGTTGCCCCGATCAGGTTGATGTAATCGCGCCGCTCGTTGGCGCCCATCGGGCGGCCCAGAACGTGCAGACCGTCGGGGATCAGCGCGCCTTCGGTTTCCAGCAGCTTGACCCAAAGCTGGGCAAGGTCCGTGGCATCCAGATCAACCAGCGCCGCCTGTTCGCGGATCAGCAGGATCAGATCGTCCTGTTCCGGGCTGTCCGGTTCCGCCTGACGCCAGCGGGTCAGCGTGTCCTTGAGGTCCAGCAGACCCTTGTAAAGGCCCGATTGCGCCAAAGGCGGCGTCAGGTGGGTGATCGTCACCGCGTTCGACCGGCGCTTGGCCAGCGTCGCCTCGGACGGGTTGTTCGAGGCATAAAGATAGATGTTGGGCAGGTTCCCGATCAGCCGATCAGGCCAGCAGGTTTCCGACGCGCCTGCCTGCTTGCCGGGCATGAATTCCAGCGCGCCGTGCATACCGAAGTGCAGCAGGGCGTCTGCACCGAAATCCTCGCGCAGCCAGCGGTAGAAGGTGGTGAAGGCATGGGTGGGCGCGAAACCCTTTTCGAACAGCAACCGCATCGGGTCGCCCTCATAGCCAAACACCGGCTGAAGCCCTACAAAGACATTCCCGAACTGCCGGCCCAGAACCATCACGCCGCGCCCATCCGTCTGGGCACGCCCCGGCGCGGGCCCCCAGGCCTTTTCCACATCCGACAGCCAGCGCGACCGAGCGACAATTTCTGCCGCCGGTACAATGCAATGCACGTTCGCGGGCTGGCCATACATCCGGGCTGATCCGCCCATCACCGCCTCGCGCAGGTCATCAACCGTCGCGGGGGGTGTCAGGTCGTAACCCTCAGCCGCCATGGCGTGCAGCGTGTTGAACAGGCTCTCGAACACGCCCAGATAGGCCGCCGTTCCGGCAGCCCCGGCATTGGGCGGAAATCCGTAAAGGATCACCGCCACCTTACGCTTGGCAACGTCCGACCGGCGCAGATGCGCAAGGCGCGCGGTCTTGTCGACCAGCGCCGTGATCCGTTCAAAACAGGGTGCCATGGCGCGTGTCGTCAGCGACTCGGCGCTCGACGGCTGACAGTTCTTGGTGCAGCCAGTGCAGCCGTTCAGATCGTGCCGCCCTGCAAAGACCGTGGGATTGGTGGCCCCGTCGATTTCCGGCAGGGCGATCAGCATGGTGGTTTCCACCGGGCCAAGCCCGCCACCCGACGCACCCCATTGCCCCAGCGTCTGAAACTCCAGCGGATGCGCCGCGATGTAAGGGACATCCAGCGCCTCAAGTGCCGCTACAGCGGCGGGGCTGTCATTATAGGCTGGGCCACCCACCAGGCTGAACCCGGTCAACGACACCATCGTGTCGATCTGGCCCTTGAAATAGGCGTCGATCGCAGGCCGCCCGTCCAGCCCGCCGGCAAAGGCGGCGCGCACGGCGATTCCCTTGGCCTCGAACGACCGTATGACCGTGTCATAATGGGCCGTGTCCGACGCCAGAACATAAGACCGCAGCATCAGAAGCCCCACGGTCGCCGTCGCACCCTCGGGGCGGGGGAGGTCCGCCGGGTTCGTGGTGATGCGCGCTTTCAGATCCGGGTGGTACAAGCCCACATCCGGATAGTCGACCGGGGGTTTGGCCGAAACCGCGTTCCAGTTGCGGTTGGCCGAGTAGCGAGAGACCAGATAACGGATCATCTGTTCGATATTGTCGTCAGACCCGCCCAGCCAGTATTGCATCGACAGGAACCAGGCGCGCATGTCCTGCGCCTTGCCGGGCAGGAAGCGCAGGATCTTGGGCAGACGGCGCAGCATCTTCATCTGCTTTTCGCCCGAACCGCCCGAAGGTGGCCCCGACCCGCGCAATTTCTTCAAAAGCTGCATCGCGGCCGAGGCGGGCTTGGACATGTCCATCTCGCCCATCTTGGTCAGCTTCACCACGGACGGGTCGGCAATGACGCCGACAAAGGCATCCGCGTTTTCCCGCGCAAAGCGCAGGTCATCGATGATGGCGGTGATATGCTCTTCGATGAACAACAGGTTCGCTACCACGAAATCCGCCGCCCGCACATCGGCCTTGGCCCGCGCCAGCGCGGCAGGGTTTTCGGCCCATTCGGCGGCGGCATGGACCGTGACCTGGATGCCGGGGAAATCCTTCACAAGGGCAGGGGCAACACGGGCTGCAGGGCCGGCCGCATGTGCGTCAAGTGTGACGATCACGAAACGGTAGACCCCATCGCCCTTGACGGGCACAGTCATCTCTTCCGGCGATGTATAGCGTTCATCGCGCATAATGGGCTTTTGCCTCATAGAGTGTGTCGACGGTGATCTGAACCACGCCACGGTCGGCGGCGTATTTCTCGGTGTTGCGCTTGGCCTTGCCGCGCACGAAGAAGGGAATCTTCTTCAACTCACGCTCGGCATCCGGCATCCAGACGATCTCGCCCGAAGGGGTGACGACCGGGACGGCATGACCGTCGCCATCCTGTGCCGCGGAGGCGCCTGAGGGTTCGGCAACCTCTTCCTCTGTCCGCGCCATGGCCTTGGCACCGTGATGGCTTGGCCCGGCTTCGTCGTGAAACTCGAAATCCTCGCGGAACATCGTCAAGAGATGTTCTTCCAGCCCCATCACAAGCGGATGGATCCAGGTATCGAAGATCACATTTGCGCCTTCGAACCCCACCTGCGGGCTGTAGCGCGCGGGGAAATCCTGCACGTGGACAGGGCTTGAGATTACGGCGCAGGGAATGCCCAGCCGCTTGCCGATATGGCGCTCCATCTGCGTGCCAAGGATCAGTTCCGGCTGCAGGCGGGCGATCTCGGCCTCCACCTCCAGATAATCATCGGTAATCAGCGCCTCCAGCCCATAGGCCTTGGCCGCTGCACGCATCGGGCGGGCATATTCGCGGTTGAAACAACCCATCCCCACCACTTCGAACCCGATCTCGGTGGCGGCAATCCGGGCGGCGGCCATCACATGGGTGGCGTCGCCAAAGACAAAGACGCGCTTGCCCGTCAGATAGGTGGAATCGACGGATGCCGACCACCACGGTGCCCGCAGCGCGCTTTCATCCACCTTGGCAGAAAGGCCGGTCAAGGCGCTGACTTCATGCAGGAAATCGCGCGTGGCGCCCACGCCGATCGGCACCACCTTGGTATAGGGCTGGCCGCAGGCACGCTCCAGATGCCGCGCCGCTGTCTCGCCCGTTTCGGGGTACAGCAGCACGTTGAAATGCGCTTGCCCCATACGGGCGATATCAGCGGGGTTGGACCCCATCGGTGCTGCAACGTTTACCGTGATCCCCATCAGGCCCAACAGTCGCGTCACCTCGGTCACGTCATCGCGGTGCCGGAAACCCAGTGCGGTAGCACCAAGGATGTTGCAGGTGATCGCCTCAGTCCGAGGCATAGGCTTGGCCAATGCCTTGACGATCTGGAAGAAGGTCTCATCCGCGCCAAAGTTTTCCTTGCGCTGATAGGACGGCAGTTCCAGCGGGATCACCGGGATCGGCAGATCCAGCGCCTCGGCCAATCCACCCGGATCGTCCTGAATCAATTCGGCTGTGCAGGAGGCCCCCACGATCATCGCCTGCGGCTTGAACCGGGCATAGGCATCGCGTGCCGCGTCCTTGAACAGGTTGGCCGTATCGCCCCCCAGATCGCGCGCCTGAAAGGTGGTGTAAGTGACCGGCGGGCGATGGTTGCGCCGTTCGATCATGGTGAACAGCAGATCCGCATAGGTATCGCCCTGCGGCGCGTGCAGCACATAGTGCAGCCCGGTCATGCAGGTGGCCACACGCATCGCCCCCACATGAGGCGGGCCTTCATATGTCCACAGCGTCAGCTTCATTCGGCGGCCTCCTTGCGAAGAACCGCCTTGCGGCGCAGCGGGCGCGAGAACAGCCCCGCCAGATCACCCGCCTGTTCATAAAAATGCACCGGCGTGAACACCAGCTCGATGGCCCATTTCGTGGTAAAGCCCTGCGCCTCCAACGGGTTGGCAAGGCCAAGCCCGCAAACCGTCAGGTCCGGTGCGGCGGCGCGCTGACGATCCAGCTGCTTTTCCACATCCTGGCCTTCACTGATCACCGGACCGGCAGGCAGCAGGTCCAGGTCGGGTCCGATGATGGCCTCATGCAGATAGGGGGTTCCCACCTCGACGGCCGTCATGCCGCATTCGCGGACAAGGAAACGGGCAAGGGGAATTTCCAACTGGCTGTCGGGGAAGAAGAAAACGCTCTTGCCGCGCAGTTCTGCCGATTGTGTGGCAATGGCCTTCAAGGCGCGGGCGCGGGGGGCGGCAGTGACCGCTTCAAACAGATCACGCGGGACGCCGAATTCTTCCGCGATGGCCCAAAGCCAGGCGGTCGTGCCTTCCTCGCCAAAGGGGAAGGGGGCCGCGATATGGCGCGCGCCGCGCCGCAACAGAGCGGCATGGGTTTCACCCAGAAAGGGTTGGACCAGGGCAAAGACCGTCTCGGGCCCCACACCGGGCAATTCACCCGCCCGATGCGCAGGCAGCATCCGCACCGGCCCGATTCCCATGGCCGACAGCAGCGCAAGGCACTGATCTTCCACCACATCCGGCATTGCGCCGACCACCAGCAACTCACGGACCGTGGCCGGGGCCAGTGTCGGCACCATGGCCTCGAGGCAGGCATCCTCGCCCTGGGTAAAAGTCGTCTCGATCCCGGAGCCGGAGTAATTGTAAACCCGCACATGCGGCGCATGCTGCACATTCAACCGCTCGGCCGCGCGGGCGAGATCCAGCTTGATCACCTCAGAAGGGCAGGACCCCACCAGAAACAGCTGCCGGATATCCGGGCGGCGGGCCAGCAGGCGCGCAACTTCACGGTCAAGTTCGGCATTCGCATCCGCCAGACCGGCCAGATCCTTTTCTTCGAGAATCGCCGTCCCGAAGCGTGGCTCGGCAAAGATCATCACCCCGGCGGCGGCTTGCAGAAGGTGCGCGCAGGTCCGGCTACCCACGACGAGGAAGAACGCGTCCTGCATCTTGCGGTGCAGCCAGATGATTCCCGTCAGCCCGCAGAACACTTCGCGTTGTCCGCGTTCCTTGAGGACCGGGGTGCTGCGGCAGCCGCTGGTGGGCAGGTCGAGGCTCATGCAATCACCTCGGCCATGGTGCGATTTTCTTCCAACGCCTCAGCCTCGGCATCAAGCCGGGCCATGCGCAATTTCCACAGGAACTGGCCAGCATTCACGACGTAGGTGGCATAGGCCGCCAGTGCGAGAAGCATCAATTCCGTTTGGGTGAGGGAACCCGTGTAAAGCGCCCAAAGATAAAGCGAATGCAGCGCGATTACGGCAAAGCTGAAGACGTCTTCCCAGAAGAAGGCAGGGGCAAACAGGTACTGCCCAAAGACCACCTTCTCCCAGATCGCGCCGGTCAGCATGATCACATAAAGAAACAGCGTCTTGATGATGATCGAAATGGTCGCCGCCTCATAGCCGTCGCCTGTCCATAGAAACCGCACCACCAGAACGACCGACACCGCAAAGGCAACGAACTGCGCCGGCGCAAGAAGACCCTGAACCAGAGTCCATTTCGTGGCGTCGCGCCGGGCGCGTTCCTCTTCGGTGTAAAGCCGCCTGCGCGGGTTGGGGCTCTGTCTCTCGTGCATCGGCAGACGCCTCTCCTTTCGGCTCCTCGCTCTTTGAAGGTTAGCGACGGGGGCAGAAGTGTCAACCAAAACTTACACATTTTGCAGAGGTGTCAGTCCTGCCGGTGCATGGGGGTGTGGCGCAGGAAGTGGCTTATTTTATTGGCGTTTGCCTCAAAACACCGATCCAAATCAGGAAGGAAATTTTTCTTTCCGCCGAATGTGTCAATTTGCTTTGACAATCCGAAATCAAAGGCCGACATTGCAAATGTAAGGTTTTCGAGGGGCAGTCGGCCCTTCCAGCGGCGGCCTGGCAGGCCTTTGGAGCCGGATATGTACCATGAAACGCATCGCGGGTCCGCGCAGGAGGCTGCAAGCCCGGTATGCGGCGTGACGAAGTTCGCCGCTCAGGTTGTCGCAAGGCTGGTCGCGCGTGATGGCGCAGATGAGGCCGGTCTGCGCGAGATCCTGCTGCAACGGCTGTATGATGCGGTGACGACGGCCAACCTCAGCGCGCTGGACGATATCAAGCCGGAATTCAAGCGCGCCCGAATATCGGCCTCGGCCATGGCGGATCACTACATCCCCGAAGTGGCGCGCCGCCTCGGCACCGCCTGGGAAGAGGATCGGCTCAGCTTTGCCGGAGTGACCATGGGCGTTGCGCGCCTGCAGGCGATCCTGCGGGAGCTGGGTGCCGCCTGGTCGGCGGATGCCCTGGGGCAAAGCGACGGGCCGACCATTCTTGTCCTCTTGCCGCAAGGTGAGCAGCACACGCTGGGAACCATGGTGCTTGCAGGGCGTTTGCGTCGCATGGGGGTTTCGGTGTCCCTGCAGATTGCGCCCGACCTTTCACAATTGTCGAATTTTGTCGCAGATCGTTCATTCGATGGGGCGATGATCTCCGTAACCTGCCAAAGCAGGCTTGAAACTTGCCGTAAGCTTATAAAATCGCTTAAGGATGCCACTAAGGGCAGATTGATGGTGGCAATAGGTGGTGCCATCCTTGACGATGCCGAAGATGTACTGCGGTTGACAGGTGCCGATGTGGTGACAAACGATATTTCTCATGCTCTAGAAGCGCTAGGAATCTCTGTCGGTCGGTCGCCCGTGTTGGAACTGAGTTAACCCCTGACGTGGCCAGCGCCCCAGCGGGGCATGGCTCGGGATCGGAAAGAGTGTGACGACGGACGGTAGACATTTGCTCAATGGCGGGAAGTTGCCGCTGATCGCGCCCGATCTCCTGAGCGAGATCATCGCGACAGCGTCCGACCTTGCGTTGTTGATCGCCCCGTCGCGGCGGATCATCTCGGTGATCGTGAACCCGCAACATCGCAGCTTTGGCCAACTCACCGATTGGGAGGGGAGCCAGCTTCGTGATGTGCTGACCGCCGAAAGCCTGCGCAAGCTAGAAGCGCGGATCAGTGAAATGCACGGCGCCCGTCACGGCGCAACTGCGGTGGAATTGAACCATGTGGATGAGGCGAACTGGGAATTCCCGGTCCGCTATTCGTTGCACAGAATCGGATCGGACGAGTCCATCCTGATGCTGGGCCGTGACCTGCGCCCGATTGCCGAGGTGCAGCAGCAACTGGTGCAGGCGCAACTGGCGCTTGAGCGGGACTATGAGACCCAGCGAGAGATGGACACGCGCTATCGCGTCCTTATGGAAGTGTCGCGCGATCCTGTGCTGATGGTATCCATGTCATCGGGGCGCATCACTGATATCAACCCGGCCGCGGCTCTGCTGCTGGGGGGGGTACGGGCCGATATGATCGGCTCTGCTGTCGCACAGGAGTTTGAGGGGCGGCGTCGTGGCGAGTTTCTGGAAAGCCTTGCAAATCTTGCCGTTGCGGAAAGCTCTGTTCCCATTGAGCTGACAGCGCGGCGGTCGCAGAAGCGCATGTTCGTCACCCCGACCGTGTTTCGTGCGGCGGGTGAGCGCATCCTTCTGTGCCAGTTGGATACCAACGAACGCGGCGCGCTGGGTGGCGATGAACTGGGCGACAATCTGGCCCGGCTTTATCACGAAGGTGTGGACGGGATCGTTTTTGCCGATGCCGATGGCAATATCCGCGCCGCGAACGAGGCGTTCCTCAACCTGACCGACACCGCCAATATCGCCGCCGTAAGGGGCCGGTCGCTGACCGATTTCCTGGCGCGCGGCGCTGTGGACCTGCGCGTGCTGCTCGACAACGTCAAACGCACGGGCCAGCTTCGCCTTTATGCCACACGGCTGACGACGGATTTCATGGGTCAGATCGCCGTTGAAATCTCGGCCACATGGCTGAATGATCGACCCAATCCGGTGCTGGTGCTTGTGGTGCGCGATGCCAGCCGGGTGGAAACCATGCGCCGTCCGGCCTTTGGTCAGCCCGATGACGGCGTGCGCAACGTGATGGAACTGGTGGGGTCCAGCACGCTTAAGGATATCGTGTCGGAAACAACCGACGTGATTGAAAAGATGTGTATCGAAACGGCCTTGGAACTCACGCGCAACAATCGCGTGGCCGCTGCCGAAATGCTCAGCCTGAGCCGGCAGTCGCTCTACGTGAAGCTGCGGAAATATGGGCTGTTGAACAAGGACGGCGAATAAGTCCGCCATTCCGGCGCGGGCAGGGTTTCTGTCGCGCTGGACTCCATGCCTCTCCGGGTCGAATTTCCCCGATTATTGCCTGATACACGGTCGGCCACTCGGCCGGATTTGACATACGTCAAAGCGGTCAGCCGCCAAAACTGTCAACCCTGATTTACACTGTGCAGGGGGCCGTGATGCGGATCGTCTTTATTCACCCGAACTATCACTCCGGCGGGGCCGAAATCGCGGGCAACTGGCCGCCCGCATGGGTGGCCTATCTGACCGGCCACCTGCGCCGCGCGGGGTTTGATGACATCCACTTCATTGACGCGATGACCCATCACATCGGGCCGGAAGAACTGCGCAAGCGTCTGATCGACCTAAAGCCTGATGTGGTCGGAACCACCGCGATCACCCCGGCCATCTATGAGGCCGAGGAGGTTCTGCGCATCGCAAAGGAAGTTGCGCCAAACGCCCTGCGCGTGTTGGGGGGCATCCACGGCACCTTCATGTTCCGTCAAGTTCTGGATGAGGCGCCATGGATTGATGTCATCGTGCGTGGCGAGGGCGAAGAGATCATGACCGCCCTTATGGAAACCCTGCGCGATGGCAAATGGCCAGCTGAACTGCGCAAGATCAAGGGTATCGCCTTCCTTGATGGCGATCAGATCGTGACGACGCCCGCCGCCAGCACGGTGAAGGATCTCGATGCGATCGATCCCGATTGGTCGATTCTGGAATGGGACAAGTACATCTATGTGCCGCTGGGCGTGAAAGTGGCGATCCCCAACATGGCGCGGGGCTGCCCCTTCACCTGTTCCTTCTGCAGCCAGTGGAAATTCTGGCGCGATTACCGCGTGCGCGACCCCAAGAAGGTGGCGGATGAGATTGAGCGTCTGGTGAACGATCACGGCGTCGGCTTCTTCATCCTCGCGGATGAGGAACCCACCATCAACAAGAAGAAATTCGTCGAATTCTGTCAGGAACTGATCGACCGCGGCCTGAGCAAGCGGATCAAATGGGGGATCAATACCCGCGTCACCGATATCTACCGTGACCGTGACCTGCTGAAATTCTACCGTGAGGCCGGGCTGGTTCACGTCAGCCTCGGCACCGAGGCGGCGGCTCAGTTGAAGCTGGACATGTTCAACAAGGAAACCACCGTCGCCGAAAACAAGGAGGCGATCCGCCTTCTGCGTGAGGCCGATATCTTTGTGGAAGCCCAGTTCATCGTGGGCCTCGACAACGAAACCAAGGAAACGCTGGAGGAAACCTTCCAGATGGCTTGGGATTGGCAACCTGATCTTGCCAACTGGGCGATGTATACGCCCTGGCCCTTCACGCCGCTGTTTCAGGAAATCCGGGATCAGGTCGAAGTCTTTGATTTCTCGAAATACAATTTCGTCACGCCCATCATGAAGCCCGCTGCGCTCACGCGCGGGGAATTGCTGGACGGGGTAATGAAGAACTATCGCCGCTTCTACATGCGCAAGGCCCTGTTCCACTATCCGTGGCGCGGCACCGGGTTCCGGCGGCGTTATCTGCTGGGGTGTCTCAAGGCCTTTCTCAAGGCCGGGGTGGGGCGCACCTTCTATGATCTGGGCAAGGCTGGCTATTGGGGCCCACAGACCAAGGGCAAGGTCGATTTCCATTTTGATGACACCCGCAAGATTGCCGATGCCCAGATGGCCGATTGGGAGGCGAGTGCAGACCGTGCCGCCAAAGCCGCTGAACGCCGCGCCGCCGTCAAGGCGCAGATGGCTGACCGTGCGCTGGAACGGAACGCCTTCCGGATGCCCGCCGAGGTGTCTGCCTGCGGCGGAGGCAAGGAGCAGATGGAGCAAGAGGTCTGACACATGGACGGCGCTGCCTTTCCCACTGTATCGGAGGCGCGCATCGGGCCCAACGCGATCACCCAACTGGTCGCTGTGCTGGACCGGATTGAGGGGCGTCGCCTGCGCGATGCGGTGATGGCGCTGGCGGCGGTTTCCGTGCCGGACCCTGCCAAGGGCATGATCCCCGAAGGTGAGGCCGCCGCCGTCCATCTGGCCCTGCGCCGGATTGCGCCCGACCGGGCCGAGGCGCTTTTGCGCCTCGCCGGTCTGGCGACGGGTCGTTACATCCTGCGCCACCGCATCCCGCGATTGGCGCAGGGCTTGATCCGGGCGCTGCCGGCTGGTCTCGGTGCGCGGGTGTTGACGGCGGCCATCACGCGGCACGCCTGGACCTTCGCCGGATCGGGCCGCTTCCGTGTGACAAGCCGCGATCCCCTGACGTTCGAGGTGGCCGCCAATCCGCTGGTCGCACATGAACGCGCCGCCCATCCGATCTGCCACTGGCACAGCGCCGTGTTCGAACAGTTGTTTTCCGCGCTGGTCTGGCCAGACTGCACCGTGCGCGAAGTGGCCTGCTGCGCCATGGGCCATCCCGCCTGCCGGTTCCAGATCTTGCCGCATGGCCGGGTGTGATCTGCCCCGTTGGAACGCGGAATCACCGCACAGAGGCGAAAATTCAGCACCGACTGTCAGAAAAAGTTGACACATTGGTGACTGAACTCTTGCTCGACTCCTCAATGTAAGGTGTAGTTGACGAATGAGTGTCAGCATTTCGATACAGTCGCGCCGCTATCCAGAACCAGCCGCCATGTTGCGGCTGATCAAACCCATTACGTGGTTCCCGCCGATCTGGGCCTATCTCTGTGGATCCGTGTCCGCCGGGGTGCCGCTCAGCGGCAACTGGGGGATGGTGCTTTTGGGCATGGCGCTGGCCGGGCCCATTGTCTGTGGCATGAGCCAAGCCGCCAATGACTGGTGTGACCGCCATGTCGATGCGGTGAACGAACCGGATCGTCCGATCCCTTCGGGGCGGATACCGGGGCGGTGGGGCCTTTACATCGCGCTGGCGATGTCCGTTCTCAGCCTTTGGATTGGCTCGCTGCTTGGCACATGGGGCTTCTGGGCCACTGTGGTTGGCGTTGCGGCTGCATGGGCCTACAGCGCCGAACCTGTCCGGCTGAAACGGTCGGGCTGGTGGGGGCCGGGGCTGGTGGGCCTGTCCTATGAAGGCCTGCCCTGGTTCACTGGTGCAGCAGTCCTGCTGCAAGCCGCGCCACGGTTCGAGATCGTGATCATCGCGCTTCTCTATTCCATCGGCGCGCATGGCATCATGACGCTGAACGATTTCAAAGCGCTGGAAGGCGATCGTCAGCACGGCGTCCGGTCCTTGCCCGTGGTGCTTGGCCCCGAAGTTGCGGCCAAGATCGCCTGCACGGTGATGGGCATGGCGCAGGCGCTGGTGATCCCGCTGCTGGCCCTTTGGGGCAAGCCATGGCATGCGCTTGCGGTCCTTGCCGTCCTGCTGCTGCAAATCGTTGCGATGCGCGTCCTGTTCCGCGATCCCAAGGGCAAGGCCCCTTGGTATAACGGCACCGGCGTGGTGCTTTACGTGACCGGCATGATGATTTCGGCCTTTGCCCTGAGGGGTTTGGCATGACGCTGAATTGGGTCCAGATCTTCCGGCTGGGTCTGGTGCAGATGTGCCTCGGCGCGGTGGTGGTTCTGACGACCTCTACCCTGAACCGCCTGATGGTGGTGGAACTGGCCCTGCCTGCGGTGCTGCCTGGCCTGCTGGTCGCGCTGCATTACGGGATTCAGATCACCCGTCCCAATTGGGGCTTCCGGTCCGATACCAAGGGCAGCCGTACGGTTTTCGTGATCGGTGGGATGATGGCTCTGGCGCTGGGGGCTTTTCTTGCCGCAGTTGCGGTGGTCCTGTTCCCGACCAGCTTCGCGGGCGGTCTGGCCCTGTCGGTTCTGGCCTATGCACTGATCGGCGTGGGTGTCGGGGCATCGGGCACCTCACTTCTGGCGTTGCTTGCGACCGCCACCCATCCGTCGCGGCGCGCGGCGGCGGCCACGATCACCTGGCTGATGATGATCCTTGGCATCGCCGTCACAGCAGGCACCGTCGGCGCGGTGCTGGATCCCTACACGCCCGCCCTTTTGCTAGAGATTGTGGCAGTGGTCACAGGCGGCGCGGTCCTGCTGACCACTCTCGCCATCTGGGGGATCGAAAGACGCGTCACCGCCACGCGCGAGGCAGAGGCACTGCCCTTCCGCGCTGGCATGGCCGAGGTCTGGGCCGAACCCCGTGCGCGGGCCTTCACCCTGTTCATCTTTCTGTCGATGACCGCCTATTTCATGCAGGAACTGATCCTTGAACCCTATGCCGGGCTGGTCTTCGGCTTTTCGCCGGGACAGAGCACCCAACTGTCCGGCGCACAGAACGGCGGCGTGTTCGTGGGCATGCTTCTTGTCGGTATCGCCGCTACCGGGTTCCGCATCGGCACGCTGCGCATGTGGGTCATGGGCGGTTGCCTTGGATCAGCGGCCGCGCTTCTGGTGATTGCGGCGCTGGGGCAGGTGGGCGGCAGCTTGCTGCCTGCCGTGGTAGCGCTGGGCTTCTTCAACGGCATGTTCGCCGTGGCTGCCATCGGGTCGATGATGGCCTTGGCGGGGCAGGGGCGTGCGGCGCGGGAAGGCACACGCATGGGCCTTTGGGGCGCGGCGCAAGCCGTGGCCGCAGGCTTTGGCGGGCTGGTCGGTGCGGCGGCAGCGGATGCGCTG
Organism: Variovorax paradoxus; assembly: GCA_943370085.1. Lineage (GTDB taxonomy): Bacteria > Pseudomonadota > Alphaproteobacteria > Rhodobacterales > Rhodobacteraceae > Paragemmobacter. The sequence goes on along the minus strand of CALRPT020000023.1, from coordinate 34,888 downwards.
CGACTTTTCACCGATGTGCCCGATGCCTTTGGCGCGGTCTTTGCGATGGAGGCCGCGCTGTTCTGTGTCGCGGCCATGATCGCCGCAAAAGTGATCGAAGGGCGGGGTGGCGCAGACCGTGCCACCAGCCCGCAACTTTTACCGGGGGAATGACCCATGACCTATGATGTCTTTGTTGTGGGCGGCGGGCCGTCGGGCGCAACGGCGGCCGAGGATCTGGCCCGCGCGGGCAAGCGTGTGGCGCTGTTGGACAGGGACGGGCGGATAAAGCCCTGCGGCGGTGCCATCCCGCCACGCGCCATCAAGGACTTCGCCATCCCGGATGAGCAGATCGTGGCCAAGATCACCACCGCGCGCATGATTTCGCCCACTGGCCGGATGGTCGATATTCCCATCGAAAACGGCTATGTTGGCATGGTCGACCGCGAACATTTCGACGAATTTCTGCGCGACCGGGCCGTGAAGGCCGGGGCGGAACGCCTGACGGGCACCTATCTGCGTATCGAACGCGACAGCGCGGGCAGCCATGTCGTCTGGCGCGACAAGACTTCGGGCGAGGAACGGCGCAGCGCGACCAAACTGATCATCGGTGCCGATGGCGCCCGGTCCAACGTTGCGCGGGCCGAGGTGCCGGGTGGTGATCGCATCCCCTATGTCATTGCTTACCACGAGATCATCGCGGCCCCCGAACCCTCGCCCGATTATGATCCGCTGCGCTGCGACGTGATCTATGATGGCAAGATCAGCCCAGATTTCTATGGTTGGATCTTCCCGCACGGCAAACAGGCCAGCGTGGGCATGGGAACCGGGCTGGATGGGGTTGACCTGAAGAAGGCCACCGCTGATCTGCGCGCGGCTGCGGGCCTGACCGATTGCGAAACCATCCGCAAGGAGGGCGCGCCGATCCCGCTGCGCCCGATGGACCGCTGGGATAATGGCCGCGATGTGGTTCTGGCCGGCGATGCTGCGGGCGTTGTCGCCCCGTCCTCGGGTGAAGGCATCTTCTACGCCATGGCCGGTGGGCGCGTGGCCGCAACGGCAGCGCAAGCCATGCTGGCCTCAGGCAAGGTTGCAGACCTGCGGATTGCGCGCAAACTCTTCATGCGCGAACATGGCACGGTGTTCCGGGTCTTGCGGTCTATGCAGGATGCCTATTATCGCAGCGACGAAAGACGCGAACGCTTTGTCAGCCTCTGCCACGATGTCGATGTGCAGAAGCTGACCTTCGAGGCCTATATGAACAAGAAGCTGGTCAGTGCCCGTCCCTTGGCTCATGTGAAGATCGGCATCAAGAACATGGCGCATCTGTTGCGCCTCGTCTCGCCTGTCTGGACCTGAGGATACGATGGCCACCCAACTCGCCCCTGATGCGATGCTTGAAGAGATGATCCCTGCCTGGGTCGAGGGGCGGCTTTGCCCGGTCGGCAAGCTTGAAGTGCATCTCAAGGGCCTGCGCCACAAGGCCGTATCGGTTTTTGTTGTGGACGGCACTAAAGTGCTGATCCAGCAACGCGCGCTGACCAAGTATCACACACCGGGTCTTTGGGCGAATACCTGCTGCACCCATCCGCGCTGGGACGAAGACCCCGCCGCCTGCGCCGTGCGCCGCCTGCGTGAGGAACTGGGGATCACCGACCTGTTCCCGGCCTTTGCCGACCGGGTGGAATACCGCGCCGATGTGGGCGGCGGGCTGACGGAGCATGAACTGGTCGATATCTTCGTGGCCGAAGCAGGCAAGGGCCTGAGCGTGGTGCCAAATCCGGCCGAGGTCGCTGCGGTGCGTTGGGTCGATCTTTACGACCTGTCCGCCGAGGTGCTGCGCTGCCCCGACACCTTTACCCCCTGGCTGCGGATCTATCTGGCCGAACACATGGACCGCATCTTCGGCAGTCTTGTCGCGGGGCGATAAGCGGGGAAGTGAAATTGCGCGCGCCGGGCGGACGCCCGGCGCGCATTGCTTTTGCCTCGCCTGCGCGCTTGCGCGCTTCGGCTCAGGGTTTTGGGTATTTGATCCAAGATGAAGCGGCCTTGGGGGGTGTCAAACCTGCAAGCGGGTTTTGAGCCAAGGCAGGATCAGCGCGACAACCTGATCTGCCGCCTCCTCATGCACCAGATGGCCGAAAGCGGCGATTTCGGCATAATGCCCGTCCGGCATCTGTTTCACCGCATCGCGCGAGATACGGGCAGGAACCGCCTTGTCACCGGTGGAGGCGATCAGCAGCACCGGAACTCTCTGCGTCAGCAAACGCGGCATCACCGAGTCCAGCCGCCACTGCGCCATCATTCCCAGCGTGCCATCCACATGAGCGGGGTCTTTCACCAGCGTGAGGTATTGCGCCTGACCGGCCGCATCCAGCGGTGAGCCGGTCGTCGCCAGCAGCTTGCCCACCGTCGCCGCATTCCCCCAAAGCCGCGAGACGACATGCGGAATGAAGGGCGTGACGGCCAGAACCTTGGCAAGAATGGGAAACATCACACCCGCCGCGCCGTCAAAGGCGCCGAGGGCGGCATTGATCCCGACGACCGCCTGCAGAGGCACAAGCTCCGCCAGCCGCAGTGCCAGCGCCGCTCCGGCAGAATGGCCGATCACGGCGGCAGGCGCGATGTTCATCGCGGCGCAAAGCTGGGCCAGATCCTCGGCCATGTGATCAATGCCATAACGGCTGCGCGCACCCGACCGGGTAAAGCCCTGACCGGGCAGATCGGGAACCACCACCCGGAAATGGGGGGTGAGATGAGGGATCATGTGGCGGAAACTGTGCCCCGATCCGCCGGCCCCGTGCAGCAGCAGCACGACCGGGCCTTCGCCCGCCTCCACCACGCACCAGTTATGCGGGCGGCTGGCCACGCGGCGGGCCCTGTCGCGATAGGGCCAGTCTGGGGGCATGCGATCGACGGCCATGTCAGCTTTCCAGCGCCTCGCCCAGAACAGACGACAGGCGGCGAGCATCTGCGCGCGGCAGGGCGAGGTAGGGTGCATCCATCAGTTGCGCCAATGTCCGCAGCGAAGGTTGGGGCCGGTTGGCCACGTCGATCACCAGCGCCGGCGTGCCCGAGGCGCGGATCTGGCGGGCAAGGCGAAAGGCCTCATCCTCGGCACGCGGGCGGTCGGGGGTGCCATCCAGGGCGATATTGCCGCGCCCATCGGTCAGCAGGGCGATGGTGGGCGTCAGCCCCCGCGCGCGCGCCTGCGCCGCCGTGGCCAGCGCAAGTTGCAGTCCAGAGGCCAGCGGGGTGCCCCCCCCGCCGGGCACCCCGGCCAGCCGCCGCTTGGTCTGCACCAGCGACCGGGTGGGGGGCAGGACCAGTTCGGCGTGAAAGCCCTTGAAGGTCAGGAGCGAGACGTGATCGCGCCGCGCATAAGCCTGCGCCAGAAGCAGCTCGATTGCGCCCTTCGCCTCGGCCAGACGGGCGAATGCAGCGGAACCTGACGCATCGACGGCAAAGATCAGCACCCGGTCCGAGGTTTCGCGGAACCGCTTCAGCCGGATGTCGGCGGCGCGGACCAGCAGAGCGGCGTCAGGGCGCGCGCTCTGGGCGCGACGCAGGGGTTGCCATGGGGCGGCGGCGCGCAAGGTGGCCACAAGATCGATGCGTGCGCCGGGGCCAAGGCGGCCGGGGCGTGAGGGCAGGGGGCGACCGCGCCGGTTGCCGCTGCGTTCCGCGCCCGATCCGTTGGCGGATTTGGCCGCGCGGGTCGCGCGGCCCTTGGCCAGCGCCTCCAGCAGGTCGCGCGGCAGGGCGGCGAGGGCCGCCTCGACCAGCAGTTCATCGGGTATGCCCTGTGGTTGATCCTCGGCCTGCGGTTCGCCAGTGTCGGGGGTGTCCTCCGGAGGGGGCGGATCGGCCTCGGGCGGCGGCGCGTTCTCCTGCAAGGGCGCGGCGCGGTGGCCATAGACCAATGCGGCCGCGGCCGCGAGATCATCATCCGTGACCGCATCCCGCCCCAACCAAGCGGCATGGGCGCGGGCGGCGGCGGCGGCCAGGAGCGGCGCGCGCAGGGAGCCAATGCCCAATTCGGCGGCGGCACGGGTTAGGGCATCCAGAGCGTCCGCCTTAAGGACCAGCGTTGCAAGGCGGGCGCGGGCAGCGACGAGAGCCGTCGCATCGAGCGCCAGGGGCCCTGTCTGTGACAGCGGCATATCGCTCAGGTCGAGGAAGAGACCCAGCCTGTCGGTCAGAGTAGAAGGCAGGCCTTCATCCGGCTCTGCCGCCTCGTCCAGTGCGATCAGGCTGTGCGCGCCGGTATCCAGCGCATGGGCCAGCCGCGCGGCAAGCCCGGGGGGGCAGCGTTCGGCCATGGTAAGGATCAGCGCAGAAGGGGTGGCCAGCAGTCCCGCCGTCATCACGGGTTGGCCGGTGGCCAGCGTCGCGGTCAGGTCGAGCCCGCCGAAGAGCACGTCATCGGCGATGGTCGGATGCAACCGGCGTTGTGGCAGGGGTAGGGCGGTAAAACCAGCCGTCACCCGGTCACGCACCGGGCCTGCGCGGGCGCGCAGCCACAGCCCCCTCAACCCCGCCGGATCAATGGCAAGGCAGGCGAGCGCGGCTTCAACCCGGCCCCAGGGATCGTTGAAGTCGGTCAGGGTAGAACCTCGGTGACGGCGCGGATCACGCGGCTGGTTGATCCGGCCTCATCCAGCGGATCACGCCGCAGGCGGTGCGACAGGCACATGGGTGCCACGGCCTTGAGATGGATGCGACCCACGGCCTCATCCCCTTCAAACGCCGCAAGGGCGCGGGCTGCGCGGAGAAGGGTAAGTTCGCCGCGCAGCCCGTCCGACCCGATGGCGATGCACAATTCGGCGCAGTCATGCAGCACGGTGTTGGGCGTCTTCATTTGGGGCAGGGCGGCGCGGGCCAGCAGGATGCGGTCGCGAAGCGCCGCATCCTGCGTCCGCCAGGTTTCCATGAAGGCGCCGTAGTTGGATTCATATCCATCCCGTCTGCGGATCACCTCGACCCGGGTTTCCACGTCGCGGGGCGATGTCACCTCGACCGACAGGCCGAAACGATCCAGCAATTGCGGGCGCAATTCGCCCTCTTCCGGGTTGCCGGAGCCCACCAGAACAAAGCGTGCGGGATGGCGGATCGACAGCCCCTCGCGTTCCACTACGTTCTCCCCCGATTGGGCCACGTCGAGCAGCAGATCGACGATGTGATCCTCCAGAAGGTTGACCTCGTCGATATAGAGATAGCCGCGATTGGCGCGGGCCAGCAGGCCGGGTTCAAAGGCCTTTTCCCCGCGCGTCAGGGCGCGTTCGATATCCAGCGCCCCCACGACGCGGTCCTCGGTCACGCCCAGCGGCAGATCGACCACCGGGGTGGGTTTGCGGATCATCTTGCCTGTCGCGCCTTCGGCCCAGTCGGGCACCTGGTCGGGGCTGGCCGCATTGACGGGGCAGCCTTCCACCGCGTCGATTTCGGGCAGCAACGCGGCCAGAGCGCGAACGGCGGTGGATTTTCCGGTGCCCCGGTCACCAAAGACCAGAACGCCGCCGATGCCGGGATCGACCGCGGTCAGGATCATGGCCTGTTTCATGGCCTCTTGGCCCACGATGGCGGAGAATGGGAAAGGTTGTTTCATGCGGTCACCGTAAGTGTGCGGATTTTCTGCGAAAATCCGCAGGTTCGAATTTTCTGCGAAAATTCAGATTGATCCTTCGCAGAAGGATCGTTCGCAGGAATTTTGGCAGAGAATTCCTGTCTCATGCCGCCTCCGCCCGGTCCAACCCGGCCAGCGGATCGGTGCCGTTCCAGCTGCCGACACTGCCCAGCAGGTGGAAGCGGGCATAAAGCTCTTCATCGAACCAGTTGCCTTCGCGCACAGCGCGGATGGCACGGCCATGCGGGCCGTCGCCACGCGCAAAGGCGGCCATGCTGGCCGTATCGGGCCAGATCGAGAAGGTCACCTGATGCAGCAAGGGCAATTCGCCAATCCCGATCTTGAAGGCGACATTCGGATCGCGCCCTATCGTTGCGGAAATCGACGGCACGCGATCCCAAAAGCGCAGGGCCTTTGCCGGTCTGACCGTGGCGCGGGTCAGCGCCGCAAGAGGGCCTGTCGAATCGGTGGCCGGCGCGTCGGGCTGGAACGGGTTCACCCCGGCCCAAAGCCCGCGCGCAGAAAGCGGGTTCAGAAAGACGGTCCAGCTTTCATCAGCGCGGGCTTGCCAGCGTTGCCAGACCGGGCTGTCACCTGTCGCGCTGCGCGCGGTCGCCTCATCCGGCCAGACGGCCAGAATCGCCCAGACTCCCCAGTTGGGCCGGGGCGTGAATCCCTCACCCGTGCCGGAGCCGCAGAGTTTCCAGAACATGGCCCGCTTTTCCCGCCGCAACGCCAGCCGCGCAGCCCCCATCTGGCCAATCACCCACAGGCGTGACCCGATCCCGTCAAACCGGAAAAGGCTGAGGCTGGTAACGGAAATGGCGCGAACCTCCGGCGCAGAGAGTGTAAACATACTCTGACAGTATCTGCGGGGGAGGGAAAGAAAAAACACCGATTTTTGCCCCGTGCACAGAGATATTGTAAATTAAACTAGACACTCTATCATCCATCCCATGAAGCACACACCTCCACCCCATCCTGCCCCGGCCCTGCCCGACTCAAACCATGCCATTGTCATTGGCGCCGGTCTGGGGGGGCTGGCCTCGGCAATGCGATTGGGGGCCAAAGGCTGGCGGGTGACGGTGATCGACCGGCTGGATCGCGTGGGCGGGCGGGGATCTTCGATCACCCAAGGCGGGCATCGTTTTGACCTTGGCCCGACCATCGTGACAGTGCCGCAAGGTCTGCGCGATCTCTGGGCTGTCTGCGGGCGCGATTTTGATCGCGACGTGCGGCTGGTGCCAATGGACCCGTTCTATGAGATCCGCTGGGAAGACGGGTCGACCTTCACCATGCGGCAGGACGAGGCGGCCATGAAGGCCGAGGTGGCGCGGCTCTCGCCCGGCGACCTGAAAGGATACGAGAAATTCCTGAATGACAGCGAAAAACGCTACTGGTTCGGGTTCGAGGATCTGGGCCGCCGCCCGATGCACAAGCTGGTGGATCTGATCAAGGTCTTGCCGACCTTCGTGCGGATGCGGGCGGATCGGTCCGTCTATGCCCATGCCGCGGGGCGTGTGGCCGACCCGCGCCTGCGCTTTGCGCTGTCCTTCCATCCGCTGTTCATCGGCGGCGATCCGTTCAACGTGACGTCGATGTATATCCTTGTCAGCCACCTGGAAAAGGCCTTCGGCGTGCATTACGCCATGGGCGGCGTGCAGGCGATTGCCGAGGGCATGGCACAAGTCGTTGCGGCGCAGGGCGGCGAGGTCGTGTCGCAGACCGAAGTGGATGAGATCGTGGTCGAACATGGCCGCGCCGCAGGCGTGCGGCTCATGTCGGGCGAGGTGATGCGGGCGGGTCTGGTCGTGTCCAACGCCGATGCCGGGCACACCTACACGCGGCTTCTGCGCAACCTGCCGCGCAAACGCTGGACCGATGCAAAGCTGAAGCGGTCGCGTTGGTCGATGGGGCTCTATGTCTGGTATTTCGGCACCAAGGGCACGCGCGGGATGTGGGGCGATGTGGGCCACCATTCCATCGTCGTGGGGCCGCGCTACCGCGACCACATCAAGGACATCTTCATCGGTGGCAAGCTGGCCGATGACATGAGCCTGTATGTCCACCGCCCCAGCGTGACCGATCCGTCCTGTGCGCCGGAAGGCGACGATACCTTCTACGTCCTGTCACCCGTGCCGCATCTGGGCTTTTCGAACGGGGTGGACTGGGCCGAGGAAGAACCGCGTTACCGCGCCAAGATGGCGAAGATGCTGGAAAAGCGGCTGATCCCCGGTTTCCGCGACCGGATCACCGAGGAAGTGACGTTCACGCCCGAAACCTTCCGCGACCGTTATCTGTCGCCGCTGGGTGCGGGCTTCTCGATCGAACCGCGCATCCTGCAATCGGCCTGGTTCCGGCCGCACAATGTTTCCGAGGAACTGCCGGGCCTCTATCTTGCCGGCGCAGGCACCCATCCGGGGGCTGGGCTTCCGGGGGTGATTGGCACGGCCGAGGTGTTGGGCAAACTGGTGCCCGATGCGCCGCGCCGTGTGGCCGAGATCCGCGAGTTGAGGATGGCCGCCGAATGATCGACCCGCATGACATGAATCATTGCCGCGAGGCGATCCGCACCGGATCGCTGTCGTTCCACGCGGCATCGCGTCTTTTGCCGTCACGGGTGCGCGATCCTGCACTGGCGCTTTATGCCTTTTGCCGGATGTCGGATGATGCAGTGGATGAGGGGGGTGACAAAGTCGCCGCCGTGCTGTCGCTGCGCGACAGGCTAGATCTGGTCTATCGCGGCACGCCTGCGAACCAACCCGCCGACCGTGCCTTTGCCGTGGTGGTCGAGTCCTTCGACATGCCGCGCGCCCTGCCGGAGGCGCTGCTGGAAGGCTTTGCCTGGGACGCGACCGAACGGCGTTATGCCGATCTGTCCGGGGTGTTGGATTACGCAGCCCGCGTTGCGGCGGCGGTGGGCGCGATGATGTGCGTGCTGATGCGCGTGCGTGACGGGGATGCGCTGGCGCGGGCCTGCGATCTGGGTCTGGCGATGCAGTTGACCAACATCGCCCGCGATGTGGGCGAGGATGCGCGTGCCGGGCGGCTTTATCTGCCCACGGCTTGGCTGACGGACGAAGGCATTGATCCTGATGCCTTTTTGCGCAATCCCCGCGCCTATCCCGGTGTTGCGCGCGCCACATTGCGGCTGCTGAACGAAGCGGATCGGCTCTATCGCCGGGCAGAGACCGGGGTGCCATCCCTGCCGCTGACCTGCCGCCCCGGCATTTATGCCGCGCGGTTGATCTATGACGGCATCGGCGACAATCTGCGCCGCACCCGAGGTGACAGTGTCACGACACGGGCGCGCACAGGGCGGGGTCAGAAATTGGCCTGTCTGGTGGCAGCCACCGCCCGTGCGGCAGTGTCGACCGTAAAGCCCGGGTCTGCGGTGCTCTATGCCGCCCCCGCGCCCGAGGTGGCCTTTCTGGTGCAGGCCGCGACGCGCGGCACACCCCGGCACGCGCGCAGTGACACGCTGCTGTCCGTGCTGGCCCAACTCGAGGCACGCGACCGGGGAATGGCCTGACGGCCAACCCCCTGTAAAGCCCGGAATTTCACCGCGCTCCGTTTCCGCTTGGACGCAAGGCCCAGACGGGCTACATCGCTGTGTCTGGTGAAACCGGGAGCGATGTCATGGAATTCTTCACCCTGTTTCTGACCTATCTTGCCGCCTGCGGGGCGGCGGCGGCCACAGGTGCGCTGTTTCAGCCGGGCGATTGGTATCGCAGCCTGGACAAGCCGCGGTGGACCCCGCCTGATTGGCTGTTCCCGGTGGCGTGGACCGTGCTCTATCTTTGCATGTCCACCGCTGCCGCGCGGGTTGCGATGGTTGGCGACAGCGGTCAGGCCTTGGCCCTGTGGTCGGTCCAGATCGCGCTTAACGCCTTGTGGACGCCGGTGTTTTTCGGGTTGCGGCGGATGGGGGCGGGGTTGGTCATCATCAGCCTTCTCTGGCTGTCCGTGGCCGCCACAACGCTGACCTTCTGGCAGGTGGACTGGATCGCCGGGCTGTTGTTCGCGCCCTACCTGCTGTGGGTTTCGGTGGCAGGGGCGCTGAACCGGTCAGTCTGGGTACGCAACCCGGCGGCCTGAGGGCGAGGTGGCCAAAAACTGCCGGGCTTCGCCCAAGCACAGCGTACAGCGCGTGGTGCAGACGCCTGTGCAGCAAGGCGTATGCACGCAGCGCACTGTTGGGCACCGTTCCGCGCAACGCGCGGCAAAAATCTGCGTCAGATTTTTACGCGATTTCTGACGCAGAAATCGCACCGGAAAATGACGCATTTTCCGGTGGCGCCCTGCTTTTCAGGGTGGCGTGGACGGGTGCCTTTGTTTTGGGTATTTGGGCCAAGATGAACGGGCTGGTCAGGCGAAGGTCCAACCTGCGCGGCGTGGCACCCGAACGGCCAGCATGGGTTTGAGAAGCGGTGAGCGGAAACGGGTGAGGTCGAGCGCTTCGTGGACGCCGTGGGTAAGTTCCCCCTCCAGCCGGGTTTGTACCACGCTCCGGCTGTAGAAGGGGGCATCCAGCATCGACATCACCTCGCGCGGGGTGGTGCCGGGATCGGCGCGGGTTTCGCGGCGGACTTGCCAGCGGGAGCGGCGGAAGGTGGTGCGTGCTGGCGGGGTGATTTCGCGTGCCTCGCCACTCGCGCTGACCTCCAGCCCGAAATCGAGGGTCGATCCGTCGCGGCGCGTGGCGTCATAGATGCAGAGCGCCCGGTCCTTGAGCGGGAAGCGGCCCCAGGTCCAGAAATCGAAATCTGCCTCCAGCGCAGCGGTGCCGAAATTGGCATCGAAATAGCCGTGGCCTTCCCATTGGTGGCCTTGGGTCAGGTTCACCGAGATATGGGCAAGCGGCGCGAAAGGGCGCCAGACATGGCGGGGATGCAGCGCCAGTTCTACCCCTGTCACCGCGCTGGGTGTCAGCACGATGCGGCCCTTGACCGCGCTGATCAGGGGGGGCGAGGAGACCTCATCGACATCAATCACCAACTCGCGCCCCGTCCAATGCATCCGGCTGGGGCCGAGCGTCAGGGTATCGGCGCTTTGGCGCAGCGCGCTGCGGCCCCGGTCCGTCATGGTGAAGCGGCCACCCGGGCCGTAGGTGGCGACGTTCAGGCAGACATGGTTCTGCGGCTCTCGCCGCCCGGACCAGGCGTACCAGGGCGAGAACACCGATCCGATGAAGCCTATGACCGAGACCGCGCGCCTCCCGTCATCGGAGACGCCGTCGATATACCACCAGGCATAGCCGTCGGGGACGACCTCGACCCGGAAATCCGGTCCTGCAGAATCGCCGCGGCCGCGTGCATCGCGGAGAGGGCTGCCATCGGCACCCCCGCCCCCGGATGCGCGCCGCCCCCCGCCAGATAGAGCCCCGGTAGGGCCGTCCGCGCGGGGGGGCGTTGGAATGCTGCCATCGTCCCTTCGGGCGAGCGTCCGTAGATCGCCCCCTGTGATGCCGGAAACAGTTGGTTCAACATCGCGGGTGTGGTCAGGGCTGGGCTGTCGGGCAGCGGGGAAAAGGTCAGTCCCATGCGGGAGAGGTGATCGAAGGTCATGTGGCGGCATCGGGTGAAATCCTCGGGTCGCGCGGGCAGGCCAGCGGGGGCGTTCAGGATGATCTCGAAACGTTCGAGCGTGTTGGCGGGGGCGGGACCGCGGGCGCGGTCTTCGGCGCAAAGGTAGAGTGTGGGTGCATCCGGTATCTGCCCCTTGTCGATGGGGCCGAATTCGCGCGCCGGGTCCTCGGTGAAGAACAGGTTGTGATGGATCAGGTCCGCTGCGCAGGGGCCTTGTGGTGTCGCGGCAAAGGCCCAGACCAGCGCCGAAAGGGAGGGCGGGCCAGACGCGCGGGCGGGCAGGGCGGATTGGGCGGCATCACCCAAGAGGCCCGTGGTCAGCGCGGCTGGATCGCCGTTGAAGACGCAGGCAGCGCAGGGCAGGGTGCGCCCGCCATCGATCTGCACGCCCGTCACGCGCCCGCTTTGCCGGGTGATGCGGGTGGCGGCAGTGCCATAGCGGAACTGTACCCCCATCCGTTCCGCCAAGGCGGCCAGCGCGGCGGCAAGGTGGTGCATCCCCCCCTCCACCGCCCAGACCCCCCGCGCCTCGGCCCGCCAGATCAGCGACAGGACGGCAGGCGCATGCGCGGGCCTGCCGCCCACATAGGTGGCATAGCGCGCGAAAAGCTGGATCAGGCGCGGATCCCTGAAATGCTGTTTGAGAAGGCCTTCGACGGAAAGCCCCGGGCGCAGCGCGGGCCAGAGGCGCGGTTGCATCAGCGCGGCGCGGGCGATGGCGGGCAAGTCGGGCCGGGCGGCCTGCATCACCGGCACGTCAAAGGCGCGGTAGAGGGATTCGGTCAGCGCATCGAAGCGCAGGAAGGCCTCGGCCTCTTGCGGGCCGGCGAAGGCGCGGATCGCGTCGGCATTGGTGTCGCGGTCGGGTGTCAGGTCCAGCGGGCCGGAGCCCGGCCACCAGTGGCGGGCAAGGATCGCCTGGGGGATCAGCGTCAGGTGATCGTCGAGCCGTTCGCCGTTCAGGGCAAAGAGGGCATCGAACACATGCCGCATCGTCAGCACCGTCGGTCCCGTATCCACCGGCCCGGCGGCCGAGGGCAGGGCGCGCGCCTTGCCGCCCGGCGCATCGGCGCGTTCAAGGACCGTGACCGACAGGCCTGCCGCCGCCAGCCGGATGGCCGAGGCAAGGCCGCCCATTCCGGCACCGATGACGATGACGCGGTCCTGCGCGTCTTTGGCCTGCGGCTGTTCCATGGGGAAAGCTTTAGACGCGCCCAGCGATATGTCCATCCAGAATTACAGAATAGTGTAAGATTTAGTTTACACTTTGGGCCGTCAGTGCAAGACTGATCGAAATCAGGATGCGAAAGGGGCCATCATGGGTCTGAATGCCGGGATGGACATGCGGATCGAGGCGGCCGTCACGGCGGCCCTTGCGCTGGGCCAGGGGCCTGCCTCGCATGGCGAGGCGCCTGCCAGGCTGCGCGGCGCGCTGGATCATGCCGTGCTGCCGGGCGGTGCGCGGATAAGACCTACCATCCTTGTCTCTGTGGCGCGTGCTTGTGGCGATGATCGTCCGCAGATCACCGATGCAGCGGCGGCGGCGCTGGAGCTGATCCATTGCGCCAGCCTTGTGCATGATGATCTGCCCTGTTTCGACGATGCCGACACGCGGCGCGGCAAGCCCACGGTGCACCGCGCCTATGGCGAACCCTTGGCGGTACTGGCTGGGGATTCGCTGATCGTGCTGGCCTTCGAGGTCCTGGCACGGGCGGCGGGTGATCATCCGCGCCGGGCGGTGGACCTGATCCGCGTTCTGGCGCAGCGCACGGGGATGCCCGGTGGCATCTGCGCGGGGCAGGGGTGGGAGAGCGAGCCGGTGGTGAACCTGTCGGCCTATCACCGCGCCAAGACCGGGGCGCTGTTCATTGCGGCCACCCAGATGGGGGCCATCGCGGCGGGGCAGGAGGCCGAACCGTGGGAAGAACTGGGCGCGCGCATCGGCGAGGCGTTCCAGGTGGCCGATGATCTGAAGGACGCGTTGTTGACCGAGGCCGAGATGGGCAAACCTGCTGGGCAGGACGCCGCCCATGCACGGCCGTCCGCCGTGCAGGAGCTGGGTGTGGCGGGTGCGGTGCGCCATCTGAAGGATATTCTGGGTGGGGCGATTGCCTCCATCCCCTCTTGCCCCGGCGAGGCGATGCTGGCCGCCATGGTGCGTGCCTATGCCGAAAAGATGACGCCGGTCGATCTGCACCCGGTGCGGGGATGACCGACGCGGCCAGCGGGCCGGGGCTGCGGCCTGTGCGGGCTGCGCGACAGCCATTAGCGGTGCGGCTGGGCCTTTCGGCGCGGTTTCATGCCTTTTGCGCCCGTGTGCCGGGGTTGCGCCTGATCGCGCGGCGCGAAGGCGAGGCGCTGTTCGATATCGTCCAAGGGTTTGTGCAATCGCAGGCGCTGCTGGCGCTGGTGGAATTGCGCGTGCTGCATCGGCTGGCCGAGGGGCCTGCACCACTGGCCGCTTTGGCGGGGCCTGCCGGCGTGCCTTTGGCGCGGATGGCGGTTCTTGCGCAGGCGGGGGCGGGGCTGGGCCTGATGGCGCAGCGGGACGGGATGTGGCGGCTGACGGTGCGGGGTGCGGCCTTTCTGACCGTGCCGGGGCTGGAGGCGATGGTCCGCCATCACCCGGTGCTTTACCGCGATCTGGCCGATCCTGTGGCGTTTTTCCGGGGCGAGACGCAGCCGGAGCTGGCGGGATTCTGGCCCTACGTCTTTGGGGCGGGTGCGGCCGAGGATCCGGGGCTGGCGCAGCGTTATTCCGATCTGATGGCCGACAGTCAGGGTCTGGTGGCAGCCGATACGCTGCGCCTGGTGGATTTCCGGGGCGTGGCGCATTTGATGGATGTGGGCGGCGGAACGGGGGCCTTTCTGGCCGCCGTCGGGGCCGCGCATCCCGCGTTGCGGATGACCCTGTTCGATCTGCCCGCCGTGGTGTCAGGCGCAGAGGCACGATTCGCCGCAGCGGGAATGAGGGACCGGGTAAGCATCATGCCGGGCTCGTTCCGCGATGATCCTTTGCCTCAGGGTGCGGATACGATTTCGTTGGTGCGGGTGCTCTATGACCACGCCGATGATACGGTCACGGCGCTGTTACAATCCGTGCATGCAGCCTTGCCGCCCGGCGGCCGAGTCGTGGTGTCCGAGCCGATGTCCGGCGGGGAGTCCCCGGATCGTGCGACGGATGTGTACTTTTCTGTTTACACTTTGGCGATGCAAACGGGGCGGACCCGATCCGGGGCCGAAATTGCACGTATGCTGGGGAATGCAGGGTTTTCCACCCCAGTAATCCTTAATGGATTCCGTCCTTTTGTCACCTCTGTGGTGACGGCGACGAAGGCATCTGCCTAAGTCCTTCCAAAAAGTGTCTATTTAAGTTGACACTACGCGCTGTCAGTCTACACTTACACCAAGCCGTGATGCACCCGGACGATCGGGGCGAGACGGCGCAGGGAGAGACCAAGTTGCAAACCACCGCCGTCATTCTTTCAGGACCCAGGGAGCTATCCCTAGAGGTGCTGGGTCTGGTCGCCCCCGGCGACGGGGATCTGGTGGTCGAGATTGCACATTCCGGCATTTCCACGGGCACTGAAAAACTCTTCTATTCCGGCACCATGCCGCCCTTCCCGGGAATGGGTTACCCCCTTGTCCCCGGCTATGAGGCAGCGGGTGAGGTGGTCGAGGCCGGGGCTGGCAGCGGCTTCAAGGTCGGCGATCATGTCTTTGTGCCGGGGGCCAATTGCTTTGCCGGTGATGTGAAGGGCCTGTTCGGCGGCGCGTCGCGCCATCTGGTGACACCCGCCCATCGCGTCGCAAGAATCGACCGTTCCATGGGGGCCGAAGGCGCGCTTCTGGCGCTGGCCGCGACCGCCCGTCATGCGCTGGCGGGCTTCAACACCGCGCTGCCCGATCTGATCGTCGGTCACGGCACGCTGGGCCGTCTGCTGGCCCGCCTGACCATCGCCGCAGGTGCGCCTGCACCCACGGTGTGGGAAACGAATGCGGCGCGGCGCGACGGCGCTGCAGGCTATGCCTGCATCGCGCCGGAAGACGACCCGCGCCGCGACTACCGCGCAATTTACGATGCCAGCGGCGCCAAGGGCCTGCTGGACCAGCTGATCATGCGCCTGGCCAAGGGCGGCGAGGTCGTGCTGGCGGGGTTCTATACCGAACCTGTCTCTTTCGTCTTTCCCCCGGCTTTCATGAAAGAAGCGCGCATCCGCATCGCCTCGGAATGGAACGCCGAAGACCTGACCGCCACCCGCGCGCTGATCGAGTCCGGCGCGCTGTCGCTGGCCGGTCTGATCACCCACACGCGGCCCGCCTCTGCGGCGCCGGAAGCCTATGCAACCGCCTTTGACGATGCGGCTTGCCTGAAAATGATTCTCGACTGGAAGGGCCACGCATGAACGACGTTCCGAACCTCAAGGACTTCGACGCCCGTCTGCGGGACGAGGCCCACGAAGAACCCACATTGGAAGTGCCGCAGGGCGCGCCGACCAAGAAAACCCAGATCATCGCGATCTATGGCAAGGGCGGGATCGGCAAATCCTTCACGCTGGCCAACCTCAGCCACATGATGGCCGAAAACGGCAAGCGCGTGCTGCTGATCGGCTGCGATCCGAAATCCGATACCACCAGCCTGCTGTTCGGCGGCAAGGCCTGCCCGACAATCATCGAGACCTCCACCCGCAAGAAGCTGGCGGGCGAAGAGGTCAAGATCGGCGACGTGTGCTTCAAGCGCGGCGGTGTCTTCGCGATGGAGCTTGGCGGGCCGGAAGTGGGCCGCGGCTGTGGCGGGCGCGGGATCATCCACGGGTTCGAACTTCTGGAAAAGCTGGGCTTCCACGACTGGGACTTTGACTATGTCCTCCTGGATTTCCTGGGCGACGTGGTCTGCGGTGGCTTCGGCCTGCCGATTGCCCGCGACATGGCGCAGAAGGTGATCGTGGTCGCGTCGAACGACCTGCAATCGCTTTATGTCGCCAACAATGTCTGCTCGGCGGTGGAATACTTCCGCAAATTGGGCGGCAATGTCGGCGTCGCTGGCATGGTCATCAACAAGGATGACGGCACGGGTGAGGCTGCGGCCTTTGCCGAAGCCGTGAACATCCCCGTCCTGGCCTCGATCCCCGCTGATGACGACCTGCGCCGCAAATCGGCCAATTACCAGATCGTCGGCACCCATGCCACGCAATGGGGCGGCCTGTTCACCGAATTGGCCGAGAACGTCGCCGAGGCGCCGCCGCTGCGGCCCAAGCCCCTGACGCAGGACGGCCTTCTTGGCCTGTTCGATGCCGAAACGACGGGTGCGGATTTCGTGCTGGTGCCAGCAACCGATGCCGACATGCGCGGCAAATACTCGGCCGAGGTGAAGTCGCTGGAAGTGGTTTACGACAATGTTTGACCTGCATCTTCTTGAAAAGCTTGAAGAAGCGCTGCGCGCCATCGCCCGGAAAGGCACCAAGTAATGACCAGCGAAACCCGCTATGACATGGCTGACCAAACCCCGGTGACCGAAGGGGTCCGGGATGCGGCTGCGCCTGCCACGGCGGGTGCTCCGGTCGACGGCATGGGTTGCCATGCCGGTGCCGCCGAGATGGAGGCCGCCGCCCGCGCGGCCGGCAATTCCGAAATTCTGGATCAATACGCCGCCGACTATCCGCAAGGCCCGCATGACAAGCCGCAAAGCATGTGCCCGGCATTTGGGTCTTTGCGCGTCGGTTTGCGGATGCGGCGCGTGGCGACGGTTCTTTCCGGATCGGCCTGCTGCGTTTACGGCCTGACCTTCGTATCGCATTTCTACGGCGCGCGTCGGTCGGTTGGCTATGTACCGTTCAATTCGGAAACGCTCGTCACCGGCAAGCTGTTCGAAGATATCCGCGACGCGGTGCACGAACTGGCCGATCCCGACCGCTACGATGCCGTGGTGGTGACCAACCTTTGCGTTCCCACCGCCAGCGGCGTGCCGCTGAAGCTGTTGCCGAATGAAATCAACGGTGTGCGCATCGTAGGTATCGACGTGCCGGGGTTCGGCGTGCCGACCCATGCCGAGGCCAAGGATGTGCTGGCGGGCGCGATGCTGAAATACGCCCGCGCCGAGATCGAGGCAGGCCCCGTGGCCGCCCCTGAACGCGCGCGGTCGGATCGCCCGACCGTGGCCCTCTTGGGCGAGATGTTCCCCGCTGATCCAATGATGATCGGCGCGATGCTGGCCCCTCTCGGGCTGGCTGCCGGGCCTGTCGTGCCCTGCCGCGAATGGCGCGAGCTTTATGCCGCGCTCGATTGCGGCGTGGTGGCGGCGATCCATCCTTTCTACACCGCCTCGATCCGCGAGTTTCAGGCGGCCGGGCGCAAGGTCGTGGGTTCGGCCCCTGTGGGCCATGACGGCACGATGGAATGGCTGGCGGCCATTGGCGCTGCCTATGGCGTGGCGGCGGATCGGGTTGCGGAAGCACAGAACAGCTTTGGCGCGGCCATCAAGGCCGCCTTGGCCAACAATCCGGTCAAGGGCAGGATCACCCTGTCGGGCTATGAAGGATCCGAACTGCTGGTCGCACGTCTGCTGATCGAAAGCGGCGCGGAAGTGCCCTATGTCGGCACCGCCTGCGCCCGGAATGAATGGAGCGCGGCCGACCGTGACTGGCTGGAAGCGCGCGGCGTTGTGGTGAAATACCGCGCGAGCCTGGAAGATGACTGCGCCGCGATGGAGGCCTTCCGCCCCGATCTGGCCATCGGCACGACGCCCGTGGTCCAGAAGGCCAAGGAACTGGCCGTCCCGGCACTCTACTTCACCAACCTGATTTCCGCGCGCCCGCTGATGGGGCCAGCCGGGGCAGGGAGCCTTGCCCAGGTTGTCAATGCCGCCATGGCCAACAAGGGGCGCATGGACGGGATGAAGGAATTCTTCGAAGGTGTCGGCACTGGCGATACCGCTGGCATCTGGGAAGGCGCGCCGAATCTGCGCCCCGATTTCCGCGCCACGCATCAGAAGAAGCTGGACAAGCTGGCCAAAGCCGCCAAGGCCGAGGAGATGATCTGATGCTGGTACAGGATCATGATCGGGCGGGTGGCTATTGGGGGGCGGTCTATGCCTTCTGCGCCGTCAAGGGATTGCAGGTGGTCATCGACGGCCCGGTCGGGTGCGAAAACCTGCCCGTGACATCCGTGCTGCATTACACCGACGCGCTGCCGCCGCATGAATTGCCCATCGTCGTTACGGGGCTGGGCGAGGATGAAATGACCTCGGGCACAGAGGCCTCGATGGCGCGGGCGTGGAAGACGCTCGATCCGGCGCTGCCTGCGGTGGTCGTCACGGGGTCCATCTCGGAAATGATCGGCGGCGGCGTCACGCCGCAAGGCACGAACATCCAGCGCTTCCTGCCGCGCACGATCGATGAGGACCAATGGCAATGCGCCGATCGCGCGATGACCTGGATCTTCACCGAGTTCGGCCAGACCAAGGGCCGGATGCCGGTCGAGAAGAAGCGCGAACCCGGTGACAAGCCGCGGGTCAATATCCTTGGCCCCATGTATGGCGTGTTCAACATGGCCTCGGACCTGCACGAGATCCGCCGTCTGGTCGAAGGCATCGGCGGCGCGGTCAATATGGTCATGCCGCTGGGCGCCCATCTGGCCGAGATGCGCAATCTGGTGAATGCCGATGTCAACATCGTCATGTACCGCGAATTCGGGCGCGGTCTGGCCGAGGTGCTGGGCAAGCCCTATCTGCAGGCACCGGTCGGGCTGGACAGCACGACCAAATTCCTGCGCAAACTGGGCGAGTTGCTGGGCCTGGACCCAGAACCCTTCATCGCGCAGGAAAAGCATTCCACGCTGAAGCCCGTCTGGGATCTGTGGCGGTCGGTGACGCAGGATTTCTTTGGCACGGCGAACTTCGCCATCGTGGCGAATGAAACCTATGCCCGTGGCATCCGCAACTATCTGGAAACCGATCTGGGCCTGCCCTGCGCCTTTGCCGTGGCCCGCACAGCCGGAACCAAGACGAACAACGAACAGGTGCGCGCCCTGATCCGCCAACATCGCCCGCTGGTGATGATGGGGTCGATCAACGAAAAGATGTACCTTGCCGAACTCAAGGCAGGCCACGGGCCGCAGCCGCATTTCATTGCGGCTTCCTTCCCCGGTGCCGCCATCCGCCGCCATACCGGCACGCCCTTCATGGGCTATGCCGGCTGTGTCTGGCTCTTGCAGGAAGTCTGCAACGGCCTGTTCGAAGCGCTGTTCCACATCCTGCCCCTGGGCACGGACATGGACAGCGCAGCTGCCACCCCCACGACCCTGCGCCGTGACTTCCCTTGGGATGTCGACGCACAGGCAGAGCTAGACCGGATCGTTTCCGAACATCCGATCCTGACCCGCATTTCTGCCGCACGCACCCTGCGCGACGCGGCCGAAAAGGCCGCGCTCGACCAAGGGGACGAACGGGTGGTCAAGGAAACCGTCGAGGCGCTGCGTGGCGCGTTCGGCACAAATTCAAAGGGAGGAACTGCATGAGCGATCATTCCGCAGACGGACAGGGACATCACGCCCACCGTGCGCCGCGCGTCGAGTTTTGCGCCTATTTCGCCGTCATCTTCCTTGTGGTGATCCCATTCGCAGCCGTCGCCTGGATCGTGCAGACGATCACCGAGCGCCGCCTGCCGGTGAACGGCCCCCTGGCCCGCGCCTGGCGCGAGGCGGGGTCGATCACCCCCAACATCTTCCGCCCGTAACAACCGCGGACGACTTCACCGGGTTGCGCCCAGCCCGTCAGCGCTTCGCCGCCCCGCAGACCATCGCGGGACGGTGAAAAAAACGGAAAGGCATTCCGCCCGACCGTAACCCCGCCGCAGGGATTGCGGCTCAGCTAATCCATCCGGAGGATTGTTATGGCTGATAAGAGCGACCTGAGTTTCACAGGTCTGACCGACGAGCAGGCGCAGGAACTGCACTCGGTGTATATGAGCGGGCTTTGGCTTTTCACGGCCATCGCCGTTGTCGCCCATATCGCCACGTACATCTGGCGCCCCTGGTTCTGAGGAGGATCATACCATGTCGAAATTCTATAAAATCTGGCTGATCTTCGACCCCCGCCGCGTGTTCGTGGCTCAGGGCGTCTTCCTGTTCCTTCTCGCTGCAATGATCCACCTCGTGGTTCTGAGCAACGGTCTGAACTGGTTCCAAACCGCAGCAGCCGCCGGTGGCGCACCTGTGGTCGCGACCGAGTAACGTTGCCGCAAGGCACTGGCTGCGGGCGGAGGCAATACTCCTTCGCCCGCGGCGACCCTGAACGGGTTTTCCCGATGGCACCAGCGACGATCGCCGGGCGCAACACAGCGGAGAGGGAAGCATGGCACTGCTCAGCTTCGAACGAAAATACCGCGTGCCAGGTGGCACGCTGATCGGCGGGAACTTGTTCGACTTCTGGGTCGGGCCTTTCTATGTCGGTTTCTTTGGCGTCACGACATTCTTCTTCGCGGCGCTGGGCACGATCCTGATTTTCTATGGCACCGCCATAGAAGGCGTCTGGAACCCGTGGCTCATTTCAATTGATCCGCCGCCCGTCGAATACGGGCTGGGATTTGCACCCCTGATGGAAGGGGGCCTGTGGCAGCTCATCACGATCTGCGCGCATGGTGCCTTCATCTCTTGGGCGCTGCGCGAGGTAGAGATCTGCCGCAAGCTGGGGATGGGCTTTCATGTGCCTTTCGCCTTTGCCGTGGCCATCCTTGCCTACTCGACACTGGTTGTCTTTCGCCCGCTGATGATGGGTGCCTGGGGATATGCGTTCCCCTATGGCATCTGGACGCACCTCGATTGGGTGTCGAACACGGGTTATCAATACGGCAACTTCCACTACAACCCCGCCCACATGATTGCCGTGTCGTTCTTCTTCACGAACGCCCTCGCGCTTTCCCTGCACGGCGCGTTGATCCTGTCCGCTGCGAACCCTGAAAAGGGCAAGGAGATGCGGACCCCGGATCATGAAGACACCTATTTCCGCGATCTGATCGGCTACTCCGTTGGCACCCTCGGGATCCACCGTCTTGGTCTTCTTCTGGCGCTGAATGCGGGCTTCTGGAGCGCGGTCTGCATCATCATCTCTGGCACAATCTGGTTCGATCAGTGGGTTGTCTGGTGGGATTGGTGGCTGCAGCTGCCGTGGTGGGCTGATATCGCAGGAGGCGTAAATGGCTGAGTATCAGAACATCTTCACGCAAGTTCAGGTGCAGGCTTCCCCCGAAATGGGAATGGTCGAAGCGGTTGAACTCTCCAACCGGACCAAGGGTGCAAGCTTTTCTACCCTGGCCGGCTGGTTCGGAAACGCCCAACTCGGACCCGTCTATCTGGGCACGATGGGGGTGATCTCGCTGATGTCCGGCGCGGTCTGGTTCATGCTGGTGGGGGCCTGGTACTGGTATCAGGCCGGTTTCAACCCGGCGGTCTTCATGCGGGATCTGTTCTGGTTCTCGCTGGAACCGCCGTCGTCTGACTATGGCCTGGGCTTTGCGCCCATCGCCGAAGGCGGGCTGTGGCTGATCGCGTCCTTCTTTCTGCT
The DNA here is from genome assembly GCA_943370085.1 of Variovorax paradoxus. Classification (GTDB taxonomy): domain Bacteria; phylum Pseudomonadota; class Alphaproteobacteria; order Rhodobacterales; family Rhodobacteraceae; genus Paragemmobacter. Next base: position 13,137 of record CALRPT020000023.1, on the reverse strand, counting down.
GGTCTCGGTCCTGGCCTGGTGGGTGCGCACCTATCTGCGCGCTGAAGCACTGGGCATGGGCAAACATGTGAGCTGGGCCTTTGCCAGCGCCATCTGGTTGTTCCTGGTGCTTGGCCTGTTCCGCCCGATCCTGATGGGATCGTGGTCGGAAGCCGTGCCCTACGGCATCTTCAGCCACCTCGACTGGACCAACAACTTCTCGCTGACCTATGGCAACCTGTTCTACAACCCCTTCCACGCACTCTCGATCGTCTTCCTTTACGGGTCGGCCCTCTTGTTTGCGATGCACGGGGCGACCATTCTTGCGGTGTCGCGCTTCGGTGGCGACCGTGAACTGGAACAGATCGCCGACCGTGGCACGGCGTCCGAACGTGCAGCGCTCTTCTGGCGCTGGACCATGGGCTTCAACGCCACAATGGAAGGCATTCACCGTTGGGCCTGGTGGTTTGCGGTGCTGGTCACGCTGACAGGCGGTATCGGTATCCTTCTGACCGGCACCGTCGTCGACAACTGGTTCGTGTGGGCGCAAGACCACGGCTACGCGCCGCTGGATTGAGGGGATAACCATGTCAGACAACTTCTTTGAACAGAAACCCGGCTCTGCCCTTCGTTCCTGGGCGCTCTATCAGATGCTGGCAGGTGCGGGATGGGCGGCTTTGTTCCTCCTCTCGGTGGGTGCGATCCTTCTGGCGGTTTGGGGCATCGGCCTCCTCCTGCCCGAGGAAAGCAAGCAAGCCCCCGATCCCAATGCCTTCCTGATCACGGCCCCGGCGGAAACGCAGACGGCCTGAAACACGAAGCCCGGGCGGGACCAACGCCTCGCCCGGGCCACTACATTCGGGCCATACGCCGGCCCGGATCCGGGGCGCAACCACTTGCCCGGTTCCCTTCCTGTTGGCGACAGGGACCTGGTGCCGTGTGGGTTTGCTCACACGGCATCTTTTTTATCTCGCCACACGGAGCATCACGATGACCGACACCCCGCTTCTCGACCGCGTCTCCGGCCCTGCCGACATGAAGTCGCTGACCGATACCGATCTGGCGCGTCTGGCCCAGGAGGTGCGGCGCGAGGTGATCAACACCGTGTCGCAGACCGGCGGGCATCTGGGATCATCGCTTGGTGTGGTGGAACTGACGGTGGCGATCCATGCTGTCTTCGACACTCCGCGCGACAAGCTGATCTGGGACGTGGGGCATCAATGCTATCCGCACAAGATCCTGACCGGGCGGCGCGACCGGATGTCTACCCTGCGGCAAAGCGGGGGGCTTTCGGGTTTCACCAAACGCGCCGAGTCGGAGTTTGATCCCTTTGGTGCCGCGCACAGCTCTACCTCGATCTCGGCCGCGCTGGGCTATGCCATGGGGCGCGAGATGGGGATGCCCGTGGGTGACACCATCGCCGTGATCGGCGACGGGGCCATCACTGCCGGCATGGCCTATGAGGCGATGAACCACGCAGGCCATCTGGGCAAACGGCTGTTCGTTATCCTGAACGACAATGACATGAGCATCGCCCCCCCGGTGGGTGCCCTGTCGAAATACCTCAACGAGATCGCGGCCAAGGGGCCGCTTGCCCTGATCAAGGCAGCGGCGGAGGAGTTTGAAGCCCATCTGCCCGGCCCCATGCGCGACGGCGCGCGCCGCGCGCGGCAACTGGTGACCGGGATGCCCGGTGGCGGCACGCTGTTCGAGGAACTGGGATTCTCCTATATCGGCCCGATCGACGGGCATGACATGGGCCAGGTTCTGCAAACGCTGCGTGCCGCGCGCGCGCGGGCGACCGGGCCGGTGCTGATCCACGCCGTCACGGTCAAGGGCAAGGGCTTTGCCCCGGCGGAAAGTGCGGCTGACAAATACCATGGCGTGTCGAAATTCGACCGGATCACCGGCGAACAGGCCAAGGCCAAATCCAACGCCCCCGCTTATACCACCGTCTTCGGCAACGCCCTGGCGGATGAGGCCGCACGCGACCCCAAGGTGGTGGCAATCACGGCGGCCATGCCATCGGGCACGGGGCTGGACATCATGGCGAAACGCTTTGCCGCACGCGTGTTTGATGTGGGCATCGCCGAACAGCACGGCGTGACCTTCGCGGCGGGCATGGCGGCGGCGGGGCTGAAACCCGTCTGCGCGATCTATTCCACCTTCCTGCAACGCGGTTATGATCAGATCGTGCATGACGTGGCCCTGCAAGGCCTGCCGGTGCGCTTTGCCATCGACCGCGCCGGTCTGGTGGGGCAGGACGGGGCCACCCATGCCGGGGCTTTCGATATCGGTTTCCTCGCCAATCTGCCGGGCTTTACGGTCATGGCGGCAGGGGATGAGGCCGATCTCGTCCATATGGTCGCCACCGCCATCGCGCATGACGAAGGCCCTATCGCGTTCCGCTATCCGCGGGGCGAAGGGATGGGCGTGGACCTGCCCGCCCGCGGCGTGCCGCTGGAGATCGGCAAGGGCCGCGTTATGAAGGTGGGGTCCGATGCGGCCATCCTGTCCTATGGCGCCCATCTGCCCGAGGCGCTGGCCGCGGCGGAACTGCTGGAGGCAGAGGGGATTTCAGTGACCGTTGCCGATGCCCGTTTCGCCAAGCCGCTGGATACCGCGCTGATCGACCTGCTGTTGGAGGATCACCCCGCGCTGATCACATTGGAAACCGGCGCGACCGGGGGCTTCGGTGCGCTGGTCCTGCATCATCTGGCCAATTCGGGCGGGCTGGAAAAAGGCCGCGCCATTCGCACCATGACGCTGCCGGACCGGTTCATCGATCAGGCCAGCCCAGCCCAGATGTACCAATGGGCCGGGCTGACCGCAGTGGACATCGCAGCCACCGTGCGGGCAGCCACTGGCCGGGCACAGACCGCTGCCAGACCCGGACTTCGGATCGTGTGACGTCGCCGCCAACGATTTTTCTGCGAAAAATCAGGCGCCGACCGCCCCTGAATTTTCGCAGGAAATTCGTGGGGGCGGTCAGGCTGGTGGTCAGGCCCGTCCGACGCGCTGGCTCTGTACGCCCAGCCCGTCGATCCCCAGACGCATCACCTCGCCGCCCTTCAGATAGACCGGCGCAGGTTTCTGCCCCATGCCAACGCCCGGCGGCGTGCCGGTGGAAATCACGTCGCCGGGATGCAGGGTCATGAACTGGCTCACGTAATGCACCAGATGGCGCACCCCAAAGACCATCGTCCGGGTCGATCCGTTCTGATAGCGGTGCCCGTCCACCTCCAGCCACATGCCCAGATCCTGCGGATCGGGCACCTCGTCCGCCGTCACCAGCCAGGGGCCAAGCGGGCCGAAGGTATCGCAGCCCTTGCCCTTGTCCCATGTGCCGCCGCGTTCGATCTGAAACTCGCGCTCGGAGACGTCATTGATCACGCAATAACCGGCGACGTGATCCATCGCCTCAGCCTCTGTCACGTAAGAGGCGCGCTTGCCGATCACGACGCCAAGCTCCACTTCCCAGTCCGTCTTGACCGATCCACGTGGGATCAGCACGTCGTCATTCGGGCCGACGATGGCGGAGTTGGCCTTGAGAAAGATCACCGGCTCCTTCGGCACGGGCAGGCCCGATTCCGCCGCATGATCGGCATAGTTCAGGCCGATGCAGATGAACTTTCCCACCTGTCCCACGCAGGGGCCGATGCGGGAGGCAGCATCCAGAACCGGCAGGGTTGCGGGATCGATGGCGCGGATGCGGGCCAGACCTTCGGGCGTCAGCACATCGCCTGCGATATCGGGGACGATCCCGGCAAGGCTGCGGATCGCACCGCCTGCATCGACCATCGCCGGAACCTCGGCCCCCGCATTTCCCACGCGCAAAAGTTTCATGCCATCCTCCCGTTTGAGCCGCGGCAGGGAACCCCGAAGCCGGGGCATTTGCAACCCCGGAAAGGTGGTGCAACACTGTTGTCGAAAGCCCACGCACAGCGTTGCATGGCAATGACAAGGGGCTTCACTTTGCGGCAGGTTCTGCCCATGGGCCGTTGCCCCCCTGCGGGAAGTGTGGCAGATGGATATTGAACGCGACCATACAGATGAGTTCGGATGATGAGCGATTTCGCAACCCGCCGGGTGATGATGGTAGACACGCAGGTGCGTCCGTCGGATGTGACCAAGTTCCCCATCATCGAAGCCATGCTCGCCGTCCCGCGTGAGGTCTTCGTTCCCGCCGCGCGGCGCGAGGCGGCCTATGTCGGTGAAAACCTCGACATCGCGCCCGGACGGGTGGTGCTGGAGCCGCGCACTTTGGCCAAACTGCTGGATGCATTGGATGTGCAGCCGGGGGAGCTGGTGCTCGATCTCGGCTGCGGGCTGGGCTATTCGACAGCCGTGATCGCACGTCTGGCCGATGCCGTTGTCGCTGTCGAGGAAGACGAGTCGATGGCGGCCGAGGCGCAGCGCACGCTGTCGGCCGAAGGTGTTGACAATGCCGCCGTGGTCGTGGGGCCGCTGGCGGCTGGTGACGCCCGCCATGCGCCCTTTGATGTGATCACCATTCAGGGCGGGGTTGAGACGGTGCCGGACGCGTTGCTCGCCCAACTCAAGGAAGGCGGACGCATCGGCGCGGTCTTCATGGCAGGTGCGCTCGGCACGGCCCGGATCGGCTACAAGATTGATGGCGTCATATCCTGGCGACAGGTTTTCAACGCGGCAGCCCCTGTGCTGCCGGGATTTTCGGCAGCGCGCGGTTTCGTGCTCTGATATGACGGGTATGATCTGCGCCGACCCCGGTACCCGGATGGCGCGGATGGAAGGCAATAGGGGCGGCCCGATCGCCCAAGGCGGATAGGCAGGTTTATGATGCGTGGTTTCCTTGCGGCGGTTGCGGTATCCGTTCTGGGCATGTCCGCCCCAGCGGTGCAGGCCGAAACGCTGGCCGATGCGCTGGCCTCGGCCTACAAGAATTCCAAACTGCTGGATCAGAATGAGGCCTTGCTGCGCGCCGCCGATGAAGATGTGGCGCAGGCGGTGGCCGGGCTGCGGCCCGTGGTCAATTTCGTGGCGCAGTCGCAGAACACGAACACTGATCCCGATTTTGCCGGCAATGACACCCTGCAATCCACCCTGTCGCTGGCCGCGCAATGGACGCTGTTCGATTTCGGGCGCGGGCGGCTGGGGGTGGAGATCGCCAAGGAAACCGTTCTCGCCACGCGCGAGGCGCTGAAGGACCTGGAGGCGCAGGTGCTGCTGTCCGCCGTCAGCGCCTATGTCGATGTGCGCCTGCAGGCCGAGATCGTGGCGCTGCGCCAGTCCAACACTCGCCTGATCACGCAGGAACTGCGCGCCGCGCAGGACCGGTTCGAGGTGGGCGAGGTGACGCGCACGGATGTGGCCATCGCCGAGGCCCGGCAGGCTGCCGCCCGGTCGGGCCTTGCCGCCGCGCAGGGGGATTTTCAGGTGGCGCGCGAACGCTATCGCGCCGTGACCGGGGCCTATCCGGGCAATCTGGCCGGGCTGCCGCCGCTGCCCAAGACCGCGCGTTCGATGGAAGAGGCGCGCATGATCGGCCTGCGCAGCAATCCCGATATCCTGCAGGCCCAGCGGCAGGTCACTGTGGCCCAGCTTGGGGTCGAGGCGGCAAAGGCCGGGATGCGCCCGACGATCGACCTGAATGGCACCATCGCCCAGGGCCTTGATCAGGACGTGCGCCGCGACAGCCTGACCCTGTCCTTCAACCAGACGCTTTACGCGGGTGGCCGGCTGTCATCGGGCCATCGTGCAGCACTGGCCAACAAAGAGGCGTTCGAGGCCAACCTTTTGCAGACCACCATCACGGTCGGCGAAAATGTCGGCAACGCCTGGACGGCGCTCGAAGTTGCGGCGGCCTCTATTCAGGCAAGCAGCCTGCAGGTGCAGGCAGCGCAAACGGCCTTTGACGGCGTGCGGGAAGAGGCGACCTTGGGCGCACGGACGACGCTGGATGTGCTGAACGCCGAACAGGAACTGCTCGACGCCCGCGCCACCAAATTGCAGGCCGAAGCGCAACGCTATGTCGGTGTCTACAACCTGCTGGCGGCGATGGGGCTGTTGTCGGTCGAACACCTGAACCTTGGTGTTCCGACCTATGACCCCGCGCTGTACTACAACGCCGTCAAGAACGCCCCGGTCACCAGCCCGCAGGGCAAGAAGCTGCAACGCATCCTTGACCGCATTGACGACTGATCGGGCGTGCAGCCGGGCAACGGCGTGGCATGAAGCGCAGCATGATGCTGCGTGTTCCTTGATCTCGCCTTGGTTGTGGGCAATAGATTCGTCTGGAAACGGCCACTAGCCGAGGAGGTTCGACCCGAAATGTCCGAGCGGTTGAATTCCGTCGATATCGAAGACGTGCTGTCGTCCATCCGCCGTCTGGTGTCTGACGATCTGCGCCCTGTCGCAAAGGCCACAGTGCCGCCTGCCGCGCCAGTGGAACCGGCGCAGGCCGACAAGTTGATCCTGACCCCCGCTTTGCGCATCGCCCCCGAGGCGGATGAACCCGCAGCCGTTTCCGCACCTGATCCGGCCGCGGCCGTGCAGGCCCCGATGCCGGAGGCGGCATTGTCCGAGCCTGTCATGTCCTTCCACTCCGTACGCCCCGAACGCGGCGCGGCGCGGCTGGATGCCGTGATGGGGCAGGTGGCGCGCGAACTCGAATCCGGCCCGGGCGATTGGGAAACCGCAGCCGAGCCGCCCGCACGTTTCGAATCCGATTGGTCCGAACCCGAGGCAGAGCTTTCGCAAGAGCCCGCCGCCGCCGATGATGCGATTTCGGATGCGCCGCCGCTTGGCGATCCGCAAGAGGGGGGCGATGTCTGGGCCGTTGCCGAAAGCGAAGCGCCTTTTGTCGACCTCGACAGCGATTTCATGCCTGACTCGATGGCCAGCACCGATCCGGCGACGGTTTCGTTCGTGGCAGAGCCGTTCCAGGCAGAGCCGATTTCGGCCATGGATGTGCTGCCCGGCGCAGACGCGCTGGATGTGGCGATACTTGATCCCCGTGATGTAACCAGTGACATGACAAGCGATGCCCTTGCCGACATGTGGCCCGATCAGGATTGGGCCGCACCGGGAGAGCCGGACATCCTGCTCGATGGGGCGGCGCCGGACGCGCCCGCCGAGGCAGGCTGGCCCCAGGCCGCAACCATCGACAGTCAGCCCGTCGCCATGGCCGAGGAGCCCGCGATGACAGACAAGGATGATCCCGCCGATCTGCCAGAGTCTGATCTGCCAGAGTCTGATCTGCCCGAGCCTGATCTTCCAGACTGGGCGCGCATGGAGACGGAACCGGTCGACATGGACCCCGTCAATATCAAACCGCCCGTTGCCCCCGCTGCCGCACAGCAAGGCAGCACCGATCCCCGCTGGGCCGATGCCGCCGAGGCCGAAATCCGGCGCGAGCTGGAGGATGAGGTGACAGCCTCCGCCTTTGCCCGCTTTGCCGATGACGATCTGGATGACCGCCCGTTTGACGAGGAAATGCTGCGCGATCTGGTGCGCGACATTATCCGCGAAGAGTTGCAGGGCGCTCTTGGCGAACGGATCACCCGCAATGTGCGCAAGCTGGTGCGGGCCGAAATCGCCCGCGCGCTGGCCGTGCGCGATTTCGAATAAGCCTGATCGGATGGGCCTTTCCGGCCCGTCCTTCACGCGTTGCCGCAACGAAAAACGCGCCCCTTTGGGCGCGTTTTGCATTCTGCATTGGCAGGGTTGATCAGGCGGCTTCGGCCTGATCCGCCTCAAGCGCGTGGCGGCGCTCGGATTCCTCGCGCGACAGCGCGACCGAGGTGCGAACACCCTTGGCGACGAAATCCATCAGCCCCTTCACCACCCGCTCATTGGGGTCGATCCCGGCGCAGGACAGCACTTCACGCCCGTCACGCGACCGCGCCCAACGGGCGATCTGTTCCGGCCCGTTGCCATACTTCTTGTCATCTGCGATCGCATCATCGAGCGCAGCAAGGACCACGGCAGCGAAAAGCTTGCGCGCCCGCTGGCCTTGTTCGTAATTGAAGGCGGTGCCATCAACGAAATCGAGCATCTCGTCGTTTCCTGTTCTTGTCTTGTCTTTTCTGGCGTCCGGCGAATATGACCATATGGTCACGATTCGGTATTGTTCTTTTAACAGGACTGCCATGCATTTGCCGCATGTCTTTCCTGTATCGGTACAATATATCGTCGGCTTGCCTTGGATATGCCTGCAAGATATAGGCCACGTTCAGAATTCTTCAACCATTTCCGCCATAATCCGGACACCCACCGACATGCCCAAGATCAACGGTAACGAAATCAAACCCGGCATGGTGCTGGAACATGACGGTGGCCTTTGGGCGGCGGTCAAGGCCAACCATGTGAAACCCGGCAAAGGGGGGGCCTTTGCACAGGTGGAACTGAAGAACCTGCGCGACGGGCGCAAGCTGAACGAACGCTTTCGGTCGGAAGACAAGGTCGAAGAGGTGAAGCTGGAAAACAAGGACCAGCAGTTTCTTTATGAAACCGATGGCCGCCTCGTGTTCATGGATGCGGAAACCTATGAACAGATCGAACTGGATGCCGAACTGCTGGGCGACCGCCGCCCCTTCCTGCAGGACGGCATGACCGCCACCATCCGCTATTACGGGGATGAGGCGCTGGCCGTGACCCTGCCGCAAAAGGTGCGCTGCCGGATCGTGGAAACCGAACCGGTGGTCAAGGGCCAGACGGCGGCCAACAGCTTCAAGCCCGCGATCCTGGATAACGGTGTGCGGATCATGATCCCGCCCTTCATCGGGCAGGATGAGGAAATCATCGTCCATACCGAACTGATGGAATATTCCGAACGCGCCTGAACAGGCGGGCGTCCTGTAGATGGGCCGGTCCTATGGTGACCGGCCTTTTCCTTTGCCACAGCCTGCGGCATGATCTGGCGGCAAGTGAAGGGGTATGCCTGTGGTGCCGGAAATCGACGTCAGCCTGACCACGATCAGCCCCCGCATCCATCGCCTTGCCCCCGTGATCCGGTCGATCCTCGCGCAGAACCTGCCGCCCGCGCGGGTGCTGATCCATCTGTCGCGCTCGCCCTATCTGCTGGATCAGGGCATCACCGACCTGCCTGCCGATCTGGCCGCACTGGTGGGTGAGCACCGTGTGCAGGTGGTCTGGGTCGAAAACACCGGCCCCTATCGCAAGATCCTTCCCTGGGCGGCGCAGCATGCGGGCACGGATCGCTGGGTGGTCACGGCGGATGACGACACGCTCTATCCCCCCGACTGGCTGGCGCGGCTGGCGGCGGGGCGGCAGGCCACGGGCGCCGTCACGGCGTGGAGCGGCCACCCGATTGTTCTGAAAGGCCCGCGCGTGGCGGGCTATGGCCGCTGGTTCGGCGCCACGATGCCGGATGGCCCCGCGCTGCGGGTGCTGCCCATCGGCAAGGACGGAGTGCTCTATTCCGGGCGCGATTTTCCCGCCGAAATGCGCGACATCGCCACCGCCCAATCCATCGCCCCCACAGCGGATGATCTCTGGCTGCGTTGGCACATGGCGCGGATGGGCGTCATGGCGCAGGTGGTGGGGCAGGGGGCGGCCCTGCCCGAAGTGGCCAAGGGCGGCCCCAGCCTCTGGCGGGCCTTCAACCGCGAAGGGGGCAATGATGCCGTGGTGGCCGCGCTTGAGGCGCATTTCGCCCAGACCTATGGCTGGACGATGGCCAAGGCCTGAAAGGCGGGTGCTCAGCCAGGGTGATCCGCATCCAGCGTCACCACCGCGTCGCCCGCCTGCATCGGCCCTGTTGCGCGGTCCAGCCGCAGATAGGCAATCGCGCGGTCACCCGACCGGGAGAACAGCGTCCCCGCCGCTTTGCCGCCCGCCGTGATCTCATCCCCGAAGCTCGCGCTGCCTGTCACCTGCACCCGGACCAGCCCTTTGCGAAGCTCGGTCTTGTGCTTCATCCGTGCGGTGACTTCCTGCCCCACATAGCACCCCTTGCGGAAATCGACGCCATGCAGGCGCTCGAACCCGGACTCCAGGATATAGCTGTCATCGACGACCAGTTCCCGCGCCGTCTCGGGGATCACATGGGCCACACGGATGGCGTCCCAGTCGATCAAGGGCGCAAGCCCCGGCTCGGCCCGATAGGCCCTCCATCCCAGCGACGGATGGCGCGGGTCCGCCAGAGCATCGGCAGGCACATCCCCCAGCCCGCGCTGCACATGCAGGGCGGCGGGCGCAAACTTCACATCGGCGCGCAGGCGATACATGGTCAGCCGCCGCAGCGTGGCATCGGCCAGCACCTCGGGCAGGTCCAGGAGCAGCGCGTCGCCGCTGCGCACCACAAAGAAATCCGCCAGATACTTGCCTTGGGGCGTCAACAATGCGGCCCAGACGATCCCCGGCCCCTTGCCTAGCGGCAGCACGTCATTCGACACCAGCCCCTGCAGGAACGGCAGCGCATCTGCGCCCGTCAGTGCCATCACCCGCCGATCTGTTGCCGCCTCGCCTGTCATCGCCGCCTCCTCTGGGCCCTAGATGGGCGGTCAGTCCTTGAACTGCAACGCGTGCAGCCCCGCATAAAGCCCGCCGCGCGCGATCAATTCGTCGTGCCGCCCCTGTTCCACCACGCGGCCCCGGTCCATCACCACGATCTTGTCCGCCTCGCGCACGGTCGACAGGCGATGGGCAATCACCAGCGTCGTGCGCCCCTTGGCCAATGTGGCCAAAGCCGCCGCCACCGCCGCTTCGGATTGCGCGTCCAGCGCGGATGTCGCCTCATCCAGCAAGAGAACCGGCGCATCGGCGATCAGCGCGCGCGCAATCGCCACCCGCTGGCGCTGCCCCCCCGACAGGGCCGATCCGCGCGGCCCGGCAGGGCTGTCCAGCCCGGCGGGCATCCCCGCCACCACATCCGACAGATGCGCCGCCCGCACCACATCGGACAGGTGATCGGGCGATATCCCATCGCGCCCCATCACGATGTTCTCGCGCAGGGATTCGTCAAACAGCGCGGTATCCTGCGACACGGTCGCGAACAGCGACCGTTGGTCGGGCAAGGTAAACCCGCGCACATCCTGCCCGCCGATACGGATAACCCCGGCATCCGGTTCTGCCAGCCCTGTCAGCAGATGGAACACCGTGCTTTTCCCCGCGCCCGACGGGCCGACGATGGCCGTCATCTTTCCCGCCTCGGCGGTAAAGTTCAGCCCATTCAGAACCGGCACGCCGGGATAGGCGAAATGCACGTCGTTGAGTTCGATCCCTGGCACGCCTGCGGGTACAGCCGCGCCCGTTGCAGGCCGATCCTCGGACGTGTCCGTGTCCAGCAGGCGGAAAATCCGCTCAAGGCTCGCCGCTGCGATCTGCCAGGTCCCCGCCAATTCGCCCAGACGGCGGATCGGCTGAAAGGTCAGCGTCATGGCGGTGAAGAACGACATGAACTCCCCCACTGTCCGCTCGCCCGACGCCACCTCGCGCCCACCCAGCATCAGCACGGCAAAGAACCCCACCCCGGTGACGATATCGATCATCGCGGGCATGGTCTGCGCCGCCACAACGGCCTTGGTATAGGTGCGGTTCAACAGGCGCACGATCTGCATGAAGCGGCCGGTCTGATAGACCTCTTGCTGGTTCAGCTTGATCGCATTCACGCCGTGAAAGATCTCGTCCAGCCGGGTGGACCGCGCCGCCGCCGCATCGCGCATCTGCGCCGATTTGCGCCGCAGATAGCGCTGCAGGATCACCGATGGCACGATCAGCAGAGGCGCCCCCACCAGCGCCGCCAGCGTCCAGCGCCAATCGATCGACAGTGCCACCGCGAACAGCCCGATCAAGGCCACCACATCGCGCCCTGCCGCCACGATCACCGTCTGCCAGATGCCCTGCACCGCGCCGGTATCGCCCTGCACCCGGTCCATCAGCGCGCCGGGCGGGTTGCGTTGAAAGAAGCCGCCATCCTGTTTCAGGATATGGCGCAACATATCCACCTGCATGGCCGAAGCGATGCGGATGGAGATCAGGGTCAGCAACGACCGCGACACCACCGTTGTCACCGCGCGCAACAGGAACAGGCTCAGGATCGCCACGCCCACCCAGATCAGCGATGCCTCGCCCCCGGCGGCAAAGACGGAATCGAACAGCGGCTTGATCATCCACGACAGCAGGCCCAGCGTGCTGCCCTCAATCGACATCACGACAAAGGCCGCCGCCATCAGCCAGACATGCGGGCGCAGATAGCCCGACCACAGCCGCCCGAACAGCGGGCGCGAGGCATAGGCCACATCCCCATCGCCCGTGCGGTCGATGGGTTGGCTGACATGCGCCTTGGCGGCTGGACTCTGCGGATCAGGGTGCGGATCGGGCACGGGGCAGGGCGGCCTTTGCTTGGCAGGCCCCGCAGCAGGGCCAGTGACACCCGTTGACTAGCGCGATTGCGGCCCTTGGGCAAGCGACCCGCCCGCCCGCCCGTCCGCCCCGTGGTCTGGTTGACCTTCCCGCCGGGCGGGCATAGCCATTGGGGCGAACCCCAGCGGAGATGATGATGACGCTTGCCAATGGCCGCCCCTATCTTGCCATCCCCGGCCCGTCGGTCATGCCCGACAGGGTGCTGTCGGCCATGCACCGGGCCGCGCCGAACATCTATGATGGCGCGCTGCCGGACATGGTGGAAACGCTCTGGCCCGATCTGCGCCGCGTTGCGGGCACCACGCAGAACGTGGCGCTTTACATCGCGAACGGGCATGGCGTCTGGGAAGCGGCCAACATGAACCTGTTTTCGCGCGGCGACCGCGCGCTGGTTCTGGCCACCGGGCGCTTTGGCCTGTCTTGGGCGGAAAGCGTGCGCGCGCTGGGGGTTGAGGTGGAGGTGCTGGATTTCGGCCGCTCCACCCCCGTCGATTTCGCCCGGGTCGAGGCCGCGTTGCGGGCCGACAAGGCACATACCTACAAGGCCGTGCTGACCACCCATGTCGATACGGCCAGCACCATCCGCACCGATGTGCCGCGCCTGCGGGCGGTGATGGATGCGGTAGGGCATCCGGCATTGCTGGCGGTGGATTGCATCGCCTCGCTGGCGTGTGACGAGTTTCACATGGATGCCTGGGGCGTGGATGTAATGGTCGCGGCCAGCCAGAAGGGGCTGATGGTGCCGCCCGGCGTGGGCTTTGTCTGGTTTTCCGAAAAGGCCCGCGAACGTTG
>CALRPT020000022.1:0-50209 GCA_943370085.1 Variovorax paradoxus | reverse complement strand
CGAATGGCCGCGTCTGGTGGAAATCGCCTCGCGCAACAACGAACCGCATCGGGTGGCCTTCTACCTTTACGAACTGGCCTCCGATTTCCACGGCCTGTGGAACCGCGGCAATGATGACGGCAGCCTGCGCTTCATCCAAGAGGGTGATCCGGCAACGTCTCAGGCGAAAATTGCCCTTGCGCGCAGCGTTTCCGTTGTCATTTGCTCTGGTCTTGGTATCTTGGGCGTTACTCCGGTCGAGGAAATGCGCTGATCAACAGCGTCCCGTCCGGTCGAGCAGGCGAACAAAGCGGATGCGGCACGTATCGCATCGCGCAAGAGGCATGGCATGGCGGACGTGGATTACGATGATTTCGATACGGGTCATCCCTCGGGGTGGTCCGGTCAACGCATGGCTCCCGGGCGGCTGACGCAAATCACCCATCTGGCGGGTGCGGCATGTTCCGTGGCTCTGGTGGTTGGTCTTGGGATGTGGGGCTACAAGCTTGCCGTGCGCGATGTGAACGGCGTGCCGGTGGTAAAGGCCATGTCCGGCCCCATGCGGATCGCACCGGAAAATCCGGGTGGCGAAGTGGCCGATCATCAGGGTCTTGCCGTCAACACCGTGGCAGCCTTGGGCACCGCTGCGCCGCCACCGGATCGCCTGGTCCTTGCCCCGCGCCCGCTTGAACTCGCGCCAGAGGACAGCGCAGGTCTATCCCCTATCGATCCCACCGCGGCGGTAGAAACCGCACCGGCCATTGCCACCCCTTCGGTGCCTGTGCCTGTCGAACCCGCCACAACGGAAAACCTTGGCCCCGATCCCGACGCCGTGGCGATGGCGCTGGCCGAGGCTTTGGCCGAACCCATGCCCGAATCCATCGCGGATGATGTCCCACAAGCTGCCAGCGCCACGATCCGCCCTCGAGCACGTCCGGCATCTGCGGCTGCGCCTGACACGCTGTCCGTGGCGCTGACCGATACGGTCACGGTCGCCGCCTCCAGCTTGTCCGAGGTTGACCCCGCCACAATAGCTATCGGCACGCGTCTGGTGCAGCTTGGGGCCTTCGATACGCCGGAACAGGCACGGTCGGAATGGCTGAAGCTGTCCAACCAGTTCGGTCCTGAGATGGAAGGAAAAGCCCTTGTCGTGCAAGCGGCTGAAAGCGGCGGGCGAACCTTCTATCGCCTGCGTGCCCATGGCTTTGCCGATGAAGCGTCGGCGCGCAGCTTCTGCACCACGCTCTTGGAACAAAACGCCTCCTGCATTCCGGTTGAACAGAGATGACAGCAACGGGTTCGGGTTCAGCCATCTTTGGCTGCGCGGGCCATGTGCTGAGCCGGGAAGAACGCGTCTTCTTCCGGGATGCTGATCCTTTTGGCTTCATTCTCTTTGCACGGAACGTTGACAGCCCTGCACAACTCTCTGCCCTGACCGCGTCCCTGCGCGATGCCGTCGGCCGCGACGCCCCGATCCTGGTCGATCAGGAAGGGGGGCGCGTACAGCGCCTGCGTGCCCCGCATTGGCGCGAATGGCTCCCGCCGCTGGATCAGGTTACCCGCTCTGGCCCCCTTGCGGCACGCGGCATGGCGATACGGTCGCGCATCATCGCCCATGAGTTGCGCGAAATGGGGATCGATGGCAACTGCGCCCCCTGCGCCGATCTGGCCAGCCCCAACACGCACCCTTTCCTGCGTAACCGCTGCTATGGCAGTGACCCGGCTCAAGTCGCCGCCATCGCCCGCGCCGTGGCAGAGGCCCATCTGTCCGGCGGCGTGCTGCCCGTGATGAAGCACATGCCCGGCCATGGCCGATCAACCGCCGACACCCACCACGATCTGCCAACCGTCACCGAAGATGCCGCGACATTAGAGGCGACCGATTTCGCCCCTTTTCGCGCGCTGAACGATCTGCCCATGGCGATGACCGCGCATGTCGTCTTTGCCGCCCATGACCCGGATCATCCGGCCACCCAGTCGTCTGCGATGATCCGCATCATCCGCGAGACGATCGGGTTCAAAGGCCTGCTGTTGACCGATGATCTGAATATGCAGGCTCTCTCCGGAACTCTGGCCGACCGTGCGGCGCGTTCGCTGGCAGCGGGCTGTGACATCGCCCTGCACTGCAAAGGCGATCTTGCCGAAATGCAGGCCGTGGCCGCCGCCGCAGGCACCATGCGCGCCGACACGCTGATCCGCGCCCAAGCTGCGCTTGCGGCCCGCCGAACGCCCGATCCGGTTGACATTGCGGCCTTGGAAGCCGACCTTGCGGCAATCCTTCAGGAAGCGGCGCATGGCTGATGACGACTGGTCCGGCGAAGAACGGCTGACCCCGGCAGAGCGGCTGTCGGCAGAGTCGCTGATTGTCGATGTCGACGGGTTCGAGGGGCCGCTCGACCTTCTTCTGATGCTGTCGCGCACCCAGAAGGTCGATCTGCGCCGGATCTCCATCCTGCAACTGGCGGATCAATATCTGGGCTTTGTCGAACGGGCGCGGGCGTTGCGGATTGAACTGGCTGCCGATTATCTGGTGATGGCGGCGTGGCTTGCCTTTCTGAAATCCCGGCTCCTCTTGCCGCCGGAACCTGGCGAGGACGGCCCTTCAGCCGAAGAACTCGCCGCGCATCTGGCGTTTCAACTGGAGCGCCTGCAGGCCATGCGCGAAGCCGCCGCCCGCTTGATGGCGCGCGATCAGCTTGGCCGCGATTTCTTTGCCCGTGGCCTGCCCGAGGATGTGACCCGCAATCGCCACGTCACCTATTCCGCCACCCTGATCGATCTGATGCGCGCCTATGCCCGCATCCGCACCAAGGATGAATTCCGCCCCTATGTGATGGACCGCGACCATGTCTTCACCATGGAGCAGGCGCTGGATCGGCTGCGCGGGATGATCGGTTTTGCGGGGGCATGGGCGGATCTGACCTCTTTCCTTCCCGATGGCTGGGATGGGCATCCGATGCGCCGTCGCTCCTCTACCGCCGCGCATTTCGCCGCCATTCTGGAACTGGCCAAGCGGGGACAGATCGAGCTGCGCCAAGGCGAAACCTTTGCGCCCATTCAGTTGCGGCGAAAAGAACAATGACCGGCACGCAGGAACCCATCGAACGCAGCCTGTTCGAGGCCCCTCCGATGGCCGAACAGGAACGCATGGTCGAAGCGATCCTCTTCGCCTCGGCCGAGCCCGTCACGTTGGCCGAACTGGTGGCGCGGATGCCGCATGGCTGCGATCCGGCCGAGGCGCTGGTTTATCTGCGCAAACGCTATGACGGGCGCGGTGTGCATCTGGTGCGGGTGGGCGATGCCTATGCCTTCCGCACGGCGGCCGACCTTGGGCATCTGATGCAGAAGGATACCGTGGAACAGCGCAAACTGTCCCGCGCCGCCATCGAAACCCTTGCCATCGTTGCCTATCACCAGCCCGTCACCCGGGCCGAGATCGAAGAGATCCGCGGCGTCGCCGTTTCGCGTGGGACGGTGGACCAGCTTCTTGAACTGGAATGGATCCGCTTTGGCCGCCGCCGCATGACACCGGGTCGACCCGTGACCTTTGTCGTGACAGAGCAGTTTCTGGATCACTTCGGTCTGGAGTCCGCCCGCGATCTGCCGGGTCTGAAAGAGTTGCGGGCCGCAGGGCTTTTGGACAACCGCCCCTTGCCGGGCGGAATTCAATCCCCAGATGAGGAAGAAGAGAGCCTCGCCGGACAAAGCGAACTGTTTGAAGATTGAGTGAAGGGAGCGTGCGATGGACCTGACCAAATTGCTGCAAGGCATGGGCGGCAGATTGCTGCGTCAATTCTTGGGATCGGCAGTGAAGAAAGGCATCAACCGCATGGGCCAGTCCCCGGGCGATGCGGGTATGAACAAGCAAGACGCCCGCCGCCGTGCCCAAGAGACCAATGCCACCCAGAAACGGATGACCGACCTGATGAAGATCGGGCGGCGCTTCTGGCGCTAGGGGCCCGCTGGGGCCCGCTACTTGAACTGCTTGGCCAGTTTCAGACCCTGGCCTTGATAGTTCGACTTGATGGCCTGCCCATAAAGCGTGTCAGGCCGTTCCGACATACGTTCATAGACAAGTCGCCCGACGACCTGCCCGTGCTCCAGCACAAACGGCGCTTCGTGACATCGCACCTCCAGCACGCCGCGCGATCCGGCCCCGCCTGCATCGGCATGGCCGAAACCGGGGTCGAAGAAGCCCGCATAATGCACCCGGAATTCGCCAACCATCGCAAGATAGGGGGCCATCTCGGCGGCATAATCGGGGGGAATGGTCACCGCCTCTTGGCTGACGAGAATGTAGAACGCCCCCGGATCAAGGATGATCCGCCCCTCGGTCGTGTGGATTTCTTCCCAGAAATCGGCCGCCGGATAGTGACCGATGCGGTCCAGATCGACCACGCCGGTATGGGGTTTGGCCCGGAACCCCACCAGATCGCCCGTTGCAGGGCGCAGATCGACGGAAAACCCCAACCCTTCTGAAATCACCGCCTGACCGGACACAAGCGGCTGTTGCGCGTGCAGCAGCCCCAGTTCGGCATCATCCAGAACAGCCTGACCCGCGCGGAAGCG
Source organism: Variovorax paradoxus (assembly GCA_943370085.1). Taxonomy (GTDB): domain Bacteria; phylum Pseudomonadota; class Alphaproteobacteria; order Rhodobacterales; family Rhodobacteraceae; genus Paragemmobacter. The sequence goes on along the minus strand of CALRPT020000022.1, from coordinate 45,661 downwards.
GATCTGGTTCAGCCGCATCCCCGGCCGAACCAAAACGGAAAAGCTTTTCGGGCAGACCTCCGCATATAGCGGGCCTGCATATCCTTCGGGGATACGGTCGAACTCGCTGCCGCCGTCCGTGATCGTCCGCGTCAGCAGATCCAGCCGCCCGGTGGAACTTTTCGCATTTGCGACCGCTGTCAGCCCGGCGGGCAAGGCGAGGCTTTCCATCAGGGGGATGACGTAGACGCAGCCCTTTTCCAGCACTGCGCCGGCAGTCAGATCGACCCGGTGCATTTCAAATTCCGCCAACCGATCCACCACTTTCCGCCCATGACCGGCAAGGAATGAGGCCCGCACCCGATAGGCCACGCTGCCCAGCCGCAGGTCGAGGCTGGCCGGTTGAATTTGGGCATCCGTGATCGGCAGGCTTGCAGAAATTGCCCCATCCGCAATCAGCGCGCGCAGCACCTGTGAGGGAAGAACACCCTTCGCCATCATGTTGCGATCCCTTGGCCAAGTGCTGAAACGGAACCGCCCGCACTGCCGTTGGGCAGGCGGGCGGTTTCGGTGTTGGTCGGGCCGGTGAGATTCGAACTCACGACCTTCCGCCCCCCAGACGGACGCGCTAACCAGGCTGCGCCACGGCCCGACACGCGGGATACATACTGATATTCCGGGCAGGGGCAAGCACGAAAGCACATGGGTTTGGCGATCACTTGGCCTTGCGCCGCGCCGCTTCTGCCACCCGTCCACGCAGGTCGATCAGGCGGTCGCGCAGATGGATCAATTGGGGCTGCACGGCGGAAACATCCTCTGAAGACGTGCGCCGCAGCAATGCCGCGACGGTGGCTGACTGGACTGGCTCGGTGTCTTCGGAAAGGTCCTGTCCCGCAGCAGATGACGAATCGCTTGCCCCTTCCTGTCCCCTTGCACCAGTCGCGTCGCTTTCCGCCGGATGGTCGGCATCATCGACAGTCACCGAACCAGGGGCCAGTGTTTCAGGGCTGCTCTGCGGCACATCTGCAGGGTGGTCTTCGGAAATGACGTCATCCGCAGGCGGCGCTGTTGCAGGCTCGTGATCCTGAGCAACATCTGCATCGGCCATCGGTTGTTGCGGTGAAAGAGTCTCTTCAATCGGCACCGGCTCAACCTGCTCGACCTGCTCAACCGACCCGATGTGATCACCGGGATCACCGGGCCATGTAACCGCCCCTGCATCATCGGCAGGGCTGGTCAGATCGGCAGGGGGCCAAAGCTCGGTTTGCACCGATTGCGCGTCGCGCGCCGCATCCTGACGGTTCAAGGCCGTTTCAAGCGAGATGATCTGCGCGCTTTGCAATGCATCGGATGACGGCGGTTCGCTGTCGGTGACGCGATCCCGAGGTCCATATTCCGCGCTTAGCACCGCTTCGATGTCGGCATCATCCAACACCGTGCCCGTTTCGCCGGATGCCAAGCTTGCGACATGCCTAATGCCATGTTCCCGAAGGATTTTCTGCACGCCACGGATCGTCATGCCCTCGTCATGCAACAGCTTCTTGATGCCCGCAAGAAGCGCGACATCGGCAGGGCGGTAATAGCGACGGCCCCCGGCACGCTTCACCGGCCGGATCTGCGGAAAGCGGCTTTCCCAAAAGCGCAGCACATGCGCGGGCGTGTCAAGAAAATCGGCCACTTCGCTAATGGTGCGAAACGCCTCTGGCGACTTGTCCATCGGCGGGCGATCTCCTTACTTCTTGGATCCTGCGGCGACGCGGTCCTTCATCAGGTGTGATGGCCGGAACGTCAGAACCCGCCGCGGGCTGATGGGCACTTCATCCCCTGTCTTGGGGTTCCGGCCAACGCGCGCGGACTTGTCCCGCACCGAAAAGGTGCCAAAAGAGGAAATCTTTACCGTGTCGGCAGAGGCCAAGGCATCTGACATGTGCTGCAGCACACTTTCCACGAGAAGCGCGCTTTCGTTGCGCGACAGGCCGACCTCACGGAATACGGCTTCCGACAGGTCCATCCGCGTTAACGTCTTTTCACTCATTCTATCCCCCCCGGGCGTTTCACGACAGAGTGAGCGGTTTGGGATTCCGAGTCAATATCAACAACTTGTCCCGCTGCTTTCAGACGGTGACAGCGGCCTACCAGCGCAGAACAACCGATCCCCAGGCCAGGCCGCCGCCGATGGCCTCTGTCACCACTAGATCGCCGGGTTTGATCTGGCCGCGCGCCTTGCCGACAGAGAGGGCCAGCGGGATAGAGGCGGCGGATGTGTTACCGTGGTCCTGAACCGTGACAACCACCCGATCCATCGGCACCTGCATCCGCTTGGCGGTTGCCTCGATGATCCGGATATTGGCCTGATGCGGGACGATCCAATCGACATCGCCGCTGGTCAGGCCCACCTTTTCCAGCGCGGTATGGGCCGTTTCCGCCAGCTTCTCGACAGCGTGCCGGAACACTTCCTTGCCCTGCATGCGCAAGTAACCGGTCGTGCCGGTGGAAACGCCGCCATCGACATAGAGAAGATCGCGAAACCGCCCATCGGAATGCAGATCGGTGGAGAGGATCCCGCGATCGGCAGCAGTGCCATCGCTTTCAACGGCCTCAAGCAGCACAGCCCCGGCCCCGTCTCCGAACAGCACGCAGGTAGAGCGGTCGGACCAATCCATCAGTTTGGAGAATGTCTCGGCGCCGATCACAAGAATCCGCTTTGCCTGCCCCGACAGGATCAGCGCATTGGCATTGGCCATGGCATAAACGAAACCGGCACAGACTGCCTGAACGTCAAAGGCAAAGCCGCGTGTCATCCCCAACCCGGCCTGCACCATGGTGGCAGCCGAGGGAAAGGTCAGATCCGCCGTCGATGTGGCAAGGATGATGGCATCCACATCTTCCGCATTCATTCCGGCATCAGCCAGCGCCGCCTGCGCCGCACGGATCGCGAGGTCGGATGTCGTCTGCCCTTCGGCTGCGAAATGCCGCCGCTCAATGCCGGAGCGGGAGCGGATCCATTCATCACTGGTCTCGACCAGGGTTTCCAGTTCCGAATTCGGGACAAGCCTTTCGGGCAGATAATGCCCGACGCCCATTACGACGGCGCGTATCGTCATTCCTTGGTCCCGCCTCCCGTCCCCGGTTCCGGAACGGACGGGGTTTCTTCTGCTGCGGCATCCTGCCCCGAGCGCATGGCAGACGCAACCCGTGCGGCGAGGCGGTCCTGAAAACCGGCCGCTGCCAATTGCCGGGCAAGGCCAATCGCTGCGGCCACGCCGGTCGCATCTGCCGAGCCATGGGATTTCACGACCGTTCCGTTCAGACCGAGGAACACGCCGCCGTTGGCACGGCGCGGGTCCATCCGCTTTTGCAGCCGTTTCAGAGTGCTGAGGGCAAAGAGTGCCGCGAGGCGCGAGAACACGGATGCGTTGAACTCTTCGCGCAGGAAATCCGAGATCAGTTTGGCTGTGCCCTCTCCGGTTTTCAGCGCAACATTGCCGGTGAAGCCATCAGTCACGATAACATCGACGCGGTCAGAGGGAATATCGCTGCCTTCGACAAAGCCGATGAAATCGAAGCCGCCCGCTTCGGCCTGCGGCCCAAGCAGTTCATGCGCCTCCTTCAGCTCAGCGCGTCCCTTGTGTTCTTCGGTGCCCACATTCAGCAGGCCTACCCGCGGGCGGGTAAGGCCCAGCCCATTGCGGGCATAGGATGCGCCCATCATCGCGAATTGCAGCAGATCGACGGCCTCGGCCTTTACGTCGGCACCCATGTCGAGCATGACGTTGAACCCGCCCGGATTGCGCGAGGGCCAGAGGCTGGCGATGGCAGGGCGGTTGATTCCCGGCAGGCGGCGCAGGCGCAGCATGGCAATGGCCATCAGCGCGCCGGTATTGCCGCAGGACACGGCCACCGAGGCCTCGCCCTGCTTGATGCTGTCGATGCAAGACCACATCGAGGTGCCATCGCCATGCCGCATCACATGGCTGGGCTTGTCCTGCATGGACACCACACGCTCGGCATGGCGGATGGTGACGCGACCTTTCAAAGGCGCTTCACGGTCGACCAGACGGGTCAGTTCAGCGTCATTTCCATGAAGGATGAAATCGACATCCGGATGCGCAGCCGCAGACAGTGAAAGACCGGCAACCACGGCTGCCGGTCCTCTGTCGCCACCCATGGCGTCAACAGAAATCACGATGCGGCGCGGGCCGTCGGTTGCCGGAGTGTGAAGTCCGTTGGCCATCGGGCTGGGCGTCTTGGAGGCGGCTTACGCCGCGTCCTCGTCCAGATCGACTTCTTTGACGGTCGCCACGATTTCGCGGGCGTCATAATGACCGCAAGCGCTGCACACGTGGTGCGGACGCTTCAGTTCGCCACAGTTGGAGCATTCCTGCGGATTGCCAGCAACAAGGGCGTCATGTGCGCGGCGCATGTTGCGCTTTGAACGGGTGACTCGGTTCTGCGGGACAGCCATGTCTCGACCTCGGGTAGTGGGGACATGCCCCTGATTTCGCTTTGCGATCAGCGGTTTGCCCGCCTATCGTGCGAGCCCGTACCAGCCATCGAATGAGGCGCGGAAAATACCCGGATTTGGTGCGGGCGCAAGCCCCTTTCTTGCGGGTGCGTGCCGGGGCCTATTCCTTGCTTTCCGGTCCGTCATCGGATGCAGCAAGGCGGTCCCGCAGGGCGGCCAGTCCGGCAAAAGGTTTGAGGTCCGCCTCGCGCAGCGGTTCGGTGCCGGGGGGCGCAAAAACCGCCTCTCCCAAAGCCACGTCGGGCGCGCGTGGATAGAGCGGCAGGGCAAGCGCCAACGCCTCTATCGCGACGGCGCCAAGGTCGATCACTTCGGGCAAGGGTTCCTGAGTGTCATCCTCGGGCATCTCTACCTCATCGCCTTCTGGTTCCTGCCAGTTTGACAGGTAACTGCGACGGACGGTGTCCGAGATCGTCGCCGGAACGGGGGCGAGGGTCACGGAACAGGGCTGCACTACAGAGGCGGTCAGTTCGGCCTCCAGCAGATAATCGTTGCGGCCCGAGGGGCGAAGCTCGCCGCGAAAGCGAAAGGACGGCAATTCAATCAGATCAAGGGCTGCCGCCATGGCCGCGCGGGTTGGTTCATCCGGGCGCAGATCAAAGCGTGTTGGTTTGCGCGGGGACAGGGCACCGCTGCGCAGGGGATGATGCAGGGAAGGCGCTGCCTGATCATGGGGCGGGGTATCGGTCATCGGGCAGGGCTCCGGTCGGTATCTAGGGTGTCTTGACCACATGTTCCTGCCAAGTCTGGCTTGGTCGGGGCTGTTCCATTCTTGAACAGTGGCCCGTCCTTCTGTAAGCCGGAACAAAAGCGCCGCATGCGACCGTTACTTTTTGCAATACGTGTTGTGCTGTAGCATGACAAGGCAAGCAGGTTCGACAATCGGTTCGCGCGGCAGAGGCAGGTAGGGAACGGAATGAGTTTCTTCGGCAAAATGGCGGCCTCTGCGGGTTTGAGCAGGGGAATCCGGTTGGGCCTGATCGGCGCGGTTCTGCTGATCGCAGCCTGTTCCACGGTCTATCGCAACCACGGCTATGTGCCCACCGACGACGAGCTGGCGCTGGTCGAGGTGGGAGTAGATACGCGGGAAACGGTCAGCGAAAAGATCGGGCGGCCGACGGCTTCTGGACTGTTGAACGATACGGGCTGGTTCTATGTGCAAAGCCGCTGGGCGTATCGCGGGGCGTTCGAGCCGCGCGAGATTGAACGTCAGGTGCTTTCGATCACCTTTACCGAGGCGGGCCGGGTGGAGAATATCGAACGCTTTGGTCTGGAGCGGGGCAAGGTTGTGCCTCTGTCGCGCCGCGTCACGGAAACCAGCGTGAAGGGATTGAGCGTGATCCAGCAACTGCTTGGCAGTTTCGGACGGATTGCGCCGGGCCTTGTCACCGGCGATTGATCGCAAGGGTCGGTTTTGAATGAATTAAATGGGGGCGCAGCCGGGCTGCGCCCCTTTTTCCTGACCAGGACCTTTACGTTAATCGTTTCTTCACGATTCCGGTTCGAAGGTGAGGGCCACGCCGTTGATGCAATAGCGTAACCCCGTCGGCGCAGGGCCATCGGGAAACACATGGCCCAGATGCGCCTCGCATCGGTTGCAATGCACTTCGGTGCGACGCATCCAGAGGGTCCGGTCTTCCTGTTCCCCTACCATTTCCGAATCGATGGGCTGCCAGAAAGACGGCCAGCCTGTGCCGCTGTCGAATTTGGTGCGGGCATCAAAAAGCGGCGCATCACAGCAGATGCAGCGGAAGGTTCCGGCTGCCTTGGGGAAATCGTCATGGGTAAAGGCGCGTTCCGTGGCGTGCTTGCGGGTCACGCGATAGGCGAGGTCTGACAGTTGCGACCGCCACTCGGCGTCTGATTTCACAACCTTGTCCATGTTTGGTCTTCCTTCTGTTCTGCCGGGCGTCGCGGCACGCGTCGGGGGCTTGCGTCCCGCATTCGGCTGGCCTCATATCTAGGTCGCCGCAGGTGTGACGCCAAGCGGCAAGGAGCCTGCACCTGTGTTGCCGTTCTGCAAGGGCCGCTTTCGTGCCCGACTGGCCGAGTCCCAAGAAGATATACGCGCCGCGCAGCGGTTGCGTTACATGGCGTTCCGCGCAGGGCGCATACCGGGCACAGGGGAAGGCCTGGACAGCGATGCCTTTGACGAAACGTGCCAGCATCTTCTGATCGAAACGCTAACAGGGGGCGCGGTTGTAGGCACCTGCCGCCTGCTGATGATCCGCAACGCCGACATGCTGCAGGGGTGCTATGCCGCACAGTTCTACGATCTGGCGCCTCTGGCCAGACACCGGACACCGATTCTGGAGATCGGCCGGTTCTGCCTTTCGCCGACCGAGGGTGACGCGGACGCGCTGCGCCTGGCTTGGGCCGCCCTGACGCGGATCGTCGATGCCGAAGGGGTGACCTTGATGTTCGGCTGCTCTTCCTTTGCCGGGGTCGAGGTGGGGCCGCACACGGATGCGCTGGCCTTGCTGGCAACTGGGCATATCGGCCCTGCCGATCAGCGGCCCGGGCGCAGGGCCGGGGCTACGGTGGCGCTGCAGCCTGCGCCGCATGATCCGAAGCGGGCAATGGGACAGATGCCGCCGCTCCTGCGCAGCTACCTGGCCATGGGGGGCTGGGTCAGCGATCATGCGGTTCTGGACCGCGATCTGGACACGCTGCATGTGTTCACCGCCGTGGAAATCGCGGCGATTCCCGCGGCGCGCGCGCGGCTTTTGCGGCTTGACGCGCGCTGAGGGGCGTTGACGCCGCGCATTGGCCCGCATACCTGAGCCGCCATGGCACGCGCACCCCTTCTTCAGCTTTCGTCGATTTCCCTGACCTTCGGGGGCAACCCGGTTTTTGACGGGCTGGATATGGTTGTTCAACCCGGTGACCGGGTCGCCCTTGTGGGGCGAAATGGATCGGGGAAATCCACCCTGATGAAGGTCATGGCCGGATTGGTGGAGCCGGATCAGGGCAACCGGGTGATCCCTCCGGGGGTGAGCGTCGGTTACATGGAGCAGGACCCGGATCTTTCGGGTTTTGCCACGCTGGGCGATTACGCGGCGAGCGGTTTGTCAGAGTCGGAAGCCTACCGCGTAGAGATGGTGGCCGAAGGGTTGAAGTTCCGCCCCGAAACCCCGGTTGCCACCGCATCGGGGGGCGAGCGGCGGCGTGCGGCCTTGGCCAAACTGCTGGCCGAGGCGCCGGAACTGATGCTGCTGGACGAACCGACCAACCATCTGGACATTCAGGCCATCGAATGGCTGGAGGCGGAACTGTCCACCACCCGGACGGCCTTTGTCCTGATCAGCCATGATCGCGCGTTCCTCAAGGCGCTGACGCGGGCCACGCTGTGGATCGACCGGGGCGAGGTGCGGCGGCGCGAGTCTGGCTTTGACGGGTTCGAGGAGTGGCGCGAAACGGTTTGGGCCGAAGAGGATGAGGCGCGCCACAAGCTGGAGCGCAAGATCAAGGCCGAAGGCAAATGGGCGGTTGAGGGGATCAGCGCCCGGCGCAAACGCAATCAGGGCCGCGTGCGGGCCTTGGCGGCGCTGCGCGAGGAACGGTCTTCGATGATCCGTCGGCAAGGCACGGCAGCGATGGAGCTGGAAAGCGGGCCGGTCAGCGGCAAGCGCGTGATCGAGGCGAAGGGGCTGGAGAAAGCCTTTGGGACCAAGCAGATCGTGACCGGTTTCGATCTGCGGGTGCTGCGCGGGGACAGGGTGGCCTTTGTCGGCCCCAATGGCGTGGGCAAGACCACGGTGCTGAAGATGCTTGTGGGCGAAGTGGCCCCGGATGCCGGCACGGTGACGCTGGGCACCAATCTGGAGATTGCGGTCTTTGACCAGACTCGCGCGCAACTGGACCCTGAGGCCAGCCTTTGGGACAACCTGACAGGCGATCCGCTGATGCGGGTGTCGGGTGCGGCGGATCAGGTCATGGTGCGCGGGATGCCGCGGCATGTGGTGGCCTATCTGAAGGACTTCCTGTTCGACGAACGTCAGGCGCGTGCACCAGTGAAAAGCCTGTCCGGGGGCGAGAAGGCGCGGCTTTTGCTGGCCAAGCTGATGGCGAAGCCATCCAACCTGCTGATCCTGGACGAACCGACCAACGATCTGGACATCGAGACACTGGACCTTCTGCAAGAGGTTCTGGGCGATTATGACGGCACGGTTCTGCTGGTGAGCCATGACCGTGATTTCATCGACCGGGTCGCCACGTCGACTGTGGCGATGGATGGCACGGGGACGGCGGTGGTCTATCCCGGAGGCTGGTCCGACTATGCCGCCCAGCGGCCTGTCCGGCCCGAGGAGGGATCGCGCGCCATGAAGGCCGAGGCGGCGAAGGTGGTAGTGAAGCCCGTCGCCAAGGCCGAGGGGCTGAGTTTTCCTGAACGCAAGCGGCTGGAGGCACTGCCTGCCATCATCGCGCGGCTGGAGGCGGAAATTACCAAATTGGGTGAGTTGCTGGCCGATGCGGAGCTCTTCAACCGTGAGCCGGTAAAGTTCCGCAAGGCGACCGAGGCGCTGGTGGAGCGGCAGGGCGCGCTGGCTGCGGCGGAAGAGGAATGGCTGGCCCTGGAAGAGCGGGCCTGAGGGATAGGGCAACGCAGGCTGCCCGATCCGGTTCCCTTGCCTTGACGAATTATCACGTGATTTTGAGGGGATAGGCTAAAACTGGCCGAAGCGCCCTGTGGCGCGCGCCAAATCCTGCCGGTTGCATTCACCTTTGTTCACCACAGCGTCATCCTGTCTTGCTCTGCCCCCCTAGGAGGCGCAGGTGTGACGCACGAGACGGCCGCCGGAGTACCGGACGGTCGCAGTTCAAAGGCACAGGAGACAGACAATGAAATTCATTTCAGCAACGGCGGCGCTGGCCGCAGTGGCGGCATTTGGCGCGATGCCCGCGCTGGCGGGCGGCCCGACCGAAGTTTACAACGAACCGATGGTCGCCCCGGCACCGATGGTTGTTGCCGCGCCGAACGCGGATTGGAGCGGGCTCTATGTCGGCGGCCAGCTTGGCTATGGCGATGTTGGCTCTTCGTCCGGCGCACTTGACGGCAGCGGGTTCACGACAGGCCTGATCGCCGGTTACCGCGTGGATATGGGCCAGTTTGTTGCCGGTGTCGAAGGCAACTACGACTGGACCGACATTGATCTGGGTGGCGGTGCTGCGACTCTGGACAATGTGGCTCGCCTGAAGCTGATCGGTGGCTATGACATGGGTCCGGCGCTGCTTTACGGCACGGTTGCGGCCGTGCGGGCCGAAACCTCGGTTGGCAACGACAGCGGCTATGCGCTGGGTGTTGGCATGGACTACGCCCTGACCGACCGCATGACGTTGGGTGCGGAACTGATGGAGCACCGCTTTGACGACTTCAACGGGACCGGCGTCGATCTGGACGCGACCACGTTCAACACGCGTGTCGGGTTCCGTTTCTAAGTCACACGCCAGTTGGTTAAGGGTTTCTTAACGAAACCCCTGCTAGGAAAAGAACGGGCGGTCCTTCGGGGCCGCCCGTTTTTTTTTACAAAAGCTCTGCCACGACCTGTGGGATGGTCATGACATCGGCCTCGGTGCAATCGAACTGGCCTACTTGCACGCGGATGACATAGCGCCCGGCGTGGCGGGTCTGGGTGAGGTAGATGCGACCGTCATCGTTGATGCGGGTGAGCAGGGCTTCCGTTTCGGCATCTGACCCAAGCGCGAAGGTAAAGAGGGACAGCGAGGGTTCGGTGATAATCGTGACGCCGGGCAACCGCGCCAGCGCATCGCGGGCCTGCTGCGCCCAGATCACATGGTTGCGAATCCGATCACGCAGGCCGGACAGACCATAGGCGCGAAGGGTGAACCAAAGTTTAAGCGCCCGGAAGCGGCGGCCCAAAGGCACCGTCCATTCGTTGAAATTGGTGATTTCCTCGCGCCCCGCGGTTTCCAGATAGGTGGGGCGCAGGCCGAGCGTGCGGATCTGCGGGCCGGGATCGGCGAGGAACTGGACGGCGCAGTCGAATTGCGCGCCGAGCCATTTGTGGGGGTTGAAGACGATACTGTCGGCCCCGTCGACGCCCAGCCATAAGTCACGGAATTCAGGGCAGATCATCGCGCTGCCCGCCCATGCGGCATCGACATGAACGGGCAGGCCTGCCGCCTTGGCCACCGCGATGCAATCGGCGACGCGGTCGAAGGCACCGACCGAAGTGCCGCCCGCGCAGAGGATGACGCCTGCAGGAAGAAAGCCTGCCGCGCGGTCGGCGGCGATGGCCCCGGCCAGCGCGCCGGGTTTCATGGAAAGCGTTGCATCCGTTGGGATCTTCACCAGATTTTCCTGCCCGATCCCGGCGATGCGGGCGGCCTTGTCGACCGAAGAGTGAGTTTCGGCACTGGCATAAAGGCGCAGGCGGGGCTGGGCGGAGAGGCCTTGTTGCAGGCCTGCCCAACCCACCGCCTGTTCGCGCATGGTCAGCACCGCCGAAAGCGTGGCGGTGGTGGCGCTGTCGTGGATGGTGCCGGTGAATTGTTCTGGCAAACCAAGTGCTTGGGCCAGCCAACGGATCATCACCTGTTCCAGTTCCGTCACGGCGGGCGAGGTTTGCCACAGCATCCCCTGGGCCGCGATGGCATTGGCCAGCTGTTCCGCCAGCATGGAGGCGGGGGAGGCATTGGCGGGGAAATAGGCGAAGAAGCGGGGATGCTGCCAATGGGTCAGCCCGCCCGGAATGATGCGGGCGAAATCGGCAAAGATTTCCTCCATGTTTTCCGCATCTTCGGGCGGGGCAGGGGGTATTTGTGACGCTGTCGTGCCGGGGGTGAGGGGGGCGCGAACCGGGCGGTCGCGCAGCGTGGCGTGATAGTCATGCGCCCAATCGGCGGCCCGTTTTGACCAGTGATGCAGATCATCGTGATCCATGATTTCCCCCCGTGTTCAGAGAGGTGAATTGAGCAGGCGGCGGGTTGGGCCGCAAGGGGCGGCGTTCTGGGTTTTAATTCATGGGGTTAGGGGGAATGAGCGAGGCAGCGACCGTTCAGCAGCTCAGTGCAGACGCGCAGTGCAGACAAGCGTATGCACGCAGCGCACGGGCTTCGGGATGATTGTTAAGATTAACCATGCGGCGCGAATCGGGGGATGGGGCCGCGAAACTTGCGCTTGGCAGGCCCACGGATTGGTTGTAGCGATGGGGCATGAGCATGAAGGGCATCATTGGCTGCTGCTGCATTACCCGCTGACCATTGGTCGCGCGGGCCTTCTTCTCGTTCCCATGAACAGACGAAGTTGATAGACCCGCGCCGGGAACGGCATGGCGGGCCTTTGGCCGCATTTCGGGGTTTGGGATATGGTGACGATCCGGCTGCACAATACGAAGACGCGGGTGAAGGAGATCTTTACCCCGATCGACGCGGGCAATGTGCGGCTTTATGTCTGTGGCCCCACGGTTTATGACCGCGCGCATATTGGCAATGCGCGGCCTGTGGTGGTGTTCGATACGCTGTTTCGGCTGCTGCGCCATGTCTATGGCGAAAGCCACGTGACTTATGTGCGCAACTTCACCGATCTGGATGACAAGATCAACGCGACCGCCTTGGCGCGGCAGAAGGCGGGGGCGGCGGGGACGCTGGAGGCCCTGATCGCGGAGCGGACGGAAGAGACGATCCGCTGGTATCACGAGGATATGGATGCGCTAGGGGCGTTGCGGCCCACGCAGGAACCGCGCGCGACGGCCTATGTGGGCCAGATGATCGCGATGATCGAGGTGCTGATCGCCAAGGGCCATGCCTATGCCAAGGAGGGCCATGTGCTGTTCCGGGTGCGGTCCTTTGCCGAGTATGGGCGGCTGTCGGGGCGGGCGGTGGATGACATGATCGCGGGCGCGCGGGTAGAAGTGGCCCCGTTCAAGGAAGACCCGATGGATTTCGTGTTGTGGAAGCCATCGGATGCATCGCTGCCGGGGTGGGATAGCCCTTGGGGCCGGGGGCGGCCGGGGTGGCATATCGAGTGTTCGGCCATGTCCCTGGCGCTGCTGGGGGCATCGTTTGACATTCATGGTGGCGGGATCGACCTGCAATTTCCACATCACGAGAATGAGGTGGCGCAAAGCTGCTGTGCGCATCCGGAGGCGGATTTCGCGCGGGTCTGGATGCATAACGAGATGTTGCAGGTGGAAGGGAAGAAGATGTCCAAGTCATTGGGCAACTTCTTTACCGTGCGAGATCTGCTGGATCAGGGCTATGCGGGGGAAGTGATCCGCATGGTCTATCTGGGGACGCATTACGGCCGACCAATGGACTGGACGGCGGAAAAGGCGGCGCAGGCGGAGGCCACGCTGCGCAAATGGCGCGGGATGGTGGCCGGAGTGGCGCCTGCCGCGCCGAACGTGGCGGTGCTGGCGGCGCTGGCGGATGATCTGAACACGGCGGGGGCGATTGCGGAACTGCATGCGCTGGCCGGGGCAGGGGATGCGGCGGGGCTGAAGGGATCGGCGGCCTTGCTGGGGCTGCTGGAGGACGGGATGGGCGGCTGGGCCGAGGCTGGGGTGGACCTGAGCCCTTATGCAGCGCGGTTGGCGGCGCTGCGGGAGGCGGCGATGGCGAGCAAGGACTTCGGCCCGGTGGATGCGATGAAGGCGGCGCTGCTGGCGGCGGGGGCGGAAGTGCGGATGTCGAAGGCCGGGGTGGAGGTCTTGCCCGGCCCCGGCTTTGAGGCGGCAAAGCTGGAGGGGCTGTTGTGAGCGATTTTTCTGCGAAAAATCAGGGGGGCTGTCTGCCCCCCTCGGCGCTGCGCGCCTCACCCCCCGAGGATATTTTCGCAGAGAAGAAGGGGCGGGGGTGGTGATGCGGGAGCGGCTCTATCTGTTCGACACCACGCTGCGCGACGGCCAGCAGACGCAGGGGGTGCAGTTTTCAACCCCGGAGAAACGGCAGATTGCCGTAGCTTTGGATTCTCTGGGGGTGGATTACATCGAGGGTGGTTGGCCGGGCGCGAACCCGACCGATAGTGATTTCTTTGCAGACCGGCCCGCGACGCGGGCGGTGATGACGGCCTTTGGCATGACCAAGCGCGTGGGGCGGTCGGCGGAGAATGACGATGTGCTGGCGGCGGTGCTGGATGCAGGGACGCCGGCGGTCTGTCTGGTGGGCAAGGCGCATCCGTTTCATGTGAAGACCGCGCTGGGATGCACGCTGGAGGAGAACCTTGAGGCGATCCGGGCGAGCGTGGCGCATTGCGTGGCCAAGGGGCGCGAGGCGCTGCTGGATGCCGAGCATTTCTTTGACGGCTACCGCGCCGATCCCGGCTATGCGCTGGATTGCTTGCGCGCGGCGCTGGAGGCCGGGGCGCGTTGGGTGGTGCTGTGCGATACCAATGGCGGGACCTTGCCCGCCGAGGTGGGGCGTGTGGTGGCCGAGGTGATCGCGGCGGGGGTGCCGGGGGATCGGCTGGGCATTCATTGCCATGACGATACTGGCAATGCGGTGGCCAATTCGTTGGCCGCTGTGGATGCGGGGTGTCGGCAGATTCAGGGCACGCTGAATGGGTTGGGCGAGCGGTGCGGCAATGCCAACCTGACGACGATCATTCCGACGCTCTTGTTGAAGGAGCCCTATGCCAGCCGGTTCGAGACGGGGGTGAGCCGGGAGGCGCTGGCGGGGTTGCTGCGGGTGAGCAGGCAGTTGGATGATGTGCTCAACCGGGTGCCGCTGCGGAGCGCGCCCTATGTGGGGGCATCGGCCTTTGCCCATAAGGCGGGGTTGCATGCCAGTGCCATCCTGAAGGATCCGTCGACCTATGAGCATGTCGACCCGGCGGTGGTGGGCAATGAACGCGTCATTCCCATGAGCAACCAGGCCGGGCAGTCGAACCTGCGGGCGCGGCTGGCGGCGGCGGGGATCCAGGTGGACCCGAAGGATGCGCGGCTGGGGCGGATTCTGGATGTGGTGAAGGAACGCGAAGATCAGGGCTATGCCTATGATGGCGCGCAGGCGAGTTTCGAGCTGGTGGCGCGAGCCGAACTGGGGTTGTTGCCCGCGTTCTTTGAGGTGAAGCGCTACCGCGTGACGGTGGAGCGGCGCAAGAACAAGTACAACCAGATCGTCAGCCTGTCGGAAGCGGTGGTGGTGGTGAAGATCGGCGAGACCAAGATGCTGTCGGTCAGCGAGTCGATGGATGAGACGGGGACGGATCGGGGCCCGGTGAACGCGCTGGCCAAGGCTTTGGGCAAGGACCTTGGACCCTATCAGGCCTGTATCGACGACATGAAGCTGGTGGATTTCAAGGTGCGGATTACCCAGGGCGGGACCGAGGCGGTGACGCGGGTGATCATTGACAGCGAGGACAGTCAGGGGCGGCGCTGGTCCACTGTGGGGGTGAGCGCGAACCTTGTGGATGCGAGTTTCGAGGCGTTGCTGGATGCGATCAACTGGAAGTTGATCCGGGACATGGGGCAGCCGGTGGTTGTGGCATGAGCGTGGATGCCTGTGCGGCGCTGGTCGCGCGGGGCGACCCGGACCGCTTTGCCGCGGTGATGGCGGCACCGCTGGCGGCGCGGGGTCGGTTGCTGGTTCTGTATGCCTTCAATCTGGAAGCGGCGCGGGCGCCCTGGGTGACGGCAGAGCCGATGATCTCCGAGATGCGGCTGCAGTGGTGGCGTGACGTGGTGTCCGAGGCCGAGGCTGGCCGGCCTGCGCGGGCGCATGAAGTGGCGGGGCCGCTGGCGGGGTTGATTGCCGAGACCGGATTGCCGGTGGCGGTGATGGACCGCTTGATCGCAGCGCGGCGCTGGGATGTGTATCGCGATGCATTCGCCGATGAGGCGGCGCTGCAGGCCTATCTGGAGGACACCGGGGCGGGGTTGATGTGGTTGGCCGGGCGGGCGCTGGGGGCGCGTGCGGAGGATGAACGGGGGCTGCGCGCGTTTGGCTGGGCGGCTGGGTTGGCGGGATATCTGCGCGCGGTTCCGGAACTGGAGGCGCGGGGACGCATTCCGTTGCTGGACGGCCGGCCTGAGGCTGTGGCGGCTTTGGCGCGGGAGGGATTGGCGCGGATCGCGGCGGCGCGACCGAGCCTGCGCCGCCTGCCCAAGGCTGTGCGGCCTGCCACGCTGGCGGGATGGCAGGCGGCGCCCCTGTTGCAGCTTGTGGCGGCCGAGCCCGCACGCGTGGTGGAGGGGCGGGTGCAACTGTCGGATTTTGCACGGCGATTCGGATTGTTGCGGGCAAGCCTGCGGGGTGGGGTATTCTGAGGGTTGGCCGACCGCGACGCGGCTGCGCCAGGGGCATAAGGCATCGATTTGCATCGGTTATTCTCAATCTGGGGGTAAATGCCCTAGAAAATCCTGATTTGTGTCCGGTTCGGAACAAGGATGGCGGTCAATCTAAGTAAATGGCGGGTCAATTCAGCCCCGCCTTTGAGCCGCTTGCGGTGGTTTGGAACGCCCATGAGTGTTGTTTCGACATTTCTTCCCGCTGATGTTGACGCGATACCGTCTCCGAAGGGCTTTCTTCGTGGGACGCGGTTGATGACACCTGGCGGATGGCGCGCGGTGGAAGACTTGAAGGCCGGAGATATGGTGAGCTGCTGCCGGGGTCAGGCGGTGGTTTTGACAGCCATCGAGCGGCGGATGGTGACGCAGGTCGGAGCGAAGGTGGTGTGTGTGTCCGGCGAGGCCCGGGGCTGGGGCCGGCAGGCCGCACCGTTGCTGCTGCCCAGCGATCAGATGATCGTGGTCGCGGGTGACAGGCTGGCGGCCTATTTCGGCGTGGAAGAGGCGCTTGCGCCTTTGGGTGCTTTGGTGAACGGCACAGACCTGCGCCTGATTGATGCGCCCCCCGCCGATATGTGGTTCGAGGTTCAGACACAGTCGGCCTGTGCCCTGGTGGCCGAGGGGCTGCAGGTGGCCGTGGGGGATGCGTCGCGGGACAACCGGCCTGCGCTGAGCGTGGCTGAGGCGCGACTGCTTTCGCTGGCGGCCTAGGCCTTTACGGCAACGGCGTCAGATCCGCGTTTCGCGCGGGCGCAAGGCGAGCCAGATCAGCGCGCCCCCAGCCAGCACGAGGAAGGGCAGCATGGCGAAGTTGACCGCCTGCCAGCCTGCCTGAACCGAACCGCCGGAACAGTTCATCAGACCACCGGAGGAGAAGGAGGCGACCGTCACGCCGCCGAAAACCACCAGATCGTTCAGGCCTTGCAGTCGGCCTTTCTCTTCCGGTGCGGGATGTGCGGTGAGCATGGTCGTAGCCCCGATGAAGCCGAAATTCCACCCAAGCCCCAAAAGCACCAGCGCCACGAAGAAATTGGCAAGGTCTACCCCGGCGATGGCCACCGCCCCGGCGGCGGCGAGGATGACGAGGCCGATGGCGACGATCCTTTCCGCGCCGAAGCGGGCGATGAGATGACCGGTGAAAAAGCTGGGCGCATACATGGCAAGGACATGGGCGGTGACGACATCGGCGGCATTGCCCGCCGTGAAGCCGCAGCCGACGACGGCGAGCGGGGATGAGGTCATCACGAGGTTCATGAGCGCATAGGAGACCGTGGCACAGATCATCGCCACGGCGATGGCGGGGGTGCGAATCAATTCGGCGCGGCTGCGGCCATGCGATGCCCCGATCGCCGCGGGTTTGGGCTTGGGTATATCCAGCAAGGTGAACAGAAAGACGCCGATCACGTTCAGGCAGAAAACGGCGAGATAGGTGGCGAGAAAGGGCACGGCCATGGAGTCGGCGGTGAGTTTCACCAGTTGCGGGCCAACCACGGCCGAGAGCAGGCCGCCCGCCATGACCAGTGAAATCGCCTTGGGACGGTAGCTCTCGGAGGCGGTATCGGCGGCGGCGAAGCGGTAAAAGCCTTGGGCCGACATGTAGACGCCGGTGAACAGCGCCGCGATCACGAAAAGGACGAAATTCGAGGTGGACAGGGCATAGGCACCGAGCAGGCCGCCGATGCCCCCACCGAGCGCGCCGATGGCAAAACCTGCGCTGCGGCCATAGCGCTGCATGAAGGCGGAGATGGGCGTGGCGGTGAGCATGGAGCCGATGACGGCAGCGGTGATGGGCAGCGTGGCCCAGCAGATATTGGGCGCAAGGCTTTGCCCCGCGAGACCTGCCACGGTGAAGATCATCGGCATCTGCGCGCCCAGGATCGCCTGAGCGGCGACAAGGACGAGGACGTTGCGTTTGGCGCGGCTGTCGGTGGGGGCGGCGAGGTCGGTCATGGCGGAAGGGTTAAACTTTGGCACGGCGGGGGCAAGAGACAAATCGGCTGGAACGAATGTGTAGCGCGGGACGGGGGGACAGCCGTCCCCCCGCACCCCCCTCTTGCGCCTATCTGCGTCGGTTGGTCTTGGGGGTGGCGCCGGGTCGGGTATTTGGGCCAAGGTGACGGGGCAAGGGCTGGAGATAAGGGATGGGGGTTGGGCGGATCATTCTGACCGAGGCCTGTGTCGCTGAGGGTGCGGAGTGGCTGGCGGCACGCGAGGAGCGGTTTGCCGGGGCGCTGGCCTTGACCGGGTCTTTGCCGCTGCGCCGAAGCGAGGCCGGGTTTCGGGCGTTGTTGTCGGCCATTGTGAGCCAGCAGGTTTCGGTTGCCTCGGCCAATGCGATCTGGGCGCGGATGGAGGCGGCGGGCTTTTGCGATGCGGAGCGGATGGCGGTGGCCACGGGCGAGGAGTTGCGCGCGGTGGGGCTGTCTCGGCAGAAGGCGCGCTATGGGCAGGCCTTGGCGGCGGCGGGGATTGATTTCGATGCGCTGCGGGATGTGCCGGATGAACACGTGGTGGCAGTGTTAACGGCGGTGCCGGGGATCGGGCGCTGGACGGCGGAGATCTATGCGATGTTCGCGCTGGGGAGGGCGGATGTGTTCGCGCCGGGCGATCTGGCGCTGCAGGAGGCAGCAAAGGTGCTGTTCGGGTTGGAGGTGCGGCCAACAGAGCGGGCGATGCGGGCGATGGCAGAGGCGTGGTCGCCCTGGCGGGCGGTTGCGGCGCGGCTTCTGTGGGCCTACTACCGGGTGGCAAAGGAACGGGAGGGCATCCGGTGAGCGACGGGTTGAAGTTCGGGCGGAAGGCGGCAGCGGGCGGGCGGGCCACGTCGATGGTGGTTTTCGTGCATGGCTATGGGGCGGATTGCAGCGACCTGCTGAGCCTGGGCGATGTGCTGGCGCCGCATCTGCCGGGGGCGGTGTTTCTGGCCCCTGATGCGCCGCAGCCCTGTGTGGGCAATCCCTTCGGGTTTCAGTGGTTTCCGATTCCGTGGCTGGATGGATCGAGCGAAGAGGCCGCGCGCGAGGGGATGGCGGCGTCAGTGACGCTGTTCAACGCATTTCTGGATGCGCGGCTGGCGGAAGAGGGCTTGGGGCCGGAGGCGCTGGCCTTGGTAGGGTTCTCGCAAGGGGCGATGATGAGCCTGCATGTGGCCCCCCGCCGCGACAGGGCGATTGCCGGGGTGGTGGCGATTTCCGGGCGGTTGCTGGTTCCGGAGCGGTTGGCGGCGGAGGCGGTGGTGAAGCCGCCGGTGTTGCTGGTGCATGGCGATCAGGATCCGGTTGTGCCGTTTGCCGATATGGGGCTGGCGGGGGATGCGCTGGTGGCGGCGGGGTTCGATACCTTTGGCCATGTCATGAAAGGCACCGGCCACGGGATTGCGCCGGATGGGCTGGGGGTGACGTTGCAGTTCCTGAAGGAGCGGCTGCCGGGGTGACGTGTGGTGGCGTTGCAGGGGGGCTGTCTGCACCCCTCGGCCTTCGGCCTCACCCCCCGAGGATATTTCTCGACAGAAAATGGCCAGGGCGCGTTAACCTTAATGAGGTGTGACCTGGGGCCATAGGCGGGGGTCAGGCAGTGGTGGCCTCGAGAAAGGCGGCGCAGCCGGTCAGGGCGGCGAAATCGTCTTCCACCACGGTGACGGAGAAATCCTTTTGCAGCAGGTCCACCCGGCGGGCTTCGCGGAAGGTCTCAGACAGGCCGAAGCGGGGGAAATGCGGGGTCATGGCGCGTGACATGCCACCGATGAGGAAGATGCCGCCATAGGGCAGATGGATCAGCGCCAGATCGGCCAGCACCTGGGCGAGGATGCGGGTGTAGAGTTGCGCCGCATGCACGGCGACCGGGTCCTCAGCGGCGAGCGCGGCCAGCACTTCGGCCGAGGTGAGGCCGCTCGGTTGGCGGGCCTGATGGGCGGCGAAAGCATGCAAGTTGGCCAGACCGCGACCCGCGAGCACCTCTTCCACGCCGCAATGGGCGACTTCGCCCGAGGCGGCGAGGCGGGCTTCGATGAAGCGGAGAAGGTGGAGGTCTTCTTCGCTGCGGACGGGCATGTTGACATGGCCGCATTCCGAGGGGGGGACGACGCGGGAGGCGCCCTGACCGTGGACCGGGGCGGCATTGACGCCTGTGCCAAGCCCCACGACAAGCATCGGCGCGCCGGGATGGGCGGGGCCGGGGATGACGGGGCGCAGGTTGGCGGGGGCGATATGGCCGAGCGCATGGCCCTGTGCCTGCAGATCGTTCAGGATGGCCACGCGGCGCGCGCCCGTGGCGGCGGAGAGCTTTGCGCCGTCCATCACCCAATCAAGATTGGTCATGGTGGCGGTGCCGTCCTGCACCGGGCCTGCGGCGGCGACGCAGACCCCATCGGGATTGGCGCCGGAGGTGGCGAGGTAGTCGCGCAGGATATGGGCGATATCCTGACCGCGCGCCTTGTATTCGGCGTTGGAAAAGCGCGCGATGCTGGCTTCGCGCACGGCGGTGCCATCGGCAAGGGCGACCCGTGTATTGGTGCCGCCGATATCAGCGAGAATGGCGAGGGTCATGGCGGGCGCTCCGATCAGTCGTTCCGCGCCAATGCGCGGGCGAGGGCGTGATAGGAGGTTTTCGGGGTGCGCTTCAAGGTGGTGAAGTCCACATGCACCAGGCCGAAGCGTTTTTCATAGCCTTCGGCCCATTCGTAATTGTCCAGAAGCGACCAGTAGAAGAAGCCCTTCACATTGGCCCCATCGGCGATGGCGCGTTTTGTGGCAGCAAGATGGGCGAAGAGGAAATCTTCGCGCACCTGATCGGGCAGATCGGGCAGATCGGGATTGGCCATGCCGTTTTCGGTGACGTAAAGCGGCAGATCACCCACATAGTCGCGCGCCATGCGGGTAAGGAAGTGGTGCAGGCCGTCGGGGTAGATCTCCCATCCCATCTGGGTTTTTGGCAGGGGGCCGGGGACATCGCGGATCGCGGGCCAAGGGGTGCCTGGCGCGGCGGCCTGGATGTGGCGGGTGTAGTAGTTGATCCCCAGCCAATCGAGCGGCTGGCCGATCAGCGCCATATCGTCCAGCCAGTTGGCGGGCATGTGAGGGGCGAGGCCTTCGAGGACGATCTCGGGATAGGTCTGGCAGGTGATGCCTTCGATATACCAACGGTTGAAGATGCCGTCGGCGCAGGCGGCGGCGCGGAGGTCTTCCGGGCTGTCGCTGGCGGGCTGGGCGTAATCGAAGTTCAGCACGATCCCGAGGTTCGGCTGGCTCATGCTGCGCAGCCGGTCCACTGCGAGGCCGTGGGCGAGGCAGATATGGTGCATGGCGCGGGCGGCGGCACGGATATCGCGCAGGCCGGGGGCATGGGCGCCGATGAAATGCGACAGCCACGCCACGCACCAGGGTTCGTTGATCGTGGCGATCGAGGCGACGCGGTCGCCCAGCGTGCGGGTGATGGTTTCGGCGAAATCCGCAAAGCGGTGGGGGGTGTCGCGGTTTGTCCACCCGCCCTTGTCGGCCAGAGCGGAGGGCAGTTCCCAGTGATAGAGCGTCTGAAAGGGTTTGAGGCCGCGTTCCAGCATCCCGTCGACCAGCCGGTCATAGAAGGCCACACCTTCGGGATTGACCGTCACACCATCGGGCATGACCCGCGCCCAGGAGGTGGAGAAGCGGTAGGCATCCATATTGGCCGCGCGCAGCAGATCAAGGTCGGCGGGCCAGTTGTGGAAGTGATCGCAGGCGGTGGCACCGTCTTCGGCGCGTGTCACGTTGCCGGGGGTGGCGGCGAAGGTATCCCAGTGGCAGGGGCCGCAGCCGCCGAAGCGGGACCCTTCGATCTGATAGGCGGCGGTGGCGGCTCCGAACAGGAAACCTTCCGGAAAATCGAAACGGGACAGCGACATGGGACTTAGACCTTGTGGGAAGAGGCGGGGCGGGGGGCCGGTCCTGTGGACTGGCCGATGATGAGTTCCGCCTCGAGCAGGCGATGTTCGGGATTGCCGCCGGGGTTGGCAATGATGCCCAAGAGCATTTCGGCAGCGATGCGGCCGGCATCCCGGACCGAGGAACGGGTGGCGGTGAAGATCGGCACATCGCCGCCGTTCTTCATGTAGGAGAGATCATCGTCATGGATAATCACGGAGATGTCGCGGCCCATTTTCAGACCGCGTTCTTCGATCGCGCGGCGCACGCCCATGCCGGAGATCATGGAGGCAACGAGAAAGGCGGTGGGTGGTTCGGGCAGATCGAGCATGGTGGAGGCGGCGCGGTAGCCGGAAACTTCGGTCATCTCATCCGAAGACATCAGCGCCGGGTCGAGGGGCAAGCCCCGCGCAGCGAGCGCATCGACATAGCCGGTGCGGCGGCGGATGGCGAAATCCATGAATTCAAGGCCATTCACAAGGCCGATGCGGACATGGCCCAGATCGAGCAGAAATTCGGTCGCACGCTGGAAGGCACGGCGGTTGTTCACATCGACCCAGGAATAAGGAAGTTCGGTTCCCGTGGCGCGACCATGGACCAGGAAGGGGATGCCGATTTCATGCAAGAGCGGGATGCGTGGATCGTTCATCCGAGGGGCGTGCAGGATGACGCCATCGGCGGTGCCGCGCGATTTTAGATCGCGGTAGGCCTGTTCCTCGGCCTCGTCCGGGACCACGGACATGATCATGTCATAGCCGTTGCGGGAATAGGTTTCGCCCGCGCCGGCGATGAAATCGGCAAAGATCGGGTTGACGATTTCATGCCGCGTGGCAAGCGGGATGACGTGGCCCACCGCCAGCGCGCGACCTGTGGCCAGCCGGATGGCGCGGGTGTTGGGGCGGTAATTGTGCCGCTTGGCCGCAGCCATGACGCGTTCGCGGGTGGATTCGTTCACTTCGGGGTAGCCGTTCAGGGCACGGCTGACGGTCGTGGGCGACAGGCCCAGTTTCGTGGCCAATTCCTTGAGATTCATGGCGGCGCGCGCATCCAAAACGGTTTCAATTCGCACACAGGTTAGACAAGCGTTCTGTCAAGGTCAAAGCTTAACGCAGCCTTTGAGAAAACGTTTTCGCCGTGGATGGGGGCGAAAAGCGGGCTTTGTGATCGGTTCCAACGCGCTTTGAATTGACTTGAGAAGGGGGATCGGCAACTGTGCGCCATCCAAAGCGGTTTGGGATTGATTCTTGGAGTCGGTTTTGGCTGCAGTTGGTTAAAGCCCCGCGAGAGGGCGGGGAATCGGGAGGATGAAATGAAATCAAAGTTTATGGCGAGCGCAGCAGCGCTTGCACTTCTGTCGGGTGCTGCTTCGGCGCAGGATCTGAAATTTCCCATCGGCGAAGGCGCCTTCAACTGGGATAGCTACACGGCGTTTGACGAGAAGTACAATCTCGACGGGCAGAAGATCACCGTTCTGGGCCCGTGGCTGAGCGTTGACCAGGAGCTGTTCCAGAGCGTCATCTCCTATTTCGAGGCCGCAACCGGGGCTGATGTGGAATACATCGGTGCCGAAGGCTTTGAGCAGCAGGTGGTGATCGACGCCGAGGCGGGGTCGCCGCCGGATATCGCGGTGTTCCCGCAGCCCGGCCTGATGCGCGGCATGGCGGCCAAGGGGCAGGTTCTGGCGATGTCGCCGGAGATTGTTCAGTGGACGAAGGACAACTATGCAGCCGGTCAGTCCTGGGTGGATCTGGTGACGTTCCCCGGCACGGATGGAGCGGCGAATACCTTCGGCTTTTTCTACAAGGTCGATGTGAAATCGCTGGTCTGGTATGTGCCTGAAAACTTTGAAGATTCCGGCTACGCCGTGCCCACCACGATGGAAGAGCTGAAGGCGCTGACCGATCAGATCGTGGCCGATGGCGGCACGCCCTGGTGCATCGGTCTGGGTTCGGGCGGTGCGACGGGCTGGCCCGCGACCGACTGGGTCGAAGACATGATGCTGCGCACGACCACCCCGGAGAACTATGACAAGTGGGTGTCGAACGAGCTGAAGTTCAACGATCCGGTCGTGGTGAACGCCATCGACCAATTCGGTGCCTTTGCCAAGAACGATGCCTATGTGTCGGGTGGTGCGGGTTCGGTCGCTTCGACGGACTTCCGTGACAGCCCCAAGGGCCTGTTTGCCTCGCCGCCGCAGTGCTACATGCACCGTCAGGCGTCGTTCATCCCGTCCTTCTTCCCCGAAGGTACCGTGATTGGCGAGGATGCGGACTTCTTCTACTTCCCGGCCTTTGCCGAGCAGGATCTGGGCCAGCCGGTTCTGGGTGCAGGCACGACCATGGGTCTGATGAAGGAATCCGAAGCGGGCCGCGCGTTCATCGACTTCCTGACCACGCCGATCGCACATGAAGTGTGGATGAACCAGACCGGCTTCCTGACGCCGCACAAGGGCGTGAACACCGATCTCTATGGTGACCCGACGCTGAAGAAGATGGGCGACATCCTTCTGAACGCGACGACCTTCCGCTTTGACGGGTCTGACCTGATGCCGGGTGGCGTCGGTGCAGGCGTGTTCTGGACGGGTATGGTCGACTATGTCGGCGGCAAGTCGGCACAGGAAGTGGCGGACTCGATCCAGTCCACCTGGGACTCGCTGCAGTGATCTGAAAGGCCCGCCGCGTAAAGCGGCGGGCCTTTTTCTATCTGGCAGGCCATTCCCGGTTGACGTGGCCCTTTGTGCTGCGCCCGAATGGCATGTGCCGGATGTATTTTCTGGACGCTTTGGGAGGAGGGTCTACCCGTGGAACAGTTCTTTGGTGCTGCCACGACCATTGTGATTGGTGTGGGGGGCTGCCTTCTTTACTTTTTCCTGAGCAACATCCTGCTGGACCGGATGCTTCCCGCATCGGGGCCGAATATCAGCCGCAACATTAACCGGGCCAATGCGATCCGGCCTTGGCTGTTCCTGCTGCCCGCGCTGATCCTGCTGGCGCTTTACCTTGTCTATCCGCTGATCTGGTCAATCTACCTGTCGGTCATGGATGCGGGCGGACAGCGCTTCGTCGGGATGAACAATTATGTTTGGATGGTGAACGACCCGAAGTTTCTGGAATCCATGCGCAACAACATCCTGTGGTTGATCGTTGTGCCGGCCTTTTCCACGTTTTTCGGGCTGGTGGCGGCGGCGGTGACGGACCGTATCCGCTGGGGCAATTTTGCCAAGGCGATGATCTTCATGCCGATGGCGATTTCCTTCGTGGGTGCGTCGGTGATCTGGAAGTTCGTCTATGATTTTCGGCCTGAGGGGCAGAACCAGATCGGCCTTCTGAACGCGATTGTCGAAGCTTTTGGTGGTGCGCCGGAGACGTGGCTGACGCATGACATTGTGAATTCCTTCCTGCTGATGGTGGTGCTGATCTGGATTCAGACGGGGTTCGCCATGGTGATCCTGTCGGCGGCGCTGCGGGGTATTCCGGAAGAGACGATCGAGGCCGCCATTCTGGATGGCGCGTCGCCGTTGCAGTTGTTCTTCAAGATCAAGGTGCCGCAGATTTGGGGGACCATCCTTGTGGTGTGGACCACGATCACCATCACCGTGCTGAAGGTGTTCGACATCGTGCTGACCATGACCAACGGGCAATGGGGCACGCAGGTGCTTGGCAATTACATGTATGACTGGCTGGTGCGGGGGCAGGACAGCGGCCGTGCCTCGGCCATTGCGATCGTGATCATGCTTCTGGTGCTGCCGATCATGATCTGGAACATCCGGAATGCCCGCAAGGAGATGCGCTGATGGACAATATCGTTGGCCAGAAGTCGAGCCTGACCTGGGCGGTGAACCTGGTTGCCGTGGCGCTGGTGCTGCTGTGGACCATTCCGACCTTCGGTTTGCTCGTGTCGTCGTTTCGCGACCGGGACCAGATTTTGACCAGCGGGTGGTGGCAGTCGATGTTCCCGCAGGAGGCGACGCTTCAGTATCGCGCCGGGGGGCCGGATACGGCGGTGCAGGAGGGCGGGCTTTACGTCATTTCCGGCAATGTCTTTGACGGCGCAGAGGGGTTTGTCAGCGCCTTCGGCACCACCTCTCGGGAACCCGCGGCGGTGGAAGCCGGGGGCGTGGCGACCACGAGCGATGGGTATGAACTGACAGTGCAGGAGGATGGCAGCTTTCGTCTGACATCGGCCGCGCCCTTTGAGGGGACGCGGGGCGAGCGCATCTTTGTGACCACGACGCAGGCGCCGAGTTTCACCACCGAGAATTTCGTGCGGGTCATGAATGCCGAAGGGTTGGGGCGCGGGTTTTTGAACACGCTGACCGTGTCGATCCCGGCGACGGTGATCCCCATTCTGGTGGCGGCCTTTGCCGCCTATGCGCTGGCCTGGATGGATTTTCCGGGGCGGGCCTTGCTGATTGCCACGGTGGTGGGCTTGCTGGTGGTGCCGTTGCAACTGGCGCTGATCCCGCTGTTGCAGTTGCATCTAAAGGCGGGGATCGGGAAGAGCTATCTGGGCATATGGCTGGCGCATAGTGCGTTCGGCCTACCCTTGGCGATATATCTGTTGCGAAACTATATGGCCGGGTTGCCGCGCGACATCATCGAAAGCGCGCGGGTGGATGGGGCGACGGATTTCCAGATCTTCCTGAAGATCATCCTGCCGCTGTCTTTCCCGGCGCTGGCCTCTTTCGCGATCTTTCAATTCCTGTGGACGTGGAATGACCTGTTGGTGGCGCTGGTCTTCCTTGGGTCAACGCAGGACCAGTTGGTGATGACCGGGCAGTTGAAGGAATTGATGGGTTCGCGCGGCGGGGATTGGGAAATTCTTGCGGCCTCGGCCTTCATCAGTATTGCGGTGCCTTTGGCGGTGTTCTTTGCCATGCAGAAATATCTGGTCCGCGGCCTGTTGGCCGGATCGGTGAAGTGAGAAAGACGGAAAGAATGACGGACGTGATCGGCCATGATGCCGACTGGTGGCGCGGGGCGGTGATCTATCAGATCTATCCTCGCAGCTTTCAGGACAGCAATGGCGATGGGATTGGTGATCTGGGCGGGGTGGTCGAGCGGCTGCCGCATATCGCGGCACTGGGGGCGGATGCGATCTGGATCAGCCCGTTCTTCACCAGCCCGATGAAGGATTTTGGCTATGACGTCAGCGATTACTGCGACGTCGACCCGATGTTCGGCAGCCTTGCGGATTTTGACCGGGTGGTGGCGCGGGCCGGCGAGTTGGGCCTGAAGGTGATGATCGATCTGGTGCTGTCGCATACCAGCGACAAACATCCGTGGTTTGTTGAAAGCCGGAAGAACCGGGGGAACGGCAAGGCAGATTGGTATGTCTGGGCGGAACCCAAGCCGGATGGTACGCCGCCCAACAACTGGCTGTCGGTGTTCGGTGGCAGCGCCTGGGCCTGGGATGGGCGGCGCGAGCAGTATTATCTGCACAATTTCCTGACCAGCCAGCCGGATTTGAATCTGCACCATGAACCGGTGCAGGTGGCGCTTTTGGATGTGGCGCGGTTCTGGCTGGCGCGGGGGGTGAACGGGTTCCGGCTGGACACGATCAACTTTTACTTTGCCGACAAGTATCTGCGCGACAACCCGTCACTGCCCAAGGAACTGCGCAATGACAGCATCGCGCCGAGCGTGAACCCCTATAACCATCAACTGCACCTGTTTTCCAAGAACCAGCCCGAAAACCTTGAATTCCTGCGGAAGTTCCGGGCGGTGCTGGAGCCTTACGGCGCGGCGGCGGTGGGTGAGGTGGGCGATGCCCAGCGCGGGCTGGAGATCATGGCGGAATATACCTCGGGCGGGGACAAGGTGCAGATGTGCTACCCGTTCGAGATGCTGCAACCGGCGCGATTGACGGCGGGGCTGGCGGCGCGGACCTTTGACCGGCTGGCGGCGGCGGCACCGGATGCCTGGCCCTGCTGGGCCTATTCGAACCACGACACGGTGCGCCATGTCACCCGCTGGGGCCTGTCTGATGCGGCAGCGCGGGTCTATGCGACGATGCTGATGTGTTTGCGCGGGTCGGTCTGCCTCTATCAGGGCGAGGAATTGGCGCTGCCCGAGGCGGAGATCGCCTTTGAGGAATTGCAGGACCCTTACGGGATCGAGTTCTGGCCGGAATTCAAGGGCCGCGACGGGTGCCGAACGCCGATGGTCTGGGCCACGGACAACGCCCTGTGCGGGTTTTCAAGTGCCGAGCGGGCGTGGTTGCCGGTGACAGCGCCGCATCGCCCCTTGTCGGTGGCGGCGCAAGAGGCGGATGCGGGGTCGATGCTGCACCATTATCGCGCGGTGCTGGCGTTCCGGGCGGGGCATGCGGTGCTGCGCGACGGGGCGATGACGGGCTGGGCCGCAACCGGCGAGGTGTTTTCCTTTGTCCGGTCGGGGGCGGAGACGATATTCTGCGCGTTCAATCTGGGCGAGGCACCGGCCACGGTGCGCTTGCCTGAGGGGCGCTGGGAACGGATCGGGGAGGCCGTGGGCAGCATCGCTGCGACGGCGGGAGAGGTGCAGTTGCCGGGTTGGGGCTGCTGTATCGCACGCAAGGCATAAAGGGAGGACGGGCCATGGCGGAATTGAAGCTGGTCAATGTCGAAAAGGCCTATGGCGAGGTGAAGGTTCTGCGGGACATCAACCTTGATATCAAGACGGGCGAGTTGATCGTCTTTGTCGGGCCTTCCGGATGTGGGAAATCCACGCTCTTGCGGATGATCGCGGGGCTGGAGCGGATCACAGGCGGGGATTTTTCCATCGACGGGGTGCGAATGAACGAGATCCCGCCTGCCCAGCGCGGCATTGCGATGGTGTTCCAGTCTTACGCGCTGTACCCCCACATGACCGTGCGCGACAACATGGCCTTTGCGTTGAAGATCGCCAAGAAGAGCGTGGCCGAGATCAACGCCGCTGTCGACAAGGCGGCGAAGATTCTGCAGCTGACGCCCTATCTGGACCGTTTGCCAAAGGCGCTTTCGGGTGGGCAGCGGCAGCGGGTGGCAATCGGGCGGTCGATCGTGCGCGACCCGAAGGTCTATCTGTTCGACGAGCCGCTTTCCAACCTTGATGCCGCGCTGCGGGTGGCGACGCGGATCGAGATTGCGCAGCTGAAGGAGCAGATGCCCAATTCCACGATGATCTATGTGACGCATGATCAGGTGGAGGCGATGACGCTGGCATCCCGGATCGTGGTTCTGGCGGGGGGCGGGATCAGCCAGGTCGGCGCGCCGCTGGAGTTGTATGAGCGGCCCAAGAACGAGTTTGTTGCGCAGTTCATCGGCAGCCCGTCGATGAACCTGCTACCGGGCGAGGTGATCGAGACGGGGACGGAAACCGTGGTGCGGTTGGCCAATGGCGGTATCGCGCGGTCGAGCGTGCCGACGCAAGGGGCGGATAAGGGGTTGAAGGTCAATATCGGGGTGCGGCCCGAGGATTTTCTGGAAACCGGGTCGCAGGGGATGTTCACCGGCGAGGTGGAATTCACCGAAGCGCTGGGGGAGGTCACGCTGCTTTATTTCAAGAAGCAGGGTGAGGCGGCGCAGGTGGTGGCCAAGCTGCCGGGCATCCATGCCGATCTGCGGCGCAAGACGGTGACCCTGTCGGCGCAGCCGGGCAAAGTGCATTTGTTCGCCAATGGCGAGTCGCTTTTGTATCGCTGAACGTCAGGTCGGTTGACAGCGGCCACGGCGGGGCGCAGAGCAGGGCATGGGACAGCGGCGGGTGCAGATCATTGCCCCCGCAATCTGGCGCGCGCCCTTGCCGATCTGGTCACAAGACCATCCCGGCCGAGCCGGAGAGGATGGGCCCATGGCCAAAGGACAGATGCGTTCCAACAAGGAAATCAAGAAGCCGAAGAAAGAAAAGCCCAAGGCCGCCGTGGTTGTGGTGGCCAATTCGGCATCGCGGATTTCGGCCTCGCAGGACAAGAACAAGGGCTGAGCCCTTCGTTCCTGTCTGACCTGCCGGGTCAATCCCGCAGGCTGCGGGCGTGGAAGATAAAGCCCAGGAAATTGAGCAGCACTTGCGCGGCAAGGATGGCTGTGGTGCCGTCGCGATCATAATCGGGGGCGACCTCGACAAGGTCGATCCCGACGATGTTGTGGTTTCGGGCGACCTGCTGCAGGATTTCCAGCACTTCGTAGTAAAGAAACCCGCCATGGCTGGGCGTGCCGGTGCCCGGCGCGATGGAGGGGCAGAAGCCATCGATATCGATGGTGACATAGAGGCGCGCGCCTGAGGGGATGCGGGCAGCCGTGCCTTGGGGCCCTAGTTTGCGAACCTGACGGACTGACAGGATGTCGTCGCCCATCGCGCGCGCGGCGTCATAGCCTTCTTTGGTGGTGGAACTGACGTTGCGGATGCCAAGGGCGGTGATCCCGGTGACATAATCCTTTTCCGCAGCGCGGCGCATCGGATTGCCGTGGCCGTGGCGCACGCCGTGGCGGACATCGACGAAATCCAGATGCGCGTCGATTTGCAGGATGTGGATCGGACCTTGGTCATCGAAGGCGCGGATGCAGGGGATGTTGATCGAATGATCGCCGCCGATGGTGACGGGCAGCGCGCCAGCGGCCAGAATGGCGCGCACCCCGGTTTCGATATTGGCGTGGCTTTTTTCGGTATCGGTATGGACGATGTCGGCATCACCGATATCGACGATTGTCACCTCTGGGCCGAGATACATGCAGTCATCTTCGTGGTCATAAGCCCCGGCATGGCCAAAAGAGAAGAGCGTGGATGCCTCGCGCACCGCACGCGGGCCAAAGCGGGCGCCGGCGCGGAACTGGGTTCCGAAGTCGAACGGTGCGCCAAGTATGGCAACATCTGCGTCAATCGCCGACCAGTCGGCGACATAGGGCCGCTTGCCGAAAGTGGAGATGCCGACGAAGGGCAGGTTGAGGCGGCCCGTGTCATAGGAATTCGCGGTCATGGTCAGGCGTCCGTTTCTGGCTGGTCTGGATCAGATTGGGTGAGCAGGGCCGGGATGAGTTCGGCCAGCCTTTTGGCAGGCGGATGCAGGGCATTTCCCGCCATCCGCGCCAGAATGATCGGTTCGGTTCCGGCATCGGTGATGGTGACAGTGGCCATGCGTGCACCATCATGGCTGCGGCGTCCGGCAGGGCGGGTGTAGCTGAACCCGATGCCAAGCCCATTTGCGGCGAAGCTGCGCATGAGATCCAGCGTGGCAGTGCGATGGGCGATCTGGAATGGCAGGCCGCGCGCAGTGAACAACGCTCGAATGTGGCCCAGTGACAGGCCTTGATCGGCAAGGATCAGCGGGTGTTCCGAAACGGCCTGCAAGGTTGTGCCCTTTCGCCCAGCCCGCGCGAGGGCGTGATCGGCGGGGGCAACGGCATGGGGGGCGACCTCCATCAGCACGGTGCGTTCACAGGTTGTGTCAAGACCCAGATCCCAGGTTATGGCGAGGTCGATGCGGCCTTGGCGCAGGCCATCGGCGATGGATTCAAAGGACAGGACCGAGGGTTCGATCGCGATCTCGGGGGCCATGTCGGCCAATTTGCGCAGAAGGGGGGCAAGAAGGGTGGGGGCCAGATCCTCGAAACAGGCCAGACGCACGGGCGCGGCGGGGGTTTCGCCCGACATCAGGCGGGTGAGAGCGTCCAGTTGCAGCTGCGCCTCGGCCAGCCAGCCACGGCCAAAGGCGGTGGGGGTGATGCGGCCACCGGGGCGGCGTAGAAACAGCGGCTGGCCGAGCGTGGCCTCTAGTTGCGCGAGGGCGACAGAGAGGGCGGGCTGCGAGATGTGCAGCGCCTCGGCCGCGGCGGTGACGCCGCCAAAGCGGGCGGTGGCGGTGGCATATTCAAGCTGACGGATGGTGGCGGCGATCATGGCTATGACTGGTATCGGAACATATTATTGGAAGCTATCGCCGCGGCGTGGCACTTGTCGAGAGGGGAAGCGCAAGGAGAGGCATAATGGCGGCACGGGTGACGGAAGCGATGGTCGCAGACTATCAGCGCGACGGGGTGGTGCTGGTGAAAGGGCTGTTTGCCGATTGGGTGGACGTGCTGCGTGCAGGTGTGGAAGAGAACATGGCCAACCCCAGCCCCCAGTTGATGGCGACGCTGAAGCCCGGCGAACAGGGGCGGTTCTTTGACGATTACTGTAACTGGTCGCGGATTGGCGCTTTTGAGCAGGCGATCCGGGGATCGGGCGCAGCAGAGGCGGCAGCGGCGCTGATGGGGTCAAAGCGGGTGCAGTTGTTTCATGATCATGTGCTGGTCAAGGAGCCCGGCACGAACAAGCCGACGCCGTGGCACACGGATGGGCCCTATTACTTTGTCGAGGGGCGGCAGACGGTTTCCTTTTGGGTGCCGCTGGACCCGGTGAAGGAGGCCAGCTTGCGCTGTGTGGCCGGAAGCCATCTGTGGGAAAAGGATGTGCTGCCCACGCGCTGGGTGAGCGAGACGAGTTTCTATCCCGGCGATCATGACTACATTCCGGTGCCGGACCCCGAGGCCGAAGGCATGCGGGTGCTGGAATGGGAGATGGAACCCGGCGACGCGGTGGCGTTCCACTATCGCACGCTGCATGGCGCACGGGGTAATACCAGTGGCACGCGGCGGCGGGCGTTCAGCCTGCGGCTGGTGGGGGATGATGCGCGTTATGTGGACCGGCCGGGGCCGACCTCGCCGCCCTTTCCGGGCCATGGCATGAAGGCGGGGGAGCGGCTTCGCGAGGACTGGTTTCCCTATCTGTGCTGAATGGGCGCCGGTCACGCCGTTTGCGCCGGGCGGCCGCAGGGGTTAGCCTTTGCGCAATGAAAAAGAGGCAGGGCCATGGCCGAGCGCTTGCAGGTGCGACCGAAGATCTTTCCGCCGCCGGAGTTTCCGCCACGCAAGCCTGCGCGCTTTGCCCGGACACCGCCTGCGGTGTTTCCCGTGATCCTTGGGCTGTTCGGTCTGGGCTTGGCCTTGCGGCGCGGGCTGGATGCGGCGGGGTTGCCGCAGGAACCGGCGGATCTGGTGCTGGGGGCGGTGGCGCTGCTTTGGGGCTATGCGGTCTTTTCCTATGGGGCAAAGATGGCGCAGCGGGTGTCGGTGGTTCTGGATGATCTGAAGGTGCTGCCGGGACGGATGGGCCTCGCGGCAATGACGATGGGCGGTATGGCCTTGGCCGCAGCGCTTGCGCCCTTTGCCGTGGGGTTGGCGCAGGGCGTGCTGGTGGCCGCGCTGTTGGCGCATCTGGTGTTGGCCGCATTGACAGGTCTGGTGCTGGCGCGGTTGCCCAGTGAGGCGCGGGTGGTGAACCCGGGCTGGCATCTGAGTTTCGTCGGCTTCATCGTGGCGGGGATTGCCGCGCCTTGGGTCGGCTGGCCGGGGCTGGCTGTTGCCTTGGTCTGGTCAACAGGCGCTGTGGCGATGGTGATCTGGGGGGCGAGTGCGGTGCAGTTGGTGCGACGGATTCCGCCTGCGCCGCTGCGGCCGCTTCTGGCGATCCATCTGGCCCCGGCGAGCCTTTTGGCGACGGTGGGGGCGGGGGTCGGGATGCCGGTTGTTCCCCTGGTGGCGCTGGCGCTGGCGACGCTGATCCTGGTGGCTTTGGTGATCTCGGCGCGCTGGGTGCTGGAGGCGGGGTTTAGCGCGATGTGGGGGGCGTTGACCTTTCCGCTGGTGGCCTACGCTTCTGCCCTGTTTGCGCTGGGGTTCGATCTGGCGGGGATGGGGGTGCTGGTGGTGGCGCTCGGGGTGGTGCCGGTGATTGCATGGCGGGTGGTTACGCTATGGGGCAGCGGGCAGTTGGCGGCCAAGACAAACGCGGCGGAGGCCTGAGGGGGCGCCGGGAAAGCGAAGTCTGACACAGACTTCGCGACGGAATTTGACGCAAATTCCGGGGTGGTTCGCCGGTGGCCACCGTTTTCTGCGTCAGAAAACGTTGCGAAATTTGCGTCAAATTTCGCCTTGTCCGGTCAGACCAGTGCCACCCAGGCGCGGGCGATGGCAAGGCCTGCGGCATCTGCCGCAGCGCCTGCCACCGGGGCGCGGGCGGGGTGGTGAACGTCCAGCCAGCCGGGGCTGTTGCGTTCCACGGCTTCGGGAAACTGGCGGTTCCAGTCGGCCACGACGGCGCGTGAGGCCTCGAAATGGAACTGCATGCCATAGGTGGCCCGGTGGATGCGGAAGCTTTGGTTTGTGGCGGTGTTCGACCCTGCAAGGCGGGTTGTGCCATCGGGCAGGGTGAAGGTGTCCGAATGCCATTGAAAGATCGGGAAGGTCGCGGGCAGGTGCGACAGCACCGGGTCGGCGCGGCCGTCCTCGGTCAGCGTGACATCGCACCAGCCGAATTCCGGCGCGGCACCGAGTTGGTTTTCCGCACCCAGGCCCCGCGCCAGAAGCTGTGAGCCCAAGCATATCCCCAGAACGGCGTGGCCACGCGCGCCGCTTTCGGCCATCAGCGCGGCGAGGGCGGGCAGGTAGGGATGGGTGTGGTCATCGCGCGCTGACTGTTCGCCGCCAAAGACCACCAGCGCGTCAAAGCTGCCCGGCGCGGGCAGGCGACCATCGGCGAAGGGTTTGTAGAGGTCGATCGTGGCCGCCGCTTCATGCAGGGCGATGCCGACCTGGCCGTGATGGGTGACGCGGGTGTTTTCGACAATGGCGACGCGCAAGGGAAGCTCCTGTTCCGGTTGCGGCCAATCTGCACGGGACGAGGGCGGGTGCAAGAGGGCGGCATTTGCCCTTGCATCCCTTGCTTTCGCATGAAAAGGGGAACCGCCAAACGGACATTTCCATGGAGACGGTGATGGAGATTCGCGAGGCCCTTACCTTTGATGATGTCCTGCTGGTTCCGGCCGCGTCGAGCGTGTTGCCGAGCGAGGCGGATACATCCACTTTCGTGACCAAATCGATCCGGATGAATATCCCGCTGCTGTCGAGCGCGATGGATACGGTGACCGAGGGGCGGATGGCGATTGCCATGGCGCAATCGGGCGGGATCGGGGTGATCCACCGCAATCTGGACATCGCTGCGCAGGCGCGGGAAGTGCGCCGGGTGAAGCGGTTTGAAAGCGGCGTGGTCTATTCGCCCATCACCTTGACCCCGGACCAGACGCTGGCTGATGCCAAGGCATTGATGGAGCGCTACAACATTACCGGATTTCCGGTGGTGGATGGGCAGGGCCGGGTGCTGGGGATCGTGACCAACCGCGACATGCGTTTTGCGAGCGACGACAAGACGCCGGTATCGGTGATGATGACGTCGGAAAATCTGGCACTGCTGCGCGAGCCGGTGGATCGGGAACAGGCGATCAGCCTGATGAAGGCGCGGCGGATCGAGAAGCTGTTGGTGACGGATGGGACGGGCAAGCTGACCGGCCTTCTGACGTTGAAGGATACCGAAAAGGCGGTGCTGAACCCGCAGGCCTGCAAGGACGAATTGGGGCGGCTGCGGGTGGCGGCGGCGTCCACCGTGGGGGATGCGGGGTTCGAGCGGTCGCAGGCGCTGATCGATGCAGGTGTGGACATGGTGGTGATCGACACCGCGCATGGCCATTCCGAGGGCGTGGCGATTGCGGTGGAGCGGATCAAGAAACTGTCGAACACCGTGCAGGTGGTGGCCGGTAACGTGGCGACGGGTGAGGCGACCCGGGCGCTGATCGGGGCGGGCGCAGATGCGGTGAAGGTTGGGATCGGGCCGGGGTCCATCTGCACCACGCGGATCGTGGCGGGTGTGGGTGTGCCGCAGTTGACGGCGATCATGGATTCGGCGCGCGCGGCGGGGGATATACCGGTGATCGCGGATGGCGGGATCAAGTATTCGGGCGATTTCGCCAAAGCGATTGCGGCGGGGGCCTCCTGCGCGATGGTGGGGTCGGCGATTGCCGGGACGGATGAATCGCCCGGCGAGGTGATCTTGTGGAACGGTCGGTCGTTCAAGGCCTATCGCGGGATGGGGTCCCTTGGTGCGATGGCGCGGGGATCGGCGGATCGGTATTTCCAGAAGGATGCGGCCAGCGACAAGCTGGTGCCGGAAGGGATTGAGGGGCAGGTGCCCTATAAGGGATCGGCTGCGGCGGTGATTCATCAGATGGTGGGCGGCCTGCGCGCGGCGATGGGCTATACCGGCAATGCCACCGTGGCCGATATGCGGACCAAGTGCCAGTTCGTGCGGATCACCGGGGCAGGGCTGAAGGAAAGCCATGTGCATGACGTGCAGATCACGCGCGAAAGCCCGAATTATCGGGTGGGCTGAGCACGGCTTTCTGGCCTGAAAACAAGGGGCGGGCAGCGCATGCCTGCCCCTTTTTCGTTTTGCGCCAGAAAAGGTGACAGGAGCGGGAATAGACCCAACGTGCGGGCGTTGTAGGTTCTGGCCCAGTCGGCCTGACTTGCCTGTCTCTGATAATGGAACCAAAGATGACCCAGCGCACGCTGACGGCCTTGCTGCTGTCTTCCCTTGTTCTACCATTGCCTGAAGTTCTGCCTGTCGATGGTGGCATCGGTGGGGGGGCGGCCCTCGCACAGGATAATGGTGGCGGGTCGGATGACAATGGCGGCGACTCGGACGATTCCGGTGGCGGGTTCGGCAATGGCGGCGGGTCGGATGACAGCCCGCGCCGCCAGCAGCGGCAACGGGGTGCTGCGCCGCCACCGCCGCCCTTGGCCGCAGCGGATGAAGTGGTGGTGAGCGATCTGTCCGATGGGGCGCTGACGCAGTTGCAGGGGGAAGGGTTCGAGGTGATCTCGGACGAGGATCTTGCCAGTATCGGGCTCCGCCTGACGCGGTTGCGGGTGCCGGGTGCGTTGGGGTTGGAGGCGGCGCGGGCGCGGGTTCTGGCGCTGCCGGGGGGCGAGGATGCGGATTTCAACCACTTCTACCGGGCCGGGCAGGCCGCAGGCAGGCAGGAGGCCGAGGCGTCCTGCACCCATGAAAACTGCTCGGCGCTGAACCTTGTCGGCTGGCCGGGGGAACGACTTGGGTCCTGCCGGGTGCAGGTGCCGGTGGGCGTGATTGATACGGGTGTGAATGACGGACATGACATCCTGACTGGCGCGCGGCTGGAGGTGGTGCGGCTGGCGGACGCCACGCTGGACCCTTCCGCGGCGGTGCACGGCACGGCGGTGATGTCGTTGCTCGTGGGGGCCGAGGACAGCCGGGTGCCAGGGCTGATCCCCGAGGCCAAGGTGATCGCGGTGGATGTGTTCTCGGACGTGGCGGGGGATGAGCGGGCCGATGTGCCGTCGCTGTTGCGCGGGCTGGATCTGTTGCGCGGGCGGGGCGTGCGGGTGATGAACCTGTCTCTTGCCGGGCCGGAGAACGGAGTGTTGCAGGCGGCGCTGGACAGGATGGCAGGACCGGAGGGCGCGGTGATCGTGGCGGCGGCGGGAAATGCCGGGCCGGACGCGCCGCCCGCATGGCCTGCGGCGCATCCGGGCGTGCTGGCGGTGACTGCGGTGGATGCGCGCGGGCGTGTCTATCGCGGGGCGCAGCGCGGGGATCACATTGATCTGGCGGCGCCGGGGGTTGGGCTGCTTGCCGCAACGTCGATCCGGGGGGCGCGGGGCAAGACCGGCACCTCTTATGCGGTGCCCTTTGTCACGGCGGCGGCGGCGGTGATGCTGTCGCAGAACCCTGAGTTGACGCCGGATGAGGTGGCAGCGGCATTGAAGGCGCAGGCGCGCGATCTGGGGGCGGAAGGGCCGGATGAGGTATTTGGCGCGGGTTTGCTGGAGGCGTCGGCGCTTTGTGAACCATTGATGAAATAAAGGTGGCGACGGTTCCCTGAAGCATCAGGCGGCATCTACGGACCGATGCTTTGCCCGAGGCCCGGCCTTTGTCGGAGGCTGCGCGTCACGTCGATTGCGCCACTCTGGTGGCGTGAGCAGGGAGACAATGTGGAAGCGCCGGCCCGATGGGCCAGCGCTTTTTGGTCTTTCCTGCCTGTCAGGTCAGTGCTCAGCTGTCGCCGCCGTTGCTGTCGCCGCCATTGCTATTGCCGCCATTGCTGCCGCCGCTGTTCCGGCCGTTGCTGTCGCCGCCGTTGTCATCCGAACTATCATCGCCATTGCTGTCGCCGCCATTTCCACCCCGGCTGTTGCCCCCATTGCCGCGCAGAAGGCGCAGCATGTCGGCTTCGAGTTGGGCCAGATCGAGGAAAACCGGCTGCACATCGCCTGCAGGCTGCGACAGGGCCGGGGGGGCGATCATCGAAGGGGTCGCGATGCCCGCCTGCGCGGCGAGGGGGGCAAGGGCCGCGAAGGCAGCGGCCGTGGTCGTGGTGATGGCTTTCATGTCTCTCTCCTGAAGTTCGGGCCATGTGGCCGTTTCGTACAGAGACAACGTCAGGGTGCGGGCTCTATTCCCGCCCCCGTGACATTTCACGCGGGTGTGAACACAGGACGCATCATTCTGCCCAGCCTTTGGCGATCAAATCAGCCTCTGCTTCGGGCGAGAGGGCAAGGCCCGCGCCGCGCTGATCGAGATAGGGGGAAAGCCCTTGCGTGGCCGGACCTTCGGCGGTGACAAAGCCATCTTGCCCGTCGGTCGTGGGCAGCGGTTCCTTGAGCACAACCTCTATTTTCCAACCGGTCGCTTGGTCGTGGCAGGCCAGCGCCAGTTCGATCTGGGCGGCGGCCCGATCGATCACCTCCACCTCGCGACAGGGGCCTGCGTCAGTGAGCAGAGTGGCGAGGATCATCAGTTCGCGGTTTGCCGTTTCGGTGAACCGCGTGCCGGAGGGCAGGGAGTCGAGCGCCTGCGCCAAAGGGGTGCCTGCCACGACATTTCCAAGGGCGATGGATAGTGGTTCCACCGGGCGAAACAGCACGAGAGCAGCGACAAGGCTTGCTGCAAGGGCTGCGCCACCGGCCCAAAGCGCGGGGCGCATGCGGGGGCGGAAGGGGATGATTTGCGCCGGGGCAAGGTCTGCCTGCAGCACCGCGCGCAGGCTGGCGGGTATGGGGTCTGACAGGGGGGCTGCGAAGGCCTGTGCCAGTGCCGCGTTGGCCGCGAAGAGATCATCGACATAGGCCTGATCGGAGGGATGATCGGCAAGGTGCATCACCACGGCGGCGGCCTCTTCCGGCGAGAGTTCCCCATCGACAAAGGCGGCAAGGCGGGTGCGGTCCATCTGTGTTGGGGCGATCATTGACGCGGTCCATGGCTGAGGCTGAGTTTCGGCAAAAGCGCCTCACGGGCGCGGGACAGGCGGCTCATGACGGTGCCGACCGGGATGTCGAGCGTTTCAGCCGCCTCGCGGTAGCTGAGGCCTTCGATGGCGACCAAGGCCAGAACGGCGCGTTGCGGTTCGGGTAGGTCGGCCATGGCGGCGCGGGTCTGGGCCAGCATCATGCGGTCTTCGGGCAGGTTGGCCGCTTTGCCTTCGTCGCTGAGATGGGCGTCATCGGGATCGAGCGTTGTGCCCCGGCGGGTGGCGCGGCGGCGATCATCGATCCAGAGCGTCTGGATGATGCGGTACATCCAACTGTCCATGCGGGTGCCGGGTTGGAACTGTGCAGCGTTTCGCAGGGCCTTTTCGCAGGCGGCCTGCACCAGATCATCGCCGTCCTGTCGGTTGCCAGTCAGGCTATAGGCGAAGCGGCGGAGTTTCGGGACAAGCGCCACAAGGTCCTGTCGAAAGCGGTCGGTCATGCGGGATCCTTTCGGCAAAGCTGTTGATCCGGCACGACAACGCGGATGGGAAGCGGTTATTCCGCGCTGTTCGGGGTGGGCGGCAAATTTCTGCTTGGGACGGCGGAAGAGTCTTTCCCAAGCGATTTTGTCAGCTTTACAAGGCTGACAAAATCACTAAGGTAATAATTGCAAGAACGTTTGATTTCTGCGCGCCATGTTCCTTTCTCTGATCCAGACCCGTGATGACCCAGCGCCCCCATTTGACCAACCCGGAAACGACCGACGATGTGCCCGTGCATGATGTGCTTTCCCTGACCGCTGGGGGAAGTTTGGCGCGCCTGATGCATCAGGGAGAGGTCTATGTCCTGCGCATCACGCGGCTGGGAAAACTGATCCTGACGAAGTGAGGCCGCCCGCATGATCGTCTGTCACTGCACCGGAATTTCCGATCACGACATCCGCGCCGCCATCGATTGGATGCGCCGCGCCGATCCTGACACGATCATCACGCCCGGAAAGATCTATCACGCGCTTGGCAAACGGGCAGATTGTGGCGGGTGTATGCCGCTGATGCTTGACACCATGCGCCACTGTGCCAGCCTTGGAGTACCCACGACGCCGCCGCTGCTGCGGGCGGAGTCCAGGCATTTCAATCCAGATTTCAGGCAAGGACGGCACCATGAAGGGCGATCCCAAGGTAATTGAATTTCTCAACGCAGCGCTCCGGTCGGAGTTGACGGCGGTCAGCCAATACTGGCTGCATTTCCGGCTGCAGGAAGATTGGGGCTATGGGCATCTGGCCGCCAAATCCCGTGCGGAAAGCATCGAAGAGATGCACCACGCCGACAAGCTGATCGCACGGATCATCTTTCTGGAAGGGCACCCGAATCTGCAAAAGCTCGATCCGTTGCGGATCGGGCAGGATCTGCGCGAAACGCTGGAGGCGGATCTGGCGGCCGAGCATGAGGCGCGCACGCTGTACATCGAGGCGCGGCGGCATTGCGATGCGGTGGGGGATTTCGTCACCCGCAGCCTGTTTGACGAGCTGATCGCCGATGAGGAAGGGCATATCGATTTTCTGGAAACGCAGATCGGCCTTTATGACCGGTTGGGGGCAGAAAAGTACGGAATGCTGAACGCCAAGCCTGCGGACCAGGCAGAGTAACCGCCGAACCGTGTGACATGACAATCTGGCGGTCGGGTTCTGGTGCATCCGGCCGCCTTTGCCTATGGTCCGCGCAAGCGGACGTGGAGGCAGCAGATGACAGGACGGCGCAGGGTGCTGGTGACCGGGGCCGGTGCGCCCGGCGGAATCGGCTTTGCCACGGCGCGGCGATTGGCGCGCGATGGGGCGCAGGTGGCGATCTGCGCCACAACGGGGCGGATCCATCTGCGCGCGGCGGAACTGATTGCCGAAGGGCTGAACGTGACTGCGCATATCGCCGATCTGACGGAACCCGATCAGGTGGCGCGTCTGGCCGATGCGGTGGGGCCGGTTGATGTTCTGGTGAACAATGCCGGGATGGGGTCGGTCGGTGCCCCTGCAGAGCAGTTCAACTTTCTGGACATGGACCCCGATCAATGGCGCCGGGCGATGGATGCATCGCTGACCACGGCGGTGCTGGTGACGCGGGCCTTTCTACCGGGCATGGTGGCGCGGGGCAGGGGACGTGTGGTGATGATGGCCAGTGTGACTGGCCCCTATGTTTCCAACCCCGGCGAGGCGGCCTATTCCACGGCCAAGGCCGGCATGGTGGGCCTGACCCATGCGCTGGCGCTGGAAGTGGCGCGGGCCGGGGTGACAGTGAACGCCGTGGCGCCCGGCTGGGTGGCGACCGAAGCGGCCACCGAGGAGGAGCGTATCGCCGCGCGGGCAACCCCGCCGGGGCGGGCGGGAACCCCGGATGAGGTGGCGGCGGTGGTGGAGTTTCTGGCATCCGATGCGGCCTCCTATGTGAACGGGGCGGTGATCGTGGTGGATGGCGGCAATATCCTGCAGGAGCGCAAGGCATGACCCCCGGTGCACGGCTGGCGGCGGCGATCGGCGTGCTGGACAAGATGCAGGCCGGGCAACCGGCCGAAGTGGCCCTGACGAATTGGGGCAGGGCGAGCCGCTATGCCGGGTCGGGGGACCGCGCGGCCGTGCGCGACATCGTGTTTGATGTGCTGCGCCAGAAGCGCTCCTGTGCAACATGGGGCGGGGCGGATACGGGGCGTGGGCTGGTGCTGGGCTGGGCGCGCAAGACCGGGCAGGAGGGGCTGTTCGATGGGCAGGGCCATGCGCCCGCACCGGCTACGCCGCAAGAGGCCGGGCACGCGCCAGAGGGCAATGCCGCGCTGGATTGCCCCGACTGGCTGGAGACACCGTTGCGCGCCGGGCTGGGGGCGGAGTTCGAGGCGGTCATGCAGGCGCTGCAGGCGCGTGCGCCGGTTTTCCTGCGGGTCAATCTGGCACGGATCACACGCGATGCGGCGGCACAGGCGCTGGCGGCCGAGGGGGTGGAGGCGGCGGCGCATCCGCTGGCCACCTCGGCGCTGGAGGTCCGGTCTGGCGCGCGGCGGGTGCAGACAACGGCCGCCTATCTGGATGGGCTGGTAGAGTTGCAGGATGCCGCATCGCAGGCCGTGGTCGAGATGCTGCCGCTGCAAGATGGGATGGTGGTGCTGGATCTGTGCGCGGGCGGTGGTGGCAAGACGCTTGCCATGGCCGCACGGGCGCGGCTGCGGTTGTTTGCCCATGATGCCGAACGGCGGCGGATGGCCGATCTGCCCGCGCGTTCAGCACGCGCCGGGGTGGCAGTGACCATCGTGGATAATGCCGAAAAAACGGCGCCTTACGACCTGATCCTGACGGATGTCCCTTGTTCGGGGTCAGGCAGCTGGCGGCGCGACCCTGAGGGGAAGTGGGGGCTGACACCGGCTCGACTGGAGGCACTTGTTGCCCTGCAGGCCGGGATCATGGACCGGGCCGCGCGGATGCTGGGGCCGGGCGGCGTGCTGGGCTATGCGACCTGTTCGATGATCGAGGCCGAGAACGGCGCGCAGGTCGCGGCATTTCTGTCCCGGCATGCGGGTTGGGAATTGGCAGCAGAACGGCGGTTCACCCCGCTGGACGGAGGCGACGGCTTTTATGGGGCGGTCTTGCGACGGCCATAGCACTGCCATCGCGACTGGGTGAATTAGGGGTTTTTTAACGATTTGGCCGCAGTCTGGCCAAAATGATTCACCTTCGCACCCAGATTGATCGCCTTGTGGTCCGGTTGCCCCCCCTGTGGGCAGCGGCCCGTTTCGTGTTGGGTGCGGCGATTGCTGCGATGATTGCCGTTTTGCTGGCCAAGGTACCCCCAACGCTCTTCGTGGCTGGGGTGCTCTGCGTTGTCACGGCGGCCGCCGTGGCGGCGCTGATCCGGTTCCGGCTGTTTGGGCGTGGCACCGACGCGGTTGCAGACGCGCCCGTTGTGGCGCCCATGCAGAAGGAACTGGCACTGTCGATCGAAACAGTGGCCGTGCCGTTGTTGCAATTCGATCCTGCGGGCGCTTTGGTCCAGACGAATGCGCTGGCGCGCGGATTGCTGGACCTTGGGCCTACTGATCTGCCGGAACCGGCGCAGATGTTCGTCGATCTGGGCCGCCCGGTGCGGGATTGGATCGTGGATGTGGCTGCCGGGCGGCTTCCGGGTGGGTCGGAAATGGTGGGGCTTCGTGCGGACATACGCCCTGAAGACGGGGAGAGGTTTCTGCAGGTCACCTTGCAGCCGGACGGGCAGGGGGGGCGCGCTGGCCATTCTGCAGGACACGACAGCGCTGAAACGGCTTGAGGCGCAGTTCGTGCAAGGCCAGAAGATGCAGGCCATTGGCCAGCTGGCAGGCGGAATTGCGCATGATTTCAATAACCTGCTGACGGCGATTTCCGGGCATTGCGACCTGCTCTTGCTGCGCCACCGACCCGAAGACCCGGAACACCCCGACCTGATCCAGATCCGGCAGAATGCCAACCGGGCCGCGGCCTTGGTATCGCAATTGCTGGCCTTTTCGCGCAAGCAGACCCTGAAGCCGGAGCGGATTGACCTGCAGGACACGCTGGCGGAACTGACCCATCTGCTGAATCGGCTGCTGGGGGAAAAGGTGGGGCTCGACCTGATCCATGCGCGTGAGGCCGCGGCGATCCGGGCGGATCGACGGCAGCTAGAGCAGGTCATCATGAATCTGGTGGTGAATGCCCGTGACGCCATGCCCGAGGGGGGCGTGGTGCAGATCGAGACACGGATTGCAACGCTGGACGAGGAACTGCACCGCGACCGGGCCGTGGTGCCGCGTGGGCGGCATGTGGTGATTTCGGTCCGCGACAGTGGCACAGGCATCCCGCCGGAATGGATGGACAAGATCTTTGAGCCCTTCTTCACCACCAAGCGGCTGGGCGAGGGGACAGGTCTGGGCCTGTCGACCGTCTATGGAATTGTGAAACAATCGGGCGGCTTCATCTTTGTACGCTCTGCCCTGGACGAGGGGACGGAGTTTGAACTGTGGTTCCCCCATTGCGCCGAGGTCGCGACCGAACGGCCCGTCCTGCCACCGCGGCGCGCGGCGCGGCGATCCGATGCCGTGGTGCTGCTGGTAGAGGATGAGGCGCCGGTGCGAACCTTTGCCGCGCGGGCCCTGCGGCTGCGCGGTCATTGTGTACTGGAGGCTGGCAGCGCCGAAGAAGCGCTGGCCCTGTTGCAGGACGCGGCTTTGCATGTTGATGTCTTTGTCACCGATGTGGTGATGCCGGGCCTTGATGGGCCGGGATGGGTGCGCCAGGCGCTGGAACGGCGGCCATCGGTGCGGACCGTGTTCATTTCCGGCTATGCCGAAGATGCCTTGACCGATGTTCAGGCGCGGATTCCGAATTCCGTCTTTCTGCCAAAACCGTTCTCATTGGCGGAACTGACCGATACGGTGCAGGCGCAGCTGGCCGCCTGACCGTGACGGGGGGGCCGATC
The DNA here is from genome assembly GCA_943370085.1 of Variovorax paradoxus. Lineage (GTDB taxonomy): Bacteria > Pseudomonadota > Alphaproteobacteria > Rhodobacterales > Rhodobacteraceae > Paragemmobacter. The sequence continues at coordinate 1,432 of CALRPT020000022.1, read as the reverse complement.
ACGGATGCAGGGGTTGGAGCGTTTCATACAAGGCAAAGTCGCGCGCCGCTGCCTTGCGCAGGCGTGCCTCGGTCGTGGAAGAGAGGTCCATCGGAGCCGAAGGCGAGACGTTCAGGCGCGGCAGGATGATTTCACATCCCAGCCGATCTTCGAGGAATTGGACGAAAGTTTCGATCTCTTCATACCGAAAGAGATGATCGACCCCTTTATCGGCCTTTGGTTGCAGAAACCGCGCCTGTGAGCCGACAGCCGCATAATCCGGTTGCGGATCATCACACCAGGCGCTGACGAAATCATCAAAGCTTTTCCCGCGCGTCGATTTCGCGGGATCGGTGATGTCATCGCGCTGCCGATACCGATACCAAGACCCCAGCCAATCGCGCGGCTCGCGCATCAGGGCCACGACGGTGAAGGGATGGCCCGAGGTCGCTTCAAGATAGGGACCGATGAACCGATGAAAGCGCTGCACCGGGGTATGCTTAAGGACCGGGGGCCGCTGGATGGACATCGTGGCCATCGAATCAAGCGCCGCCTCAATCGCGGTCGACCCTGTCTTGGGCGTGGCGAGAATGGCTAAACGTTGTTCCCAGAACACCAGCATGAAACACCCCTGACCTTGGTTCGAGCCTTCTACACAAGGCCGCGCCCGGAGGCGAGACCCCTCCGCTTTCCGGTAACCTGACCTTAACCTTTCACTGACAGAGTGGGGATGTTCGAATTTGGTTGAAATGTTCTACTTTTGTGCTCATACAGATGAGAACACTTGGGGAACAAGCGCAGCAATTGCCGCCCGGTCGCGGCTGTGAAATAAGGAGACGGACATGGCGGTGGCGAACCTCCTCGATTTGAACGGGAAGCGCGAAATGGACAAGGCAAAGGCGCTGGAAAGCGCGCTGGCACAGATTGAACGCCAGTTCGGCAAAGGTTCGATCATGAAGCTGGGCAAGGACAGCCCGCAGATGGATATCGAGGCGACCTCGACAGGATCGCTGGGTCTGGACATCGCCTTGGGGATCGGTGGGCTGCCCAAGGGGCGGATCATCGAAATCTTCGGGCCGGAATCTTCGGGCAAGACGACGCTGACGCTGCATGTGGTGGCCGAAGAGCAGAAGAAGGGTGGCGTCTGCGCCTTTGTGGATGCCGAACATGCGCTGGACCCGCAATATGCCAAGAAGCTGGGCGTCGATCTGGACGAATTGCTGATCAGCCAGCCCGATACGGGCGAACAAGCGCTGGAGATTGTCGACACGCTGGTGCGGTCGGGTGCGGTGAGCCTGATCGTCGTCGATTCGGTGGCGGCGCTCACGCCGAAGGCCGAGATCGAGGGTGACATGGGCGATATGCAGATGGGCAGCCAGGCCCGCCTGATGAGCCAGGCCATGCGCAAGCTGACCGCGAGCATCGGGCGCAGCAATTGCATGGTGATCTTCAT
>CALRPT020000021.1:0-50514 GCA_943370085.1 Variovorax paradoxus | reverse complement strand
GGCCAAGCTGGCCAAGCGGTTGAAGGAGCGGAACGGCAAGCGGGTGCTGCTGGCCTCGCTCGATACCAACCGCCCGGCGGCGATGGAGCAGTTGGCCATTCTTGGGGCGCAGATCGGCGTCGACTCGTTGCCCATCGTCAAGGGCGAGTCGGCGGTGCAGATCGCCAAGCGGGCCAAGACGCAGGCCAATCTGGGCGGCTATGACGTGCTGTTTCTGGATACCGCGGGCCGGTTGCACATCGACGAAGTGCTGATGGACGAGGTGCAGGCGGTGCGCGACATCGCCCAGCCGCGCGAGGTGCTGCTGGTGGTCGATGGCCTGACGGGCCAGGACGCGGTGAATGTGGCGACCGAGTTCGACGGAAAGGTCGGCATTTCGGGCGTGGTGCTGACGCGGATGGATGGCGACGGGCGCGGCGGTGCGGCGCTGTCGATGCGGGCGGTGACGGGCAAGCCGATCCGGTTCGTGGGTCTTGGCGAGAAGATGGATGCGATCGAGACCTTCGAGGCCGATCGTGTGGCGGGCCGCATCCTTGGGATGGGCGACATTGTCGCGCTGGTCGAGAAGGCGCAGGAGACGTTCGAGGCCGAGCAGGCCGAGCGCATGATGAAGCGGTTCCAGAAGGGGCTGTTCAACATGAACGATCTGCGGATGCAGCTGGAGCAGATGGTCAAGATGGGGGGCATGCAGGGACTGATGGGCATGATGCCCGGCATGGGCAAGATGCAGGCCGCTGCCGCCGAAGCGGGCATTGATGACAAGATGCTCAAGCGGCAGATCGCGCTGATTCAGGCGATGACCAAGAAGGAACGCGCCAATCCCGACATGCTGCAGGCGAGCCGCAAGAAGCGGATTGCGGCAGGTGCCGGGCTGGACGTGGCTGATCTGAACCGGTTGCTGAAGCAGCACAAGCAGATGGCCGAGATGATGAAGAAGATGGGCAAGGGGGGCATGATGAAGCAGGCCCTCAAGCAGATGATGGGCAAGGGCGGACTGCCGGACCCCAGCAAGATGACGCCCGAGCAGCTGGAAGAAGCGGCGCGCGGGATGAAGCAGGGCATGGGCCAGGGCGGCGGCTTTCCCGGCATGCCGCGCGGGATGAGCCTGCCCTCGGGCCTGTCGGGGCTGATGAAGAAGAAATGATCGCGCCGGTGCTGCACCATCAGGGTTTGACGCTGCGGATGCCGGCGCTTGCGGATTTCGAGCCGCGCGCCGCCTTTTATGCGTCGGATCGTGCGGTCTGGGAGGGCGGGCCACTGGACCGCGCGCAGGCGTGGCGGGTCTGGGCATCGGATGTGGGGCTGTGGCCGCTGCGGGGTTATGGGCCGTTTTCCGTCGAGGCGGACGGGGCCTATGTCGGTGAGGTGGGCATCTATCAGGCGGCAGACTATCCGGGGCCGGAACTGGGATGGTTCGTGGTGCCAGAAGCCGAAGGCAGGGGCATTGCCACCGCAGCGGCGCGCGCGGTGATGGGCTGGGTGCGGCGCAGCTTTGGCTGGGACGAGATCACCAGCATCATCGACGCCGGCAATGCGCGGTCCATCGCGCTGGGCCTGCGGCTGGGCGGGCGGATCGACCCGGCGGGGCGGGGGATCGACCCCGGCGATGTGGTGATCGTGCATGATCTGCGGGGGATGGCGTGATGATGTCTGCCCCGCTCTTTACCCCTGACAGCGAGGTTCGCGCATGACTGACGCCGCCCAACGTGCTGCTGACCTGCTGAAAGATCATCGCCAGTCGATCGACCGGCTGGATGCGATCCTTGTCTATACGCTGGCCGAACGCTTCAAGCAGACGCAGGCGGTGGGGCGGCTGAAGGCTGAACACAACCTGCCGCCCAGCGACCCCGACCGCGAGGCGCGGCAGATGGCGCGGCTGGATCAGCTGGCCAAGGAGGCCGATCTGGACCCCGACCTCGCCAAGAAATTCCTGACCTTCATCATCAGCGAAGTCATCAGGCATCACGAGAAACTGCAGAAATAACCCATGAAGGGGCGCAGATGCGCACCCTGTGATACCCAAGGAGAAGACTATCATGGCAATGAAGATCCGACTGGCCCGTGGCGGTTCCAAGAAGCGCCCGCATTATTCCATCGTGGCGACCGACTCGCGCATGCCGCGCGATGGCCGTTTTCTGGAAAAGCTGGGCACCTATAACCCGCTCCTCGCCAAGGATGACGAGAACCGCGTGAAGATGGACCTGGACCGCGTGAAGCATTGGATGGGTCTGGGCGCGCAGCCGACCGACCGTATCGCGCGGATGCTGGAAGTGGCTGGCGTGATGCCGAAGAAGGCCCGCAGCAACCCCAAGGCCGCCGTGCCGGGCAAGCAGATGGCCGAGCGCGCCGCCAAGAAGGCCGCTCGCGCCGCTGCGCCTGCGGAAGAGTAAGACTTGCAGCCGGGGGGGCCGCACCTGCGGCCCCCCCGGACCCCCCCCATTTCCGACGTTCCAGCCCCTTGGTGAATGACCATGACGCGACCTGACCGCATCTGTGTCGGTGCCATAGCCGGTTCCTTTGGCGTGCAAGGCGAAGTGCGCCTGAAAAGCTTTTGTTCCGACCCCGAGGCGATAGCGGGCTATGGCCCCCTGTGGACCGAGGATGGCGCGCGATCCTTCACCGTGAAGCTGACGCGGGCCAATGTATCGGGTGGGTTGGGGGTGCGGCTGTCCGGGGTTCTGACCAAGGAACAGGCGGATGCCCTGAAAGGCACGCAGTTATATGTGGACCGGACCCGGTTGCCATCGCTGCCGGATGACGAATTCTATCATGCCGATCTGATCGGGTTGACGGCGCAGGATACCGGGGGTGTCGTGCTGGGCACGGTGCGGGCGGTGCATAACCACGGCGCGGGCGATCTTCTGGAGATTCTTGGGCCGGGGATGAAGGCGGCGCTTCTGCTGCCGTTCACGCTGGCCGTTGTGCCGACGGTCGATCTGGCGGCGGGGCGGATCGTGGTCGATCTGCCCGAAGAAACGGAATAGGGCCTATGTCTGAAACGCCGGAGAAGGGCAAATCGCATGGCAGGCTGAAGGTGCAGGTCACCGCCGTGCCGCGCGATCTGATGGAGGAGCCCCGGCATATCAAGGGGGCCTGGGTTGCACGGATCGTGACGCTGTTTCCCGAGGCCTTTCCCGGAACGCTGGGCCTTTCGCTGACGGGCAAGGCGCTGGATCAGGGGCTGTGGCGGTTGGAGCCCATCGACCTGCGCCCTTTTGGCGAGGGCAAGCATCGCACGGTGGATGATACGCCTGCGGGCGGTGGGGCGGGTATGGTGCTGCGCGCCGATATCGTGCATCGCGCGCTGCGGCAGGCCGCCATCGGCACGCCCACCGACCGGGCGCGCTGGCCTATCGTGTACCTGTCGCCGCGCGGGCGGTCCTTTGATCAGGCCCGCGCGCGGGACTGGGCGGCGGCGGATGGGATTACTCTCTTGTGCGGTCGCTTTGAGGGCGTGGATCAGCGGGTGCTGGACCATTGGGGGATCGAGGAGGTCAGCCTTGGGGATTTCGTCCTGACCGGGGGCGAGATCGCGGCGCAGGCGATGCTGGATGCCACGGTGCGGCTGTTGCCCAATGTGCTGGGCAATGCGGCGAGTACCGAGGAGGAAAGCTTTTCGGACGGGCTGTTGGAGCATCCGCAATTCACCCGCCCGCAGGTCTGGGAAGGGCGCGAGATTCCGGCGGTGCTGATGTCGGGCCATCACGGGCAGATCGCCAAGTGGCGGCGGGCGGAGAGCGAGCGGCTGACGGCAGACCGGCGACCGGATCTGTGGGAGAAGCGGAAGGGTTAGGCCTGTCGTGCCGAGGGGCGGGGTGAACCCTGCCCTACAGCCAACGGTTCATGCCTTTCCGCCCTTGACCAAAGCACCGTTCCGCCCCTATACGCGGGCGGTCTGGGGTGGTTTCACCGTTTGGACCCGATTCCCTTTGCCCTCTGCCTTCTTCGGCAGATCGCAGGACAAGGGGGCGGCGCAGGAAAAGCAGGCCTGAACCTCTGGCGGGCGCATCCCTTGCGGGATGGCGGACCCGATCGAAGACCGAGAGCTCTGGGGCGGCATCACCTCTGCGGAACTACCGCAGGTATATGGAGACTTGGCGATGAACCTTATCGCACAGATCGAGGCGGAGCAGATTGCCGCTCTCGGCAAGACGATCCCGGATTTCAAGGCTGGCGACACCATTCGCGTCGGCTACAAGGTGACCGAAGGGTCGCGTTCGCGGGTGCAGATGTATGAAGGCGTCTGCATCGGCCGCAAGGGTGGGGCGACCATCGCCGCGTCCTTTACCGTGCGCAAGATTTCCTTTGGCGAAGGCGTGGAGCGCGTGTTCCCGCTCTATTCGACGAACATCGATTCGATCGAAGTGGTCCGCCGTGGCCGTGTGCGTCGTGCAAAGCTGTACTACTTGCGCGACCGTCGCGGCAAATCGGCCCGGATCGCCGAAGTGACCAACTACAAAGAAAAATCAGAGTAAGGAGCCGGTGCGATGAAAAAGGGCATTCACCCCGAATATCACATGATCACGGTCAAGATGACCGACGGCACCACTTTCCAGACCCGGACGACCTGGGGCAAGGAAGGCGATCAGATGGCACTGGACATCGATCCGCTGGCCCACCCGGCCTGGACCGGCCAGTCCGCCAAGCTGATGGACACCGGCGGCCGTGTGTCGAAGTTCAAGAACAAGTACGCCGGTCTGGGGTTCTGAAACCATCGTTTCTGATCCGAACGGATGTACCAAGGATGAACGCCGCCCCCCTGTGGGCGGCGTTTTCCGTTGGGGCAGGGCAAGGAAGGGCTTGCGGATTTCCGCCAACTGGGCCTTATCCCTGTCTCGCCTTGCGTTCTGCCGCGCGGGGCGCAGTCGGGTGTCAGGGGAATGCTGCATGGCGCATATCATCGTTGTCGGAAACGAGAAGGGCGGGTCGGGGAAATCGACCACCTGCATGCATGTGGGCACCGCACTGGCGCGGCTGGGGTTCCGGGTGGGGGCGCTGGACCTTGATCTGCGGCAGCGCAGTTTCGGGCGCTATGTCGAGAACCGCCGCGCCTATATGGCGCGGGCCGGTCTGACCCTGCCCAGCCCGGATTACCGCGAATTGCCCGAGGTGGCGGCGGATGCGCTGGCGCCAGGCGAGAATGCCTTTGACGCGCGGCTGGCCAATGCGATTGCGGCGCTGGAGCCGGTATCGGATTTCATCGTGATCGATTGCCCCGGATCGCATACCCGCTTGTCACAGGTGGCGCATTCGCTGGCCGATACGCTGATCACGCCGCTGAACGACAGTTTCGTGGATTTCGACCTGCTGGCGCGGGTGGACCCGGAAACGGGCAAGGTGAAGGGGCCGTCGATCTATTCCGAGATGGTGTGGAATGCGCGGCAGCTCAGGGCGCAGGCGGGGCTGAAGCCGATCGACTGGATCGTGCTGCGCAATCGTCTGGGGGCGCAACAGATGCACAACAAGAAGAAGGTGGGGGCAGCGCTGGAGGAATTGTCGCGGCGGATCGGGTTCCGCGTGGCCCCCGGCTTTTCAGAGCGTGTCATCTTCCGCGAGCTGTTCCCGCGCGGGCTGACGCTGTTGGACCTGCGTGACACGGGGGTGGATCAGTTGAACCTGTCCAACATCGCCGCGCGGCAGGAAGTGCGCGATCTGGTGACCGAGCTTAGACTGCCCGGTGTGAGGGTTGATTTCTGAGCGCGCCGGAGAGCGGGCCTGATTGCGACTCGCGCAGCAGTTCCCTTGCGCCGATACGCTGCAGCCGCAGATCGAATTGCGGATCGACGTGATTGGCCTTGTGGGCGAAAAGCCCGAACTTTTCCATAAGGGTAAGAGCGAGTTGCATCGTCTTTCTCCTGTTCCCCGGTGGCGGGCGAAGGACCTCTGATGCAAGTATCGTGCCGGGCGTTGAAGGCAAAACCGGGGCAGTGATGGGGTCTTTCCTTGTGACTGTTGCGGGATTTGCGGCAAAACCGGGTGCCGATCCCGCATTTTTGTGCGCCGCGAGCAAGGAAGCGGCAGGATTTCGCGGCTTGAGGTGCCGGAGCGCGCCATGCCATGACTTTCGCGGGCCCTGTGGTGAACCGGGAGAGACGGGAAATGACGAACCATCTGTTTGATGCGCTTTTCGCGCCTTTGGCGGGGCGGGAGGGGCCGCTCTTGATGCTGGCGGATGGGCGGCGGATCAGCGGGGATGCGTTCCTGCGGATGGTGGCGCGGCAGGCCAATGCGCTGCGTGGGCTGGGCTTGGGCAAGGGCGACCGGATTGCCGTGCAGGTGGCCAAGACGCCAGAGGCTTTGGCGATCTATGGGGCGGCGGTGGCACTGGGGGCGATCTTTCTGCCGCTGAACACGGCCTATACGGCGGATGAGGTGGGATATTTCCTCGGCAATGCGACGCCGCGGGTCTTTGTCTGTGATGGGGGCAAGGCGGGGGTGATGGCCCCGGTGGCGGCGGCGCATGGGGCGCGGATGGTGACGTTGAACGCGGATGGGTCGGGGGCGTTGTCCGATCTGGCGGCGGGGGCGGCGGATGTGGTGGCGCCTGTGGGCTGTGGGCCGGATGATCTGGCGGCGTTTCTTTACACGTCAGGGACGACCGGGCGGTCGAAGGGGGCGATGCTGACGCATCGCAACCTGTTGTCGAATGCCGAGGTGCTGGTGCGGGAATGGCGGTTCACCGACCGGGATGTGCTGCTGCATGCGCTGCCGATCTTTCATACGCATGGGCTGTTCGTGGCGTCGAACGTGTCGCTGTTGTCGGGCGGGGCGATGATCTTTCTGCCGGGGTTCGAGGCGGGGGCGGTGCTGCGGTTGCTGCCGGAGGCGACGGTGATGATGGGGGTGCCGACGTTCTATACCCGCCTGCTGGACGAGGCGGCGCTGGACCGCGCGCTGGTGGCGCATATGCGGCTGTTTGTATCCGGTTCTGCCCCGCTGCTGGCCGAGACGCATGTGGAATGGGAGGCGCGGACCGGGCATCGCATCCTGGAACGCTACGGGATGACCGAGACGAACATGAACACCTCCAATCCCTATGAGGGTGAGCGGCGGGCGGGGACGGTGGGGTTTCCCTTGCCGGGGGTGGAGTTTCGGATTCTGGCCGAGGGGCGCGAGTTTGGCCCCGAAGAGGTGGGGATGATCGAGGTGCGGGGGCCGAATGTGTTTCAGGGCTATTGGCAGATGCCGGAGAAAACCCGCGAGGAGTTGCGCCCGGACGGGTGGTTCATCACCGGCGATCTGGGGAAGCGCGATGGCGATGGCTATGTGCATATCGTCGGGCGGGCGAAGGATCTGGTGATCACCGGGGGGTATAATGTCTATCCCAAGGAGGTCGAGTTGCTGCTGGACGAGGTGCCGGGGGTGGATGAGAGCGCAGTGATCGGGCTGCCGCATCCGGATTTCGGCGAGGCGGTCTTTGCGGTACTGGTGGCGCAGAAGGGCGTTGTGCTGGAGCCGGAGGCGGTGCTGGCGGCGATTGCGGACAGGCTGGCGCGGTTCAAGCAGCCCAAAGGGGCGGTGGTGGTGGACAGCCTGCCGCGCAACACGATGGGCAAGGTTCAGAAGAACCTTTTGCGGGAAGCCTATAAGGGGCGGTTTGCCTGAAGGGGGCGAAATCTGACGCAGATTTCGCGACGATTTCTGCACGCAGAAATCGAGTGCACCTATCCTGAAAGGTCGGCGTTCGGGGCCCGGAGTTTGCGTCAAACTCCGGCGCGAAATCTCGTCAGATTTCGCTGTCGCTGGCGTCGAGTTCAGTTTCGAGGAACCTCTCGAAGGCATCCAGATCGACCGGGTCGAATTGGCCGAAACCCTGCATCCAGACGGAGGCTGCGCGCAGGGCGTCGGGCTCCAGCTTGCACCATTTCACGCGGCCGCGCTTTTCCTGTGTAATCAGCCCGGCATCGGCCAGCACGGCGAGGTGCTTGGAAATGGCGGCCAGTGACATGGCGAAGGGATGCGCCACATCGGTGACGGCCATGTCATCCTCGAGCAGCATCGTCAGGATGGCGCGGCGCGTGGGATCGGCCAGCGCGGCGAAGACGGTGTCGAGCGGATGGGGCGCGGGGCTGGTCATGCCGCAAGTTTGGGGGGCGGGGGCGGGATCGTCAACCGGTTGGTTGAATATGCAGATGCGGCGCGATGTGGGGTGGGGCCGTGCGGGGTGCCTTTTGTGACGAGATAATTATTCAATGAAAGCATGGGGTTGGTGTGATATTCTTCGGGGATTTCGGCGCTTGACTCAGGCACCCCCCCTCCGTACTTATCCCCCGACTGTTCTGGGGGCACCCAACCATGGCTGAAGACCCTGATCGCGAGCGTCTGCGGGCGCTTGAGGCAAGGATCGCCAAGGTGAAGGGCGTGGTCGAAGGACCGCGCAAGCGCCATCAGGACAGCCAGTATTCGCAGGCCAATCTGGCATGGCGGATGGTGGTGGAACTTGTGGCCGGTCTGGGGATCGGCTTCGGCATCGGATACGGGCTGGATGTTCTGTTTGGAACGCTGCCCATCTTCATGGTGCTGTTCATTTTCGCGGGTCTCGCGGCGGGTGTGAAAACCATGCTGAGATCGGCGAAAGAGGTGCAGGAACGCAAGGCGGCCGAGGCCGCTGCAGAAGGGGACGACTGACGTGGCGGAAGAGGCGCATAGCGAAGGCGGTCTGGTGTTTCACCCGATGGACCAGTTCATCGTCAAGCCGCTGTTCGGCGATGGTCCGGTGGAGTGGTATACGCCCACGAACGTGACGCTGTGGCTGGGCATTGCGGTGCTGTGCACAGTGGCGCTGTTCGTGATGGGCACGCGCGGCCGGGCGATCATTCCGACGCGGGTGCAATCCATCGCGGAACTAGCTTACGGCTTCATCTACAAGATGGTGGAAGACATCGCCGGGCCGGATGGCGCGAAGTATTTCCCCAAGATCTTCACGCTGTTCGTCTTCATCATGATGACGAACTATCTGGCGCTGATCCCGATGTCCTACAGCCCCACGTCGCATATCGCGGCGACGGCGGTTCTGGGCTTTGGCGTGTTCATCGCCGTGACGGTGCTGGGTTTCGTCAAGAACGGGGCGCATTTCCTTGGTCTGTTCTGGATGTCGGAGGCGCCGCTGGTGCTGCGCCCGATCATCGCGGTGATCGAGGTGATTTCCTATTTTGTGCGCCCGGTCAGCCATTCCATCCGACTGGCGGGCAACATCATGGCTGGTCATACGGTGATCAAGGTTTTCGCCGCCTTTGCGGGCGTCGTGGCCCTGGCGCCGGTGTCGATCCTGGCCATCGTCGCGATCTACGGGCTTGAGGTGCTGGTCGCCTTTATCCAGGCCTATGTCTTTACCATCCTGACCTGCGTCTATCTGCGGGATGCCTTGCATCCCGGCCACTGAGGCGCCTGTCAGTTCTAACCAACAGCATTCCATCTAAGGAGAAAATCATGGAAGGCGATATCGCAAGCATGGGTCAGTTCATCGGTGCCGGCCTCGCCGCCATCGGTTCGGGCATGGCCGCCATCGGTGTGGGCAACGTGGCCGCGAACTTCCTGGCGGGCGCCCTGCGCAACCCCTCGGCAGCTGGTTCGCAGACCGCGACGCTGTTCATCGGTCTGGCCTTTGCAGAAGCTCTGGGGATCTTCGCGTTCCTCGTGGCACTTCTGCTGATGTTCGCCGTCTGATCTGACTTCGTATCCTTATTGGGGGGCACGCCGGGGAACCGGCGGCCCTTCGAAGTTCAAAGGGTCCGACGGAGGACAAGATGGCAACTGAATCGACTGCCGATGTGATCGGAGCCTGCGTGGATGCCAATGGCAGTGCCATTGGGATGCCGCAGCTCTGCGTGGAGTGGATGCCGAACCAGATCTTCTGGTTGGTTGTCGCGCTGATCGCGATCTATTTCGTCCTGTCGCGCATCGCGCTGCCGCGGATTGGCGGGGTTCTGGCCGAGCGCAAGGGCACGATCACGAATGACCTGACGGCAGCGGAAGAACTGAAGGCCAAGGCGGTTGACGCCGAGAAGGCCTATCAGGATGCGTTGACGCGGGCACGGGCGGAGGCTGCGAAGATCGTGGCCGAGGCGCGGGCCGACATCCAGAAGGATCTGGATGCCGCAACGGCGCGGGCCGATGCCGAGATCGCGGCGCGGTCGGCGGAATCGGAAAAGCGGATCGGCGAGATTCGCGCCGGGGCGCTGGAAGCCGTGACCGAGGTGGCGAAGGATACCGCCAAGGAACTGGTCAATGCGCTGGGCGGCAAGGCGGATGCGCGGTCGGTGACCGCGGCTGTGACCGCACGGCTGAAAGGGTGATGGCGATGAGAACGCTTCTGGCATTTCTGGCGCTGTCTGCCACCCCGGCCTTTGCGGCGGCGGGCAAGCCGTTCTTTTCGCTGAGCAACACCGATTTCGTTGTGAGCATCGGTTTCCTCGTCTTCATTGGCATCCTGCTGAAGTACAAGGTGCCGGGCAAGATCGTGGGGCTGCTGGACAGCCGCGCGGCGCAGATCAAGGCGGAACTGGAAGAGGCGCGCAGCCTGCGCGACGAGGCCAAGGCCCTGCTGGCATCCTATGAGCGCAAGCAAAAGGACGTGCAGGAGCAATCCGAGCGGATCGTTGCGAACGCCAAGGAAGAGGCGATGAGCGCGGCAGAGCAGGCCAAGGCCGATCTGCAGGCGTCTATCGCACGGCGGATGGCGGCGGCCGAGGATCAGATTGCTTCGGCCGAGGCATCGGCCATTCGCGCGGTGCGCGAGCAGGCGATTGCGGTGGCGGTTGCTGCGGCGGGCGATGTGCTGGCCAAGCAGATGACGGCAGAGGGCACCTCTGCCTCTATCGACGCGGCGATTGCTCAGGTGGAAGCCAAGCTGCACTGATCCTGCGGATCACAGGGAATGGAAGGAACCCGGCCTTGTGCCGGGTTTTTTCATGGGCCGTTACCGGCCCTGTTCGTGTTCCAGACGCTGACGGGCGATGGATTCGTTGCGTTCGGCGCGGATCTGTTCGTTCAGGGCGGTTTCTACGAAGGTGAGATGGGCCTCGACCGCGCTGCGGGCCGCGGCCGGATCGCGGGCCTGCAGGGCGGCGTTGATGGCGACATGCTGATCCAGCAGCGCCTCGCGCGTGGTGCGGGCCTTGAACATCATCTGGCGATTGTAGAACACGCCCTGACGGAGCAGGTCGAACATCGACCGCATCATGTGCAGCATGACGACGTTATGGCTGGCCTCGATGATGGCCATGTGAAATTCGGCGTCCAGCGCCGCCTCATCCGACGGATCGCGCTTGCCATGGGCGGCTTCCATTTTTTCGCAGATGGCGTTGATGACCATCAGATCGGTGTCGGATGCAAGGCGGGCCGCGCGTTCGGCGGCCAGCCCCTCCATATCGCGGCGAAAGGCGATGTAGTCGAAGACCGCCTCGTCATGGCGGGAGAACAGGTCCACCAGTGCGGGCGCGAAGGCGGAGCCAAGCACATCGGCCACATAGATACCGGCATTGGGGCGGGCAACCAGAAGACCGCGCTCTTGCAGATCACCCACGGCTTCGCGCAGCGAGGGGCGCGAGACATCCATCCGCTCTGACAACTCGCGTTCGGAGGGCAGGCGTTCGCCGGGGCGCAGGATGCCGCGCAGGATGAGAAGTTCGATCTGTCGGATCACGGTCTGCGACAGCTTTTCGGGGCGGACTTTGTGGAACGGCATGGAACCCCCAAGGATTGGTCGGAATTTATGACCAAAGACAGGTGTCCACAATGAAAAAGGCCGGGCAGGGTGCCCGGCCTTTAACGGTGAGGGAAGCCGCTATCAGCGGGTCGGGCGGATGATGATTTCCACGCGACGGTTTTGCGCGCGCCCTTCGGGCGTGAGGTTCGAGGCGATCGGCTGATCCTCGCCGCGGCCAAAGGCCGTGACGCGGGCCGAAGGCACGCCGCTGCCGCGCAGGACGTTTGCCACGGAAACGGCACGGCGCTGCGACAGATCCTGATTGTAGCTGGCCGAGCCGGAATTGTCGGTATGGCCGATGATCTGGATCTGGCTGTTGGGGTAACGCAGCAGGTTCTGTGCGACCGACTGGATGTCGCTTTGCAGGTCGGGGCGCAGGGCGGCGCTGTCGATGGCGAACAGAACGTCCTGCGGCATGTTCACGACGAGGTAGTCACCCATGTTGGTGACGTTGAACTGGCCGTTGATGCCACGCAGTTCGGCGGCCTGCTGGTCCAGCGTGGTGCCGATGGCACCGCCGACGATGGCACCGATGCCCGCGCCAACGGCGGTTTTCAGGACGCGGTCATCGCTGCTTTGCGAGCCGAGGAGGCCACCGGCCATGGCACCGATCAGCGCGCCGGACTGGGCGCGGGGGCCCATCTGCGGGGTGGTCTGGCTGGCATAGGGATCTGCCGGGACGCAGGCCGTCAGCGCCAGAACGGCGAATGCGGAAAGAATGAGGGGGGTCTTGAAGGTCATGTTGTCGCCTTGATCAATATCGCCCGCGAGCGCGGGTGCCGATTGCTCTTATACCAGTCTGACGGCGGGCAGGATAGCAGCGGCCCGGTTGCGGCGACATTCCGCGCATCACATTCCGGTGCGGGCGGATTCCCAGGCAAGGATCGCGCGCTTCACCGGCAGGCCCCAGTGATAGCCGCCAAGGCTGCCGTCGCGGCGCAGCGCGCGGTGGCAGGGGATGAGGAAGCTGATCGGGTTGCGCCCTACGGCCGTGCCCACGGCGCGGACGGCCTTGGGGTTGCCGATGGTGCCTGCGATTTCGCTGTAGGTGGTCACATGGCCCGAAGGAATGCGCAAAAGCGCCTCCCAGACCTTGATCTGAAAGGGCGCGCCGATGAGGTGGAGGGGTGTTTGCCCCTGGCCGAATGCAGCCGCAGCGAGGGGGGCAAGGGCGGCGCTGTCTTCGATGAAGCGGGCCTTGGGCCAGCGCTGGTGCAGGTCTTGATAAGCGGCATCGCGGCCCATCTCGGCGGCGAAGCCCATGCCGCAGATGCCCTTGTCGGTGGCCATGAGGATGGTGTCGCCGAAGGGGCCGTCAAACCAGCCCCAGAGGATCCTCAGCCCTTCGCCCCCGCGGGCATAATCGCCGGGGGTCATCGCCTCCCATGTGAGGAAGAGGTCATGCAGGCGGCCGGTCCCGGAGAGGCCTGTGGCGAGTGCGGTGTCGAGTGTGGTGAAGCGCTGGGCCAGCATCTGGCGCGCGTGATCGAGTGTCAGGTATTGCTGATAGCGTTTGGGCGAGACGCCCACCCATTGCGAGAAGGTCCGCTGGAAGTGGGCGGGGGACATGTCAATCCGGGCTGCGAGATCGTCCAGCGTCAGGGCGGGGCCTGCGTCATCAATGACGCGCAGGGCGCGGGCGATGACGGCGTAATGGTAGCTGGGGGATTGATCGGTCATGACTGTCTCCTGTGCGGTCAATCTACGGGCGCGGGCGGCCACAGGCGACCCGGAATCTGCGCATCCCGGCTTGCCCGCCGCACAGGCCTCGCTTATGGCGGGGGACATGGCCAAGCAGCTTCCCTATGCCGCGATGAAGGAGATCTTCACCCGCTTTCACGCGCTGGATGCAGCGCCGGAAGGCGAGTTGGAGCATGTGAATGCGTTCACCCTGCTGGTGGCGGTGGCGCTGTCGGCGCAGGCCACCGATGTGGGGGTGAACAAGGCGACGCGCGGGCTGTTTGCGGTGGCGGACAGCCCTGAAAAGATGCTGGTCTTGGGCGAAGAGGGGCTGATCGGGTATATCAAGACCATCGGCCTGTTCCGCAACAAGGCGAAGAATGTCATCAAGTTGAGCCGTATCCTGATCGAGGAGTTTGGCGGCGAGGTGCCTTCCTCCCGCGCGGCGTTGCAATCGCTGCCGGGGGTAGGGCGCAAGACGGCGAATGTGGTGCTGAACATGTGGTTCAAGCAACCGGCGCAGGCGGTGGATACGCATATCTTTCGCCTGGGCAACCGCAGCGGCATTGCGCCCGGCAAGGATGAAACGGCGGTGGAGCGGGCCATCGAGGACCATGTCCCCGCCGAGTTTCAGCTGCACGCGCATCACTGGATGATCCTGCATGGCCGCTATATCTGCGTGGCGCGCAAACCCAAATGCGGCATCTGCCCGATCAACGACCTTTGTTTGTATGAGGAAAAGACCGAATGAAGACCTATGATGTCGTCGGTATCGGCAATGCCATCGTCGATGTGTTCAACCAGGCCGATGACAGCTTCATCGAGATGATGGGCATCGAGAAGGGCATCATGCAGCTGGTCGAGCGGGAGCGGGGCGAGATCCTTTATGCCGCGATGAAGGAACGGGTGCAGGCACCGGGCGGTTCGGTGGCCAATACCATCGCGGGCTTGGGCAATCTGGGGCTGCGGACGGCCTTCATCGGGCGGGTGCATGATGATGCGCTGGGGCGGTTCTATGCGCAGACCATGGCCGATGCCGGGACGGCCTTTCCGAATCCGCCGGTGGCGGGGGGGGAGTTGCCGACGTCACGGTCGATGATCTTTGTCTCGCCCGATGGCGAGCGGTCGATGAACACCTATTTGGGGATTTCCTCGGAGCTGGGTCCCGAGGACGTGTCGGATGACGTGGCAGGGGCGGCGTCACTGCTGTTTCTGGAGGGGTATCTGTATGACAAGCCCAAGGGAAAGCAGGCCTTTGAACGCGCGGCAAAGCTGTGCCGGGATGCGGGCGGGATGGCGGGGATCGCGCTGTCGGATCCGTTCTGCGTGGACCGCCACCGCGAGGACTTCCGCCGGCTGGTGAAGGATCTGGATTACGTGATCGGCAACGAACACGAGTGGTCGTCGCTCTATCAGACCGATCTGTCGGCGGCGCTGGAACAGGCGGCGGCGGATGCGGGGGTGGTGGTCTGTACCCGGTCGGGAGATGAGGTCATTCTGGTGCGCGGGGATGAGACCGTGACGGTGCCGGTGCGCCGCGTGGTTCCGGTGGATGCGACGGGGGCGGGTGACCAGTTCGCGGCCGGGTTCCTGTATGGCCTTGCGACCGGCAAGCCGCTGGCGGTGAGCGGGCGGATGGGCTGTGTGGCGGCGGCTGAGGTGATCAGCCATTTCGGCGCGCGGCCCGAGACGGACCTGCAGGCGCTGTTCCGCAAGGAAGGGCTGATCTGAGCCGGGGGGGCGGCTTGCTCGGGCGCCGGGGCAAGCCCGGGCCTTCGCGCGCCGCCGCTGCCGCGGAAAAGGGCCCGGCCGCCGCGTGCGTGGTGGCGTTGGATTTGGATATTTGGGCAGAGAAGAAATCAGCCTCGGTTCTTTAGTAGGGCTAGGGATTTCGTAACCTTTGCCTGCGGTATTCAACCTTGCGGTACAGGCTGGGAAGCCGATGACCGCCAGAGGAGAGACGGCACCCCGCGGCTGGAGCGATCCCCCGTCGGGGTGCCGGACAGATTGACCTGATCCCGGCTGTATCTTCTCTGTTGAAATATCCTCCGGGGGTCCGGGGGTGGAAAACCCCCGGGGCGTATTGGAAGATGGATCAGTCGCCCAGCTTGGCGTGAACCTCGTCCAGATCGACATCGCCCTTGGGCATCTTGTTCGATGGGTCATCGAAATCGTATTTGAACAGCTGAAAATCGCGCTTGTAGATTTCCCACATCAGGTGATGCGACAGGTCGTCGAAATAGGCCTCCACCGGGTGGAGCCGTTTGGGACCGTGGCCTTCGCTTTCGTTGAATTTGGGGATCTTCTTGAGGTTGATCTTGTGCTTGGTCTTGATGTTGTTCAGCACGACCTGCATGCCTTCATCGAATTTCTCGGTGAAGAAGATGTGGTCATAGCGCCCGCCATTCACGATGAAGGTCGAGATATGGCCTGACATGGCGGACCAGTGGATGTCGGGCTCCATCGGTTTCTTGAAGCGGATGGTGTCGCGCGCGAAGAGGAGGAAGCGGCGGAAGCTGGCGATCTGGTCGAACTCGGCTTTGCCGTCATCGCCGCCGACCTCTACCCCGTATTTCTGCACCAACATGGGCACGAGGTTGCCGCGATAGCGTTTGCCATTGCGCTGGATGCCGCAGATCTTGTCGAAGAACGATGACAGGATCCGGGTATAGGGGTTGCGCACGCAGGTGAAGGCAAAGGATTTGTGGCCCTTTACATTCGCCTCGATCAGGCGCTGGCTGTCTTCCTGCGCCCATTTGTGCAGGCCTGTGGTGCTGTCATGGATGTCACCATCGAAGAAGCGGCCATGATCTGAATAGAACATGATCTGACCGATCGACGAGCAAGCGCATTTCGGCACCACGCGGTACACGACGCTTTCGCTTTCGGTCATCCAGGTGCCGGGAAAACCCATGTAAAAACTGCCTCCAACGCCGGGCGATCTGACGTGCCCTTGACCCAATGGCCACAAAAAAGCAAAGAAATGCTGTTTGTTCAATGACTGTTGATGCTATTTGTGCAGGCAGTGACACTTAGCGCACCGTGACAAGTCGGATCCCATGGCCAAGATTGCCTACATTCTTTTGTGTCACAAGGATCCTGATGGCATCATCGCCCAGGCGCAGCGTCTGACGGCGGCGGGTGATTTCGTTTCCATCCATTTCGATGCGCGTGCGCCGCGTGAGGCGTTCGAGAAGATCCGCGCAGCGCTGGCCGCGAATGAGGCGGTGACCTTTGCCCGCAAGCGGATCAAATGCGGTTGGGGCGCGTGGAGCCTGGTGGAGGCGACGCTGTTGGCGGTGCGGGCTGCGGTGGATGCCTTTCCGCGGGCCACGCATTTCTACATGCTTTCCGGCGATTGCATGCCGATCAAATCGGCCGAATTCGCCCATGCTTTCCTTGACCGGGATGATGTCGATTACATCGAGAGCTTTGATTTCTTTACCTCGGACTGGATCAAGACCGGAATCAAGGAAGAGCGGCTGATCTATCGCCACTGGTTCAACGAGCGCACGCACAAGAAGCTGTTCTACGGGTCGATGCAGGTGCAGCAGAAGCTGGGGCTGGCGCGGCAGGTGCCTGCGGATATCCAGATGCAGATCGGCAGCCAGTGGTGGTGTCTGCGGCGGCGGACGGTGGAATGGGTGCTGGAGTTCTGCGACACAAGGCGCGATGTGATGCGGTTCTTCCGCACGACATGGATCCCGGACGAGACGTTCTTTCAAACGCTTGTGCGCCATCTGGTGCCGGAGGCAGAGATCCGGACGCGGACGCTGACTTTTCTGATGTTCACCGATTACGGGATGCCGCTGACCTTCTACAACGACCATTACGATCTGCTGGTCAGTCAGGATTACCTGTTTGCGCGCAAGATATCGCCCGATGCGAATGACCTGAAGGAACGGCTGGGCAAGCTCTATGCGGCCAAGGGTGTGCAGTTCACGATATCGAATGAGGGGCGCAGCCTGTTCCGGTTCCTGACCGGGCGGGGGCGGGTGGGGCGGCGGTTTGCGCCGCGCTTCTGGGAGCGGGAGTCGTCGTTGGGGCGGGAACGCACGCTGATGATGGTGACCTGCAAGAAATGGCATGTCGCGAAGCGGTTGGTGGAGCGGGTGCGCGATGTGACGAACCTGCCCGCGATGGATTACCTGTTCAATGAGGGGTCAACCCCGCTGCCCGATCTGGGCGGCATCCAGACGACGCTG
Organism: Variovorax paradoxus; assembly: GCA_943370085.1. Classification (GTDB taxonomy): domain Bacteria; phylum Pseudomonadota; class Alphaproteobacteria; order Rhodobacterales; family Rhodobacteraceae; genus Paragemmobacter. The sequence goes on along the minus strand of CALRPT020000021.1, from coordinate 32,922 downwards.
GAGAAACGGACGCGGCATCGGCGCGCGCTGGTCAGGATGCTGTTCGATTACTGGCAATCGGACCGGCTTTTGTTCTGCATCGATCCGGCGAATGTGGATCTGATGCAGGATTTCTATAACGACAAGGCGCAGGTGCGGCTGTTGGAGATCGAATGCGATTTCACGGATGATTACCTTGTGGGTCATGCGCGGCGGGTGGGGCTGGCGGGGGACAAGACGCCCAAGGAAACCATCGACCGGCTGCTGCCCACGATCCGCTATGACGTGAAGTTCGAAAGCGACCGGCTGCGGGATGCCAACTTTGCCGGGTTCCACCGCATCCGGCAAAGCGCGAGTGTGGATGAAAACACGCTGCCCTTGGCAGAGTTCCTTGATATTCCTGTCGAAAAGGCGCGCGAGATCGCGGCGACAGGACATCTTTTTGTGGATTGAGAACTATGGCCCATACCTATGACGCGACCAATATCTTTGCCCGCATCCTGCGTGGTGAGATCCCCAACAAGACGCTGATCGAGACCGAGCATACGCTGGCCTTCCATGACATCAACCCGCAGGCACCGCATCATGTGCTGGTGATCCCGAAGGGGGCTTATGTGACCTTCGATCATTTCTGCTCTGATGCCAGCGATGCCGAGATCGTGGATTTTCACCGCACGGCGGCCAGCGTTTGCGCCATGCTGGGGGTGAGCCTTGGCGATGGTGGCGCGGGGTATCGCGGCATCACCAATGCGGGCGGGGATGGCGGGCAGGAAGTGCCGCATTACCACCTGCATATCGTGGGTGGCGCGCCACTGGGGCGGATGTTGACGCGCCCCTGAAAGCGCAAGGATCGGGTCGCTTGCGGGCGGTGTGACGGGCAAGGTGGGTGAACCAAGGAGGGTTCACCGATGCTGCGATTTGTTCCGATTCCTACCGATATTGCCCGCGCCTATCAGGCGGGGGGCGTCGATTCCTATGGGCTTTTGCCGGAGCGGCGGGTGTCGGACGGGGGTGGGAACCCCTGCCGCCATTGCCTGCGGATGATCCCGGAAGGGGCGGGGATGCTGGTGCTGGCGCATCGGCCCTTTGGCAGCCTGCAGCCCTATGCGGAGACGGGGCCGATCTTCCTGTGTGCTGACGCTTGCCAGGCGGGGGGTGGGGCGCATGTGCCTGAAATCCTTGCCTCGCCGGATTACATTGTGCGGGGCTATGGCGCGGATGAGCGGATCGTCTATGGCACGGGTGGCGTGGTGGAGACGGCGCGGATCGCGGCGCGGGCGGCCGAGGTGCTGGCGATGCCGGCCGTGGATTTCGTGCATGTCCGGTCGGCGCGGAACAACTGTTTTCAGCTTCGGATCGAGCGGGGGTGAGACGGATATCCCGGCGGTTTTGGCTGCGCCGGGGCTCGGTAGTTGCTATCAAAACGATAGTAATTTTCCCGAAAGGAACGTTCAGCTTTCGGTGCAGCCGGCCCGTGCAGATGGCTGTGCAGCATTTGGTATGCGTGCAGCGGCCGCTGAGGCAGGGGTTTGCTTACCGCCTGGCGGGGCGCCCCCCCTCCCCCGGCCCCTCCCCCGAAGGCGGGGGAGGGGAGGGCACCGGAAGGCGACCGGGGTGGGGGTGGCGGGTGTGGCATTTGAGTATTTGAGCCGAGATGAAGCGGCAGGGTCAGGGCTGCGGGTGGGCGGTATCCCAGTCTTTGAGCCAGCGCTTTGGGGCGGCCTCGCGCCAGTGGCGGATCAGGCGGGGGCGGGCCCAATCGGGATCGATCCGCCCGGCGCGGACCAGGACGAGGTTGTGGGGGGCGTAATGAGGATGCAGGAAGAAGGTGGCGGGGTCGGCCTGCATCAGCATTTCGCGTTCGTCGCGGTCGGCCTTGAAGACGGCCGCGTCCTCATAGGGGGACCAGTAGCACCAGAGCTTGCCGTGCGCTTTCAGCGCCTCATGCCCCCAGGGGGTGGCGAGGGTGATTTCGGGCAGGCCCAGCCCGAGCGCGAAGGCGCGCAGCTCGGGCCATGTGGCGATCATGGGTTGTAGCCTGCATCGTCGCCAAGCCCTGCGATGAATTCGGTGATGCGGCGGGCGCGGACCGAGGGGGATTTCGCGGTAGAGAGGCGGAAGGCCAGCGCGGCGCGGGCCTTGGCGGGCAGGGCGGTGAAGGCTGTCTGGGCGCTGGAGGGGGCGGCGGCGAGGGCGGTGAGGAAATCATCGGGGATGTCGGTGGGTTTCTCTGCCGCATAGGCGGCGGCCCAGCGGCCATCGGCCTGGGCGCGGGTAACCTCGGCCAACCCCGGATCCTCCATCCAGCCGCCCGCGATCAGCTTTTCCGCCGTGGCGCGGGCCTTGGGCGACCACGGGCTGCCAGGGCGGCGCGGGGTAAAGCGGTGGAGCATGTGGAAGGGGCCATCGGGTTTCTTTTGCGCGTCCACCCAGCCCCAGACCAGCGCCTCTTCCACCGCCTGTTCCCAATCGATCGAGGCGGCGCCGGTGGCCTTTTTCGCGATGCGAAGCCAGACGTCCGTTGCCTTGTCATGCCGCATCGACAGCCAGAAGTTCCATTCTTCCGGTGTGGCAAAGGTGAGGGGGGTGGGCTGTTTCAATGCGCTGCCGCCCATGTGTGGCCCTGGCCTGCCTCGACGATCAGCGGCACCTTGAAATGCACGGCGGGGTGGGCGGCGGCCTCCATCACCTGTTTCGCGCGGGCGGCGAGGGTGAGGGCGGCGTCTTCGTCCACCTCGAACAGCAATTCGTCATGGACTTGCAGGAGCATTTTCGCCGGCAGGTCGGCGATGGCCTTGGGCATGCGGATCATCGCGCGGCGGATCACATCGGCGGCGGTGCCTTGGATCGGGGCGTTGATGGCGGCGCGTTTGGCGAAGCCAGCGGTGGGGCCTTTGGCGTTGATTTCCGGCGTGTGGATCTTGCGCCCGAAGAGGGTGGTGACGAAGCCCTTGGCCTGTGCTTCTTTGATCGTGGCGTCCATGTAGCCCTTGATGCCGGGGAAGCGCTGAAAATAGCGGTCGATGAAACCCTGCGCCTCGGCCCGTGGAATGCGGAGGTTGCGGGCAAGGCCGAAGCCCGAGATGCCGTAGATAACGCCGAAGTTGATCGCCTTGGCCTGACGGCGGATGTCGGAGGTCATCTGATCGAGGGGAACATTGAACATCTCGGACGCGGTCAGCGCGTGGATATCCAGCCCATCACGGAAGGCCTGCTGCAACTCGCGGATATCGGCGATATGGGCAAGGATGCGCAATTCGATCTGGGAATAGTCGAGCGATACTAGAAGCTTGCCCTTGGGGGCAACGAAGGCCTCGCGAATACGCCGGCCCTCTTCGGTGCGGACGGGGATGTTTTGCAGGTTCGGGTCGGTGGAGGAAAGGCGGCCGGTCACGGCCCCGGTGATGGAGTAGGAGGTGTGGACGCGGCCGGTTTCCGGGTGGATGTGATCCTGCAGCGCGTCGGTATAGGTGGATTTCAGCTTGGACAGTTGCCGCCAATCGAGCACGCGGGCGGCCAGCGTTGCGGCCTTGGGGTTGGTGTCTTCCAGCGTGGTGATATCCTCAAGAATATCCGCCCCGGTGGCATAGGCCCCGGTCTTGCCCTTTTCGCCGCCGGGCACTTGCAGCCGGTCGAAGAGAACCTCGCCCAGTTGTTTGGGGGAGCCGACGTTGAAGGGTTCGCCGGCGATCTCTTGAATCTCCGCCTCCAGCCCCGCCATCTTTTGGGCGAAGGCGTTGGACATGCGCGAAAGCGTATCGCGGTCCACCTGGATGCCCGCCATTTCCATATCGGCCAGCACGGGGACGAGGGGGCGTTCGAGGGTTTCGTAGACGGTGGTGACGTGGCCCCGGTGCAGTTGGGGTTTCAGGTGTTGCCACAGGCGCAGGGTGACATCGGCATCCTCGGCCGCGTATTTCACGGCCTCTGCCACGGGGACGCGGTCGAAGGTGATGGCGGTCTTGCCTGATCCCAGCAGGGATTTGATCGGGATCGGGACATGGCCCAGATGGGTTTCTGACAGGGCGTCCATGCCGTGATTGTTCAGCCCGGCATGGAGGGCCGAGGACATCAGCATCGTGTCATCAAAGGGGGTGATGCGGATGCCGTGGCGGGCGAAGATCTTGAAGTCGTATTTCATGTTCTGGCCGATCTTCAGGATCGAGGCGTCTTCCAGAACGGGTTTGAGGGCGGCAAGCACCGCGTCAATCGGCAGTTGGCCCTCGGCCAGTTTGGCCGAACCAAACAGATCATCGGTGCCGGAGCGGTGGGTGAGCGGGATATAGGCGGCTTGGCCTGCTTCGATGCAAAGGGAAATGCCCACCAATTCGGCGCGCATTTCATCAAGGCTGGTGGTTTCCGTATCCACCGCCACGTAACCCCGGTCGCGGATCGTGGTGATCCAGCGGTCCAGCGTCGCAAGGTCGGAGATGGCCGTGTAGGCCGCGTGGTCAAAAGGGAGTTGTGCGGCGCTGGCGGAGGGTTCGGGATGGTTCATGTCGGTGCCCTTGCCTTCGGGCAGGGGGGCTGGCGGCGCCACTTTCAGGCTATCGGCCACCCGGCGGGTGAGGGTGCGAAACTCCATCTGGTTGAGAAAGCCCATCAGCGCCTCGGGGTCGGGCTGGCGGACCTCCAGATCATCCAGCGTCACCTCAAGGGGGGTGTCTGCCTTGAGCTGCACCAGTTGTTTGGAGATGCGGATGAGATCGGCATTGTCGATCAGCGCCTCGCGGCGTTTGGGCTGCTTGATTTCGCCAGCGCGGGCGAGAAGGGTTTCCAGATCGCCATATTCCTGAATGAGGAGCGCGGCGGTCTTGATGCCGATGCCCGGCGCGCCGGGGACGTTGTCGACGCTGTCGCCCGAAAGGGCCTGCACATCGACCACGCGATTGGGCGCGACACCGAATTTTTCAAACACCTCATCCGGGCCGATGGCGCGGGTCTTCATCGGGTCGAACATCATCACGCCGGGGCCGACGAGTTGCATCAGATCCTTGTCCGACGAGATGATGGTGACATCGCCGCCGGCCTTTGTCGCCTCGACCGACAGGGTAGCGATGATGTCGTCGGCCTCATAGCCTTCGGTCTCGATGCAGGCGATGTTGAAGGCGCGGGTGGCGTCGCGCGTGAGCGGGAATTGCGGGCGGAGGTCCTCGGGCAATTCGGGGCGGTTGGCCTTGTAGAGCGGGTAGATCGTGTTGCGGAAGGTTTCCGATGAATGGTCGAAGATGACGGCGACATGGGTGGGTGCGCCGTTGGGGGCATCGGGGCCCTTGTTGCCTTCGAGATAGCGGAACAGGATGTTGCAAAAGCCCGCGACCGCCCCGATGGGCAGGCCATCCGATTTGCGCGTCAGCGGCGGCAGCGCATGATAGGCGCGGAAGATGTAGGCCGATCCGTCGATCAGGTGAAGGTGGCTGCCCTTGCCGAAGCCCATCTTGGCTGTCTCCGCTCTTGGTGGTTACGGGGGCAGGTATGGCATGATCGGGGCGGGTTAGGCCAGCGCCGACGGGGGCAGTCGGGGGGTGTGTGGTCAAGAGCCCAAGATTTTTCGGCGAAAAATCTTGGGCGACAGACCTGAGAATTTTCAGTGAAAATCCTCAGGGGAACGGGTGGAGCGAAAAATTTTCGGCGAAAATTTTTCGGGGCCTTGGGGGGAAGCGGCTGTCCTGCCTTTGGTGCGGCTGACGATCAGTGATCGTCATGCGCGTGATCACGGTCGATCACATAGCGCTTGTCGCAATAGCCGCATTCGACCCAGCCCGTATCGCGGGCGATGGTCAGCCAGACGCGGGGATGGCCCAATGCGCCTTCGCCCCCGTCGCAGGCCACTTTCCACGTGGTGACGACTTCGGTTTCTGGGGCGTCTATCGGCATGGGGCGACCTTTCGTTGCAGAGGTCTTCTTTTACCTGTCAGGGCAGGGGGCGCACAAGGGGCCGTCAGCGGATGCCTATGCCCCGATGAGCCTTGCGCGGCCCTTGAGGGCGGAAAGCCACATCAACCCATGCACGGTGGCGCGGGCGGGGAGGTATTCGGCGGAGATCCAGCCCTTGTAATCCGTCTGGTCCAGTTCGGCGCAAAGCCCTGTCAAATCGAAGCCACCGCCGCCGGGTTCGTTGCGGCCGGGAAAGCCTGCGATCTGGATATGGTTGACGCGGGCCTTGTGGCGGGCCCAGACGGCATCCGCATCGCCATGAATGCGCGCGGCGTGCCACAGGTCGAACTGGATGCCGAGGTTGGGCAGGGCAAGATCGTCGATGATGCGGGCGGCCTGATCGAAATCATTCAGGAAATAGCCCGGCATGTCATCGGTGTTTAGCGGCTCGATCGTCAGGGCGATATCTGGGACCTGTTCGGCAGCCCATGCGAGGTTGTCGCGATAGGTTGCCTCGGCCTGTTCGCCACGGGCGACGCCCGCCATGACGTGGATATGGGATGCGCCTAGCGTGGCGGCCAAATCAGCGGCGCGCAGGAAGCTGGCACGGAACACCTCTTCTGCGCCGGGCACGGCGGCGTGGCCTCGATCGCCCGAGGCCCAGTCACCGGGATGGGTGTTGATCAAGGCGACTGGCATGCCCGACAGGGCTGACTGCCAGTCGCGCGGCGGGTGATCGTAGGGAAACAGCACTTCGATGCCGTCGAAGCCGGCTTCGCGCGCCAGATCGGGGCGCGCGAGCATCGGGACTTCGGTAAAGAGCATCGTCACATTCGCGGCGAAACGGGGCATTCAGGGAAGGTCTTCCGAGGGAATCATCGGGAAGAACCTGCCCCATGACCAGAGACCAAACCAGTCTTTTCCCTCGATCCGTTCGTGAACGCACAAATCGACCATGCGATAAAAGGATTTCCGGTCGATCAGCGCCTCGAGCCCGGAGCGAATGTGGATATAGGGCGAAGGTTCGCCAGTGGCGGGATCGCGAACCACGCGCAGGGCATGATCGGCGTCGAGGGTGACGGAATCGCCCACCTGCGTGGTGACGGTGATCGCCTGATCCTTGCCTGCGCCCGTGGCATCGAAATCCACCGCGACGAAGGGGGCATCGTCAACGACGATGCCCACCTTTTCCACTGGGGTGACGAGGAAATACTTGTCGCCTTCCTTCTTGAGGATGCCGGAGAACAGCTTCACCAGACCGGGCCGCCCGATGGGCGTGCCCTCATGGAACCATGTGCCGTCGCGGGCGATGCGCATGTCGATATCGCCGCAGAAGGGCGGATTCCACAGATGCACCGGGGGCAGCCCCTTCTTCGCAACGGCCTGTGCCGAGGCGGCGAGCCCTTCGGCGGAGGGTTTCACGATCATTTGTCCGCTCATTGTTTTTGCCATTTGTGCCGGACGGGATAGTTCGGTCTAATGCGATCATATAACGGCGCGAGGAGCAAAGTCATGGCTGAAGCAAGCGAACTTGTCGCGCGGATCGAAGGTCTAGGGGAACAGTTGGCCGCGGCCAAGGCATCCATCAACCGCCGCTTCATCGGGCAGGAGAAGGTGGTCGATCTGGTGCTCGCCTCGATGCTCTGCGGGGGTCATGCGCTGCTGGTGGGCCTGCCGGGGCTGGGCAAGACGCGGCTGGTGGACACACTGTCGACCGTGATGGGGTTGAAGGGCAACCGCATCCAGTTCACGCCCGATCTGATGCCTGCCGATATTCTGGGGTCTGAAGTGCTGGAGACGGCGGCGGATGGCAGCCGGGCATTCCGCTTTCTGGAAGGGCCGATCTTTTGCCAGTTGCTGATGGCCGATGAGATCAACCGCGCGTCGCCGCGGACACAATCGGCGCTGCTGCAGGCGATGCAGGAGCGCGAAGTGACGATTGCCGGGCAGCACCGCCCGCTGGGGCGGCCGTTCCATGTGCTGGCGACGCAGAACCCGATCGAACAGGAAGGCACCTATCCCCTGCCCGAGGCGCAGTTGGACCGCTTCCTTGTGCAGGTCGATGTGGATTACCCCACGCGCGCGACGGAGCGGGATATCCTGATCGCCACCACCGGGGCCGAGGAGGCCGAGGTGCATCAGGTGTTTACGGGCGAGGAATTGCTGGCCGCGCAGCAGGTGCTGCGGCGGATGCCCGTGGGCGATCAGGTGGTGGAGGCGATCCTTGATCTGGTGCGGTCCTGCCGTCCAGGGGAACCCGAGGGGCGGGAGTTGGCCGATAGCCTGAGCTGGGGGCCGGGGCCGCGCGCGGCGCAGGCCTTGATGTTGACGGTGCGGGCGCGGGCGCTTCTGGATGGGCGGCTGGTGCCTGCGGTGGCGGATGTGGCCGCGCTGGCGCGGCCTGTGCTGACGCATCGGATGGCGCTGTCCTTTGCGGCGCGGGCGCGGGGCGAAAGCCTTGCCGGGATCATCGACCGCACGGCCAGCCGCACGCTGGGGCTTGAGGCGGCGGCGTGACAGGCACGGGCGACCTTTCCAGCAGCGATCTTCGGCCAAGGGCCGAAACGCTGGGCCAATCGCTGCCGCCCTTGCTGGCGGAGGCGGAGATGCTGGCATCGACCATCATGCTGGGCGAGCATGGCCGCAGGCGTGCGGGGCAGGGCGATGAGTTCTGGCAGTATCGCCCCACGCATGCCGGGGATTCGGCGCGGATGATCGACTGGCGGCGGTCGGCCCGGTCGGACGCGACCTTTGTGCGCGAACGCGAATGGCAGGCGGCGCAATCGGTGACGCTGTGGGTGGACCCGGCGAAGTCGATGGCGTTTTCGGGGGCAAAGGGTCGGGCGGAAAAGGGCGACCGCGCGCGTCTGCTGGCGATGGCGCTGGCGGTCCTTTTGCTGCGCGGGGGCGAGCGGGTCGGGCTGGCGGGCGGCGGGGTGCCGCCACGGCCGGGGCGGGGGCAGCTCTTGCGCCTGTTGATGGCGCTGGAGACCGGGGGCGAGGCGGATTACGGCACGCCGGACGCCACGGGCATCGCAAGCCATGGGCGGGCGGTGTTCCTGTCTGATTTCATGGGCGATCTGGCGGGTATCGAGGCGGCGCTGGGCCGCGCGTCGGACCGGGGCGCGCGGGGTGTGCTGTTGCAGGTGCTGGACCCGGCGGAAGAGGATTTCCCCTTCGACGGGCGGACGATTTTTGAAAGCATGGGCGGCACCGTGCGGCATGAAACGCTGCGCGCAGGCGATCTGCGGACGCGTTACCTGGCGCGGTTGGCGGAACGCAAGGATCGGCTGGCCATGCTGGCCCGTGCGGTGGGGTGGCATTATCAGTGCCATCATACCGGCGATCCGGCGCAGCCTGCGCTGCTGTGGCTGTATCGTGCGCTGGAAGGGGGCCGCTGATGTTCATGCTGGGCCCCGTCGGATTTGTGACGCCGGTATTGTTGTGGGCTTTGGTGGCGCTGCCCTTGCTGTGGCTGGTGCTGCGCGCCGTGCCGCCTGCGCCGATCCGGCGGCGGTTTCCGGGGGTGGCGCTGCTGTTGGGGTTGCAGGATGAGGACAATGAGACGGACCGCACGCCGTGGTGGCTGCTGCTGCTGCGGATGCTGGCGATTGCGGCGGCGATCATCGCTTTTGCCGGGCCGATCCTGAACCCGCGCGAGCAGGTGGCGGGGACGGGGCCGCTGCTGGTGGTGATGGATGGCGGCTGGGCCGATGCGCGCGACTGGGGGCGGCGGATCGAGCGGGCGGTGGCGCTGGTCGAAGAGGCCGGTCGCGATGGGCGGACGGTGGCGGTGATGCGGCTGACCGATGCGCCGGGCGAGATTGCGTTTCAGGCGGCAGATGCCTGGGCCGGGCGGTTGGCGGCGCTGACGCCGCAGGCGTGGCTGCCGGGCGATCTGGCGGGCTGGGCCGGGGTGTTGCCGGAGGAGGGGTTTGAAACCTTCTGGCTGTCGGACGGGTTGGAGCGGCCGGGGCGGGACGATCTGTTCGCGGCGCTGGATGCGGCGGGCGATGTGACGGTGTTCCAAAGCCCGCGCCCGGTGCTGGCGCTGCATCCGGCAGGGTTTGCGGATGGGGCGGTGCAGCTTGCCGCCAGCCGCTTGCCTGCGGCGGATGCGCTGGAGGTGGAGGTTGTCGCGCGCGGGCCTGATCCGGCGGGGATTGAGCGGGAGTTGGCGCGAGTGACGCTGGGCTTTGGGCTGGGCGAGGCGCGGGGCGAGGTGGCGTTGGCGTTGCCGCCTGAATTGCGCAACCGCATTACACGCTTTGAAGTGGCGGGGCAGCGGTCGGCGGGGGCGGTGAGCCTGACCGATGACAGTTTGAAACGGCGCAAGGTGGCGCTGATCGGCGGGCGGGCGGATAATGCCGAGGGGCTGCAACTGCTGTCGCCCACGCATTACCTGCGGCAGGCTTTGGAGCCGGTGGCGGACCTGATCGACGGGTCACTGATGGATGTGCTGCTGGCCAACCCGGATGTGATCGTGCTGGCTGATGTGCCCGCGCTGACGCAGGATGAACAGGATGCGGTGCTGGGCTGGCTGGATGGCGGCGGGCTGTTGTTGCGCTTTGCCGGGCCGCTGCTGGCGGCATCGGATGTGTCGCGCCTGTCGGAAGACCCGCTGATGCCGGTGCGCCTGCGCGAAGGTGGCCGCACGGTGGGTGGGGCGATGAGCTGGGGCGAACCCAAGACGCTGGCACCATTTGCGGAAGGGTCGCCGTTTCACGGCTTGGCCGTCACGGATGAGGTGACGGTGACAGCACAGGTTCTGGCGCAGCCTGCCCCGGATTTGGCCGCGCGGACGATTGCGGCGCTGGAGGATGGCACGCCACTGGTGACGCGCAAGGAAGTGGGGCAGGGGCAGGTGGTGCTGGTCCATGTCACCGCCAATGCGGAATGGTCGACACTGCCCTTGTCGGGGTTGTTCGTGCAGATGCTGGAGCGGTTGGCCGTGTCGACACGGCCCGCCACGCCGGGGGCGGATGATCTGGCGGGGCAGGTCTGGGTGCCAGAGGTGGTGCTGGATGCCTATGGCGTACAGTCGGACGCAGGCGAGATGTCGGGGGTGGAAGGTGTGGCGCTGGCCGAGGCGATTGTCGCCGGGCCGGGGCCTGCGCTGCCGCCGGGGCTGTATGCCGGGGCGGATCGGCGGGTGGCGCTGAATGCGGTGGGGGTTGAGACGGTGCTGGAGGCGGCATCATGGCCTGCGGGGACACCCATCGAAGGGTTGGAGATGGCGGCAGAGCAGGTGTTGAAGGGCTGGTTCCTGTCGGCGGCGTTGGCGGCGTTGATGATCGACATTCTGGCCGCGCTGTGGATTTCGGGCAAGCTGTCGGGGTTGCGGCGCGGGGTGGCGATGCTGGCCGTTGTGATGCTGGCGCTGGCCGCCGCACCCGGGGTGCAGGCCCAAGAGCCCGAGGGTCTGGACCCCGAGGAAGAGGCGCTGGCGCTGGAGGCCACCAGGGCGGTGGTGCTGGGCCATGTGCTGACCGGGGATGGATCGCTGGACCGCGTGGCCGAGGCGGGGCTGCGGGGGCTGGGCGAGCGGTTGTGGGAACGCACGTCGATCGAGCCTGAGGCCCCAGTGGGCGTAGATATCGAACGCGATGAATTGGCGTTCTTTCCGTTCCTGTACTGGCCGGTGTCAGTGAGCCAGCCGCTGCCTTCGGCCAATGCCTATCGGAAGCTGAACGATTATCTGCGGACGGGCGGGATGATCCTGTTCGACACGCGCGATTCCGATCTGGCGCGGTCGGGCGGCAGCACTCCGGAGGCGCTGCAACTGCAGCGCATCGCTGCGGGGCTGAACATCCCCCCGCTGGAGCCTGTGCCGATGGATCATGTGCTGACGCGGACCTTCTATCTGTTGCAGGATTTTCCGGGCCGTTTCGGTGGCGCGCCGGTCTGGGTGGAGGCCGCGCCGCTGGATGCCGAACAGGTGGAGGGGATGCCCTTTCGCAACCTGAATGACGGGGTGACGCCGGTGGTGATCGGCGGGAATGACTGGGCCTCGGCCTGGGCGGTAGATGACATGGGGGTGCCCATGTTCCCGGTCGGGCGCGGCTTTGCCGGTGAACGGCAGCGCGAGATGGCGAACCGGTTCGGCGTGAACCTGATCATGCATGTGCTGACGGGGAACTATAAGTCGGATCAGGTGCATGTGCCGGCGCTTTTGGAAAGGCTGGGGCAATGACGGCTGCGCTGACACTCGATCCGCTGGTGCCATGGCCGGTGCTGTGGGGGTTGGCGGCATTTGCCGCTGTGCTGCTGGCGGTGGCGGTGTGGCGGGGCCTGTCGGGGTGGTGGTTGCGGGGGCTGACGGCGCTGGTCGTGCTGGCTGCGATTGCCAATCCTTCGTTGCAGGAGGAGGAGCGGGCGGCGCTGTCGGATATCGTGCTGCTGGTGGTGGATGACAGCGCGAGCCAAGGGCTGGGCGACCGGGCGGCTCAGGTGGAGGCCGCGATTGCCGGGGTCGAGGCTGAGGTGGCGCGGCTGGAGAATACCGAATTGCGCATCCGCCGATTCACCGACGCGCCCGAGGATGGCGGATCGCTGGCCATGACGGCGCTGGCGGAACTGCTGTCAGAGGAACCCCGCGCGCGGGTGGCGGGAGCGATGATCATCACCGATGGGCAGGTGCATGATGTGGAATTGGCGCCGACCTTGCCTGCGCCGCTGCATGTGCTGCTGACCGGGCAGGAAACGGATTGGGATCGCCGCCTGATCGTGAAGAACGCGCCTGCCTTTGCCATTCTGGGCGAGGAGGTGATGCTGACCCTGCGGATCGAGGATCAGGGGGCGGCACCGGGGGCCACGGATGTGGACCTGACGATTGCGGTGGATGACAGTGAACCGCAGACCTTCCGGGTGCCGGTGGGCGAGGATCTGGACCTGCCTGTGACCCTGCCGCATGGCGGGATGAACGTGTTGCAGTTTTCCACCCCTGCGGCAGAGGGTGAGTTGACCGACCGGAACAATGCCGCCGTGGTGCAGATCAACGGGGTGCGGGATCGGCTGCGGGTGCTGCTGGTATCAGGTGAGCCGCATGCCGGGGAACGGGTGTGGCGCAACCTGCTGAAATCCGATGCATCGGTCGATCTGGTGCATTTCACCATCCTGCGCCCGCCGGAAAAGCAGGACGGGATTCCGGTGACGGAGCTTTCGCTGATCGCCTTTCCGACGCGGGAGTTGTTCGTGGAAAAGATCGAGGAATTCGATCTGATCGTGTTCGACCGCTATCGCATGCGGGGCATCCTGCCGATGTCCTATCTGGAGAACGTTGCGCAATATGTGAAGAACGGCGGCACGGTTCTGGTGGCGGCGGGGCCGGAGTTTGGGGCGGTGGATTCGCTCTGGCGGTCGCCCCTGGCCGAGGTGCTGCCGGTGGAGCCGACAGCGCGGGTGATCGAGGGCGGGTTCCGCCCGGCGCTGACCGATCTGGGGCGGCGGCATCCGGTGACCGAGGGCCTGGAGGAACTGGCGCCCGAGGGCGGCTGGGGCCGCTGGTTCCGGCAGATCGACGTGGTTCCGCGCGCGGGGCAGGTGGTGATGTCGGGCGCGGATGACCGCCCGCTGCTGGTGCTGAACCGGGTGGAAGAGGGGCGGGTGGCGGTGCTGGCCTCGGACCACGCCTGGCTTTGGGGCCGGGGGTATGAGGGCGGCGGGCCGCAGTTGGAGTTGTTGCGGCGGCTGGCGCATTGGATGCTGAAGGAACCGGAACTGGAGGAAGAGGCGTTGACTGCCACGACCACAGGGCAGGAACTGACGGTGCGGCGGCGGTCGATTGCCGAGGAACCGCCGGGTGATCTGACGATCACGGGGCCGGATGGCGCGGTGACAGTGCTGCCGATGCCTGAGCTTTCGCCGGGGCGGTATGAGCTGGTCTGGCAGGCGCCGATGATGGGGCTTTACCGGCTGGAGCAGGGCGATCTGACGCGGGTGGTGGCGGTGGGGCCGTCGGCACCGCGCGAGTTTGTGGAGACGATTGCCAGCGGCGCGGTGCTGGAGCCGGTGGTGACGCCCACGAATGGCGGCATCACGCGGCTGGAAGAGGGCGTGCCGGATATTCGCGCGGTGCGCGAGGGGCGGCCTGCGGCGGGGCGCGGCTGGGTGGGGATCACCCCGCGCGGGGCCTATGTCACGCAGGACCTGACGATTGCGCCCTTGTTGCCCGGTTGGGTTTGGCTGCTGTTGGCGGCGGGGTTGGCGATTGCGGCCTGGTTGATCGAAGGGCGTCGGGGGGCGAAGCGGATCACCGCTTCAGCATGACATCGCGGGAATGCGACGCGAATTCGCGTCGCATCAGGACGGCGGCGCTGGCGAGGCCTGCGAGGATCAATCCGTAGGGGCCGAAGAGCCACCCCAGCGCGCCGAGCGCGAAGTAGATCGACCGCAGGCCCCGGTTGAAGCTGCGCGCGCCGGTGATGTTGATCTCTGCCGCTTGGCCTGCGCGGATGGCGGCGTTGGGATCAGTGATGTTGTTGGGCACCGCCCCCATCAGGATGGAGCAATAGCCGAACAGCCGATGCGCCCAGATGAATTTCAGCAACGCATTGGCGAGGAAGGCGATGACGAGGATGATCTTCATCTCGATCTGCGGGGCGGCCTGCCCCATGGTGAGTTCGGAGAGGGTCAGGTCGGCGGCAAGCCCCTCGACCCGGTCTGAATTGCCGATCAGCGCCACGCCACCACCGATGGCGATCATGCAGGCCGAGGCGAAGAAGGCCGTGCCTTGGCGAAGCGAGTCGATTAGCGTGGCGTCGAAGATGCGGGGTTGGCGGGTGACAAACTCGCCCATCCATTCCCGCCGGTATTGTTTCATGATGACGGTGACAGAGGGGAACCGGGCGGGCGGGTTTTCGATGATCCAGCCGCTGGCCACCCAGAGCAGGATATAGGCTGCCACGGCGATCAGATCGGGTGCAGTCAGGCTGCCGATATGGAAGGGTATGGTCATGGGATGATGGTTAGGCGCGGGATTGGCGCTTGTCAGCCCTGTAAATTGGTTATATCTTTTTACCAATTCAGCGAGAGACCCGTGAAAGGACCGATACGATGGACATGCCCGTTCCCGATCCGGTGATCCTTGCCAAACGTGCGCGCATCGTGGCGCGGCTGGCGGGCGTGCTGCCTGCGGATGCGCTGATCACCGATCCGACCGAGACGCGCGCCTATGAATGCGATGCGCTGACGGCCTATCGCTGTTTGCCAATGGCGGTGGTGCTGCCGCGCACGACGGAAGAAGTGGCCGCCGTGATGCGCGCCTGCCATGAGGAAGGTGTGAAGGTGATCCCGCGCGGCGCGGGCACGTCGCTTGCGGGCGGATCGCTGCCGACGCCGGATGCGGTGGTGCTGGGCGTGGCGCGGATGAACGCGGTGATCGAGACGGATTACCCTAACCGTTTCATCCGGGTACAGGCGGGGCGGACGAATTTGTCAGTGACTGGCGCGGTGGAGGCGGAGGGGTTCTTCTATGCGCCGGACCCTTCCAGCCAATTGGCCTGTGCGATTGCCGGGAATATCGGGATGAATTCGGGCGGCGCGCATTGCCTGAAATACGGGGTTACCACGAACAACCTGCTGGGCGTGACCATGGTCACGATGGCGGGCGAGGTGGTGCAGGTGGGCGGGCCTTACATGGATGCGGGCGGGCTGGACCTGCTGGGGGTGATCTGCGGCAGTGAGGGGCAGTTGGGCGTGGTGACCGAGGCGTGGTTGCGCATCCTGCCCAAGCCCGAAGGCGCGCGCCCGGTGCTGATGGGGTTCGGATCGAACGAAGTGGCGGGGGCCTGTGTTTCGGACATCATCAAGGGCGGGCTGCTGCCGGTGGCGATCGAGTTCATGGACCGCCCCTGCATCGAGGCAACCGAGGCCTTTGCCAAGGCGGGATACCCCAATTGCGAGGCGCTGCTTATCGTGGAGGTGGAGGGAAGCCCGGCGGAGATCGATGAGCAACTGGCGCGGATCAAGGCCATCGCGGCGCGGCACAACCCGGTGGCTTACCGCGAGGCGGCGTCGGAGGATGAGGCCAAGCGCATCTGGCTGGGCCGGAAATCGGCCTTCGGCGCGATGGGGCAGATGGGGGATTACATCTGTCTGGACGGCACGATCCCGGTATCGGAACTGTCCTTCGTGCTACGCCGGATCGCGGAACTGTCGGAGGGCTATGGGCTGCGGGTGGCCAATGTGTTTCATGCGGGCGATGGCAACATGCACCCCCTGATCATCTTCAATGCCAACAAACCCGGCGATCTGGACCTGGCCGAGGCTTTGGGCGCGGATATCCTGAAGCTGTGCGTCGAGGTGGGCGGCTGCCTGACCGGTGAGCATGGTGTGGGCGTGGAAAAGCGCGACCTGATGGATGTGCAATTCACGCGCGAGGACATGGAGGCGCAACTCAGGGTGAAGGATGTGTTCGATCCCGGGTGGTTGCTGAACCCGGCGAAGGTGTTTCCGTTGTATGTAACCGCCAGCCGTCGCGCGGCCTGAGAGTGCGGGACTGGGGGTTTCACACCCCCAGACCCCCGTGGGATATTTAAAGCAGAGAAGAGAGGCAGGGCTTTCTCTTCCTTCGCTGGGCGCGGAATTGCCCGGAAAAGGTGAGGCTGGGAAGATGCGACCGGGGAGTGAGGCGGAACTGGCGGAACTGGTGCGCGTGTCAAACGCGCCCTTTGTGCTGCGCGGGGGTGGCACGCGGGGGATTGGCGCGGTTGGACCGGGTGCGGTGCTGGAGACCGGGGGGCTTGCGGGGATCACGCTTTATGAGCCCGGCGCGCTGACCTTGGTGGTGAAGGCGGGAACGCCGCTTGCGCAGGTGGAGGCGGCGCTGGTGGTGGAAGGGCAGCGGCTGCCCTTCGAGCCGCCGGATCTGCGCGGTCTGCTCGGTCTGCTCGGGCGGGCGGGGGAGAGCACCATCGGCGGGGTTGTGGCGGCCAATGCCAGCGGCCCGCGCCGGGTGCAGGCGGGCGCATGCCGGGACAGCATGATCGGAGTGCGGTTCGTGGACGGGACGGGGACGGTTATCCGCAATGGTGGGCGGGTGATGAAGAATGTGACGGGCTATGATCTGGTGAAGCTGCTGGCCGGATCGCATGGCACTTTGGGGGTGATCACGGAGGTGGCCTTCAAGCTGCTGCCCGCGCCGGAGATGGGGGCCACCTTGCGGGTGGACGGGCTGGAGGATGCCCGCGCGGTTGAGGCAATGGCGGCGGCGCTTGGATCGCCCTTTGACGTTACGGGGGCGGCGCATATGCCCGGTCTTGGCACCTTTGTGCGGGTGGAGGGGTTCGAGACATCCGTCCGCTACCGGGTGGGGGAATTGACCCGGGTTCTGGCACGGTTCGGTGCGGTGGATGAGGTGGATGGCGCGGTCTGGCAGACGGTGCGGGATGTGGCGCCCTTTCATGGGCGCGCAGGCGATGTCTGGCGGCTTGCCGTAACGCCATCCGAGGCGGTGGGGCTGGTGGCGCGGGCCGGGGCGGAGGCGGCGGTCTATGATTGGGGCGGCGGGCTGGTCTGGCTGCTTGTTGCGCCGGGAGTGGATCTGCGGGCACGGCTGGGGGTGTTTGCCGGACATGCGACGCGGGTGCGCGGGGCGGGTGTAACGCCGGCCTTTCCGCCGGAGCCTGCGGCGCTTGCCGCGCTGTCGGCGGGGTTGCGGGCGAAGTTCGATCCCAAGGGGCTGTTCAATCCCGGTTTGATGGGGGCGGGTTGAGATGGGGTTCCTGCTGATTGCTTATCCGCTGGCGATTTACCTGTCGCTTTGCCTCTTGCCACGGGGGCGGGCGGTGGCGGGGATCGCCTTGGCCGCGCTGGCGCTGGGGCTGGTCTGGGTGGTGAACGATCCGGCCACAGACAGGGGCAATGCCATCCGGTTTCTGGTCTTTCTCGGGGCGGCACCGGTCGCCGTGGCCGCGCTGGCGCAGGCCTTGCGGGGGGTGATCGGGCCGGGCAGCCCGGGCTGGATGTGGCCTGCGCTGGCGGGTGGGCTGGCGCTGACGGCGGTCTTTCTGTTTTTCCTTCTGGTCTGAGGTGATCTGATGCAGACGAATTTCACCGCCGACCAGTTGGCGATCCCGGCGCTGGCGCGGTCGAATGAGATCTTGCGGTCCTGCGTGCATTGCGGGTTCTGCACAGCGACCTGCCCGACCTATCAGGTGCTGGGCGATGAATTGGACAGCCCGCGCGGGCGCATCTACCTGATCAAGGAGATGCTGGAGACGGGCCGCGCGGCGGATGCGCGGACGGTGAAGCATATCGATCGCTGCCTGTCCTGCCTGTCCTGCATGACGACCTGCCCGTCGGGGGTGCATTACATGCATCTGGTGGACCATGCCCGCGCGCATATCGAGGCGACCTACAAGCGGCCCTTCACCGACCGGGCGCTGCGGTTTGTGCTGGCCAAGGTGCTGCCCTATCCGATGCGGTTCCGGGTGGCCTTGCTGCTGGCCAAGGTGGGACGGCCCTTTGCGCGGTTGATCCCGGATGCGCGGGTGCAGGCGATGCTGGAGATGGTGCCGAAGCGCGTGCCACCTGTTTCCCGCAACGATGACCCGCAGAGTTTTGCGCCGGTGGGCGCGCGGAAGATGCGGGTGGCGCTGATGACGGGCTGCGCGCAGAAGGCGCTGAACACGGATATCAACGATGCCACGATCCGGCTTCTGCGGCGTCTGGGATGCGAGGTGGTGGTGCCGCGCGGCATGGGATGTTGCGGGGCGCTGACGCATCACATGGGGCGCGAGGATGAGGCGCATGGTTTCGCCGCCGCCAATATCCGCGCCTTCATGGCGGAGGTGGACGGCGATGGGCTGGATGCCATCGTCATCAACACCAGCGGCTGCGGGACGACGGTCAAGGATTACGGCCACATGTTCCGCAGCGGGGCCGAGGCCGAGGCGGCGAGGCGGGTTTCGGCGCTGGCCTGTGACGTGTCCGAACTGCTGGTGCGGATCGGATTGCCGCAAGGGGAAGCGAAGGGGATGCGCGTGGCCTATCACGCCGCCTGTTCGTTGCAGCATGGCCAGCAGATCAAGAGCGCGCCGAAGGATCTGCTCAAGCGGGTGGGATTCGAGGTGGTGGAGCCTGCGGACAGCCATCTGTGCTGTGGGTCGGCCGGGACATACAACCTGCTGCAGCCCGAGATTTCCAAGGAGTTGAAGGCGCGCAAGGTGCGGACGCTTGAGGCGAAGGCGCCGGATGTGATTTCGGCCGGGAATATCGGCTGCATGATGCAGATCGGATCGGGGACCGGGGTTCCGGTGGTGCATACGGTGGAATTGCTGGATTGGGCGACGGGCGGGCCCAAGCCGCGCGCCCTGACGGAAGCGTGACGACTGAGGCGTGACGACTGAGGCGTGACGACTGGGGCGTGACGACTGGGGCCTGACGGCGCAGGTTGGGCGCAGGAAAATTCTGACACAGAATTTTGCACGATTTCTGGGTCAGAAATCGTGGGGGCGGCGTGTTCGTCAGGGCTGAGTTTCCGGGCGCTGCGCCCTGCCGTGCTGTCGTTTGGGTATTTGGGCCAAGATGAAGCGGCAGGGCGGTTGATTTGCATCAGTCGTGCCATCCCTTACCTCCCGCGCCGTGCAGCGACTGGACGGCGCGGGGGGTGACTGCCAAACTTCTGCCGGAATGGCGGGGTAGCGCGGGAGCGACCCTGGAATGAAGGTGTGGGATGCGTTTACTTGCCCTTGTGCTGTCGATGATTTCTGCACCGGTCTGGGCCGAAGGGCCCACCATGCGTGCCCTGCAGACCGTGCAGGAGGGCAAGGGTTGGCAGGCGGTGGGGCGGATCGAGCTGGGTGGGCGGGGGTTCTGCACCGGGGCGCTGATCGCCGATGATCTGGTGCTGACGGCGGCGCATTGTCTGTTTGACAAGGAAACCGGCGCGCGCATCGCCGAGGAAGATCTTCAGTTTCTGGCCGGGTGGCGCAACGGGCGGGCCGAGGCCTATCGCAATGTGGCACGGGCGCTGGTGCATCCGAGTTATGCCTTTGATGTGGCTGAGGATCTGGGGACAGTTGGGGTGGATCTGGCGCTGCTGCGGCTGGACCAGCCGATCCGGCTGCCGCAAGTGACACCCTTCATCCCCGACTGGACGCCCAGAATGGGCGAGGAGGTGGGGATCGTGTCCTATGCGCTGGACCGGTCGGAAGCGCCGTCCTTGCAGGAGGTCTGCGAGATCATGGCCCAGCGCAGCGATCTTATGGTGCTGACCTGTGCGGTGGAATTCGGGGCATCGGGCGCGCCGGTCTTTGCCATGCGGGATGGTGAAGTGCGGATCGTGTCTGTCGTGTCGGCCAAGGCGGCGGTGGAGGGCAAGGCGGTTGCGCTGGCCGTGCCGCTGATGGAGCCGCTGGCGGTGTTGCAGGCGGAAATGGCGGCAGGTGCGCCGCGTGCCGCGCCGGGGCCGAAGGTGCTGTCCGGCGGGGGCGGTGGGGCGAAGTTCGTGAAGGTTGCGCCCTGACGCGGGTTCGATGGCGGTGCAGGCGGGGGTCTTGAAACCGTGCGGGGCTGTTCCCAAATCGGGAGAGTGCCGGTGCCTGTAACAGGGCCGGTGCGTTTCCCGCCCGTCCGATGAGGAGGGCATAACATAGCATCGCTCACTGGAGGATGACCCCTATGCGTAATCTTGATTTTGCGCCGCTCTATCGTGCGACCGTCGGTTTTGACCGGATTGCCGATCTGATGGACCGCGTGCTGACGACCGATGTCGCGCAGCCCACTTATCCGCCCTACAACATCGAAAAGACCGCCGAGGATGCCTATCGCATCTCGATCGCCGTGGCCGGGTTCACGCCCGAGGAGCTGGGCGTCGAGGTGAAGGATGGCACGCTGGTGGTGACAGCCCGCAAGGCCCCCGAGGATGAGGGCAAGACCTATCTACATCGCGGCATTGCGACGCGCGCCTTCGAGCGCCGCTTTGCGCTGGCCGATCATGTGCGCGTGACCGGCGCGGTGCATGAGCATGGGATGCTGCACATCGATCTGGTGCGTGAGACGCCCGAGGCGTTGAAACCCCGCCGGATCGAGATTGCCCGCACGGGGCAGGTGGCAGCGCCGGTGCTGGAAGGCACGGCGAATGTGACGAACTGATCCGCTGATCGCGGATCGGTGACAGGGGGTGCCCCGGCGATGGCCGGTGCACCCTTTTTTGATCAGTAGATCAGGCTGTCGTAGGTCAAAGACGGCTTAGGCGCCCGAGGCGGTGTTGATGCGGCCTTGCAGGCCACGATCGGCGGCATAAGACGAACCCGCGCGCCATGGCCCCGACAGTTCCGCGCCTTTGCCGCTATTCCGCCCGCTTCGCCAGCCACGTTCGCTGCCAGAGCTTTATGGAGCGATGGTGAAAGATGCGGATGCGTGGCGTTCTGGTGTGGCTGGCCCTTCTGGCACAACCGGCACTTGCCGGGGACGGTAACCTGCGCCCGCTTGACACCGGCTTGGTCGCTGGGCGGTGGGCGGCGGTCGGGCGCATTGACCTTGGGTCCAAGGGCTTTTGCACCGGCACCCTGATCGCGCCGGATGTCGTGCTGACGGCGGCGCATTGCCTTTACGACAACGCGACGGGAGAGCCGTACCGTCCTTCGGATCTGACATTCTTGGCCGGATGGCGCGATGGCCGGGCCGAGGCCCACCGCGAGGGCGCGATGATTCTGTCGCATCCCGATTACCTCCCCGGTCTTGACGAGGGCAGCGCGGCGCAGATGAACCAGACCGGCACTGATCTGGGCCTGATCAAGCTTGCGCAGCCGATCCTGCTGCCTTCGATCACGCCGGCCCCGACCGGATCCTTTCCGCGGGGCGGCGACCGGGTCGAGATCGTGTCCTATGCCAGGGACCGGTCAGAGGCAGCCTCGATGCAGGATGCCTGCACTGTTCTGGGCACCGAAGGCCGCGTCGCCGTGCTGGATTGCCCGGTGGATTTCGGCGCATCCGGTGCCCCCGTGTTCCGCGACACCGCCTATGGGTTTGAGGTGGTGTCGGTCATTTCCGCCAAGGCCGAGATGAATGGCAAACCCATTGCCATCGCCGTTCCGGTCGAAGGCGTGCTGGCCGACCTTATGTCCCAGCTTGACCGCGCCTCGCGGGCGGCGGCGCCTGGGGCGCGGATGATTTCGGGCGGGCGCAGCGCCATGGGTGCGGGCGGTGCCAGGTTCCTGAGGGTTGGTGAAGCCCCCTGATCCGGTAGCTGCCCCTGCCCGCGCGGCAGGGGCCGACAATCGCGGGGCGCCATGAAGGGCGCCCCTTTTCCTTTAGTAGATCAGGCTGTCATAAACGGTATAGGCGCCCGAGGCGGTGTCGATGCGGCCTTGCAGGCCACGGTCGGCGGCATAGGCCGAGACAGCGCGGAAGGTGGCCGGTCCGAAAGCACCGTCGATGCCGCCTGTGTAGTAACCGGCGCGGGCAAGTTGGCGCTGGATCGCGCGGCGTTCAGACGGGCTATAGCTTTTGAACGCCTGCGCGGCGGCGGTGGTGGATAGGCTGGGGCGTGACGGTTGGGCGAAATAGGCCGGTTCGCGCGGCCCGGGGGTGTAGTATTGCGGCTGCTGATGCTGGCGCGGCTGCTGATAGTAGCGCGGCTGGGCCTGGGCGCGCTGGGCGTTGAGGTTGTTGATCACGGTGCCGACGATGACAGTTGCGGCGACGCCCTTGAGGAAGTCGCGTTCGCGCTGACCGGCCTGTACAGGCGCGGCAACGGTGGCGGCGAGGGCGATGGCCGCGATGGCGGCGGTGGTGGCGGTGCGGATGCTGGGCAGCATGGGAATTCCTTTCGGGTCTGGTCGGCGGATTGCCTTGCCACCGACATGGCCCGGTTGCTGCTGCTAGGCAAAATCGCGGGTTTGATATGCGATAGCAGCGCCTGCTCTGGCCTTTTGCGGCATGGTTTGCAGTGGCTGCTGGGCGCATGTCGCCCACAAGACGGGGATGCGACCGGCGGTCGTGACTGTGCCAATTGCCGAAAATGCAAGCGCCGCGATCCGGGGTGGGATCGCGGCGCTGTTGGTGGCACGGTGGTCTGTCTTCAGATGAGGGGAAGCAGCGGCACTCCGCCCCCGCAGGCCGCCAAGGCCATACAGAAGGCGAGGAGAAGGGTACTGCGTTTCGTCATCCGGTTTCCTGTCAGACGCTAAGGCAGATGTATTTCATTTCCAGATAGTCCTCCATCCCGTGATGGCTGCCTTCGCGGCCCAGACCGGATTGCTTGACCCCGCCGAAGGGGGCGACCTCGGTGGAGATGAGGCCGGTGTTCACGCCGACCATGCCGTATTCCAGCGCCTCTTGCACGCGGGTGATGCGGCCGATGTCGCGGGCGTAGAAATAGGAGGCGAGGCCGAAGATCGTGGCGTTGGCCAGTTCGATCACCTCTTCCTCGGTATCGAATTTGAACAGGGGGGCGAGGGGGCCGAAGGTTTCCTCGTTCGTCACCAGCATGTCGGTGGTGACGCCGGTCAGGATGGTGGGTTCGAAGAATGACCCGCCAAGGGCATGGCGATGCCCGCCGGTTTCCACCTTGGCGCCTTTGGAGAGGGCGTCGGCGATGTGTTCTTCGACCTTGACCACGGCCTTGTCGTTGATCAGGGGGCCGAAGGTGACGTCTTCCGACAGGCCATCGCCCACCTTGGTCTTGGCGACCGCTTCCCCCAGTTTCTTGGCGAAGGCGTCATAGACGCCGGCCTGCACATAGATGCGGTTGGCGCAGACGCAGGTCTGGCCGTTGTTGCGGAATTTGGAGATCATCGCGCCTGCCACGGCGGCATCCAGATCGGCATCGTCAAACACGATGAAGGGCGCGTTGCCGCCCAGTTCCATCGAGCATTTCATCACCTGTTCGGCGGCCTGCCGCAGCAGGATGCGGCCTACCTCGGTGGAGCCGGTGAAGGTGAGTTTGCGGACGGCGTGGTTTTCGCAGAATTCCTTGCCGATGTCCGAGGAGCGGATCGAGGTGATGACCGAGAAGATGCCCGCAGGCAGGCCTGCGCGTTCACCCAAGAGCGCCATGGCAAGGGCCGAGAGCGGCGTTTCCGCCGCCGGGCGGGCGACAAAGCCGCAGCCTGCAGCCAGCGCCGGGCCGACCTTGCGCGCGATCATGGCGTTGGGGAAGTTCCATGGCGTGATGGAGCCCACCACACCGATGGGCTGCTTGATCACCGTGATGCGCTTGTCGCGCTGGTGGCCGGGGATGGTTTCGCCGTAGACGCGTTTCGCCTCTTCGCCGAACCATTCGATGAAGGAGGCGCCATAGGCGACTTCGCCCTTGGCTTCGGCCAGCGGCTTGCCCATTTCGGCGGTGAGGATTTTGCCAAGGTCATCCTGATTGGCCATCATCAGATCGAACCATTTCCGCATGACGGCGGCGCGTTCCTTGCCGGTGCGGGCGGCCCAGTCCTTCATCGCCTTTTGCGCGGCGTCGATGGCGCGGGCGGTTTCGGCCCGGCCAAGGTTGGGCAGGTGGCAGATCACATCGCCGCGCGCGGGGTTGGTGACGGGGAAGGTGGTGCCATCATCGGCATCGATCCATTGGCCGGCGACATAGGCCTTGGTGACCAGAAGCGTCGGGTCTTTCAGAAGCGACGCGAGGTTGGTGACGGAATCGAGCATAGGGGCCTCCGGCTTTTCGGGTTAAGGATGGATGCATCCGCGAGGGGGGGCTTGTCCAGTTCCGGCGGGGAAATATTGCCCTTCGGGGTGCGAATTTTGATCAAATTGACGGAAACGGAAGCAGGGATGGCGGAAACAGAGCGGGCGGCGTTTGACCTTGCCTATGCCAACGGGGCCTTCATCGCGGGGGCCGATGGCTATCCGCCGCGCTGGGAGGCAGAGGCGGCGGCGTTTCGCGATTCGCTGGGGGCGCGGGCGCGGTTGGGCTTGGCCTATGGAACGGGCGCGCGGCAACGGCTGGATCTGTTCCTGCCAGAGGGCACGCCGCGCGGGGTTCTGGTTTTCGTGCATGGCGGATACTGGATGGCCTTCGGGCGCGAGACGTGGTCGCATCTGGCGGCAGGCGCGGTGGCGCGGGGCTGGGCCTGTGCGATGCCATCCTACACACTGGCACCCGAGGCGCGGATTGCCGACATGACGTGTGAGGTGGCGCGGGCCTGCGCCGTGGTGGCGGGGATGGTCGAAGGGCCGCTGGTGGTGATGGGCCATTCCGCGGGCGGGCATCTGGCGGCGCGGATGGGGTGCGCGGGTATGGCGGTGCCGGGGCTGGTGCGGGTGGTGCCGATCTCGCCTCTGTCAGAGCTGGCACCGCTGATGGGCACGTCGATGAACGACACGCTGCGGCTGGATGGGCCGGAATGTGCGGCGGAAAGCCCGGCGCGGTTGGCATTGCAACCGGGTGTTGGCGCGCATGTCTGGGTGGGCGGTCAGGAGCGGCCTTCGTTTCTGTGGCAGGCGCGGACGCTGTCAGAGGCGTGGAATTGCGGCTGGACGGTCGATCCGGGCAAGCATCATTTCGATGTGATCGATGCGCTGGCCGACCCGGCCTCGGCCTTGATCGGGGCCTGTCTGGACGGGCTGCGCTGGGACAAGCTGTATTGACGGGCGTGCCGCGTCAGTTCGCGGCATGCATCCGTTCGATATAGGCGCGCATTTCTTCGGCCTCGTGCCGGGCGTCGCGCAGGCCTTCCATCGCTGCGCGCAATTCGGCCTCGGTCTGGGCGATCTGGTTCATCAGTTCGGCTTCGCGTTCCTCAAGGTAGAACAGCGCCTGATCGCGCGCCTCTTCCGCTTCGTGCAGGGATTGGGCGAGGTTGTCCATTTCCGCCACGTCACCGCCTGCGACGCGGGTGAAGCGGTGCAAGAGCCAGTAGGTGAACCAGCCGAGGGCGAAAGCCAGCAAAAGGATGATGGCGGTCGCGGTGATGAATTCCTGGCGGTTCATGGGGCCCTAGTCTGTTCGCTGTCCTCAGCCGTTATTCGCGGGACGGGGGCTTGGACGCAAGGTCTTTTCCTGTGGTGCGACAGAGGGGCTGGTGTCGTTCGAGAAATCGGGCGTTCCGGCAGCGGGCGCAGCGGCGGGTGTTGGCGTGGAGGCCGCCGTTGCCGCAGGAGCGGGGATAGGCGCAGGGGCCGCCGTTTCCGCTGAGGCGGGCGCGGGGGTCGGGGTGCCGATCAGGGTAAACTCGATGCGGCGGTTGGCTTCGCGCCCGTCATCGGTGCCATTGTCGGCGATGGGTTTCGTTTCGCCATATCCTACAGCCTTGAGCGTGGAGACGTCGACGCCGGTTCCCAGAAGGGCCACCAACACGGCTTTGGCGCGATTTTCGGACAGCGTCAGGTTGTTGCGTTCGGTGCCTTGGGAATCGGTGTGGCCTGCCACTTCGATCGGGACGCCGGGGCATTGTTGCAGAAGGGCGGAAAGCGCCTCGATCAAGGGGATCGACACATCGGATATCTCGTCTGATCCGGGATCGAAGGTGATCTTGTCCTTGGACAGAAGAGCCTTGATGTTGGCCACACAGCCCGCTCCATCGGTAGGCGGGGCTAGGGCGGCGATGGTGGTGCCATTGTCGGCGGCTGCGGCGGGTTCGCCAGCCGGTTCGCCTGCCGCAGTGAGGGCGGGCGCAGGGGCGGCACCGATCAGCGTAAACTCGATGCGACGGTTGGCGTCGCGGCCCGCTTCGGTTTCATTTTCGGCGATGGGGCGGCTTTCACCGTAACCCACGGCGCGCATTTCCGACACCTCGACCCGGCGGCCCTGCAGTGCCAGCAGCACGGCTTCGGCACGCGCCTGCGACAGGGCGCGGTTGCCGTCCTCGGACCCTTGGGAATCCGTGTGACCCGCGATTTCCAGCGGCATGGCGGTGCATTCATTCAGCGCATCGGCGAGGCGGGTCATCAACTGCCCGGTGGCGGCGTCAATCTCGGCCGAGCCGGGGGGGAAGGTGATCTTCTGCTGAACCAGCAGCGCGTCGATCGTGGCAAGGCATTCCTGCGGTGTGGGCAGGGCGGCAAGGGGATCGCGTTCCTCGTCATAGGTGACCGAGACCTTGAAGGTCTTGCCCTGCCCAAGCTTGCCGGACAGGATCTGGCTGATCCGGTCCCGCGCATTCAGAGAGCCGGTGATGCCCGACACCTCGACCGTGTCTTCGCGCACCAGAAGCGCGCCTTCGTCCAATTCGGCAAGCGCCTCCATCCCCGCCAGAACGCGGACGGGCCAGCCATCGGGAAGCTCGGCATCAAGGCGCGTGGCGTTATAGACATTGCCCGCCCCGAATTCGGCCTGCGCGACGCTATCGACGGCGGCGCGTTGCAGATCATCGGTCAGGCGGCCGCGCAGATCGACCTTGCCCTCGGGCGACAGCGTGGCGGTGAATTCGGCCGGGCCTGCGGCGGCGGCAGTGGCCGGTTTGGGCAGGGTGGCATCCAGCGAAAAGACCTGCGGCAGGGCGGCTTTCAATTCGCCCACCGCCCGGTCAAAGGCGGCTTGATCGGTGCCTTCGGCCGCGACGAGCGAGATATCTGCATCCGAAAAGGTGACCGTGCCCTGCCCGATGGCAGCAATGGCGCGGATGGCGGCTTCGGCGGCATCGGCCCAACGCGGGCTGGGCACGCCAAGGCCCACGGTGCAGGTGGCCTTGCCCTCGACCCCGGCTGTGGCGGCGGCGGCAAGGATGCGGGCGCGGGCGGATTCGGTATCGGCCGAGCAGGCGTCAAACCGCGCGCCCTCGGC
The DNA here is from genome assembly GCA_943370085.1 of Variovorax paradoxus. Taxonomy (GTDB): domain Bacteria; phylum Pseudomonadota; class Alphaproteobacteria; order Rhodobacterales; family Rhodobacteraceae; genus Paragemmobacter. The sequence continues at coordinate 5,387 of CALRPT020000021.1, read as the reverse complement.
ATCCATGACGAAGCGCAAGGTGAAGGGGGTGATCACGGGTCGGGGGGCCGAAATGTCGATGGCAAGGCGCATGCCCTCGGGGCGCAGGCGGGCAAGCTCGCTTTCCAGCGTGCGTTTTTCCGCTTCGCTGGCGGCGATGGCGGTGACTTCGACCCCGTCGGCGGCAACCGAAATCTTGGACCGAGGCAGGAGTTTCAGCGCCGCCAGACCGAAATCAAAGGCGGGCTGCCAGGTTTCGGGCGGGGCGTAAGCGGCGGTTTCCAGCATGTCGGCCACCGGGATGCCGCGCGCCAGTTCGGTGGCGGCGGCGGCGAGGGTGGCTTCGCCTTCGCCTTCGGGCAGCAGGCCGATCAGCTGTATCCCGTCATCGTTGCGCAGCATTTCGATGGAAAAGCGGGGCGCTTCGATCTGGGTGGCGGGGGTGACCTCAAGCTCATCCCGCACGCGGCCGCTGTCGATGACCGTTCCGGCGACGTTTACGGCGCGAAAGCGCGCGGCCTCATTCGGTGCGGTGCCTTGCAGGGTGACAAGCATGCCGTCGGCGCTGGCCTGCACCCAGGTGATGCCTTCATTTGCCATGGCCCAGTTGATCGCCTTGACCGAACGGCGTTCGATCACCGCCGAGGCGGTATAGGCGATGAACACGGCAAACAGCCCGGCCACGGCAAAGGCCGCGAGCGCAATCGCCCCTTGGGGCAGGCGCAGGCGGCGCAGGGCGGCGAGGTTGAGGTTGGCCTTGCGCAGATCAATCTTGCTCAGATCAGGCAGGCGCGGCTTTGGCAGGCGCATCGGGCAGCTTTCCTTGGGGCAGTCGGCGCGAAACAGATGTCCCCGGGGGGGATTCTATACGCACCCGACGTGCTTACGTCGCGGGGGGCGCGGGTTCAATCAAACCAGCGCGGCGGCGGCAAGAAACAGCGCAGGAATAAGGCCTGTGTCGCGGTTGGACCGGAACAGGATGAGGCATCCGGCAGGGTCGTCGATGTTCAGGCGGCGCAGCTGGCTGAACATGTGCAGGCCCATGGCCCAGACACCTGCAAGCGCGGCCAGCAGGGGCCACGGGCTTTGCAATGGCAGCAGGGCTGCGATCACGGCGGCGGCCATCAGGGTGACAGTGGCAATCAGGAACCCCGCCAGCCAGCGCGGGGTGTTTTCGGCAAACAGCCGCGCGGTGGAGCGGACGCCGATCAGGGCGTCATCTTCGCGGTCCTGATGGGCGTAGATCGTGTCATAGAACAGCGTCCAGACAAAGCCCGCCGCATAGAGAAGGACGGGCGCAAGGCCAAGGCTGCCCGTATGCGCGGCCCAGAGGAGCAGCGCGCCCCAGTTGAAGGCAAGGCCGAGAAAGGCCTGCGGCCACCATGTGAAGCGTTTGGCAAAGGGGTAGATGGCGACAAGGGCGAGCGAGCCTATGCCCAGCGCAATGGCGACCGGGTGATAGGTGAACAGGATGGCGGCGGCGATCAGCGCCTGCGCGGCCATCCAGACGAGGGCCTGTTTGACCGTGACCTGACCCGCGGGGATGGGGCGCGATCTTGTGCGGGCCACGGCCGCGTCGATGTGGCGGTCGGTGATGTCATTCCATGTACAACCCGCGCCGCGCATCAGGAAGGCACCGATGCCGGACGAGGCGGCAAGCCAGAGGTCAGACCAGGTGAACCCGCCCGTGCTGGCCGCAGCCAGCGCGATGGCCCAGAGGCAGGGCAGCCACAACAGCCAGGTGCCGATGGGCCGATCCGCCCGCGACAGGCGCAGATAGGGGCGGGTGGCGGCGGGGGCCAGCGTATCCACCCAGTTGCCGCGCGGGGCATCGGCCACGGTGCCGCTGGGGGCCTCTGGCATTCGGGGCGGTTGGGTCATAGGGTGCGGCCATGGAAGCGAAGGTTCGTCTCTTTGTAGATCAGCCCCTCGGGCAGGGGCAAGCCGTGGCCCTGAGCGCGGATCAGGCGCATTACCTGTTTGCGGTGATGCGGTTGGGCAAGGGGGCCGTGGTCGCGCTGTTCAATGGACGTGATGGCGAATGGCGGGCCGAGGTGATGGAGGCTGGCAAGCGCGGCGGGGTGCTGGTTTGTGACAGCCAGACCAAGGGGTTGCAGTTGCCACCCGACCTGTGGCTGCTGTTCGCGCCCATCAAGAAGGCGCGCACCGATTTCATCGTGGAAAAGGCCGCCGAGATGGGCGTGCGGCGGATCGTCCCGGTGCAGACACGGCACACCAACTCTGAGCGTATCCGGCAGGATCGGTTGCAGGCCCATGCGGTGGAGGCGGCCGAGCAATGCGGTGGCACCTTTGTGCCAGAGGTGGCGGATCTGGTGGCGTTGGACCGGCTGCTGGCCGGCTGGCCTGCGGATCGGCGCATCCTGTGGTGCGATGAGGTGCTGGTGGGCGCGCGGGTGGCGCTGGAGGAGTTGGAGGCCGGGCCGTGGGCGATCCTGATCGGGCCGGAGGGCGGGTTTTCGGACGGTGAGGCGGCCAAGCTGCGGGGGATGCCGCAGGTGGTGCCGGTCAGCCTTGGGCCGCGCATCCTGCGGGCGGATACGGCGGCGGTGGCAGCGCTGGCGTTGTGGCAATCGGTATTGGGGGATTGGCGGTGATCCGGCCGGAACTGCGCGCCGCGCTGTGGCGCTGGCGCGAGGTGATCGGGGCGGGCGCGGTGGTGGCGCTGGGGCTGTGGATCGCGTCGCCGGGCGGCTGGGTGCTGGTGCCCATCGGCCTGAGTATCGCCGCGCTGGGCGCGGGGCTGGCGGTTCAGGGCTGGCGGCGGCTGCGCTTTGCACAGGGCAGCGATGCGCCCGGTGTGGTGGTGGTGGATGAGGGGCAGATTTCCTATATGGGTCCGCAGCTTGGCGGTTTCGTCAGCGTGCCCGAGCTGGCGGAGCTGCGCCTGATCACGCTGCGCGGGCGGCGGCTGTGGCGGCTGCGGCAGGTGGATGGGCAAGTGGTGCTGATCCCGGTCGATGCCGCGGGGGCGGACGGGTTGTTCGACGTGTTCGCCACCCTGCCGGGCATGGATATGGCGGCCCTGCTGGCGGCGCTGGCACCGCAAGGCGATGGCAGCGGGCGGGGGTTGGTGACGGGCGAGCAGATGGTGGTGATCTGGCGGCGGGCCGGGCAGGGGATGGCGCGGGCGTGAGCGCCTTGTGATTTCCTACAGCTTTACGGCAGCGTTCAGGTTTTCGGCCCCTTGACTTGGCCCGCCAGTCCAAGCACGAGTTGGGGCCTTGAAGCAGATGCGAAGCGGAGCCGTTGCCAATGTCCATTCCCCAATCCGGTGGCGGCCTGATCGAAAGCTTTGACCAGCTTGCCGCCTTCATGGAATCGGGCAACAAGCCCAAGGCCGATTGGCGCATCGGGACCGAGCATGAAAAGTTCGGCTGGCTGACCGATACGAAGAAGCCGCTGCCCTATGATGGTGAACGATCCATTAACGCGCTGTTCGCAGGGCTGGAGGCGCAGTTCGGCTGGGAACCGGTGCGCGAGGGCGAGAATGTTATCGGTCTGACACGGAACGGGGCCAATATCAGCCTTGAACCGGGTGGGCAGTTCGAGCTTTCGGGGGCGGCTTTTGCCAGTGTCACCGATACTGATGCCGAGCTGAGAAACCATCTTGATGAAGTGCGCATATTGGCCGAACCGCTGGGCATCCGTTTCATGGGGATCGGGGCGGCGCCGGAATGGCGGCATGAGGAGATGCCGGTGATGCCCAAGGGGCGCTATCGGCTGATGACGGATTACATGGGCAAGGTGGGCACCCATGGCACGCAGATGATGTATCGCACATCGACGGTGCAGGTGAATCTGGACTACGCATCAGAGGCGGACATGGTGCAGAAGATGCGTGTGTCGTTGGCCTTGCAGCCGGTGGCGACGGCGCTGTTCGCCTCTTCCCCGTTCTTTGAGGGCAAGCCCAACGGGCACCGGTCGTGGCGGTCGCGCATCTGGCGGGATCTGGATGCCTCGCGCACGGGGATGCTGCCGTTTGCCTTTGAAGACGGGTTCGGGTTCCAGCGTTATGTCGATTGGGTGCTGGATGTGCCGATGTATTTTGTCTATCGGGATGGTAAATATATCAATGCCTTGGGCCAGTCCTTCCGCGATTTCCTGAAGGGTGAACTGCCCGCGCTGCCGGGCGAGAAGCCCACGCTTTCGGATTGGGCTGATCACATGACGACCGTGTTCCCCGAAGCGCGGGTGAAGCGCTATATCGAGATGCGCGGCGCCGATTGCGGGGATGTGCCGCATATCGTGGCGCTGCCCGCCTTCTGGGTGGGGCTGATGTATGACCAGACCGCGCTGGATGCGGCATGGGATCTGGTGAAGGGATTTGATGCCGAGACGCGCGAAGGGCTGCGCGTGGCGGCATCGGTGGACGGGATCGCGGGCCGCGTGGGGGCGGTGAAGATCGCCGATCTGGCGCGGGCGGCAGTGGCCCTGTCCCATGCCGGGCTGGCCGGGCGGGGGCTGGGCGAGGAACGCTATCTGGAGCCGCTGGTGGCCACACTTGAAAGTGGCCAGACGCAGGCGGATCGCTGGCTGTCGCTTTATCACGGTGATTGGGGCGGGGATCTGGGCCGGATTTATCAGGCGGCGAGTCTTTAGGCTGGAAGGGCCGTGCCGCTGGTGGGGCAGAGGCCTGTGCAGACAGATGTGCATACGCTGGTGTGACCAGCGGGAGACCCCGACCTGCCCCTGACCGGGACCTGTTGCCGTGTGCCTTGCCCCGAACAGGAAGCCGCCCCGGAACAGATCCGGGGCGAGGTTTGCCTGAATCAGGCCATTACCGGGTTTGCACCAAAGCGGTTGGTCCCGGCCGTGCCGCGTGTGGCGAAGAAGACGATCAGCACGATCCACCCGATCACCGGGATGAACCAGATCAGCTGCCACCAGCCGGTGCGGTCGATGTCGTGCAGTCGGCGGGCGCCCACGGCGATGGAAGGCAGAAGCGTGGCAAGCGACCAGATGTTGGCAAGAAGATTGCCACCCATCATCATCCCGCCTTCCCCCATACCCCCGCCGCTTCCGAAGAGTGCGGTCAGGATGATGCTGACGATAAGGTTGAACAGCACGAACCACCAATATTCCGACCGCCGCGCGCGGCCTTCGAACGTGGCATATTTGGAAAAGACGGCCTTTACGGCCTCGATCATGTTCATTCCGGTTCCCTCGTTAAAGTTTTTGGCCTGCGCATCTCGTTGGCGGATGGCGGCATTTGAGCGTTGCGCAGGTTCGGATTTGGATCAACCCGGTTTTCGACGTGCGGTGGGTGATCTTGCGGAGCGGCGTGCCGCCGCAAGCCTTTTATGTCGTCGGCGCCTGCGCGCCTCCTCCGCGTTCATGGGGCGTGCCGCCCCCTCTGTCCGCGCGTGCCGCGCGGCCATTCACCCCCT
>CALRPT020000020.1:0-65678 GCA_943370085.1 Variovorax paradoxus | reverse complement strand
CTCGCCGGGATGGGCCGAGAGGTCGTAGACCGTGTTGATTTTCAGCGCGGCTTCCAGCGCCTGCGCATTGGTCTGGGTGCTGTTTTGCCAGTCGGGGTCAAGCTCCAGAATGGATTGCAGGGCGATGGTCAGGCTGCCCATGACCGAAGAGCGCCGCCAGACCCCGGTCTTGGCATTGCCGATCACCATGTCGGTGCGGTGCAGGGCCAGGGCGCGGGCCTTTTCACCCAGCTTGGCGCGGATGATGTCGATATTCTCGCGGCTGCCAGTGAGGAAGGTCCAGCCACGGTCAGCATTGAAGCCCTGCTTGAAGGTGGCGAGCTTTTCGGGCGTGTCATTTTCCGGGTCCAGCGTGATGGACACGAAGAACACATCGCGCCCCATGCGTTCGCCGAGCCAGTCATAGACCTGTGCCAGCCGCGCGGTGGTGAGCGAACACATGTCGGTGCATTCGGTGTAGAAGAAGTTCACTACGACGATGCGGTCTTTCAGGACATCGTCGAAGAAGGCCACTTCCTCACCATCGGATGTCATCAGCGGCAGGTTGGTAAAGTATTCCGCCCCGCGCGTGTCGGCTTGGGCCGGCAGGGCGGTCAGCCCAGCCGCCAGGATGATGGCAAGAACCACGCCCTGCAACTGGCGCAGCACCTTGACCCAAGGGTTATCGCAACGCGCCATGGCCGCCCTGCGCCTCAGGTCGAAGTTCGGGGGAAGGGGCGGAAGCTTCGGTGGAAGGGATTACCTTCGGGCAGAATCTCCGGCATCACATAGGTCACACCATCCGGCGTCGGGTTCGGTGTCGGGATCACCTGCACATGGGTCTGTGAAGTGCGCGGGTTGTTGGGATCAGTCAGCACGTCATAGCGCAGCAGCATCGCGGCATCTTCGTGAACGGTATTGTGGCAATGGGTGACATAGGCACCGCCATATTCGCCGAAGCGGACCTGAATCTTGACCGACCCGCCTTCGCCCATCCACCAGACATCCTTGCGCGCGCCCCGTTCGGCCGCGCCCATCGCAAAGCCGCTGCGCGAGATGGTGACGCCCTCTTCGAAATGCAGGTGGGCGGGGTGATCCCAGCCGCCGCCGCCATTGAGCAGCGTCCAATGTTCCACCTCGCCGGGGCGGGGGACGAGCATGGAGATGCGGTTGGCGTTCAGGGAATGGGTATCCTCGCCATTGATCCGTATGCCCCATGGCGTTTCGCGTTCAATGGGGCAGTCCGGGAAACATCCTGACAGCGTATCGTCACGGGCATCGTTCGCGCCGCGCTTGAATTCGATGATCCGTTCGCGCACCGGGGTGACGATGGGGATCTGTTCGGTCAGCACGGCGGGCACCTGGCTGCGGTCCTGATCGGCGGCACGTTGCGAGTCATAGACATAGCCGGGCATATCGACGCTGGCCATGTGGCGGGTGATGCGGAATTCCAACACGCGGCCGACGCCGGGGTCGAGCGTCTTGCCATTGATCGCATCGGAAATGGACAGCTTGTCCTTTGGGCCGCGGCCATCCTCGAATTCCATGAGATTTACAAGGTAGAGCCTGTCACCCACCTTGAACGGTTTGAAGTCGATGATGACGTCGAACCGTTCCCCTGATGCCATCGTGTCCATCTGGTTCACCGTGACCGGGCGCGGAATGAGGTTGCCATCGGTGGCGATGACCTGAACCGGCACGACCTTGCCCGCCTGATTGACCAGCGCCAGTTTGTACCAGCGCGACATGGACGCGCCGAGCATCCGGAAGCGGTATTTGCGCGGCATCACCTCGAAGAACGGCTTGTAGGCGAAGTTCACCAAGAGCATGTCGCCGAGGAAACCTTCGGTATCGAAGATGTCAAAGAACAGTTGGCCATCCGGGTCTGATGCGGCGTCCGAGAACATCAGGTTCACGTCGAAATCGGTATTGCCATAGTCCAGCATGGTGCCCGAGGGCAGGCGCAGGTTGACGCCATCCTGCAGCGCCTCGTGCGCGCGATCCTTGCCGGAATAATAGTTCATCATCCCGACATGGCCTTTGTAGACGTTCTCTGCGGTATAGAAGAAGCGGTGGTCATGGAACCACAGCGTTCCCTGCAATTCGCGATAATCGCCCGGCACATGGACCAGTTTGCCATTACCATCCGGCCCGGAGGCGCGCGGATCGGTGGCCTGCGTATTGGTCATGTCGGCACGGGCGAGCGTGGTTGACCAGTGGTAGTCATAGAACTGACCGGGGAAGAAATGCGCGTTTGACGCCCCATCGGATGTCGATGCGTTGTGGCCGTTGTGGTTATGCGTGGTCTGGCTGATGGATCCGAAGCCGCCGTTCTGCTCTTGGCTGAGCGCCACGTTGTTGTAGTGGCGGAAGATCACCGGTTCGCCGTAACGCACCTTCAGAAGGGGCGGCGGCAAGGCGCCGGCGGCAAGGCGACCGGGGCCAAAGGACCAGATCTTGTCATCCACTTGCGACGGAAAAAGCGGATGCAGACCGACATGCGAGTCCGGGCAGCCGAGCGACATCAGATAGCCCTTCTTGGGCAAGTATTCCGTCCAGCGCTGATGCGCGAAATATTCTCCCGGCGGGCGGCCTTCCATCGGGCCACGGCCGGTCAGCGGGTTGGCATAGATGGGGTTGCCGCCGGTCGCGGAATACTCTGTGTGCCATGAGGTGCGCTTGGAATAGGGTTCGTTCGGCAGACCCTGCCATTGCAGCATCACCTCATTGCCCTGAGTGACCGGGGTCAGGGTATGGGGGGGCTGTTCGTTCAGGCGTGGCATCGGCTGGGTGAAGGGCGCAACGCCGTAAAGCGGGCTGGGCGGGGTGCCGGTGGGTATGCTGGGCAAGATTTGGCTGTGGGCGTAGGGGCTGAGCCCGTTCGTCAGCGCCAGAGTTCCCGCCGCGGTGAAGATACCCCATTTGAAGAGTTCGCGTCGCGTGACCTGACCGGTCGAGAGCGCCCTGACAATTTCGGCGCGGTTGTTGCGGGCAATCTGCGCTTCTCTGATCCGAGCGCGTGATGCGTCTTTGGGAAGGTACATATGTAACCCCGTCGATCGATCCGCATTCAGTTTGCGATGCGGTTTTTCGCTTTCTGCCTTGGCAACCGGAACACGTTGCCGCCTGCTACGGGGATCCACGCCCGACCCCTTGCCGCTCCGCGCCTGTTCTGGCTGCGGTGCGGTATCATCCAGATGCGCCCATGCTCTGCCTGTGAACGGCAACGGGCGTTTGGTACAAGGAAAAGGGTAACACCTCGGGGTGGCACAGACCTCTGCCAGAGGTCCGGTGCCCGCATCAGACCAAAGTCTGACGGCACAACCAGGGATTGCGTTCGGCTGGGTGGAACCTATTGAAGCTGGCTGTTTTTTAGGCGTTCTGGCAATCGCGCGCGGTCGGGCGCTTAATCGGCGGTTATCAATTCGGCCTCGAGTCTGCGCGCGGCCGAGCCGGTGAAACCGCAGGTGCGGCAGCCTGCACCGTGGCATTCGGGGCAGTCCGAAAGGGCTAGGTTCTGGGCCAGAACACCGCGCAAGACATCGCCCACGATGTAATCGGGCACCCCCAGATCGACCAACCGGGTGCGCGCGCCCCTCGCATCGCGGGTATGCAGCGTGGACAGCACCATCCGCCCCACCTGCGCCGCACGACAGGCGATTTCGGCGGTTTCGGGATCGCGGATCTCTCCCACCATGATGACATTGGGATCATGCCGCAGGATCGACCGCAGGACACGGGCGAAGGTCAGGCCGATGTCTTCCTGCACCTGCACCTGCTGCACGCCGGGCAGGCTGTATTCCACGGGGTCTTCGACCGTCACGATCTTGCGTCGGTTGGAATTGAGGTGCTGGAGCGCGGTATAGAGGGTGGTCGTCTTGCCCGATCCGGTGGGACCGGTGACAAGGAACAGCCCGCTGGGCCGTTCGATGGCGGTGGTGATGCGGGTGACCATATCGGGGGCGAAACCGAGGCGATCCCAACCAAGGCGCAGGGCCTGTGGATCGAGCACGCGCAGGACGATGCTTTCGCCGTTCTGCGTTGGCAGGGATGACAGGCGAAAGTCGATGCGGCGGCCGGAAAAGGTGCCGGAAAACCGCGCATCCTGCGGCAGGCGGCGTTCGGCCACATTGGCGCGGGCCATGACCTTGAGCCGGGCAAAGACGGTGGCAGCAGGAAGGGCCGGGTCGGTGTTCATCGGGCCAAGCAGGCCGTTGATGCGCCGCCGGATGCCAAGGCCGGACGGCAGCGCCTCGAAATGGATGTCAGAGGCGCCGGCGGCCACCGCCTCGGCCAGGGTTTCCGCCACGAAGCGGATCACCGGGCCATCGTCGCCCTGCTCCGGTTCTGTGGGCAGCGCGGCGGCAGCGAAGGGCAGGTCGGCAGGCGCATCGGCCAGCAGCGCGCGGATGGTGCGCAGCGTGGCCCCCTGCGGCGCGACCGGGCGTTCAAGATGAAAGGCGAGTTCCGCCACCAGCGCGGCATCCGACGGATCCGCCATCAGCACCGTCTGTGCCCCGGCGGGTGACAGCAGCGGTACGGCAGCGCGGCTGCGCAGGAAAGGCAGGGTCAGGCGCAGGATCGCATCCCGGTCGGGTGGGGCGCAGGACCAGGGGTCGGCGGCAAAGGGAATACCCAAGGCCGCAGCAAGGGCGGGAAGGACGACCTCTTCTTCGGCGAGCCCCCGGTCAATCAGCAGGCGGTGAAGGGGAATGCCTTCGGCCTGAGCCTGATCCTGCGCGCGGGTCAGGTCGGCAGCAGGCAAGGCAGCGCGGTCAGCCAAGAGGCGGGCGAAATCGGCCTTCAAGGTTGCCACTGGCTTGCTCCGTTTTCGTCTGGTTAAAAATTCTGAATCAAGTGACCGTAGTTCTGGCATGCGCGTCAATATCGATTCTCGGGCGGCTTGGGGGGCGTCTGGTGGGGCAAGGGTTCGGCACGACAGGGGCAACGGCCAGGATCAGCAGGCTGCTGGAGGCAGCTGTGCCGGGCAGTCTGCGGAATGCGGGGTTGCCACCCCGCAAGGTGCGCGCGGTGCGGATCGACACCCTGCCGTTGACCGACAGCGCCCGAACGGCGCTGTCACAGGCGGGGCGCGGGCGGGCGGATGTGGACGTGTACCTGTCACCCGATCTGTTCCTGCGGCGATCATTGGATCTGGCCACGGTCGCGCGGCGCGATCTGGCGGGGGCGGTGGCGATTCAGATGCGGCAGTCGATGCCGGGGCAGGCTGAGGGATTGGTCTGGCGGCATGTGCCGGTGCCGGGCGGGGCCGAAGTGTTCGTGCTGAAACAGGCACGGCTGACCGAATTGCTGCGCGAGGCCGGAGCAACGCTGCGGCGCGTGATGATTGACGGTGTCGACACGCCGCCGCTGATTGACGCACGGGCACAGACCGACGCACCGGAACGGTTCTGGAACCGCGCCGCGCCCCTGACCGTGCTGGCGCTGCTGCTGGCGGTGCTGGCGGCGCAGGGTTGGCGGCTGTACGGATTGCAGACGGCGCTTGCCGAGGAAACCGCCCGCGTCGCCACGCTGCGCGACACCGCCGCCGCCGCCCGGGCCGAGGCCGAGTCTCAAAACGCCATCGGTACCGCGCGGATGGCTGACCTGGAGCGTTTGGCCCGCGAGAACCGCCGCTTGCCGCTGCTGGCTGACCTGACCCGCGTTCTTGGGGATGAGGTCTGGGTGTCGAACTTTGCACTGGAGGGCGACATCTTGCGCCTGTCCGGCTTTTCCGAAATCGACATGGCGCAGGTGGTCGCGGCGATACGTCCCCTGCCCTGGGTCGCAGGGGTGGAACTGGACGGCGCGGTCACGCTGGATGATGCCAGCGGCGCAAGGCGGTTTCTGCTGAACGTCCGGTTGGCACAGGGGGGCGAGGAATGACCCGCAGCCTTGGCGTTCTTTTCGCGCTGCTGGGCCTTGGCTTGATCGGGGGCGGGTTCTGGCTGATCACCGGCGCGTTGCAGGCGCGGGTGGCGGAGGCTGCCGCTACCCTCGCCGAGACCCGCGCCGAGGCGGCGGCGCTGACCGCCCGCATCGCCGAGTTCCAGACTGCCGATGCCGGGGCGGCCTTGCCAGCCGACCTGACCCTGCCCGAGACCACAGTCGCCGAAGCCACAGTGGCCTTGCAGGAGCGGCTGGTCACGCAGGCCCGCGCGCAAGGCGTGGCGCTGACGACGCTGACCGCCGGGGTCGCCCCTGAGGGGTTGAGCCTGCCCGCAGCGGCGCTGACCGTCGAAGGGGAAGGCACGCTGACCGATGTGCTGGCGTTTCTGGATGCGCTGGAACGGCAGCCCCCCCGGCTGGGCCTGTCACAGCTGATGCTGTCGTCGCGGGATGCGACGGGGCGGGTGTCATTGCGGCTTACGGCATGGGGCCTGCTGGACGAGGTTTCAGGATGATGCGGTGGTGGCCGCCCTTGCTGCATCTGGGGCTTATCGCGGGCGCATTGGCGCTGGCGCTGCTGCGCCTTGATGGGCTGGACACCGCCGCACTGCCCCCCGATCCCGGCAGCGATGAGACTGATGCCCGACCTGACCAAGGGGCCGCGGGCGCGCCCGAAGCGGGGGCGGCAGAGGCGGCGGTGGATCTGGCCGCGCTGGCCGCGCGCCCTTTGTTCGTGGCGGGACGCCAGCCTTTTGCCACCTCGGCCAAGACCGAATCCCCTGCAACCGACATGCCCCCCCCTGCCCCCGAATTCCGCATGGTGGGTTATCTGAACGATGGCAATCGCCCCCGTGCCATCCTGTCGCCCGATCCTGCCAGCCCGGATGTAATCTTGCGGGAAGGTGATGAAATTCAGGGCTTTACCGTGTTTCGCATCAGCAAGGACAGAATCGTTCTGCGAAATGACGACAAAGAAATAACTATTAATATGTTCGGCCAGTAGCTAAGCCGGATCAGGGTTCGGGGTCATCAGGTCATGCGTAAACGGGGAGTTGTCATCGCATTTTGCGCCGGAATGGCGCTCCTTCTCGGCGCGTGCGTCGAGCAGAGCCGTGGGCGCAGTGCCGGTGCCTTTGGCCCGGATGGCGCGCGCAGCAGCGGGACATCCGGCAGCACCGGGGCGCGGTTCGGCCTTGCTGCGGATGGGGACCGCGTTGCGATGCAGCGCGGGTCGGATGTGGTGTTTGACCGCGATGCCCTGTCTGACAGCGCGACCCGGGCCGAGATTCGTGCGGCAGGTGGCGGCAATGTGGAAATCAGCCTGGTGAATGCCTCGATCGAGGCGGCAGCAAAGGCGGTTTTGGCCGATACGCTGGGTTTGGATTACGTGGTGGCCGATGGCGTGCAGGGGCGGATCACGATCCAGACCACCAGCCCGGTGCCGCGCGAGGTGCTTTTGGACCTGTTCGATGCGGCGCTGGGTGCCAATGGCGCGCGGATGCAGAAATCGGGCGACACGGTGCAGATCGTGGCGGGGGTTTCGGGATCGTCAAGTTTCCGGCTAGCCGGGCAAAGCGGGCGGGGTGGATCGTCGATCATCGTGGCACCGCTGCAATATGTTTCTGCGTCGGAAATGTTGAACCTGCTGAAGCCGCAGATTGACCAGGGGCTGAACGTGGTGCCGGATTCGCGGCGCAATATCCTGCTGTTGTCCGGTCCGGCCGATGTGACGGAAAGCGCGCTGGATGCGCTGAACATTTTCGATGTCGATGTGCTGTCGGGCAAGTCGGTCGCGCTGGTGCGGCTGACATCGGGCGAGCCTGAGGCGGTGGTGGAACAGGCGCAGGCGCTGTTTGAAACCGAAGAAGGCGGCGCGCTGCGGGGCGTGGTGGAGTTTGTGCCGAACGAGCGGTTGGGATCGGTTCTGGTGATATCCTCGCGCGCGGCCTATCTGGATCGCGCGGTGGGCTGGATCCGGGAACTGGATCGCCCGGGCCCCGGTTCGGGGCAGTATCTGGCGACCTATAACCTGCAGAACCGCAGCGCGGTGGAGGTGGCCCCTATCCTTGCCAACCTTCTGGGGGCAGGCGATGTGGTGGATGGCGAGGGCGAGGCCGCATTGGGCGATACGACAGGCACGCGCGTGGCCGCCGATGACAGCCGCAACGCGCTGGTGGTGCGGGCGCCGCGTGCGCAACATGCCGAAATCGAAGGCCTTTTGCGCGAGTTGGACAGCCCCGCCCGGCAGGTGTTGCTGGAGGCGACGATTGCCGAGGTGACGCTGAACGACCGTCTGGATATCGGGACACGGTGGTTTTTCGAAAACGGCAATTTCGATTTCCGCTTTTCGGATCAGGCGGGGGCGGTGGCGGGCAATGACACCGGCTTTACGGCTGTCTTTGGCACGGGCAGCGCGGATGTGGCGCTTTCGGCGCTGGCGGCGGTGACGGATGTGAAGATCATCTCTGCCCCCACGCTGATGGTGATCGACAACAAGGAAGGCATCCTGCAGATCGGCGATCAGGTGCCGATCGTGACGTCGCAATCGCAGGACCAGACGGCGGGTGCGCCGATCCTGAGCCAGGTGGAATATCGTGATACGGGCATCATCCTGCGGGTGCGCCCGCGCATCGGGGCCGGGGGCCGGGTGACGCTGGAAATCAGCCAGGAAGTCAGCGACGTGGCAGAGACGGAGACGTCGGGGATCGACTCGCCCACGATCCGGCAGCGCAAGGTGCAGACCTCGGTCGCGCTGGTGGATGGGCAGACGCTGGCCTTGGGCGGTTTGGTGCAGGAATCCGACCGGATGACGCGATCCGAGGTGCCGGGGTTGGGCAAGGTGCCAGTGGTGGGCAACCTGTTTCGCAGCAAGGACAGCCGCCGGGGGCGGACCGAACTGCTGATCCTGATCCGGCCGCGGGTGATCCTGTCAGAGGGCGATGCAAATTCCGCCACGGCCTATTGGCGCACGAAACTGTCGGGGGCGAATTCCACTCTGGAAAGCGGGCTTGGCCGCCCGCGCCATTCCGTCAGCGACGTGATCGAGTAGCGCGCAAGGCGGGGGGCGGGGCCATGCCCACCTATGCATACAGAGCCTATGGCGCGCGCGGAACGGTGGAAACCGGCACGCTGGACAGCCCGTCCGAGTCGGCGGCGGTGGAAACGCTGCGGGCGCTGGGGCTGACGGTTGTCGCCATGACCGAAGGTTCGGTGGCGGCATCGCTGCCGTGGTGGAAACGCGACATCAGTCTGTCTGGCGGGGCGCTGGCGCTGCCGGAACAGGCGGCGCTGGCGGAACAGATGGCCACGATGCTGCGTGTGCGGCTGCCGGCGCTGGAGATGCTGCGGATCTTGGCGCAGGGCGCGGATCGGGCGGACACGCGCGTTCGGCTGGAACGCACGGCACGGTTGGTGGCGGAAGGTGTGCCGCTGGCACAGGCGTTTGAGCAGGCAGGACCGAGGGTGGCGCCGGTGTTCTTGTCGCTGCTGCGCGCGGGCGGGCAATCGGATGCGATGCCCGAGCAGTTGGCAGATCTGGCGCGTTTGCTGCGGTTGCAGGATCAATTGCGCGGGCAGGTGGCGACGGCGCTGCTGTACCCGGCGATCCTGATCGTGGCGGCAGTGGCGGTGTTGCTGATCGTGGCACTGACGCTGGCCCCCGCGCTGGCCCCGCTGTTTCAGGGCGAGGGGCGGGCGATGCCCGCGTCACTGGCGTTTTTCAGCGCGTTGGGCGATCTGATCCGCGGGTGGTGGCAGGTCTTGCTGCTGGGTCTATGCGCCGTGGTGGCTGTGACCTTCTGGGGGACGCGGGCGGGGTGGGGGCGGGTGGTGTACCGCCTGCCGCTGTTCGGGCCGCTGATGCGGGATGCGGCGCTGCTGGCATTGGTGCGGTCGCTGGCGCTCATGCTGAAGGCCGGGCGGCCGCTGGCCGAGGCGCTGCGCGGACTGGCCGAGGCCGATCCGCTTGGTCCCTTTGCGCCGGACCTGCGCGCAGCGACAGCGGCGCTGGAGCGGGGCGAGCGGGCACATGCGGCGCTGGCGAAAGACGGGCGCTTGCCGCCGATGGTGCGGGAACTGTTCCGCGTGGGCGAAGAGGCGAATGCGCTTGTGCCTGTGCTGGAAGCTCTGTCCCAGACCGTGCAGGGGCAGTTGGACCAGAGCACGCAGCGCCTGCTGCGCCTGCTGACGCCAATTCTGACGCTGGTCATCGGGGGCGTTGTGGGGGCGCTGGTGTATTCCATCATGGGGGCAGTGTTGTCGATCAATGATCTGGCCTTCTGACAAGCGCAACAGGCAGCGGGGGTTTTCCCTGCTGGAAGCGATGCTGGCGATGGCCATACTGGCGCTTGTGCTGGGTACGGCCTTGGGGGGCATCGGCTGGACGGTTGGTCAGGTAGGGCAACGGTCGGATGCGGCCTGGGGCACGGAACTGGCGCGGTCGGTGCTGGATGAATACAGCGTGACCCGCGATGCCGCCCTGGCCGAAGGCCGCGCTGCGCCGGATTGGCGGTGGGAGCTGACGGTGTCCTCCAATGACGAGGGATTGCAGGAGGCAACGGTGCGGGTCTGGCGCGCAGGCAACCAGAAGCGCGAGGTGGTGCTGCGGGCGCTGCTTGCAGAGGCCGCGCCGTGACGCGGCGCAACCCGAAGGCCGGGGTGACGCTTCTGGAACTGCTGATTGCGCTGTGGGTGATGGCGGCAGCGGCGCTGATTCTGGCGTCATCCTTGGGGTTGATGGGGCGGGCGCTGGCGCGGGTGGGGGGAGAGGCCACGGATGTGGACCGCATTACTTCCCGCGTCACCCTGCGCCGCTGGCTGGAAGAGATGCCAACGGGGGCGCGGTTGGTTGGGGATGCAGGGAGCGTGACGTTTTTCACGCTGATCGACACGCCGCCGCTGACGGCGGCGGAACTGGTGGCGGTGCGGGTGTCCGGGGCGGGTGGCGCGGTGCGGGCAGAGGCCGGGGCGATTTTGGTTGATCTGGCACCGCAAGGACAGGTGACGGGCATCCGCTATTTCGGTGCGCCGGGGCCGGCGGACCGGGCGGAATGGCGGGAAATCTGGCCGGAGACGGCCACCGCCCTGCCCGATCTGATCCGGCTGGATTACATGGATGGGGAGCGGGCAATGCCGCCCCTGACGGTGATCCCCGCGCGAAAGGCGCGTCAGAGCGAGATGTCGCTGTCTTCGCCCGTCCCGCCGGGTTGACCGTCGCGGCCAAGCGTTGTCAGACCGAACGGCCCCGCCTCGCCCGGTGCGACATAAGAGAAGGGGCGACCCCAGGGATCGGTCATGTCGGCGTCGCCATCAAGGTAGGGGCCCATCCATCCGCCCACATCCGATGGCGCGGTGATCAGGGCAGACAGGCCTTCGTCCGTGGTCGGATAGCGCCCGGTATCGATGTAGAAAAGCTGCACCGCACCCTTGAGATTGGCCATCGCCACCTGCGCCGCCTGCGATTTGGCGCGTCCAAAGCTTTCCATCAGCCGGGGCGCGCCGAAACCCACGATCAGGGCAATCACGGCAAGGACGATCATCACCTCCAGCAGGGTGACGCCCGATTTTGCATGGCGGCGATGGGTTGGGCGGGTCATGGCGCGGCGGGTCCGGGCAGAGGAAAGTTCACGAAGATGAATATTGCATAAGCCAGGAAGGGGCCAAAAGCGAGGCTCCTGTTCGCTCTGTCCTGGCGCGTCCCGCCCCGCCGCCGCGCCAGCAGTGCCGCGACAATGCCCCCGGTCGCAGCCACGAAGATCATCGCCCAGACTTGCCCTGCGCCAAGGCAGAGCGTGCCTGCGCCGATCAGCTTGGCGTCGCCGATCCCCAAAGCTTCATCCCCGCGCCGGCGGAAGTACCAGCCACCCGCCCACCACAGCACCGCGGTCAAGAAGGCCGCGGTGGCGAGGGTGACCAGAAAGGGCAAGCTCAGGCCGTGCAGATGCCACTGGAAAACCGCGCCTGACAGGGCGATGATCGCAGTGGCAAGGTCTGGGATTTCCTGTCGCGTCAGGTCGATGTGGCTGATCCATATCAGGGGCAGCGCGATAAGGGCAGCAAGGAGCAGACGGTCAACCGGTTGTGTCAGGCAGGCCAAGGCAAAGGTCGCCGCATAGGCGGTCACAAGGGTAGGCAGGAAACGGGGGCGAAAGGGCGTCATGGCGCGCAATCATCCGCTGGGGCGGAACAGACGGCAAGGGGTGGTGCTGCTGGTCGTGCTGGCGGGCGTCGTGCTGATTGCGGCCTTGGCCGGCACCCTGCGCGCCCGTGCCGGGGCGACCAGTGCCGTGCTGGCACGGCTGGCCGACACGCATCGCGTGGCTTTGGCGGAAAGCGCTGTGATCGCGCAGGTGAAAGCCGCATGGGGGCAACCGACGGCTGCGATCCGACGGGCCGACGGGACACCCGTGGTGATGACGCGCGACGGGATGCGGTGGGAAGTGCGGGTCAGCGATGTGGAAGGGCTGGTCGATCTTTACGAAGCACCCGTGCCGGTGCTGGGCCTGTTGCCGGGCGTATCTGCGGCAGAGCTGGGCAGTGCTCGCACCCGGATGATCGCCGGGCTGGCCCCCGGTGACCGGCATCTGTCGGCAGAGCAGACGATGGCGGCGATGGGGTTGGATGCCAGAACGCAGGCGCGGCTGCTGCCGCTGGTGACGCAGCGGGCGCGAACCGGCGAGATCAACCCGGCGCTGGCCCCGCCCGAGCTGCGGGGGGCGGCGCTGATGCTGGCCGAGCAGGATATCGCGGGCGGCGATCTGGCGCAGATCAGCGCGCGGCAGGTGGATTAGCCGCGCCAAGCCGCGCCATCGGGCCAGAGATGGGCGGCGATGCTGTCAGGTTTCATCGTGATGGAATAACCCGGCTCCTCGGGCGGCAGGTAATGGCCTGCCTTCATGTGAACGGGTGTTAGGAAATGGTCATGCAAGTGATCGACATATTCCAGCACCCGGTCCGTCAGGCTGGCCGAGACGCAGACGTAATCAAAGATCGACAGGTGCTGGACATATTCGCACAGGCCCACGCCGCCCGCATGGGGGCAGACAGGGACACCGAAGTGATCGGCCACCAGGAAGACGCCGATGATTTCGTTCACCCCGCCAAGGCGGGCTGAATCGAGTTGCAGGATCTGCAGCGCGTCGGCCTGCAGGAACTGTTTGAACATCACTGCGTTCTGGCAATGCTCGCCTGTGGCAACCTTGATGGGCGCGACACCGCGCGCGATGGCGGCGTGGCCGAGGATATCGTCAGGGCTGGTGGGTTCTTCGATGAACCACGGATCGAATTCCGCCAGCGGTTTCATATGGGCGATGGCCTGCTCAACGCCCCAGACCTGATTGGCATCCATCATCAGGCGGCGGTGGGGGCCGATCTCTTCGCGGATGATCCGGGCGCGGCGGATGTCATCGTCCAGATTGCCGCCGACCTTCATCTTGAAATGGTTCCAGCCCTGCGCGATGGCCGCGCGGCACAGCGCGCGCATCTTGTCATCGGAATACCCCAGCCATCCGGCCGAGGTGGTATAGGCGGGGTAGCCGTTGGCGCGCATCTCGGCGATGCGGGTGGCGCGGGTGGGAAGGTTTTCCTCCAGCCGTTCACGGGCGCGGCCGGGGTCCAGCGCATCCGACAGATAGCGCCAGTCGACCAGCGCCACGGTCTCAGCCGGGGTCATGTCGCACAGGATGCGCCAGACAGGCTTGCCCGCGCGCTTCCCCCACAGATCCCACAGCGCATTGACGAGGGCGGCGGTGGCGAGGTGGATCACGCCCTTGTCGGGGCCAACCCAGCGCAACTGGCTGTCGCCCGTGATACGCCGCCATGTGGCGCCCATGTCGGAGAGGAGGTCTTCGACCGGGATATCCTTGATAAGCGGCGCAAGGGCGGTGATGGCGGCCACGCAAAGCCCATTCCCGCGCCCGATGGTGAAGGTCAGGCCGTGGCCTTCAATGCCGTCATCGGTTTCGATGATGCAATAGGCGGCCGAGTAATCGGGGGCGAGGTTCATCGCATCCGACCCATCCAGCGAGCGGGAGGTGGGAAAGCGGATATCCAGCGCGCGGATGGCGGTGATGCGGGTCATGGCGGTCCTCCTGCCCGGAGCATAGGCCGGGCAGGACGGGGTTGGGAAGGGTCAGCCCTTATTGCGGCGCAGCATGGGCAGGACCAGAAGCGCAAGGCCAAGGCCCATTTGCAGGCCACCCGCCAAGCGCAGGGCGCTGGCGCGGGGCATCAGGACCATGGCGATCTTTGCAAGATTCGCCACTGCCGCCGTGTTGCGCGCGCGTTGTTGGGCGGCGCGCAGGTTGGCGCGGATGGCCAGCCCCATAAGCCCCACGAGAACCAGAAGCACCAGCCCGGCAATGGCCAGTGCACCCGGCAGACCCACATGGGGGATCAACGCGGTGACGCCTGCCGACACCAGCAGCCCAAGGGCAGCCAGTGTGGCGAGCACCGCCACCATGGCGATGGCCAAGGCGCCAATAACCGGGGCCACAGGGCCTGTGGGTGTGCCTGCGGGTTTCATCAATCGCGGTGCGACAGGAACAGGCCCAGGATCACGCCCAGCCCCACTGCCCCCAGCAGCCAAGCGAAAGGGTGGGTCTGCACCTTGCCTTCCACTTCGGTTTGCATCGAATCGAACTGCTTGCGCAGTTCCTTGATGGCATGAAGCGCCTCATCCGTGGCGTCATCGGCAATGTCCTTGGCCTTGGCTTTCGCCTCGGTCGCGCCCTTGAGGCCGAGGTCGCGCAATTGATGGGTCAGCGCGGTGATCTCGTCCCGCAGTTCCTGAAGGCGGCTTTCCACATCGTCCTGAATGTTTTCACGCGCGTCAGCAACGGTTTGCAGCGGAGTTTTGGCCATGATGGTATTCCTTTTCATGTCATCCGTCCCGACCACGATCATAATGATTAATCATGGCGGGTCTTTGATCTAACGCAGAGCAGGCGGGGAATCGCCGCCCGCCTGCATCACGTTTAGGTGCTTTGGCATGCCCGGATCAGGCACATCCGTCAGGCAAAGGTCACCACGCGGGCGAAGGGCAGCTCGCGCAGGCGCTGGCCTGTCAGGGCAAAGATGGCATTGCCCAGTGCAGGCGCGGCGGGCGGTGTGCCGGGTTCGCCGATGCCACGGATATGGGGCTGATTTTCCAGAATCTGCACCCGAATAGGCGGGCATTGCGACAGCCGCAGGGGTTCGTAATCCCAGAAATTCGCCTGTTCTGCCATGCCATCGGCAAAGGTGATTTCGCCCCGGATGGCGGCCGAAAGGCCAAAGACCATGGCACCCTGCAACTGCGCCTCGATATTGCCGGGGTCGAGCGCGATGCCGACATCGGCGGCGATCCATGCGCCGGTCATCCGCAGGCCTGCGGGGGTATCCTCCACTTCAATCACCTGCGCAGTGGGCACGCCAAAGGACATGCAGAAGGCAACGCCCTTGGCCCGGCCCGGCGCGGCGCTGCCCCAGCCCGACATCTCGGCCACCGTTTCCAGCACCTTGCGCGAAGGCTCATGGTCTATCTGCGACAGGCGGAATTCCAGCGGGTCTACCCCGGCCAGATGGGCCAGTTCGTCCATGGCGGTTTCATGGAAGAAGGCATTCTGCGACGCGCCGACCGACCGCCACGATCCAACGGGCACCATGGCCGGGGCGCGATAGCCCGTCACGCGGTGGTTGGGCAGGCGGTAAGGCTGTTCCCATGCGCCTTGCACGATGGCGCCGTCCGGTCCCGGCAGCGAATAACCCAGGCGGCCCGCCTGACTTTCCACCACCGAGGAGGAGACAGTGGCATAGTCGAACGCGATCAGCGCCTTGCCATCCAGTTTCGCCCGCACGCGGGCGATGGCCGCGGGGCGATAGGCATCATGGGTCATGTCCTCTTCGCGGCTCCATGCCAGCAGGACGGGCGTGCCCTCCATCGCCATGGCGATCTGGATGGACTGGCGCAGCGCGTCCATTTCCAGCCTGCGACCAAAGCCGCCGCCCATGGGCGTGATCTGGATGTCGATCGCTGCCGCAGGAAGGCCGGTGATCGCCTGCGCCTCGGCCAGTGCCTGTGTGGGGATCTGGTTTCCCGCCCAGACGGTGAGTTGCCCGTCCCGCAGCCATGCCGCGCCCGACATGGGTTCCATCGTAGCATGCGCCAGATAGGGGGCGGTGTATTCGGCCTGCCAATCATCTGCGGTAAGAATGGCGTCCACGTCGCCATCATCGCGGTTGGTGCTGTCCTTGCGGTCTTCGGTGAAGGAGGCGCGCAGGGTTTCCGCGATCTCGGCGCTGGTGGCCGGATAGGGCGCGGGGCCCCAGTCGAAGGTGATCGCATCGGCGGCCTGCATTGCGTGCCACGTGTTCGTGGCGACAACGGCCACGCCATTGGGAAGCGGAATGATCCGCTCCACCCCCGGCATCGCCTCGGCGGCGCTGGCATCATAGGACAGCATGTCGCCACCGAGGCGCGGGTTGGTGCGGACGGTGGCAAAGCGTATGCCGGGCAGGCGCAGGTCGATGGCATAGGTTTCCGTCCCCGTGACCTTGGCCAGCATATCGGTGCGCGGCAGGGTGCGGCCCAGAAGCCGCCAGCTTTCGCGCGGTTTCAGGGCGGGCTCATCCGCAAGGTCGATGCCAGCAGCATCCACCGCCAGATCGGCATAGGGGAGTCGCGTTCCATCAGGGGCTATGACCGCGCCGTTCTCGGTGGACAACTGCGCAGCGGGGATGTTCAGGCGCGCGGCGGCAGCTTCTACCAGTACCGCGCGGGCGGCGGCTCCGGCGAGGCGCATCTTTTCATACCCGTCGGGGATGGAAGAGGAGCCGCCAGTGATCTGCAGGCCAAGGAACTTGGCCGGGATATCCATCGCGCCGCGCACGGTATTGGCAAGGGGGCCGTCATCAGTAGGGGCGAAAGGCACGCCTTCGGCGAGCACGGCGGCGTTGAAATAGGCCGCTGATGCCGGGCCGTGGATCACGCGGATGCTGGACCAGTCCAGATCCATTTCCTCGGCCACCAGGGCGGCAAGGGTGGTGTGGACTCCCTGCCCCATCTCGGCGCGCGGGGCGATGACGGTGACGCCGGACTGATCAACGATCACATAGGGATTGAGCGTGGCGGCCCCATCGGGCAGCGCGGCCTCCAGCGGGTTGCCGTAGGGGGTGGCGTAGCGATACCAGCCAAAGGCGACACCGCCCAAAAGGGCGACCGATCCGAACAGGAAGCCCCGGCGGGCGATCTTCATGGCGCGGCCCATCTTATGCCCCTTTCATGCGGTTGGCGGCATCCTGCACGGCGGCGCGGATGCGGGGATAGGTGCCGCAGCGGCAGAGGTTGCCCGACATCGCCTCGTCAATCTGTGCATCGGTCGGATCGGGCGTTTCCGCCAGCAGGGCGGCGGCCTGCATGATCTGGCCCGACTGGCAGTATCCGCATTGCGCCACCTGTGCCGCGGCCCAGGCCGCCTGCACCGCATGCAGCGCGGCGGGGTTGCCCAGACCTTCGATCGTGGTCACCATGGCCCCCGCCACATCGCCCAGCGGCGTCTGGCAGGATCGCACCGCTTGCCCATCGACATGCACGGTGCAGGCGCCGCAGGCGGCAACGCCGCAGCCGAACTTCGTACCGGTCAGGTTCAGCCCATCGCGCAGCGCCCAGAGAAGCGGCATGTCGGGCGGCAGGTCCAGCGTTTCGGTCCTGCCATTCACGGTGAAAGTCACGGCCATCGGCGCCTCCATTGGTTTCTGACAGATTGATTGTGAAATGTCAGTCTGTCAATTGACAAAGTGGAAAGATTTTGTCAGCTTGTCCTCATGGCCGTTTCAATGCCCTCAAGTGCCACCCCGGTTGACCGACAGGATGCGATCCTTGACGCGGCCTTTGGGGCTTTTGCCACTTATGGCTATCGCCGCACCTCGATGGATGACATCGCGCGGGGGGCGGGGCTGTCGCGCACGGCGCTGTATCTGCATTACCGCAACAAGGAAGACATCTTCCGCTCTCTCGCCCTGCGCTACTTCGACGAGGCGCTGCGCGACATGACCGCCGCGCTGAACGGGCCGGGCCAGACGCTGGAACAGGCGTTGATGGCGGCCTTCATCGCCAAGGACGGCAAGTTCATGGAGGCGGTGCTGTCCACCCCGCATGGCGAAGAGCTGATGGATGCGGGGTTTTCCGTGACCGGCGATGTGGCGGCGGCGGGCGAGGCGCGGATGGTGGCGGTGCTGGGGGACTGGTTGGCGCAGCGCGCGCTGCCCGAGGGGTTGGGCAGTGGGCCGGAGGTGGCACAGGCGATCATCGCGGCGGTGAAGGGGCTGAAAACATCGGCCAAGTCACTGCCCGACTATCGCGCCGGGCAGGCGCGGCTGGCCGCGCTGTTCGCCCGCGCGCTGGCCTGACGTCGCTGCCTAGTAGCGGCCCAGGAATTCCAGAATGATGCCCGTGGCGATGGCCACGCGGACAAGATCATTGTCGATCAGCACATAGCGGCTGCCATCGGGCGGCGCGGGCAGATCATAGCGATCATAATCGCGCACCTCGTACCACGGCAGCGTGCCCGGAATCCGTGCGCCAACCTGCCATTTCTTGGCCTGACCGGGCGGCACACAGGGCACCGCTTTCTTGGCCAGACCGGGCGGGCAGCCTTTTGGCCCGGCCATGGCGGGCATCGAAGGCACCGCGACCGCCGTTGCGACGAGCAGGGAAAGGGACAGGTTCAGGACGATTCTTTTCATTTTGATCATGGCTGTATTTTGAACCCTGCCCTCCGGCAGGACAAGCCCGCCCCGGACAACGGGCGGAAAGCCACCGGTCCGGCCGTCAGTCCGGCCCAAGAATGTCCGAAAGAGCGACCCGAGTCTGGGCCGTCTGGTCCTTCAGGGCAGAGACGAGCCCCGGCAAGGCGGACACGGACTCGGCCTTGCGGGCCGCATTCTCGATGTCCTTCAGTGCGGAGTGCAGGCCCGTCGCCCCGACAGAGGCCGCTGATCCTGCGGTGCGATGCGCCGTCGCGGCCAGCATAGCGTAATCCTGCACCGCAAGCAGTTTGCGCAGCGCGTCGCTGGTCTCTTCGACCTCGGCCAGAACGCGGACCAGAAAGCTGCGCAGGGTGTCTTCACCCAACGTTTCCCGAATTTCTTCGATGACAGCGGTATTCAGTACCATCGCGCCCTCCTGACTGGGCCAAGCTTAGCCCGCCCACACAAGGCTCAAACCCGTCCAATGGTCTGGTTTTGCGACGAATGGCTTGCCAAGCCACTGATTCATGTTGGTTTGTGCGGAATTCCGCCAATCGCGCGGTGCTGTTCGGTGGGTTCAGGCCGCGCGCTCCAGCGCCTTGTTCACCACGGTGACGATCTCGCCCAGCGGATGGCGGGTCAGCGTCGTGGGCATCACCAGCACGACTCGGGCGCGCAGATCATCATCCAGCCGGTCGCGGATCGCGCCAAGAAGTGGCGCTTCGGCGGCCAATACAAGCCGCCGCGCCCGCCCGCGCGCCGCCTCGCGCGCCAGCCGGCCCACGACCTGTACGGCAAAGGCCGAGGTGGCAAGGCGTTCGCGATCCGTAACCTCGTGCAAGGCGCGGGTTTCGTCTGGCAGGGGTATCGCGGGCGCATCCATCCGGTCGATCAGGCGCAGGTCGGGCTGTTTCAGGCAGCCTGCGTTTTCCAGAATCATCGCGCCTTCCGAACAGGCGGCCACGATCCATGTTCCCCGGTGAAGTCCTGCCATAACGATACCCTCCATTCTTGTTGTTTTGCAGGTCAGAGGTGGCCACGCCCCCGCCCTGCGGAAGTGCGGCAACCTGCCGCAGTGGGGCGCAAAGGCCGGAAAACCGGTTCAGACCGGCCCAGTTCACGCAGAGTTCAACGAGGACCGCCCGTGAAAGGCACAGGATGCAGGCAAGGCGCGATTTTGCTTGCCAGACGTTTTCCTGCGCCGTCTAATTTGTTTCACGATTGTATAGGAGCGCATCCTTGGCCGCACCCGCCGCGCAGCACCGATCTGATCCCGCGCCCGAGGCGATCCGGGTGGAAGGGCTGCACAAATCCTTTGGCCCGCATCATGTGCTGAAAGGCGTCGATCTGACGGCGCATGAGGGCGATGTGATCGCGGTGATCGGCGGGTCGGGATCTGGCAAATCCACGATGCTGCGCTGCATCAACTTTCTGGAAACGCCCAGCGAAGGCAAGATCGTCATCGCGGGCGAAGAAGTGCGCCAGCGGCCCGAAGGCGGCGCGGCGGATCGCCGCCAGATCGAACGCATCCGCCGCAGTTTGGGGATGGTGTTCCAGAGCTTCAACCTGTGGACACACAAAACGGTATTGGACAACCTGATCGAGGTGCCGGTGCATGTGCTGGGCGTGCCCAAGGCCGAGGCCGTGGATCGCGCCATGGCCCTGCTGGCCCGCGTCGGGCTGGCGGAAAAGGCCGGGGCCTATCCGGCCTTTCTGTCGGGCGGCCAACAGCAGCGCGCGGCGATTGCCCGCGCCCTGTGCATGGAACCCAAGGCCATGCTGTTTGACGAACCGACCTCGGCCCTTGACCCTGAACTGGTGGGCGAGGTGCTGGCCGTGATCCGGGCGCTGGCCGCCGAGGGGCGGACGATGATCCTTGTCACGCATGAGATGAAATTCGCCCGCGAAGTGGCGAGCCATGTCGTCTTTCTGGCCAATGGGCTTGTCGAAGAACAAGGCCCGCCCGAACAGCTTTTTGGCGCGCCGCAATCGCCGCGCCTGCAACAATTCCTCCGGTCCGTGGGTTAGACCACGGGCCGAGCGGGACAAGAAACCAAAGAACCAACTGGGAGTCTGACCGATGAAAAGAACAATGACCGCCGCACTCGCCCTGAGCCTTGGCCTGATGGCCGGTGTGGCCCAAGCGCAGACCGCCGTGAAGGTGGGCATCGCCGCCGAGGCCTATCCCCCCTTTGCCAGCCAGGATGCCAGCGGCGCCTGGGTCGGCTGGGAGGTGGAGATGATCGGCGCGATCTGCGCCGCGGCTGAACTGACCTGCGAGATCGTTCCCGTGGCATGGGACGGCATCATCCCGGCACTGACAGCGGGCCAGATCGATGCGATCATGGCGTCGATGTCGATCACCGAAGAGCGGATGCAGACGATCGACTTTTCCGACAAGTATTACAACACGCCCACCGTGGTGGTCGGCACCAAAGGCGTGGAGATGGCCGCAACGCCCGAAGGTCTGACGGGCAAGATCATCGGGGTCCAGGTGTCGACCGTGCATCAGGCCTATGTCGAGAAATATTTCGCCCCCGTCGCGGCCGAGGTGAAAACCTATCAGACGCAGGATGAGGCCAATCAGGATCTGGTCGCCGGGCGGGTGGATGCAATTCAGGCCGACAGCATCGCGCTGGACGCCTTCCTTGCCACCCCGGAAGGCACCGCCTGCTGCGAGGTGAAGGGCACCGTGGCCGATGATCCGGCGATCCTGGGCCTTGGCGTGGGTGTCGGCCTGCGCAAGGGCGAGGATGACCTGAAGGCCGCCTTCAACAAGGGCATCGCCGCCGTGCTGGCCGATGGCACCTATGACAAGGTGAATGCAGGCTACTTCGCCTCGTCGATCTACGGCAACTAAGGGCTGACGGCAGGGAGAGGGGGCCATGGGCCCGCTGGACCTTCTGGCCCTCTCGCCCCCCGGATGGGGGGCCACTCTGCTGGCTGGGCTGTGGAATTCGCTCTTGATCGCGGTCGGGGCGTTTTCCATGGGTCTGGTTCTGGGCGGGCTTGGCGCATGGGGGAAAATCCATGGCGGCCCCATCACGCGCGACCTGCTGGCGATGTACACGACCGTCGTGCGCGCGGTGCCGGAACTGATCCTGATCCTGATCCTTTATTTCGGCGTGACCGATCTGGTGAACCAGATCCTGATCGCCTTCGGGCATGAACGCATCCAGATCTCCGGCGTGCTGGCAGGGATTGCCGTGCTGGGCGTGGTACAGGGCGCCTATGCGACCGAGGTGCTGCGTGGCGCTTTGCTGGCCGTGCCGCCGGGGCAGGTTGAGGCGGCAAAGGCGATGGGGATGCCACCCCTATTGATGGCGCGGCGGGTGATCTTTCCGGCCATGCTGGGCCTTGCCATGCCGGGGCTGGCCAACCTGTGGCTGATCGCCACCAAGGATACCGCGCTGCTGGCGGTGGTGGGATTTGGTGAATTGACCTTTGCCACACGGCAGGCGGCTGCATCGACCAAGGCCTTCTTCACCTTCTTCCTCGCGGCCGGGGTGATCTATCTGATCATCACCCTGATGTCAGGCTGGGCCTTTGCCCGGATCGAGGCCTGGGCACGGCGCGGTGAGCCGCGCAACGCGGGGGGCTGAGATGCGGGATTGGCTGCAACCCCATCGGATTTTCCTCTGCATCCTCGGGTTGGTGATCGTGCTGTGGTGCGCCACGCAGATGCGCTGGGACTGGCTGCCGAAATACGCGCCCCTGATGGCCGAGGGCATCTGGCGCACGATCTGGCTTTTGGTGCTGTCGGTCTTTTTCGGGATGCTTTTGGCGATCCCGCTGGGTTTGGCGCAGGCGGCGGGGCCGTGGTATCTGGCCACCCCGGCACGGGTGTTCTGCACGGTGATCC
Organism: Variovorax paradoxus; assembly: GCA_943370085.1. Taxonomy (GTDB): domain Bacteria; phylum Pseudomonadota; class Alphaproteobacteria; order Rhodobacterales; family Rhodobacteraceae; genus Paragemmobacter. The sequence continues at coordinate 43,225 of CALRPT020000020.1, read as the reverse complement.
GGGGCACGCCGCTGCTGTTGCAAATCTGGCTCTTGTATTACGGGCTGGGGTCGCTGTTTCCGCAGTTTCCGTGGATTCGGCAAAGCGATCTGTGGCCCATCCTTCGGCAGGCATGGCCCTATGCGCTCTTGGCGCTGACGCTGTCCTATGCGGGATATGAGGGTGAGGTGATGCGCGGTGCGTTCAAATCCGTGCCGCGCGGGCAGCTAGAGGCCGCGCGGGCGATGGGGATGCCGCGCCACAAGATATTGCTGCGAATCTGGCTGCCGCAGGCCTTTCGCGCCGTTCTGCCCACGTTGGGGGGTGAGACGGTGCTGCAGATGAAAGCAACACCCTTGGTGGCGACGATCACGGTGGTGGAGATTTACGCCGTTGCCAGCCGGGTGCGGCAGGATACGTTCATCGTTTATGAACCGCTTCTGTTGCTGGCGCTGGTCTATCTGTGCCTTGCCGGGGCGATCGTGTTCCTGTTCCGCCAGATAGAAAAGCGCGGCCCGCAGGTGCGCCGCCCCGGTTGATGCCGGGGCGGCCCTTGCCTTACCCCAGATGATAGGTTTCCGGGATGCCGTAGACGGGGGTATCCAGCCCTTCCATGCGTGCTTTCAGTTGCAGCGACAGGAACTGTGAATAGTGCCGCGACTGGTGCAGGTTGCCGCCGTGGAACCACAGCGCCTCTTGCTTCGTGGGCTTCCACATGTTGCGCTGTTCGCCGACCCAGGGGCCGGGGTCTTTGGGCGTGTCTGACCCAAGGCCCCAGCATTTGCCGACCTTGTCGGCCACATCCTTGCCGATCAGATCTGCCGCCCAGCCGTTCATCGACCCATAGCCGGTGGCATAGACGATCACATCGGCAGGCAGATGGGTGCCATCCTCCAGCACCACGCCATCGGGGACGATCTCGGCCACATTGCCATGCGCCAGCTTGATCTTGCCGTCGATGATCAACTGGCTGGCGCCCACGTCGATGTAATAGCCCGACCCGCGACGCAGGTATTTCATGAAAAGGCCCGATCCATCGGCCCCCCAATCCAGCCAGAACCCGGCCTTCTCCAGCCCGGCATAGAAATCGGCATCCACCTCTTTGATCTTGTCATAGATCGGGATCTGGAACTCATGCAGGATCTTGTAGGGCAGCGAGGCAAAGATCAGATCGGCCTTCTCCGTCGTCATCCCCGACCGGACAGCCTGTTCGGAATACAGCCCGCCCAGCCCGTATTCCATCAGCGGCTCGGACCGCACGATATGGGTGGAGGATCGCTGCACCATCGTCACATCCACATCGTTTTCCCAAAGGGCGGCGCAGATGTCATGGGCGGAGTTGTTCGATCCGATCACCACTGCGCGTTTGCCTTTGTAGGCATCCGGGCCGGGGTGTTTGGATGAATGGTGCTGATCGCCCTTGAACGTGTCCATCCCCTTGTAGCTGGGCAGGTTCGGCTTGGCCGACATGCCGGTGGCAAGGACAAGCTGTTTGGGCCGCAGCACCACTTCCTGACCGTCGCGGTCCACCACCACGGTCCATTCCCCCGTCGCCTCATCATATTTGGCGGATTTGCAGGTGGTGCGGGACCAATAGTTTAGCTCCATCACCTTGGTATACATCTCAAGCCAGTCGCCGATCTTGTCCTTGGGGGCAAAGACGGGCCAGTTTTCCGGGAATTTGATATAGGGCAGGTGGTCGTACCAGACCGGGTCATGCAGGCAGAGCGACTTGTACCGGTTGCGCCAGCTATCCCCCGGCTTGTCGTTCTTCTCAAGGATGATCGCAGGCACGCCCAATTGCCGCAGGCGCGCGCCAAGGGCGATGCCGCCCTGCCCGCCGCCGATGATCACCACATAGGGTTGGGTCGTGTAGCCAAGATCGCGGGCCTCGGATTCGCGTTCCTCTTTCCAGGTGGGGCGGTGCTTGTCCGACCCGTGCTTGGCCCCCAGCGGGCGGGAAAAGCCCTTGTGTTCCTCATGCCCCTTCAACTCCACCATGGTGGTGAGCAGCGTCCAGATCAGGCCGTTCTTCAGGCGGATCAGGCCATAGCCCCGTGCAACAGACGTCTCGAACGTGATCCAGGCGGTGGCGATGCCGCCGTCTTCGCTGGCGGATTCTCCTTCGGCAATGCGCCAGTTTGACGGCTGAGTCTTGGCCAGTTGCGCGCCCAGCATGGCGGCGATCTGATCCTTGCCCTCGCTGGTGTGCAGGTTCCAGGTGAAGGTCACCAGATCGCGCCAATAGCAATCATCCTGAAAGCAGGCGATGGCGGCGGCGATATCGCCACGTTCCAGCGCCGCGCCGAATGTATCAAGCAACGCCTGCACCTCGGCGTTCGCGGATGTATCAAGCATGTTGTTCTCCCTGTTGTTTTCCCTCACGGGCGATGGCAGAGCACCGCCCGCGCCGTTGCATCCTCAACGTTCCGCCCACCCAGAAATGCGCACAGACCCCCTCCCGGAACTGATCACCCGGTGATCCTGCGCGCATGGCGGCCCCGGCTCAACACGACCTTCGTGTCGGTTTGGGGGTGGCGGGTTGGGGCTTTTCGCCAAGGGCCGGTTGGGCCTATCACTGGGCAGGACAGTCATCCAAAGGCCCCTCCATGCCCAAGCCACGTGCCCGCGATCTTGGCCTGCCCTTTCCCGGCACCCCCGGCCCGCTGAACGCCATCACCGATGTGCCCGGCCTGCGCGTGGGGTTCTGCACGCTGACCGATCCGGCAAAGCGGATGCGCACGGGTGTCACCGCCATCCTGCCGCGCGATGATCACGGTATTCCGGTTCCCGTCTGGGCCGGGCATTACGCGCTGAACGGCAATGGCGAGATGACGGGAACGCATTGGATCGACGATGCTGGCTATTTCATCGGGCCGGTCTGCATCACCAACACCCATGGCGTGGGCGCGGTGCATCATGGCGCCGTGCGCTGGATGATTGACACCTATGATCGCTATTTCACCGAGGATCACGCTTGGGCCATGCCGGTGGTGGCGGAAACCTATGACGGGGTGCTGAACGACATCAACGCCCTGCATGTGACGCCCGATCACGCGCTGGCGGCCCTGCGCGCGGCCGAGGGTGGCCCGGTGGCGGAAGGATCGACCGGCGGCGGAAACGGGATGATCTGCTATGAGTTCAAGGGCGGAACCGGCACCTCATCGCGCCGTATCACGATAGGTGAACATTCGTTCACAATCGGGGCCTTGGTGCAGGCCAATCACGGTTTGCGTCCTTGGCTGCGGATCCTTGGTCGCCCGGTGGGCGAGGCCTTCCCCGAAGGCCGCCTGAAAGATCGCGAAAGCGGGTCGATCATCGTGGTTCTGGCCACCGACGCGCCGCTGTCAGGCCTGTCTCTGCGCCAGATCGCCAAACGCGCGGCCATCGGCATCGGGCGGGGCGGCACGCCGGGGGGAAACAGTTCCGGCGATATCTTCCTTGCGCTATCGGTCGCCGATCCCGGCCCCATGCCGCAACACGCGCCAGCCATCGTCACACGAACCGAGGTGAACGGGGAATACCTTGATCCGCTCTACCTTGCCGCGGTCGAGGCAGTGGAGGAAGCCGTGGTCAACGCCCTTGTCGCGGGCGAGGATGTGGTGACAGTGAAACCCCCCGGCCTGACTGTCCGCGCCATCGACACGGAACGCCTGCGCCGCCTGTTTCAGCCCAGCGCGTAGCCCGATCCGCGCACGGTGCGGACGGGATCGGCATCGCCATGCACACAAAGCGCCTTGCGCAACCGGCCGACATGCACGTCGACCGTGCGGGTATCGACATAGATGTCGCGACCCCAGACCCGATCCAGCAACTGCTCGCGTGACCAGACACGGCCGGGCTTTTCCATGAAGGCGGTCAGCAGGCGAAATTCGGTCGGCCCCAGCTTCAGCACCTTTTCCCCGCGAAAGACGCGGTGGGTTTCGGTGTCCAGACGGATATCTTCAAACTCCAGCACCACGCCCATTGTCGATGGGCGCACGCGGCGGATTTGCGCCCGCGCGCGGGCCATCAGTTCCACCATCGAATAGGGCTTGATGACATAGTCATCCGCCCCGGTTTCCAACCCCCGCACGCGATCCACCTCATCGGCGCGAGCCGACAGCATGATCACCGGGATCGACCGGGTTTCCGGGCGCATCTTCAGGCGGCGGCAAACCTCGATCCCCGAAACCTTGGGCATCATCCAATCAAGGATGATCATGTCGGGGTGGTCTTCATCCACCAGAAGCAGCGCGTCTTCGCCATTGTCTGCCTGAATGACATCAAAGCCTTCGGCTTCAAGGTTATAGGCAAGAACCTCACGCTGGGCGAACTCGTCCTCTACCAACAAAACCTTGGGCTGATGCACCATTGCGCGCTCCACTTTCATCGGCCTGCTGCCGGCTCGGCACCGCTGAGCATTTCGGCCTTGGGGCGTTCGTCGCCGGGCATGGCGCCGGTGGCCAGATAGATCACCTGTTCGGCGATGGATGTTGCATGGTCGCCCACGCGCTCGATGTTCTTGGCGATGAAATGCAGATGCATCGCCGCGCTGATGTTGCGCGGGTCTTCCATCATATGGGTCAGCAATTCGCGGAACATGGAATTGTACATCTGATCCACTTCCTTGTCGCGGGTGCGCACGTCCTGCGCGACCGCCACATCATGGGCGATATAGGCATCCAGCGCCTCTTTCAGCCGCAGCACCACCGTCCGCGCCATCCGCAGGATCGAGGCCGAGGTGCCCCCCAGCGGGGACATGTTCGACAAAAGAAGTGACCGCTTCGCGAGGTTCTTGGCATAGTCGCCGCAGCGTTCCAGCGCGGCGGCAATCCGCATCACCGAAAGCACGGTGCGCAGATCGCCCGCCGTGGGCGAACGCAGCGCCAGAAGGCGGGCGCATTCTTCATTGATCTGCTCTTCCAGCGCATCAATGGCCTTGTCGCCCTGCTGCACCTTTTGGGCCAAGGCCTCATCGCGGGTTTCCAGCGCTTCGGCGGCGTCAAGCAGGGCCTGTTCCACCAGCCCGCCCATGCGCAGGACATAGGCCTGAACCGCCTCGAGATCGCGGTCAAAGGCCGAAAGGATATGGGGTTCCTTCATCACGCGTATCCTTTCCTCAGCCGATCCGGCCGGTGATATAGGCTTCGGTTCTGGGGTCTTTGGGCGTGGTGAAGATCTGCCCCGTCTCGCCGTATTCGACGAGGTTGCCCAGATGGAAGAAGGCCGTCTTCTGGCTGACGCGGGCGGCCTGCTGCATGGAATGGGTGACGATCACCACGGAAAACTGCGACCGCAGTTCATCGATCAATTCCTCGACTTGCGCGGTGGCGATGGGGTCCAGCGCGGAACAGGGTTCGTCCATCAACAGCACTTCGGGGCTGGTGGCGATGGCCCGCGCGATGCAAAGGCGCTGCTGCTGCCCACCCGAAAGCCCGGTGCCCGAGGCATCCAGCCGATCCTTCACCTCATTCCAGAGCGCGGCCTTCTTCAGGCTGGCCTCGACGATGGCATCCAGTTCCGCCTTGCCGCGGGCCAGTCCGTGGATCTTGGGGCCGTAGGCCACATTGTCATAGATCGACTTGGGGAAGGGGTTGGGCTTTTGAAACACCATGCCCACCTTGGCGCGCAACTGCACCGGATCGACGCGCGGATCATAGATGTCCTGCCCATCCAGTGTGATCTTGCCCTGCACCCGCGCGCTGGCAACCGTGTCATTCATCCGGTTCAGACAGCGCAGGAAGGTGGATTTGCCACAGCCCGACGGGCCGATGAAGGCCGTGACCGTACGGTCGAGGATGGTGACATCCACATCCTTGAGCGCGTGCTTTTCGCCGTAATGAACCTGCACGCCCTTTGCTTCGATCTTGGCATGAAGCTGCGTCACGTCTCTCTCCACCAGTCGCATGTCGTCCATCATAGCACCTTCTTACCAGCGGCGTTCAAAGCGGCGGCGCAGCAGGATCGCCGCGACGTTCATGATCACAAGAAACACCAAGAGCACGATGATCGCGCCCGATGACCGCTCGATGAAGGCCGGGTCAGACCGCGACGCCCAGGAATAGACCTGCACCGGCAGCGCGGTGGCCGGGTCCATCACCCCGCCTTCCAGCGGGCCGGCGGGATAGTTCGTCACGAAAGCCACCATCCCGATCAGCAAGAGCGGCGCGGTTTCCCCCAGCGCCGAGGCCAGCCCAAGGATCGTGCCCGTCATGATGCCCGGCATGGCCAGGGGCAGCACATGGTGGAACACCACCTGCATCTTGGATGCCCCCACACCCATCGCCGCATCGCGGATCGACGGCGGCACGGCGCGGATCGCCGCCCGCGTGGCGATGATGATCGTGGGCAGCGTCATTAGCGAAATCACCAGCGCCCCCACAAGGCTTGAGGATTGCGGCAAGCCCATGAAGTTGATGAAGATCGCCAACCCCAAAATACCGAACACGATCGACGGCACGGCCGCGAGGTTGGAGATGTTCACCTCGATCAGGTCGGTCAGCCGGTTCTTCGGGGCGAACTCCTCAAGATAGATCGATGCCGCCACACCCACCGGCACCGTGAACAGCGCCACCATCACCATCATGTACAGCGACCCGATGATCGCCACGCCCAGCCCCGATGCCTCGGGCCGCAGGTCGGATGCATCCGGCCCGGTCAGAAAGCCCCAGTTGAAGGACAGCGACAGAATCCCCGCCTGCACCAGCCGATCCGACAGGTCCAGCTGCGCGGGCGTCACGTTGCTGTCGCGCTCGGCGCTTTCGCGGGTGACGCGACCCTTCAGGTAACCGTCGATCCGGCCTGTCGCATAGACATCCACATCGACCGTCTGCCCCACCAGCGACGGATCGGCCAGCACCCGGTCGCGCAACCGCGCGGGGGCATCGCCGGAAATCATCGCATCCAGTTCCTTGTCCGACACATCGGTAACCGCAATACCCTCTGCTTCCAGATGGGCGATGAAGCTGGCGGTCAGCAACTTTTTGTAACCAATCGTCGTGACCTTCGCCATCGCCTCCGGGTCGCGGGTTCCGGCCTTGTCGACCACCGACGCATCCACAAAGACGGGGAATTCCAGCTTGGCTTGCCGAAAGGCCGACACACCATCCATGAAGATCGTGATCAGCATGAAGGCCAGCGTCGCAAGGCTGATCACGATGGCACCGATGCCATAGGCCTTCATCCGCCATTCGCGTGCATTGCGCGCGCGCGTCCGGGCGCTGCCCGCCAGAAGAGAGCTTTCCTTTCCCGCCGGACGGATGTCCGGCCCGCCTGCCGACATGTCGGTCATTCGTATTGCTCCCGGTATTTGCGCACGATCCACAGCGCAAAGATGTTCAGGCACAGGGTGATGACAAAAAGCGAAATCCCCAGTGCAAAGGCCACCAGCGTTTCGGGCGAGTTGAATTCGGTGTCACCCGTCAGCTGGCTGACGATCTTCACGGTGATCGTCGTCATCGCCTCGAACGGGTTCAGGTCCAGCTTGGCCGCCGCTCCCGCGCCCATGGTCACGATCATCGTCTCACCAATCGCGCGGCTTGCGGCCATCAGCACCGCCCCAACGATCCCCGGCAGGGCGGCGGGCAGCACCACATTGGTGATCGTCTCGGCCCGCGTCGCGCCAAGGCCAAGCGACCCGTCACGCAGGCTTTGCGGCACGGCGGTGATGATGTCATCGGCAAGGGATGAGATGAACGGCACGTTCAGGATGCCGATCACCAGACCCGCCGTCATCACCGATGATCCAGAATTGCCAAGGCCCAGCGGCATCGCGATGTAATCGCGCAGCAAGGGGCCAACCGTCACCAGCGCGAACAGGCCGAAGACCACAGTCGGGATGCCGGCGATCACCTCGATCAGCGGCTTCACGATCGACCGCACGCGGGGATTGGCGAATTCGGCCAGATAGATCGCGGCAAACAGCCCGATAGGCACCGCCACCAGCATCGAGATGAAGCTGATATAGAGCGTCCCCCACAAGAGCGGCAGCAGGCCAAGTTGCGAACTGCCCTGAAAGGCGGGCGACCATGTCAGCCCGAAGAAGAAATCGCCGATGGGGTAGAACTGGAAGAAACGGATGCTTTCCGACAGCATCGACATGACGATGCCGACGGTGGTTAGGATGGCGATGGTCGAGGCCAGCATCAGCACGGCCAGCATCACGCGCTCCACCTGATTGCGGGCGCGGAAATCGGGGTTGGTCAGGCGGATCGCAGTGAACAGCCCGCCCAGCGCCACCGCCACCACCAGCAGGCTGCGCAGGATTGCGCCATAGCCGGACAGGTCACGGTAGCTTTGCGCCGCGACCAGCGTTTCGGGCTGCACCTCTGCGCCCAGCGCTACACCGGTTGCGGCCAGGATGTCGCGCACCGAACCTGTCGTCGTATCCAGCGCCGCCACCTCATCCGCCGACAGCGCGCCGGAGGCGATGGCCGCATCCAGACCCGCCGCAATGCGGCGCACATCGGCGAACAGCAGGGTGCGGGCGGAATCGTCTTCGATCATCTCCGCCGGAAAGAAACTGCTCAAACGCGTCTCGATCACCAGCGGTTGGGCAATCTGCCAGATTGCCAGAAACACAACAGCGGGCAACGCGGCCATGATCGCCCCGAACCACCCGTAATAGCCCGGCAGCGAATGCAGCCGCTTGGCATCGCCCCCTACCAGCGCCATCGCGCGGCCACGGCACAGCACGAAACCGGCAAATGCCAGAACGGCCAGAAGGCAAAGGGTCAGGATCACCGACATGTCAGCCCATCGCAAGTAAAGGGGGTGGGGCGGCGCATGGCGCGCCGCCCCGGTTGGTGTGGATCAGTTCAGCGGGCCCATCGGCGTCTCAGCCGCCACGGCAGCCTGCGTTGCGGCCAGTTCCGGATCGGACACGAGGCCATAGGCAGCCAGCGGGCCATCCGGGCCTGCCATATCGTCAGACACGAAGAATTCGACGAATTCCTTCAGACCGGGGATCACGCCGATGTGCTGCTTCTTGACGTAGAAGAACAGCGGGCGCGACACTGGGTATTCGCCGGTTGCGATGGATTCGGTCGACGGCACGACGCCGCCCATCGTTGCCACGCGCAGCTTGTCGGTGTTGTTCTGGTAGAAGCTCAGACCGAACACGCCGATGGCGGTCGGGTTGGCGTCCAGACGGGCCAGCGTTTCGGTGTAGTCGCCGTCAATGTCGACCGACATGCCATCCGTGCGCAGCGCCATGCACTGCTCTTCGGCTGCATCTTCGTCACCACCGGCAGCGGCCTTGAAGGCCTCGAACGCGCCGGTTTCTTCACAGCCGGCGACGATCACCTTGGTGTCGAACACTTCGCGCGTGCCGTGCTTGGTGCCAGGGATGAAGGCCATGATGTCCTGCGCGGGCAGCGCGGCATCAACTTCGTTCCAGGCCTTGTTCGGGTTGGCGACCAGGGCGCCATCCTTCATCACCTGCGCGGCCAGCGCGTTGTACCAATGCGCCGGGGTGAAGGCGAATTCAGCGCCATCAACCTTGGACGCGAAAACGATTCCGTCGTAGCCGATGCGCACTTCCATCAGGTCGGTCACGCCATTGGCGGCGCAGAGATCCAGGTCCGACTGGCTGATGCGGCTGGACGAGTTGGCGATGTCGATGGTGGTTTCGCCCACGCCTTCGCACAGCTTCTTGCGGCCAGCGCCCGAGCCGCCACCTTCGACCACGGGGGTCGGGAATTCGAAGTTTTCGCCGAAGGCTTCGGCGACGATGGTGGCATAGGGCAGCACGGTCGAGGAACCCGAGATCTGCACGTTGTCACGCGCCAGAGCGAGGCCTGTGGTGCCGGCCAGCAGCGCCACGGAGGAAAGGGTGAGTTTCAGGAAGGTCATCTGCATCTCCATCAGGGACCACGGCGCCCCAACCTTGGGTGCCGCTCGGCCTTGGTCCTAGCCCCGCCGCGTGACGACTATGCAAAGTTAATGTGACAGTTTCGTAACGAACGGGCTGCGAACGGAAACATTGATGGGGCGTTAACTGCACCTCAATCGACAGCCCGCTGCGTGCATACAGTTTGCTGCACAGGGCGTCTGCACCGCTTGCTGAACGCGATTTCGTTGAAAAACTTTCACAAAACCGCAGCCAATCCGTCATTCATCGCCGCTATCCCCCTTGGCGAAGCTTGGTCAGGGGGACCGCCGACATGCTGCTTGAAGCCCGCAATGTGACGCGCATTTTTGGCACGAAATCCGCCGTGGACAATGTGAGCTTTACGATTCCCAAGGCCGGGTTCATCGGAATCATCGGACGGTCCGGCGCGGGGAAATCCACCTTTCTGCGCATGATGAATCGCCTGACCGACGCATCATCGGGTGAGTTGCTGTTCGAAGGCCGCAACATCCTGACCTTGGCAGGCAAGGACAAGCGTGCCTGGCAGGGCCAATGCGCGATGATCTTTCAACAGTTCAACCTCGTGCCCCGCGCGGATGTTGTCTCGAATGTCCTGCACGGCACGCTGGCCCGGCGCGGGATGCTGCCATCGATGTTCGGCTTCTGGCCCGATGATGACACGCTCAAGGCGCTGGCCATCCTTGACCGTCTGGGCATCGCCGAACAGGCCCCCAAACGCGCCGAAGCCCTGTCCGGCGGCCAGCAGCAGCGCGTCGCAATCGCCCGCGCCCTGATGCAGGACCCGAAAATTATCCTTGCAGATGAACCTATTGCCAGCCTTGACCCGATGAACGCGCAGGTCGTGATGGACACGCTGCGCCGCATCCATGACGAGGATCGCCGCCTTGTCATCGCCAATCTGCACACGCTCGACACCGCGCGGCGCTATTGCGACCGGGTGATCGGGATGCGCGACGGGCGGGTGGTGTTCGACGGCACCCCCGACCAGCTGACCACCGGCGTCGCACGCGACATCTACGGCGCCGATGCGTCCTTCAACGAAGGCGCGACGTCGACCTCGATCGAGCGGCTCGGTGCGGCAGGCGATGATGCCTATGCCGATGAAATGCTTGCCTGATTTTCCTAACCGGCCCCGATTCCGGGGTCTTTCAACACGGAGCGTTCCGATGAAGCACCTGCTTGCCATCCTTGCTGCCACCACCACCCTGTCCGGCGCGGTCCACGCGCAGGAAATCACCGAATTCAACATCGGCATCCTTGGCGGCGAAAATGCCCAGGATCGCCTGACCTCGCAGGAATGCTATCGCGCCAAGATCGAGGCCGAGCTGGGCGTTCCGGTCAAGCTGTTCACCCCCGCCGATTATGACGGCGTGATCCAGGGCCTGCTGGGCGGCACGCTGGATATGGCGTGGCTGGGTGCTTCGGCCTATGCCAAAATCTACCTGACGGACCCGGCCGCCGTGGAGCTGGCGCTGACCAAGCAGAACGTGGACGGATCGACCGGCTATTACTCCATCGGTTTTGCGCGCAAGGATTCGGGCATCACGTCAATGGACGAAGCAAAGGGCAAGTCGTTTGCCTTTGCCGATCCGAACTCCACCTCGGGCTATCTGGTTCCGGGTGCGGAGCTGACGGAAAAGTTCGGCAAGCTGGAGGAATACTTTGCAGAAGTGAAGTTTTCGGGCGGGCATGAACAGACCATCGTCGGCGTCGCCAATGGCGATTTCGAAGCGGGCGTGTCCTGGGCTGACGGGCTGGGCAACTGGGAAGACGGCTACAATTCCGGCGCATTCCGGCGCGCAGCGGATGCGGGCCTCGTCGACATGAACGACATCGTGGAAATCTGGCGGTCGAAGATGATCCCAGAAGGCCCGATGGTCGTGCGGGCTGCGCTGCCCGCCGATGTGAAGGCGAAGGTCATCACCCTGACGGACAACCTGTGGCAGACCGATGCGGAATGCGCCTATGGCGTGGCTGCGGGCGATGCCAAGGATTTCGTGCCGGTTGTGCATTCCGAATATGAAGGCGTGGTTGCCGCGCGGATGCTGGAAGAAGCCACGAACTGATACCTCTTTCCCCCACTGGCCGGGCCATGCGATGGCCCGGCCTTTTTTCATATCCAGAAACGAAAGCCGAGTGATGGTCGACGTAGCCTTTGGGCCGGAGCCGGGAAAGAAGCCCGCGACGCCAGCCGCCGCCTATCTGCATGATCTGCGCCGCAAACGCCTGTATGGCGGGGTGCTGCTGATCTTTTTCGTGGCTGCCATGGCATCGGGTTTCATGGTGGCGCAAGAGCGCAATGCGGGTGATTTTCTGGATGGATTGCAGCGGCTTGGCGATTTTCCGGCCGAAGTTCTGGCAGAGGCCTGGGAAAAGAAGGCCAATCTGCCGGGGCTGATGTGGCAGGCCGTGCCGTCACTGATCGAGACAGTGAACATCGCGCTGGTGTCCACGCTGATCGGGGCGCTGATCGCGGCCTTTCTGTCGCTTCTGATGACGCGCGGGCTGGCGCGCTGGCCGCGGCTGATCCCTGTGCTGCGGCGGGTGACGGATGCGCTGCGGGCGCTGCCGGAGATCGTGATTGCCTTGATGCTGATCTACATACTGGGCGGTGGGCCGGTACCGGCGATGATTGCAATTGCCATCCATACGGCAGGCGCATTGGGCAAGCTTTTTTCCGAAGTGGCCGAGAATGCCGATCTGAAACCGGTCGAGGGGCTGTCGTCTGTCGGTGCCTCTTGGGGGCAGCAGATGTGGTTTGGCATCATCCCGCAGGTGGCGCCGAACTGGCTGTCCTATGCGCTGCTGCGGTTCGAGATCAATGTCCGCGCCTCGGCCATTCTGGGCTTCGTGGGCGCGGGCGGGATTGGGTATGAGTTGAAGATCGCCATGCAATGGGGGGGTGGGCGTTACGATCAGGTTGTCGCCATTTTCCTTGTGCTTTTCCTGACCATCGTCGTCATCGACCGGCTGTCGGATCGTGGGCGCGAAAAACTTGTGACGGGGCGCTGACATGACAGCAAGCTTTGCCCAACCTCAGGCTGCGCCGATCCTTTCCCGGATGCGCCGCCGCCGTCTGATGGCGCTGTCGGTGCCTGCGGTGCTGCTGGCCTATTTCACCTATATCTTCTTCAGCTTTGATCTGCCCGGTCTTGCCCAGCGCGCGCGGATGGACAATGCCGCGATCCTGATGGCGGATTTCGTGTCGCACAAGGTGCACATCACCCGCGACAACCGGAGCGGCGAACTGACCACCGCCATCGAGGGCGAGGCGAAGGGCACCTATCCCGAGGGCGTGCATCCCGATTGGGTGACGGTGGACGGTGACCGGACGGTGATCGATCTGGGGACTGGCCATGTCGTCACCTATGACGCCAACGGGGCGCGGTTCGTGGTGCCGGGGTATGGCACCATCGACATCCGCCCTGAAGGCGGCGGCCTGCGCCTGACCGCGCCAGAGCCGCTGCCCGACTGGATCAACGCCTCCGGCAACCGCGTGTCGGTCACGACAGAGGCCGGACGGTTCACCTATACGCGGTCAAAGGTAGAGACGTTCCGCTATTTCGCGGGGTGGGAGCTGTTCTTCTTTGATCTGGAAAGCCCGTTCAACGGGAAGGGGTTCCTTGAACTCGCCGGGTTGGCGCTTGGGGGCGAACGTGTGGATCCCGAGCGCGCCAACATCACCGCCATGGTGCAGGACGTCTGGTACAACAAGATGTGGCGGCATGGCGATGTCGTTTGGGCCATATTCGAGACGATTCTGATGGCCTTCCTCGGCACGTTCGGGGCGGCGATCATCTCGCTTCCGCTGGCCTTTGTAGCGGCGCGGAATTTCAATCTGCTGGCCCCTGTCCGCTTTGCCCTGCGTCGGGTGTTCGATTTCGTGCGGGGGGTGGACGGGTTGATCTGGACGATCATCCTGTCGCGTGCCTTTGGGCCGGGGCCGATGACCGGGGCGCTTGCGATCATGATCACGGACATCGGCAGTTTCGGGAAAACCTTCTCTGAAGCGCTGGAGAATATCGACGAAAAGCAGGTGGAAGGCATCCGGTCCACGGGCGCCACGGCGTTTCAGCGCGCACGGTTCGGCGTGATCCCCCAGGTGACGCCGGTGCTGCTGAGCCAGGTGCTGTATTATCTGGAATCCAACACCCGCAGCGCGACGGTGGTTGGGGCGATTGTGGGTGGTGGCATCGGGCTGATGCTAACACAGGCGATCCAGACCCAGAAGGATTGGGAAGAGGTGGCCTATTACATGGTGCTGATCATTCTGATGGTCATGGCGATGGACAGCTTTTCCGGCTGGCTGCGGCGCAAGCTGATCAAGGGGGAATGACATGCCGAAACTGTCGCCCGATGCGCCCTTGCTGCATGCTGATACGCAGATCGTGAATGCCACCTTCGGGGCCTATGTCGAGATCGGGCAGGGCAGCCGGGTGCAGAATGCGGAGTTCGGGGATTACGCCTATTGCGACCGTTATGCCGATATCGCGAATTGCACCGTGGGGCGGTTCGCCAATATTGCGGCCTTTACCCGCATCGGGCCCACGGATCATCCGTTCACCCATGCCGCGCAGCACCATTTTCTGTATCGCTCCAGCTATTACTGGGATGATGCGGCGGATGACCCGGATTTCTTTGCCGCACGCGCAGCGCGGCGCTGCGTGCTGGGGGCGGATTGCTGGATCGGGCATGGCGCGATCATCAAGCCTGAGGTGACGGTGGGCATCGGGGCGATTGTCGCGTCGGGCGCGGTGGTGACGCGGGATGTATCGCCCTTTGCCATCGTGGCGGGGGTTCCGGCGCAGCCGATCCGGCAGCGGTTTTCGGATGCCGTGATCGACCGGCTGCTGGCGCTGGCGTGGTGGGATTGGGACCATACCCGCCTGCGCGGTGCGCTGGAGGATTTCAGGGTTATGAAGGCAGAGGCGTTTCTGGAGCGCTACGGCGCCTAGGTCATTCCGCAGCCATGCGGGCTGCGGCGGTGACGGCACAGAGGCGCGCCGCCGCCTCACCCGACAGATGCGCCATACGGCCACCGGCGATGACCATCTCGATGGCGCGGCTGTCGCGATGGACGGCGACCAGATCGGCGCGCAGGCCCGAGTCCAGAACGCCACGGTCCACCAGCCCGAGCACCTGTGCCGGGCCTTCCGACACCAGCCGCCAGGCAGAAGCGAGCGGCAGGATGCCCTGATCGACCAGCGCCCAGACGGCCAGCGGCAAGGCGGGGATGTGGTAATCCGAAACTAGCGCATCACACAGCCTGTCGCGGATCAGTTCCACGGCGGCGATGTTGCCGGCCTGTGACCCGCCGCGCACGACGTTGGGCGCACCCATGATCACCGGATCGCCTGCGGCACGGGCGGCAGCGGCGGCGCGGCGGGTGGTCGGGAATTCGGCCACCTTTGCCCCGATCATGCGGTAGACCTCGCGCGTTTCGGCATCGGGGTCGTCATGGCTGCCATAGGTTACCCCAAGCCGATCGAAGGCGCCCGCCATCATGCACAGCGCGCGCGGCACATCGCGCGCCTTGGCGCGCGCGGATTCCATTCGGGTAAGCAACTGCACCTCGGTCAGGCCCGCCTTGCGCGCCCAATGGCCGAAACCATCGGGGTTGCGGCGGTGCATCTGGAAGCCTTCTTCCAGATGATCGTTGAACACCACATAGCCGACGCGGAACCGTTCCACCGCCGCGATCAGGCGGGGAACGGCATCAACCAGATGGGTTTCGGCGCGGATCTGCACCCGCAGATCGACCAGTGCCGTCTGGCGGAAATCCTGCACGGCGGACATCATTGCTTCGGCATGTTCAGGGCCGCGAAAGCCGCCTTCCCAGCTCCAGCTTTGGGCCAGGAAAGCAGTGGTCACGCCATGCGCCGCCGCCTCACGCGCGGTGGCGGCAAGGCCATCCTTCAGGGGAAAGGGGGCAGAGGGGCGGGGGACTATCTGCCGTTCAAACCCGTCGCCGTGCAGGTCGATGATGCCGGGCAAGAGCCAGTAGCCGGACAGGTCCACCTCTGCCAAGCCGGACGGATCCACGAGCTGCCCATGACTGATGCCAACCGCGCGGGCAACAAAGGCATCACCGGTCAGGACATCCGCGCCGACAAGGCGCAGGGGGGGCAGAAAAGCGGACATGGCACCTCGCACAGTTCAATGCCCTGTGGATAACCTTGGCCTGCAACGGCGGTATGACAGATCAGGCCGGATCAACCGTAAGTGTAATGCGATCCCCGGCAAACCAGGTGGTGCCGTATTCGATCGGCACCCCGGCCGCGTCGACATTGATGGCGACGGTGCGCAGGACAGGTGCACCTTCCTTGATTTGCAGGGCAAGCGCCAGCATCGGCTTTGCGGCCTTGGCCGTCAGCCGGGTGGAGGCGCGGGTGTAATCGGGCACGCCGCAGGCCGCGAGGGCGGCGGTGATCGAACCTGATCCTTCCAGCAGGCGGGGCAGGTCGGGGAAACGGTCTGCGGGAAAGATTGACCGGAACATCGCCAGCGGCTGCCCATCGGCAAGCGACACGCCTTCCACCACATGAACGCTTGCGCCGGAGGGCAGCGACAGCTGCGCGGACTCAACCGTGTCCGCGGGCCGGGTTTCCAGCCGCGTCAGGCGGCGGGAGGGGGTCATGCCCGCTGCGGTGACCGCCTGATGGAACCGCACGCGGCGGCCAAGGGGGTAATCCGTCGCGCGACCGGTGACGAAGACGCCCGCGCCGCGGCGGGATTGGACGAGGCCGGCCTCGGCCAGCGCGGAAAGCGCGTGGCGGACTGTGTGGCGGTTCACGCCGAAACGGGCCGCCATTTCCGCCTCAGTCGGGAGGCGGCCACCGGGCGAGACATGGCCGCGTGCGATTTCGGCCCGCAACGTGGCCGCGATTTCCCGCCAGATGGATGACCGGGCCATCCGCCCCCCTGTCATGGAAGTTTCACCAAAGCTTCGCACCAGCGTCTCGACAGCGCCTGTATAGAATTTGTATAGTTGTATAGGATAATGGACAAGTGACAAAAGATGTCTAGCCAAGCCCCCGATGCCTCTGAACGCCAGAATTGGATGGGCCTTCTGGCCCGCGCAAAGGCGGCGCAACTGGCCGTGCTGATGCCCGATCCGCTGCCCGATCACAGCCTGCTGCGCGCGCCCGAGATTGGCGCGGTGATGGTGCGCGGGCGGGCGGGGGCGACGGGCGCGCCGTTCAATCTGGGCGAGATGACGGTGACGCGGTGCAGCCTGCGGCTGGCCTCGGGTGCGGTTGGCCATGCCGTGGTGCAAGGCCGGGGCCGGGATCATGCGCGGCGGGCGGCTGTGGTGGATGCGCTGATGCAGACAGGCGAGGCGGCAGGGGTTCGGGCGCGGGTGCTGGCGCCGTTGGCCGAGGCGGAAGAAACCGCGCGGCGGGACCGGGCCGAGAAGGCGGCAGCGACGAAGGTAGAGTTCTTCACCATGGTGCGGGGAGAGGACAAATGACGCTTTCTGTTCATGGGACCGACGCGCTTTCAGGCGGCTTTGCCGACCCGCCGATTGATGCCGCACGGGCGTTTCGCGCCTGTCTGGACGTGATGGCGCGGCCGGGGCGGATTGCGGAACTGGGTGGGGCAGTGCCGCCTGCGCCGCTGTCAGTGGCGGCGGGAACTTTGGCGCTGACGCTGCTGGATGGGACGACGCCGGTTCATCTGGTGGGTGCGCATGACACGGCGGCGGTGCGGGAGTGGATCACCTTTCATATCGGAGCGCCTTTTGCCGGGGCTGCAGAGGCGGCCTTTGCTATTGGCACTTGGGACGCACTGACCCCTGTGGACCGCTTTGCCATCGGGACGCCGGAATATCCGGACCGGGCCTGCACCCTGATCGTGGAATGCGACGCGCTGGAGCCACGCGGGGCGCGGTTGACGGGGCCGGGTATCAAGGATGAGGCGCATCTGTCGCTGCCCGAAGGGGAGGCGTTTCGCGCCAATCGTGCGCTGTTCCCGCTTGGCTTCGATGCCTTTCTGACGGCGGGAACCCGCATTGCCGGGTTGCCCCGGTCCACCACCGTGGAGAATGTCTGATGTATGTGGCGGTAAAGGGCGGCGAGCGGGCCATCGACAATGCGCATGCCTATCTGGCCGAAGAGCGGCGGGGCGATCCGTCGGTCGCGGAACTGACCACCGCGCAAATCCGCGAGCAGTTGCGGCTGGCGGTAAACAGGGTGATGGCCGAGGGGTCGCTGTATGACCCGGACCTTGCGGCTCTGGCGATCAAGCAGGCGCGCGGCGATCTGATCGAGGCGGTGTTCCTGATCCGCGCCTATCGCACCACCCTGCCCAGGCATGGTGTGTCGCGACCCGTGGAGACCGCGCAGATGGCGGTGACGCGGCGGATCAGCGCGACCTTCAAGGATGCACCCGGCGGGCAGGTGCTGGGGCCGACGTTCGACTATACCCACCGTCTGCTGGATTTCACGCTGGAGGCCAATGGTGAGCCCCCGGTGGCGCCGCGTGCGCCCGCGATGGCGGCGGCCGTGCCGCATATCACGTCTTTCCTGAACCGGGACGGGATGATCGAGGAAGCCCCCACCGACGACACCCCGCCGCCAGACCTGACGCGCGAGCCGATGGAATTGCCCGCAGCACGCGTCACGCGGTTGCAGGCCATTGCGCGGGGGGATGAGGGGTTCATCCTTGGCCTCGCCTATTCCACCCAGCGCGGTTACGGGCGGACCCATGCCTTTGTGGGCGAGTTGCGGATCGGGATGGTGGCGGTGGAGATGGAGGTGCCCGAACTGGGGTTCGCCATCTGCATCGGCGAGGTGGAATTGACGGAATGCGAGACGGTAAACCAGTTCAAGGGATCGCGCACCGAACCGCCGCAATTCACCCGGGGCTATGGGCTGACCTTTGGTCAGAACGAGCGCAAGTCCATCGCGATGAGCCTTGTGGACCGGGCGTTACGCTGGAAGGAATTGGGCGAGGATGACACCGGTGCACCCGCACAGGACGAAGAATTCGTCCTTATGCATGCCGACAACGTGCAGGCGACCGGGTTTCTGGAGCATATCAAGCTGCCGCATTACGTGGATTTCCAGAGCGAGCTGGAACTGGTGCGCAAGTTGCGGGCCGAGGTTGAGGCCAGCGCGATGCGGGAGGCGGCGGAATGATCGGCCGGTTTTCATGCGTGACCACCCCCTCCCCGACCCTCCCCCGTGCCGGGGGAGGGAGAGGTGATGCGCTTAAGGACGTCTTAACGCCCCTCATTGCAGGCTGGGGCCTGAAACTCCCTCCCCCGGCACGGGGGAGGGTTGGGGAGGGGGTGCGCCGGATGCCATTCTATTGCAACGATGGTCAGCGCGTGCACGCCCGCGCTTTGCGGGCGTCGATGACGCCTGCCGAGCGGGTGCTCTGGCAGGCGCTGCGCGGGCATCGTTTTCAGGGGCTCTCAGTGCGACGGCAGGTGCCTGTGGGGCCGTGGATCGTGGATTTCCTCATTCCGTCTCGTCGGTTCGTGATCGACCTGTTGGACGAGACCCATGACCGCGCGGTGGACAGGGCCCCCGCGGCGGGTCTCGCGATGTTGGGATATCGCAGCCTGCACTTGCGCCCGGAGGATGTTCTGGCCGACCTGCCCGTCACCCTGCGCCGCCTTGCCAAGGAAATCGGGGCCGAGGAGATCGGAGAATGACCGAACAAGCCTATAACTTTGCCTATCTGGACGAACAGACAAAGCGGATGATCCGCCGCGCGATCCTGAAAGGGGTTGCCGTGCCCGGCTATCAGGTGCCTTTTGCCAGCCGCGAGATGCCGATGCCCTATGGCTGGGGCACGGGCGGGGTGCAGGTGACGGCGGCCTGTCTGACGCCCGAGGATGTGCTGAAGGTGATCGATCAGGGCGCGGATGACACCACCAATGCCGTGTCGATCCGCAAGTTCTTTCAGCGCACCGCCTGGGTGGCCACGACCGAGGCGACGGGCGAGGCGACGCTGATCCAGACCCGCCACCGTATCCCCGAACAGGCGCTGACCGAGGATCAGATCCTTGTCTATCAGGTGCCGATCCCGGAACCGCTGCGGTTTCTGGAGCCGCGGGAGACAGAGACGCGCAAGATGCACAGCCTTGAGGAATACGGGCTGATGCATGTGAAGCTGTATGAAGACATCGCGCGGCACGGCCATATCGCCACCGCCTATGCCTATCCGGTGAAGGTGGAGGGGCGCTATGTGATGGACCCGTCGCCCATCCCGCGGTTCGACAATCCAAAACTGTCGGGCAGTCCGGCGCTGCAGTTGTTCGGCGCGGGTCGGGAGCAGCGCATCTATGCGCTGCCGCCCTATACGCAGGCGGTAAGCCTCGATTTCGAGGATCACCCGTTCGAGGCATCGAAAGCGCCGCATGATTGCGATCTGTGCGGTGCGGCGGACAGCTATCTGGATGAGGTGATCACTGATGATCAGGGCGGGCGGATGTTTGTCTGTTCCGACACGGATCATTGCCGCTGCCGCCGCGAGGCGGGGCATGTGGGGCGGTTGGGTGTCCCTTTGACCGAGGGGGTCGCGTGATGGGGGCTGTGGAATTGGGTATTTCCGCCAAGATGAAGCCGCAGGGGCCGCTGCTTTCCGTTAGGGGGCTGACCAAGCGCTATGGCGCGCGGATCGGCTGCGCGGATGTGGGGTTCGAGTTGTGGCCGGGCGAGGTGCTGGGGATTGTAGGCGAGAGCGGATCGGGGAAATCGACGCTGCTGTCCTGTCTGGCGGGGCATCTGACCCCGGATCAGGGTCAGGTGATCTTTGCCACCGCGGAGGGGCCGCGCGATGTGCTGGCGATGACCGAGCCTGAGCGGCGGCGGCTGTCGCGCACGGATTGGGCCTTTGTCCACCAGAACCCGCGCGACGGGTTGCGGATGGGGGTGACGGCGGGTGGCAATGTGGGCGAGCGGCTGATGGCCGTGGGCGCGCGGAACTATGGCGACATCCGCGCGCGGGCGACGGATTGGCTGGGCCGGGTTGAGATTGCCGCCGAGCGGATCGACGACCGGCCCAGCGCCTTTTCCGGCGGGATGCAGCAGCGGTTGCAGATCGCGCGCAATCTGGTGACGGGGCCACGGCTGGTGTTCATGGATGAACCAACGGGAGGCCTCGATGTCAGCGTGCAGGCGCGGCTTCTGGACCTGTTGCGCGGGCTGGTCCGGGAGATGGGGCTTTCGGCCATCATCGTGACGCATGATCTGGCCGTGGTGCGGTTGCTGGCCGATCGGCTGATGGTGATGAAATCGGGGCATGTGGTGGAGCAGGGTCTGACGGATCAGGTGCTGGACGATCCGCAGCATGCCTATACCCAATTGCTCGTCTCTTCCGTTTTGCAGGTGTGACATGATCGAAATATCAGCGCTTTCCAAGACATTCACCCTGCACAATCAGGGCAGCGCGGTGATCCGGGTGATGGCGGATGCGACCCTGTCGGTGGCGCCCGGCGAATGCGTGGGGCTGGTGGGCGCGTCGGGGGCGGGGAAATCCACGCTGATGCGGATGGTTTATGGCAACTACCTTGCCGCAACGGGCAGCATCCGCATTTCCGGGACGGATATCACGCAGGCGACCCCGCGCGAGATCATCGCGCTGCGGCGCGAGACGTTGGGCTATGTGAGCCAGTTTCTGCGTGTGGTGCCGCGGGTGCCGACACTGGATGTGGTGGCGGAGCCGCTATTGACACTGGGGTACCCCTTGGCCGAGGCGCGGGGCCGGGCGGTGGCGCTGCTTAGACAGGTGAACATACCGGAACGGCTGTGGTCGCTGTCGCCCACCACGTTTTCGGGTGGGGAGCAGCAGCGGGTGAACATCGCGCGGGGGTTCATCCATCCCTATCCGGCGCTGTTACTGGATGAGCCGACGGCAAGCCTTGATGCCGCGAACCGCGAGGTGGTGCTGGGGCTGATCGAGGCGGCCAAGGCGCGGGGGGCGGCGATCCTGGGGATTTTCCATGACGAGGCGGCGCGGGCGCGGGTCTGTGACCGGTTCGTGGATGTGACGGCCTTTACCCCAAAGGCGGCGGCATGACGGGGCGGTTGTTTGCGGTTGTCGGACCATCGGGCGCAGGGAAGGACACGCTGATCGAGGCGGTGCGGCAGGCGCGGCCGGACCTGCTGATTGTGCGGCGGGTGATCACGCGACCCGAGGCGTTGGGCGGCGAGGATTTCGAGGGGGTGAGCGAGGCGGTGTTCGCCAAGCGCAAGGCGCGGGGGGAATTCGTGCTGGACTGGCGGGCGCATGGGCTGCGCTATGGGCTGCCTGCGCTGCAGATTGCGGAACGGATGGCGGGGCGGGATGTTCTGTTCAACGGATCGCGCGCCGCGCTGGAAGCGGCGGCAGAGATCTTTCCGGATCTGGTGGTGATCCGCGTGACCGCGCCATCGGCGGTGTTGATGGAACGGCTGCTGGCGCGCGGGCGCGAGACGCGCGAGGAGATTTCCGCACGAGTGCAGAGGGCCAGCTATGACGTGCCGGCGGGGCTGGAGGTCATCGACATCTGCAATGATGGGCCGCTGGAGACCGGGGTGGCGCGGATGTTGGCCGCTGTTCAGCCGGTGAGCGGATAGCGATGCAAAAGATGGAATCGACCCTGCGTGTCTTCGCCGAAAAGGCTGATATCCGCGATTTCGAAGGGATGGGGCAGCACCTCGGCCAACCAGGGGCCAAGGATGGTGGCGGTGGCTTTGGCCGCATCGGGCGGCAGAGCGTCGGTCAGGGTGAGGTGGAAGCGAAATTCCTCCATCACATAGGGATAGCCCCAGCGGGCAAGGAGTTCGCGTTGGCGCGGGGTCAGGCGGTCGGGGCGGCGGCGGGCGATGTCGGCCTCGGTCAGGGGGGCGCGGAGCGGATCGAGGCGACTGACAACCTCGGCGCCGAGGGCGAGGAGATCGGTCTCATCGCCTTCGGGCGTCAGGGCGAGGAAGCCCTTGAGGATTTCGAGCCGCAGGCCACCCATTCTGACCGCAGGCAGCCGGGCGGCAAGGGCAGCGATGTCGGCTTGCAGCATCTGCACGGTCACGCCTTCGGCGAGGCGGAACGGGGCCTTGATCGTGCCGTGAAAGCCGTAGCGCCGGGGGGCGGTGGTAAGTTCCGCAGGCGGGCGCGGCAGACCGGGCAGATCGGGCGCGGCGTCCGACAGCCAGGCGTTGGCGCGGGCGGCAAAGTCGCCGGGTGGCGGGGCGTAATAGATCGCGTAACGTGTGAATTCGGTCATGGTCCGTTGCCTAGCGAAGTTCTGTCACATGGGTGTGACGGAGAGCCGCCATTTGAACAGCTCTTTAATCTATCACGGCGGCTCTGGCTGCCTGCAATTGCCGGACAGATGACATGACCGAAACGATCCTTGCCAACGCGATGCTTGTTCTGGGGGGCGAGACGCGCCGAGGCGCGCTTGTTCTGCGGGACGGGGTCATTGCCGATATCGTCGAGGGGGCGGCGGTGCCCAAGGGGGCCGAGGATATGGGCGGCGACCTGCTGATGCCCGGTCTGATCGAGTTGCATACCGACAATCTGGAACGCCATATCGAGCCGCGCCCCAAGGTGGCCTGGCCCCATGGGGCCGCCATCATCGCGCATGATGCGGAATTGGCGAGCGTGGGGATCACCACGGTGTTCGATGCGCTGCGTGTGGGATCGGTGGTGTCGAAATCCAAGTCGAACTATGGCGAATATGCCCGCGCGCTGGCCGATGAGATCATCGCGTTGCGCGAGGCGGGGGCGCTGCGGATCAGCCACCTGCTGCATCTGCGGGCGGAGGTCTGTTCCGAAACGCTGATCGCGGAATTGGGCAAGTTCGGGCCACAGGATGGGGTGGGGATCGTCAGCCTGATGGATCACACGCCGGGGCAGCGGCAGTTTCGCGACCTGACGCAGTTGAAGAATTACGTCTGCGGCAAGCACGGGTTTTCCGAGGCCGAATTCGTGGAGCATGTCGAAGGGCAGAAGGCACTGTCTGCCCTGATGGGGACGGCGCATGAGGAGGCGGCGGTAGAGGCTGCGCGGCGCTATGGCGCGGTGCTGGCCAGCCATGATGACACGACCGAGGGGCATGTGGCGCAATCGGCGCGGCATGGCGCGCAGTTCGCTGAGTTTCCCACCACGGCCGAGGCCGCGCGAGCCTGCCGGGCGCAGGGGATTGCGGTGATGATGGGGGCGCCGAACCTGATCCGGGGCGGATCGCATTCCGGCAATGTGGCGGCGCATACGCTGGCCGATGAGGGGCTCTTGGACATCCTGTCATCGGATTATGTGCCGTCATCGCTGCTGTCGGGGGCGCTGATGCTGGGCGATCAGTGGGGGGATCTGGCGCGGGCGGTGGCCACGGTGACCAGCGCGCCTGCGGCGGCGACCGGGTTGACGGATCGGGGCGAGATTGCCGTGGGCAAGCGCGCGGATGTCATCCGGGTGCATCGCTTTGGCGATGCGGGGATGCTGCGCGGGACCTGGGTTGCGGGGCGGCGGGTGGGGTAACCTCCGCGCCCTACCACTTCACATGGGACGGCCAGACGAAAACCTCATCCCCCTGCCCGCCCAACGCCATGGTCCGGCGGCGCAGTTCGGCGGCGATCTCGGACCGGGGGGTTCCGGCCAGGTTGTGGGCCGTGATCGGGCTGCCCACGGTCATGTCCAGCGGGCGGCCCATCAAGCGGCGGGTTTCGTGGAAGATGAGCGCGATGCGCAGCGGATAGGACAGGTGGCTGGCGATCTGGAACAGGCGCGAGTTCTGGCCCCCGAAATGCACGGGCAGCGTGGTGACGCCGGGTATGGTGGCGAGGCGGCCGAGGAAGCTGTGCCATTCCGCATCATGGGCGCGGCCCCGCAGGGGGGCATTGGCGGTGGCGATGCCGCCGCCGGGGAAGATAGCGACGACCTTGCCTGCGGTCAGAAGCTCTACCGCGAGACGGCGGCTTTGACCCGAGGCTTTGCGCCCTTCGGCGGTGCCGCTGAAATCGATCGGCAACAAATGCGGCGCGATTTCGGGCGGCTGACAGAGGACGCTGTTGGTCAGGATCTGCACATTGCCGCGCAGGCGCATGCCCAACTGGCCCAGCGCCAGCCCGTCGATGATCCCATAGGGGTGGTTGGCCACGAGGAGGAGACCACCGGTTTGCGGGATGCTGGAAAGCGGCGCATGCCATGTGGTGCGGGGCGCGATCCGCAGCAGGCGAAGGGCAGCATCGAACACCGTTTCATCCCGGCGCGGACCGGATTGCCAATCCATGTAGAGGCCGCGCAGCATCGGCTGGCCGCTGGCGCGTTCCACAGCGCGGATCAGGGCGCGGCGAAAGCGGGATTGGCCCGGATGGGAATAGGTGAAATCCGGGTCGGTTCCTTCGGCGGCGAAAGTGTCGGTCATGGCATTTCCCCCTTTGTTCAGGCCATCTGGGCCATATGCAGCGCCCCATCCGGCAGGGCGGAATAGCCGCCGCGTCCGGATACCCAGGTGCGGATCGGCGCGGGGATGCCCTGATCGGGCCAGTCCAGCAGCAGCAGGTCGGCGCGCTGACCCGGCGCGATGCGGCCCCGGTCGGTAAGGCCCATGGCCGCCGCCGGGTTGGTGGAGACGAGTTTCCACAGCGCGGGCAGGCTGGCCACGCCATCGGCCATGAGGCGTGTCACGGCGCCAAGCATGGCCGGGTAGAAGTAATCGGAGGCCAGAATATCGCACAGGCCCCGCGTGATCATATCTGCCGCGCCGGGTGATCCGAGGTGAGAGCCGCCGCGCATGGCGTTGGGGGCACCCAGGACGATCCAATCGCCCTTTTCCCGCGCCGAGAGGAACACCCGTTCATGCATCGGGAATTCGGCGATGCATGCCCCATGGGCGCGGTAGAAATCGCGGGTTTCGGTCTGGCTGTCATCATGGCTGAGCATGGGCGCGCCGCGCTCTGCCGCCATGGCCGCGACAACGGCGATGTCATCGGCCACACGCGGGCGGCGGTTCCAGACCGACATCATCAGCGCAACATAGGCATCAAGATCCATATGCGACCGCTTGGCACGGCCATCCATCTTGGCCCGGAAGGCAGGGGCCTGCACTTCCGTTACCGGGTAATCGGGGACGAGGTCGAAGGGGCGGTCATGCAGCGCGATTGCGGGGTGCAAAAGCGCAGAGGAGGTGTGATCGTTGAAGGCAACGGAGGGCACGTCCTTGGCGGCCAAAGCCTCGGCCATCAGGGGGATTGCGTCGGGGCAAAAGGTTTCCCAGCGCAGTTGCAGGCGGTTTTCCACCGTCAGGCGCGGGCGCAGGCGGGTGAGAGCGTGGAGCATGTCCCACCCGGTTTGCACGGACCGCAGGCCGGGTTCCCAGCTAAGGGTCAGCGCATGATAGGCGGTGGCGATGCCGTTGGCGGCAAGCTGGCGGTCGGTTTCCAGAAGGGCGGCGTCGATGGGGACGGTGACACCGGGGCGGGGCATGATCTGGCGTTCAAAGGCATCGCCGTGGATATCGACAAAGGCAGGGGCGAGTGTCTTGCCCCGCGCGTCGATCAGGGCGGCACCGTCGCGCGCGACATCCAACCCGGTGATGCGCCCGCTTTCGATGCGGACAGAGGCGCGTTCGGTGCGGTCTTCGAAAATGACCCGCGCGCCTTCGATGAGGATGGCCTCCATCAGATCCGCTCCGCCAGAATGTGCCAATGCCATGAGCCGGGGGTTTCATGTTCGCGGTCGATCAGGGAAAGCGGCTCGAACCCTGAGAAAAGGGCCAGAAGATCGCGGGCGTCGCAGAAGTAATGGGGGTGGACCTTGTCGCCTTCGCATTCGAAGACCCAGGTGTTGCGCGAAATCTCGCGTCCCGGTGCCTTGGCCTGTTCCACCGGGATGCGGCGGGCCGACAGCATGGTGGCCATGAAGGTGCCGCCGGGCCGCAGGACGCGGGCCACCTCGGCCAGCGTGGCGCGCAGGACGGTTTCATCGCCGTGATAGATCACGTTCCAGGAAAGGACGTGGTCAAAGCTGCCATCGGGATAGGGCAGTTCGGTCATCGATCCTTGCTGGACACCGATCTCCAACCCTTCGGCGCGGGCGGCAAGGCCGATCACGCGGGTGGATTCCATAGCGGCATCCAGCGCCTGCACCTTGCAGCCCATGCGCGCCAAAGCCAGCGCGTGCCGCCCGATCCCGGCCCCCAGATCCAGCACCCGCGCGCCCTTGGGCAGGGTGGCGGCATGGGTGAGCACCTCTTCTTCGGCTTGCGCCCATTTTGAGGAACCGTCGGCCTTGCGCCATTCTTCGTTCCAATAGCGATGCGCGGTGTCGGTTGTCATTGCAGCCCCTGTTTTCAGATCAGTTTGGACCGGATCCAGCTAGACCCTTGTTCGACGAGCATCACGAGCGCGAAGAGCATCAGGATGATCGTCAGCGCCTCGTCATAGTTGAACAGATCGAAGGCGACCTTGAGGTCCACTCCGATCCCGCCCGCGCCCACCAGCCCCAGCGCCGCCGATCCGCGCACGGCCTTTTCCAGCGCGAAAAGCGAAGTGGCGGTGAAGGAAGGCAGACAAGCGGGAAAGACGGCGGAGAAGATGATGCCCATCCGGCTGGCCCCGATGGCGCGCAGGGCGTCTTGTGGGCCGGTGTCGGCCTCTTCCATCGCTTCGGCGAAGAAGCGGCCGGCAAAGCCGATCTTGTCGACCATGATGGCCAGCACGCCTGCGGCGGGGCCAAGGCCCACCATAATGATGAAGAAGATCGCCCAGACCAGATCGGGGATCGTGCGGAACAGTGCTATGACGCCCCGGGCCGCAATGCGGACAAGGGGATGGGGTGACAGGCGGTCGGTCGCCAGAATGGCGAAGGGCACGGCAAAGATCAGGCCAAGCGCCGCCCCCGCCACGGCCATTTGGAGGGTTTCCAGCATTTTCAGCGCGATCCGGTCAATCCGGCTGATGTCGGGCGGGAACATCTGCGCAAGCAGCCCCGAGGGCGCGAACAACCGTTCGATCCCCCGGCCCAGCGCATCCAGTTGCGGGGCCGTTGCGGCGATGCTGGACACAACCAGTGCCAGCACCACAACCATGCCGATATATTCACCGATGCTGCGGTGTTCGAACCGGGGAAGGGTGACCGTTCCGTTTGCCATAGGGCTATTCCTGATGTTCGAAGAACCGCCGCAACAGGGCGGCATCTGTGCCCTGCGTGGGGCGGTCCATCACGATCTTGCCCTGTTGCAGGCCAAGGATGTGGTCCGAGAATTCCAGCGTGTGTTCCATGCGATGCGAAATGATGATCAGCGTCAGCCCGTCCTGACGGGCCAGCCCGGACAGAAGGCGCATCACCTCTTCTCCGGATTGCGGATCGAGGCTGGCATCGGGTTCATCGGCCAGAATGATGCGCGGGCGCTGCATGAGCATCCGGGCGATGGCGACGCGCTGTGCCTGACCGCCAGATAAGCTATCAACCCGTTGCAACGCGCGATCGGCCAGACCGACGCGGGCGAGGCATTCCAGCGCCTCGGCGCGGACGGCATCGGGGGCGAGCGATTGGAACCATGCGCGTGGGCCGGACATGCGGGCCTGCACGCCGTGGACGACGTTGGACAGCGCCGACAGGCGGGGAACGAGATTGTGCTTCTGCCAGACCACACCCACCTGCGCCCGAAACGCCCGCAGGCCGCGCGGCGAGAGCGAGAGCACATCTTGACCGAGCATCTCCACCCGCCCGGCAGAGGGTTCGATCAGCCGGATCAGGCATTTCATCAGGGTCGATTTGCCTGACCCGTTGGCCCCGATCAGGGCGGTCGCCACACCGGCCTTCACGGTGAAATCAAGCCCGGCCAGAACGGGCTTTCCATCGAAAGCCTTGGCCAGTTGCGAGACGGAAAGAACAGACCCCGCAATCGCGGGATCTGTTTTGGTGTCAGAGGCGCGAAGCGGCGCGTTCATGCGCGGATCACTCGCCCACGAACTGGGTGAATTCGGTCACGCCGACGTTTTCGAACATTTTGCGGACAGTGTCGTAATCCGCATCGGTGACCTCGGCGGTAAAGCTGCCGCCGATATATTTTTCGTTCTCCTCGGTGGTGGTCACGGCGGCGATCAGTTCTTCGCCATGGTCGGCAAAGGTGCGGCGCACGGTATCGACGACCTCGGCAGGGACCTTGGAGGAAGCGAGGAGAATGTCGTTCGGCAGTTCAGGGCCCTTGAGCAGAACGCGCAGTTTCTGATCGGGGAAAGCCTCGGTCATCTGATTGATATGCGTAAGGTTCAGGCCGATGGCGGCGATTTCGCCCTTGATCAGGGCTTCCATCGCGATGTTGCGCTTCAGGAAAACCGGTTCGTAATCGCGGGCATATTCCAGCCCGGCCTCGGCCAGGATGGTGGCGGGCGACAGGTGCTGCGAGGTGGAGCCGATTTCGCCGAACGAGATCATCTGTCCCTTCAGATCCTCGGTCGATTGGATGGGCGAACTGTCGAGGACGACGATGTTCGAATAATAATCCGGGCGGTTCCACGTCACCACCGGCTGTGCATCCATACGGGCGTTGAACACGACGTATTCCGCAGGCCCGGTAAGGACAAAATCCACCTGATCGGCGGCCATCGCCTCGACCGCCACGGTGCGGCCAGAGACGGGGAAGAATTCGACCTTGAGGCCGGAGATCTTTTCAAACGCGTCCTTGAACGGCCCCATTTCGCGCTGCACGGCTTCGGCGCCGTCAATATCGGTCACGGCAAAGCGAATAACCTCTTGCGCAGAGGCAAGGCCCGCGCCTGCCAAAGTGGCAAGGCTCAGAATACCGGCTTTCAGAAAACGATTCATGCTGTCCCCCAACGGATGCGATTGCATTCCATCGGGGCGTAGGCCGTGCGGATGACAGATGGATGAAGGTTATGTTTACCAAGTGTAACGGAGGCGTGGCGTTACCCAAAATTCACATAAGCGTTGCATTACGTTGTGCTTGCAAAAGGTGCCGTCCGGCTGGGGCGTTGCCCGGCGAGGCCTTCCGCGCAAAGCGCGCCGCGCGTCGGCGATCACGGCCCCAGCAGCAACGTGATCTGGCGTTTCAGTTCGAACGGGTCGCTCTCGGTTTCGGTATCCACATCGATCCGGGGAAAGCCGCCAAGCGGCGCGGCCCTTGCAGCCAAAGCGCGCAGTTCAGGGACGTATTCCAACCCGGGATGACCCACAGGGCGGCTACCTGCGCGGCTTGCATAGCGGTCGGCAACGGTGTCGGGGCGGGCATGACACCAGACTTCAACGATCTGCGCGTGACCGGCGCGGGTCAGGCCCTCTTCCAGCAGGGCACGCGGTTGAAAGCCGAACCATGCGTCGATCACCACGGTGGCATCCGGGGGGGTTTGTGCGATGACGTCAAAGATTGCCCGATATGCGGCAATGCCGTAGCGGCGGTTCGTCAAACGGTCCACCGGGGCGAATTCCGCAAGGAAGGGGGCCTTCACCGTATCGAGTGACAGGATCGGCCACCCACCTGCCCGCGCCAGAGCTTCGGCAACGCGGGATTTGCCAGAGGCTGGAACGCCGTTGACCAGCACCAGACGGCGGCCGCGCGGCAGGCTGGCCAAGGCGGCGCCTGTCACGCCGGCATCATCTTGCAGCGCGGCGGACAGGACGGGTGCGTCAAACCACGATTTCAGCGCCGGAACGGTGGTCAGCGCAGCCAGGGCCGCCGCCCCTGCCCCGCCACCGATCAGCACCACATCCGGCGCGGTGGCGGTGATCATCGTGTCAATCGCTGCGCGCAAGGGGGCAGCCCAGCGCGTCAGCACTTGTGTGGCAAGGGGGTCGTTCGGGGCCAAGTCGAGCAGGTCCTGGGCCCTCAGATGCGGCGCAAGCCCTGCTTCGGCCAGATGGGTGGCAAAGGCGGTGCCGGAGCTTTCCGTCTCGACACAGCCACGGCGCCCACAGACGCAGGCACGCCCTTCGGGGATGACAACCAGATGGCCAAGTTGCCCCGCCGTGCTGCGCCCGCGCAGGATGCGGCCGTGATCGAGGATGGCACCGCCGATCCCGGTGCCGATGGTAAACAGTACGACATTTTCATAACCGCGCGCTGCACCGGCGCGGGCTTCTCCCAACAGGGCCATGTTGGCGTCGTTGTCGATGGTGACGGGCAGACCGGTCACCTCGGCCAGCAGCGCGGCAAAGGGCAGGCCCGACAGATCGACATAACCACCGGACAAGGCGATCTGCCGGTCAAAATCCACCTGCCCCGGCACGCCCGCGCCAATGGCCATTGTATTGCCATCGCGCAGCGCGGCGATCAGGCCGAGGCAGACTTGCAGGCAGCCTGCGGGATCACGGTCGGTTGCCACAGAGCGGCGATCCAGAATCGTTCCGTCCGCAGCAACCCGCGCCGCGCGGATGTTGGTGCCGCCGATGTCGATGCCAATGGCATTGCCCTGCATGATCAGCCGCGCGGCATGTGCCGCCCAATGACGGCCTGCAACTCGCGCAGGCGCGGCAGCGCGATGTTGGTCAGCCGGTCGCGCGTCACCGCGCGGTCAAGCGAGATGCAATCCTTCCACAAGGACCGCCCTGCAATCACCCCGGATGCACCGTTTGCCATTGCCGTCTCCACCTGCCCCAGGAAGGTGCCATGATCGACGCCCGCCGACAACACCGCCCACGGCACATCGCCCGCCATGCGGGTGATATTGGCACAGGCCTCGGCCGTGCCGGGGAAAGGGATTTTCAGAAGCTTGGAGCCGAGGTCGAGACAGATGCGCGACCCGCCCTCGATCAGCGACGGCACGGCGGCGGCATGGGTGGCCTTGTCTTCGCCCGGCAGGGCGTAGGTAAGGAATTCGACGACAAGGAGCAGGTCTTCGGCGGCAAAATCGTCAATGACCTGTTTCAGAAGCGCGATGTTTTCCACATTGGCGGCGGGGATATCGGACCGCAGATAGACCATGATCTTGCCGCCGGTGCCGCCCAGTTCCCGCACGCGCCGTGCGGTGATGCCGGGGACAAGCTTGGAGATGCGATAGCCCTCAGACGTGGTGCCGAAACCTGAATCGTCCAGCCCGATCAAAAGCGCGGTGGACCGGTGCAGATGTCCGTCGTCGATCATTGCGGGCAGGGCGCAGACCGGATCGACAAGGATCGCCGTGGCATGGCGGGCGAGGTAGGACCCGATGTCGATCTTGGTATCGCCAAGGACGTCGGCGCCGATCTTGGCCTGCTCTTCCGGCGTCGCGGCAAGCACCGTGCGCATGCCGCCGCGTTGGTCGCAGGCCACCACCATCATCGCGCCGTCATCGCCACAGATCATCTGATACCCGCGCCGTTCGGCTGTCGTCATCGCAGTCATGCCATTGCCTTTTCTGTATCGTTGCGCCCGAAAGGGTGCCGGAGTATTGCCTTGCCACCGCAAGCCCAAGATCATCGCGATTGCCACGGAACGCGAAGATGATATGGTGACACTTGCATGTAACACGTTGCAGAAAGGAATTGCAATCTGTCTCAGATCGCCTCTCCCGATGCGGGTGAAACCCGCGCGCTGATGCACATGGTTGCCAAGATGCATTACGAATCTGACCTGCCGCAGGTTCAGATCGCCAAGCAGCTTGGCGTTTCGACGGCGACCATCTCGCGCCTGTTGCAGCGCGCGCGGAGCGAGGGGATCGTGCGGATCGAGGTGCGCGATCTGGTGGTTCCTGATGCGTTGGGCGCGCAGCTTGAGCGGCAGTTGGGCCTGCGCCGTGTGGCAGTAAGCGAAGCCGCGCCGAGCGGGATGGCCTTGGCCGGGCCGTTGGGGACGATGCTGAAGACGGCAAACATGGCACCAGGATCGGTACTGGCCCTGGGTTGGGGGCGGACGATTCGCGCGGTGTTGGAGGCAGGTTTGCCGCAAATGCCGGGCGTGTTGGTGGTGCCCGCGACCGGCGGCATGTCGCAGCACCAGGCGCATTTCCAGATCAACGAATTCACGCGGATTGCCGCAGAGCAGATGGGGGGAACGGCCAACTTCCTGCATGCGCCGGTTCTGCCCAGCGCCGAATCGCGGGCAATGTTCCTGTCGGACCCGACCATTCTGCAAACCGTGGCCCTGTGGGACAGGATTGATGTCGCTGTTGTTGGCGTTGGCCTGCCCCATTCGCTGAACCCGCCAGAGGCCAGCGTTGCGACGCCAGACGAACAGAAAATGCTGAACTGTGCAGGGGATGTGGTCCGGCACTATTTCGATGCGCAGGGAAATCCAATCGACTGGGATGGTGCGGACCGGCTGATTGCCGTGTCGCAGGGCCAGTTGCAGAAGGCCCGGCTGTGCATTGGTGTCGCGGTGGGCGAGGCCAAGGCACCCTCGATCATCGGCGCGGCGCGGGCGCATCTGATCAACGCGCTGGTCACCGATTCCAACACGGCGCAGGCGGTTCTGAAACTGCTTTCTGCGCCAGCTTAAATCCCTTTGCAGTTGCAGAAACTAATTTCTGCAAAAAATTGCTCTTGACGATTTGCCCATCCGGGCTTTCAGTTGTGCCACTGGAAACGAGGACGATGGGCCTGCTGGGAGGCAGTCATGTCGGCCTCATCGGGAGGAGAAAACATGAAACGTCGTTCCATTCTGGGCGCCGCCGCCCTCGCATCCGTTGCCCTGACGATGGGCATGGGCAGCGCGCAGGCGCAGGACAAGAAATTCACCATCGCGCTGATCCCCGGTCTGACCACGGACGCCTTCTACATCACCATGCAAAAGGGCGCGCAGGCTGCCGCCGATGCCTTGGGTGTGGAGCTGGTTTTCCAAGGCGCGCCGGATTTCAACCCGGTGACGCAGGTACCGGTTCTGGACGCCGTGATCGCGCGGGCACCGGATGCGATTCTGATCGCACCCACCGACACGACCCAGCTGGTTGAGCCGCTGCGCAAGGCGCATGATGCGGGCATTCCGGTGATCACGGTCGATACGTTCATCGGCACCGGCCAGTATCAGACCGGCGCAGGAGATGCCGATTTCCCGCTGGCCTATATCGCATCCGACAACGTGCTTGGCGGCAAGATCGCCGCGCGCGCCCTGGCAGCGGCCATTGGTGGCGAAGGCAAGGTTTACGTGTCGAACGTGAAGCCGGGCATTTCCACCACCGATCAGCGCGAAGCGGGGTTCAAGCAGGCGATGGCCGAGGAATTCCCGAACGTCACGGTTCTGGAGACCCAGTTCAACGACAACGACGCCAACAAGGCCGCATCGCAGTTGCAGGGTGTTCTTGCGCGCGAGGCCGATCTGAAGGGCGTGTTCGGGGCGAACCTGTTCTCGGCCCTCGGTGCTGCCAATGGCGTGCAGCAGGCCGGTCAGTCCGGGGTGATCCGGGTGGTGGCCTTCGATGCGCCGACCTCGATCGTCGACAACCTCAACACCGGTTTGGTGGACGTGGCCATTGCCCAGCATCCGGCCGAGATCGGGTACTATGGCGTGGTTTCGGCCTTTGCGCATCTGACGGGGAATTCGATCCCGGTCAGCATCGGGACGGGCTTCACCATCATCACCAAGGATAACGTGGCAGATCCGGAAATCGCAAAATACGTCTATTCCGACTGATCGCCCTTGGCTCCCGCGCCCTTTCCGGCGCGCGGGGGCATTCCATCGGGTTCTAACCCTTCACGCAGGCTTTGGGGCCGCTGTCGCCACAGCGTCCCGATCCAGACGACAGGACCATGTCATGACCACCGAAGCGCCGGGATCGGCAGGCGGGCATATCTCGCCCCCAGCTGACCATGCCGAAAAGAGCCGCACCGTGGTGCAGCGCATTGCCGACCTGCGGGCCTGGCTCTTTCTTGCTGCCCTGATCATCGGCTTTGAAATCTGGAGCCGTGTGTCCTTTGGCGGCAGCTTCATCATCAATCCCTATAATATCTCGTCCATCGCGATCTTTGCGGTGGCCCCGCTGTTGCTGGCCACAGGGCAGACCTTTGTGATCATTTCGGGCGGGATCGATCTGTCGATGGGGTTCATCATGGGCCTTGCTGCCGTGGTGGCCGCTCATGTGATCAACTGGGCCACGCCGACGATGGGCATGCCAATGGCGGTGCTGTTCGGCGGTTCGGTGGCCATACTGGTGGCGATGATCCCCGGCTGCGTGAACGGCTTGCTTGTATCCCGCCTGAACGTGCCACCCTTCATCGGGACATTGGGCATGTTCGGCGTGGCGCGCGGCGTGGCCTTTCTGCTGGCCAATGGCACCACGGTACCGGTGCAGAATTCGTTCTTTGCGGCGCTTGGGAATGGCCGCATCTTTGGCATTCCATGGATCATCATCGTGACGGCCGTCTTTGTGCTGTTGATGCATTACCTGCTCAGCCAGACACGGTTTGGTCAGCATAACTATGCCATCGGCGCCAACGCGCAGGCGGCCCGGCGCGCGGGGATCGACATCCGTTCCCATCTGCTGCGTCTGTATATCCTGTCGGGCATCTGTGCCGGTCTGGCGGGTGTTCTGTATGCCGCGCGGTTCAGTGCCGGTGCGGCGCAGGCGGGGGAACCCTTGCTGCTGGATTCCGTCGCCGCCGTGGTGATCGGCGGGGCGAGCCTGTTTGGCGGGTCTGGCACGATCCTGGGCACGGTGGCCGGGGCCTTTGTGATTGCGGTCATCCAATACGGGCTTGTGTTCATCAATGTGGAACCGTTCTGGCAGTTCATCTCTGTCGGCGTGGTCATCATCATCTCGGTCCTGATTGATCAGGCCCAGCGGCGTATCAGCGGGGGGCGGCAAAGTGAGTGATCAGACCCCCCTTCTGGAAGTGCGGAACCTGTCCAAGAATTTCGGCCCAGTTCAGGCGCTGAACGATCTGACGATGCATGTCGGCGCGGGCGAGGTGGTGGCGCTGGCCGGTGACAATGGCGCGGGAAAGACCACGCTGATCAAGGCCATTTCGGGTGTTTATCGGCCATCGTCGGGCAGTATTCACCTTGCCGGGGAGGAGGTCAGCTTTTCATCGCCGCAAGAGGCGCGGGAGCGCGGGATCGAGACGATCTATCAGGATCTGGCGCTGGCCGATAACCTTTCGATCGGGGCGAACATCTTTCTGGGCCGCGAGCCGATGACCAAGCGGTTCGGGTTTCTGCCCGTGCTTGATCGAAAGAAGATGGCGCAGGCGGCCAAGGAAACGATGGCGCTGCTGGATTTCCATGTCAGCCGGATGGAGGCGCCTGTTTCCAACTTTTCCGGCGGGCAGCGGCAGGCGGTCGCGATTGGCCGGGCGGTCTATTGGAATGCGCGGATCCTGATCATGGATGAACCGACCGCCGCACTGGGCGTGCCGGAACAACGCAAGGTGATCAGCCTGATCCACCAGCTCAAGGCGCAGGGGCGCGGGGTCGTATTCATCTCGCACAACCTGCAAGACATCTTTGCCGTGTCGGACCGGATCGTCGTGCTGCGCCGGGGGGTGATGGCAGGTGAGCGCCGCATCGCGGACACCACCCATGATGAGGTGGTAAAGCTGATGATCGGGGGCTAGGGCCATGACAGCAGGTCCGGTCATCGGATCGCTGGGCGAGTTGCTGGTGGAATTTGTCTGCACCGAACCGGATGGGCACAATCTGCGCCCTTCGGCCTATCGCGGCCCTTTCCCCAGCGGTGCGCCGGGCATCTTCATCGACCAGGCCGCCCGGACCGGCGCGCGCGCGGTCTTTGCCGGGGCGGTTGGGACGGATGCCTTCGGGCAGGTGGTCCTGAACCGGCTGAAGGCGGATGGCGTGTCCGACAGTTTGATCCGGCGGATCCCCGGACTGCCCACCGGCACCGCCCATGTGGGCTATAACAGCGATGGCAGTCGGGATTTCGTGTTCAACATGGCAACCTCGGCCGCCGCGCATTTTCCCAAGGGGCAGGAGGCGATTGACGGGTTCCTTGGGGCGGGAACACAGGTTCTGCATATCTCGGGCTCTGCCTTGGGGGACAGGGAGATGCGGGGTGCGATTGCCGAGGTGGCGGTGGCCTTGCATCAATCCGGCGTCGCCCTGTCCATCGACCCGAACATCCGCACGGAATTGATGGCGGATGCGGGCTATCTCGAGACGGTGCGACACCTGATCGGATTGGCAGCTTATGTTCTGCCATCCGATGCGGATGCGGCTCTGTTATGGCCGAATTCGGGGTTTGGTGACTGGGCACGAACCCTGCCCGCGCAGGTGGTGGCGTTGAAGCGGGGCGACAAGGGGGCGGTGGCGCTGGCGGGTGGTGTGCTTACCGATCTGCCTGCGTATCCGGTGCATGTGGTGGATCCGACCGGGGCCGGCGATTGCTTTTGCGGCACCTTCGTCACCCTGCTGGCGGGCGGGATGGCCGCATCGGATGCGCTACCACGAGCGGTGATCGCGGGGGGGTTGGCGGTGACCGCGCTTGGCCCAATGGAGGGCAACGCGCCCCTGTCGCAGATCGAGGCGCGGCTTGCATGATGGCCCTGACCGATATTCTTGCGCGCAACCGCGCGGGCGCGGGTGTGGGCATCACCGCATGGTGCACGGCGCATCCTGAAACGCTGTCGGCAGTGCTGGCCACCTATCGGGAGGACGACGCGCCGATCCTGATCGAGGCCACCTGCAATCAGGTGAACCAGCAGGGCGGCTACACGGGCATGACCCCTGCCGATTTTCGCAGGTTTGTCGGAAGGCTTGCGGAAGCGCGGGGTATTGATCCGGCGCGGCT
Organism: Variovorax paradoxus; assembly: GCA_943370085.1. Taxonomy (GTDB): domain Bacteria; phylum Pseudomonadota; class Alphaproteobacteria; order Rhodobacterales; family Rhodobacteraceae; genus Paragemmobacter. Next base: position 5,785 of record CALRPT020000020.1, on the reverse strand, counting down.
GATCCTTGGGGGCGATCATCTGGGGCCGAACCCCTGGCGTCATCTGCCAGCCGAACAGGCGATGGATCGGGCCCGCGCCATGGTGGCGGCCTATGTTCAGGCGGGCTTCGAAAAGATTCATCTTGATGCGTCGATGCCCTGCGGGGGGGAAACCCTGTCTGAGGCACAGATGGCCGAACGGGCGGCCGATCTGGCCTCTGTCGCCGAAGCCGCCGCCGATGGCCGCCCGCTGGCCTATGTCATCGGGACCGAGGTGCCCATACCAGGGGGGGAGACGGGCCCTGTTGCGGGCTTGTCTGTCACCACGCCCAGCGCGGCGCGCGAAACGGTTGATCTGCACCGGCAGGCCTTTGCCAAGCGCGGCCTGGCGTCGGTGTTGGACCGGGTGGTCGCCATTGTCCTGCAGCCGGGTGTCGATTTCGGCAACAGCCAGATCATGGCCTTTGACCCAGCCGCCGCGACTGCGCTTTCGGACGCCGTTTCCGCCTTGGGCGGGCCAGTTTTCGAGGCCCACTCGACAGATTACCAATCTGTTCACGCCCTGAAAGCTTTGGTGGAAGGCCATTTCGCCATCCTGAAGGTTGGACCGGAGCTGACCTTTGCCTTCCGGCAGGCGATCCTTGCGCTGGAACGGTTGGCGCATCTGATGGGGTTGCCATCCGGGGTTGAGGCCGCGCTGCGTGCGGCCATGACCGAGAACCCGCATGACTGGCGCGCCTATGTGGCGCCGGGGCCGGATGAGGCGCAGATGATGATCTGGGGCCTGTCGGACCGCGCGCGCTATTATTGGCCCAAGCCGCAGGTGAAGGCCGCGCAAGAGGCGCTGTTCGCCACCCTGCGCGGCGCGACCCCGCCGCCGGGCCTTGTGGCGCAGATCACGGGTGGCCGCGCCTGTTTGGCCGATCCGGCCACGCTGCCCGAAACCATCATCCAATCCATGGTGGGGGCCGTTGTCGCCCGCTACCGCACCGCGACAGGAGAAGCCCATGCCGCCTAAGGAAAACCGTCTGCTGCGCGTGGGCGTGCTGGGGTGTGGACCCATCGCCCAGGCCGCGCATTTCGAAAGCTGCACCAAGGCGCGGAATGCCAGTCTTTATGCCATCTGCGACGTGGCCGACGATCTGCGCGAACGCATGGCCGCGACCCACGCCCCGGACCGGCAGTTCAACGATTACGACGCCATGCTGGCCGACCCCGATCTGGAGGCAGTGATCATCGCGACATCCGACCCCTTCCACGTGCCTGCCGCCCGGCGCGCGCTGGAGGCGGGAAAGCATGTGCTGTGCGAAAAGCCACTGGCCACATCGGTGGCAGAGGCGGAAAGCCTGCGCGACATTGCCGCCAGCTGTGGCAAGGTGCTGCAGGTCGGGCATATGAAGCGGTTCGATCCCGGTTTGCAGGCGGCGAAGGCCTTTATCGACACGACGATGGGCCAGATGGTGGCGCTGAAGGCGTGGTATTGCGACAGCACCCACCGCTATCCAATGACCGATGCGGTGCAGCCCTTGATGGTCACCAGCAAGGCGGCGCGAAAGCCGGCCGAGAACCCCAAGGCTGATCTCGATCGCTATTACATGCTGGCCCATGGCAGCCATCTGGTCGACACCGCGCGGCATTTCGCAGGACCGATCCGCGCGGTGGATGCGCGGCTGTCAAACCGCGCCGGGATACGGTGCTGGTTTGTGGATGTGGAGTTTGAAAATGGCACGCTTGGCCATCTGGACCTGACCGTTGCGGTGCGGATGGATTGGCATGAAGGGTTCCAGATCTATGGGGAACACGGGTCGATCATCGGCAAGACCTACAACCCGTGGTATTACAAATCATCCGAGGTCGACATCTTCCACGAATCCGACGGCACCACCCGGCGCGTGCTGGGGGCGGACGGGCATTTCTATCGCCGCCAATTGGAAGGCTTTGCCGATGTGGTGCTGAACGGCGCGGCGATGGAAGGGGCGGGGCTGGAGGACGGCATCGCCTCGGTTCGTGCGATGGTTGCGATTGCGCAATCGGTGCGGAGCGGACAGCCCGTTCGGCTGGATCAGGCGCAGGGGCCGGTCTGATGCGGTTGGGGATATTTGCAAAGACATTTCCGGGCAGCGATCCGGCAACGGTCATGTCGGCCGCCCGCGCGGCGGGATATGACGCGGTGCAGTTTAACATGGCCTGTTCCGGATTGCCCGCCATGCCGGATGCGATTCCGGATGAGATCACTGCGGATATCGCGGCAGCGTCCTTGGCGACGGGCGTGGAAGTGGCTGCTGTTTCAGGTACTTACAACATGATCCACCCCGATCCCTCTGTCCGGGCCACGGGATTGCGGCGGCTGGGGGTGCTGATTGACCACGCTGCGGCAATGGGAACCGGGATGGTCACGCTGTGCACCGGCAGCCGGGACGCGGCGGATCAATGGCGGCACCATCCGGACAACCAGACGCCCGAGGCGTGGCGCGATCTGCTGGAGGAAATGGGCAAGGCCTGTGGGATGGCCGAGGCGCGGGGGGTGCGGTTGGGGATTGAGCCGGAACTGGCCAATGTGGTGGACAGTGCGGCAAGCGCCCGCCGTCTGCTGGACAGCCTGCAAAGCCCGGCGCTAGCGATTGTGCTGGACCCGGCGAACCTGTTCGAACAGGCCACGGACGGAGACCGCAATCGCATGATCGAGGCGGCCATCGACCTGTTGGCAGGCCGCATTGCCATGGCCCATGCCAAGGACCGCCATGCCGATGGCAGCTTTGCCACGGCGGGCAGAGGTGTAGTTGATTTTTCACATTTCATCAGACACTTGCGGGCATCCGGCTTTGACGGTGACCTTGTTACCCATGGCCTTGGGGCAGAAGAAGCGGCGAGCGTCGCAGCCCATTTGCGGGATTGCGGAGCATGACCGGACCTGCCCCTTGGGTCACGGCCGATGGCCTGAGCCTGGCCCTGCATGATGCCGGGGGTGACGGGGTTCCGGTGATCTTTCAGCATGGCCTCTGCGGCGATGCGCGCCAGACGGTGGAGGCCTTTCCGCCCGACCCACGTTTTCGCCGGATCACGCTGGAATGTCGGGGGCATGGGGCATCAGCGTTCGACGCGGCGCCGACGCTTGCCAAATTTACCAAGGATATAGAGGCTTTGGCGGAAACACTGGGGCGGCCTGTCGCGGTGGGGGGCATCTCGATGGGGGCGGCGATTGCGCTGCGTCTGGCGGTGAAGCGGCCCGATCTGGTGGCGGCGCTGATCCTTGTACGGCCGGCCTGGGATACCGGGGCAGAGCCGCCAGCCAATCTGGCCCCGAATGCCGAGGTCGGGGCTTTGTTGCAGCGCCTGCCTGTGGCAGAGGCGCGCGAGGCGTTCCTTGCTTCGCCCACCGCTGCGATACTGCGCAAGACGGCGCCAGATAACCTGTTGTCTCTGATGGGTTTTTTTAACCGAGAGCCGGCATCGCAAACGGCCACTCTGCTGGCAGCGCTGGCGCGTGAGCCGCTGGGCGTGACGGATGCCGACCTTGCGGCGTTGCGCGTTCCGGTTCTTGTCTGCGCCACGGGTGAGGATGCGATCCACCCGGCGGCGCTGGCCGAAGGGATTGCCGCGCGCATTCCGGGGGCGGAGTTGTGCCATCTGCCCCCCAAGGGCCGCGACAAGGCGGCCCATATCGCCGCACTGCACACAGCAATAACTGATTTCCTTACAAGGACTTGACCCATGAACCGCCCTGCTGCCGACTGGATGACCCACCTGCCGACTGATCGGCTGATTGCCGAATTCTCTGTCTGGTCCGCCGATCTGGTCCGATTGGCCGAGGATATGGAGCGGATCAGGCCCCATGCCGACATCTTGCATATTGATGTGGCCGATGGGGTGTTTGCGCCAAGTTTCCTTTTCTTTCCTGACCTTGTGGCGCGGATACGGGCGGTGTCAGACCTGCCGATCCATGTGCATCTGATGGTGGAGGATGCAGTTCTTCTGGCGCAGATCGACCAGTTTGCCGAAGCCGGAAGCGATCTGATCAGCCTGCATGTAGAGAACGAGGCCGTGGCCGAGGCGGCGTTGGGCCGGATCGCGGCACATGGCATCAAGGCGGGGATGGTGCTGCGCGTGGAAACGCCGGTGAAGCGGGCCGCACCCTGGGTGCAACATATTGATATGCTAACGCTTCTTGGCACGGCCATAGGGGTGAAGGGTCAGGGGCTGAACCCTGCCGCGACCGATAGGTTGCGGGAGGCGGCAGGGTTGATTGCCGCCTCTGGACGGCGTGTCGTGCTGGCGGCGGATGGGGGGATACGGGATACGACCGTGCCGCTGCTGCGGGCGGCAGGCGCCGAGACGGTGGTGCTGGGATCGCTGGCCTTTGGGGCAGAGGACCTTGGGGCGCGGATGGCCTGGCTGCGCGGGTTGGGGTAAACTGCGGGTCTGACCATCAACCCATTGAGAACGCCGTGTAAATTCCACGATTTGCCGAAGGTTGGCGGTGCCGCTGCCGGTGCAGACAGCCAGTGCAGCAAACTGTATGCACGCAGCGCACGGTGATAGGGCATTAACCACGACTTATCGAATCGCTTGGAGAGACGCAGATGCATCCTAATCCCGCCTTCCGCGGCACAGGCCGTGACGAGAACCTGGCATTTGCGGGGGCGCGTGGGTTCGGGATGCTGTGCATCAACGGCGCGGCTGGCCCGATTGCGGCGCATGTGCCGTTCGTGATCATGCAGGACGGCGCGGTCGAGGTGCATCTGGCACGGTCGAACGACATTGCGCGCACCGCTCTGCCCACGCCCGCGCTTTTGGCGGTGCAGGGGCCGGATGCCTATATCTCGCCCGATTGGTATGGGGTGCCGGATCAGGTGCCGACGTGGAACTATGTGGCGGTGCATCTGCGCGGCGTGCTGCATCCGATGCCGGATGCCGGGCTGGAGCCGCAGGTGGACGCGCTGACCGAAGAATTCGAGGGGCGGTTGGCGGGAAAACGGCCCTGGACCAAGGCCAAGATGGGCGAAGGGGTGATGGCGCGAATGATGCGGGGCATCCTGCCGTTCCGGCTGGAGGTGACGTCGGTTGATGGGACATGGAAGCTGAACCAGAACAAGACGCCGGAGGCGCGGGCAGGGGTGATCGCGGCGCTGGAAGCGCAGGGCGGCATGGCAGCAGAGATTGCGGGGCTGATGCGGCGGCTGAGCTAGGGGCGGAATTTGACGCAAATTCCGGATCGGTTTCTGACGCAGAAACCAAAGTTCACCTGCGCCCCCCGGGCATTTTCAGAACGTGCCACGGAGCAGGCGGAATTTGACACAAATTCCGGATCGGTTTTTGACGCAAAAACCGGGTTGCGCCCGGCTGCCATGGGATTTTGCGAAACTGCACGGAGTGCAGGCGGAATTTGCGTCAAATTCCGGCGCGGTTTTTGCGTCAAAAACCGCCTTGCGGGGCGGTTGGGGGCGTGACTAGGGTCGGGGCATCTGACCAGCGGAGGGTTCTGCCATGCATCTCTATTTCTCGCCCACTTCGCCCTATGTGCGCAAGGTGATGGTCCTGCTGCATGAGACGGGGCAGATCGGCGATGTGGAGCTTGTCCCTGGCTCCGGCAGCCCGGTCGATTCTGGCACCGCGCCGCTGGATGCCAATCCGCTGGGCAAGGTGCCCGCGCTGGAGCGGCCGGATGGGCCGGCACTGTATGACAGCCGGGTGATCTGTCGTTATCTGGATGATCGCGCCGAAGCGGGGCTTTATCCCGACGGCGCGCGCTTGTGGGACACGCTGACGGTGGAGGCGACGGGCGATGGCATCCTCGATGCGGCCTTGC
>CALRPT020000019.1:0-75862 GCA_943370085.1 Variovorax paradoxus | reverse complement strand
GATGGCATCGGTCAACTGGATCTCGCCCCCGCGCCCGGCTGGGGTGTCGCGCAAACCCGCCAGAATGGCCGGATCAAGGATATAACGCCCCACCGCCGCAAGGGTCGAAGGCGCATGCCCAAGCGCGGGCTTCTCCACCATCCCCAGCGCGCGCACCACCCGGCCCTCGGTCGGCCCCTGCGGAACGAAGATGCCGTATTTCGTCGTCTCGGCCACCGGCACGCTCATGGCCGCAATCATGTGCCCACCCTGATAGGCCATCGCCATTTCCGCCAATGCGGGTGGACCCAGGATCACGTCATCGGGCAGGATCACACCCAGCGGCCCGGGCAGGACAAAGGGTGCCGCGCACAGCACCGCATGGCCCAGACCCAGCGCCTCGGTCTGCATGGCAAACACCACCTCGACGCCGCTGCCCACACCGACCGCACCACGCAGCAGCGCCGGTTGGCGCGTCCCGCTCAGCGCCTGCGGCGCATCCTGTGCGCCCAGCACATAGTCGCGGATCATCATCTTGTCGGGATGGATCACGATCACGATCCGCTCCGCTCCAAGGGCCACCGCCTCATCCAGCGCGAATTGCAGCACGGGCCGGTCATGGACCGGCAGAAGTTCCTTCGGCACCACCTTTGTAAGCGGGAAAAGGCGGCTGCCCCGCCCGGCGGCGGGAATGATCACGGTACGGATGGATATGGGCATGGCAGTGCTCCGGTCAGTTGGGCCACCTTGCGGCGGAGCCGGGAAAGATGCCGGCTAGGAATATGTGGTAGAACCTGAGCAACGCCTTATGGCCTCCTTCGTTCCCTCTCCGCCGCCCGCATCACCTGCATGTGACAGAGCAAAGCGAAGGGAACCGCAATGGCCCCGCAGGCGTTGCCTTCCCGCTGCATGCCCCAAACCCGGCCGTTGATAACCCACCGTTGTTTGGCGGCATCCCGCATTCACCCGGCGATTGCGCCCATATTTCAACACAGGAGCACTCGATGGATTGGAACCGGATCGAAATGAAGTGGCATGAAATGGCCCGTCGCCTCCAACAGGGGGGGCCGCGCCTCTCGTCGCGCAGTGATGCGGGTATTGATCGGGGCACGCAGGATCGGCCTGACACCTCCCCCGACGTCACGCCAGACGCCACCGGGGCCAGCGCGCCGGATGAAACCGCCGCCCGCGTCGCAGGGTGAGGTGGCCGCCCGCGCTGACCTTCGGCCCCAAACCCGATTGGTCTGATCCAGCCCCGATCCGGTCCGAGCTTTTCGGCACGGAACGGCTGGAACATCATGCCGAAACGCTGGCCACCGCGCAGCGGCTGGGCAAGCCGGATCGCCGCATGCCCAGCCTGCACCGCCGCCTGCGCGACAATGTCGCCGTGCTGCTCAAGGTCTATCTCGACAGCGCCGAGGTGGTCCGCCGTGGCAAGGCGGTGCCGCCTGCCGCCGAATGGCTCTTGGACAATTTCCACCTCGTGGAACTACAACTGCGCCAGATTACCGAAGATCTGCCGCCCGGCTATTACCGCCAGCTTCCCAAGCTGGCCGAAGGCCATCTCGCCGGATACCCGCGCGTTTTTGGCCTCGCCTGGGCCTATGTCGCCCATACCGACAGCTTGATCGCAGGCCCCGTCCTGCGCCGCTTCGTTCAGGCCTATCAACGGATCGTCCCGCTGCAGATCGGCGAGATCTGGGCCGTTGCCATCACCCTGCGCATCGTGCTGGTGGAAAACATGCGCCGCCTTGCCGTGCAGATCGTGGAGGCGCAGCACCAGCGCAGCATGGCCGATGCGCTGGTCGACAGCCTCTCGGGCACAGGCGGGGCGGCCACGCCTCTGCATCTGGCTGTGGCGGCGCATGACAGCGGGCCGCTGGATGAAATCTTTGCGGCGCAGGTGGCCCGCCGCCTGCGTGGCCTCGATCCGGCGGAAACGCCTCTGCATGGCTGGCTCGAAGATCGCCTCCGCCGTCAGGATACGACCATCGAGGATGTCGTCGCGCGGGTGCTGCACCGGCAGGGCGCCTCCAATGTCACCATGCGCAACATCGTCACCTCGATGCGGATCATCTCGGAACTCGACTGGGCCGATTTCTTCGAAGATGTCAGCCCGGTCGACGCGCGCCTGCAAAAAGCGGGCGATTTCGGCGCGATGGATTTCGCCACCCGCAACGCCTATCGCACCGCGATCGAGGAACTGGCCCGCGGCGCGGCAATGGATGAACTCGCCGTCACCGACGCCGCCCTGCGCATGGCAGCCGATGGCCAGACAGACCGCGCGCGTGATCCGGGACATGGCCTGATCGGCGGCGCGCGCCGGGCGCTGGAACGGGCGCTGGGCTATCGTCCAAAGCTGCGGCAACGGTTGCTGCGCGGGATGGGGCAGGGCGGGTTGCCCGCCTATCTGGCTGCCATCGCGCTCCTTACCCTGGCCTTGGTCGCGTCTCTTCTGCTCGCCGCCGGGCTGTCCGGTTGGGCCCTGCTGCCCTGTGCACTTCTCGCGCTCTGGCCGGCCAGCGAACTGGCCACGGCGCTTGTCAATGACGTCGTCACCCGCTCGGTCGCGCCGAAACCCCTGCCGGGGATGGAACTGGCGGGCGGCGTGCCCGCCGATCTGCGCACCCTCGTCGCCGTGCCGGTGCTCCTGACGGGTGCGGCGGCCCTGCTCGACCAGATCGAACAGCTCGAAGTCCATCACCTCTCCAGCATAAGCGGCGCGGTTCATTTCGCCCTGCTGTCCGATGGGCCGGATGCCGTGACAGAGGTCACCGAACAGGATGCCGGGCTGATCGCGCTCGCCCAATCCGCCATCGCCGATCTGAACAGCCGCTACCCGATGGAGGGCGGCCCGCGCTTCCTGCTCCTGCACCGCCGCCGCCTGTGGAACCCGTCCGAGGGAAAATGGATGGGCTGGGAGCGCAAGCGGGGCAAGCTGGTCGAACTCAATCGCCTCCTGCGCGGGGCCACCGATACCGGCTTTGTCATCGGCCAGTCCGATGTGCCGCAAGACGTGCGCTTCGTCGTCACCCTCGATGCCGATACCCGCCTGCCGCGCGACACTCTGCGCGCCCTGATCGGCAAGATGGCCCACCCGATGAACAACCCCCGGATTGATCCGGTCAGCCTGCGGGTCGTCGAAGGCCACGGCATCCTGCAGCCGCGCGTGACACCCGCCCTGCCCATCGGCCAAGAGGCATCGATCTATCGCCGCACCTTCGCCAGCATCGGCGGCATCGAACCCTACGCCGCTGCGATTTCTGACGTCTATCAGGACCTCTTCTCCGAAGGCTCCTTCACCGGCAAGGGCATCTATGACGTCGATGCCTTCACCGCCGCGCTGCAGGGCCGGGTGCCCGAAAACACCATGCTCAGCCATGACCTGTTCGAAGGCATCTTCGTCCGCGCCGCGCTGGTCTCGGATATCGAGGTGATCGAGGATTTCCCCACTCGGCTCGATGTCGCCTCCAAGAGGCAGCATCGCTGGGTGCGCGGTGACTGGCAGTTGCTGCCATGGATCGCGGGCGACAGAACCATTCCCGCCGTCGGGCGCTGGAAGATGATCGACAACCTGCGCCGCTCCCTGCTGGCCCCGTTGTCCCTTGCCGCCTTTTTTGCCGGTTGGCTGATGCCCGTCCCAGTCGCCACGGTCTGGACGCTTGGCCTGCTGGCCATGATCGCCCTGCCACGGTTGCTGGGCCTGCCCCATGCCATCTTGCCCCACCGTCCGGGCAGCAGCCTGCCGATGCACTTCCGCGCCTTGTGGCGCGACACGGCCACGGCGGGCGCGCAGATCGGGCTTACGATCGTCTTTCTGGCCGATCAGGCTTGGCTGATGGGCGATGCGATCCTGCGCAGCCTGTTCCGCATCACGCTGTCACACCGTCACCTGCTGGAATGGATGACAGCAGCCGAAGCCAGCGCCACACGTCGCCACAGCCTGCCGGGTTGGTTCCGCGATATGGCGGGCGGGGTCGCACTGGGCCTTGGCACGGTTGCTCTCGCCTTCTGGATCAACCCCGCCGTCTGGCCGATCCTGCTGCCCTTCGCGCTGATCTGGGCCCTGGCCCCCGCCATCGCCGCGCGCATCAGCCAGCCCGCCGCCCCCCGCGCCATCGCCCCGCTGACGGTGCCCGAGGTGCAATCCCTGCGCCGCATCGCCCGGCAGACATGGGCCTTCTTCGAACAGTTCGTGACCGAGGCAGACAACTTCCTTCCCCCCGACAACTTTCAGGAAATCCCGGTCCCCACCGTGGCGCATCGCACCTCGCCCACCAATATCGGGCTGTATCTTCTCTCCACCGTCGCTGCGCGCGACATGGGCTGGATATCGGAAGCCGACATCCTGCAAAGGCTGGAACAGACGCTGGAGCGCATGGGCCGGATGCCCCGCTTCCGGGGGCATTTCTACAACTGGTATGACACCACCGAACTGCGCGTCCTCGACCCGGCCTATGTGTCATCGGTCGACAGCGGCAATCTCGCAGGCCACCTGATCTGTGTCGCACACGCCTGCCGCGACTGGGCGCAAAGCCCCCCGGACGATGCCGCCCTCCTTGACGGGCTGGCCGATACCGCCGCCGTTGCGCGCGCCGCATGGGACGGCGCCGCGCTGCCCTGTCCTGCCCTGATCGCCCTGCAGACGGCAGTTGCAACCCGCGATGAGACGCGCCTCTTGCCACTGGCCACCGCCGCCCACACCGAAAGCGCAGCCGATGGTGCCCCGCCCGAAGCCGCAAGCTGGACAAGCGCCATCCTCACCCGCCTCGCCGCGCCGCCCGCACCCCAAGACCGTCACGCACGCCTTTTCGCCATCGCCGATCTCGCCGACCGTTTCGCACAGGACATGGACTTCGCCTTCCTGCTCGACCCGGAAAAAGAGCTTCTCTCCATCGGCTTTTCTGTCGCCACCAACATGCGCGATCCGAACTGCTATGACCTGCTCGCCTCCGAGGCGCGTCTGGCCAGCCTATTTGCCATCGCCAAACAGGACGTGCCCACCAAACACTGGTTCCGGCTCGGCCGCAGTGCCACGCCCATCGGGCGCGGTGCGGCGCTCATCTCATGGTCGGGGTCGATGTTCGAATATCTGATGCCCTCGCTGGTGATGCGTGCGCCTGACGGATCGGTTCTTGCCCAGACCAACGCGCTGATCGTCGCCCGCCAACAGGACCATGGCCGCGCCTTGGGCATTCCATGGGGCATATCGGAATCCGCCTACAACGCCCGCGATCTGGAGATGACCTATCAATACTCCAACTTTGGCGTGCCGGGGCTGGGGCTCAAGCGCGGGCTGGGCCAGAACCGCGTCATCGCCCCCTATGCCACCGGCCTTGCCGCCATGGTCGACCCCGCCGCTGCCGTGGCAAACTTTGCCCGTCTGGCCGCGCTTGGGGCCGAAGGCCGCTACGGCTTTTATGAAGCGGTGGATTTCACCCCCGAACGCGTACCGCAGGGCCAAAGCGCCGTGATCGTGCGCAGCTTCATGGCCCATCATCAGGGCATGACGATCACCGCCATCGCCAATACCGTTCAGGCTGGCCGCCTGCGCGCCCGCTTTCATGCCGTGCCCATGGTGCAGGCGGTTGACCTGCTGTTGCAGGAACGCGTGCCGCGCGATGTGGCCACCGCCCGCCCCCGCGCCACCGAGGTACGCGTCACCGCCGCCGATCCGACCGATGCCCCCAAGCTGCGCCGCTTCGACGCGCCCCAATCGGCCCCCCCGACCGGACACCTGCTGTCGAACGGGCGCTACGGAGTCATGCTCACGCCCACTGGCGCGGGCTACAGCCGCTGGCGCGATCTGGCCATCACCCGCTGGCGGGCCGATCCTTCCGTCGATGCGCTGGGATCGTTTGTCTATCTGCACGACGTGCAGGCCGGGGAAAGCTGGTCCTCCGGGGCACACCCATGGGGCGCAGGCACCGGCCAGCATACAGCCGTCTTCAGCGAACATCAGGCCACCTTGACCTGCCGCGCGCGCACCCTCACGACCACCACTGAAATCGTCGTCTCGGCCGAAGACGATGCCGAAGCGCGGCGCGTCACCCTCACCAATACAGGCCGCCGCGCACGCGAGATCGACCTGACCTCCTATATCGAACTGGCCCTTGCCCCGCAGGCCTCCGATCTGGCCCATCCCGCCTTTTCCAAGCTGTTCGTCGTCACCGAATACATGCCCGAACTGGGCGTCCTGATCGCCACGCGCCGCCGCCGCGGCCCATCAGAGCCCGAGGTCTGGGCCGCCCATATCGCCGTTGTCGAAGGCGAAGAGACCGCGCCGATGCAGGTGGAAACCGACCGCGCCCGTTTCATCGGGCGGGGGCAGATACTGGCCCGCCCCGCCATGGCCGATGCGCCCTTGTCGGGCACGACAGGCACCGTGCTCGACCCGATCTTCGCCATCCGCCGCCGCGTGTTGGTGCCGCCGGGCGGACGGGTGCGCGTGGCCTTTTGGACGATGGTCGCCGACAGCCCGACCGCGCTTCTCGACATGGTCGACCGCCACCGCGACCCATCCGCCTTTGGCCGTGCCATCACGCTGGCCTGGACACAGGCGCAGGTGCAATTGCGCCACCTCGGCATCTCCAATGCCGAAGCCACCGATCTGCAAACGCTGGCCGGATTCCTTTTGCGTGCCGATCCCCGCCTGCGCAGCCGCTCCTCGCGCATCATCGCGGGCGCCGGTCCGCAATCCGGGCTCTGGCCCTTTGGCATCTCGGGCGATCTGCCCATCGTGCTGATGCTGATCGACGATGCCGCCGATCTGGCGCAGGTCCATCAGATCCTTGCCGCGCATGAATACTGGCGCGCGCGCCAGTTGACGGTGGATCTTGTCGTGCTGAATGACCGGTCTTCCTCTTATGTGCAGGATCTCCAGACCGGGATCGAGGCGGCGGTGCGCATGGCGCAAAGCAGGCCCCGCGCCGCCGGTTCGGCACAGGGTGCCGTCCATGCCCTGCGCACCGACCTCATCACAGCCGAGGCGCGGGCGCTCCTGCTGGCCGTGGCGCGGGTGGTGCTGGTGGCCAGCCGTGGCGATATCGGCCATCAGCTTGAAGCCTTGCCCGAACGCATCCCCGCCCCGATCCCGCCCCGCCCCGTCATGGCGGATGAGGGCGCGGATGACCCCATGCCCGCGCTGGAATTCTTCAACGGCACGGGCGGCTTTGCGGCGAACGGTCGCGAATATGTCACCATCCTGAAGGGTGGCGCGACCACCCCCGCGCCCTGGATCAACGTGGTGGCCAACCCGTCTTTCGGCTTTATCACCTCCGCCGAAGGCAGCGGCCCGGTCTGGGCGGAAAACAGCCGCGAAAACCAGCTGACCCCCTGGTCGAACGACCCTGTCACCGATGCGCCGGGCGAGGTGGTCTATCTGCGCGATCTCGACAGCGGCGCGCTCTGGACACCCACCGCCCTGCCGATGCGCGGCGGCGGCACCTACACCGCGCGCCACGGCTTTGGCTACACGCGGTTCGATCACACCGCACAGGGCATCGCGGCGCGCATGGTCCACAGCGTGCCCTTGCACGACCCGCTCCGCATCACGCGCCTCACCTTGCACAACCGCACCAACCGCCCGCGCCGCCTCTCCGTCACCAGCTATGCCGAATGGGTGCTTGGCCCGTCACGCAGCGCCACCGCCCCGCACATCACCACCGAACGCGACCCGGAAACCGGCGCGCTCATGGCGCGCAATCCCTATGGCATGGCCTTTCCCGGCCGCGTCGCCTTTGCTGATCTCGGCGCGCAGGTGACGGGTTTCACCTGCGACCGGGCCGAGGTTCTGGGTCCAGGTGGCAGCATGGCCGATCCGCGCGGCTTGCGCGGGCAGCCGCTCTCCGGGCGGCTGGGGGCGGGGATCGACCCCTGCGCCGCGCAACAGCGCATGGTAACGCTTGCACCGGGGCAGACAGTGGAACTGCGCCTGCTTATGGGGCAGGCCAACACGATCGAATCCGCCCGCGACCTGATCCGCCACCATCGCGACACCGATCTGGATGCAATGCAGAACGACATTGCTGTGCATTGGGACGGCATCCTCGGCGCGGTGCAGGTCAAAACGCCCGACCGCGCCATGGACATCCTGCTGAACGGCTGGCTGCTCTATCAGACACTCGCTTGCCGCATCTGGGCGCGCGCGGGATTCTATCAGGCCAGCGGCGCCTATGGCTTCCGCGATCAACTGCAAGACGGCATGGCGCTGACCTTCACTCGGCCCGACATGACGCGCGAACACCTCCTGCGCGCCGCCGCCCGGCAATTTCCCGAAGGAGACGTCCAGCATTGGTGGCTGCCCCATTCCGGGCAGGGCGTGCGCACCCATATCTCGGATGACAGGGTCTGGCTGGGCTTTGGCGTCGCCCGCTATGTGGCGGTGACAGGGGATGCAGGCATCCTGGATGAAGCGCTTCCCTTCCTCGAAGGCCCGCCCGTCCCCCATGGTCAGCATGATGCCTTCTACCAGCCCGACCTGTCGGATCAGACCGTCCCCCTGTTCGAACACTGCGCGCGCGGGCTGGATCAGGCCATCGCGCTGACAGGCGAAAACGGCCTGCCGCTGATCGGCACCGGCGACTGGAACGATGGCATGAACCGCGTCGGTGAAGAGGGCAGGGGCACCAGCCTCTGGCTCGGCTGGCTGCTCATTGCCACGCTGCGGATGATGGCCCCGCTGGCGGATGTGCGCGACCCCGCCCGCGCCGCCCGCTGGCGCGCCCATGCCGAAGACCTGCGCGCCGCGATCGAGGCGGTGGGTTGGGACGGCGCATGGTATCGGCGCGGCACTTTCGACGATGGGTCTTGGCTGGGGTCGGACCAATCCGACGAATGCCGGATCGACTCCATCGCCCAATCCTGGGCGGTGCTGTCGGGGGCCGCCGATCCGGCCCGCGCGGCACAGGCCATGGCCTCGGTCGATCAGCACCTGATTCGCCCCGATCCGGGGCTGGCGCTGCTGTTCACCCCGCCCTTCGACCGCACCCCCCGTGATCCCGGCTACATCAAGGGCTACCCGCCCGGCTTGCGCGAAAACGGTGGCCAATACAGCCATGCCGCCATGTGGGCCGTTCTGGCCCATGCCAGACTGGGGCAGGGCGACAAGGCGGCGGCGCTCTTTGCCCTGCTCAACCCGATCAACCACAGCCGCACACCCACTGACGCCCTGCGCTACAAGGCCGAACCCTATGTCATCGCCGCCGATGTCTATTCCGTCGCCCCGCATGAAGGGCGGGCCGGCTGGTCGTGGTATACAGGCTCGGCAGGCTGGATGTACCGCGCCGGGATCGAAGGCATCCTTGGCCTGACACGCGCGGGCGACACGCTGATCTTCGATCCCTGCTTGCCCCCGGATTGGCCCGGCGTGACGCTGACCGTCCGCCACGGTGCCGCGCGGGTAGAGGTAGAGGTCATCAATCCCGTCCATGGCGGCCACGGCATCGCGCTGGTCGCCCTAGACCGCCGCTCCATCGTCCATGCGGGCGGCCCGTTCCACCTGCGCCTGAAACCCGGCATCACGCATCTTCGCCTGACGCTGGGCCTGCCCCGGCCCTGAACCCCAACCCGGCGACCCGGCAATCCCGCAGAATGCAAGGAATCCACGCCCCATCAGGGAACCAGAACCGACGCTGCGGGTTAGTTCCGCAACGGAGGCAATTCCCTGTCCCACCTCCGTTCGGATATTGGTGCTTGGGTGCCAGATATCGTGGCCGGAATGGACTTAGCGCCATTCCGGCCGACTTTTTCCCGGCCCTTCCAGCATCCCTTTTCGGAACCCCGACGCGCGCTTTGCGTTGACAGGGGCAGTCCGGGCCAGATGCCCGGCGAAAAGGGAACATAGCAATGAGCAAGACCGAATTCTGGGACCGGGTTGAGACCGTCAATGCCGGGATGCTGGCCCCCGAGGGCAGCCCCCGCTGGGTGCCGATGTCACATCACGCAGACCGCGCAGGTAACCGGCTGTGGTTCATCACCGCCAAAGGCACCGACATCGTCGACAAGCTGGAAACCGGCCCGGCCCCCAGCACCTACCTGCTGGCCGACAACGGCAAAGGGCTTTTCGCGCAAGTCACGGGCACGCTTGCCCTCTCAGATGACCGCGCCAAGCAGGAAGAGCTTTGGGGCACGATCGTCGAAACGTGGTTCGACGGCGGCATCAACGATCCCGCTGTCAGGCTTGTCTCGATGCAGGTCGCGGGTGGCGAGGTCTGGGTCACGCCCACCTCCGGTATCCGCTTCATGTTCAACATCGCCAAGGCCCGGTTGACCGGCGATGATCCCGACATGGGCGATCACTTCACCCTGTAACGTTACCCAAACGCCTGCCGCCGCCGCTCTGCCCCGATTTTGGGCATCGGCGGCGGCCCGTGGCGCACGCCCTAAAGAATCGGCCGCTTCTCTTCCTTCTCCGGCTCCACCATCGCAATAGCGGCCAGACCCGCGCGATCCATCACCGACAGCATCCCGTCCGACCATGTCGCCACCTTGAGCGTCCGCAGACGCGCCAGCGTCTTGTTGGTATGCACCAGCGACAGCCCCAGCGCATCGGCCAGATCCTGCTGGCGAAAGGGCAGGGGAACCGTGGCCGTATTCGCCCCCGAACTGCCCAACCCCACCGCCCGCAGCCGCTTTTCCACCCGCAGGAAGGCCCAGGCGATCCTTTGGGCGGCATCCCGCTGACCCAGCGTCGCGATCGTCTCCCCCAGAAAATGCTCCTCCACCGCCGCGATCCATGTCAGGTCATAGGCCCGGCCGGGTTGCGCGCGGAACAGGTTCCACAGGTCGCTCCGCCGAAAGGCGCAGAGCACCATGGGCGTGCTGGCCTCGACCGAATGTTTCATCTCGCCCATCAAGCTGGCCTGCAAGCCAATGAAATCACCGGGAAAAAGGAAGTTGATCACCTGCCTGCGGCCGTTCTCCAGCGTGGTGTAGCGCGTCCCCATCCCGCTGAAGATCGTATAGATCTGCGGGCTGTTCGACCCTTCCATCAGCACGGTCGTGCCCGCATCCACGCTCAACTCACCCGATTTGAACTGCATCATGAACTGCACTTCGTCCTCGGTGAAGGGAACGAACAGCGGCTGTTTGCGCAGCGGGCATTTATCGCAGGCAATGGTCATCAGAAAACTTCCCTTCCTATGTCACAGATTAATGCAGGCCACGCTGACACAGCGCATGGTCGGGGTGAAGTGGAGACCAGATGTCACAACCGATTCCCGCCGACCCAACCCCGTTCGGGACGGATTATCACTCCGCGTCCCGGGCATCGGTCGCCGGAAACCCCACTTCGATGCTCCGCCCGATCCCGGTCTACCGGGCCGGGCCCCAGCCGCAACCGCGATGCGCCTTTCGGTCATCCGGATGCGGTCCGATGACCTGACGACACGCTTCAGGTCGACCTGACGACCGCGATCATCCGCATCCATCGAAACTGCCATGGGATCAGACAGGCGGGCGCTTTGCTCCGCCCGATGGCCCCATCGTTCCGAGGTGCCGTGATCCCCAAAAGAGAGAGTACCGCATTTTGAAACAGCCCCTTTTTCATCACGGCATTCCCCGGCGCTCCGTCGCCCTGCGCCAGACCCGCACCCTTGCGTGCGACTCGAAGGAGACGTTCTTGACCCTGCCATGCACCCCCCCCGCTATCTTCTCGTCCCCGGTTGGTAAAACGCCCCCGCAGCACCTTCGGTTCCCCGCCGGCGCACAGTCCCGCATGGCCAGAATGTCGCAGAGCGCGCCGCAGCGGCCCGCCCCCTTCCACCCGCCCGAACTGGAGGCCGTCCAATGAACGTCGTTACCCTGCAAGGCACCCGCTTCATCAAGGACACAGACGCTTCCTCGTCCCCTCGCCAGATCGATCCGCGCGATGAGGTGACGGCCTATCTCACCCCCCTGCGCGCCTTCGGCATCAGCCTGACAGGCAACCGTGCTGCGGCCGATGATCTGGTGCAGGACACCATCCTGAAAGCCTGGACCAACATCGACAAATTCCAGCCCGGCACCAACATGCAGGCCTGGCTTTTCACGATCCTGCGCAACACCTTCTATTCCGGCCGCCGCAAACACCGCCGCGAGGTGCCCGATCCCGAAGGTCTGCACGCCGCCACCCTCTTCGACCTGCCCGCCCATGATGGCAGGCTCGCCTTCCGCGATTTCCACCGCGCCTTTGCCCAACTTTCCTCGGAACATCGCGAGGTGCTGATCCTCGTCGGCGCATCGGGTTACTCCACCGAGGAAGCCGCCGAAAGGATCGGCATCGCCATCGGCACGGTGAAAAGCCGCACCAGCCGCGCCCGCAGACGGCTGGCCGAATTGATGGGGTTGGACGATGCCGAACCCTTCGCCCCGCTGGCCGATCCGGTCACCCGCGCCGTCATGGGTGGATCGCTGGCCCGTCTCGCCTGACTCTGTCCCCCACGCCCGCAAAAGAGCGTGGGGGACAGGCCCAGAAAAATCTTTCCTGTCAGGGAACCGGGGCTACCGCCCCGCGTTATCTGACCGATGAACGTTCCGGGACTATGCGAGACAGGTCGGGAAAAGTCAGCCGGTTCAGGCGGGCCTTTCGCATGCCCTGCCTTCCGCCAGGCCCGCGACCGGGACGCAAGATCACCCCCCGGATGCAGGCTTTCGGCCCGTATCCGCAACCGCTTTATCAGTCGGCCCCTGGCACATCGCCTGACCGGGCTTCACTTCAAACCGAACGGATCTCCACCATGTCCCTTGTCTCTCTCGTCGTCACGCTGATCGTCGTCGGCATTCTGCTCTGGCTCGTGAACACCTATCTGCCGATGGACCGTAAGATCAAAACGATCCTCAACGTCGTCGTCGTGATCTTCGTCATCCTCTGGATCCTGAACGGAACCGGCGTTCTGGGCGGGCTGAATGGCATCACCGTCGGCGGCTGACACGCCGCCCGCTCCGCACGGCGCCGCCGCGCTGACCGGGCCGGTCACTTTGGCAACGCTTCCTGAAGTCCGGGCCTTTCTTGATGAAAGGCCCGGACTTTCCGCGTTGGACCTGTCCGGCGTTACCGCGCTGGACACGGCGGGAGCATGGCTCATCGCCACCCGCACCTTTGCAAAGGGCGTGCAGGTTCCGCTCATCGGGGCCAGCGTCGCGCATGGCCTGCTCCTTCAAACCGTCACCGATGCGCTTCCCGCCCCGCAAAAGCGCACCCGCCGCCGCGTGCATCACCGCGCGGGCGACGAACTGGCATGGATCGGGGCCGCTGTCAGCGGCTATGGCGCGGTCATCGGCGGAAGCCTCGGGTTTCTGGGGCTCGTCATCGCGCGCCTCGGCAACACGATCCTGCACCCCTCGCGCCTGCGCGTCACGGCCCTTGTCCATCACATGCAGCAGGCCGGTCTGAACGCCCTGCCCATCGTGGCGCTGATGGGTTTCCTCATCGGCATCGTGCTGGCCTTTCAGGGTGCCACACAGCTCAAGCAATTCGGGGCCGAGGTCTTTGTCGTGAACCTCATCGCCGTCTCCATCCTTCGCGAACTGGGCATCCTTCTGACCGCGATCATCGTGGCGGGGCGATCTGCCTCGGCCTTCACCGCCGCCATCGGATCGATGAAGATGCGCGAAGAGATCGATGCCATGCGCGTCCTCGGCCTTGATCCGATCGAACTGCTCGTTCTGCCGCGCGTGCTGGCGCTGGTCCTGATGCTGCCGCTGCTGGGCTTTGTCGCGAACATGGCCGGGCTTGTCGGCGGCGGGCTGATGGCCTGGATCGACCTTGGCATCTCGCCCGGCATGTTCCGCACGCAACTCCTGATGGATACCGATGTCTCTCACCTGCTCGTGGGCCTGTCCAAGGCCCCGGTCTTTGCGCTGATCATCGGCGTCGTCGGCTGCCATCAGGGGATGCAGGTCAAGGGTGATACGGAATCGCTGGGCCGCCGCACCTCAAGCTCTGTCGTCATCGCGATCTTTCTGGTGATCGTGGTCGATGCTCTGTTCTCCATCTTCTTTGCGATCTGGGGGGTGTGATGGCCGATCCGGACCCCGCCCCGATCATCACTGTCCGCAACCTGACGAACCGCTTCGGCAAGACGGTGGTGCACAAGGGCCTCGATCTCGATGTCCGGCGCGGCGAAGTGCTGGGCGTCGTCGGCGCATCCGGCAGCGGCAAATCCGTCCTTTTGCGCACCATCGTAGGCCTGCAAACCCCGGCCGAGGGCAAAATCACTGTCCTTGGCACCGATGTCCTCACCGCGCAGGGGCGCGATCTGCGCGCCGTGCAAAACCGCTGGGGCGTGATGTTTCAGGACGGCGCGCTCTTCTCCTCGCTCACCGTGCGCGAGAATGTCGCCGCCCCCATGCGCGAATTGCTGGGCATTGACGCAGAGACGCGCGACGCGCTGGCCGATCTGCGCATCGCGATGGTGGGCCTCAAACCGCAGGCGGGCGATCTTTACCCCTCCGATCTGTCGGGCGGCATGCGCAAACGCGCAGGCCTTGCGCGCTCCCTGTCGCTCGATCCGGAAATCCTGTTCCTGGACGAGCCCACCGCAGGCCTCGATCCCATCGGCGCCTCGGAATTCGACGCCCTCATCCTCGCCTTGCAAAAGGCGCTGGGCCTGACGGTGTTTCTCGTCACCCATGACCTCGACACGCTGCACGCCACCTGTGACCGCATCGCCGTGCTGTCGGAAAAGAAGGTCCTGGTGACCGGCACGATGGCCGAAATGCTGCAGGTCGATGACCCTTGGGTCCATTCCTATTTTCACGGGCCCCGCGCCCATGCCGCGCTGCAGGCGCAGGGGGCGATCTGATGGAAACACGCGCGCGCTACATTCTGGTAGGCACCTTCACCCTGTTCAGCCTACTCGCCGCGCTGGGCTTCATCCTCTGGTTGGCGAAGGTCGAGATCGACCGCACCTTTGCGCAATATGACATCCTTTTCGATACTGTGGCAGGCCTCGGCCAAGCCAGCGCCGTGCGCTATAACGGGGTGGATGTGGGCAAGGTGCTGACCATCGAGCTTGACCGCGCCAACCCCGCCCTCGTCCGTGTACGGATCGAGGTTTTCGCCTCCACCCCCATCCGCACCGACACGATGGCAACCCTCGCCTCGCAGGGCGTCACCGGTGTCTCCTTTGTTGCCCTCGAAGGCGGGCGCGCCGATTCCGAACGCCTCGTGGCAGAACCCCCCGCCGATGTGCCGATCATCCCGTCCGAGCCTTCCGTCGTCCAGGGCCTGATCACCGACGCGCCCGACCTGCTGGCCGAAGCCATCGCCCTGATGGAAGACATCCGCGGCTTCACCACCCCCGACAATCGGGCCGCAATCGAGGAAATCCTCAAGAACGTCGAAACCGCCACCGCCCGGATCGATAGCATGGCCGCCCAGACCGAATCCGTCATGGCCAAGGCCGAGGCGACACTGACCCGCGCCGATGCCGCGCTGGTACAGGCGGAAAAGGCCTTCGCCAGCGCCAACACCGTCATCGGGGCGGATATCCCCGATCTGATGGCCGCGCTCAAGGCCACCATGGCCGATGTCCGCCGCTCCGCCAGCGGGCTTGCGGATTTCACCCGCGACGGCCTGCCAAGGTTCAGTACCCTCGCGCAAGAGGCGCGCACCATGGTGGGCAGCATCCGCGCCCTGTCCGACCGCGTCGCCAGCGACCCCGCCCGCTTCCTTCTCGGCAACCAGACCCCGGCATACAGGAATTGATGACCATGTCCCTTTATCGCGCTGCCCTCCTGTCGCTTGTCCTCCTGTCGGGCTGTGGTGCCCTTGGCGCCGTCTCGGATGCCAGCGCGCCGCTCGATGCCTATACGCTCACGCCCTATGCGCCGGGGCAGATCCCGTCTTTGGGGCGGCGGCATCTGGTGGTGGAACTGCCCACCTCCGGCGGCGCCTTGGCCACCGACCGCATCCTCATCAAGCCCGTCCCGTTTCAGGCGCAATACCTCCCCGATGGCCGCTGGTCCGAACCTACGCCCGCCCTGCTGCAATCCCTGCTCGTCGCCTCATTCCAGAACGCGGGCGGCTTCCGGCTTGTGGGCCGCACCGGCGCAGGCTTGATGCCCGATTACACCCTGATGACGGAAATCCAGTCCTTTCAGGCCGAACCCGCCGGTCCCGCGGCCGAACCTCTGATCGTCCGGATCGGCGTCATGATGACCATCATCCGTGAATCCGACCGCCAGATCATCGCCGCCCGCCCCTTCGTCGCCTCGGCCAACGTCGCCTCGGATGACACGGCCGCCGTGGTCGCGGGCTTTGACAGCGCGTTGCAAACCGTGCTGCGCGAAGCTGTGCAATGGACGAATGGACGGACGCCCTGATCCCGTCCGGCCGCACCCGCTGCCCCCAAGTTACCCCTGTCACGCCCCCATCGCGCCACTGTCTTATCCCAAACGTGGTGCCAATAGCCTAAGGCTTGCCCCTGCGCGGAAAATCCGGCAACGATGCCGCCGTGCAGGTGAGTTCCGTGTCAGGGAGAGAGTCTATGATCAATCCGGTTCTATTGTGCGGTGGATCGGGCACCCGTCTCTGGCCACTGTCGCGCAAAAGCTTTCCCAAACAGTTCACCCGCCTGATCGGGGATGAAAGCCTGTTTCAGGCCTCCGCCCGCCGCCTTGCGGGCGATGGCTTCGCCGCGCCTGTGGTCATCACAGGATCGGATTACCGCTTCATCGTGACCGAACAGTTGCAGGCCGTGGGCATCGACCCCGGCCCGGTGCTGATCGAACCCGAAGGCCGCAACACCGCGCCCGCCGTGCTGGCCGCCGCCCTGCATCTGGCCAAGTCCGACCCGCAGGCGCTGATGCTCGTCGCGCCTTCCGATCACGTCGTCCCCGACGCGGCCGCCTTTCGCGCTGCCGTCACCGCAGGCAAGGCCGCGGCGCAAGCCGGGCGCATCGTCACCTTCGGCATCCGACCCACCCGCGCGGAAACCGGCTATGGCTGGCTCGAACTCACCGCCCCCGCCGCCGATGGCATTCCGGTCGATCTGGCCCGCTTCGTGGAAAAACCAAAGCGCGACGCGGCAGAGGCCATGCTCGCCTCGGGCAACTTCCTGTGGAATGCGGGCATCTTCCTCTTCACCGCCGCCACCATGATCGCGGCCTTCCGCGCCCATGCACCGGGCTTGCTCGCCCCAGTCGGGGCCGCCGTCGATGCCGCCCGCGCCGATCTGGGCTTCCTGCGGCTGGACGAAGCCGCCTGGAAAGGGGCCGAGGCGATTTCCATCGACTATGCCGTGATGGAACGCGCGGGCAATCTGGTGGCCGTGCCCTTCGGCGCGGGTTGGTCCGATCTGGGCGGATGGGATGCCGTGGCCACGGAAATGGGGGCCGATCCGCGCGGCAACGCGCTGGGCGGCAATGCCGTGGCGATCGATTGCGACAACACGCTCCTGCGCGCCGAAGAGCCTGGTGTTGAACTCGTGGGCATCGGTTTGAACAACATCATCGCCATCGCCACCGGCGATGCGGTGTTGGTCGCCGACAAATCCCGCGCGCAGGATGTGAAGCGCGCGGTCGAGGTGCTGCAGGCCAAAGGCGCCAAACAGGCCGAGGCTTTCGCCCGCGACCACCGCCCCTGGGGCTGGTTCGAAACGCTGGCCCTGTCGGACCGCTTTCAGGTCAAGCGCATCGTTGTCAAACCCGGCGCGGCCTTGTCGCTGCAATCGCACATGCACCGGTCGGAGCACTGGATCGTCGTCTCCGGCACTGCCCGCGTGACCGTGGATGACATGGTCAAGCTGGTGGGTGAAAACCAGTCGGTCTACATCCCCCTCGGGGCCAAACACCGGATGGAAAACCCCGGCAAGGTGCCGATGGTCCTGATCGAAGTGCAGACCGGCACCTATCTGGGCGAGGATGACATCATCCGCTACGAAGACGTCTACGCCCGTGGCCAAGGGGCCAAGGGCTAAACACCCGCGCTAGGTCCGACCAGACATCCCGGGTCACGCTCGGGACGGGTGGCGGCGTGATCTCACCCCTGCGCCCAAAGCCCGTCATAGACCGCCCGTATCCCCGCCACCTCACGCTCAACGCTGAACAGGCGCACCGCGCGCTCCCGCGCCGCGGCAGCCAGCGCCGCATGCCGCGCCGGATGGGACAGCAGCGCCACCGCCGCCTCTGCCGCGCCCTCGGCATCTTCCAGCTGCACGATCATCCCGGCCTGATCATTGCCGCCTGGCCGTCCTACAAACTCAGCGAAATGCCCGGTCTGGCTCGCGATGATCGGCACACCGCAGGCCATCGCCTCGATCGGCGTCACGCCGTAACCTTCATAGCGGGGCAGGGCCATCAGCAAGCGGCACCCCTGCATCAGCGCGGGCATCCGCTCCGCCGCCACCTCGCCCGGAAACAGGATACGCTCGGCCAGTCCCGCCGCCGCCACCTCGGCCTTCAGCCGGGCCAGAAAGGCCTCATCCCCGCCCTTGGCCATCCCCGCCACCACCGCCACCGCGCCCGGCAACCGGGGCAGCGCGCGCATCATCGCCCGCACGAACAGGTCTGTCCCCTTCTCAGGCCTGATGCGCCCCACCGTCAGGATGCCGTAGTCGCCCGGAAATCCCGTCGCGGCCCAGGCTGCGGCGCGCTCGGCAGCAGGCACAAAGCGCGCCACATCCACCCCATGCGGCACCACCGCCCGCACGCCGGGCACAAAGCCCGCCGCCGCCTCAGTCGTCGCGATCACCGCATCCATCCGCCCGATCAACCAGCGCGGAAATGCCGAATGTCGGCGCTGCGCGGCGGATGTGAAAACGATCCGCACCGGCAAACGCAGCACATCCCGCGCAAAAAGCGCCAGCTGCATTTCCGGGTTGCGCCGCACATGCCAAATCGAAAAGGCCCGTCCCGCAGGCGGCACCCGCGCCATTCCAAGCGCCTGCCGCCGCGTCACGGGCGCAGGGCAGCCGGGCAGGGGATACCCAACCAGCACCGTCCTCAAGTCGCGCCCCTGTGCGGCCAGCACCGCGGCAGCCGTGGCCGACACCCCGGTAAAGCGGGGGTTGAGGTTGGTGACATAAACCTCCGCCGCCCCAGCATCCCTGCGCTCCCCATCCCTGCGATCATTGGCCATGCGGCGTTCCTTTGCTGCGCGCCCCATAGACCCCGCCCAAACCCGCGCTGTCAACGCGGTGCTGCCGTCGCGTCCGCTCAACCCTCTCAACGCCCGGCCATCCTTGTTCCGCTGCACGCGGCGGGATATATCCCTCCCTCTCAGGGGTTTGTCCCCAATGCTGCAGGCAGGCATGGCCACCAGACGAAGCAGAACGACGCGGCTCGGCCACTGGCTGACGGATTGCCTCATCCGGGGGGCGATCTGGCTGATGCTGCGCTTGCCGTTCGAGGCGCGGCGCAAGCTCGGTGCCTTCCTGATGACGCGCGTCGTGGCCCCGCTGGGCGGCTACCGCGCCCGCATTCGCGAAAACCTCGCCCTCACCCGGCCAGACCTGACCGAAGACCAGATCCGCCAGATGGAACTGGCAGTCCCCCGCAGCATCGGCCTCACCCTCGCCGAACTCTATTCTGGCCCCGATTTCGTTGCCCGCGTGGCGCGTGAACCGCTGCAAGGCGCCGGTGTCGCCGCACTGGAAGAGGCGCATCGCACGAACCGTCCCGTCCTTCTGGTGACCGGGCATCTGGGAAATTACGATGCCATCCGTGGCGGGCTGATCGCGCGCGGCTACCGCGTGGGCGGCCTCTACCGCCCGATGGACAACGCCTTCTTCAACGAACATTACGTCGCCGCCATCTCGCGCATCGGCACGCCCCTGTTCCCCCGTGGACGCAGGGGCCTGGCCGACATGCTGCGCTTTCTGAAAGGCGGCGGCATGGTGGGCGTGGTGCTGGATCAGGCGATGGGCGACGGTGCCATGCTGCGCTTCTTCGGCCAGCCCGCGCTGACCTCGCTCTCTCCCGCCGAAATGGCCCTGCGCTATGATGCGCTGATCCTGCCCACCTATGGCATCCGCCGCCCCGATGGCGGGTTCGACATGATCGTCGAGGCCCCGATCCCGCCCAGCACTGCCGAACAGATGACCCAGGCCCTGAATGACAGCCTCGAGGCACAGGTCCGCGCCCATATGGACCAATGGCTCTGGACACATCGCCGCTGGAAGATGGGCCACCGCACCGCCTGAGCCACTACTCCGCGGGCAGGTGACCCAGGATCGCCGCCGCCGTCGCCGCCACCCCGTCTGTCTCTGCCGCCAATACCCCGGTCGCCGCCTTTGTCAGCGCTTGCAAGGCCACCGGATCGCCAAGCACCCGCTCCAGCACCGCCGCGACCGACGCCGCATCCGTCACCGGTTGCGCCGCGCCCGCCGCATCCAGCCGTGCGTAAAGATCGGCGAAATTGCCCACATGCGGCCCGTGCAGGATGGCCGATCCATGCAGCGCGGGTTCATAGGCATTATGCCCCCCGATCCCCGGAACCAGCGACCCGCCGACAAGGCTCACCGGGCACAGATCGAACCACAGCCCCATTTCGCCCAGCGTATCGGCCAGATAGACCTGCGCCCCCGGCGCCTCTCCCCGGCTCCGCCAGCCTTGGCTCAACCCGTGCGCCGCCAGAATCTCTCCGATTTCCCCCGCCCGCGCCGGGTGGCGCGGCGCAAGGATCAGCAGCGCATCGGGGCGGCTCAGGAGCAAGAGGCGGTGCGCGTCAGCGACCGCCGCCTCTTCCCCGGCATGGGTCGATGCCGCCAGCCACAGGGGCCGCCCGCCGATCACCGCCCGCAATCGCGCCAACTCCGCCGGATCGACCGGCAACCGCTCCGCCGCGCGCTTCAACGTGCCCGTCACCTGCACGCGCGCGCGGTCCGCTCCCAATAAGACCAACCGCTCCGCCATTGCCGCATCAGGCGCGGCCAGCAGCGTGAACCGCCCCAGCACCGCGCGCGCCAACCCACCCATCCGGCCCCAGCGCCGGGCCGACCGGTCCGACATCCGCGCATTGGCCAGGATCAGCGCGATCCCCCGCGCATGGGTGGCGTGGATCAGGCGCGGCCAGAACTCGCTTTCCACCATCACCGCCACGTCAGGGCGCCAATGATCCAGAAACCGCGCCACCGGGCCGGGCAGATCCAGCGGCAGGAACTGCACGATCACCCGCTCCGGCACCCGCGCCTGCATCAATCCCATCGCCGTGACCGTGGTACAGGTCAGCAGAACCGTCACCCCACCGCGCACTGTAAGCGCCTTCAGCAGCGGCAGCACCGACAGGCCCTCGCCAACAGACACGGCATGAACCCAGATCACCCGCCCTGCCGGCCGCGCCACGCTGATCTGGCCCAGTTTTTCCGGCCAGCGCATCGGGTCTTCCTTGCCCTGCGCCAGACGGCGGCGCAGGATCACTGGCCCGAACGGGGCCATCGCCTGCGTCACAGCCAGCCACAGGCCCAGCAGGGCCGAGGCGGGCGGCATCTGTGGCGGCGGCACCGGGGCTTGGGGACGTTCGGTATCTGTCATGCCCGACCCATACACCGCCGCGCGGGTGCTGTCACTTCACCGACCGAGACCGGTCATTTCGTCAGGATCAGCTTGCCCGCACGAGTGATGCGCAGGGCATAGACCTGCCCATCCAGCGCGATGCGCGCCTGCACCCCGCCCTTGGTCAGCGCCCGCGCATCATGCAGCGGTGCGCCCTCGGTCGCGGCAATCACGCTTCGGGTCGCCACAGGCCGCGCCAAAGGCGCTTGGGGGCGCATCGGTTCGGGGCGCATGTTCATCGTCCTGCCTCCATCCGGTCGAACAGGGCCTCCAGCCCCGATCCCGCACTGGCCGGGGTCCAGCCCGACAGGGCCAGACGGAACAGATCCGCCGCTTCCGCCGCAGGCGGCAGGGGATGCGGGGTTGTTACAAGCAAATTCCAGATCATCCGGGTCATTTCGCCATCTCTCATGTCAGGGGACGCCGGGCTGACCACAGGGGCTGGCTGGGGATAGGGGATAAACCTAGCAAAACAGTCGGAAATGTAAAGCTGATTCTGTCCCATCACTTTTTCCCTGCTAAACCGATGCTCCAAACCCTTCCCGCGCGGGTCCACCCCTGATAACCAAGCGCTATGCGAGTAAGGGACGACAGCATGACGAACGCCAACCTCACCTGTTTCAAGGCCTATGATATCCGCGGCCGCCTTGGCCATGATCTTGACGAAGGCATCGCCACCCGCATCGGTCGCGCCTATGCCGAGGTGCTGGGCACCCGCCGCGTCGTTCTTGGCCGCGACATCCGCGCCTCGTCGCAGGCGCTGGCCGATGCCGTGGCCGAAGGCCTGATGGCGGCAGGGGCAGAGGTGCTCGATCTGGGCCTCTGCGGCACGGAAGAGGTCTATTTTGCCACTGGCCACCTTGGCGCGGATGGCGGCATCTGCGTCACCGCCTCGCACAACCCGATGGATTACAACGGGATGAAGATGGTCCGCGCAGGCTCCGCGCCGCTTGACGCCGCCACCGGCCTCGCCGCGATCAAGGCGCTGGCGGAATCGCAGGCCTTCGCCGCGCCAAAACCGGGCGGGCACATCACCGATGCCTCCGCCACCCGCGCGGCCTATGTCGACCGCGTGCTCTCCTTTGTCGATCTCACAGCCCTGCGCCCGCTGCATATCCTGATCAATGCCGGCAACGGCGCGGCTGGCCCCACCTTCGACGCCATCGCCGACGCACTCGCCGCCCGCGGCGCCCCCCTGCGCTTCACCCGCCTGCACCATGAACCCGATGGCAGCTTCCCCAACGGCATCCCCAACCCGCTCTTGCCCGAAAACCAGCCCGTCACCGCACAGGCCGTGGTCGCTGCCGGGGCCGACATGGCCGTGGCCTTCGATGGCGATTTCGACCGCTGCTTCTTCTTCGATCATCAGGGTGCCTTCGTGCCCGGAGAATATGTCGTGGGCCTGCTGGCGGAAACCTTCCTCGCCAAGGAACCCGGTGCCGCCATCGTCCACGATCCCCGCGTGATCCTTGCCACCCAGGCCGCCGTCGCCGCCGCCGGGGGCAGGGCGGTCATGGCCCGCACGGGCCATGCCTTCCTCAAACAGGCCCTGCGCGACACCGGCGCGGTCTATGGCGGCGAAATGTCCGCGCATCACTATTTCCGCGATTTCTTCGCCTGCGACAGCGGCATGATCCCCTGGCTTCTTGTGGCCGAGCTGATGGGCCGCACCGGCCAACCGCTGGCCACCCTGCTGGCCGACCGCCGGGCGGCCTTCCCCTCGTCGGGCGAGATCAACTTCCGCGTCCCCGATGTGAAAGCCGCCATTGCGCGGGTGGAGAACCTTTATGCCCCGCGCGCGGAAACCCGCGACGATACCGATGGCCTGTCGCTCGATTTCGGCACATGGCGGATGAACCTGCGCGGATCGAATACTGAACCGCTCTTGCGCCTGAACGTCGAATCCCGCGCCCGCCCCGATCTGGTTGATCAGTCTGTGGCAAAGATCAGCGCGCTTTTCGCCTGACGCGGCGCCCGGCCCGGGCCTTGCTTGGGTATTTTTGCCAAGATGAAATCCCAACATCCGTTTCATCTTGGCCCAAATACCCGCAAGGGGTGAATGGCCGCGCAGCGGACAGAGGGGGCGGCACGCCCCTTGATCACGGAGCGTGGCGCGCGACAAAAAGGAGCGCGCAGCCCCTTCAGGGGCGCGCTCCGATCAATTCCACTCGTACTGCGGATGGTGGGCGTTCTTCGGATTCATCGTGACGAAACACTCGCGGCGTTAACCTTAACGCACAGTTTCCATGGGCGGCCGGTTTACCTTAACGGCCTGTGAACGCGAAGCATCATTCCGATCAACAACGGGTCACCTTCGCGTGCGCCGCGTGCATACGCCCGTCTGCACAACCGTCTTCACCGCCGGCTGCACGCCCTTACATCACCGCGCCGATCTGCCAGGGCACGAATTCCGCCCCGCCAAAGCCCAACTCTTCCGACAAGGTCTGCTGGCCCGAGGCAACGGCGATGATCTTGTCAAGTATCTCCTCACCCTTCGCCTCGATGCTCACCCCTTCGGTCAGGATGTCGCCGCAGTTGATGTCCATATCCTCGGCCATGCGGGCATACATTTCCGAATTGGTCGCCAGCTTGATACAGGGGCTGGGCTTGTAGCCCGACACCGACCCGCGCCCGGTGGTGAAGACGATCATCGTGGCCCCCGATGCGATCTGGCCCGTCACCGAACAGGGATCATAGCCGGGGCTGTCCATATAGGTGAAGCCGGGCGTCGTGATGGGTTCGGCAAACTTGTAGACCCCCGCCAGCGGCGCCGTGCCGCCCTTGGCCACCGCGCCCAGCGATTTTTCCAGGATCGTGGTCAACCCGCCCTTCTTGTTGCCGGGGCTGGGGTTGTTGTCCATCTCGCCTTCGTTTCGGGCGGTGTAATCCTCCCACCAGCGGATGCGCTCGATCAGCCGCTCCCCCACCTCGGCCGATACCGCGCGACGCGTCAGCAGATGTTCAGCCCCGTAAATCTCTGGCGTTTCTGACAGGATCGTCGTTCCCCCCATCCTGACCAGCAGGTCTGAGGCATGACCCAGCGCCGGGTTGGCGGTGATCCCGGAATAGCCATCCGATCCCCCGCATTGCAGCCCGATGATCAGCTTTGAAACCGGGGCCGGGCGGCGCTCCACCTGTGACGCGACCTCGGCCATCCCGCGCAGCACCTCCAGCGCCTTGCCAATCGTCGCCCGTGTGCCCCCCGTGCCCTGAATCGTCATATAGCGGAAATTGCCATCCGGCCGCAGCCGCCCCTGACCCACCAGATCGGGCACCTGCATCACCTCACAGCCCAGCCCCACCAGCAGGATGCCCCCGAAATTGGCATTGCGGGCATAGCCCTTCAGGGTGCGCATCAGCGTCTGATACCCCTCATTCGTGCCAGACATGCCGCAACCCGTCTGATGCACGATGGGCACGAAGCCATCGACATTGGGCAGGTTGCTCAAAACCGGGTCCTTCTCGGCCGCTTCCGCGATGAAGCGCGCGACAGAGCCGGAACAGTTCACCGATGTCAGAATGCCGATGTAGTTGCGCGTCCCCACCTGCCCGTCGGCGCGGTGGTATCCCATGAACTCGCGCGGTGGCAGCGCGGGCAGGGGGTGGCTTTCGCTGCCGATGGCATAATCATCGCTATGCGGCGCCATGCCCAGATTGTGCGAATGCACATGCGCGCCCGCCGCAATGTCCACCGTCGCTTGCCCGATGATCTGGCCATAGCGCAGCACATTCTGCCCCTGCGCAATCGCGCTCGCTGCGATCTTGTGGCCGCGCGGCACGGGTTGCGGCAGGGCCAGACCTTCCACCGCCGCCCCTTTCGGCAGATCCTCCAGCGCGATCACCACATTATCCGCGCCATGCAGCCGGATCACCCCGCCTGTTTGTCCTGCCATCTTTCATCCCCCACCGGTCGCGCTGCTTTCTTGACAGACCGCCGCGCGTGTCTAACATGTTAGCATGTTACAGCCGCCCGAACCGTCCCCACAAGAGCCTTCCGAAACGCGGCTCACCCCGTTGGAGCGGTTTTCCGGCTCCCTCGGCCAGCGTGTCTATCAGACCCTGCGCGAGGCGATCCTGTCGCTTGCCTATCGTCCGGGCGAGATCCTGCGCAAACCCGAGATTTGTGAAGCGCTCGGCGTCTCCCGCAGCCCAGTCGCCGACGCCGTTGCGCGGTTGGCGACCGAAGGGCTGGTCGATGTCGTCCCGCAGGCCGGAACCTTCGTCGCCCGCTTCTCCATGGAAGAGATTCGCGAAGGCGCCTTCCTGCGCGAGGCGATCGAGGTGGCCGCCGTTGAGCGCGTGGCCGAGGCGATCACCGAAGATCAGCTCACCCAACTCCGCCGCAACCTCACCGTGCAGGCCGCGCTGATCACCGATGGCGATGTTCCGGGCTTCTACCAGATGGATGCCGCGATGCATGAGCTGATCCTGTCCTTCACCGGCTTTCGCCGCCTGTCCCAGGTCAGCGAAACCGCCTGGCTCCATGTGAACCGCGCTCGTCAGCTTATCCTGCCCGTGCCGGGCCGCATCAGCGCCACACTGGACGAACACCGCGCCATCCTCGCCGCGCTCGAGGCACGCGATCCCGCCGCCGCGCGTCTTGCCACGCGCCACCATCTGCGCCAGTTGATCACTTATCTCGAACCGCTCGAACGTGATCGCCCCGATCTTTTCGATCCCGCCTGAAAGGCCCCTCCTCATGACACTCCCGAACCGCCCGCGCTATGCCACGCGCTTGAACGCGTTCAAGCGCAAGGGCGACACCGTGGCCGAGATGATCGCCCGAGCTGAAACCGTGGGCGGGTTGAACGCGGCGGATTTGAACTTTCCCGACCATTTCGACCATCACACCCCGGCGGAATTGACCGGACTCTTGCAACAAAGCGGTATGGCGCTGAACGGCCTTGCCATGCGCTACTACACCGATCCCGGCTTTCGGCTGGGGGCCTTCACCCACCCTGACCCGACCGTCCGCCGCGCCGCCATCGATATCACCAAGCGCGGGCTGGACGCCTTGGCCGAAATGGGCGGAACCGTGATGACTGTCTGGCTGGGGCAGGACGGTTTCGATTACAGCTTTCAGGGCGATTATGCCCGTATGTGGGACGACACCCTGTCAGGGCTGGCCGAGGTCTGCGACCACAACCCCGCCCTCGACATTTCCATCGAATACAAACCCAACGAACCGCGCTCGTGGTCCGTCCTGCCCGACATGGCCACCACGCTGCACGCCATCCGCGATATCGCACGCCCCAATCTCGGCGTGACGCTGGATTTCTGCCACATGCTCTTCGCAGGCGAGATGCCCGCCAAATCCGCCCTCCTTGCCGCCCGTTACTGCCGCATCATGGGCGTGCATCTCAACGACGGCTACGCCAAGCGCGACGACGGGCTGATCGCGGGCACCGTCCATCCGATCCAGACGGTTGAACTCTTCTGGGTGCTCGACCAGCTGGGTTATGATGGCGTGATCTATTTCGACACCTTCCCCGATCACGGCGGTATGGACCCGGTCGAGGAATCCCGCGCCAACCTCGCCCTGACGGAACGCCTGCGCGCGGTCGCGGCGGGCCTGCGCGGCGACGCAATCCTCACCGCCGCCATGGCACGGCAAGACGCCGCCGCCTCCACCCGCATCATCGCCCGCGCGCTGTACGGGGCCTGACGTCTTAGACGACAAAAGCTGTTTCTGCTTCAGCTTGGCGCAAATACCCTCGGGGGGTGTGGGGGGCGAAGCGCCCCCACTCCTGAGCCGAAGCGCGGCACGCGCGCAGGCGAGGCAAAAGGAATGCGCCGCCCCCTTTGGGCGGCGCTCCGGATCATAACCCGTAAAACCCCGCCGCGGTGCCGCCATAGATCAAGGCGCGGTCCACATCGTCCAACCCGGCAGTCAATTCCAGCGCCGCCGCCCGCCAATCGGCATATTCCCCGCGCAATCGGCAGACGGGCCAGTCCGATCCCCACATCACCCGTTCCGGCCCGAACATCCGGAATACATGGTCCACGTAAGGGCGCAGGTCTTCCACCGTCCAATCTGCATCGGCCTCGGTAATCAGGGCGGAAAACTTCACCACCGCTGCCGTCTCATCGGCGATCCGGGCCATGCCATCGGCCCAAAGCCGGAAATGCGCGTCGGATTTCTC
Source organism: Variovorax paradoxus (assembly GCA_943370085.1). Classification (GTDB taxonomy): domain Bacteria; phylum Pseudomonadota; class Alphaproteobacteria; order Rhodobacterales; family Rhodobacteraceae; genus Paragemmobacter. The sequence goes on along the minus strand of CALRPT020000019.1, from coordinate 48,266 downwards.
GCGGATCTGCGGCTTCATGCAGTGATCCACCACCACCGGCAGCGTCGGGTATCGCTTCAGGATGGTCAGGAAATGCCCCAGATGGCGCGGAAATCCCAGCGCATCAAAGCGCAGGCCCAGATCGCACATGGCGCGAAAGGCCCATTGCACATCCTCCCGCAGCATCCAGCCATCATCAGGGATGTCCTGAATCATCGGCCGCACGCCCTTGAATTTCGGATGCCCCGCCAACCGCTTCATCTCGGCCAGATCCGCAGGCCGCTCGAAATCCACCCAGCCCACCACCCCCAGCACCCAAGGCACAGCATCCGCGATTCCCAGCATGTATTCCGTCTCGGCCACCGTGGGCGCGGCCTGCACAAGGATCGTCCCCTCCACCCCCAACGCCTGCAATTGCGGCCACAATTCCGCAGGCCCATAAGGGCGCGACAGAACGGGGTCATCCTTCGGCATCCAGTCGTAATCGCCCCGCCCCGGGTGCCAGAAATGCTGATGCGCGTCGATCTGCATGGGTGTCTCCGCTCAAACAGGCGCGTCAGGGTGGATCAACCCCTCGGCCTTCATCGCTCCCCACAGGGCAGGGGGGATCACCGCCGCCGCCGCCGCAAGGTTGCTTTCCATCTCGAACAGGCTCTGCCCGCCGGGGATCACCGACACCACCGCCGGATGCCGCGCGCAGAACTGGAAGGCCGCATCCACCAGCCGCACGCCATGTGCGGTGCAAAGATCCTGCAATCGCCCCGCCTTGGCCATCGCCCAATCCGGCGCATCCTCATAACGATACTGCGCCCCCGGTCGCGGCCCGGTGGCCAGAATGCCGGAATTGTAGGGCCCCCCCACCACCACCCCCACACCCCGTTCGGCGGCGGGGTTCATGAACCCCTCCAGCGCCTCTGTCCGCAGCAGCGAATACTCCCCGGCCAGCAGGAAGATGTCGAAATCCCCCCGCGCCATCATCCAGGCGCAGGGTTCCCATTCGTTCACCCCCGCCCCAAAGGCCCGGATCACGCCCTCATCGCGCAAACGCAGCAGCGCCCGGTATCCGCCCGCCATGAACTCTGCCAGCCGCGCGTCCAGCGCCCCCTGCGAGCCGTGGTTGAAGATGTCCAGATCATGCGCATAGAGGATGTCGATCCGATCTATACCCAACCGCTCCAGCGAAAATTCCACCGACCGGAACACGGCGTCATGGCCGTAATCATACACCTCATTGCGCGACGGCACGTCGAACCATTTGCCGAACCCGTCGCGCTTGTCGGGCGTCGTCACCCGAAACAGCCGCCCGATCTTGGAGGAGAGCACATATTCGTCCCGCGGCTTGCCCCGCAAAAAGCGGTTCAGCCGCGTCTCCGACAGGCCAAGGCCATAGAGCGGGGCCGTGTCGAAATAGCGAACACCCCCCGCCCAAGCGGCCTCCAGCACCGCATGGGCATCGTCATCGGAAATCGCGCGGAAAAGGTTGCCGATCGGGGCCGATCCGAACCCCAGCGCGGTGAAATCGAGGCCCCCATTTCCCAACCTGTCCCAATGCCGTCTTTCCTGCATGTTCCTCTCCCGTATTGACTGACATGCTAGTATGTTCCCCCTTCCGGTCCAATCCCTTTCCGTCTAGCCTTCCTTGGTCAGGGAGGACGACATGTCACGTTTCGAAAAGGTCTTCGGTGCGGGGAAGAAACCCGTCATCGCCATGGTCCATCTGGGCGCCCTGCCCGGCACACCGCTGCATGATGGGGCAGCCGGGGTAGAGGGGATCCTGTCAGGTGCTGCCAAGGACCTTGCCGCGCTGCAAGCCGCAGGCGTCGACGCCGTGATGTTCGGCAATGAGAACGACCGCCCCTATGAGTTGAAGGTCGACACCGCCTCCACCGCCACCATGGCCTATGTCATCGGCCGCCTGCGCGACCGCATCACCGTGCCCTTCGGCGTGAATGTGCTCTGGGATCCGATGGCCTCCATCGCGCTGGCCGCCGCAACAGGTGCGGCCTTCCTGCGCGAGATCTTCACCGGCACCTATGCCTCTGACATGGGAATATGGGCCCCCGATGCCGGTGCCGCCCAACGCTATCAGCACCGCCTGGGCAATACGGGCTGCGCGCTGCTCTACAACGTCTCGGCCGAATTTGCGGGCAGCCTCGACCCCCGTTCGCTGCCCGACCGCGCCCGCTCGGCGGTGTTCTCCTCCATTCCCGATGCCGTTCTCGTCTCCGGCGCAATCACCGGCGAAGCGGCCGAAATGCGCGATCTGGAAGCGGTCAAGCGCGTGCTGCCCAACACCCCTGTCCTCGCCAATACCGGCGTGAAACATGCCACCATCGCCGATGTCCTGCGCGTCGCCGATGGCTGCATCGTGGGCTCGGCGCTGAAGGTGGATGGCGACACCTGGGCCGCTGTCGACCCCGAGCGCGCGAAGGATTTCATGGACCGCGCCCGCGCCACGAGGGGGTACTGATGCCAACCAACCGGAGCGCTGACGCGCACGCCTTTTTAGTCGCCTCCGCGCCTGCGCGCTCCGGCTCCGCGTTCAGGGGGCGCACGCGCCCCCTCTTGTCCCGCCTGCGGCGTGCCAATTCACCCCCTGTGGATATTTGGCCAGAGAAGAATCTGCCAGAGAAGAATGAGCCAAAGCAGCGAAGGGGAGGCTGGAGATGACCCTGCGTGACCTGATCCGTGATTACATGCTGATCCCCGGACTGGCAGGTCATGAGGACCGCATCCGCGCCCGCATCGCCGCCGATCTGGACGGCCTCGGCATCCCGCACCGGACGGACCGACTTGGCAATCTTTCGGCCACGCTGGAGGGGGACCCCGCCGCGCCTGCGGTGCTGGTCTTCACCCATATGGACCAGTTGGGGTTTATTGTCCGCAAGATCGAAGCCAACGGCTTGATCCGGCTGGAACGTCTGGGCGGCGTGCCGGAACGCGCGCTGGCGGCGCAGGCGGTGCTGATCTGCACCCGCAAGGGCGACATCCCGGCCCTGATCGCCAACAAGAGCCATCACGCGACCTCGCCCGAGGAGAAATACCGCGTCGTCCCTTATGCAGAGCTTTACGTGGACGCAGGTTTTGCCTCGAAAGAAGAGGCCCATGCCGCAGGCCTGCGCATCGGCGATCCGGTGGTCTACCGCCCGCATGTGATGGACCTTGCCAATGGGCGCATGGCCGGCACCAGCGCCGATGACCGCGCCGGATGCGCCGCACTGGTCGATCTTGCCGCGCGGCTGAAGGATCGCACCTCCGGCCCCACCGTCCACCTCGTCTGGTCGGTGCAGGAGGAATACAATCTGCGCGGCGTCCTGCCCGCCGCCACCGCCGCCAAGCCCGACATCGCCTTCCAGATCGACCTGCTGCTTGCCTGCGACACCCCCGACATGACCGCGCGCGGGGATGTCACGCTGGGTGGCGGGCCTGGAATCAGCCTGTATTCCTTCCACGGGCGCGGCACGTTGAACGGCGTCATCCCGCATCCTGCGCTGGTGACCCTGATGGAAGACGTGGCCGAAGCCGAAGGCCTTCCCCTGCAGCGCTCGGCCCATACCGGCGCGCTGACCGACCTGTCCTATATCCAGTTCATGGGCGAAGAGGGGGTCGCCTGTCTCGATGTCGGTTTCCCCATGCGCTACACCCATTCCGCGCTGGAGGTGGTCGATCCCGCCGATGTGGCGAAGATGGTTACCCTGCTGCAGGCCGCACTGGCCCGCATCACCCCCGGCTTCAACCTGATCCGCTAGGCCGCCATGACCCAAACACTGCATTACACGTTGGGTATCGATATCGGGACCTTTGAATCCAAAGGCGTTCTGGTCGATGGGGCAGGGCGGATCGTGGCGCAGGCCAGCCGCCCGCACAAGATGCTGGTCCCACTCCCCGGCTGGGCCGAACACCGCGCGGATGAGGATTGGTGGGGCGATTTCGTCCACCTCACGCGGGCGTTGCTGGCAGAGTCCGGGGTGGACCCCAAGACCATCGCCGCCGTCGCGGCCTCGGCCATTGGCCCCTGCATGTTGCCGGTCGATGCGGCGGGCAAACCCCTGATGAACGGCGTCCTCTATGGGGTGGACACCCGCGCCGCGGCAGAGATTGACGATCTCACCGCCCGCATCGGCGCAGACCGGATCATGGCGGTTTGCGGTAACGCGCTCACCTCGCAATCGGTGGGGCCAAAGATCCTCTGGCTCAAGAACACCCACCCCGATCTTTATGCACAGACGGCCAAGGTGCTCACCTCCACCAGCTTCCTCACCTGGAAACTGACCGGCGCCTATGTGATCGACCATTACACCGCCGCCAATTTCTCGCCCCTTTATGATGTCAACGCGCTCGCCTGGACCGATGCGCTGGCCCCCGAAATCCTGCCTCTGGACAAACTCCCGCGCCTGATGTGGTCCACCGATATCGCGGGCCATGTCACCGCCGCCGCCGCCGCCGAGACGGGGCTGGCCGAAGGCACCCCCGTCACCTGCGGCACCATTGATGCCGCGGCCGAGGCCGTCTCCGTCGGCGTGCAGCGCCCGGGCGAGATGATGATGATGTATGGCTCCACCATCTTCATCATTCAGGTGACGTCCGATCCGGTCCGCGACCCGCGTCTGTGGTATGCGCCCTGGCTCTGGCCCGGCATGCATGCCTCCATGGCGGGGCTTGCCACCTCGGGCACGCTGACCCATTGGTTCCGCGATCACTTTGCCCGCGACACGAGTTTTGGCGATCTGGCGGCGGAGGCCGCAGCCTCGCCCAAAGGTGCCAAGGGATTGATCTGCCTGCCCTATTTCAGTGGCGAACGCACGCCCATTCATGACGCGCAGGCCAAGGGGGCCTTCTTCGGCCTCGACCTCACCCATAATCGCGGCGACTTGTTCCGCGCCGTGCTGGAAGGCATCGCCAGCGGCACCGCCCATGTGCTCGACACCTACCGTGAACTGGATGCCTTCCCCCACCGCATCCTTGCCGTGGGCGGCGGCACCAATAACGCGGTCTGGCTGCAGGCCACGTCGGATATCGGTGGCGCTGGCCAGATCGTCTGCGAAAAGACGGTTGGTGCCAGCTATGGCGATGCCTTCCTCGCCGCCACCGCCGTGGGCCGCGCGATGCCGGATGAGATCGTGGAATGGAACCCCGTCGCGCGCACGGTGCGGGCCGAGGCGGTGCCCGCCTATGCCCGGCAATATCCGCTGTTCAAGCGCCTCTACACTCAGACCCGCGATATCGCGCATGAACTCGGGGCACCCCCTGATGCGCTATGATCGCATGCGCCCCCATCAGGTACAGGCGGCCATTGCCGCGAACATGCCGGTGGTGCTGCCGCTTGGGGTGATGGAACATCACGGCGGTCACCTTCCCGCCGGGGTGGACCTGCTGGTGGTGACCGAAATCCTGAGCCGGCTGGGCGATGAGATCGTGGTTCTTCCCCCCTTCGCCTATGGCGCGGCCAGCCATGCCGTTGCCGGGCCGGAACATGGCACCACCCTGCATGTGGAGGCATCGGCCCTCGTCCCCCTGTTCGAGGCGCTCTGCACCTCTCTCCTGCGGGCGGGCTTTCGCAACCTCCATGCCGTCATCCACCACCAGTCGGAAAACATCGCCCAAGGCATGCCCACCGACCTTTCCTTCCGCCTGGCCGCGCGCAACGCGATCTTCCGCTATCTGGAGGCTGAACGTGGCCCGGGTTGGTGGGGCAGCCGCGATATGCAGGATTACTACGCCCGCCATGGCGAGGGCACCGATCCCTTCAACTGGATCCGCCTGCATCCCTTGTTCCCCAAGAACGACGTCTTCCCCTTCGATCATGCGGGCGAGGGCGAAACCGCCCTCATGCTGGCCCTCGCACCGGAAACGGTAGCGATGGACCGCGCGGCGGAGGGTGATCCGTGGTGGACGGAAACCGCACCCAGAGCGACGGCAGAAAAGGGAGAGGCGGGCGTCCAGATTGCGCTGGCCCATTTGCGCGGCGTTCTGGGTCTGGCCTGAGGATCAGGCCAGTTCCGGCAGATCCACAACGCCTTTCTTCAGGATGAAACAGCCATAGGGCCCGCTATCCGCTGTGCGGATGATGGCAAAGGCCCGCTTGGCCGCCTCATAAAAGGCAAACCGCTCCAACGCCTGCATCTGCACTGCGCGCCCCTCGGCCGCGTCAATCACCGCCTGCATCCGGCCAAAGACCGGCACCACCCCATCCGGGTTCCCCACCACTTGCATCCGCGACACCGGGGCGGGGACAAAGCTATCCAGCGGCATCAGGGTCAGGATCGCCCGCGCCGCGGTGGGAATATCGCAGCCAGCCATGGCGACCAGCCGCCCGTAAGTGGTCTCGGCGGCGATCGTCGCGGCAGGATGGTTCACATCGCAGATCACCAGATCATCGCCATGCCCCATCAGCATCAGCACATGCACGATCTCTGCCGACAGGCGCGGATTGATCCCCTTCAGCATCGCGCACCCGCGCATGGCCAATGAATTTCCTGCGAAAATTCAGGCCATGCGGGGCTGATTTTTCGCAGAAAAATCGTGGCCCCGCCTGCGCTCATTTCACCGCCCCCGCCGCCATCCCCTTGATGATGTATTTCTCCAGTATCACCCCGATCACGATCAGCGGAAGGATCGCCGCAAAGGAGAGCGCCGCCATCGACCACCACGATATCCCCTGCGAACCCGTCTGGCTCGCCACCATCACGGGCAATGTATTGGCATAGGTGGATGTCAGCAGGGCGGCAAAGAAATACTCGTTCCAGGTCAGCACAAGGCTCAGGATGAAGGCCGCCACCATCCCCGGCAGGGCAATCGGCAGGATGATCGTGGCAAAGGCCCCCCAGATCGACAGCCCGTCCACCAGCGCGGCCTCCTCCAACTCCGTCGGGATCGATCCGAACTGGTCGCGCATGATCCAGATCACGATGGGCAGCACCGACAGCGTATAAAGCAGGATCAACCCCACCCGCGTGTCCAGAAGCCCCAATTCGCGGTAAAGCACCAGAAAGGGCAGGGCCAGAACCACCGGCGGCAGGATCAACTGGCTCAGGAAAAAGAAACTGATGTCCGAATTCTTCATGTATCCGAACCGATAGCTGAACCGCGACAGGCCGTAGGCCGCAAGACTGCCCAGCGCCACCGCCAGCGCGGATGAGGTCACCGAAATGATTGCGGAATTCATGAACCGCTTCATGAACTCTGACCGCACGGTGCTTTCCTCGCCGATCGTGTCCGGCGACAGGCCCAGCGACCGCCAGCCCAGCCATGCGGGCTGATAATCCACCCAAGGGATCATGTTCCCCTTCATCACATTCGGCGCCATCTTGAAGCTTGTCGTGATGGTCCAATAGATCGGGAACAGACAGATTATGGTCCACAGGATCAGCACGCCATAAATCGCGATCCGGCTTGTCCACCACTTGGCGCGGTGGCGGCGATCTGCTTCGGAGTCCCGGAAAATCTGTGTGGAAGCAGTCATGTCCGGGGCCTCGTCCAGCGATCAGCAACTTTCATCAGGATTGTCATCGCGATCACGATGATCACCAGATAGACAAAGGCCAGCAGCGTGCCATAGCCCACATTCGACCGCTCGCGATACTCGCGGAAGATGAAGCTTGTCACCGTATCCGTTGCCCCGCCGGGCCCGCCCGAGGTGACGTTGATCACGATATCCGCCAGCTTCAGCTTGAAGATGATCCTGATCAGGATCGCCGTGATCGACACGGGCAGCATCAGCGGGAACGTCACCTCCCAGAAATTCCGCCACCCATTCGCGCCGTCCACCTTTGCCGCCTCGTTCAACTCCTTCGGGATAGCCTGCAGCCCCGCCAGAATCATGATCATCATGAAGGGGATATAGGTCCAGGCATCCATCACCATGATTGTCGCGCGCGCGATTTCAGGCGACCCGAAGAAGGACGGGTTCTCTACCCCGAAGAACTTCGCCAGCCGCGCCAGCGGGCCATAGCGCGCCTCCATCATCGACTTGCCGATCATCCACGACACCGCCACCGGCGACAGCATCAGCGGCAAAAGGAACGCCACCCGAAAGAACTTCCGCGCCCGGATCTGCGCGTTGAGCAGCAGCGCAAGGCCAAAGGCGATGGCATATTCCACCAGAATGGCCAGCGAATAGAGCACCATGTTCCACAGCGCGTTCCAGTAGAACGGGTCGGTCCACATCTGCCGGATATTATCCAACCCGTTGAACTGCCGCCCCGTTGGGCTGGATAGGTTCCAGTCGGAAAAAGCGATGATCAGCCCGAACAGCAGCGGGAATATCGTCAGCGCCGCCACGAAGATGGCTGCAGGCAGCACGAACAGCGTCCGCTTGCCATGCTCCCCCCGGATCAGCACCTGCCCCCAGCACAGCGCCACCGCCCAGGTGCAAAAGGCGTAAAGCGTGGGCCGCCAATTGGCAAAGCCGAATTCCGCCTGCCCCATGACCTGCATCGTTTGCAGCGCCGCGACCCCCAAGGTCAGTGCACCCGTGCCCCAGATGATCACCCGGCCGAACCGCTTGCGCCCATCTGAAATGTTGTCGTTCGTGACGACGTGGAGAAGATCACCATTGCTCATACTAGCATGTTAGCTTGCCGCAACCGGTCTGGAAAGTGCCTTTGCCGTCGCCTCGTGCCGATCCGCCTCGGGGTGGCGAATCTGGCAGCGAATCAGGTGCCAAAATGGCGCTTTGCGGAAGCCGAGAGCCAGTCTTCCGCGGCAGAGGGGACGACTCGACAGATCCTGAGCCCTGCAGTCACTTTCGGTGAGGTCAGCATGGCAGCAGCCAGAAAATCCAAAGATATGAATTTGATATGACCACCGGTGCGTTTGATGCGCGTGGCTCCGCGACCCCAAAGTGTAAACTTAGTGTTACAGTTGAAAGCGTCAGAAAAAAATGACACTTTTGTGTGGGGATCTTCAGCCTTTGGAATGCACTCCACAGGCTGAACGGTCGGTGTGAGTGTCATGTCGTCAACTCACCCTCCTATCCGACGACGACGAGGGCACGGAGGAGCAGTTATGTCCAACGATCCTGAAAAGGTCTGGCCAACCGGTCTGACCTTGAGAGAAGCAGAAGAAGTCCACAGTTACCTGATCGACGGCACGCGCGTGTTCGGCGTTATCGCCCTTCTCGCGCATATTCTCGTTGCCGTCACAACGCCCTGGCTTGGCTGAGGGGAATGGAATGAACAACGCAAAGATGTGGCTTGTCGTCAAGCCGACCGTTGGGGTCCCCCTGTTCCTGTCAGCCGTCGCCGTCGGGTCCTTCGCCGTCCATGTTGCCGTGCTCAGCAACACATCATGGGTGGCGGATTTCCTGTCGGGCAAACCCCTTGGCGCGGGTTCGGCCACCGCCGCACTCGCCCTGCCGGAAGACGGGGTCGCGAAAGCGGCCTATATCCCCGGCACTGGGCAAGAAGTCCTGATCACCATGCCGGACGGCACCACGGCCCGCGCCGTGTTGCAAGGATCGGAAACGATGGCGTCCCTGGACTAAGCCGGTTGCGCGCGGATTTGCCATGGTTTGCGCGCGGTCACTAATCGGGCGTGGGGTCCCCTGTCCTCCGGCAGGTGGGCCCCACCCTGACCCGTAACGGGCCGGCCGATCCGGCGGTCCCAACTTGGGTGTGTCGACGATGTTCGACTACAGACGTTTCGCACTCGGACGCCTCGCGGCCATCGCGCCGCACTATCTGCCCTTTGCCGACGCCGCCACGGATGACGTGCCGTTGTCGCGTCTGCTGCGGCTGTCGCTCTTTCAGATGACGGTCGGCATGGCGCTGGTCCTGATGGTGGGCACGCTGAACCGGGTGATGATTGTCGAATTGCAGGTGCCTGCCACGCTTGTGGCGCTGATGCTCGCGCTGCCTCTGCTCTTCGCGCCGTTCCGCGCTCTGATCGGTTTCAAATCCGATACTTTCAAATCCGCCCTCGGCCTGCGCCGCCTGCCGTGGATATTCAAGGGCACGATGTACCAGTTCGGCGGCTTCGCCATCATGCCCTTCGCCCTCTTGGTGTTGTCGGGTTACGGCGAGGCGGTGGATGCCCCGCGCTGGATCGGCCTGTCGGCGGCGGCGCTGTCCTTCCTTCTGGTCGGCGCAGGGATGCATATCGTCCAGACCGTCGGCCTTGCGCTGGCCACTGATCTGGTCCCGCCCGAAGATCAGCCCAAGGTCGTGGGCCTGATGTATGTCATGCTCCTTGTCGGCATGATCCTCAGCGCCCTTGTCTACGGCGCGCTGCTGTCGACCTACACCCCCGGACGCCTGATCCAGGTGATCCAAGGCACAGCCGTCGTCACCATCGCCCTCAACGGCCTTGCGATGTGGAAACAAGAGGCGCGCAACCGCAGCCGCGCCCTCGCCCCCCGGACCGAGATCGCCTTTGCAACCGCCCTGCGCAACCTCTCGGCGCAACCCGGCATGCTGCGCCTGCTGGTTGTCATCGCGCTGGGCACAGCAGGCTTCGGCATGGCCGACGTGCTGCTGGAACCCTTCGGCGGGCAGGTGCTGGGCATGACCGTGGCCCAGACCACGCGGCTCACGGTGGTGCTGGCCTGCGGCAGCCTTGTCGGCTTCGCGCTCGCCTCCCGCTGGCTTGGCCGCGACGGATGGCAGCCGATGACCGTGGCCATTCTCGGCGCGCTGATCGGGGTTCCCGCCTTCCTTATGGTCATGGCCTCGGCGGCTACACTGGCCGTGCCTCTGCTGATCGCGGCCACCCTGGTCGCAGGCTTCGGCGCGGGGCTTTTCGGCCATGGCACGCTGACCGCCACGATGCGCGCGGCCCCGCCTGAACAGATCGGCCTGTCGCTAGGAGCATGGGGCGCGGTTCAGACCACGGCAGCCGGTGCCGCCATCGCCCTTGGCGGCCTGATCCGCGACGTGATGATTGCGTCACCCGATGTCGGCGCACAGGGCGCCGCCCTTGCCGGGCCCGCCGCCGCGGCCCCCTATCTGCCCGTCTTCGGGCTGGAAGCAGGGCTGCTGCTTCTCGCCCTGATCGTGGCATGGCCCCTGCGGCGGCAAAGGATCGACACGGGGCAGGGCGCCGCCACATCCCGCGCGACAGCCATCACCGCCGGGCAAGACACATTGGCCGAAACCAGACTATGATGTGACAAACGGACGATCAGGTGCCCCAAGGGCCGCTCAGCAAAAGGGTAGGACATGACAACGATCATCACCAGACTTTACTCGGACGTGACCTCAGCCCAGGCGGTGGTCGCGGCTCTGACGGGCAGCGGACACAACCCCGCGACCATCGACGTGGTCACGCGCGAAGGGCCCACCCCGGCGGCAGACAGGATGCGCGCGGCCCGCGTGCCCTCGTCCTCGATCGCGGCCTATGCACCGGCCATCGCGGAAGGCCGCGCCCTTCTTCTGGTCTGCGCCCCCTTCGCCCCGATGGGCACGGCGCGCCACGCGATCAAGACGGTCAATCGCTATCCGGCGCTCTCGGTCGGGCTGGCGGACGAAGATGTCTATATCCGCGAAGAGCCAAAGGTCGAAACCTCGGGCAAGATCCTGAAGGGCAAGACCTTCTTCATGTCCAACCCCTACCGCTCGACCAAGCATGGCCATATCTTCGGCAGCAACCCGGTCCTGCCCAGCAAACCCCGCACCTCGGCCATCCGTGGCGGCGGCTACATGTCAACAAAGTTTTGGCCCGGCAAACTGCTCTCCGCTCCCAAAGAGCGGAACTCGGCGATCCGCGGCGACTGGCAGCTCTCGTCCCTCCTCGGCCTGCCCACGATCATCCGCGACTGGCCCTCGCGCGACCTCTACACCAAGATCTGATCCGCCGTAACGGGCAAAGGAAAACGGCGCGCGGACAACCGCGCGCCGTTCTCTTTTCGTAAAGGTGGCGCGCAGCAGGGCTGCGCGCCACCAAGACCTCACATCCCCAGCGACGCCTTGTACAGCGCGATCTGGCTGTCGCGGCCGATCTGGTCGGTGATCTTCTCCCAGGCGGCGGCAATCGCGTCTGCCGTTTCCTGCGCGCTTGCATATTGCCCGGCAAAGCCCTTGGCCAGTTCATCCTCGGCAACCGAGTAATACTGGAAGATGCCCGGAATACGCGGCTCGATGGCGGCGTTCGGGTGGTTGTAGCTGTCGAGGTTCGACCCGAGGTAATCCTCGATGAACGCCCGATCATAGCCCGCCGTTTCCCACTCTTCATACTGGAAGTGCGAGTTGCGATAGGGCTGGAAGCCCGAAGGATAGGCCGCCGTCCACAGCGACAGGTCCTTGCCGCCCAGATGGGCCGCTGCCGACCATGCGGCCTTGCGCTTCTGCTCGTCGCCCGACACGCGGCTGGTCACATAGATGCCCCAGCCGATATAGGCCATGACAGGCGCCTCGTTGGCCGTTTCTTCCCACGCACCGGCGGCCGCGTTGTAGCGACGCGACGATCCGGGGTTGATGCCAAAGCCCACCACATCGCCCACAACCGAGGTGTCCGAGGTGCGGGCCGAAGACCCGATATCACCCCACCACATCAGCATCGAACCCGTGCCTGCCAGGAACTGGCTGAAGCCGGTGGTGCCCGGATCGGCGTTGATCTGGTCAGCAGGGTAGGCGCCGTCCGTGGCGATAAGATCCATCACGTCCTGAATGGCCTGCACCCAGCCCGGGTTGTTCACACGCGGCTTCATGGTGTCGGGGTCGAACAGCCATGCCGGATCATCGGGATGCTTCACATAGGCCGCAGCGCGGTTCTCGATGAAGTAGAAGCCGAAGCCCCCCCAGCCTTTCAGCGGGTCCAGATAGCCATGCGCCGATTGCCCGGTCAGCGGATCGGTCTGTCCGACCAGCGCCTTGGTCACTTCGTTCACCTGCTGCCAGGTCGTCGGAACGCTCGCCCCGCCAATCGCGCCTTCGCCGAAATAGTCGGTCCGATAGGCAAAGGTGTGGCAGTCGCCGTCGATGGTGATGCGATAGGTTTTGCCATCCCATGTGCCGACCGGCGGCTGGAGGTAACCCACCAAATCATCCGCCTCGATCTGCGTCTTCACCCAGTCGGGCATCTCATCCAGCAGGCCACGGCCGGCCGTATCACCCTCGAACGGCGCGCCCATCTCGATGATGTCGAAATCGACGGTGCCCGTCGCGATCGACTGCTGCAGACGCGAGTTGTAATCGGCCTGTGCAAGGTCGATCCAGTTGATCTTGGCCCCCGTATAGGCCTCCCACGGCTTCAGAAAGCCACGGAACAGGAAGTTGTGCAGGTTCTGGTTGTTCAGGCCAAGGAAAGTCAATTCCACGCCCGCGAACTCGCCCTCGGCCACATTGGCCTTGGTCGCGCCAAGGCACAGCTCGCCCACCTTCTGCCAATCGGCATCGGTCGGGCTGCCCATCCCCACACCGGGGATCTTCAGGATCTCGGCGCGGACATTGCCCTCTTGCGCCATGGCCGGGCGAAAGCCCATCCCGCCCGTCACCGCCGTCATCGCGCCCAGCGCGGTCGCGCCCTGCAACATGCGGCGGCGGCTCATCCGCGCCTGCATGACTTCGTAAACTCCAACTTTCACGTCTATCTCCTCCCTGAGATGGGGCCGGTGGTCCCGCAGACCCCGCCCTTATGATGTCTTGTGGCGTCTGGAATGCCCAAAGACCGCGCGACGCGATCCTCAACAAAAGTGGAAGGGGCCTCCCAACCCCGTGCGGCAGCACTCCTTGCACCGAACCTTGGCGTGGGGCAGGCCACCTGTCAAGATTCTAACATGTTAGTATGATTAGTCCGTGGACAGGCCCCGCCTCACCCGCTACCAAAAGGGAAATCTCCAAAACGAAATAACCGGGAGGGGCGGCATGGCCGAAGTCACGATCCGCGCGCTGAAAAAGAACTATGGCGGGCTTCAGGTCGTCCACGGTCTGGACATCGACATCGCGGATGGCGAATTCGTCGTTCTGGTCGGCCCTTCGGGCTGCGGCAAGTCCACGCTTCTGCGCATGATCGCCGGTCTGGAAGAGGTCACCTCCGGCGATATCCGCATCGGCGAACGGCGGGTGAACAACCTGCCGCCCTCGGAACGCGACATCGCGATGGTGTTTCAGAACTACGCCCTCTACCCGCACAAGACCGTGGCTGCCAATATGGGCTTCCCGCTCAAGATGCGCGGCATGGACAAGGCCGAGATCGACACCCGTGTTGCCCGCGCCGCCGAAATCCTTGGCCTGACGCCCTATCTGGAACGCTTTCCCCGCGCCCTGTCCGGCGGGCAGCGCCAGCGCGTCGCCATGGGCCGCGCCATCGTGCGCGACCCGCAGGTTTTCCTCTTTGATGAACCGCTCTCCAACCTCGACGCCAAACTCCGCGTCCAGATGCGGACCGAGATCCGCGAACTGCACCAGCGCCTGAAAACCACCACCGTCTACGTGACACATGACCAGATCGAAGCCATGACCATGGCCGACAAGATCGTCGTGATGCAGGGCGGTCGCATCGAACAAATCGGCGCACCGCTCGAGCTTTACGACCGCCCCGCCAACATCTTCGTGGCCTCCTTCATCGGCTCGCCGTCGATGAACATGATCGACGGGGTGGTGCAGGGTGGCGCCGTGCTGGCCGGTGGCGCAACGCTGCCCCTCCCGCCCGGCATGACCGTCGCCGAAGGGCGCGAGGTGATCTATGGCGTCCGCCCCGAAAACCTCACGGTCTCGCCCACGGGCATCTCCGGCACCATCGCCGTGGTGGAACCGACCGGGTCGGAAACCCATGTCGTCATCCGCATCGCAGGCCGCGAACTCGTGGCCGTCTTCCGCGACCGCGTAACCCACCGCCCCGGCGATGCCATCACGCTCGCCCCGCGTGAGGCGGCCGAGGTGCACATCTTCGACAAATCCAGCGGCGCGCGGTTCTGACGGCAGGGCAAACCTGCCCGACTTGACCCCGCCAATCAGGCGCGGCACCTTCGCCACAAGATCGCCGGGGCAAACCCCGGCAAGGGAGGATCTGATGCTCAAGGGAATAGACAACCGGCTCAACGCCGATGTGCTGCGCGTCTTGCGCGCCATGGGGCATGGCGACGTGCTGATCGTGGCCGATACCAACTTTCCGTCGGATTCGGTCGCCCGCGCCACGGTGACCGGGGAACTGCTGCGGATGGAAAACCTCACCTCCGCGCAGGCCGTGCAGGCCATCCTGTCCGTCCTGCCTCTCGATACCTTCGTCGATGACTTCGCAGGCCGGATGGAGGTGGTGGGCAACCCCGCCGAAATCCCCCCCGTCCAGCAGGAAGTGCAGGCCGAGATCGACCGCACTGAGGGCCGCCCCCGCCCGATGATCGGGATTGAACGCTTCGCCTTTTATGACATGGCCCGCCAGTCCTATGCCGTCATCCAGACCGGTGAGCGTCGCTTTTACGGCTGCTTCATGTTCCGCAAGGGCGTCATCCCGCCAGACGCCTGATCCTGCTGCCTGATTTTGCCGTCTGACCCAAAGGTTCATCCCATGTCCGATATCGTCATCCTCGGCATCTTCGTTGCCGATACCGCCTATCGCGCCGACCGCCAGCCGAAGATGGGCGAAACCATCCTTGGCACCTCCTTTGTGTTGGGGCCGGGGGGAAAGGGCTCCAACCAATCCGTCGCCGCCAGCATGGCGGGCGGCAAGACCAGCATCATCACCCGTCTGGGCAAGGATGCCTTTGCCGATATCGCGCGCGCCACTTGGGCCAAGGCGGGCGTGCATCCCCATGTGACCGAAGACACGGAAAGCTACACAGGGGCCGCCTACATCTTCCTTGAAAACGCCACCGGCAATAACGCGATCATCGTCGCCGCCGGGGCTGCGGGCCGGATTGATGTCTCGGATATCGAGGCAAATCGCGCCCTGATCGAAGGGGCCAAGGTTTTCATCACCCAGCTGGAACAGCCCATCCCCGCCGCCCGCCGCGCGCTGGAAATCGCCCGCGCTGCCGGGGTGAAAACGATCCTGAACCCCGCACCCGCCGCACCGCTGGAGGATGACCTTCTCGCCCTGTGCGATTTCATCACCCCCAACGAATCGGAAACCGAAAGCCTGACGGGCCTGCCCGTGACCACATTGGCCGAGGCCGAGATCGCCGCCGACGCGCTGCTCGCGCGTGGGGTGGGGGCCTGCATCATCACACTGGGCGAACGCGGCGCGCTTTACCGCGACCGCACGCAATCGGTGCATGTGCCCGTCATAAGCGCAGGCAAGGTGGTGGATACGACCGGGGCAGGGGATGCCTTCAATGGCGGTTTCGCCGTC
Organism: Variovorax paradoxus; assembly: GCA_943370085.1. Lineage (GTDB taxonomy): Bacteria > Pseudomonadota > Alphaproteobacteria > Rhodobacterales > Rhodobacteraceae > Paragemmobacter. Next base: position 32,063 of record CALRPT020000019.1, on the reverse strand, counting down.
GCCCTGACCGAAGGCCGCTCGATGTCTGATGCCGTGAGGTTCGGCTGCGCCACCGCAGGCATCTCCGTCACCCGCCCCGGCACCGCCCCCGCGATGCCCGCGCGGCCCGAGATCGACGCCCTGCTCGCCGCGCAGCGGTAGCGGTTTTTGACGCAAAAACCGCGTCGGAATTTGACGCAAATTCCGCGCGGCGTCCCGCCGCGATCCCCTCGGCACCCCCCCCGCTTTTTTTGCGTGCAAAAACCGTCGCGGAATTTGCGTCAAATTCCGCCCCCTCCGCCCCATCTGGACTTATCGCCCCGTCACCTTGGCCTTAAGCCCGCCACGACTCACCCCGTGCACTCATGGTTAACGTGGTCATACCCCACCGCGCGTATGCACAGCCGTCTGCACCACGGTCTGCACTGCACCGCTGCACCGCCAAAAGCGCCCTCGCCACCGGATTAACCCAGCGCTCGCAATGCCTTACACCCCGATCCCGCCAAATCTGCCCACCAGTTGACAGCCCCCCTCCCGCCACCGCACTCTCGCCCGTCATGACCACCCCTGAACTCATCATCTTCGACTGTGACGGCGTCCTGATCGATTCCGAGGTCATCAGCGCCCGCCAGCTCATCCATGAACTCAGCGGCTATGGCGTCGACATGGACATGGCCTTTGTCAGCCGCCATTTCCTTGGCCGCTCCTATCCGGTCGTACTGCAAGAGGTGCGCGATCGTTGGGGCGTACAACTGCCCGACCGGTTCGAGGCCGACTACCGCGCCCGCCTTCTGGCCGCCTTTGAACGCGACCTGCAGGTGATGCCGGGGATTGTCGATCTGCTGGCGGCCCTGCGTCTGCCCTATTGCCTGGCCACCTCCTCCAGCCCGGAACGGATGCGCCGTTCGCTTCAGATCACCGGGCTTTCCCCAATGTTTTCAGACCGTTGCTTCACAGCCTCCGAAGTGGCCCGTGGCAAGCCTGCCCCCGATCTCTTCCTGCACGCCGCCGCAAGGATGGGCACGGATCCTGCCGCCTGCGTGGTCATCGAAGACAGCCTGAACGGCGTGCGCGCGGGGCTTGCTGCGGGGATGCGCGTCTGGCGCTTTGCTGGGGGCAGCCATCTGAAAGGGCTTGACCTGACCCCGCCCGACGATGCCATTCCAGAGGCGACCTATCACGACTTCACCGCCCTGCGCGCCGCCCATCCCGCCCTGTTCCTGCCTGAAAGCGTAACCTGACATGTCCCTGCCGCCCGAGTCCGAACCCAGCCAGAGCGACGATGCCGCCCGCGCCGGGTGGCTTTACTACGTGGCCGGCATGACGCAGGACCAGATCGCCCGCGAGCTTGGCGTCAGCCGCCAGCGCGCCCAACGCCTCGTCAGCCGCGCCATGACTGAAGGCCTGGTTCATGTCCGCATCGAACACCCCATCGCGGCATGTCTTGAACTGGAACAAGCACTTACAGACCGTTTCGCCCTCACCCGCTGCCGTGTCGCGCCCGGCCTCGGCGCAGGGGCAGACCTCGTCCGCGCCATCGCCCCGGCGGCAGCGCAAGAGCTGGAACGCTTCCTCGCCATGCCCGACCCCTTGGTCATCGCTCTCGGCACCGGCCGCGCCTTGCGCGGCATGGTGGACGCGATGACCACGATGGACGCCCCCCAGCACCGCCTCGTGTCGATGATCGGCAACATCGCCCCCGACGGCTCCGCTTCGTTTTTCGATGTCATCATGCGCATCGCCGACAAGGTCCGCGCGCCGCATTACCCCATGGCCATGCCGGTGATTTCCGCCACGGTCGAGGAATTCGCCGCCTTCAAGGCGCTGGGCCCCGTGCGCCGGGTGCGCGAACTGGCCGAACGCGCGGATGTCATCTTCGTAGGCGTGGGCCAGATGGGCGATGACGCGCCTCTGCTGGCCGACGGCTTCATTACCCGCGCCGAACTGGCCGCGCTGCAAAAGCGTGGTGCGGTGGGCGAAGTGGCAGGCTGGGTGTTCGATGCCGAAGGCCGCTTTCTGGAAAAACCCGAAACCACCCGCCACGGCGGCGTCCGGGTCGAGCCGGGCCTTGCCCGCCCAGCCATTGGCGTGGCGGCCGGGGCGTCCAAGCTGACTGCGATCCATGCCGCGCTGAAGGCCCGAATCCTGAATGGAATCGTCACGGACGAATCAACCGCCCGCGCGATTCTTGCTCTCGATTGACGCCGCGGCGCAGCATCGGGGCCGGGCTTTTTTGCCCCAAAACGGATGGCGCAGAACGCGAAGGAGCAGTTCCCCTTTGTTTCCCGGAAGATGAATGTTTGAGCGGAGTTTTTGCTCATGCGGCGAATAACTGCGCAACATCAGACTTGACGGATTGGGTCAAGTTATGGGTAATTGCTCACTAAGCGATAAAATGCTCAGTCGCTTCTATGGGAGGATACCAATGAACATCTCGCTGCGCGCGCTTCTTGGCGCGACGGCTGCGCTTGCCCTGACCGGGGCGGCGATGGCCGAAACCACCATCACCGTGGCCACTGTGAACAACGGCGACATGATCCGCATGCAGGGTCTGATGGACGACTTCTATGCCAAGCATCCCGACATCAAGGTCGAATGGGTGACGCTGGAAGAAAACGTCCTGCGCCAGAACGTCACCACCGACATCGCCACCGGCGGCGGTCAGTATGACGTGCTGACCATCGGAACTTACGAGGTTCCGATTTGGGGCAAGCAAGGCTGGCTTGTGTCTCTGAACGACCTGCCCGCCGAATATGACGTGGATGATCTGCTGCCCGCGATCCGTGGTGGCCTGACGGTCGACGGGAACCTCTTCGCCGCGCCCTTCTACGGCGAATCCTCGATGGTCATGTATCGCAAGGACCTGATGGAAGCTGCGGGCCTGACCATGCCCGACGCGCCGACCTGGGCCGATATCGAAAAGGCCGCCGCCGCGATGACCAACCGCGATGCCGAAATCAACGGCGTCTGCCTGCGCGGCAAGGCCGGCTGGGGCGAAAACATGGCCTTCCTGACCGCCATGTCCAACTCCTTCGGTGCCCGCTGGTTCGATGAAAACTGGAACCCCCAGTTCGATCAGCCGGAATGGAAGGCGACGCTCGACTTCTACCTCAACCTGATGAACCAGTATGGCCCTCCGGGTGCGTCGAACAACGGCTTCAACGAAAACCTGACGCTGTTCAATCAGGGCAAGTGCGGCATGTGGATCGACGCCACCGTCGCCGCCTCTTTCGTGACCGGCAAGGACAGCACTGTGGCTGACAAGGTGGGCTTCGCTCTCGCCCCCGACAACGGCCTTGGCAAGCGCGGCAACTGGCTCTGGGCTTGGAGCCTCGCGATCCCGTCCTCGTCAGATGCACAGGATGCGGCGAAAACCTTCGTGAACTGGGCGACGTCCAAGGAATATCTGGAACTTGTCGCCTCCAAGGAAGGCTGGGCCAACGTACCTCCGGGAACGCGGACCTCGCTCTATGAGAACCCGGAATACCAGAAGGTGCCGTTCGCCAAGATGACGCTGGACAGCATCAACTCGGCCGACCCGACCGCCCCGACCGTGAAGCCGGTGCCTTATGTCGGCGTGCAATTCGTGGCCATCCCGGAATTCCAGGGGCTCGGCACGACCGTGGGTGAAGTCTTCTCGGCGGCACTGGCCGGGCAGAAAACCGCGGATGAAGCGCTGGCAGAAGCCCAGACCGCCGTCGCCGATGAGATGAAGGCCGCAGGCTACATCCAGTAACAACACCCTGCGGGGCCGGTCTCCCACCGGCCCTGCAATCGGCCCGCCTGCGCACCTTCTTTGCGCGGGCGGCCTTTCCCTCTCTATCGCGCCAATTCCTCTGGCCCCGATCCGAAGGCACCCCCCATGTCCACACAGTCCAGCCGTCTTGCCGCACGTGTGATGGTGGCCCCGTCGGTGGTGCTCTTGTTCATCTGGATGGCCGTGCCTTTGGCCATGACGCTGTATTACTCTTTCCGCCTCTATCGCCTGCTGTCGCCCGACCGGACAGGCTGGGTCGGGTTCACCAACTATCTGTGGTTCTTCAACTCCCCCGATTTCTGGCTGGCCTTGTGGAACACGCTGGCGCTTGTCGGCGGTGTCCTCATCATCACTGTGGTGCTGGGCATACTGATTGCGCTTCTGATCGATCAGCCCGTGAAAGGGCAGGGGATGCTGCGTATCCTCGTGATCGCACCCTTCTTTGTGATGCCGCCGGTTGCCGCCTCGATATGGGAAAACCTGTTCATGCATCCGCAGAACGGCCTGTTTGCCGCCGTCGCGCGGGGCTTTGGTGCCCAACCCATTCTTTTTCTTGAGGAATACCCGCTCCTCTCCGTCATCGGCATCGTGTCGTGGGAATGGCTGCCCTTCGCCGCGCTGATCCTGCTGACCTCGCTGCAATCGCTGTCCTCCGAACAACTCGAGGCCGCTGAAATGGATGGCGCCTCGGCCCTCAGCCGGTTGCGTTACATCATCCTGCCGCACATGACGCGGGCCATCACTGTGGTCATCCTGATCCAGACCATCTTCCTGCTGGGCATCTTCGGTGAGATTTTCACCACCACCCAGGGCGGCCCCGGCTCGGCCTCCACCACATTGCCTTACATGATCTTCAAGCAGGCCATTGCCGCCAAGGACATCGGCCGCGCCGCCGCCGGGGGGATCATTGCGGTGATCCTTGCCAATATCGTGGCCTATTTCCTGATGCGCGGCATTGGCCGCCATCTCGACGCATAAGGTATCCCCATGGCCCGCGCCACATCCCCCCGCCGCAAGACGCTCACCACCATCGCCGCATGGTCGGTGGCGCTGATCATCTTTTTCCCCGTGCTTTGGATGATCCTGACCAGCTTCAAGACCGAAGCCTCCGCCGTCGCCTCACCGCCCGAGCTTCTGGGTGCGGACTGGACGATGGAGAATTACATCGAGGTTTGGTCGCGGTCGGATTACCCGCGCTTCTTCTGGAATTCGGTGGTGATCTCGCTGGGGTCGACCCTGCTGGGCCTCGCCATCGCCATCCCTGCCGCTTGGGCCATGGCCTTTGTGCCGGGGCGGCGGACCAAAGACCTGCTGATGTGGATGCTGTCGACCAAGATGATGCCTGCGGTCGCGGTGATGATCCCGCTTTACCTTCTGTTCCTGCAACTGGGCTTGATCGACACCCGCATCGGCCTTGTCCTTGCGCTGATGCTGATGAACCTGCCGATCATTGTCTGGATGCTTTATACCTATTTCAAGGAAATCCCCGGCGAAATCCTGGAAGCCGCCCGGATGGACGGGGCCGGGCTGTTGAAGGAAATCCTCTACGTCCTAACACCCATCGCGCTGCCCGGCATCGCCTCCACCCTGCTGCTGAACGTGATCCTGGCTTGGAATGAGGCGTTCTGGACCATCGTCCTGACCACCACCAAAGCAGCCCCCCTGTCGGCCTTCATCGCCAGCTTTTCGGCCCCCCAGGGCCTGTTCTACGCAAAACTCAGCGCCGCCAGCACCATGGCCATCGCGCCAATCCTGATCCTTGGCTGGTTCAGCCAGAAACAACTCGTCCGCGGCCTGACCTTCGGCGCGGTGAAGTGAGGACCCCATGGGCAAGATAACACTCAAGCACGTCAACAAATCCTTTGGTGAGGTGGCGGTCATCCCCGACATCAACCTCACCATCGAGGATGGGGAGTTTGTGGTCTTCGTCGGCCCCTCGGGCTGTGGCAAATCCACCCTGCTGCGCCTGATCGCAGGGCTGGAGGATGTGACCGCAGGCCAGATCGACATTGACGGTTTGGACGCAACCTATCTGCCGCCCGCCAAGCGCGGGCTGGCGATGGTGTTTCAAAGCTATGCGCTTTACCCCCACATGACAGTGCGCAAGAACATCGCCTTTCCGCTGAAGATGGCGGGATTGTCCGAGGAGGAGCAGGAGAAAAAGGTCCAGAATGCCGCGCGCATCCTGAACCTGACCAACTACCTGGATCGCCGCCCCGGCCAGCTGTCCGGCGGCCAGCGCCAGCGCGTCGCCATCGGGCGCGCCATCGTGCGCGAACCGGCGGCGTTTCTGTTTGATGAACCCCTGTCCAACCTTGATGCCGCGCTGCGCGTGTCGATGCGGCAGGAAATCACCGAACTGCACCAGTCGCTGAAAACCACGATGATCTATGTCACCCATGATCAGGTTGAGGCCATGACCATGGCCGACAAGATCGTTGTGCTGAACGCGGGCAATATCGAACAAGTGGGTTCTCCGCTGGAACTCTATCACCACCCGGCCAACCTGTTCGTGGCGGGCTTCATCGGCAGCCCCAAGATGAACCTGATCGCGGGGGCCGAGGCGGAACAGCATGGTGGCACCACCATCGGCGTGCGGCCCGAACATCTGGACATCGGCGATGACGGGCCATGGCGCGGGGTGGTGGGCCTGACCGAACATCTGGGATCGGACACGTTTCTCAAGGTGGTGCTGGACAGCGGGGAAACCATCACCGTCCGCGCCAGCGGCGAGGTGGCCTTGCGCCATGGTGACCGCATTGCCCTGTCCCCGCAGGCAGGCAAGATCCACCGCTTCGGCGCTGACGGAAAGGCACTGGCATGAGGTTGCAGGGAAAAACCGCCCTTGTCACAGGGGCCGCGCGGGGCATCGGGCTGGAATTCGCCCGCGCCTATATCGCCGAGGGCGCGCGGGTGGCACTGGCCGACATCAACGCGGATGCCGTGGCCAAGGCCGCTGCCAGCCTTGGCCCGCAGGCAATGGCCGTGCAAATGGATGTGACGCAGCAAGACAGCATCGACGCAGGCTTTGACGCAGCGGTGGCGCAGATGGGCCATCTGGACATCCTGATCAACAATGCCGCCCTGTTCTCCGCCGCCCCCATCGCCGACATCACCCGCGCCGATTATGACAAACTCTTTTCCGTCAATGTCGCAGGCACCCTGTTCTGCACGCAGGCCGCCGCGCGCCACATGATCGCGCGCGGGCAGGGGGGCACAATCATCAACATGGCCTCGCAGGCCGGGCGGCGGGGTGAGGGGCTGGTCGCCGTCTACTGCGCCACCAAGGCCGCCGTGATCAGCCTGACGCAATCTGCTGGCCTGAACCTCATCCAGCATGGCATCAACGTCAATGCCATCGCGCCCGGCGTGGTGGATGGCGAACATTGGGACGGGGTCGACGCCTTCTTCGCCAAGTATGAGGGCAAGGCCCCCGGCCAGAAGAAGCGCGAAGTGGGCGCCGCCGTGCCTTATGGCCGGATGGGCACCGCCGCCGATCTGACAGGCATGGCCATCTTTCTTGCCACGCCCGAGGCGCGGTACGTCGTCGCCCAATGCTTTGGCGTCGATGGCGGCAACTGGATGGCCTGACATGGCAAAGCTTTCCTTCCCTGCCGCCCATTACCACCGCCCGCCCGTCGCCGTCGCAGATGCCTTGCTTCCTCTATCCCCTTGAGGCCAAAGATGACCCACCATCCCCGTGCCAGCCTTCCCGCCTATGACCGCAGCCGCCTGACCCCCGGCATCGTGCATATCGGTCTTGGCAACTTTCATCGGGCGCATATGGCCGTCTATCTGGACGACCTGTTCGCGCTGGGCGAGGGGATGGATTGGGCCATCATCGGGGCCGGGGTCCGCGCGCCGGATGCACGGATGCGTGACGCGCTCATGGCGCAGGATTGCCTGTCATCGGTGATCGAGCTTGACCCGGCAGGCAAGACCGCCCGCCGCATCGGCGCGATGGTGGATTTCCTGCCCGTCTCGCCCGACAACGCCCCCTTGATCGCCGCCATGACCCGGCCGGAAATTCGCATCGTATCGCTGACGGTGACGGAAGGTGGATATTACGTCGATCCCGCCACAGGCCAGTTTGACCCGACCCATCCCGAGATCGTCGCCGATGCCCGCAACCCTGACCGCCCCGCCACGGCCTTTGGCGCCATCGTGGCCGCGCTGCGCGCGCGCCGTGCGGCGGGGGTGGTGCCCTTCACGGTGATGTCCTGCGACAACCTCCCCGGCAATGGCGCGGTGACGCGCGCCGCCGTCATTGGCCTTGCGCGGCTGTCCGATCCGGCGCTGGCCGATTGGATCGCGGCGCATGTCGCCTTCCCCAACGGCATGGTCGATCGCATCACCCCCGCCACTGGCCCCCGCGAACGCGCCATGGCGGCGTCATTCGGGCTGGCCGATGATCCGGTTCCCGTCACCTGCGAACCGTTCCGCCAATGGGTGCTGGAGGATCACTTCCCGGCCGGTCGCCCCCCGCTGGAAAGGGTGGGCGTTACCTTCACCCCCCATGTCCATGCCTATGAAGCGATGAAGATCCGCATCCTGAACGGGGGGCACGCCATCATCGCCTATCCCGGCGGGCTGATGGATATCGAATTCGTACATGAGGCGATGGCCGAACCCCTGATCGCGGGCTTTCTGGACAAGGTCGAGCGGGAAGAGATCATCCCCATCGTTCCCCCGGTCCCCGGCACCGATCTGAACGGCTATTTCGCGCTGATCCGCGAACGGTTTTCAAATCCCGAAGTGGCCGATACCGAACGCCGCCTCTGCCTTGATGGATCGAACCGCCAGCCGAAGTTCATCATCCCCTCTATCGCCGACAATCTGGCAAAGGGGCATCTGCCACGCGGGCTGATCCTGGAAAGCGCGCTGTGGTGCCGCTATTGCATGGGGATGTCAGATGGGGGTCTGGTGATCGAACCCAACGATCCCAACTGGGACAGGCTGCAAACCACCGCCCGCGCTGCGGCCTCCGATCCGGCGGCGTGGCTGGGGATGCAGGATATCTACGGCGCGCTGGGCCGGGATCCGCAGGTCATTGCCTGCTTTTCCGGGTTTCTTGCCGATCTTGGCGCGCGGGGGGCACGGGCGGTGCTGGCCGACTATCTAAAGGGCTGAAAGGCCCTGTTCAGTTCCCCTTCGTCCGAGTCCCCCCCTATCGCGATCTAGCCGGGTTTGATGCCAGCTTTGCCCAACGTGAAAGTTGCCTTTCCCCTGTCGGCGATTCCTTGGGCGACGTGCCCAATTTTTATGCGCCCGCTTGCGCATCGCGCGGCGCGCAGAAGCCGGACATCACTGCCGCGTTGAAGCCCCGCCCGCCGCGCCATTGGATGGGCCGAGGAGCGCGCATGACAGACCAGACCCCCCTGCACATCCATCAGCGAAGCCGCGGCGAGGCTTCCGTTTGCCTGCGCCTTGACGGGGATCGCGCGCGGCTGGTCACCCTGCGGCAGGCCGGATCGGCCAAGGCGATCCTGCCGCGTGTCGGCGCCGTTCCCGAGATCGTTTTTCTCAACACCTCTGGCGGGCTGACGGGCGGGGACCGGCTGTCCTATGCCGTCACGCTGGAAGGGGCCCTGTGCGCCACCGCCACCACCCAGACGGCCGAACGCGCCTATCGTGCGGGTGCCGGAGTTGCCCGTGTCGATGTGGACCTTCGGGTCGGGGCGGGCGGTTGGCTGGATTGGTTGCCGCAGGAAACCATCCTTTTTGATGCCGCCGCGCTGGAGCGACGCACGCGCATCGACCTTGCCCCCGGTGCGGGCTGTCTGGCGCTGGAAACCGTGGTGCTGGGCCGGGCGGCCATGGGCGAAACCGTGGCCAGCGTCCGGTTCCGCGACCGACGCGAAATCTGGGCCGCGGATCGACCTATCCATATCGAACCCTTGGCCTTGAACGACGCAGCGCTAAGCGCCGGGCAGGCGGTGCTAGGCGGCGCGCGGGCCTTTGCCAGCCTTGTCATGGTGGCCCCGGGGCTGGAGGATGCCATCGGCCCCCTGCGCCGCGTGCTGGATGAGCCGGGGGTGGCTGCCGCCGCCTCGGCCTATGACGGGCGGTTGACGCTGCGCGCCATAGCACAGGATGGCTGGCCCCTGCGCCGCCAGATCGTGCGCGCGCTTTCGGTCTTGCGGCGCGGGGCGGTGCTGCCGCGCGTCTGGCAGTTTCAGGAGAGGACGGCATGAACCTGACCCCGCGTGAAAAGGACAAGCTGCTGGTCAGCCTCGCCGCCATGGTGGCGCGCGGCAGGCTGGCGCGCGGCGTGAAGCTGAACCACCCCGAGGCCATCGCCCTGATCACCGATTTCGTCGTGGAAGGCGCGCGCGACGGCCGTTCCGTTGCCGATCTGATGGAGGCGGGTGCCCATGTCATCACGCGCGAGCAGTGCATGGAAGGCATCCCCGAGATGATCCATTCCGTGCAGGTCGAGGCGACCTTCCCCGACGGCACCAAGCTTGTCACCGTTCACCACCCCATCCGCTGAGAGGTTTCCCATGGTTCGCATGATGGCCCCCGTTCTGACGACCCTCGCCTTGCCCGCCTTTGCGCATGATGGGTTCCACCCCCATCCGCATGGCATCCAATATGGCTGGGTCATTGCTGTGGTTGCGGCAGCGGCAGGCGGCTTTGCCCTCGCCTGGCTGCGGGGGCGGAAATGATCCCGGGCGAGATAATCCCGGCTGAGGGTGAGATCATCCTCAACGCCGAAGCCGCCCAGATCACCCTGATGGTGGCCAATACCGGCGACCGCCCGGTGCAGGTGGGCAGCCATTACCACTTTGCCGAAACCAACCCCGGCCTGTCCTTTGACCGTGCCGCTGCGCGCGGGATGCGGCTGGACATTCCCGCCGGAACCGCCGTGCGGTTCGAGCCGGGGCAAAGCCGGGACGTGAACCTTGTGCCGCTGAGCGGCGGGCGCACGGTCTATGGGTTCAATGCCAAGGTGATGGGTCCGCTTTGAGCATGCTTGACGCAGGGGCAAGCCGGATGAAAGGCTGAAGCTTCGGGCCGGGAAATGGCCCGCCGCTGCAGCCGGGGCTGCGGGGACGATCAGGAAAACAAGGAGGCTACCATGTGTGACACCTGCCTTATCGAGTCGGTCAAGCAATCCATGCTGTCGCGTCGCGCGCTGTTCACCGGGGCGGCGGCCACGACAGCAGCGGTCATGGCGTCCGGCCTGACAACGGCGCGCCCGGCACTGGCGCAGGCGGCAGGGCGTGTGGTGGATCTGACCCACGCCTATGACGGGGCCTTCCCGACATTCGATGGCAATCCCGGCATCCTCTATGAACCCGCCGTCAAGTTCGCGGATTCCGGCTATCAGCTCTGGAAGCTGACGATCTTTGAACATACCGGCACCCATATCGACGCGCCGCTGCACTTTACCGAAGACGGCACCTCGGTCGCCGATCTGGCACCCGAACGGCTGATGTGCCCGCTCTGCGTCATCGACATCAAGGCCAAGGCGGCGGAAGACCCGAACGCAATGGTGGAACCCTCTGATATCGAAGCCTGGGTCAGTGCAAATGGCGACATTCCCGCCGGGGCCTGCGTCGCGATGAATTCGGGCTGGGCGGCCAAGGTGGGGGATCCGTCCTATCGCAACGATGCCGAGGGCAAGTTTGCCTTCCCCGGCTTTTCCAAGGCGGCGACGGATATGCTGGCCGGGCTGGATGCGGCGTGCATCGGGGTGGATACCCTGTCGCTTGATCCCGGCAATTCCGCCGATTTCGCGGTGCATTTCAGCTGGCTGCCGGGCGGTCGGTTCGGGATTGAAAACCTTGCCGGGCTGGACGTATTGCCCGCGGCTGGGGCCACCGTCTTCATCGGCGCGCCCAAGCACAAGACCGGCACAGGCGGCCCTGCCCGCGTGATGGCGGTGGTCTGATGGCCGTTGCGCCAATCCTTTCGGACAAGGCGGCGGGGGCGGAAGCCCTCGCCGTGTTCGATGACATCCGGGCGAAGCGGAACACGGATTACGTCAACAACTTCTGGCGCGCGCTGGCCGCCGACCCTGCACTTCTGCGCGCAACCTGGGAACGGCTTCAGGTGGTTATGGGGCCCGGCCATCTCGACCCGCTGGTGAAGGAGATGATCTATGTCGCCGTGTCGGTCACCAACAACTGCAGCTACTGCATCCATTCCCACACGGCTGCCGCCCGAGCCAAGGGAATGACCGATGCCCAGCATGGCGAGTTGATGGCGGTGATCGCCATGGCCGCCCAGACCAATGCGCTGGCCACCGCGCTGCAAGTGCCCGTGGACGACCGTTTCATGGTTGGCGGGCAGGCGCCGGACGCAACCCCAGCATGACCCGATCCGAGGAGTGACCCGATGCCCTATGCGATGAGCCGCGCCGCCTATGCCGACATGTACGGCCCCACTGTGGGCGACAAGGTCCGTCTGGGCGACACCGATCTGATCATCGAGGTCGAGCGTGACCTGATCGCCGAGCGGTCCTCGCAAGGGGCCAATGCGCTGCGCTATGGCGAAGAGGTTAAGTTCGGCGGGGGCAAGGTCATTCGTGACGGGATGGGGCAAAGCCAGATCACCCGTGCCGCGGGGGCGATGGACACAGTCATCACCAATGCGCTGATCGTGGATTGGACGGGCATCTACAAGGCCGATGTCGGCCTGCGCGACGGGCGGATCGCCAAGATCGGCAAGGCGGGCAATCCCGATACCCAACCCGGCGTGGACGTGATCATCGGACCGGGCACGGAAATCATCGCAGGCGAAGGCCGCATCCTGACGGCGGGCGCGATGGACGCGCATATCCATTTCATCGCGCCCCAGCAGATCGATGACGCGCTCCATTCCGGCATCACCACCATGCTGGGCGGCGGCACCGGCCCCGCCCATGGCACGCTGGCCACCACCTGCACGCCGGGGCCATGGCATATCGCGCGTATGATGCAGGCAGCGGATGCCTTTCCGATGAACCTGGCCTTCGCGGGCAAGGGCAACGCCTCGCTTCCCGCCGCGATCGAAGAGCAGGTCCGCGCCGGGGCCTGCGCCTTGAAACTGCACGAAGATTGGGGAACCACCCCCGCCGCCATCGACTGCTGCCTGACCGTGGCGGATGCGATGGATGTGCAGGTGATGATCCATACCGACACGCTGAACGAATCCGGTTTCGTGGAAAACACCCTTGCCGCGATCCGGGGACGCACCATCCATGCCTTCCACACCGAAGGCGCGGGCGGCGGCCATGCACCCGACATCATCAAGGTCGTGTCCTCGCAGAACGTCCTGCCGTCATCGACCAACCCGACCATGCCCTACACCGTGAACACGATCGAGGAACACCTCGACATGCTGATGGTCTGCCATCACCTTGATCGCAAGGTGCCCGAGGATGTGGCCTTTGCCGAAAGCCGTATCCGGCGTGAAACCATCGCGGCAGAGGATATCTTGCACGACCTTGGGGCGATGTCGGTCATCTCCTCTGACAGTCAGGCCATGGGCCGGGTGGGCGAGGTCATCACCCGCACCTGGCAGACGGCGCACAAGATGAAGGTGCAGCGCGGGCGGCTGGAGGGCGAGCAGGGCGCGAATGACAACCTGCGCGTCCGCCGATACATCGCGAAATACACGATCAACCCCGCCGTAGCCCATGGCTTGTCGCGCCATATCGGCAGCGTGGAAGAGGGCAAACGCGCCGATCTGGTGCTGTGGTCGCCCGCCTTCTTTGGGGCCAAGCCGGAAATGGTACTGATCGGCGGTTGCATCGTGGTGGCGCAGATGGGCGATCCCAACGCCTCGATCCCGACGCCGCAGCCGGTGCATACGCGGCCCATGTTCGGCGCCTTTGGTCGCAGCGTGGAACGCAACGCCGTGGTCTTTGTCAGCCAGGCGGGGATAGAGGCCGATGTCCGGGGGCAATACGGTTTGGCCAAGGAAACGCTCGCGGTGGAGGGCTGCCGCAGCATCGGCAAGCGTGACATGCGCCTGAACGATGCCACGCCGCAGATCGAGGTTGACCCCGAAACTTACGAAGTGCGCGCCGATGGCGTGTTGCTGACCTGCGAGCCGGCAACCGAACTGCCGCTGGCGCAACGGTATTTCCTGTTCTGACCGAAGGTCGAAGATGCCTGTTCGCCGTCTGACCCGGTCAATGCATTTCCGCGCGCGCGTCGCCCCGCCGGATCGGCCAACCCGGGCGCGGCTGGCGGGCTTGCAGGGCAAGAGTGCTGACGCGGGTTTGCACGCGTTCGCGCCAGAAGGCCGGGTTTTCGCGGATGGCCGGTGGCAGGAGGGAAGGATCGAACATGCGCACGCGCTGTTCGGTCACCTCCACCCGGTGCCAGCGCCCGGTCAGGCTGGCAGGCGGCGCGGTCAGGATCATGTCGCGCAGCGCCGACTCGCGGTCTTTCAGCCGGGCGATTTCGGCCCGGATCTCGGCCAGTTCATCGACGGGGGACAGGTGATGCATGGTCTTCTCCCTTCTTGCAGGGCAAGACTGGCAGCAAGCCCTTAACAACCGGTGACGACGGCATGGGGTTGAGATGATACTGTGTGATGCAGGGACAGACCGGAATGGGGACACTGACCGATGACTGACTATCCGCTTGCCCATGCACTGATCCGTCGGGCTGCCATCGGAGGGCGTGACCCGGTCGATCAGGTGGTGCTGGGCTATGACGAACGCTTCCTGCGGCGCAAACGTCTGATGACGGGCAAAGATCGTGGCGTGATGATCGACCTGCCCGAGACCACAAGCGCCGAGGCGGGTGACTGTTTCGAACTGATGGATGGCCGCCTGATCGCCGTGGTTGCGGCCGCGGAACCGGTCCTGGTGATCCACGGCGATCTGCCGCGCCTTGCCTGGCATATCGGCAACCGCCACACACCCTGCCAGATCGAACCCGACCGTCTGGTGATCCGCGATGACCATGTGCTCAAGGCCATGCTGGTACAACTGGGCGGCACGGTGACCCACGCGATGGAGCCTTTCACGCCCGAAGGCGGGGCCTATGGGCACGGCCGGACGATGGGGCATGACCACGGCCATGCGCAGGGCCATGTGCCGCATGTCTTTACCCTGTCCCATCCCCACGGTGCGATGCAGGTACAACACCACGCCACGCACAAGGTGGATGCCGATGAACCGGACCAGCCCGACGAATGACCGCCGCCGGATTGATGACACTTGTGCAATGGCTCTCTCCCGCCTTTCCGACGGGGGGCTTTGCCTATTCCCACGGGATGGAGCAGGTGATTCACGATGGTGGCATCGCCTCGGGCGCGGATCTTGAGGCATGGCTGGCTGATGTGCTGCGCTTCGGCGCGGGCAGGCAGGATGCCATCCTGCTGTCGGCCGCGCTGGAGCCGGGGGCGGATCATGCCGCGCTGGCCGCGCTTGCCGTCGCGCTGCAACCCTCGGCCGAACGGCTGCGCGAAACGGCAGATCAGGGCGCGGCTTTTGCCCGCGCGGTGTCTGCGGTGACCGGGCAGAACAGGGCATCGCATCCCTTGCCCGTAGCCGTCGGGGCCGCAGCGCAGGGGCTGGGGCTGGAAAAGGCGCAGGTGATCGCGCTTTATCTGCACGCCTTCACCTCAAACCTCATCTCTGCCGCAGTCCGCTTTGTGCCGCTTGGCCAGAATGAGGGGCAGGCCGCGCTGGCCGCGCTGCACCCGCTGATCCAGTCGCTGGCGGATGGGGCGGCGGGGCAGGGGGTCGAGGCCATCGAAAGCGCGGCCTTCGGGGCCGATCTGGCGGCGATGCGGCATGAAGGACTCGACGTAAGGATTTTCAAGACATGACCGGACATGGACCTTTGCGCGTCGGGATCGGCGGGCCGGTGGGCGTGGGCAAGACGACGCTGACAGAACAGCTCTGCCGCGCGCTGGCCCATCGCTGTTCGATGGCGGTGATCACCAATGACATCTACACCCGCGAGGATGCCGAGTACCTGATGCGCGCGCAGGTGCTGCCTGTAGAACGCATCCGGGGCGTGGAAACCGGGGGCTGCCCGCACACGGCAATCCGCGAGGATGCCAGCATCAACCTTGCCGCCGTGGCCGATCTGCGCGGGGCCTTTCCCGACCTTGACCTGATCCTCATCGAAAGCGGTGGCGACAATCTGGCCGCGACCTACAGCCCGGAACTGGCCGACATCACCATCTATGTGATCGACACCGCCGCCGGGCAGGATATTCCCCGCAAGCGCGGGCCGGGGGTGACGCGGTCCGATCTGCTTGTGGTCAACAAGACCGATCTCGCGCCCCATGTGGGCGTGGATATCGCCCTGCTGGAGGCTGACACCCAGCGCGCCCGCGGCAGCCGCCCCTATGTGATGGCGCGGTTGCGTCAGGGCGTGGGGATTGACGACGTGGTGGCCTTCCTGCAGCGTGACGGGGGGCTGACACTGGCTGGATGACGGCCCGCGCCCATCTCATACACCGCCGCAGTCCAGATCATAGACGCGATTCATCGCGCCGTTATGAAGCGTGGACTGGCTCGAGATCATGGCCACGGGACGGCAGCCTGTGGCGCGGATGATGTAATCTGCGGCCTCGGCATCGGTCAGCGGGTATTCCATTGGAAAGGCCACCTTCGCCTGATTTCCTTCGCGCGTCACATTCAGACCCATGCCCGTAGGCAGGCTGAACTGGCGTGTTGCGCCATATTGGCGGCTGCCATCGGGGTTCACAGGAACGGTCGGATAACAGGCGGTCAGGAACAGGGCGGCACACAGGGGAAGAACAGCTTTCAAGATGGGATCCTCGCTACACAACTGGCCTTCACCGTAATCGCTACTTTCGGCTTGTGTCTATGCTCCCGCTGGCTGTGATCTTGGCCCTCCACACCTTCACAGTTACGACATGTTAGCGCCACAAACCGCCCTGAGTCGCCGGGTTTTGGCTTGTTGGGTGACCAAAAATTCAGCGCACAGCACGATGTCGCAAAAGTTTTGGGCGTAAATCTCGGGTTTGTGATGTCGCTTTAAGACTTTCGTCGGCGCTTGTTGCCGCAGTGCAGCTATCGCGGTCTTCTGCGTCTGGCGGGGCCGCTGCGGTTGCCGCGACAGAAAAGATGTGCGGCAGGGGCTTCGATGTGGAAGTCCGCCCCCACCGCACGGGGTGCAACCTGAGTTGCCTCTCGAAGATAGTGACCCGTTCCCGGAAAGGGAAGGGCATGCTTCGGGCGGCCTCGAAAGAGGATTACCTAATGAACAAGATCAAGGGGATGATGCTGGGCGGCGCGATGGGCATGGCCTTCGCCGGTGCCGCTCTGGCGCAGGAGGAGACGATCAAGGTCGGCGTCCTGCATTCGCTGTCGGGCACGATGGCGATTTCGGAGACGACGCTGAAAGACACGATGCTGATGCTGATTGCCGAACAGAACGCCAAGGGCGGCCTGCTGGGCAAGCAGTTGGAAGCCGTGGTCGTGGACCCGGCCTCGGACTGGCCGCTGTTTGCCGAAAAGGCGCGCGAACTGCTGACCGTGTCCAATGTCGACGTGATGTTCGGCTGCTGGACCTCGGTGTCGCGCAAATCGGTGCTGCCGGTGATCGAAGAACTGAACGGCCTGCTGTTCTATCCGGTGCAGTATGAGGGCGAGGAATCGTCCAAGAACGTGTTCTACACCGGTGCCGCCCCGAACCAGCAGGCGATCCCGGCCACGGATTATTTCCTTGAAGAACTGGGCGTCGAGAAATTCGCCCTGCTTGGCACCGACTATGTCTATCCGCGCACGACGAACAACATCCTTGAATCCTATCTGGTTTCCAAGGGCATCGCGAAGGAAGACATCTTCGTGAACTATACGCCCTTCGGCCACTCTGACTGGTCCAAGATCGTCGCCGATGTCGTGGCGCTGGGCGCCGATGGCAAGAAGGTTGGCGTGATCTCCACCATCAACGGCGATGCCAATATCGGCTTCTACAAGGAACTCGCCGCCGCTGGCGTGTCGGCCGATGAGATCCCTGTCGTCGCCTTCTCGGTGGGCGAAGAGGAACTGTCGGGTCTGGATACGTCGAACCTCGTGGGCCATCTGGCCGCCTGGAACTACTTCCAGTCCGCAGATACCCCGGAAAACGCCGCCTTCATCGAACGCTGGAAGGCCTTCGCCGGCCCCGAGCGTGTGACAAATGACCCGATGGAGGCCCATGTCATCGGCTTCAACATGTGGGTGCAAGCGGTTGAAAAGGCAGGCACGACCGATGTCGATGCCGTGCGCGAGGCGATGTATGGCCTGGAAACCCCGAACCTGACCGGGGGCATCGCCAAGATGCTGCCGAACCATCACCTGACCAAGCCGGTTCTGATCGGCGAGATTCGGGCGGATGGCCAGTTCGACATCATCAGCCAGACCGAACCCGTCCCGGGCGATGCCTGGACCGACTTCCTGCCGGAATCTGCGGTGCTGGAGGCTGATTGGGCCGAACTGGACTGCGGGATGTACAATACCGAAACCAAGACCTGCGTTCAGATCAAATCCAACTACTGATCTGACCCAAGCATCGGGGGGCCGGATGTTCCGGCCCCCCTTTCTGACATGCAGGATCCCATGCGCCGCATCCTTCTTTCCCTGGCCGCTGTCTTGCTGCTGGCCTTTCCCGGCCTTGCGCAAGAGCAATCGGCCACCGATATCCTGACCGCAAACCGTGCGCTGATCGAAAAGCCCACGCGGGCCACGATCACCCCTGTGATCGCAGCCCTCGCCGAAAGTGGCGATCCGCTGGCCGCAACGGTGCTGGGGGCCTGGGTGAACCGCGGGCTCGGTGTGCGCAAGGCGGACGGCACTTTTTTCCTGATCGAAGCGACAACCGAGGGCTGGGCGCTGCGCGATCTGGCCGGGTTAGACGCCGGGACTGCCGCCAAATCCGACATCACCGAACTGCGTCCCAATGCCGGGGTGCGCGGGATGATTGCGACCGCGCTTGTGCAATTCACCTTGTCAGACCCCGATCCCGCCAAACGTGCCGATGCGCTGCAATCCATCGCCCGCGATCCGGAGGACGCCCATCTGGAACCCCTGCGCGCTTCGCTGGAGTCAGAGACGGACCCTGCGCTCAAGGCCCAGAAGGAACGGCTCGAACGGCTTTTGACCCTGCGCTTCGACCCCGACAGTGCCGCCCGCGTGGCCGCCATCGAAAGCTTCGGCGCCGATCTGGGGCTTGACCTGCGCGGAGCCTTGAACCCACTCGTCGCCACCCGGCAGATCGCTATTGTCGGCGACCTGCCCGCAGAGATGAACCTTGCCCGCGAGTTGGAACCGGGCAGCGATCTGCCAGAGGCAGAGGCCTATGACCTTCTGGTCGCGGCCGACATGGCGCCCGCGCGCCTTACCGTTGATGAGGCACGCGCCGCGCTGCTCGCCAATATCGTCGACGGGGCGGTGGCCGGAATTCCCGTGGCCGACCTCGGCACGCAGGCCGCCCGCGACCGCGCCTATACTGCGCTGGAGGCCGCCGGAACCGTACCCCCCGCCGCAACGGATGCCGAAGTGGCGGCCGCCATCGCCGAGCATCGCTTCGCCGAGGTTTACGCCGAACCCGACCCGGCGGTCACGTCGGCAGCGCGTGCGGCGCTCGACCGGATTGGTCGGACGGTCGGCGCGATGCAGACGGCAGACCTTGCGCTTGATGCCATATCGCTCGCCTCGATCTACTTCCTCGCCGCCATTGGTCTGGCCATCACCTTCGGCGTCATGCGGGTGATCAACATGGCCCATGGCGAATTCATCATGATGGGGGCCTACACGGGCTACGTGGTGCAGTTGTTCATCACCAATTACACCCTGTCGATCATCGTGGCGCTTCCCCTGGCCTTTGCCGTCACTTTCGCCGCTGGCGTGGCGATGGAGCGGCTGGTGATCCGCCATCTCTACAAGCGCCCACTGGAAACCCTGCTGGCAACCTTCGGCATTTCCATTGCCTTGCAGCAAATTGCCAAGAACATCTTCGGGACCCAGGCCCGCCCACTCACGGCGCCGGGCTGGCTCGACGGGGCGCTGACCATCAACGACGTGGTATCGATCAGCTACATCCGCATCGCCATTTTTGTGCTGGCGATGGTGTTCCTGTTGTTCTTCCTGTGGCTCATGAAGCGCACCCGGCTGGGCCTTGAGGTGCGCGCCGTCACGCAGAACCCGTCCATGGCTGCCTCGATGGGCATCAACCCTGACCGGATCAACATGCTGACCTTCGGCCTCGGCTCCGGCATTGCTGGAATCGCGGGGGTCGCCATTGGCCTTTTCGCCAAGGTCACGTCCGAGCTTGGGTCCGATTACATCGTGCAAAGCTTCATGACGGTGGTCGTAGGCGGCGTGGGCAACATCTGGGGCACGCTGGCGGGGGCTTTCCTGATCGGTTCTCTGCAAAAGGGCATCGAATGGTTGAACCCGTCGAACACTTTGGCGGCGCAGACCTACATGATCCTGTTCATCATCCTCTTCATCCAGTTCCGCCCGAGGGGGATCATTGCCCTCAAGGGCCGCGCGGCGGGGGATTGATCATGACCAGCCTTACCTGCGCTTCTTGCCAGTCTTCTCTGAAAAAATATCCCGGGGGTCCGGGGGCTGGCCCCCGGTCCGACCGTTCCGTCAAACGACAGGTCGCAGAATGAGCCGCACATTCCTTGCCAAGAACCCATCGGTCCTGTGGTTCATCCTCATCCTTGCGCTGTTCACGCTGGGCGTCACCATCCTGTCCGAAGCTTACGGCGTTGCCTTCATTTCCACCTCCTTCGTCAAGACGCTGGGCAAGACGCTCTGCCTCTGCCTTGTCGCGCTGGCGATGGATCTGATCTGGGGCTATGCGGGGATCCTGTCGCTGGGTCATATGGCGTTTTTCGCCATCGGGGGCTACATGCTGGGCATGTGGCTGATGTATGCCCGGACCGAGGAAATCGTGGTCTCGGCACTCGCACAGGGCGGGCTGCCCGCGACACCGGAAGAAGTGAGGCAAGGCATCGCCACGCAAATTTTCGGCGTGGTCGGAGCGTCAGAGTTTCCACCGATCTGGTTCCTCGCCCATTCCTTCTGGGGGCAGTTGTTTCTGGTGGTTGCCGTTCCGGGTTTGCTGGCGCTGGTCTTCGGCTGGCTGGCCTTCCGCAGCCGCGTGACGGGGGTGTATCTGTCGATCCTGACGCAGGCCATGACACTCGCGCTGGCGCTCTATCTGTTCCAGAACGATTCCGGCTTGCGCGGCAACAACGGCCTGTCGGGGCTGCAGAACATTCCCGGTCTTGGCGACGTATCGCAGGATGCGCTGTCGATCTGGTTCTTCTGGGCCTCGGCCTTTGCCCTCGGAGTGACCTATGTGCTGCTGACATGGGTCGTGTCGGGCAAGTTCGGATCCGTCATCCGCGCCATCCGCGATGACGAACAGCGGGTCCGCTTTCTTGGCTATTCGGTGGAAGGCTACAAGCTCTTTGTCTTTACCTTGACGGCGGTGATCGCCGCCATTGCCGGGGCGCTTTACTATCCGCAGGCAGGCATCATCAACCCGGCGGAACTGGCCCCCATCGCCAGCATCTATCTGGCGGTCTGGGTCGCCATCGGCGGGCGGGGGCGGCTCTATGGCGCGGTGATCGGCGCGGCTTTCGTCTCGCTCCTTTCGTCGTGGTTCACCGGGGGGCGTGCACCCTCCATTCCGCTAGGCTTTTACACGATCAACTGGGTGGATTGGTGGCTGGTCCTGCTGGGCCTGTCCTTCGTGGCGGTGACGCTGTTTGCGCCCAAGGGGATTGGTGGGCTATTCGACCTCTGGCAAGGCCTGCGCAGCCCTGATCGCAAGGGCGCGGCGCTGGGTCCGGATGACAGCTCGCTGCAAGAGAAGGAGGCCGTGAAATGACCGCCCTTCTGGAAGTGTCGGGCGTATCGGTCACCTTTGACGGGTTCCGCGCCATCAACAACCTGTCCTTCTCCATTGGTGCGCAGGAATTGCGCGCCATCATTGGGCCGAACGGGGCGGGCAAGACCACCTTCATGGATATAGTTACCGGAAAGACCCGCCCCGACAGCGGCGCGGTGACCTTCGGCGAACGCTCTATCTCGCTTCTGTCGCTGTCCGAGGCCGAAATTGCGCGGGCCGGCGTGGGCCGCAAGTTCCAGCGCCCCACCGTGTTCGAAGATCAATCGGTCGCCGATAACCTGACCATGGCGCTGAAAGCCGCGCGCGCGCCTTGGCGGGTGCTTTTCTGGAAGGAGGCGCCTGCCGACCGGGCAAGGGTGGAGGATCTGGCGGCCGAAGTCGGCCTCGCCGATCACCTACAGCGCAAGTCGGGCGAGTTGAGCCACGGGCAGAAGCAATGGCTGGAAATCGGGATGCTGCTGGCGCAGGAGCCGCGCCTGTTGCTGGTCGACGAACCTGCCGCGGGCATGACGCTGGCCGAACGTGAGCACACCACCGCGCTGCTGGTGGAGATGGCCAAGACCCGCGCGGTGGTGGTGGTGGAGCATGACATGGAATTCGTCCGGCGGCTGAACTGCAAGGTGACGGTACTGCACGAAGGTTCCGTGCTGGCCGAAGGATCGCTGGATCACGTCACCAAGAACAGTCAAGTCATCGAAGTCTATCTGGGGCGGGGCTGACATGCTGAAAACCGAAGGGCTGACCCTGCATTACGGCGGATCGCAAATCCTCTATGGAATCGACATGGAGGCGCGGGCCGGTGAGGTGACCTGCATCATGGGCACCAATGGCGTGGGCAAGACCAGCCTGCTCAAAGCACTGGCGGGCACGCATCCGCGATCTGGCGGCAAGGTGATTCTCGATGGCGAAGATGTGCCGCGCGTGCCGCCGCAGGGCATGGCCAAGCGCGGGCTAGCCGTGGTGCCGCAGGGGCGGATGATCTTTCCGCTGCTAACGGTGACCGAGAATATGGAAACCGCCTTTGCCCTGCTGCCGAAATCCGAACACCGCATCCCGGATGAGATCTATGATCTTTTTCCGGTGCTCAAGGATATGGGGCATCGCCGGGGGGGCGATCTGTCCGGCGGGCAGCAACAGCAATTGGCCATCGCGCGGGCGATGATCATGAAACCCAAAGTGCTGCTGTTGGACGAACCGACCGAAGGCATCCAGCCCAACATCATCCAGCAGATCGGGCGCGTGATCAGCTATCTGCGCGGCAAGGGTGACATGGCGATCATCCTCGTCGAGCAGTATTTTGATTTCGCCTATGGGCTGGCGGACAGTTTCTATGTGCTCAAGCGGGGAGCAGTGGCCTTGCAGGGCAGCAAGGCAGAACTGTCGCAGGACACCCTGCGTGCAACCGTATCTGTCTGATGTCGTTGAACAAAACGAAAGGGCCGCCCCGATAGGGCGGCCCTTCCTTGGTGCGGCTGGTGCCGGATCAGTTGGTCGCTTCGCCCTCGGCCGGGGCAGCCTCGCCATCGGCCGCGGCCGGTGCTGCGGAGAAGGAGGCGAGGAAGGCCGCGACGTTGGCCGCTTCGGTTTCGTTACCCAGCTTGAACACCATCTTCGACTTGGCCTTGGTGTCGCCCAGCTTGTCCTTCAGAAACTTGGCCGGATCGGCGACATAGGTGACCAGATCGGCTTCGGTCCAGGTAAAGCCCGACGCGCCCAGAGCGACGATCGACTCGCCATACTTGAACTCAGGATAGGTGCCCGCCGCACGGCCAACGATGCCATACAGGTTCGGGCCGGTCTTGGCATTCTTGCCCGCCAGCGTTTCGCCAGCCTCGTTTTGAACGACGTGGCAGGTCTGGCACTTGTTGAACACCTTGGCGCCCGCTTCGGCATCGCCGGCGGCAAACGCGGGTGCAGCAAGCACCGATGACAGGACGGCAAGGGCAGTAAGTTTGGTCTTCATCGAGGGTGTCCTCCAGGTTTCTTGGCGCACCTTAATGTGGTCCAAAGGCTTTGTCAGGCAAGTCTTCGTGACCATGAGGTGATTTTTTTTGCCTATGCCACTGCATGCGCCACGGCGCAGCGCTGCCAAAGCGAGGCAAGTGCCGTCACCAGATGGTCGATATCGGCATCCGAATGCAGCGGCCCCGGGGTGATGCGCAGCCGTTCTGTGCCTTTCGGAACGGTGGGATAGTTGATCGGCTGCACATAGATGCCCCAGTCGTCCATCAGGATGTTGGAAATCATCCGGCATTTGACCGGATCGCCGATCATCACCGGGATGATGTGGCTGTCATTTTCCATATGCGGAATCCCGGCCCGCGTCAGCCTTGCGCGCAGCTTTGCGACATTGGCCCGCTGGGCCTTGCGTTCCGCGTCGGACTGCCGCAGGTGGCGGATCGAGGCTGAAGCCGCCGCCGCAACTGCCGGGGGAAGGGCGGTGGTGAAGATGAAGCCGGAGGCAAAACTGCGGATGAAATCACACAGCGCGGCCGACCCGGTGATGTAGCCCCCCACACAGCCAAAGGCCTTGCCCAGCGTACCTTCGATCAGGCTGATGCGATGGGCGAGACCAAGCTCTTCGGTCACGCCGCCGCCATGGGGGCCATACATGCCCACAGCATGGACTTCGTCGATATAAGACAGCGCGCCATGCGCTTCGCAGACTTCGACGATCTCGCGGATGGGCGCGATGTCACCATCCATCGAATAGACCGATTCAAACGCCACGATCTTGGGCCGGTCGCCCACAGCATGCAGCTTGCGATCCAGATCGCGCCAGTCATTGTGGCGCCACAGCACCTTGTCGGCGCGGGAATGGCGGATGCCCTCGATCATGCTGGCATGGTTCTTTTCATCCGACAGGATTACCGCATTCGGGATGCGCGATCCCAGCGTCGACAGCGCCGCCCAATTTGACACATAGCCCGAGGTGAACAGCAGCGCCGCCTCTTTGTCATGCAACTGCGCCAGATCGCGCTCCAGGATCAGGTGGTGGTGATTGGTGCCGGAAATGTTGCGGGTACCGCCCGCCCCGGTGCCGCAGGTCAGCACCGCATCGACCATCGCATTCACGACGGTCTGGTTCTGTCCCATGCCCAGATAGTCATTCGAGCACCACACCGTGACCTCTCGCACGGCGCCGTCCTTGTGGTTGTCGGCGCGCGGGAAGGAACCGCAGCGGCGCTCAAGATCTGCGAAGACCCGGTAATTGCCTTCGGTCTTGAGCGTTTCAAGCTGGCCCTTGAAGATTGCGTCGAAGTCCATGTCGTCACTTCCTCACTGTCAGTGGCTTTTCGGGTCTCGGTTTGCCCGATGCATTTGCTGGTGTCAGGGCGGCGCGGTTGGATGGCATCATCCAGCGCCAGAGCTTCTGGTCGGGGAGCGGCAGAACCATGAACCAATGCTCCAGAAGCGCGAGCAGGGTCAGGGCGGAAAGAAGCGTGAAGCCGATGATCTGCCCCTCTGTCGTCGTCGCCCAGAGACGTTCGAGAAAGCAGGCCACGGCAAAAGACAGCGCGGTGATGGATACCGGAAAGAGGGCGTTCATCGGCGCGATGCGAAAATGGCTGGGCAGATGCGCCAACGGGCGCGGCAGAAATTCGGTATGGATGCGCGGCACGCCGAAGAACAGGTTCAGCTTGGCCGAGATGCGCGCGAAAAACAGGATCGCAAAGGTCCAAAGGCCAAAGCGATTTTCCTCTCCTTCGCTGATCAGCGCCAGTATGCCCAAGGTGCCCATCAGCGCCAATTCATGCCAGGCAATCGTGCCGCAAGCGCGCAGAAAGCGTTCCCACGTTGGTGCGAAGGGCGGGCAGGCGCGGGTGTTTGGCCCTGCGATGATGCCCGACAGAAAGGCCAGTTCGATCCAGCCCCAAATGGCCAGCGCCGCCACAAAGCCTGTGAAGGCCCCCGTCGCGCTGCCATCGCCAAGTGAGTGATGCAGGGCGCCAAAGCCAAAGACCAGCAGCGGCAGGCCCAGCATGACCGACCAAAGATGCGCATCGCGCCCCTCCAGGTCGGCCCGCTTGACGCGCCAGATGATGATGCCGGTCGAAAACCACCACAAAAACAGCGCCGAGACCGCAGCTACCCATGGATTAGTCATGCGCGGCACCCCCTGTTAAAGGGGTGCCGCACCGGGCCGTGGGACGCGCCCATCCCACTGCCGCAACCACCGCTTGCGCGGCGATATGTCGATCCTTGATCAATAGATCGGCTCCATCCGGACTTGCGCCGGGGGAGTCAGGTTCTTGACCGGGATCAGATAAAGGCCGGCAAAGGCCGCCATGGCCCGCGCCGTCGCGGCCTTGTGCGCAACCCAGCCTGATAGGCCGCCTTTGCGCTTGGCCTTGTCCATGTCGCGCATCGCGCTGTCCATCTTGCGCAGGCCGGGCAGCCAGCGCGGATGGTCGATGTCCAACTCCACCGGAAAGACCTGCCGCGCGATGGCCGAGGTCTTGCGATAGACCTCTTGGTCATACCAGTCGATGTCGATGCCCAGCGCGTTGTGGAACTCCACCCGCGCGTGATCGCGCACCCACATGGTCGAATAGACCGCCGTCAGGAAGAAGCGGATCCACAGCTTGTTGGCAAAGCTGGTGGTCAGTTTCGGGTCGGTCCGCATCAACAGGGCAAAGGCCTCACCATGGCTGAACTCGTCGTTGCACCATTCCTTGAACCACTTGAAGATCGGGTGGATGCGGAATTCCGGATGCGCCTCAAGGTGGCGATAGATGGTGATATACCGCGCGTAGCCGATCTTTTCCGACAGATAGGTGGCGTAATAGATGAACTTCGGCCGGAAATAGGTGTACTTCTTCGCCTTGGTCAGAAAGCCCAGGTTCACCGCAACACCCGCCTCGCGCAGGGCGTCGTTGATGAAGCCTGCATGACGGGCCTCGTCGCGGGCCATGTAGTTGAACAGCTCGCAGATGTCGGGGTTGTTGCCGCGCCGCTTCATTTCCTTGTACAGCACACAGCCCGAAAATTCGGCCGTGCACGACGATACCAGAAAATCGATCAACTCGGCCCGCAGGGCAGGGTCCATCCCCTTCCAGTCGATCGCATCCCATTCCGCGTTCTTCTTGAAATGCCCGCGGTTCGGGTCGCTCTTCATCTGCGCGATCAGCTTGTCCCATTCCGCGCGCACCGGGGTGACGTCGATGCGGTCCATCTCGTCAAAGTCGGTGGTGTAGAAGCGCGGGTTGAGAAGTGTTGTTTCCGTGGCCATCGCGGTGGTGTCGAAGGCATCCGACATTTCGGCGTGCAGCTCGCCGTGTGTGGTGTCGTGCTGCGGTTGGGCATGGGCGTTCATAGCGTCACCTCGTCCGAGAAGGAGAATTCGCACAGCTCCATGAACTCCAGATCGCCGGTCAGGCGGGTCCATTGGCGTTCAAGCCAGGTTGCGCGGGTGATCGTGGCGGTGCGGTCCTCGATGACGACCTCGCCATAAGCCGCCATCACGGGCGTGCCATGGACAAGAACCTCATCACCGGGATGGACCACGGCGCCGTTGTTGAATCGCACATGTGCATGCAGGCTTTCGAAGCGATGACTCACCTCGACGGTGCAGGGCACCTGTTCCTTTGCTTTCGAGAAAATTCCCATTTTTCGGTTCCCTTATTGCTCTAGCAGCCGTTCAAATGCGGCTTTGTTTTCTCCGCCAAAGGCATAAAGCTCGGCGCTCCATCCTGTGGCGGGGTCTTCTGCGACAAGGCGACCATTGGCATAGCGAACGATGTTCATGGGCGGATTGCCTTCGATCCCGTGCGTCAGACGCTCGCGCGCCATGGCGTTCTGGATCACAGTGATGAAGCCACCATGCGGCAGGTCTGCCAGCAGGGTGCCATCGACATTGCGCACAACCACGGATTGGGCATCCAACCCTTCCAGAATGATCGCACGCGATGCGACCACTTCAGACGGTTTGGGCTGCCCGACGGTCGGGCGGTCTGAAACCACGGCTGCTGCCGTGATGACTAGCGTGGTGACGGCCAGCGCGAACATGCCGCGCAGCAGGGCCGTGGGGATCATCTCGGGCTTCTGGTTGTGCAGCGCGGGTTGACGGGGCGTGTTCATGATCTGCACTCCCTTATTCCGCCGCCACGGCATCCGCGCCCAAATGGGCGGTGCTGCTGCGCGAGATGACTGGCATCGCCAACCGGCTTTCGGCGGCTTCGGCCAGGATGCGCGCCACTTTGGCGGCCTCTGGCACGCAGCGCAGGGCGGGCTGTGTCTTTTTCACATGACCGGGCCGCAGATGCGGCCAGAGCGCGACATAGGCCAGCCGGGTTTCCCCCAGCGTTTCCATCGCGATGGTGCCGGTGCCTTTGGGGCCGATCTCGGCCCGTGCAGTGGCAACCTGCGTCAGCGGGATGTTGTAGGTGACAGACAGCGCTGCCCCGATCTTCATCAGCACCCGCGATGAGGTGATGGTGTAGATCGTGGCACGGGCCTGTGCCCAGGCCAGAAGCCAGACCACGGCCACCGCCGCAAAGGCCAGCACCAGATAAGGCAGCCCACGCGCGAGCGAGAGCAGCACGCCCCCCTCGGCCAGACCGAGCCCTGCCTTCCAAAGCACGATCAGCGCCATGTAGCCGGCGATCCAGCGGATCTTGAAGGCCTCGCGGGCAAGCGCGCCGGTATCGGGGCGGCCTTGCCAGAGTACCTCTTCCCCCTTGGGGAGCGGCGCGGGAATGCCCGGCGCCACGTCGAAAGCGAAATCGTCATGGTCTGACATCTTCAGACCCTCCGTGTTGGGGTAAGACGGGGCGGCCCGGGCGCAGGCCGCCCCCCTTTTCGATTTAGAAGCCGTGCTTGCGCTTGTCGGCGTCATACATCCAACCGCCGCCGACATAGCCCGAGATCTTGTCTTCCTCGAGCTTGGTCACCGTGGTCATGGATTTGGTCTGCGGAATGGCCTCGAAGCTGTCCGACGCAAGGGCGCGGACACGCACGCGGTCACCCCAGATGCGGGCAAGGGTCATCGGGACAAGGCGCTTGCCACCCGAATTCAGTTCGATCTCCAGATAGCGAACGAGCTGTTCCGGGGCATCTACCCACATGTCCGACACGCGGCCTACGACTTCGTTATCGGCAGCCTGCACCGGCAGGCCGCGCGGATCGCGCCCGGCGCTGACGACAAAGCCCTTGGCATGGCCCATCGGCACGATCTTGGCATGGCCGTGACCGTCCAGTTCTGGCTCGTCCCGGCGCGGTACCCAGGATGCAGGGCCGACGCCATCGACCAGAGCATTGCCGGTCGGGGCATGGGGAAAGCCTTCTGACACCGCCGTGCGCGCCAGCGCCAGATCGGTGCGGCGATGCGCGGCCTCATTGACGGCCGAGGGCACCGTCACGTCACCCTTGCCATGCGGCAGGTGGAACGTCTTGGGTTTGGGCACGGGGAAGGGCCCCTGGTTCGGGGCGGGCGAGCCGTCCTCCATCTCCAGCGGATAGCCTTCACGCATGTTTTCGGTTTGCAGATAGAAGATCAGCAGGGCGAAGAAGCCCCAGAACAGCCAGATGGAAAGGCTGGCCAGATCGAAGTTTCCAAAAAAGTTGACACCTACCATGTGATGGTCCTCCGGGTCAGGTGGGGAATTCGGCAATACGCAGGCGCCCATCGCCGGAAGTCTGCGGTAGATCAGGGTCGGCAAGAGGCCGCAGCCGGACCATCGGTCCGAGCACGGCAAGGGTTGCAAAGAGCAACCCGATTTCGAGGTGGTAAACGAAAGAGTAACCAAGCGACGGGTCGCTCAGCGCGGCGCCCAGACGGCCCGAGCTTGCCAGATGGCCGACCACATCGCGGATCGCGCCACCCATGAAGATGGATACACCATAAGCCGTGGCCTGTGCGGCACCCCAGGCACCAAGAGCTATGCCTGCACCGGCAAGGCCACCCACGGGCATGGTCATCGCGACCGTCAATGTGGCGATGGCGAAAAGCCCGCCACCAAAGCCGATCAGGCCAGCCCCGGCAAAGAACAGCGCGGTTGATCCGAGCGGAGCCGCAAAGATCACACAGGAAAAGGCTGCCACTCCCGCAAGGATACCAGCCGCCGCCATGCGGATCGGGTCAACCCCGCGCGCCAGCCAGCGCGCAGCCAGCACGAAGCCACACAGCGCACCCGCCGCCGACATCGCCGTCAGCATCGTGGTCTGGGAAACGCTCAGCCCAAGGATTTCACCGCCATAGGGTTCCAGCAGCACATCCTGCATGTTGAAGCCAAGCGTGCCCAGCATCACCACCACCAAGAGCCGCCCTGCCGTTCCGCCGGCCATCAGATCGGTCCAGGCATCCCGGAAACGGGGGCGCGGCTCCTCGCGTTCGGCCTTTGTCATCGGGCGCACGGTTTCCTGCTTCCACAGCGCCAACAGGTTCAAGACAAGCGTCGCAAGGGCGCATCCCTGCACAACTTGAACCAGCAACAGCGGTTGGAAATTCTGCAACAGCCAGCCGATGGCCAGCGCCGAAACCCCCATGCCCAGCAAGTTCGCCACATAAAGCAACGCCACCACGCGGGGTCGTGTCGCATCGCTGGCCCGGTCAGACGCAAGGGCCAAGCCTGCGGTTTGCGTCATGTGCATCCCAAGACCGGTCATCAGAAAGGCGACGGCGGCCAGCACTTCGCCCGCAAACGGCACCTCGAATGTCACGTCACCTGACAGAACCAGCAGTGCCGTTGGCATGACGGCCAAGCCGCCCATCTGCCACAGCGATCCGAACCACAGATACGGCACCCGCTTCCAGCCAAGGGCCGAGCGGTGGGTGTCCGACCGATGGCCCAGGAAGGCGCGGAAGGGCGCGACCAGCACGGGAATGGCGATCATTGCCGCCACGATCATCGCCGGAACCGAAAGCTCCACGATCATCACCCGGTTCAGCGTGCCCAAGAGCAGCACCTGCGCCATGCCGACCGACACTTGAAACAGCGACAGCCGCAAGAGCTGCGCCATCGGCAGCCCATCGGAGGCCACATCCGCAAAGGGCAACCAGGCGGCCGAAAACTTCTGCAGGTCTTTCTTCCGGATGATCACGGCCGATACTCCAGACATTCCGAGATGTAGAAGCCACGGCTCACCCGCTCGACCCGGCTGACCTTGCCGCCGGTCTGTGCGGTCAGGTGCCGCCAATCCTGCGGGATCATGGTGGGGGACCGGTCCGCGCGCGGGAAAGCCTTGCCCAGCGTGAAGAACGTCATCAGGAACGGCGTGCGGGGGGCCACGGTGAACACCACCCGGTCCGCTGTCCGCGCCCCGACCTTTGCCAAGGCATCAGCAATATCGCCGGTGCGGTAATAGATCAGGCTGTCCATCGCCATGACGAAATCAAACCGCCCATGGCTGGCGCAGGTCATGTCGCCCGCCGCAAAGGTCACGCGCGGTTTCAGATCCTCGGTCAGCCGTGCCTCGGCGATGGTGATCAGTTGGGGCGAGATATCAACCGCCACCACATCCGCCCCGCGCGCCGCAAGTTCCGCCGTCATCAGCCCCGTGCCGCAGCCCGCATCCAGCACCCGGCAGCCGCGCAGATCGCCCGGCAGGCGCGACAGCATGATCGCACGCATGCGATCACGCCCTTCGCGCACCGTCTGGCGGATACGGCTGACCGGCGCGTCCGAAGTCAGACGCTCCCACACGGTGGTGGCGCTGCGGTCGAAATAGTCCTCGACCCGGTCGCGGGTGGCGGAATAGTCGCTCATGATCAATCAAAACCCAGAAGTTCAAAAATTTCGCGGTCGGGCAGCGGGGCAGGGGACGATCCTTCGCCCTGCACGGAACGCCACAGCACATCGGCCAGGCGCATGTACTCCGCCCGCGCCATCACGATGTCCTCGCTGTCATCCATTTCGAACAGCGTCTTCTTTTTCAGGCGCGACCGGCGGATGGCGTCGATATCGGGCATATGCGCGATGCGGTTGAAGCCCACGCGTTCGCAATAGCGGTCCACCTCGTTCGTCTCGCGCGACCGGTTCGCCACACAGCCAGCAAGCCGCACCTTGTAGTTCCCGGCCTTGGCTTGAACGGCGGCGATGATGCGGTTCATCGCATAGATGCTGTCGAAATCATTCGCCGTCACGATCACCGCACGGTCGGCATGCTGCAACGGCGCGGCAAAGCCACCACAAACCACATCGCCCAGCACGTCAAAGATCACCACATCGGTGTCTTCCAGCAGATGGTGCTGCTTCAGCAGTTTCACCGTCTGCCCCACCACATAGCCGCCGCAGCCCGTTCCTGCCGGGGGACCGCCCGCTTCAACGCATTTCACACCGTTGAAGCCGGTGGCGACATAATCCTCAGGGCGCAACTCTTCGGCGTGGAAATCGACGTCTTTCAGAATGTCGATCACCGTGGCCTGCAACCGGCCTGTCAGGGTGAAGGTGCTGTCATGCTTCGGATCGCAGCCGATCTGCAGCACGCGCTTGCCCATCATCGAAAAGGCCGCCGACAGGTTGGAACTGGTCGTCGACTTGCCGATCCCGCCC
>CALRPT020000018.1:0-95123 GCA_943370085.1 Variovorax paradoxus | reverse complement strand
CCGATGCGCTAATCCCCCGCCATGGCCAAGCTTTACTTCCACTACTCCACCATGAACGCAGGCAAATCGACCCTGCTCCTGCAAGCCGCGCACAACTATCGCGAAGGCGGCATGGCCACCTATCTGATCACCGCACAATTCGACAACCGCGCCGGCCAAGGCCGCATCGCCTCGCGCATCGGCATTGGCGAACCGGCCGATACCTTTGCCCCCGGCGATGACATGTTCCTGAAATTGCAGGCAAGATTGGCCCAAGGCCCCATCGCCTGCGTCTTCGTGGATGAGGCGCAGTTCCTGTCCAAGGATCAGGTCTGGCAACTCGCCCGCGCGGTGGATGACCTGAAGGTTCCCGTCATGTGCTACGGGCTCAGGGTGGATTTTCAGGGCAACCTCTTCCCCGGCTCCGCCGCCCTGCTGGCTTGGGCGGATGAGATGCGTGAGGTCCGCACGATCTGCCATTGCGGGAAGAAAGCCACGATGGTCATCCGTCGCGGCCCCGATGGCAAGGCGCTGACGGCAGGCGAACAGGTGGTGATCGGCGGGAATGAGACTTATGTCAGCCTCTGCCGCAAACATTGGCGCGATGCAGTGGGCGACTGAGGACCAAATTTCTTAATAAGAAATTGGCAAGAATCTTCCAAGGTTTTCTTGGCCCTACCCCTCCACCGCCCGCGCCCGCAGCGCGATCATCGATCCCGCCGCCACGATCAGCACCATGCCCAGCACGGCCAACGGTGCCAACCCCGTGCCCCATAGCACCCATGTCCAGAAGGCCGAGGCCGGAAGGATCACATATTCCAGCACGCTCGCCTTGGACGCATCGGTGATCTGATAGGCCCGGATCATCATCCCCACCCCCACCAAAGACCCTGCCGCTTGCACGAAAGTCCAGAAATAGAACGTCGCAGACGGCCACACCGCGCCCCTCTGCAGGAACCCGTCCGCCCCCGCAGGCACCGCCAGCGGCATCAGCCACAGCACCACCAACCCCACCGCCCCGATCACCCCCAGCGCGGCAAAGAACCCGGCCAGCAGGGTTTCCGCGCTTTCCTGCGGGCACCATTCGCGCGTGGCGATGTTGCCCATCGCATACATCGCCCCCGCCAGTACCGGCAGGATCGCGGGTAGCGATGCGCCCGCCATCGCCTCTGGCCCCAGCACCAGCACCACCCCCACAAACCCAAGGATCACCGCAAAAATCCGCACCGGGCCAATGGCATGGCCATAGACGAACCGCGAAATCAGCAGCACCCAGATCGGCGCGGTGAACAGCCCCGCCGCCACCAGCGCCACATCAAGGAAGGCCAGCGCCCCGAAATAGATCACCATGGCCAGCCCGTGGATGGTCGACCGCGCCACCACCGCGCGCAGGTTCACCGGGCGCAGCCGCAGCCCCAAAGGCACCGCCGCCAGCCCCAACAGAACCGCCGCCATCAGCGACCGCGTCAGATGGAACTGCCACAGCCCCGCCTCCTCGGCGATCACCCGCACGTAATTGTCGGTGAAGCCGATGACCATGGCATAGACAAGGATCAACCCTGCCGCCGCCAATGTCCTGTCGCCCGTTGCCCCCAATGCCATGCCCGAAATGCCCATCTGCCTGCTCTAAACTCCCTCTCGCTTCCTGTGTGAACCTTGCTACCTTCCCCCTTGCGCGCCTGTAAGCGACACTTCCGCGCGGATAGTTGGGAGGAGAGGAAAAGATGGGTTGGTTGCCGGATGAATCGGGGTTGGAGAAATGCGCGGCGAATTTCGTCGCCCTCACGCCGCTGTCTTTTCTCAAGCGCGCGGCAGACATCCACGCGGATCGTCTGGCGGTCGTCTGGAAATCCACCCGTCTCACCTATGCCCAATACGGCGCGCGCGTCTCGCGCCTTGCCTCCTCGCTCGCCCGGCGTGGCATCGCGCCCGGCGATGTGGTGGCCACGCTTCTGCCCAACATCCCCCCGCAGGCCGAGGCGCATTTCGGCGTCCCCGCCGCAGGTGCCATCCTGAACACGATCAACACAAGGCTGGATGCCGACACGGTGGCCTATATCTTCGGCCATGCCGGGGCGAAACTCCTGCTGTGCGACACCGCCTTCCTTCCCTTAGCGGAGGAAGCGATCCGCCGCATGGAAGGCCCCGCCCCCCAGATCATCGAGGTGGTGGATGAAGGTTTCACCGCTTCCGGCCATTACCTGACCTATGATGCGCTGCTGGATCAGGGCGATCCCGATGCCCCTTGGGTGATGCCCGAAGATGAATGGGAGTCCATCGCCATCAACTACACCTCCGGCACCACGGGCAGGCCCAAGGGCGTGGTCTATCACCATCGCGGGGCCTATCTTTCGGCCACCGCCAACGTCCTGTCCTGGCGCATGGTGCTGCACCCGGTCTATCTGACCATCGTGCCCTTGTTCCATTGCAACGGCTGGACCCACACATGGATGCTGCCCGCCGTGGCAGGCACCCTTGTCTGCTGCCGAGACATCACGGCCAAGGCCATCTATGACGCCATCGCCGATGAAGGCGTCACCCATTTCGGCGGCGCGCCCATCGTGCTGAACACCATGATCAACGCCCCCGACGCTGACCGCCGCCCCTTTTCCCATATCGTCGAGGTCTTCACCGCCGGCGCCCCGCCCCCCGCCGCCACGCTGGCGGCATTTGAACCCCTCGGCTTCAACGTCACTCAAGTCTATGGCCTGACCGAAACCTACGGCCCCGCCACCGAATGCACATGGCGCGCCGAATGGGACGCGGCCCCCAAGGACGACCGCGCCGCCTACAAGGCCCGCACCGGCGTGGCCATGCCCATGCTTGAAGGCGCGGAAGTCCACGATACCCACGGCAAGCCCGTCCCCCGCGATGGCCAGCACTTGGGCGAGATAGCGATGCGCGGCAACATGGTGATGAAGGGCTATTACAAGAACCCACCCGCCACGGCCGAGGCCTTCAAGGGCGGCTGGTTCCGCTCTGGCGACATCGCCTTTCAACACCCCGACGGCTATATCAAGATCACCGACCGCGCGAAGGACATCATCATCTCTGGCGGCGAAAACGTCAGCTCGGTCGAGGTGGAGGGCGTTCTGATGCACCACCCCGCCGTCAACCTCTGCGCCGTCGTCGCCAAACCCGATGACAAATGGGGCGAGGTGCCCTGCGCCTTTGTCGAATTGAAACCGGGGCACAGCGTCACGGAAAAGGACCTGATCACCTTCTGCCGCGAACGTCTGGCAGGGTTCAAGACGCCCAAGCATGTGGTCTTTGCCGATCTGCCCAAAACCTCCACCGGCAAGATCCAGAAATTCGAATTGCGCGCCGTGGCCAAGCTGATGGACAAGACCTGACCGCGCGCCGCTTGCCATGCCGGAAAAAGGGGGACTTCGCCCCCCTCGCCCTTCGGGCTCACCCCCCAGGGTATTTGACGCCAAGATGAAGAGAACACCCCTTCGCTTGTGGCCGTCCGGGCGCTGCGATAACGTTTCTTGCAACGGTGCAAGACGATCCAAGGGCAATCCCCGCGCATGACCGCGCTGAAGAAATACCAGCGGCTGGAAAGCCCCGGCCTCTGGCGCGACACGCCCGAGGCGCAGCGCCGCGAGGTGGTCGTCGCTTTCCGCGAGGCGTCGCTTGTCCTGTCCGATCCGCGCACGGAACTGGCGCTCAGCCACTGGTCCCTGCCTGCGGTGGAACGGCTCAATCCCGGCGTGCTGCCTGCCCTCTATGGCCCCGGTCTGGACAGCGACGAAACGCTGGAGCTGGACGATCCCGACATGATCGCCGCGCTGGAAACCATTCGCGGCGCGGTCCGCAAAGGGATCCCCCGCCCCGGCCGCCTGCGCGGCACGCTGCTGGCGGGTGGTACACTGGCCATTCTGGGTGTCGTGGCCTTCTTCATGCCCGATGCGCTGGTCCGTCATACGGCCTCTGTCCTGCCGCCTGCGACCCGCGCCCAGATCGGCGCGGCGGCGCTGGGCGACATCGCGCGCCTTACTGGCGCGCCCTGCACCACGCCCTTGGGCGACCGCGCCCTAACGCTGCTGTCGGAACGGCTGTTCGGCGGCGCGGGCGTGCAACTGGCCGTCTTGCCGGAAGGCCTGCCGCAGGCCGCCGCCCTGCCCGGCAATATCCTGCTGCTGGGCCTGCCCATGATCACGGCGGCATCCGGCCCCGATGTCCCCGCAGGCTTTGCCATCGCCGAAGCCCTGCGGGCCGAGGTGGAAGATCCCCTCATCCCCATCCTGCGTCATGCAGGCTTTGCCGCCACCGTGCGCCTGCTGACCACGGGCACCCTGCCCGAAGGTGCGCTGGCCGGTCTGGGCGAAGGTTTTCTCGCCGCCGACCGCCCGCCCCTGCCCGATGTCACGCTGCTCGCGCGGTTCGAATCCGTCGCCGTCTCCTCGGCGGCGTATGGCTATGCGCTTGATCCCACGGGGGAATCCACCCTCGGCCTGATCGAGGCCGATCCCTATCGCGGCGGCACGCCCCGCGCGCTGCTCAATGCCGAAGATTGGGCCAGCCTGCAGGCCATCTGCAACTGAAAAGGCCCCCCGCGTGAACGGAGGGCCCATCTGGCATCGTATCGCCTCAGCACGGCCTATCTGACGAAGGCATCGCCAAACCCGGCCCCGCGCGCCGCGCTCAGCGCCGCCTGTGCCTCGGCCGCCGATCCGAACGGCCCGGCCAGCACGACCTGCACCGCCTTGCCCCCGATCCGGCCATTGGACCGCGCCACCGGCAGGCCCAGCCCCGCCAGACGGGCGGAAGCGCCATCGGCATTCGCGGCCACGCCGAAACTGCCCACCTGCACGAACAGCCGCCCGCCCGATGCCGCGGCAGGAACGGACTTCGTCGATTGCGTCACCCGTGGCTTGGCCGCAGGCTGGGCAGGCGCATTCTGCGCCGAGATTACCACGCGCTGACGCGGTGCCTCTGCCACCGGCCTGGCCGGAACCTGCCGCGTCCAGGCTTGATCCTGCGCCGCCTGACCCTCGGCCGTGCCCACCCCACGCAGCGGGTTCAGGCGGTCATCCTCCCAGGCCAGCTTGTATCCCTTGGGAACTGCCGCCGTGTGATCCACCACCCGCGCACGCGCGCCGCCATTGCCGATGCCCGAAGGTTGGCCCAGCGGCACTATGCGGGCCGAGGGTGCCTCAAGCGATGCGCCCACCGGCGATCCCGGCGGATAGATCGGCGCGCGCAGCCCTTCCAGCGTGCCATCACCCCGCGTGCAGACGATGACCGAACCGCCATTCGTCAGCCGCAGCCGTTGCGCCACGGGCGCGGCGGTGGTGCAGGCCACCCGCATCCCCCCGCTTTGCGGCGCAGGCGCAGCCGCCACAACCGGCGAAGGCATGGGCGCAACAACCGGCGCGGCAGGCCGCGCCACCCGCACGGGTGCCGGAACATAACTCTCTGGCGGGGGCTCTGCCGCCGTCACCCGCACCTGCGGGGCCTGCTGCCGCACCACAGGCGCAGGCTCCGGCATCGGCGCAGGCGCAGCGGCCGCCGCCACCTGCCGCGTCCCCCCGCCCATCGTCGGCGGATAGCCACACATGGCATTGCGGTTGCGGTCCACCCGTGGGACCCAGTTCACCCGCGCGCCAAGCCCGGCGCGCAGGAAAACACAGCCCCGGCTGTCAACATATTGCTGGCCGGTGAACCCCGCCGGCGGCTGCTCACGCGGCCCGCCGACATCTGCAGTGGATTGTGCGAGGGCGGCAAACGCGCCCATCCCGAGGGTCAGGATTGCCCCCGTCAAAACCTTTACGAACATGACTACCCCCCAGTAGCGTAGGGGCAGAATGCGCGATGATGCGCGCCGCGTAAAGGGGTGATATTACATTATTTAGTGCCAAACATCCGGTCACCCGCATCGCCTAGGCCCGGCACGATATAGCCGTGATCGTTCAGATGGCTGTCCAGCGATGCGGTGACAATCGGCACATCGGGATGCGCCTCCTTCATCCGGGCCACCCCTTCAGGCGCGGCAAGCAGACACAGGAAGCGGATGTTCTTCGCCCCCTTCGCCTTGATCAGGTCCACCGCTGCCGCGCTGGAATTGCCGGTGGCCAGCATCGGATCGACCACGATGGTCACCCGATCCTCCAACTGCTCCGGCAGCTTGCAGTAATACTGCACCGGCTGGAGCGTCTCGGGGTCGCGGTACAGCCCCACGAACCCCACCCGCGCCGCTGGCACAAGTTCCAGAATCCCGTCCAGCAAACCATTGCCCGCCCGCAGGATCGACACCAGCGCCAGCTTTTTCCCCTCGATCGCCGGGGCATCCATCTCGCACAGCGGCGTCTCGATCCGTTTGGTCGTCATCGGCAATTCGCGCGTCACCTCATAGGCCAGAAGCAGGCTGATCTCGCGCAGCAACTGCCGGAAGGACGCGGTCGAGGTGTCCTTCTCCCGCATCAGCGTCAGCTTGTGCTGTACCAGCGGGTGGGAAACGATGGTCAGGTGCTCAAGCATCACGGCTCTCCAGTTTCTTCAGGACACGCCCCCGCGTATCGCCATCGCAAAAGGCCGCGTCAAGCGACGCCCGCGCGATGCCGTCAAAAACTCCCTCGTCCCAGTCAAAGGCCGCATTCAGCCGATCATATTCCCGCGCCATCGTGGTGTGAAAGAACGGCGGATCATCGGTGGAGATCGTCACCTTCACCCCGCGCCGATACAACTCGCCGATGGGATGCTGCCGCCAGCCGGGATAAATGCCCAGCGCGATGTTCGATCCGGGGCAGACCTCCAGCACAATGCCCTTTTCGGCCAGTTCATCCACCAGCGCCAGATCCTCAATCGCCCGCACGCCATGCCCGATCCGCTCCACCCCCAGATCGCGCACCGCATCGCGCACCGAGTCCGGGCCGCCCCATTCCCCCGCATGCGCCGTCAGCCGCAGCCCCGCCTCGCGCGCGCAGTCGAAAGACCACAGGTAATCCTTGGGTTTGCCCACCTTTTCATCCCCGGCGATGCCGAAGCCCACGATCCAATCCCCCGCCGTATCCGCCGCACAACGCGCCGTCTCGCGCGCTTTCTCTGGGCCGAAATGGCGAATGCAGGTGATGATGCCGCGCAGCACGATGCCCATGTCGCGCTCCGCCTGATCCGCCGCCTCGCGGATCGCGTGCAGATATTCCCGCCACGCGCCGATATCGCGCCCACCGCAGAAATCGGGCGACAGGAACGTCTCGGAATAGACCACCCCCGAGGCAGCACTTTCCTCCAGCACGGCCAGCGTCAGGCGCGCGTAATCCTCAGGCCGGGTCAGCACCGATGTCGCCGCCTCATAAACCTTCAGGAAATCCCAGAAGTCGGCGTATTTGTAATCACCCGTCTCATCGAAGATGCCGCCGATATCGGCCTTCTTCTGCTTGGCAAGCCCGCGGATAAAGGCAGGCGGCGCCGCCCCTTCCAGATGTAGATGCAATTCCACTTTCGGCAGAGTCGAGATCACAGAAAGCTCCTCCCCGCGCCCCGCGCGGCAATCCCCAAATGCGCCGCCACGCTGGCCGCCACATCGACAAACCCGCACAGGCCCCCGTCTTGGCCCAAAGGCCCCACCCCCACCCCATGGCACAGCACCGGCACCCGCTCGCGCGTGTGCTCGGTCCCGCGCCAGGTGGGATCATTGCCATGATCGGCGGTAAAGATCGCCAGATCGCCGGGCCGCAGCGCCGCCAGAAATGCCCCCGCCCGTGCGTCGAACCATTCCAGCTGCCGCGCATAGCCCGCAACGTCGCGGCGATGGCCGAACAGCGAGTCGAACTCGACAAAGTTCGCAAAGGTCAAGGAACCCTCCTCCGCCTCGCGCCCCAGCCGGTCCAGATGATCGAAAAGGGCAGCATCATCCTTGCCCTTGTGCAAATGGGTGATGCCTTGGTGGCTGAAGATATCGCCGATCTTGCCCACCGCATGGGTCACGCGGCCTGCCTCTTGCACCCAATCCAGCAGCGTTGGCGCAGGCGGCGCAATCGCGAAATCCCGCCGATTGCCCGTGCGGTGAAAATCCCCCGGAACCCCAACGAAAGGCCGCGCAATCGCCCGGCCCACCTTCATGGCATGCAGCCTTGGCGCCAGATCGCGGCACAGAGTCACCAACCGCTCCAATCCGAACGCCTCTTCATGCGCCGCAATCTGGAACACCGAATCCGCCGAAGTATAGCAGATGGGCCAGCCTGTCCGCAGATGCTCGGCCCCCAGCCGGTCGATGATCTCGGTCCCCGAGGCATGGCAATTCCCCAGCACCCCCTCCACCCCGGCCAAGCGGCAGACCTCTGCCACCAGATCATCCGGGAAGGTCGGCACTGTGTCGGGGAAATAGGTCCAATCCCAAGGCACCGGCACGCCCGCCAATTCCCAATGCCCCGAGGGCGTGTCCTTGCCCTTAGACACCTCACTCGCCGCGCCCCAAAGCCCGCGCGGGCTGGCCCCAAGCCCAGGCGTATCAAATCCACTGGCAAGCTTGATTGCCGCCCCCAGCCCCAACCCATCCAGCATCGGCACCCGCAACGGGCCCACGCGGCCCACATCCGCCCGGCCTTCCGCACAGGCCAGGGCGATATGGCACAGCGTGTTTGACCCCGCGTCCCCGAAATCCGCCGCATCCGGCGCACCGCCGCAGCCCACGGAATCCATCACGATCAGAAAGGCCCGCGCCATCGCCTAGCCCACCCGCTTCAGGATCAGCGGCGGCTCCTCCGGGGCCGAGCTTGCCACACGATAAGCCGCCTGCACCGCCCGTACCGCCGCCTCAGCCGAGGCCTCATCCGCCGCATGCACCATACCCAAAGGCACCCCGCGCGACACGCCCTCGCCCAACCCCGCCAGATCGGACAAACCGACCGACGGGTTGATCTTGTCCCCCTCGCGCAGGCGTCCGCCGCCCAGATGCACCACCGCCTCGCCCAGCGCGCGGCCATCGATCGCGCCGATGAACCCGTCGCTTTCGCAGGGCACCTCCACCACAACCGGGGCCGAAGGCAGCCGATCCGGCCAGCGCTCCACGAAATCCGCAGGCCCGCCCTGCGCGGCCACCATGCGGCCGAACCATTCCGCCGCCTGCCCGTTCTCCAGCGCCTCGATGATGCGCCCCTCGCCATCCTCGGCATCCGCCGCCAGCCCGCCCAGCGCCAGCGCCTCGCCCCCGAGCGCCGCCGTCAGATCCCACAGCGCGGCATTGACCGAGGTCCCGGTCAGCGTCTCCATCACCTCGATCACCTCAAGCGCATTGCCCGCCGCCGTGGCGAGCGGCTGGCTCATATCGGTGATCAGCGCCGATGTCATGCAGCCCGCCCCCTGCGCGGTGGAAACCAGCGCCTTGGCCAAAGCCTCGGCCTTCTCGAACGTGTCCATGAAGGCGCCCGACCCGCATTTCACATCCAGAACCAACGCCTCCAACCCCGCCGACAGCTTCTTCGACAGGATG
Organism: Variovorax paradoxus; assembly: GCA_943370085.1. GTDB lineage: Bacteria > Pseudomonadota > Alphaproteobacteria > Rhodobacterales > Rhodobacteraceae > Paragemmobacter. The sequence continues at coordinate 85,708 of CALRPT020000018.1, read as the reverse complement.
GAGGCCGTGATCAGATCGATGCTTTCCACGGTCGACGTCACATCGCGGATCGCATAAAGCCGCCGATCCGCCGGGGCGATTTCGACACTCGCCGCCACAATCGCACAGCGCACCTCGCCGATCTGGCGGCGCAGCTGTTCCTCGCTCAGCCCCGTGCGGAACCCGGGGATCGATTCCAGCTTGTCCAGCGTCCCGCCCGTATGGCCTAACCCCCGCCCCGAAATCATCGGCACATAGGCCCCGCAGGCCGCCAGCGCCGGGGCCAGCAGCAGCGAAATGCAATCGCCGATCCCGCCCGTGGAATGCTTGTCAATCACCGGGCCGTTCAGATCCCACTCCAGCACCTTGCCGGAATCGCGCATCCCCCGCGTCAGCGCCACCCGCCCCGCCTCACCCAGACCGTTCAAGAGCACCGCCATGGCAAAGGCCCCGGCCTGCGCATCCGTCACCACACCACTGGCCAAACCTTTGGCAAACCAGCCCAGTTCATCGGCAGACGGTTTTCTCCCGTCGCGCAGCTTGGCGATGATGGCGCGGGCGTTCACGCTCAGACCCGGTCCATATGCGCGGCGGTGAACACGCCGGGCAGCAGGTCGGCCACCGTCATCACCCGTTCCTTGCCATCCGTGGTGCAGAGCGTGACGCGCACATCCTGCGCCGCAAACTCCGCGATCTTCTGCCGACACCCGCCACAGGGCGGCACAGGCTCCGGGCTATTGGCAATCACGCAGACCTCGGCAATCCGCGTCTCACCCCCCGCCACCATGGCGGCAATCGCCCCGGCCTCGGCGCAGGTGCCTTCGGGGTAGGCCACATTCTCGACATTGCAGCCCACATAAACCGCCCCAGACGCGGTGCGAAGCGCAGCCCCCACCTTGAACCGGGAATAGGGCGCATAGGCTTTTTCGCGCACTTCGGTCGCAGCAAGAAGAAGAGACATAGGCGTACCTCGTGGATTTCTGACCATCTGGTCACAGTCTGGAAGCCCCGCGCGGGATTGGCAAGGCGCACGATTTTTCTGCGAAAAATCAGGGGGGCTTTGCGCCCCCCTCGCCGCTGCGCGGCTCACCCCCCGCAGGATATTTTAAGACAGAAAATGAAGAGGAAGCAGACCATTAAGGTTAACGCGCTGCCTTTTAATCATTTTCTGTCTTTAAATAACCTCGGGGGGTCCGGGGGGCGAAGCGCCCCCGGTCCAACGCCGTCTTCCAGCGCCACGCCGAAGTGTCAGACCTGTACGGTCCCAGGTGCACCTGGCAGAGTCACCTCCAAGAGTTCCAGATCGGGCGTCGGGTCGGCATAACGCGTGGCCATCCCCGGCGGGATGACGAAGGCATCGCCAGGCGACAGGGCAAAGGGCGCCTTGCCCTCTCCCTCCAGCGTGAAACCGCCCTTCATCACGAAGGTGAACAGGATATCGCCCTGATGTTTCGTCCAGACGGTCTCACCCCCATCCGGCCGCGCCACCATGACCGAGGCCACGCCCTTGGTGGCCGCATCAATTCCGGTATCCCGCGCCACAAAACCCGGCAGGCGAAAGGGCCGGAATTCCCCCTGCGCGCCCTGGTCATAAACAAACCGCTGCCCCTGCCATTCCCGCTCAGGGCGCAGATGCGGGGTGGGCAATTCCATATTGTGGTCGATCTCGGTCACATGTTCCGCGGGCACCCCGATCTCGATCACCTCGATCCCGTCGCTGGCATGCAGCACGCGGTGCCTGATCTCGGGCGGCTGGATGAAGCAATCCCCCGCCGTCAGCCGAATGGGCGGCCCCTGATCCTCATAAACCACATCCACCCATCCATTGATGCAGAAGATCAATTGGAAGCCGACCTTGTGGAAATGCACCATGTCCGGCACCGGCCCGCCATCGGGAATCCGGATATGGCTGGCGATCATCGCGCCCCCCAGCCGCGACGGCACCAGATCACGATATTCCATCCCCGCCCGACCGATGATCCAGGGCGCCTGCTCCGCCAGCCTGCGCACGACAAAGGCATGTTCCGTCGGCGGCAGCACCAGCGGCGGGTTGGCCTTGTCGATCTCTACCCGCGTGCCATTGGGCGCGATAAGAAGCCTCTCGCCCCCGGCGAATCCCTCCTCATCGGTCAGGATGCGCACTGTGCCCGGATGCTCTGCCGCCTCCTTCTGGATGCGCAACCTCAGGCCATAGCCCGACAGCACCGCCACCTCCGGGTTGTCGGCCGGATAGATCATGTCCAGCCGGAACCCCAGTTTCTTCGTCCAGAAGGGCAGATCGTCGCGCAATTCCTGCGTCGGCAAGCGTATCTCCGCCCGCGTTTCACCTTTGACTTCAAACATCTCGCCCTCCGCTCTGTGCGCGCAGAATGGCCGCGCTTTCCGGGGATTTGCAAGCCGGGGAGAAAACGCCTATTGGAAAGAACGGGAAATGGATCGGCCAAAAGTAGTTTAACGTTAAACAAAGCGGCGGAGGGGGCGATGGAAGATCACGTCAAGGGCGATGGGCGGCAGGAAAACGCACGTCAGGCAGCACTGGATTACCACGAATTCCCCAAGCCCGGTAAGCTGGAGATCCGCGCCACCAAGCCGCTCGCCAATGGCCGCGACCTGTCGCGCGCCTATTCCCCCGGTGTGGCCGAGGCCTGCCTTGAGATCAAGGCCGACCCCGCCACCGCCTCGCGCTACACCTCACGCGGGAACCTTGTGGCGGTCGTCACCAATGGCACCGCTGTGCTGGGCCTTGGCAATATCGGCGCGCTGGCCTCGAAACCGGTGATGGAAGGCAAGGCCGTCCTCTTCAAGAAATTCGCCAATATCGACTGCTTCGACATTGAACTGAACGAACCCGACCCCGTCAAACTCGCCGATATCGTCTGCGCGCTGGAACCCACCTTCGGCGCGATCAACCTTGAAGATATCAAGGCCCCCGACTGCTTCATTGTCGAGAAACTGTGCCGCGAGCGGATGAACATCCCCGTCTTCCATGATGATCAGCACGGCACCGCCATCGTCGTGGGGGCAGCCGCCACCAACGCGCTCATCGTCGCGGGCAAACGGTTCGAGGATATCAAGGTCGTCTCCACCGGTGGGGGTGCTGCGGGCATCGCCTGCCTCAACATGCTGCTGAACCTTGGCGTCAAACGCGAAAACGTCTGGCTCTGCGATCTGGCGGGTCTGGTCCATCACGGTCGCGTCGACCAGATGACCGACCAGAAGGCCGAATACGCCCAAGGCACCACCCCCGCCACATTGGCTGATGTGATCGAAGGCGCCGACCTCTTCCTCGGCCTCTCCGGCCCTGGCGTGCTGACGGCGGATATGGTCGCGAAGATGGCCCCCCGCCCCATCGTCTTTGCGCTGGCCAACCCCACGCCCGAGATTCTGCCCGATCAGGTCCGCGCCGTGGCCCCCGATGCGATCATCGCCACCGGGCGGTCTGACTTTCCCAATCAGGTCAACAACGTCCTGTGCTTTCCCTTCATCTTCCGGGGCGCGCTGGATGTGGGCGCGACCGAAATCAACAAACGCATGGAAATCGCCTGTATCGAAGGCATCGCGGCGCTGGCCCGCGCCACCACGAGCGCCGAGGCCGCCGCCGCCTACAGCGCCGAAAAACTCTCCTTCGGCGCGGATTACCTGATCCCCAAACCCTTTGATCCCCGCCTGATCGGCGTGGTGGCAAGCGCGGTGGCCAAGGCCGCGATGGAATCGGGCGTCGCCACCCGCCCCATCGCCGATCTCGATGCCTACAAGCGCGGTCTGGATGGATCGGTCTTCAAATCCGCCCTCATCATGCGCCCGGTGTTCGAGGCGTCAAAGGTCGCTGCCCGCACCATCGTCTTTGCCGAAGGCGAAGATGAACGCGTCCTGCGCGCCGCCCATGCGATGATGGAGGAAACCAACGATATCCCCATCCTCATCGGCCGCCCCGAAGTGGTCGAATCCCGCTGCGAACGCGCAGGCCTGCCCATCCGGCCAGGCCGCGATGTCCATCTGGTCAACCCCGAGAACGATCCCCGCTACCGCGATTACTGGGGCACCTATCATGATCTCATGGCCCGTCGCGGCGTGTCACCCGATATCGCCCGCGCCGTGATGCGCACCAACACCACCGCCATTGCCGCCGTCATGGTCCACCGGGGTGAGGCCGACAGTATGATCTGCGGAACGTTCGGACAGTATCACTGGCACCTCAACTATATCCGTCAGGTTCTGGCGCGCGACGGCCTCCACCCGGTCGGCGCACTCTCGCTGATGATCCTCGAAGACGGCCCCCTCTTCATCGCCGACACGCAGGTGAACCCCGAACCCGCCCCGCACCAGATTATGGAAACCGTGATCGGCGCCGCCCGCCATGTCCGCCGCTTCGGCCTTGCCCCCAAGATCGCGCTTTGCACGCAAAGCCAGTTCGGCAACATGGACAATTCCGCCGCCCTGCGGATGCGCGCCGCCTTGGAAATGCTCGACGATCGCGAGCCCGATTTCTGCTACGAGGGCGAGATGAACGTCGACTCCGCCCTCGACCAATCCCTGCGCGATCGTCTGCTGCCCAACTCCCGCATGGACGGCGCGGCCAATGTCCTCGTCTTCGCCACCTCCGATGCCGCCGCCGCCACGCGCAACATCCTCAAGATGAAGGCCAACGGGCTGGAGGTCGGGCCGATCCTGATGGGCATGGGCAACAAGGCCCATATCGTGACGAACTCCATCACCGCGCGGGGTTTGCTCAACATCTCGGCGCTGGCCGGAACCCCGGTCACCCATTACGGATAGGCGTAACCCTGCCCCTTCATCTTGGCCCAAATACCCAATTCCGCCCGCGCCGCCACACCACGCCGGGCGTCTCGTACCCTCCCTCTCCCCCTCCTTCAGGGGGAGAGGGCCGGGGAGAGGGGGCGCCCGCCAAAAGGTGAGTCGGCCCAAACTTTGCAAACCACCCTACAATTAACGGCATTCCGCGAAGCGCCGCTTGATTTGCAAAAATTTGCAGACCAATCTTGCAATATTCTGCAAACAAAACGCCGCAGCACGCCCATGTTCACGGTAACAGCGTTGCGTCACTGCCCCCCGGTCGCGTAACAAAACCCCAACTCGTGGAGGAGGGCATACGATGGCATACCGGGAACTCTATGCGAAATGGAAAGCCGATCCCGAAGGCTATTGGCTGAACGCCGCTGGCGCGATCGATTGGGTCGAACGCCCGCAGACCGCGCTCAACGCCTCCCGCGCGCCGCTCTACGAATGGTTCACCTCGGCCTCGGTCAACACCTGCTGGAACGCGGTGGATCGCCACGTCCTCGCCGGGCGCGGCGCGCAGCCCGCCATCATCCATGACAGCCCGGTCACCGGGACCAAGCACACCATCACCTATGCCGAATTGCGGGACCGCGTCGCTCGCCTTGCTGGCGCGCTGAAAGCCAAGGGCGTCGAAAAAGGCGACCGCGTCATCATCTACATGCCCATGGTCCCCGAGGCGCTGGAGGCGATGCTCGCCTGCGGCCGCATCGGCGCGATCCATTCCGTCGTCTTTGGCGGGTTCGCCGCCAATGAACTCGCCGTCCGCATCGATGACTGCACGCCCAAGGCCATCATCGCCGCCTCCTGCGGCATCGAACCCACCCGCGTCGTGCATTACAAACCGCTGCTTGACGCCGCCATCGACATGGCGACCCACAAGCCCGATTTCTGCGTCATCCTGCAACGCGAACAGGAAGTGGCCAAGCTGACCCCCGGCCGCGACGTCGCCTGGCATAGCTTTCAATACGGCGTCGAACCCGCCGATTGCGTCCCGGTCGAGGGCAACCACCCCGCCTATATCCTCTACACCTCCGGCACCACCGGCGCGCCCAAGGGCGTGGTGCGCCCCACGGCAGGCCATCTCGTGGCGCTGTCCTGGACCATGCGCGCCATCTACAATTGCGGCGTGGGGGATGTGTTCTGGGCCGCCTCCGATGTGGGCTGGGTCGTAGGTCACAGCTATATCTGCTATGCCCCCCTCATCGCGGGCTGCACCACCATCGTCTATGAAGGCAAACCCGTGGGCACCCCCGATGCCGGGGCCTTCTGGCGCGTCATCGCCGAACACAAGGTCCGCGCCTTCTTCACCGCCCCCACCGCGCTGCGCGCCATCAAGCGCGACGATCCCGAAGGCCTGCTGGTCGGCGATTATGATCTGTCCCAGCTTCAGGCCCTCTACCTCGCCGGCGAACGCGCCGATCCCGATACGGTGAACTGGGCGGGCCGTCATCTGAACGTGCCGGTCGTCGATCACTGGTGGCAGACCGAAACCGGCTATGCCATCGCGGCCAACCCGCTGGGCATCGAACAGCTTCCGATCAAGGTCGGCTCCCCTTCCGTCCCCATGCCCGGCTTCGACGTGCAGGTGCTCGATGAAGGCGGCCACCCCGTCGTCCCCGGCCAACTCGGCGCCATCGCCATCAAGCTGCCCCTGCCCCCCGGCACCCTGCCCACGCTCTGGAATGCCGAGGACCGCTTCCGCAAATCCTACCTCGCCCATTTCCCCGGCTTTTATGAAACCGGCGATGCGGGTTACGTGGATGAAGACGGCTATCTTTACATCATGGCCCGCACCGATGACGTGATCAACGTCGCAGGCCACCGCCTGTCGACCGGCGCGATGGAAGAGGTGCTGGGCTTCCACAAGGACGTCGCCGAATGTGCCGTGATCGGCGTGTCGGATGACCTCAAAGGCCAATCCCCCTTGGGCTTTCTCTGCCTCAACAAGGGCTGCGACCGCCCGGCAGAAGACATCGTGAAGGAATGCGTCGCCCTCATGCGCGAAAAGATCGGCCCCGTTGCCGATTTCAAACGCGCCGTGGTGGTGGATCGCCTGCCCAAGACGCGCTCAGGCAAGATCCTGCGCGGCACCATGGTCAAGATCGCCGACGGGCAAGACTACAAGATGCCCGCCACCATCGACGATCCCGCCATCCTCGATGAAATCCGCACCGCGTTGCAAAGCCTCGGCCTCGCCGCGCGCTGATCTCTGCCAAGCCGCAAACCTGTCTCTTTGGCGCACTGGACAACCCGCCCCGCGCGGGTAGTCTTGCGCCATGACAGCCGTACCCGCATCCGCCCCCTGCCGACACCCCGCCGCGCCAGGCAGGGCAGCATGACTGCGCCTGATCCCTTTGGCATCCTGGGCGACGGCTCCTCGCTGCGCGATATCCTTGTCATGGCGGGGCCGGACACCGCCCTGCGCATCCTGCACCAGATGCGCATCGACCTCTCCGCGACCGCCGCGCTGATCGCCCCCGCCATCGCTGCGGCCGACTGCGCCACGATCCGCGCCCAGACCCATGTCCTGATCTCGCTCGCCGGAACCATCGGCGCGATGCGCCTGCACGGGCAGGCGGTCGACCTGAACGCCGCCGCCCATGCCGAAGATAAAGCGGCCATCGCCACCCTCGGCAGCCCGCTCATCGCAGACCTCGCCGCCCTCATCGCGCTAATCGCAGCCCGCCTGCCGCCCGACCAGACCCCCGGCCATACCCCTGGCCATACCCCTGGCCATACCTCCGACGAAGCCGCCGCATGACCGAACTCCCCCCTCTTCTGCTGATCGAAGATACGCCATCGCTGCAGATGATCTACCGGTCCGTCCTCACCAATGCCGGCCATGCCGTCCGCAGCGTGGGCACCGCGACCGAAGGCTTGACCGCCTTTATCGAAAGCGGGGCAACTGTCGTGTTGCTCGATCTGATGCTGCCCGACCGCGACGGTCTGGAGCTTATGCAGGAAATGCTCGCCCTGCGGCCCGAGGCGAATGTCATTGTCATCACCGCCAATGGATCTATCAACAAGGCGGTCGAGGCGATGCGCGCCGGCGCGCATGAATTCCTCGTCAAACCCTTCGATGAAACCCGCTTCCTCGGCGCGGTCGACAATGCGCTGGCCGGGCGCAACACCCCGCGTCGCGCGCCCAGCATCCTGCCCGCAAGACCAGCCACCCCTGCGCCTGTCCCTACTGGTGCCTTCGTCGGCTCGTCTGACGCCATGGCCCGCATCCATGCCAAGATCCGCTCCGTCGCCCGCTCCATGGCCACGGTCTTCATCACCGGCGAAAGCGGCACCGGCAAGGAACTTTGCGCCCTCGCCGTCCACGACTATTCCCCCCGCAGCAGCGGCCCCTTCATCGCGCTCAACTGCGGTGCCATCCCTCAGGACCTGCTGGAATCCGAAGTGTTCGGCCATGTGAAGGGCAGCTTCACCGGCGCCGTCTCCGACAAGCCGGGGGCCGCCGCCGCCGCCGATGGCGGCACGCTGTTTCTGGATGAAATCTGCGAAATGGCCCCGGCGCTGCAAACCAAACTCTTGCGCTTCCTGCAAACCTCCACCGTGCAGCCCGTGGGGGCCACCCGGCCCCGCAAGGTCAACGTCCGCATCGTCTGCGCCACCAATCAGGATCCGCTCGATGCCGTCCGCCGGGGCCGCTTTCGCGAAGATCTCTACTACCGCCTCTATGTCGTTCCCATCCACATGCCCCCCCTGCGCGAACGCGGCGACGATGTGATCCAGATTGCCGAAGCCGCCCTCACCCGCTTCGCCGCCGAAGAAGGCCGCCCCTTCGATGGCCTCTCGCCCGAAGTAACCACCCTCTTTCGCCGCCTGCCATGGCCCGGCAATGTGCGGCAGGTGCTCAATGTGATCCGCCACGTGGTGGTGATGAACGAAGGCGGCACCGTCACCTCTGACATGCTGCCCCATATCGTGGCCGATGAACCCGGCCTTGCCCCCTCCCCGGCCCTGCTCGCCCCCGCCTCGCCCGAACCGGCACTGGATGCGCTGATCGGCAAGCCATTGGCCGAGATTGAACGGCTGGTGATCGAGGCCACCCTGAAACGCTTTGACGGATCGGTGCCAAAGGCCGCCCGCATCCTCGAACTCGCCCCCTCCACCCTCTATCGCAAGATCGAAGGCTGGAAAGGCCCGGAAGAAGACACTCCTCCCCGGACCTGACCTCGGCTTGAACCGGGCCGCGCACCTCCCCCCGCACATCGCAAAGGCCCCTGCCGACTCACCCCCCGCGCTGATGGTTAACGCCTCCCGACCCCACCGCGCGTATGCACAGCCGTCTGCACCGGCATCTGCATCACGCGCTGCACCGCCATCAGGCCAAAATTCCGAAAACAAACCCAGCGCCCGCATTACCTTAGGCGCAAGGGTCAGACGAACTGCTCATTGATCAGCCGCTCCTCCAACCCATGCCCAGGATCGAACAGGATGCGATGCCGCACCCCCGGCTCCGACCGCACCTCGACGCTCGCCACCACCCGCACCGATCCCCGGCTGTCGGCATCGGCCATCACCGGGCGCTTCTCGGCCTCCAGCACCTCAAAGCGCACCACCGCACCCTTGGGGATCAGCGCCCCGCGCCAGCGCCGCGGCCGGAACGCCGCCATCGCGGTCAGCGCCAGCACATCCGCCCCGATGGGCAGGATCGGCCCATGCGCCGAATAGTTATAAGCCGTTGATCCCGCAGGCGTTGCCACCAGCGCCCCATCGCAGACCAGCTCATCCATCCGCACCCGGCCATCCACGCTGACCCGCAGCTTCGCCGCCTGCGGCCCGGCGCGCAAAAGGCTCACCTCGTTGATCGCCAGCGCCTCATGCACCCTGCCCTCCACATCCACAGCGCGCATCTGCAAAGGGTTGATCACCGCCTCCTCCGCCGCCGCCAGCCGCGCCGGCAGATCGCCCGGCTGATAGGCGTTCATCAGAAACCCGATCGTGCCGCAATTCATCCCGTAGACCGGAAGCGACGACCGCTGCGTCTCATGCAGGGTCTGCAACATGAAGCCGTCACCCCCCAGCGCAACCACAACATCTGCCCCTTCCAGCGCCACCTGCCCATAGCGCGCCGTCAACACCCGCAACGCCTCGGTCGCCGCCGGTGCCCCCGATGCCATAAAGGCGATGCGTGATGTGGTCATCGGCCCGTACTCCCCCAGTCGTCAAACGCCCAAGTCGTCAACGGCAGTCTTGCGGGCCAACCCTGCCAAACTCAACCCCCGAAACACCCCCGTTCCCCCGGCCGGTCCGACCCATTATTTCGCACAGACCACCTTTGGAGTCGTTTTCTTGCCTTCCCGCAACGCCCCCAGTGCGCTAGATGCAGAACAAGCCCGAAATCAAATCCCGCATTCCCGTCCTGAGGAGAGCCCATGAACGCCCCCCACCGCGATACCGGATTCTTCACCGAACCCCTCGCCACCCGTGACGCCGAACTCTTTGGCGCGATCACCCAGGAACTCGGCCGCCAGCGGCACGAGATCGAACTGATCGCCTCGGAAAACATCGTCTCCCGCGCCGTGATGGAAGCGCAGGGGTCGGTCATGACCAACAAATACGCCGAAGGCTATCCCGGCAAGCGCTACTATGGCGGCTGCCAATATGTTGATATTGCAGAAAACCTCGCTATCGAGCGCGCCTGCAAACTGTTCGGCTGCGGCTTTGCCAACGTGCAGCCCAATTCCGGCTCGCAGGCCAACCAGGGCGTGTTCCAGGCCCTGCTGCAGCCGGGTGACACCATCCTCGGCATGTCGCTCGATGCCGGTGGCCACCTCACCCACGGTGCCGCGCCCAACCAGTCCGGGAAGTGGTTCAAGGCCATCCAATATGGCGTGCGCAAGCAGGACCTGGAACTGAACTACGATCAGGTCGCCGAACTTGCCGCGGAACATAAGCCCAAGATGATCATCGCCGGCGGATCCGCCATCCCGCGCGTCATCGACTTCGCCAAGATGCGCGAAATCGCCGACTCGGTCGGTGCCTATCTCCTTGTCGACATGGCACATTTCGCCGGTCTCGTCGCGGCGGGCCTCTATCCTTCGCCCTTCCCGCATGCCCATGTCGCCACCACCACCACGCACAAAACCCTGCGCGGCCCGCGCGGCGGCATGATCCTCACGGATGACGAGGCGCTGGCCAAGAAATTCAACTCGGCCATCTTCCCCGGCATCCAGGGCGGCCCCCTGATGCATGTCATCGCCGCCAAGGCCGTGGCATTTGGCGAGGCGCTGCAACCCGGCTTCATCACCTATCAAAAGCAGGTCATCGCCAATGCCAAGGCGCTGGCGGATGAGCTGATGAAGGGCGGGCTGGACATCGTCACCGGCGGCACCGACACCCACCTGATGCTGGTCGACCTGCGCCCCAAGGGCGTGAAGGGCAATGCCACCGAAAAGGCGCTCGGCCGCGCCCACATCACCTGCAACAAGAACGGCATTCCCTTCGATACTGAAAAGCCCACCATCACCTCCGGCGTCCGCCTCGGCACCCCCGCAGGCACCACGCGCGGCTTCGGTGAGGGTGAGTTCCGCCAGATCGGCCGCTGGATCACCGAAGTCGTCGATGGCCTTGCTGCCAATGGCGAAGACGGCAATGCCGCCGTCGAAGCCAAGGTGAAGGCCGAGGTGGAAACCCTCTGCAAGCAGTTCCCGATCTATCCGGGCCTCTGATCGCTGACCGAGCCGGAAAATGACGCATTTTCCGGAACGGTTTTTGACGCAAAAACCGGTGGCACCCGGCCTTCGATGGTGATCGCCACAAGCAGCGCAAGGGTAGGGATTTCAATGAAATCCCTACCCTTTCAAAATCTTGCGCCCAACCTCTGTCGCCATAGAGCCCCCGGAAATTGCGTCAATTTCCGTCGCGATTTCTGCGTCAGAAATCGCCCCCTCCCCGCTTGACGATAACCTGGCCCCCCTGAGCCCGCACCCACCGCCGCCGCTGGTTGCCGCTCCCGCTCGCGGCCTACCTTGCCAGCCTCGCGCTCTGGACCGCGGAAAACGTCGGCACCGCCACCGGCACATGGCTGTATTCCGGCCAGATGCCCGGCCAGATGGTCAGCCTTGGCAAGCTCGGATCATGGTATCTGCTGCTCTATGTGTCATCCGTGACCGTCACGCTGGTCACCCGCCGCGCCCTTGGCGGCAACGCCCCGACAGCGCATTGAGACGCGGTCAGATCAGACCGGCAAAGCTCAGGCCGATATAGATCATCAGCACCGACAAAACCGCCGTAACCCCGCTTTGCAGCGCGGTGCGGACATGCGGCAATCCGGGCTGCATCGTCTGCAGATGCCGCAGGCAGGTGCGGTAATCGTCGTCAAAGCTGTATTCATCGATGCTGGCCACGTCACCCAGCCTGGCCTTCCGTTCGGCCACCGCAATGCGCCACCCGGCCTGCCGCGCCTCGGCGGGCAACCCGCGCCCAGCCCGGCCAATGCGCACTTCAAGCGACGGCCCCTTGACGCCCAGCCGTTCCTCCAGCAACTCCGAGATGCGCTGGGCCTTCTGCAGGATGATGATGGCGATGGCAGACATGTTAATACCCCTTAACGGATTATGGCAACATAGCGGCAATACTGGGGCGGAAAAAGCAGGCGGCTGGAAACGACCGAATGCGTAAAGGGAAACAATGCTGAACCTCATCCACCATCCCGCCGCAGCGGCCCCCAGCCACCCCCCGCTGGTCATCGCGCATGGCCTGTTCGGCTCTGCTCGCAACTGGGGCGTGATCGCCCGCCGCCTGGCCGACAGCCGCGATGTCTATGCCGTCGATATGCGCAACCACGGCGACAGCCCGCGCGCGCCCTCTCACAGCTACCCCGACCTCGCCGCCGATCTGGCCGAGGTGATCCGCCATATCGGCACACCAACCGATCTCTTGGGCCATTCGATGGGGGGCAAGGCCGCGATGCAGCTTGCCCTGACACAGCCAGACCTCATCCGCCGCCTGATCGTGGCCGACATCGCCCCCATCGCCTATACCCATGACCAGACCCGCCATATCGACGCAATGCGCGCGCTCGACCTGACCCACCTCACCACAAGGGCCGAGGCCGACCAGCGCCTTTCTGCCCTGATCGAGGATGCTTCCCTGCGCGCCTTCTTCCTGCAATCGCTGGACCTCAAGGCCGATGGCGGCCCGCGCTGGCGGCTCAACCTCGATGTGCTGGAGGCCGAGATGCCCAACATCGTCGGCTGGCCCGCAACCGAAGGCCGGTTTGACCGCCCCGCCCGGTTCCTGACCGGGGCCAACAGCACTTACGTCAAACCGGAATACCGCGACACGATCCGCGCCCATTTCCCCGCCGCCCGCTTCGCCCGCATCCCCGATGCAGGCCACTGGCTCCACGCCGAAAAACCACGCGAATTTGAGGAAACCGTGCGCGTCTTCCTGGCCGCGCCCGACCGACCTTAAAGCAAACGGCATGAACGACCGGTCTGGGGATGGGTAACTCGACGCTTGCCCGAGTGCGCCCGGCCGCTTTCCGCGAACGCCCAGCCTTAGGCAAAGGGCCGAAATCAGACGTTGACTGCAGACCCGCGCTATTCGCCCCATCCTATGACATCGTGACCACCGTAAAGCATCTGTCGGACCACCCGAGTCGTCAGGCTTGCCGAAAACCCGCCTGCGAGAGCGCTGATGTGATCAAGCCGGTTCATCTGATCTGCTGTGAGTTCGACGTCGAGCGCAGCGATGTTGTCCGTGAGCTGCGACACGCTGCGCGCGCCAACAAGTGTCGCTACAACCCCGCGCTGCGCAATCACCCAAGCCAGCGCGATTTGCGCGGGAAGACGGTCCTGTTCAGCGGCCACCTCCTTCAGGATCGCCAGAATTTCCCAGTTCCTGTCACTGAACTTGCTATCCCCAAAGGGGTTGGCCCCGCTCAGTCGACCCGTCTTGGATGTATCTTCCCGATTGTATTTCCCAGTCAGGAACCCGCCGGCCAGCGGGCTCCAAGGCATGACACCCATGCCGCCTTCGCGCGCCACCGGGAAATGCTCGGCTTCAACGTCACGGGCGACCAACGAATACTCGACCTGCATCGCAATCGGCCCCGGCACGCGTCGTTCGGCTGCGATGGTCGCAGCCTTCATCGCCAGCCAAGCGGGCATGTCGGAAAAAGCAAAGTGGCGGATCTTTCCTACCCGCACCAGATCGCCGAGTGTCTGCATGATCTCTTCGACAGGCGTGACGCCGTCCCAGATATGCATCCAGTAAAGGTCGATGTAGTCTGTGCCCAACCGCCGAAGCGAGGCATCCAGCGCACGGTGAATGTTCTTGGATCCCGCCCCACCTGCATGGATGTTGCCTGCGCCGGTCTGATTTCCGGCAAGAGGACTGCGCGACCCGTTGAAACCGAATTTGGTGGCCAAGACGATCTCGTCGCGCGACTTGCTGTCCTTGATGAACTTGCCGACATATTCCTCACTGCTTCCGCCAGCATAAATGTCTGCCGTATCGACGAAATTCCCACCCATGTCGCGATAGCGATCAAAGATCGCGCGGGACCCAGTCTCGTCGACGCCCCAATCGCCGGGTCCGAAGGTCATGGTACCAAGGCAAAGCGGGCTGACAACCAGACCTGATCGGCCGAGAGCACGGTATTGGGTAAGAGACATGGTATTTCCAATATTTCATAATGAACGATATAAAACATGTCTACATGTTGCGAAGCCGTGTCAATGACTTTAGTATTGATCACTATGAAACCATCCGAGACCCCACCCCGCAAGACGGGCCGCCCCTTGTCGTTCGACCGGGAGGATGTGCTGAAAAAGGCCATGCTCACCTTCTGGGAAAGCGGGTATGAGACGACGTCGATCTCCGATCTGACGGCGGCGATGGGGATTACGGCTCCAAGTCTCTACGCAGCATTCGGCAACAAGCAGGAGCTTTTTCTGGAAGCGATGCACCGCTATGCCGGGGATCGCAGAGCATTGGTCAAGGCGATGGCCGAGGCACCGACCGCGCGTGAGGCCGTTGAAGGGATGCTGCGCGGGGCGGCAATCCTCTACACCGGAGAGACGACACCCCCCGGTTGCCTCTTGGCCAGCGCCGCTGCAACAGGATCGGCGGAGGCGGCCGAGGTGCGTGCAGCGGTCGCTGCAGAACGCCGTCAGGTGCGCGACATCATCATCCGCCGGATCGAGGTGGATATTGCGAACGGGATAATGTCTTCCCAAACCTGCCCCGCAACGCTGGCGGACCTGACCCTCGCCATTACGCAAGGTATGTCTGTACTGGCGCGGGACGGTGCCGACCGGGCCAGTCTGTTGGCCGTCGCAGAGACGGCCATGCTCAGCTGGAACACCTACAAAGTCTGAGACTGGCCGCCATGCGCCATCCGGCAAAAGTTGGTTGGCCCAGAGGCTCGGCGGGCGATTGCTGGGATTATCTTGACGCAAACCATGGGCCGACTGCCGCCGCGGGGAAGCAACGGCACTGCCCTTTCAGGAACGATCAACACATCGGTGCATGCTGCATCCATGGCGTGTCAGGTGATGGCCTCCAGCCCGATCAGTTTTGCATGGTCACGGGCGGCGGCGACGAACTCCTTCCTGAAAAGGCTGGTGACCGGGCTGGGCACCTTCCCCTCACGCCAGTGGATACCGACGGTCCTCAGGCAGGCGGGATCCCGCAGCGGGCGGGCCGTCAACAATGCAGGCAGGTTCACCGTTGCAAGCGCAGGCAAAAGGGTAACGCCCATGCCGGCGCTGACCATTGCCAAGAGGGAGGTCACATTGCGAACGGAAAAGCGCGCGTCACGAGCAAGCCGTTGAAACTCGGCCGAGGGCAGCGCGCGGGTGGCTTCGTTGATGATCAGCGGATGACCGGCCAGGTCTGGCCAGTCGAGCACGCCGCCAATGGTCGCAAGCGCGCTGTCAGACCGGCAGACCAGTTTGAACGGGTCGCGAAAGATCGGCTCACACACCAGTCCGGGCAGGTCCGGTCCCGTCCCTGCAATGCCGAGGTCCACCTGTCCGGTTTCGACCAGAACGCGCACGTCGGTGCTGTCGGTATCGACGAGGTCAATGTCAAGATCCGGCCGGTCATGCAGAAAGCCTTGAAGGAATGGCGGCAACAGGATCGTGGCCACCGAGGGAACCGAGGCGATGCGCAGCCGACCGCTGCGCGCCTTGGACTGCGCCTCGATCCGTTCCATTGCGCGATCATAATCCCGCAGCAGGACCACGGCCTGCGCGTAAAGGAAGCGCCCCATGTCCGTCAGGCTGGATTTGCGGTCGGTTTCGAACAGGGGACAGGCGAGGCGATCTTCGATCTGCTTCAGCGTCATCGAGAGCGCCGAGGGGGTGCGGTACAGCTTTTCCGACGCATCCTTGATGTTGCCATGGTCAGCAACCTCGACAAAGGCACGCAGGGCTTCCAACCGGATCATGTTCAATTTTCCTTAGGTTTTGGTCAAAACTACTGTGTTGCGCTGAAATGACAATCGGGGCTTTTGGCGGTGAACAGGTAGGGGGCGACGATGCGGATGACATTGGATGAGGTTGAGGCTCTGGCCATAACCGCGCTGACCGCCGCGGGGGCAAGTGAGGTGCAGGCCGTGCCCGTGGCCCGGTCGATCCGGGCGGCGGAACGCGACGGGATGCGGTCACATGGGCTTTTGTATCTGCCGATCTATGTTGACCATCTGACCTGCGGCAAGGTCGATGGGCGGGCCGAACCGAAGCTTGTGCAGGCAAAGGCGGGGGCCATCGTGGTCGATGCCGGCCACGGATTTGCCCATCCCGCCATCGACCTCGGCCTACCTGCGTTACTCCAGTCTGCGCGGGACGTGGGAATTGCGGCGCTGACCTTGCGCAGGTCCTACAATTGCGGGCTTTTGGGCCACCATGCCGAACGGATCGCCCAGGCAGGACTGATCGGGCTTTGCTTTACCCATGCGCCGGCGTCGATTTCGCCAGTGGGTGGCAAGGTGCCGGTGGTCGGAACAAACCCCTTTGCGTTAGGCGTTCCTGATGGGCGTGGCGGGGCACGGTTCGTGATCGACCAGTCGGCCAGCGTGGTGGCAAAGTCCGAGGTACTGCTGCGCGCGCGGCATGGCGAACCGATCCCCGAAGGCTGGGCGCTTGACGTCGAAGGGCGACCGACGACGGATGCCGAGGCCGGGCTCAAAGGCTCGATGTTGCCTGCTGGCGGGGTCAAGGGCTTTGGCGTCGGCTTGATGGTCGAGGTTCTTGCCTCGGCACTGGCAGGGGCGGTGGCAAGCCGCGAAGCCAGCCCGTTTTCCGGCCCTGTTGGTGGGCCACCCGCGACAGGGCAATGCTTCATTGCCATCGACCCTGGGGCCTTTGCCGATGGCTTTTCTGGCCGGATAGAAGGCCTTGCCGATGCGATCACAGGACAAGACGGCGCGCGGCTTCCGGGACAGCGGCGGATTGCGGCGCGAACACGGACGCAAGCAGAGGGTGTCGATGTGGATGACGCAGTGATGGCTAGACTGAAGGTTCAGAAAAATTGAAATCAATGTCATTCGTTGTCGTTTGATTGAAGTCAGGGAACGGGGGAACCTGCCAACAGGTCGCCGCACAAGACGGCGTCGCGCCATTGGAGGTTTGCAATGACTGGACCGAAAAGATTGACCGCCCTTGCCGCAGTTGCGGCCTCAGCCCTTGCCTTTGCGCAACCGGCGGCTGCCGCCGATTGTGGAACGGCCGAACAGATCACCATCGCTGAAATGACATGGCTTTCGGCGGCGGCGCTTGCGCATGTGACGCAAAAGATCGCGTCGGCGGGCTATGGCTGCACGGCGGAGCTGGTACCGGGGGATACGGTGCCCACCGCAACGTCGATGCTGACGCGGTCCACGCCGACCGTGGCGCCCGAGCTTTGGGTGTCCACGGTGCAGGCGCAGTGGGATGAGATGCAGGCCAAGGGCAATGTCTACAAGGCGTCAGACGTGTTTTCGGGCGGCGGGCAGGATGGGCTTTGGGTGCCGGACTATGTTCTGGAACAGAACCCGCAGCTCAAGACGATCGAAGATCTTGCCGCCAACTGGCAAATCTTCGAGGACAATCAGAGCCCCGGCAAGGGCCGACTGTACAATGGCCCGCCAGGCTGGGCGAGTGAGGTGATCATCACCAACTATCACAAGGCGCTGCAGCTTGAGGAGACGTTCGAATTGTTCTCGCCCGGATCGGGTGAAAACCTGAAGGCGTCCATCGCGCGCGCGGTGGCGCAGCAAAAGCCGTGGGTGGGCTATTACTGGGGGCCATCCGATGTGGTGGGCAAGTTCAAGCTGGTTCGTCTTGGCATGCCCGACAGCGACCGCGAGAAGTTCACCTGCCTGACCGATGCCAATTGTGAGAACCCTCAGGTGACGGGATGGGCGGCGGGCGAGGTGGCCGTGGCCGTGGTGTCCGACCTGAAAGAGCAGGCCCCTGATGTGGCCGAGTTCCTGTCCAAGATGCAGGTTCCGAATGACGAGATCAGCGCCGTCCTGGCCTGGGGCGATGACACCGGCGCCACCGCCGAGGAGGTTGCAACCTATTTCCTTCAGAACAACGAAGCGATCTGGACCGCCTGGGTTCCCGCCGATGTTGCCGAGAAGGTCAAGGCCAGCCTGAACTGACGTGATCCCCCCGCGCCGCCCCGGCAACCGGGCGGCGCGGCAATTTGAAGGACCCTGCGTCATGACCTCTGGCTTTCCCGAAATCTGGGACACCCGCATGTTCGGCCGTGCCCTTGACCGCGCGTTCAATGGCATTGTCGCGGAATGGGGCGAGACGCTGGAACTGATCTTTATGCCGGTGTTGCGATTCATCACCGGGTTGGAGAAAGGTCTGCAGTTTCTGCCCTGGTGGATGGTGGTGATGGCGTTCTGCCTGGTCACGTGGTTTGCAGCGCGGCGTTGGCAACCGGTGGTTCTGGTGGCGGTGCTGCTGGTCTTGCTCGGTCTTCTGGGCATCTGGAACGAGGCTATGGCGACGGTCGCGCTGATGCTGGCCGCCACGATCCTTTCGGTGCTCATCGGCTTGCCTTTGGGCGTTGCCATGGCGCGGTCTGACGGGTTGCGGCGCGGAATGCTGCCGGTGCTGGACATCATGCAGACCTTGCCGATCTTTGTGTATCTGATCCCATTCGTGATGCTGTTTGGGCCGGGCAAGATTCCGGCGCTGCTGGCAACCATCGTTTTTGCCATTCCCCCCGTGATCCGGCTGACCGATCTTGGCATCCGTCAGGTCGATCCCGAAATCGTAGAGGCAAGCCGGGCCTTCGGAGCCTCGCCGCGCCAGCAATTGTGGACGGTGCAGGTTCCGCTGGCGATGCCTGCGATCATGGCAGGGATCAACCAGACCACGATGATGGCCCTGTCCATGGTGGTGATTGCGTCGATGATCGGGGCCGGTGGGCTTGGCTATCAGGTGTTGCAGGGCATCCAGCGGCTTGAGGTCAGCCGGGGCCTGATCGCGGGGCTGGGGATTGTTCTGCTGGCGATCATCTTCGACCGGATGGCGCAATCCTATGGCCGCCGCGTGCAGGCGAACCTCCACCGGGAGAGCAAGTGATGAAGCCGGTCAAGATTCGCGTCGAACGTGTATCAAAAGTCTTTGGACGCGATCCGCAGGGAGCCTTGGCCAGGGTTGAAGCCGGCATGGACAAGACCCGCCTGCTGGAGGAGACCGACCATGTGCTTGGCCTGCACGGCATCAATCTTGAGATCCGCACGGGCGAGACATTTGTTATCATGGGATTGTCAGGATCCGGCAAAAGCACCTTGATCCGGCATTTCAACAGGCTGATCGAACCCACCGCCGGGCGTATCCTGTTCGATGATGAGGATATTCTTGGCTATGACGACGCGCGCCTGCGTGGCTTTCGTCGGCGCAAGGTGGCGATGGTGTTCCAGCGCTTTGCGCTTTTGCCGCATCGGACGGTGGTTGAAAACGTCATGTACGGCCTGTTGCTGGACGGGATGGCCAAGGTCAGGGCGAAGGCCCAGGCCGAGGCGCAGATCGCGCTGGTCGGGCTTTCGGGCTTCGAGGCAAGCTATCCGGCACAACTTTCCGGTGGGATGCAGCAACGCGTCGGACTGGCCCGAGCCTTGGCCACGGATGCCGAAGTCCTGCTGATGGACGAGGCGTTTTCGGCGCTTGATCCGCTGATCCGGCACGACATGCAGCTTCAGCTGAAGGAATTGCAGGGGCGGCTGGGCAAAACCATCGTCTTCATCACCCATGACCTCGATGAGGCGCTTCTTCTGGGCGACCATATTGCCATCCTGAAGGACGGCACGTTGCGGCAGGTGGGAACCGGGGCCGAAATCCTGCGCGCGCCTGCCGATGACTATGTCGCGCGTTTTGTGCGCGACGTGAACCGGGCGCGTATCCTTTTGTGTGGTGCCTTTGCCGATGCCGATCTGATCCTTGCCCCCGGAGCACCCGAAATCGCGGCAGAAGCCACGCTAGAGGCCGCCTTTGCCGCCTTTGCAACCGGCGCGGCCACCGTGGCGGTGCGGGGGGAAGACGGGCGGATTGCGGGGGGCCTGACGCCGCACAAAGTGATGGAAGCCTTGGCACGGACATGACTTTGCAGGAACGGGACGGACAGAATGGGACTTGAGACACGGAATTTCATCGCAGGCGCCTGGCGAGAGGGGGCCACTGTCGCAGAGAACCGCAATCCCTCGGATCTGTCGGACATGATCGGACTGTTTGCCCAAGGCACGGCCGCGGATGTGGATGAAGCGGTGGCAGCGGCACGGCGCGCACAGCCGAAGTGGTGGGCGGCAGGCATACAGAAACGCCATGATGTGCTGATGGCCATCGGGACCGAGCTGATGGCGCGGGCGGGCGAGATCGGCGCATTGCTGTCACGGGAGGAAGGCAAGCCGCTGGCGGAAGGCAAGGGCGAGGTCTATCGCGCCGGGCAGTTCTTTACCTGGTTCGCCGCAGAGGCGTTGCGCCTGCAGGGGGATCAGGCGGAAAGCGTCCGTCCCGGGGTCGAGGTTGTGGTGCGGCGAGAGCCGGTAGGGGTGGTGGCCTTGGTCACACCGTGGAACTTTCCCGTCGCGACCCCGGCCTGGAAGATCGCGCCGGCGCTGGCTTTTGGCAATGCGGTGGTCTGGAAACCGGCGAACTTGACCCCGGCCTCTGCCGTGGTGTTGGCCGAGATCATCGCCCGCACCGATTTGCCTGCGGGGACGTTCAACCTGATCATGGGGCCGGGGCGCGATGTCGGTGATCATCTGGTCGGCCATGCCGGTGTGGATGCCGTCAGCTTCACAGGTTCGGTCGAGGTGGGGCAAGGGATTGCGGCACGGGTCTTGGGCAACCGTGCCAAATTGCAGATGGAGATGGGTTCCAAGAACCCGATGCTGGTCATGGAAGACTGCGACCTTGCCCTGGCGGTTACCCATGCCGCAAACGCAGCCTTTGGCGGAACGGGGCAGAAATGCACTGCGGCATCCCGCCTGATCGTGCATTCCAAAGTTCTGGATGTCTTCACCGAGCGTCTTGTGACGGCGGCCGAGGGGCTGCGTGTGGGGCATGCGCTGGCAGAGGGCACGCAAATCGGCCCGGTGGTCAGTGAAAACCAACTGCGCGGCAACCTTGACTGGATCGCTCGTGGAAAGGCAGCAGGGGCAGAGTTGCTGACCGGCGGCGTGCGCGTGGATCAGCCGACGGCGGGGTATTTCATGGCCCCCGCCGTCTTTGCCCGCACCCGCAACGACATGGCCCTGAACAGACAAGAGATGTTCGCGCCGATCACCTGCATCATCCCGGCGGACAGCTATGCCGAGGCGTTGGCGATTGCCAATGATACGCCCTTTGGCCTGACTGCCGGGATAATGACTCGCAGCCTTTCGCGCGCTACACATTTTCAGGCCAACATGCGCGCGGGCTGTGTCATGGTGAATTTGCCGACGGCGGGGACAGATTACCATGTGCCCTTCGGCGGACGGGGCATGTCGTCATTTGGTCCGCGCGAACAGGGACGCTACGCCGCCGAGTTCTTTACCACTGTCAAGACCGCCTACATGGCGGCGGGGGAGCCGGAATGAGTTACCGGATTGATGGGCTACAGTATTCCAACTGGTCGGAATCGATTTTCCGCCAGTTGCGGGCCGGAGGGATAGACGCGGTTCATGTCACCCTCGTCTACCATGAGAATTTCCGTGAAACCGTTGCCGGGATCGAGCGCTGGAACCGCTGGTTTGAACGCTGGCCTGACCTGATCTTTCAAGGCTTTTCCGCCGACGATCTTGCCCTTGCTCGGGCAACCGGGCGCACGGCGGTATTCTTCGGGTCGCAGAACCCGAGTTGCATCGAAGATGACATCGGCTTGGTTCAGGTTCTGCATCAGCTTGGCCTGCGCTTCATGCAACTGAGCTATAACAACCAGTCCCTTCTGGCGACGGGCTGTTATGAGGCCGAGGATATCGGCCTGACCCGCATGGGCCGCGAGGTTGTCGCAGAGATGAACCGCGTCGGCATGGTTGTGGACATGAGCCATTCTGCCGAACGGTCCACCCTTGCCGCAGTAGAGCAATCCACCCGCCCGATCGCCGTGACCCATGCCAACCCGGCATCCTGGCATCCGGCGCGGCGAAACAAGTCTGACGCGGTGATCGGCGCTTTGGCAAAGACTGGCGGCATGTTGGGCTTTTCGCTGTATCCGCATCACCTGAAAAACGGCAGCGCGTGCACCATCGCAGATTTCTGCGGCATGATTGCCCGGACAGCAGAACGCCACGGAACGCATTTCATCGGGATCGGGACAGACCTGTGTCAGGATCAGCCAGACAGCGTCGTCGAATGGATGCGCACCGGTCGATGGACCAAGTCGGTGGATTTTGGGGAAGGCAGCAAGGATGCCCCGGGATTTCCGGCAATGCCCGGCTGGTTTCGCGACAACCGCGATTTCGCCAACCTTCATCATGGTCTCGTTGCGACGGGGTTTTCCAGCGACGAGGTGGCGGCGATACTGGGCGGGAACTGGGCGCGGTTCTTTGCGGCCTCTTTCGGGGGGGCGGTTCAGGATAAACTGGAAAGGGCGGCGGAATGAACATGGCCGAGGTATCCAGAGACAAGATGCACGTTGAACTGCGCGACCCTGATATGGTGATGCGCCTGGCGCGCATGGGTTCGGCGCATCCGATGCGGCTGTCCTTCCTGAGGGTTCTTCTTCGCCGGATCGAGCAGGAGGGTTGGCGTTTTGACCGGCCCGTCTGGGAGGTGGATGACCGGGGCGTCGGGCGTGCGGTCTATCGCGCGCGGGGGCCGGAACGGACCTACAGCCTTGTCGTCTTTGCGCATGATCTGCCGAACGAGATGCGATCCGACCGGGTGATCGCGACCGCGTGGGACGCGACCTTTGCGCTGTTCGATGGCGAACCTTCGCCCCATGACCTTGACCGTCTGGCCGCCAATGTTCCGCTGCAGGAGGCTGGCCGGATCAGCGGGAAAGAACTGTCCCTCAGCCGTGCCAACCGTTCGGTCCGGCTCTTTGCGCATGTGGTGGAACGGCTTTCCAAAGGCCGCCAGCCCGATCCCGCCGAGATTGACGCAGTTGGCTATTTGATGCGGACAACCGCTGTCTATGGCTCGGGCAAATTCGGTGCCGCCGACCGGGAAGACATCTGCGACCGGCCCGAATTGAAGGCCCCGTTTCAAGCAGAGATGCTGTCGGTCTGGTTGACCCGCGCATTTACCGTGGACATTGCCGACCACCTTGCCCGCGTCCGTGGTGGTTCGGTTGCGGTGCGGCTCGACCCCACTCTGCGGCGGCGTCTGGGTGTTGGAAATTCCACCGGCCTTGGCATGGCTCCCTTTGTTGTGCGCCATCCAGAATTGTTGAACGCCTGGATGACCGTGCGCGAAACAGCACTGGCGCGGGTCCGCGCGCTGCCCGATGCCACCCCCTCTGCGGTCGCGCTGTTCAGCGATGCGCTGGTGGCGGCACGACAGAATGCCGACCTGTGGCACAGCGACCATCCGGCGCAGTTGGCAAAGCTTGCCGACCTCCGCAATGACTTGGCGAGGCTGGCCGGTCACATCGCGGCAGGGTGGAACCAACTTGCACCGCAGCCCTGGAACGCGTTGTGGCTTTGGGGTGAGACGCAGCTTTCCATGGAAGGGCAGGAATGCCTTATGGCGCTGCTTCTGGAACCCCACGGCAGCATCGTCGATGACTTGGCAGACAGGCTCGACGCGGACGAAACCGCTCGCTTTTCCATCGATGGCACCATGACGGTTGGCCGCTTGCGCGCGCTGCTCGCCAAAGATTACGGCTGGACAGGCCGTTTCGATTTCACTGATCCGGCACAATCGGCACGCTTCTGGTATGTTTCGGAAGAAAAGCTGGAACCGCGCCTCGGGGACCGCCGCGCCGAAGCGGGACAGGACCGAGAGCAGCCACTTGGCATCGCCCAGGCGATTGGTGCCCTGTCGGAAGCCTTGACCGGTTGGCAAGAGACGGAAGGGATTGCACGCTTTCTGCTCGCCCACCCGGACCATCGCCACACCGTCCGGCGCGTTCAAATGTTGCACGACCTGCCCTATGCCGAAATCCGCGACAACTTGCTCGACGCAACAATGCTGCCGATTGATATCCTGCGCTGCAAGCTGGCCTTTTTTGGCGCGACGCGGTTTGACCCCAGGTCCGACCGATGGGTGCGGATCAGCCTGTTTCAGAACATGCCCTTTCCCGACGAGTTGGGCGTATGACCGACACCGTGACGATGGCCTTGTCGGAACTGCGCAGCCTGATCACCAAGGCCGCTCGGGGCGCGGGTCTGAGTTGGGGCGAGGCGGAAGAGGCAGGCTGGGCGGCCGAGTGGCTGGCGCGGCGCGGGATGCCGGCGGCCGATTGGGCAACGCTTTGGCTCGCCGCCCGCATGGAAGGTGCGGTCAGCCCGGTTGAGGTCGGCATCCTGCTGGCCGACGACTTCGCCTTCGCTTCTGCGAAGTATCACAAAGGATTGCCTGACGGCCTGGTGGCACCAGGGTTTCTTTTGCCGTTCCTGCATCGTCTTGCCGAAGCGGGCTCCACACTGTCTATCGTCTCAGAGCAGGGTCTGGTGGCGCGCATATTGAGCACTGGCGAGGTCCTATTCGGGCCATGCTGGCAACCGCAATCGTCTGGTTGGCACCTGGCCAAAACCGATCACGCGGAACAGAAGATTGACCTCGCGCGTCGACCCACGGTGTCGACTTCGGTTCTTGAATGCTTGGATGGACTTGCGCTTAGGACAACGGTTCCACGTTCGGAACCCTCTCGACGAGATGCTGGCTCATTTGGCGGAGACAACGACTGACTGTCTGTTGCAGACGGCCTGATTGCTCCAGCGGACACTCGCTTTGGCACTACATCTTGCGTATGAGTTTCTTGGTGGAGCAGATCGGGATCGAACCGACGACCTCGTCATTGCGAACGACGCGCTCTCCCAACTGAGCTACTGCCCCCACGGGCGGCGTTTTTGCCGATTGCCCCCGCTTTGTCAAGCCGCGCCCCCGCAACTCAGGGGGCGGCCACGGCCACATGCTGGCGCACAAAGGCGGTGATCTCCGCCGCCGGACGCGCGCCCGCCAGCCGCGCCACCTCGCGGCCCCGGTGATACAGGATCAGCGCGGGAATGCCCCGGATCCCTGCCCGCTGCGACACCGCCGGATGCGCCTCGGTGTCCAGTTTGGCAAAGCGCACCTGCGGCGCCATCTCCTTGGCCGCCTTGGCGAATTCCGGCGCCATCATCCGGCAGGGCCCGCACCACGCCGCCCAGTAATCCACGATCAGCGGCAGGTCATCGCCGCGCACCGCCTTGTCATGCGCCGCCGCGTCCAACTCATGCACCCGCCCATCCACCAGCGCCGCGCCGCAGATGCCGCATTTCGGCCCCGCTGCCAGCCGCGCGACCGGCACCCGGTTCATCTGCCCGCAGGCGGCACAGCACAGCTTCACTGCCTCAGCCATCTTGGCCCCCATCACATTCGACTTACCGCATATGTTTGAACGGCGAAACCGGAATACAAGCCCCCCACTTCATCTTGGCCCAAATACCCGCAAGGAACCTCCCGTCATGTCGGCGGGGGCGGCGGGGACGGCAGCCCCCATGGCTAAAGGAAATCGCTTTCCACTTCCGTCACATCGATCCCCATCGCCTCCAGCCCCGCCTCAAGGTTTTCTGCCAGATGCGGCATCCCCATCAGATACTGGTCTGTGGGCACTGTCGCCTCGGTATAGGCCGTCTCCACTGCCGTGGCGTAATCCTCCGGCTCGAACGCGCCCCGGCCCACCCAGGCGATTGCCGTCAGATGTGCCTTCTCGTCATCATTCAGCGCGTCGATAAAGGCGTGCAACTCGCGGTCAGCGACGCCCTCCTCGCGGAACTGGTAAATGATATGCACCACCTTTTCCGGGCTGATCTCCAGCATGGCGCGACTCCTCTTCTGCGTGTCCCATCGTTGCGCCAGCCGCGCCCCGGCGCAAGCCAAACTGCACCCGCTCAGGCCATCAAAGCAAAGATAGCCGCATAGGCCACGGCACCGGCCAGCGTTGCCACCACCACAGACCGCCGCCAGAGCCAGACAAGAACAACCCCCACCGTCCCGACCAGCGGTGCCAGCACCGACTCCGCCGCGACAAAGGGCAGCGCGGATGCCACGAACAGCGTGGCAATTGCCGCAGGCCCAACCGCCGCCAGAAACCGCGCCAGCCACCCGCCTTGCGCCCCATCGCCCAACCCGAAGCGGATCGGCAGAGTGCGGAACGCCCAATTCGCCGCCCCCACGATCAGCGCCAGCGCCAGCACCTCGCCGCTCATGCCCGCCCCCGCAGCATGCCCGCCAGCGCCCCCGCCACCATCCCGCCCAGAATCCCGGTGGTGGATGACACCACCAGCGTTCCCGCCACACAGGCCAGCCCCGCCACCACGATCACCGGCACCTGCGGCCGCGTCAGGATCGACAACAGCAGCGCCAGAAACAGCGCGGGCAGCAGAAAGGACAGCCCCGCCTCCAGCACGGGCCAGCCCTCCAAGGCGCCGCCCCCGGCCATCGCCCCCGCCACCGTGCCGCCCACCCATGCGGCATAGGCGGGCAGGCCCAGCCCGAACATGTAAAGTTCCGAAAACCGCCGCCCCCGCGCCAATTCCCCCAGCGCCGCACCGAACACCTCATCGGTCAATCCCCAGGCCCAGGCCCAGGCCCATTGCTTCGGCGGTCGCTTGCCCGCCCCCGCCCCCGCCGCCTTCATCAGCGCAGGGCCATAAAGCACATGCCGCAAATTCATCGCGATCAGCGTGAATGCCGCTACCGGCAGCGCGGCACCCGATGTCAGCAAAGCCAGCGCCAGAAACTGCGACGCCCCGGCATAGATGATCAGCGACAACGCCGCCGCCTCCCACCCCGTCAGCCCCGCCCCCGTCGCCGCCACGCCAAAGGCAAAGGCGATTGGAAAATAGCCCAGCGCGATGGGCAGCGCCGAAATGACCCCTGCCGCAAGACTGCCGCTCTCTCGTTGCCCCGCTACGTCCTCGTTCATGTCTCGCTCCCGGTGTGCCCGTATCGGCGCAGCGCTAATTGCACGCGGGCATGCCGTCAACGGCACTCGCAAGACAGGAACTCAACGCCCGGACCCTACCCCGAAATCCGACTTGACACCGCACCCGACGCTATGCGCTGCTCTGGCGCGTTGACATGTGCCGTAACCCGTATTCCGTGATGGAGCGTTCCATGCCTCTGGTCTCAACAGCATTTCGCGTAAACTCCACCACAGCCGACGGGCAATATGCCCCAGCCGTCACCGTGCTCCGCGATGGACGTGTCGTTGTCGCTTGGACAGATGACAGCAATATCGGCACACCGGACATAGGCCGCGACATCCGCGCGCGCATCCTCAACGCGAACGGCTCCGGACCAGCGCCTGATTTCAAGGTGAACACCGAAAGCAGCATTCCCGCCAATTTTGAAAACAACTGGCAGTTCAACCCGGACGTGGTGGCCTTGTCGAATGGTGGTTTTGCCATCGCCTTTACTGACACCATCCCCACCACCGATGCCGCATTCCGCTCCACCACAGCCTTGCAACGCTTCGACACGGGCGGTGCTGCGCTTGGCGGCAACCAGCTCGTATTCCCCTCTGCCGATATCAACGGCAACTCGGTCTTTCCGGGCCCAGTGTCGCTTGCTGCGCTGAACACGGGCGGCGTAGCCTTTGTCGGGGCCACCTCCAGTGTGGCAACCTTGCCGCTGGATCCGGGCAGCACTATCCTGCTGAACACCGTCACAAGCACGGGTACCCTTGGCACCCTGCTGCCCGGCGCGGGCCAGGGAGACGGCGATCAGATCAGACCGCAGATCACCACGCTGACCAACGGGCGCTTGGCGGTGGCCTATTTCAGCAACGAAGACGGCCCCAGCCACGAATACAACCTGCGCATCCAAATGCGCACCGCTACAGGCACTACCGTGGGCGCCGAAATCACCGTCCCGAACCTCAATCCCTTCAGCAATAACAACGCCGCCTTCAGCATCGCCGCGCTGGATGCTGGCCGCTTCGTCGTCACATGGCACCAGCCCGTCACCTTCGCCCAGTCCCAAGCGGGTGCAACCGTTAACATCCTTGCTCAGGTCTATGCCGCCAACGGCACTCCAGTGGGTGGCCTGATCAATGTCCACCCGGTGGACAGTCTGCACCAAATCAATCCCATCGTCGCAGGCCAGCGCGACGGCAGCTTCCTCGTGGTTTGGGAAGAAAGCGCAGGCTCCTCGGCTGGCAATTTCCTGCGCGCCCGCCTGTTCAACGCCGATGGGAGCCCGAATGGCGCAATCTTCGCCTTGGGCGTCGAACAAGGCGCACATTCCCAGGTGGACATTACCGCCACGAATGATGGCCGCTACCTCGTGGTATGGGAGGACCGATCCCTCCAAGCCGGTGAAACCGATGGCTGGGGCATCCGCGCCCAATACATCGACCCCCGGACCGAGTCCGTCGACTGGACCGGCAGTGCGTTAGGTGAACAGTTCGTCGGCACCGACTTCGCCGATTCACTCGACGGCGCGAAGGGCAATGATACGGTTTGGGGCGGCCTTGGAGACGATACCTTTGTCTTCTTCCAAGTCGGGGCTGGTCGCGACACTCTTTATGGCGGCGGCGGCAACGACACGTTCCACTTGTCTACTGGCGATAGCGTCTTCGAAGCCGCAGGCGAAGGCAGCGCCGACCGGGTCATCGCCTATTCCAGCTTTGCCCTTGCGACAGGTCAGGAAATCGAAATCCTCCAAGCCGCCGCAACAAGCACCGTCAGCCGGATGGAACTGCGCGGCAATGAATTTGGCAACCAGATTATCGGGAATGCCCTCGGCAACCGACTGATCGGCCTTTCCGGCAATGATACAATTGACGGCGGCGGCGGCAGCGACACGATCATCGGGGGCATCGGGCGTGACACACTGACAGGTGGCGCGGCCGCTGATACCTTCGTGCTGGTGCCCGGCAGCATACATGCCGACACGATAACCGACTTCACGCACGATCTGGATATTCTCAGCATTTCAGTCGCCGCATTCGGGGCCGGTTTGGCTCCCGGCGCTTTGGCCCTAGAGCGTTTTGTTGCCAACGATGCAGGCACTGCGATGACCGTTGATCATCGTTTCGTCTACGAAAGCGATACGGGCAGGCTGTTCTTCGATAGTGACGGCAGCGGCGCAGCCGCCAGAATGTTGATCGCCACCTTGGCCACCCTGCCTACGCTTGATGCAGGGGACTTCCTGTTGACTTAGCGCGCATTCTTAAAATGACATATGCGCACGGAACGGGCAGTTTTCCGCCGTTCCGTGCGCCAATCGGTATGCACACCCGTCTGCACCGTCCTCTGCACGGGCGGCGGCACAGCCGCCCCGCTACTCCGCCGCCTGCGCGTAGGCTTCTACCGGCGGGCAGGTGCAGATCAGGTTGCGGTCGCCGAATACATTGTCCACCCGGCCGATGGGGGGCCAATACTTGTCCACCCGGAAGGCACCCGGCGGGAAGCAGCCCTGCTCGCGCGGGTATTTCCGCGTCCAGTCCGCCACCAGATCCTCCACCGTATGCGGCGCATGGCGCAGGGGGCTGTCCTCGGCGGAAATCTCGCCCTTTTCCACGGCGTCGATCTCGGCCCGGATCGCCAGCAACGCGGTGATGAAGCGGTCGATCTCGGCCTTCGTCTCGCTTTCCGTGGGCTCCACCATCAGCGTCCCCGCCACCGGCCAGCTCATCGTCGGCGCGTGGAAACCGTTGTCGATCAACCGCTTGGCGATGTCATCCACCGTCACGCCAAACTCCGCGAAGGGCCGCGTATCAAGGATGCATTCATGCGCCACCCGCCCCTTGTTGCCCATGAACAGGATCGGATAGGCCCCCTGCAGCCGCGCCGCGATATAGTTGGCGTTCAGGATCGCCACCCGCGTCGCCTGCGTCAGCCCCTCCCCCCCCATCATCAGGCAATAGGCCCATGAAATCAGCAGGATGGAGGCACTTCCATAAGGCGCAGCACTCACCGCCCCATCGCCACCCGTCTCCGAATGCCCCGGCAGATAGGGCGCCAGATGCGCCTTCACGCCAATCGGCCCCATCCCCGGCCCGCCGCCACCATGCGGAATGGCAAACGTCTTGTGCAGGTTCAAATGGCTCACATCACTGCCAATCTCGCCGGGTTTCACCAGCCCGACCAGCGCGTTCATATTTGCGCCGTCCAGATAAACCTGCCCGCCATGATCATGGGTGATCTTGCAGATCTCCTTCACCGTCTCCTCAAACACGCCATGCGTCGAGGGATAGGTGATCATGCAGGCCGCAAGGTTTTTCCCCGCTTCCTCAGCCCTTTGCCGGAAATCATCCAGATCCACATCGCCATTTGGGGCCGATTTCACCACCACCACCTGCATCCCCGCCATCTGCGCCGAGGCCGGGTTGGTGCCATGCGCCGAAACCGGGATCAGGCAGATGTTGCGATGCCCATCCCCCCGCGCACGGTGATAGGCCTGAATGGTAAGCAATCCCGCATATTCCCCCTGCGCACCGCTATTGGGCTGCATGGAGAAGGCATCATATCCCGTCACCTCGCACAGCTTGACCGTCAGGTCATCAATCGCCTCCTTGTAGCCCAGCGCCTGATCGGCGGGGGCAAAGGGGTGCAGCGTGCCGAACTCCGGCCAGGTGATCGGCATCATCTCGGCCGCCGCGTTCAGCTTCATGGTGCAAGACCCCAGCGGGATCATCGCCCGGTCAAGCGCAAGATCGCGGTCCGACAGGCGGCGCATGTAGCGCATCATCTCGGATTCCGCGCGGTTCATGTGGAACACCGGATGTGTCAGATAGTCGGTCTTGCGCACCATATCCTCAGGAAAGCCCAGCATCGCCCGATGCGGCGGCACGCCCTCGATGCCAAAGGCGCGCAGCACCCGGATCAGCACCTTTTCATCTGTCGTCTCGTCCAGCGAGATTCCGACCCGGTCATTGCCGATCTTGCGGAAGTTCAGCCCCTCATGCCGCGCGGCGGCCAGAATGCCCGCCTGCCCCACGCCCACTTCCACCGTGATCGTGTCAAAGAACGCCTTGGGCGAAACCTTCGCCCCCGCCGCCTTCAAGGCCCGCGCCAAGCGGTTGGTCAGGAAATGCACCCGCTCTGCAATCGCGCGCAGGCCCTTGGGTCCGTGAAACACCGCATAGAACGACGCCATCACCGCCAGCAGCGCCTGCGCCGTGCAGACGTTGGACGTGGCCTTCTCCCGCCGGATATGCTGCTCGCGCGTTTGCAGCGACAGCCGATAGGCCTTGTTCCCCCGCGCGTCGATGGAAACCCCTACGATCCGCCCCGGCATCGCGCGTTTGTAGTCATCCTTGCAGGACATGAAGGCCGCATGCGGCCCGCCATAACCCAAGGGCACCCCGAACCGCTGGCTCGACCCGATGGCGATATCCGCCCCCATCGCGCCCGGTTCCTTCAACAGCGTCAGCGCCAGCAGATCGGTCGCCACGATCGCCACCGCCTTCGCCCCATGCAGCGCGGCGATTTCCTTCGTGAAATCGACCACATGACCATAGGTGCCGGGATACTGAAAGATCGCCCCGAAGAGCTTTTCAGGTTCCATCTTCGCCGGATCGCCGACGATCACCTCAATCCCCAAGGGCGCGGCCCGCGTCTGGATCACGGCGATGGTCTGCGGATGGCAGCCATGATCGACAAAGAACCCCCGCGCCTTGGTCTTGGCCACCCGCTCGGCCATCGCCATCGCCTCGGCCGCCGCCGTCGCCTCATCCAGAAGGCTGGCATTGGCCACCGGCAACCCGGTCAGATCGGAAATCATGGTCTGATAGTTCAACAGCGCCTCAAGGCGCCCTTGCGCAATCTCGGGCTGGTAGGGCGTATAGGCCGTATACCATGCCGGATTCTCCAGAATGTTGCGCTGGATCGCGGGCGGCGTCACCGTGCCGTAATAGCCCTGCCCGATCAGGCTGGTCATCACCTTGTTCTTCGCGCCCACCGCGCGCATCCGCGCCAATAGCTCATGTTCCGACAACGGCGCCCAGCCCAGCGGCACCGCCTGCCGGATCGACTTCGGCACCGTCTCATCAATCAGCGCATCCAGCGTCTTGACGCCCACCACCTTCAACATCTCGTCCATCTCGGCGGGCGAGGGGCCGATATGGCGGCGGTTGGCGAAATCGTAGGGGTTGTAATCGACAGGGGTAAAGCTCATGGCGTAGGCCTCATCAGGTTTCCGGCGGCGGGCGCGCGTTCCGCGCCCGCCAAATTCCTTGCAAGGAATTTGCAAAAGTTTTCAATAAAACTCTTGCATCACAACAACTTAGGCCGGGATCACCCGATCATGTCGTTGTATTCATCCTCGTCCATGAACTGATCCAGCACATCCAGATCATCGACCTTCATCTTGAAGAACCAGGCCGCCCCGGTCGGGTCTTCATTCACCAGAGCCGGGTTGTCGATCAGCTTGGTGTTCACCGCCACGATCTCGCCCTCGATGGGGGCCAGGATGTCGGACGCCGCCTTGACGCTCTCGATCACCACCACCTCATCGCCGGATGCGACCATGGTCTCCGTCGCGGGCAGTTCCACGAACACCACATCCCCCAACTGGGTGGCGGCATGTTCGGTGATGCCCACGACCACCAGATCACCCTCGATCCGCAGCCATTCATGTTCTTCGGTATACTTCATCGCATCCTCAACGCTTGTAGGTGGTGGGGTGGAAAGGCATCGGCACCACGGTCACGGGCAGGCGCTTGCCGCGCACCTCGCCCGTCACCGCCGTGCCGCTATGAGCATAAGACGCAGGGACATAGCCCATGGCAACAGGCGCCTCGACGCTTGGCCCGAACCCGCCAGAGGTGACGCGGCCCAGCGGTGTGCCATCCACCGCGAACAACTCCACCCCCTCGCGCATCGGCGCCCGGCCCTCGGGCCGCAGACCCACGCGAAGCCGCTCGGGTCCCTCGACCAGTTCCCGCAGGATGCGCTCAGCCCCGGGAAAGCCCCCGGCCCGGTCGGCGCCCGCCCGACGCACCTTTTGGATGGCCCAGGTCAGCCCCGCCTCAGCCGGGCTGGTACCATCATCAATGTCATGGCCATAAAGGCAGAGCCCCGCCTCCAGCCGCAGGCTGTCGCGCGCACCCAGCCCGATGGGCATCACCCCAGGCCGCGCCAGCAGCGCTTGGGCAAAGTCCAGCGCCCGCCCCTCGGGGATCGACAACTCGAACCCGTCCTCGCCCGTATAGCCCGACCGCGACAGCCAGATCTCGGCCCCGCCCCAATCCATCACCGCCACATCCATGAACCGCATCGCCGCCACATCCGGCAACAGCCCGGCCAGCGCCGCCTCGGCCCCCGGCCCCTGCAGCGCCAAGAGCGCGCGGTCCTGAATGAATTCCACCTCCGCCACAGCGCCCAGATGCGCGCGCATATGCGCCACATCGGCCTCCTTGCAGGCGGCATTGACCACGACGAACAGGTGGTCGCCCCGATTGGCGAACATCAGGTCATCCTCGATCCCGCCCGTCTCGTTGGTGAACAGCCCATAGCGCTGCCGCCCCTGCGCCAAGCCCAGCACATCCACCGGCATCAGCGCCTCGAACCCCGCACAAAGCGCGTCCATCCCCACCTTGGGCCGCAGGATCACCTGCCCCATATGGCTCACGTCAAACAGCCCGGCGGCGGCCCGCGTATGCAGATGTTCCTTCATCACCCCGGCCGGATATTGCACCGGCATCTCATAGCCGGCAAAGGGCACCATCTTGCCCCCAAGGTCCACATGCAGGTCATGCAGCCCCAGCCGCTTCAGCTCCGTCGTCGCGTCAAGGTCGGACAAATCGCCCCTCCCCAGTCTTCCGGGCGCCGGTTGCGAAAACCAATCGGCACCGTCCGGACAGGCCAATCCCTGTCCCACGATGCCCCCTCTGTCCCTGTCCTTACGGACGCCTGAGATCGTTATCCCTTCGGCGGGCGCATCCGCGCCACTCTCCAGAGTCTTCTACCAGCAACGGTCCGTTGCGCCTGAGAGTTTACCGGGGCGGTTGCTCCTTCGGCACCGGCTCCCACAGGGTTGCCCCTGCGCGCCGGATTCTCCCGATGCTGGTGCTTCTGCCTAACCCGGCCTCTGCGATCCGGCAAGGGGGAAATCATATGCGACGGTATACGCACGAAGGACGACACGCACCGCGCCTCACGCCGCGCGGGCTTGCGTCACCCGGTCCACCACCCGCAGGGCCAGCCAGACCGCCAGAAACCCGAACAGGATGCCCCCCACCGCTTGGCCCACCAGCACACCAGGCGCGCCCCACCACATCCCGAAGGCCAGCGCGAAGGGCACCGTCCCGATCGTATGCCGCCCCCAATTCACCATCGTCGATTGCATCGCCGCGCCCAGATTGTTGCACACGGCATTGGCGACAAAGATCATCCCGTTGAAAAAGAACAGCAAACTCAGCGGCCCGCAGAACAGATAGATCAGGTCCCGCGTCAACCCCTCCGCATGGAAAGCATCCGCAATCGCCCCCCGTGCCGCGAACAGCACCGCAGACATCACCACGATCACGATCCCCGAAAACAGGATCGACTCGCGCAGCGTCCGCCGCACCCGGTCCATCTTTCCTGCGCCAAGGTTCTGCCCGATGATCGGCCCCACCGCGCCCGACAGCGCAAAGATGATCCCGAACGCCACCGGCGTCAGCCGCCCGGCAATCGCCATCCCGGCCACCGCCGCCTCGCCGTAACCCGCCACCATCCGTGTCACCACCGCCTGCCCCACCGGCGTCGCCAGCTGCGTCAGGATCGCCGGGCCGGAAATGGCGAACAGGGGTGCCGTCGCCGCCATCACACTCGCCCCCGAAGGCCGCCCGAACCCACCATAATGCCGCCAGATCGGCCACAGCGCCATGCCCGCAATCGCCGCCCGCGACCCCCACCCCGCCAGCGCCGCCCCGGTCAGGCCAAGGTCCGCCCACAGGATCAGCACCGGGTCCAGCGCCGCCAGCACCACCGCGCCCCAGACCGTCACCATCATCGACCGCCGCGCATCGCCATGCGCCCGCAGAACGCCCGCCCCGATCATCCCGATCATCAGCAATGGCTGCGACGGGATGATGATCCGCAGGTAATGCAGCGTCTCCGCCGCTGTGGCCCCCTCGGCCCCCAGCAGCCCCACAATCGGCGGCAAAGCCACCCAGACCACCGCCGCAAACGCCGCCCCGAACCCGGCACCCAGCAACAACCCTTCCGTCGTGCGCTGCCGCGCCAGCGCCAGATCGCGCGACCCCACCGCCCGCGACACCAGCGCCGACACGCCGACGGATAACCCGATCCCAAACGCCGTGGTAAAGAACAGCACCGCCCCGGCATAGCCGATGGCCGCCGTCTTCACCGGGTCCTGCAACCACGAAATGTACAGAAGATTGATCAGATCCACGACAAAGATCGCCATCAACCCCACGGACGATGTCAGCGACATCACCGCAATATGCCGGAACAGGTTCCCGGTCACGAATTTGCCCTGAACCGGCGCCTTGGCCACCGGCGTCTCACTTGTCTCTGCAAAAGACTCCATGCCGCTTCACCTTGGCCCAAATACCCAATGAACGCCCGCCACCAGCGCATCGCGCAAAGGTCGGGCGCAGAATTTTCGCAGAAAATTCGTGGCCTCAGCCCGCCCGAACCACCTTCAGCAGCGGCATCACATCCGCCATCTCCGGCCCGTTCGCCCGCCCGGTCAGAGCCTTGCGGAGCGGCATGTAAAGCGCTTTGCCCTTGCGGCCAGTGGCGGCCTTCACGGCCTCGGTCCATTCGCCCCATGTCGCCTGGGTCCAGGGGCGCGGCGGCAGCAGCGCCACCGCCTGCGTCACAAATTCCGCATCCTCCGGCTCGACCATCGGCTCCGCCCCATCCCTGAACAGCACCGACCATTCCGCCAGATCGTCCAGCACGGTGATGTTGCCCTTGGCCACCGCCCAAAAGGCCTCGGCCTCCTCCGCCGGCACGCCAAGGGCTGCGATCTTGTCGGCCACCGCGGCAAAAGGCAGGCTCTGCACATAGGCCCGCGTCAGCGGGAACAGGTCCTCGGCATCAAACTTCGTCGGCGCCGACCCGAACGATCCCACATCGAACCCGTCGATCAGGTCCTGCATCGACGTGGCCAGTTCCACCGGCTTTGATGACCCCAACCGCGCCATCAGCGACATCAGCGCAAGCGGTGCCACCCCCCGCGCCCGCAGGTCGCGCAAGGACAGAACGCCCAACCGCTTGGACAATTCCTCGCCCTGCGGCCCGGTCAGCAGGCTGTGATGGGCGAAAGTCGGCGGTGTGCCGCCCAGCGCCTTCATGATCTGGATCTGCGTCGCGGTATTCGTCACATGGTCCGCGCCCCGCACGATATGGGTAACCCCCATATCCACATCATCCACCGATGAAGCGAAGGTATACAGAACCTGCCCATCCGCCTTGATCAGCACCGGGTCCGATACCGACGCCGCATCAATGGAAATGTCGCCGATGATCCCGTCGCGCCACTCGATCCGCTCCTGATCCAGCCGGAACCGCCAATAGCCCTGCCGCCCCTCGGCGCGGTAGGCGGCCTTCTGGTCCTCGGTCAGGTGCAGCGACGCGCGGTCATAGACCGGCGGCTTGCCCATGTTCAGCAATTTCTTCCGCTTCAGATCCAGCTCGACCGGGCTCTCGAAACATTCATAGAACCGCCCCGCCGCCTTCAGCGCCTCGGCCGCTTCGGCATAACGTGCCATCCGCTTGGATTGCTGCTCGATCCGGTCATAGCGGATGCCCAGCCAGTCCAGATCCGCGATCAGCCCGTCGATATATTCCTGTTTCGACCGTTCCTGATCGGTATCATCCAGCCGCAGGATGAACGTCCCCCCCGCCTTGCGGGTGATCAGGTAATTCATCAGCGCAGTGCGCAGGTTGCCCACATGGATGTATCCGGTGGGCGACGGTGCGAAACGGGTGGTGACGGTGGTCATAATACAGGCTCCGATGGACCCTGTCCCTCTTTCACAGGCGGCTCCTTTTGTCCATATCTGCACCAGACCCCGGCAGGAAAGGCCACCCCATGACCACCGCCAACACCCCCGCCGAGGATGAAGCCCCCGCCACCCAGCCCCCCGGCTGGGACGCCTTCACCGCGCCGGATCTGGCGCTGTTCGAACAGCTTGCCCATGGCGCGGTCATCTCCCTGCCGCAGCCCTGGCGCGACATCGCCACCAAGGTCGCCCTGCGCATCGTCGACTTCCCGCCCGATGACATGCTCGAGGCCATGGACCTGAACGATCCCTATGAGCTGACCGGGCTTTACGAAGGCACACCCCTGACCGAGAAATCGGTGATGGATCAGCCCGAGCACCCCGATATCGTCTGGCTCTTCCGCCGCCCGATCCTCGAGGAATGGATCGACCGGGGCGATGTGGGACTTGGCGATCTGATCACCCATGTGGTGATCCACGAATTCGCCCATCACTTCGGCTGGTCGGATGAGGATATCGCCGCCATCGACCCGTGGTGGGAATGACCGCTCTCAATTTGATTGCAGAGCCGATGTGCAGCAGCGCACAGGACCTGACTTAACCGTGACTGGCCGGACAGGCCCGCCTCCCTATCCTTTCGGACAGTTTTTCCCAGGAGGATGCCATGACGACTCTGTCCCGCCGCCACGCGCTGCTCGCCGGTGCCACCCTTCCCTTCGCCGCCCCCGCGCTGCTCTCGGCCCGCCCGGCCTTGGCCGCCGCGCCCCAGCAAGGCCCAGCCAGCGCCCTCTTCAACCGCGCAAGACTTGGCGGTTTCGAGGTAACGACGATCCTCGCCGGCAGCCGCGCAGGCGACAAGCCGCAGGAAACCTTCGGCATGAACGTCTCGCCCGAGGAATTCGCCGCCGCCTCGGCCGCCAACTTCATTCCCGCTGACAAGACGTTCAACTTCTTCACCCCGGTCGTGGTGAACACCGGCACCGAACTGGTGCTGTTCGACACCGGCCTTGCGGCGGATGCCACCACCGCCGCGCTGGCCAGCGCCGGGATCACCCCCGATCAGATTGACATCGTGGTGCTGACCCACATGCATGGCGATCATATCGGCGGCCTCTCGAACGATGCCGGCGAAGTCACCTATGCCAATGCCCGCTACGTCACGGGTGCGACCGAGCACAACAACTGGTCTACGGCCGCAAACGAAGGCTTTGACGCCAAGGTCAAACCGCTGAACGACACGTTCACCTTCCTCGATGATGGCGGCGCCGTGGTGTCGGGCATCACTGCCATGGCTGCGCCGGGCCATACGCCGGGGCATTTCACCTATATGCTGGAGAGTAACGGCGCACGGATGGCGATC
This sequence comes from Variovorax paradoxus, assembly GCA_943370085.1. Classification (GTDB taxonomy): domain Bacteria; phylum Pseudomonadota; class Alphaproteobacteria; order Rhodobacterales; family Rhodobacteraceae; genus Paragemmobacter. The sequence continues at coordinate 47,070 of CALRPT020000018.1, read as the reverse complement.
CTCGCCGACACGACCAACCATTACGTCTGGTCGCTGGCCTATCCCGATTGGGAAGTCCGCTTCGATCAAGACAAGGCACAGGCCGCCGCCACCCGCCGCACGATCCTTGGCATGCTCGCCACCGACAAGATCCCCTTCGCAGGCTATCACATGCCCTTCCCCGGCGTGGGCTTTGTCGAGGCGAACGGCGACGGCTTCCGCTACGTCCCCGCCAGCTACCAGCTGATGCTCTGATCCAACGGGGGAGGGGGCAACCGCCCCCTCCCCCGCACCCCCTCCCCTTTCCCAAGCCGAACAGCAGTTGCCCGGCAGCGCGCGTTAGCGCTATCATGGCGCGGGGGCATCGGCCCGCGTCGAACAGGGGAAAGCAGCAGATGTCTGAAAACACACCCGTTTTCCAGCAAACTCCGATCCTGACGCTCACGCTGAACCCGGCGCTGGATATGGCGACATCGGTGCCGCAGATGGTAGCGGATGAGAAACTCCGCTGCTCCGAACCCCAGCTTGATCCAGGCGGCGGCGGCCTGAATGTCAGCCGCGCGATCCATGCCTTGGGCGGGGAATCCCTCGCCCTCGTAGCGCTTGGCGGCCTCACCGGCGACAGGCTGGCCGTGCTGATCCGGCGTGAAGGCGTGATGTTTCTGGGCATCACCGGCCCCGGCGAAACCCGCCAGAGCCTGACGGTGAACGAGGCCGCCACCGGCCGCCAATACCGCTTCATGCTGCCCGGCCCCGTCTGGACCGAGGCCGATCAGGACCGCGTCTTCATGCTCTTGCGCGCGGCAGGCAAACCGGGTGGGTTCGCCGTGATCTCGGGCAGCCAACCGCCCGGCGTGCCGATGGATTTCCCCGCCCGCCTCGCCGCCTCCATGGCCGGAATGCGCGTTGTGCTGGATACTTCGGGTGCCGCCCTCACGCAGGCCGTGACCCATCCCATCCCCTCGCTGGACCTGCTCCGCATGGATGGCGAAGAGGCCGAGGCGCTGGCAGGCCGCAAGCTGGACACCCGGACCGACACCGCCGATTTCGCCCAATCCCTCGTGGCGCGCGGCGTGGCGAGAAAGGTCGTCGTGGCACGCGGGGCGGATGGCTCGGTGCTGGCCGACGCCACCCGCCGCATCTTTGCCAAGGCCCCGAAGGTGCAGGTGAATTCCAAGGTCGGCGCAGGCGACAGCTTTGTTGGCGGCTATATCCTCGCCCTCGCCCGTGGCCAGTCAGAGGATGACGCGCTGGCCCAAGGCGTGGCCGCCGCCGCCGCCGCCGTCATGTCCGCCGCCACCGACCTCTGCCGGTCAGAGGATGTCGCCCGCCTGCTGCCCGAAGCGGTGGTCAGCACCGTCTAAACGCAGCAAAAGCACGAACCGCTGCGCCCTGCCCCGGCACCCGGGGTTTCACCCCGGACCCCAGGGTATTGTTGCCAAGATGAAGCAGCCGATCTTCATCTTGGCCCAAATACCCTAGGGGTGAGCCGCCGCAGGCGGCGAGGGGGCAAGGCCCCCTGCCAACGCCCATCAGACGCGGTGCCGCCCGGATCATGCCGCGCCGCTGCCGTCGCGCCAACGGTTGACCATCGGATATCGCCGATCCAGCCAAAAGGCTTTTTGCGTCAGCCGCACGCCGGGGGCGGCCTGAAAACGCTTCCATTCCGAAGTGTAGAGCAGGCTTTCCACCCGTTTCACCGTCGCCAGATCAAAGCCCTGTGCCACGACCTGCGCGACCGACAGATCCTTTTCCACCAGCCCCTCAAGGATGGCATCAAGAATGTCATAGGGGGGCAGGCTGTCATCATCGCGCTGGTCGGGGCGCAATTCGGCGCTGGGTGGCTTGTCGATGATCCGCTGCGGGATCACCTCGCCGCGTGGCCCGCGCATCCAGGGACGGTGGTTCTCGTTCCGCCAGCGGCAGGTGTCGAAAACGCGGGTCTTCCACAGATCCTTGATCGGGTTATAGCCGCCGTTCATGTCGCCATAGATCGTGCAATAGCCCACCGCCACCTCGGATTTGTTCCCCGTGGTCAAGAGCATCGCCCCGAACTTGTTCGACAAGGCCATGAGCAGAAGGCCCCGCAGACGTGACTGGATGTTTTCCTCGGTGATCCCCGGCGTCGTGCCTGCAAAGAGCGGGCCCAGCGCCGCCCCCACCGCCGCCTGCGGCCCGGTGATCGGGATCGTGTCCAGCCGCGCGCCCAGACGCCCTGCACAATCAGCCGCATCCTCAAGCGAATGGGGCGAGGTGAATTCCGACGGCAGCATCACGCAATGCACATTTTCCGGCCCCAGCGCATCGGCGGCAATCGTCGCCACCAGCGCCGAATCGATCCCGCCCGACAGGCCCAGAACCACCTTGGAAAACCCCGACTTTGTCAGATAGTCATGCAACCCCACCGTCATGGCGCGATAATCGGCCTCGGCCACCGGGGGGATCGGCGCGATGGCCCCCTTTTCGGCCTGCCATCCCTCGCCCGTGCGGGTGAAATCCACATGTGTCACGCAATCGTCGAATTGCGGGAACTGCACGGCCAGATGCCCGCCGGGGTTCAGCACCATGGAACAGCCGTCGAACACCTGGTCATCCTGCCCGCCGGTCATGTTCAGATAGACCAGCGGCAACCCAGTTTCGACCACGCGCGACACCATCAGGTTCAGCCGCAAATCCGGCTTGCCGCGATGATAGGGCGATCCGTTGGGCACCAGCAGGATCTCGGCCCCCGTCTCAGCCAGCGTTTCGGCCACATCCGGGTGCCAGCTGTCCTCGCAGATCGGCGTGCCGATCCGCACCCCGTTCACCACATAGGGGCCATGCACATCGGCGGGGGTGAACAGGCGCTTTTCATCAAACACCCCGTCATTGGGCAGATGATGCTTCAGCACCGTTGCCGTCACCCGCCCGCCCTGCAGGATGTAATAGGCGTTGAACAACCGCCCGTCCCGCAGCGCAGGCCCCCCGATGCCCAGCGCCGGGCCATCGGCGCAATCGCGTGCCAGCCCCTCGATCGCCGCAATCGCTTCGGCCACGAAAGCGGGCTTCAGGATCAGATCCTGCGTCTGATAGCCGGTGATGAACATCTCCGTCAGCGCGGCCATGTCGGCACGGGCGGCCTTGGCCTCCTCCCACACCGCGCGGGCGCGGGCGGCATTGGCGGCAATCGCCCCCACCGTGGGGTTCAACTGCGCCAGCGTCAGACGAAAGGTATCGCTCATGCGCGGAAAATCCCTGTTCTTGCCCTCTGGTTCTAGCAGAACCCGGGCGAAGGGAAAGGTGCGCGGCTTGCGGCAGGACAGAGCGGCGGCTAGGCTGTACCGGGCAAGAGCAGCGATGGTCAGACAGGCGGCAGGAATGCGGAACGGACGGGCAGTTTGGGCACTCACCCTGGCGGCGGCACTGGCCCTGCCCGCAGCCGCGCGCGCGCAGGACGAAGGCGAGGTCATCACCAAGCAATATGATGACGGTTCGGTCTATGAAGGCACCTTCCGCAACGGCCTCCAGCACGGCATGGGCACCTATCGCCTGCCCAACGGGTTCGAGTATTCCGGCGAATGGCAGGATGGCCAGATCACCGGCACCGGGCGCGCAACCTATCCCAACGGGTCGGTCTATGAAGGCGCCTTCGTCGCGGGCCAGCCTGAAGGCAAGGGCAAGATCACCTATCCCGATGGCGGCAGCTATGAGGGCGACTGGCTCGCAGGCGCGATCACCGGCGCAGGCGTCGCCCGCTATGCCAACGGCGCGGTCTATACCGGCCGCTTCAAGGACGGCAAACACGAAGGCGCGGGCCTGATGGAAGGTCCGGGCGGCTATCGGTTTGAGGGCAACTGGGTCGCGGGCGAAAAGGACGGCGCAGGCAAGGTCACCTATCCCGATGGCGCGGTCTATGACGGGATGCTCAAGGCGGGCCAGCGCAGCGGACGCGGCACCCTGACCCTGCCCGATGGCATGACCTATGCGGGCGACTGGCTGGATGGCCAAATCAACGGCCAGGGCAAGCTGACGCAGGCCAATGGCGATGTCTATGAAGGTGCTTTCAAGGACGGGCTGAAGAACGGCACGGGCACGCTGACCTATGCCAATGGCGACGTCTATCAGGGCAATTTCACCGCCGACCGCCGCAGCGGGCAGGGCGTGTTCCGCAGCACCGATGGATATGTTCTCGAAGGCACATGGGCCGAGGGCAGCCTGTCGGGACAAGGCAAGCTGACCTATCCCGACGGCGCCGTCTATCAGGGCGCACTTGCCGTCGACCGCCCGCAGGGCAAGGGCAAGATCACCTATGCGGACGGCTCCACCTATGAAGGCGACTGGGCGGCGGGCGTAATCACCGGCACCGGGGTCGCCACCTATGCCGACGGGTCCGTCTATCAGGGCCGCTTTGCCGATGCCAAACCCGAAGGTCAGGGCAAGATGACCAAGCCTGATGGCTATGTCTATGACGGCCAATGGAAAGCCGGCCTGCGCGAAGGCAAGGGCATCGCCACTTTTGCCGACGGGTCCGTCTATGAGGGGGATTTCAAGGCCGGCCTGCGCCATGGGATGGGAAAGCTGACCATGCCGGACGGCTTCATCTATGAAGGCGCATGGATGGAGGGCGAAATCCATGGTCAGGGCCGCGCCACATATCCCGGCGGCGATATCTATGAAGGCGCGTTCGAAAAGGGCAAACGGCAGGGGCAGGGCAAACTCACCTATGCCAGCGGTCAGGTGGCCGAAGGCAACTGGCTCAACGGCATTCTTGTCGCCCCCCCGGAGGCACCCGCCGAGCCTCCCGCAGCGACAGACGCACCCCCCGCGCCCGCAGAGAACTGACCTCGCCCCTTCTTCTGTGCCCAGATATCCTCAGGGGGTGACGCGCGGAACGTGGCCTGAGGGGGCGGAACGCCCCCTGATTTTTCGCAGAAAAATCGCCCTGCACCGCTGCCGCACAAGATGCCGCGTCAAGGCAAGGGCCTCAAACCACCTCACCCGCATCCATCCGCGCCAGAAACAGGTCGGCCTCACGCAGCACGCGGTCCTTATGCCCGGCCTCCATCCTGTCCCAGGTGCGGTACATCTGCGCCATGCGCGGATTGCCCTCGAACCGCGCGCGGTGGCGGGTCAGGAAATGCCAATACAGCAGGTTGAACGGACAGGCCGCCGCGCCTGACTTCTCCTTCACCTTGTAGGCACAACCACCGCAGTAATCCGACATCCGGTCGATATAGGCCCCGGAACTGACATAAGGCTTGGACCCGACCACGCCGCCATCGGCGAACTGGCTCATCCCCAGCGTGTTCGGCGCCTCGACCCATTCAAAGGCATCCGCATAGACCGACAGATACCATTCATGCACCGCGCCAGGGTCCACCCCGGCCAGCAATGCGAAATTCCCCGTCACCATCAGCCGCTGAATGTGATGGGCATAGGCCATGTCGCGGGTCTGCCCCACCGCATGCGACAGGCAGCGCATCCGCGTCTTGCCCCCCCAGTAGAGCGGCGGCAGCGCGCGGGAATGGCCCAGCGCATTGCGGGTCAGGTAGTCCGGCCCCTCCAACGCCCAGATGCCCCGGATGAACTCGCGCCAGCCGATGATCTGGCGGATAAACCCTTCTGCGGCGTTGATCGGCGCGCGCCCCGCGCTCCACTCCGCCTCGACCCGCTGGCAAATCTCCATCGGCGTCAGCAGCCCGATATTCAGATAGGGCGAGATCAACGCATGGCTCAGCGTCGGGTCCCCCGCCAGCATCGCATCCTGCTCATCCCCGAATGTCGGCAGCGCATGGGTGGCGAAATGATCCAGCGTGGCCAGCGCATCCGCCCGCGTCACGCCCCAGCCGAAAGGCCGCACCGCCCCGAAATGCGCGCCAAACCGCGCCTCGACCAGCGCCAGCACCTCCTCCGTCACCGCATCGGGGGCAAAGCGCGGCGGGCGCGGGCGGAACAGATCGGCCTGCGCGGGCTTGCGATTGTCATGGTCGAAATTCCACTGCCCCCCGGCCGGCTTGTCGCCCTCCATCATCAGCCCGGTCTTGCGCCGCATCTCGCGATAGAACCACTCCAACCGCAACTGCTTGCGCCCGTCGGCCCAAGCGGCGAACTCCGCCTCGGAGCACAGAAACCGGTCGTCAGGCAGTTGCGTCACCGGGATCGGGCATTCGGCCAGCGCCTGCCGCAGCCGCCAATCCCCCGGCGCGGTGGTGATCACCTCTTTCGCACCGACCTCCGCCGCGCGCCGGATCAACTCGCCGGGGATCGACTGGCTGTTGTCCGGATCGTCCAGCCGGGAATAGGCGACCCTCACCCCTCTGCCCCGCAGATCCTCGGCAAAGTGCCGCATCGCCGACAGGATCAGCGCGATCTTCTGTGGATGATGCGGCACATGCGTGCCCTCGGCCATTACCTCGGCCATCACCACCACATCACTGGGCTGGGCCGCCCGCAGCGCGGTGACATCAGGCGACAACTGATCCCCCAGCACCAATATCAGGCGTGGGGCGGTCATGCGCCCTTCCCCCCGGCGTGGCACGGGATGATGCCGTCGGATTTGGGTATTTGGGCCAAGATGAAGCCCATGGCGCAGGTCACGATCACCACGGAATCACCTTCCCCTGCCAGTCGAAGAACCCGCCCGTATCCGCCGGGGTCAGCCCGTCCAGCACGGCCAGCACGTGGTCCGCCGCCACCGCAGGCGCAACCGTCGGATGCCCGCCCGCATAGGCCGCAGTCAGCGACGTGGCCACCGTGCCGGGATGCAGCGCCACCAGCATGGCCTGCGGATGGCTGCGCGCCAGTTCCACCGATGCCGTGCGGATGATCTGGTTCAGCGCCGCCTTGGCCGCGCGATAACCATGCCAGCCGCCCAGACGATTGTCCCCGATCGACCCCACCCGCGCCGACAGCGCCGCGATCTTCGCGGGCCGATCCTTCGGCACCAGCCGCAGCGCATGTTTCAACACCAGCGCCGGACCTATGGCATTCAGCGCGAACTGCGCCGCCATCGCCGCCGGGTCCAGCGCGCGCAGCGCCTTTTCCGGGCGCGCGCCGCCGATCTCCAACCCGCCCGTGGCGATGAAGATCAGGTCCACGCCCGGCTCCAGCGGGGCCAACACCCGCGCGATGCTGGCCTCATCCGTCACATCCAGCCCATGATCGCGCCGCGACAGGCCGGTGACATCCGCCCCCCGCCCCTCCAGCGCCGCGACAAGGGCCGCGCCTATGCCGCCCGATGATCCGATGATGACTGCGCGCATGGGGCACCCCTTTCCGGCCCGTGCAGATAAGCCGATGAAAAGCGCGGGCAAGGCGCGTTTTCCGCCTTGCGCTGCCGCAATTCCCGGCTATCGTCGCGCCCCATGACACGGGATCGGCATATCGCTTTCACATCGGGTGCAAACTGCGCCCCGCTCGGCTGTGACGCGTCCGCCCGTGGCCTGCTTCTCCTTAGCCGCCTCTGAGCGTGCCCTTGGGCGCGACCGCTCGGAGGTGAACAGCGCCCGCCAAGGAAAAGCACAGACGGCACAAGGAACCCAGCCATGACTGACACCAGCACGCAACCCCGCGTCATGATCTTCGACACCACCCTGCGGGATGGCGAACAATCCCCCGGCGCCACCATGACCCATGCAGAAAAGCTGGAAATCGCGGGGCTTCTGGATGAGATGGGCGTCGATATCATCGAGGCGGGCTTTCCCATCGCCTCTGAGGGTGATTTCAACGCCGTCAGCGAAATCGCAAAACGCGCGAAAACCTCCACCATCTGCGGCCTCGCCCGCGCGAATTTCAAGGATATCGACCGCTGCTGGGAGGCCGTGCGCCACGCGAAATCCCCGCGCATCCACACCTTCATCGGCACCTCGCCCTTGCACCGCGCCATCCCCAATCTGGACATGGACCAGATGGCCGAACGCATCCACGACACCGTGACCCATGCCCGCAACCTGTGTGACAACGTGCAATGGTCGCCGATGGATGCCACCCGGACCGAGGCCGATTACCTGTGCCGCGTGGTGGAAATCGCCATCAAGGCGGGCGCCACCACCATCAACATCCCCGATACCGTGGGCTACACCTACCCGTTCGAGAGCGCCAAGATCATCCGCATGCTGCTGGAACGCGTCCCCGGCGCCGACACGATCATCTTCGCTACCCATTGCCACAACGATCTGGGGATGGCCACGGCCAACGCTTTGGCGGCGGTAGAGGCGGGCGCGCGCCAGATCGAATGCACGATCAACGGTCTGGGCGAACGCGCGGGCAACACCGCGCTGGAAGAGGTCGTGATGGCGATGAAGGTCCGCAATGACATCCTGCCCTACCAGACCGGCATCGACACGACCAAGATCATGAACCTCTCGCGCCGCGTCTCTACCGTCTCGGGCTTTCCGGTGCAGTTCAACAAGGCCATCGTCGGCAAGAACGCATTCCTGCATGAATCCGGCATACATCAGGATGGCGTGCTGAAGAACGTGGAAACGTTTGAGATCATGCGCCCCGAAGACATCGGCCTGAACCAGAAAAACCTGACGATGGGCAAACATTCCGGCCGCGCCGCCCTGCGCGCCAAGCTCAAGGAGCTGGGCTACGATCTGGCCGACAATCAACTGAATGATGTCTTCGTCCGGTTCAAGGCGCTCGCCGACCGCAAGAAGGAAGTCTATGACGACGACCTGATCGCCCTCGTGGCCGATGAGGCGACGATGGACGCCCATGACACGCTGGTCTTGAAAAAGCTGCGCGTCATCTGCGGCACTGAGGGCCCGCAAGAGGCCGACATGGTGCTGACCATCGACGGCACCGATCACCACATCGATGCCACCGGCGACGGCCCGGTCGATGCCGCCTTCAACTGCATCAAGATGCTCTTCCCGCATAAGGCGCGGCTGCAGGTCTATCAGGTGGCCGCCGTGACCGAAGGCACCGACGCACAGGCCACCGTCACCGTCCGGCTTGAAGAAGACGGCCGCATCGTCACCGGCGCCAGCGCCGATACCGATACGATCGTGGCATCCGTAAAGGCCTATGTGAACGCCCTCAACCGCCTCATCGTCCGCCGCCAGAAGACCGCACCGGGCGAGGATGTGAAGACCGTCACTTATCACGGCGAGTGAAAAGACCGGGGCGGCGCAGGCCGCCCCTTTTTGCCTTTGACGGGGATTTTCGTCCCTGTGATCCCTAGATCGCCGCGCGCCCTAAAGCAGCGCGAACCGCCCGTTGACCGCTGCCGCATGGGCGGCAAGCTCCGGCTTCCCCGCCCATTGCTGCAACAGATCGGCCCAGCGCAGCGGCACAAAGACCACGTCATCCCCCTTCACCGCCTGCGCATAGGCCGCAATCTCCGCCTCGTGCCGCTTGATCGCCGCCGGGTCCAGCGGCTTGCCATTGGCCCAAGCGCTGGGCGCCGCATGCAGATAGACCAGCACCGCCCCCAGCCCGCGCTTCTGCGCCTGCGTCCGCAGGCCGTAGGCATGCTTGATCAGCTGCACCGCATCCAGATGGCGAAAACTCCGCTCTCCTTCGATCAGGCGTGACCGCAACATGTCATGCCGCGCCATGCCCGGCCCCCAGTCGCGGCTGTCAAAGGCCTCAGAAAACACCGTGGCCTTCCCCGGACGGAACGGCTCATAGCGTTTGGACTCCACCGCCACCAGCGACGTGGCCGTCGTCACCGCCGCGTCCAGCCAGGGATGCCGCCCCCCCTTCCACGGAAAGCGCATCTCGGCCTCGATCTCCACCGCCAGCGGCTTGCCCATCGGCACGCCCGGCAGTGGCGGCAACTGCGCCGCCGCACGCTCCAGAAACCAGCCAAAGGCATTCACCGCCAGCGCGGCCGAGCTTTCGGGGCTGTCGAACTTGCCCGTGCTCAGCTCATTTCCGGGGCTGCGGTGCAAAGCGGCCAGAACGGCCTCGGCGGGAACGCCGGGAAGGAATGTGGGTTGGGTCATGGCCTGCGTCTACTGTCTGGCGCCTGCCGGGTCCAGCCCGGACGGGTGTCACAGGGCAAGGAAGCTGATCCGGACATGCAGCAGTCTGCCAACGGGCATGTAGGTTGCGTCAACGTACATCCGCACGGCGTGCAAAACGCGCGTCAGGCTGCTTGTGGGATACTTCGGGCCCTTATGTCTTAATGACCGCGCGTCGCCAGAGCGGCCGGGCGTGAAGGGCCAGCCGCACCATGGCAGCCACGGCGAGGGCAACCAGAAGAAAGGGAAAGAACATCCACAGCAGAAACAGCGGCCCCGAAAAGGCACGGGTCCAGTGGACGCCGGTATCGGCAAGCACGGGTGATGCGGCAAGGAACACCGCGAAAGCGGAAAACCCCGAAAGAACCACAGTCACAACGACACCTCATACATCACGCCTTCCTCATGGGCCCACGTCGCCGCAAAGGAATGCGCCGCAGCCTAGCCAAAATCTGACACAGATTTCTCCCCCTGTCCTGTCACAGAAAACGCTCCATGCGCGCGCTCCTCCGGAACTTGCGCCACATTCCATCGCGTTTTCTGCGCCAGAAAACGCCCCCGCAGGCGCATCCGAAAACCCCGAAAGCGCGAAAATGGAAAGGACCGTCCCATTCCCCAACCAATTCACGCCCAACCCTGCCGCAAAATCGCAAATCTCCGCGCCACACGCGGAATTGCGCCCCCTCCGGCCTTGCGGGCTTTCGCTGACACGTGGCTGTCTTTATATGGACACGCTTGCCTCGGTCATCGCTGAGTCGCGAGTTCATACCTTTTTGCGTGGCACAGGATCACCCAAGCATGTCGATACTCTCGGGCATCTTTTCGTCGGACATGGCGATCGACCTCGGCACGGCGAATACGCTCGTCTACATCCGGGGCAAGGGGATCGTGCTGAACGAACCGTCCGTGGTCGCCTATCACACCAAGGACGGCAAGAAACAGGTTCTGGCCGTGGGCGAAGATGCCAAGCTGATGCTGGGCCGCACCCCCGGCAGCATCGAGGCGATCCGCCCCATGCGCGACGGCGTCATCGCCGATTTCGAAGCGGCCGAAGAAATGATCAAGCATTTCATCCGCAAGGTGCACAAGCGCTCGACCTTCTCCAAACCCAAGATCATCGTCTGCGTTCCCCATGGCGCAACCCCGGTTGAAAAGCGCGCGATCCGCCAGTCGGTCCTGTCGGCAGGCGCCCGCCGCGCCGGGCTGATTGCCGAACCCATCGCGGCGGCCATCGGCGCGGGCATGCCCATCACCGATCCCACCGGCAACATGGTGGTCGATATCGGCGGCGGCACCACCGAAGTGGCGGTCCTGTCTCTGGGCGACATCGTCTATGCCCGCTCTGTCCGCGTCGGCGGCGACCGCATGGATGAGGCGATCATCAGCTACCTGCGCCGCCATCAGAACCTGTTGATCGGCGAATCCACCGCCGAACGCATCAAAACCTCCATCGGCACCGCCCGTATGCCCGATGACGGGCGCGGCTCGTCGATGACGATCCGGGGCCGCGATCTGCTCAACGGCGTGCCCAAGGAAACCGAAATCAATCAAGCCCAGGTGGCCGAGGCGCTCGCCGAACCCGTGCAGCAGATCTGCGATGCCGTGATGCAGGCGCTGGAAGCCACGCCCCCCGACCTCGCCGCCGATATCGTCGACCGGGGCGTGATGCTCACCGGCGGCGGCGCGCTGCTTGGGGATCTGGACCTGTCCCTGCGCGAACAGACCGGCCTGTCCATCTCGGTCGCCAATGAGTCACTCAATTGTGTCGCCCTCGGCACGGGCAAGGCGCTGGAGTATGAAAAGCAACTGCGTCATGTGATCGATTATGACAGCTGATCGCCGCGCCCGGAAACGGGCATGGCTCGGGAACAGCTGACCGCCGCGCCCCTCAGGGGGAACGGCATCCGGGATAGCTGATCGCCGCCCCTGAACCGGACCCGGCATCAGACAAGAGGCAGCCGTGGCAAGATCGCGCAACATCGGACCAGACGATTACGCCCGCCCCCTGCGACGCCTGTTCGTAGGGCTCTTGGTGCTGGTCCTTCTGGGCCTGTTCCTGCTCTGGCGCATCGACAGCCCCCGCGTCGAACGCTTCCGCGCGGCGCTGGTGGATCGGGTGGTCCCCTCCTTCGACTGGGCGCTTCTGCCGGTCACAAAGGCCGCCGCGATGATCGATGAATTTCAAAGCTATGCCAGCCTCTACGAACAGAACCAGGAACTCCGCCGCGAATTGCAGCAGATGAAGGCCTGGCGCGAGGCCGCGCTGCAACTGGAACAGAAAAACGCCCGCCTGCTCGACCTCAACCAGGTCCGGCTGGACCCGAAACTCACCCATGTTACCGGCGTCGTTCTGGCCGATAGCGGATCGCCGTTCCGCCAGTCGGTCCTGCTGAACGTGGGCGCGCGCGACGGCATCCGCGACGGCTGGGCCACGATGGATGGTATTGGCCTTGTGGGCCGCATCTCGGGCGTGGGCGAACGCACCTCCCGCGTGATCCTGCTCACCGACAGCAACTCGCGTATCCCCGTCACGGTGCAGCCATCGGGGCAAAAGGCCCTCTTGTCCGGCGACAACACCGCCCTGCCCCCGCTTGAATTCCTCGAAGACGCCGATCTCGTCCGCCCCGGCGATCGGGTGGTGACCTCGGGCGATGGCGCCATGCTGCCCGCGGGCCTTCTGGTCGGTCAGGTCGTCATGGGCACCGACCGCCGCCTGCGCGTGATCCTCAGCGCCGATTACGAACGGCTCGAATTTCTGCGCGTCCTGCGCAGCCATGAACTGACCCCCATCACCGATGCGGGTGCCCTGATCGCGCCGCCGCCCACGCCGCCCGAACCCGATGCCGAAACCGGCGAGGGCAGCGCCACCACGACCGACCCTTCGGCCGCAGGCGGCACCGAGGATGTGACCGAAGGCTCACCCGAGGCGACGGCCACCGATGGTTGACGGCCTGCGCTCCTCTGTCTGGGTCTATCGCGCGGCCTTCCTCGGCCTTGCGCTGGCGCTGATCTTCCTCAAACTCCTGCCGCTCGGTTCCGTCGCGGGCGATTGGCCGGGGCCGGACCTGCTGCTTTGCCTGATCTTCGCCTGGGTCATGCGGCGGCCCGATTACCTGCCCGTCCTGCTGATCGGCGCGGTCGTGCTGCTCGAAGACCTCATCCTCTTGCGCCCGCCGGGGCTGTGGACGGCGCTGGTCATCCTCGCCACCGAATTCATCCGCGCCCGCATCGCCCTGACACGCGAATTGCAATTCATCACCGAATGGCTGCTGGTGGCCGGGCTGATGGTGGCCCTCCTCATCTCCTATCGCCTCGCCTTCACGATAGTGTTCCTGCCGCAACCCGGTTTCGGCTTTGCGCTCTTGCAGACTTTGTGGTCCATCCTGTGTTATCCGCTGGTCGTCGTCGCCTCGCGCCTTGCCTTCGATCTGCGCAAGCCCGCAACCGGCGAAGTCGATGCCTACGGACGGAGGTTGTAACCCATGCGGCGCACCGCCCGCGACACCGAAGAAAGCGCCCGCCGCATCAACCGCCGCTCGCTCCTCATGGGCGGCGCGATGGTTGCAATGTTCGCCGTCCTCGGCGCACGGATGCGCTACCTCTCGGTCGAACAGGCCGATGAATTCCGCCTGCTGGCCGAAGAAAACCGCATCAACATGCGCCTCATCCCGCCCGAGCGCGGGCTGATCTTCGATCGCAACGGCAAGCTGATCGCCGGCAACGAACAGAACTACCGCGTCACCATCACCCGCGAAGATGCCGGCGATGTCGATGCCGTGCTCGCGCGGCTCACCCGCCTGATCCCCGTCACTGCCGAGGAAATGGACCGCATCCGCCGCGACATCGACCGCAACTCGCCCTTCGTGCCCATCATCGTGGCCGACCGTCTGCCGTGGGAGGATTTCTCCAAGGTCGCGATGAACGCCCCCACCCTGCCCGGCGTCACACCCGAGGTGGGCCTGTCGCGCCATTACCCGCTGGTCGAGGATTTCTCCCATGTCGTGGGCTATGTCGGCCCCGTCAGCGAAAAGGATCTCGAAGAACGCCCCAACCCCGACCCGGTGCTGCGCATCCCCGAATTCCAGATCGGCAAGATCGGCGTCGAACGCTGGATGGAGGAAACGCTGCGCGGCTCCGCCGGCAACAAGCGGATCGAAGTGAACCACGTCGGCCGCGTCATGCGCGAATTGGAACGCACCGATGGCACCGCGGGGCAGGACATCCAGCTGACGCTGGATGTGGACGTGCAGAATTTCGTGCAGGCCCGCCTTGGCGAAGAAAGCGCCGCCTGCGTGGTGATGGATGTGAACACCGGCGAAATCATCGCCTGCGCCTCGTCGCCCGGTTTTGACCCCAATCTCTTTGTCCGTGGCATCACCCAGCGCGACTATTCCGCTCTGATGGAGGATGACCACCGCCCGCTGGCCAACAAGACCGTGCAGGGCGCCTATCCGCCGGGATCGACCTTCAAGATGGTCACCGCGCTCGCCGCGCTCGAAGAAGGGCTGATCACGCCAGAGACGACCCATTCCTGCCCCGGCTACATCGAATTCGGCGACCGCCGCTTTCACTGCTGGAAACGCGGTGGCCATGGCCGGGTGGATCTGGCCCGCTCGCTGGCGGAAAGCTGCGACGTTTATTACTACGAAATCGCGCAGAAGGTCGGCATCGACAAGATCGCCGAAATGGGCCGCCGCCTCGGCCTTGGCATCCGGCACGACCTGCCCATGTCCGCCATCACCGAAGGCATCATGCCCGACAAGGCCTGGAAGATGGAACGCTGGGGTCAGGAATGGCGCATCGGCGACACCATCAACGCCTCCATCGGGCAGGGCTATGTGCTGGCCTCGCCGCTGCAACTCGCGGTGATGACCGCGCGCCTCGCCACGGGCCGGGCCATCGTGCCCCGGATCCTGCATTCCATCGGCGGCCAGCCCGTCGATCTGCCGCAGGCTGAACCGCTGGGGCTGGATGCCACCAACCTGCGCTCGATCCGCGACGGCATGTCGGCAGTGATGAACAACCAGCGCGGCACCGCCTTCAGCGCGCGGGTGGCCGATGAAACCATGGTGCTGGCGGGCAAGACCGGCACCAGCCAGGTCCGCAACATCACCGCCGCCGAACGCGCGCGCGGCGTCGTCTCCAACGATGATCTGCCCTGGAACCGGCGCGATCACGCGCTTTACGCCGGCTACGCGCCCTTCGACACTCCGAAATACGCCGTATCAGTGGTGGTGGAACATGGTGGCGGTGGTTCAGCCGTGGCTGCACCCATCGCCCGCGATGCCATCCTGCGCGCGCTCTACGGCGATATCCCGCCCCTGACCGCCTACCCCGCCAACCAGCGCGGACGGATCGAAACCGATCTGAACGCCCTGCGCGACCGCCTGCGCGACACCGGCCCCGCCGGCAACTCGCGGGCCTGAGGCGGGGAGCAGCCATGAGTTTCCTTGAATATCAGGTCAAGACGGTGCCCGGCGGTCTGCGCAAGGTGCTGCATCTGAATTGGCCGCTGGTGGTGCTGGTGGCCACCGTCTCTTCGGTGGGCTTCCTCATCCTTTACTCCATCGCGGGCGGCAACCTCGTCGTCTGGGCCGAACCGCAGATGAAGCGCTTTGCCGTGGGCATGGTGATGATGTTCGCCATCGCCTTCGTGCCGATCTGGTTCTGGCGCAACATGGCGGGGCTGGCCTTCGGCATCTCGATCCTGCTCTTGCTCGCGGTGGAATTCTTCGGCGCCGTCGGCATGGGCGCGCAGCGCTGGCTCGACATCGGGCCGATCCGGATTCAGCCCTCGGAACTGATGAAGGTCACGATGGTGATGATGCTGGCCGCCTATTACGACTGGCTCGACATCAAGAAGACCTCGCGCCCCCTCTGGGTGCTGATCCCCGTCCTGATGATCATCATCCCCACCTTCCTCGTGGTGATCCAGCCCAACCTCGGCACCTCGCTCATGCTCCTGATGGGCGGCGCAGCGGTGATGTTCGCCGCCGGCGTCAGCATCTGGTATTTCGCCTTCGTCGGCGCCCTTGTCGTCGGCGCCGTGGCGGCGGTCTTCACCACCCGCGGCACGCCTTGGCAATTCCTGCACGATTACCAATACCGCCGCATCGACACCTTCCTCGACCCCTCCGCCGATCCCCTCGGCGCGGGCTACAACATCATGCAGGCCAAGATCGCGCTCGGCTCGGGCGGTTGGGGCGGCAAGGGCTTCATGCAGGGCACCCAGTCGCGCCTGAACTTCCTGCCCGAAAAACACACCGACTTCATCTTCACCACCTTGGGCGAGGAATTCGGCTTTGTCGGCGCCTTCTCGCTCCTGATCCTCTACGGCCTGATCCTGTTCTTCTGCTTCACCTCCGCCATGGCCAACAAGGACCGCTTCAGCCAGCTTCTCATCATCGGTCTGGCCGCCAACTTCTTCCTCTATCTGGCGGTCAACCTATCGATGGTCATGGGCATGGCCCCCGTCGTCGGCGTGCCCCTTCCCTTCCTTTCCTATGGCGGCTCGGTGATGATGGTGCTGCTCATCGCCTTTGGCCTCATCCAAAGCGCCCATGTCCACAGGCCGAGGTGACCATGACCCTGACCGTCCTCTTCGCCGCCTCCGATGCCAACTGGCAGGCCTATGCAGACCCCCTTCGCAGCGCCCTCGCCGCCGCCGGGCTGACCGCGCATCTCACCCGCGACGCCGCCCCTGAAACCGTCGACTACATCATCTACGCCCCCACCAGCCCCCTGCAGGATTTCGCCCCCTACGCGCGCTGCCGGGCCGTCCTATCGCTCTGGGCCGGGGTAGAACGGATCGTGGGCAACCCGACCCTCACCCAACCCCTCTGCCGCATGGTCGATCCCGCGCTCTCCGAGGGGATGGTGGAATGGGTGGTGGGCCATGCCCTGCGCCACCACCTCGGGATGGACCGCCACATCGTCAACCCCGGCCGCGTCTGGGATCCCACCTGCCCACCACTCGCTCGCGAACGCCCCGTCGCCATGCTGGGCATGGGAGAGCTTGGCACCGCTTGCGCCCGCGCCCTCGCCGCGCTCAACTTCCCTGTCACCGGGTGGAGCCGCACACCCAAGTCCGTCGAAGGCATCCCCTGCGAGCACGGCGATGCAGGCCTTGCCAACGCCCTCTCCACCGCGCAGATCGTTGTCACCCTGCTGCCCAAAACAGCCGAGACGGAAAACATCCTCAACGCCCGCACCCTGTCGCTTCTACCCAAGGGTGCGGCGATCCTGAACCCCGGTCGCGGCGCGCTGATCGACGATGATGCCCTTCTGGCCGCCCTCGACGCAGGCCAGATCGGCCACGCCACACTGGACGTGTTCCGCACCGAACCCCTGCCGCAGGATCACCCCTACTGGACGCATCCCCGCGTTACCGTCACCCCCCACATCGCCGCCGATACCCGCGCCGCCTCGGCTGCGCGCGTCATCGCTGAAAACATCCGCCGCAGCGACGCGGGCGAACCCCTCCTGCATCAGGTCGACCGCCAGCGCGGCTACTGACCGCCCCCTCACCTTGGCTCAAAACCCCAAGGCCACCCCACCACCCGCGCTCCGTCCACCAGTTGGCCCCATCCTGCCACTGCCCTGCGCCACCCGCGCCCGCCCCTCCAGACATCAAGATCTGAACCGCTTTCCCCCAAAGCTGGGCCCACCCCAACCCAGCCAAGATTGCCCTCCTCACCTTGGCCCAAATACCCACTTCCCCCACCAGCCACCCCCTCCCCCGCCCGCCTGATGGCGTGCTCCCCTCCCCCGCCTTCGGGGGAGGGGCCGGGGGTGGGGGTGCGACCTGATCCCCGCGCGACAGGTCGGGATTGGAACAGACGGCCCGACCACCCCCATGCCCTCCTGCCCGCGACAGGGGAGAATGAAATGCGCTACGGTCTGGGCATGGTGCTGGTCGTGCTGGCGGGGATCATCTGGTCCACGCAGGGCCTCGTCTTCCGTCAGATCGACGTGGCCGGCACCTGGGCTGTGCTCTTCTGGCGCTCGGTCGGCATGGTCCCGGTCCTGCTGGCCTTTCTCATCTGGCGCGCGGGCGGCTCACCGCTGCCGGCAATCCGCGCCGTGGGTCTTGCTGGGGTGCTGGGCGGTCTTGGCCTCGTCGGGGCCTTCGGCGGCGCGATCTATTCGATCCAGACCACGACCATCGCCAATGCTGTCTTCCTCTTCGCCGCCTCCCCCTTCCTCACCGCCCTGATCGGCTGGGCCGTTCTGCGCGAACGCGTCCGGCCCCAGACATGGGCCGCGATGGGCGTGGCCCTTGCGGGCATCTTCGTCATGGTGCGCGATGATCTGTCGGGTGGCGCGATGGCGGGCAACATCGCGGCCCTCCTTTCCGCGCTCGGCTTTGCCATCTTCACCGTCTCGTTGCGCTGGGGCAAGGTGGCCGACAGCCTGCCGTCCGTC
The DNA here is from genome assembly GCA_943370085.1 of Variovorax paradoxus. Lineage (GTDB taxonomy): Bacteria > Pseudomonadota > Alphaproteobacteria > Rhodobacterales > Rhodobacteraceae > Paragemmobacter. Next base: position 28,717 of record CALRPT020000018.1, on the reverse strand, counting down.
CTCTTGGGGGGCCTCTTCTCGATCCTTGCCGGCGCAACCATCGCCACCCAGATGGGCCAGACACTCGCCGTCCCTTTGCCTGATGCGCTCTGGTCGATGGCCATGGGCGCCGTCACGCTCTCGGGCGGCATGGTCCTTTACGAACTCGGCAGCCGCGTCGTTCCCGCCGCCGAATCCGCCCTTTTGTCGAACATCGAGGTGATGCTGGCCCCGCTCTGGGTCTGGCTCTTCCTGAACGAAACCGCCAGTCCCGCCACCTTCCTCGGCGGCGCGATCCTGCTGGTCGCCGTCACGATGAACGCGGTCTCTGGCGCGCGGCGTTCCATCGCCACCTGATACCCCTTGACCGTCTCTCAATTGAGAGACACCATTCCCCAACCCAACGGGGGAAAACCGCTATGCCCGCCAACACCACCATGCTCCACATCCGCATCGATGAGGATGTGAAAACCCGCGCCGCCGCCGCGCTGGAAGGCGTAGGCCTGACGCTGTCCGATGCCGTCCGCATCCTTTTGACCCGCGTCGCAAAAGAGGGCGGCCTCCCTCCCGGCCTCACCGTGACAGAAGAAACCTATGACGACTGGTTCCGCCGCAAGGTGCAAGAGGCGCTTGACGATCCCGGCCCGCTCCTGTCCCATGACGAGGTCATGAGTGAGATGCGTGCCCTGATCGATGCCAAGCGCAAGGCCAGACTGGACGGATGAGGCGCGGCACGATCTGGCCGCCATCATCGGCTACATAGCCACCGATAACCCCACCGCCGCTGATGCGTTTCTCGACCGGATCATCGAAAGGACGGACACCCTCCCCGACCATCCCCAGGCCTTCCGCAAGGGCAGGCTGCCCGGCACGCGCGAGATGGTCATCCACCCGCATTACATCCTTGTCTACGCCGTCCAGAACGATGGGGTGACCATCCTCCGCCTCCTCCACAGCGCGCGCAACTGGCCCTGATCGCGCCCTCAGCGGTGCCGTCGGAAAAACCGCGACCGGGCATAAAGCTCCTCCAGCCGCTTCAACCGCCCCTCCGTCACTGCCCATGTCCGGTCCTGTACGGACGCCAGCAATGTCTCCACCAGCACCAGCGGCGACACGGTGCTGTCCCAGGCGCTGGGTGCCTCCACATGGCAGGCCAGCACATGGCGCGCATGGGCAGCAGCGGGCGACAGCCAGCGGTCCGTGATCAGCACGACCTCCGCCCCCTGCTCCACCGCCAGTTCCGTCAACTGCAGGACCGAGTTCTCATAGCGGCGGATGTCGAACACCACCAGCACATCGCCCGGCACCATGTCCAACAGCGCGGGCGGCCAGGTATTCGACATCCCCGACAGAAGCGTCACATTCGGGCGCACATTCTTCATCAGCGTGACGAAGTATTCGGCCATCGCATGGGTGATCCGCCCGCCCATCGCAAAGACCCGCCGCCCCGGATCGGCCAGCAGCGCCGCCGTGGCGTCAAACTCCGCATGGTCGATCTGGCTCAGCGTGGCCTGCAGATTGGCCACCACCGCATCGGCAAATCGGTTCAGGATATGCGTATCCGGCACGCCCCCCGCCCAGCGATCATGCTTGGCCAGCGGCGACAGCAGCATCGCCTCCACTTCCGATCTCAGAGCATGCTGGTAATCCGGATATCCCTTGAACCCCAGCTTCTGGCACAACCGCACCACCGTCGGGTTCGACACCCCCGACGCCCGCGCCAATTCCGTGATCGACCCCAACGCTGCCACCGGATAATGCGTCAGGATATGGCTCGCCAATTGCCGCTCGGCCCGCGTCAGATCGCCCATCGCAGCGCGCATCTGGTCTTCGATCGTCACAGCGGCATCCATGGCAGACCCCATTCACTTGCCCCCGCACAGGCTTTGGGCAGCCTCACAAGGCTAGGCCGAATTCCCGGCGCAAGTCGAATAGAAAACTTTGTAACAGAAATAATTCGGCAGAAAAATTCTTGACAGAACGCGCAGCGCCGGATGAGCCTAAGGTCAATCAACAGGGGGATGACTCGCGCAATGAACGCGGGCGGCAACAGGGAAACGGCGGTCTTTCCGCCCGTGATCGAAAACACCGCGGCCCTTGGCCGGGCGGTGATCGTGTGCGAACACGCTTCCAACCACATCCCCGCCCCTTGGGGCGATCTGGGCCTCACCCCCGATCAGCGCATGGCCCATATCGCCTGGGATCCGGGTGCCCTGGGCCTTGCGCGCAGCCTTGCGCAGCGGCTGGACGCGGTGCTCGTCCACGCCCCTGTCTCGCGCCTTGTCTATGATTGCAACCGCGCGCCCGACATGGCCGGGGCCATGCCTGCCCGCTCGGAAATCCATGACATCCCCGGCAATGCGGCGATCACGCCGTCAGACCGCGCCGCCCGCACCGCCGCCATCTATGTCCCCTTCCATGATGGCCTGCATGCCCTCCTGATGGACCGCATCGCCCGCGGCCTGCACCCGGCACTCATCACCATCCATAGCTTCACCCCCGTCTATTTCGGCAAGCCCCGCGCGGTGGAATTCGGTATCATCCACGATGCCGACGACACCCTCCCCCGCGCCATCCTTGATGCCGCCCGCACCCGCACCACGCTTCGCTGCGAACTGAACGAACCCTATTCGGCACAGGATGACGTGACCCACACCCTGCGCCTGCAAGCCACACCCTACGCCCTGCCCAATGCCATGCTGGAGATTCGCAACGACCTCATCGCCACGCCCGAGGCCGAAACCGCCATGGCTGCCACCCTCGCCCCCGTCCTCGCCGCCGCCATGGCTGCGCTGACGCCCGAACCCGTGATGTGAGGGTCCGGATGCCACGTTTCGTGATCGCCTTCGTCCGCCTCGTCGACCGCCTGAATTACGGCGTCGGCCGCTTCGCCATGTATCTTCTGTTCGTCCTGATGGCGATCCTGATGTGGTCCTCCATCTCCAAGGCCTTCTTCAACCCCTCGCTCTGGACGCTGGAAATGGCGCAGTTCGTGATGGTGGCCTATTACATCCTCGGCGGCCCCTACACGATGCAGAACGAAGGCCATGTCCGCATGGACCTGTTCTATGCCAAGCAATCCCCCGTCCAACGCGCCTGGTGGGACGGCTTCACCGTGTTTGCCATCATCTTCTACCTTGGCGTGCTGATCTGGGGGGCTGCCGAAAGCTTCGGCTATTCCCTCGGCATCCGCTGGACTGACGCGGAAACCTCCTTCCTCGGCTGGTCATGGCCGCAGATCGGCAGGCTCGAACGCAGCCCCACCGCATGGCGCCCCTATCTCTGGCCCATCAAATTGGTGATGCTCACAGGCTTCGTCCTCATGCTCCTTCAGGCCCTGTCATCGCTGGCCAAGGACATCGCCACCATCCGTGGGGAAACCATCTGATGCCCTATGAGATGATCGCCGCCCTGATGTTCTCGACCATGCTCCTGATGATGATGACGGGGCAGCGCGTCTTTGGCATCATCGGCTTTGTCGCCGTGGTCGCCGCCATTTCCCTCTGGGGCACGGGCGGGCACAACATGGGCTTCTCGGCCTCGATGAAGCTGATGAAATGGTATCCGCTCCTGTCGCTGCCCATGTTCGTGTTCATGGGCTATATCATGAGCGAAAGCCGCCTCGCCGATGACCTCTACCGCATGTTCCACGTCTGGTTCGGCCCGGTCCCGGGTGGCCTTGCCATCGGCACGATCCTTCTGATGGTGCTGATCTCGGCCATGAACGGGCTCTCCGTCGCGGGTATGGCCATCGGGTCCACCATCGCGCTTCCGGAACTGCTCCGGCGCGGCTATCAAAAGGAAATGGTCACCGGCGTCATTCAGGCCGGCTCCTCTCTCGGCATCCTGATCCCACCCTCGGTGGTGCTGGTCCTGTACGCCATGATCGCCCGCGCCCCGGTGTCCGAGCTTTGGCTGGCCGGGCTTCTGCCAGGCCTGATGATGGCCACGCTCTTCATCCTCTATGTCTGGATACGCTGCCGCATCCAGCCCGAGCTCGGCCCCGCCATGAGCCTTGAGGAACGCGCCACCATCACCCGCGCCGACAAGTTCCACGCCCTGCGCGCCGGAGCCCTGCCCTTCATCATCTTTTTCGCGATGATGTTTCCCTTCATCTACGGCTGGACCTCGCTCGTCGAAAGCTCGGTCATCGGCGTGGCCGCCACCGTCATCGCCGCCGTGGTCAAGGGCCGGATGAACAAGATGGTGTTCGAAGTCGCCACCCGCAGCACCCTGTTCATCACCTGCATGTTCATGTGGGTGATCCTTGCCGCGCTTGCTTTTGGGGCCGTGTTCGATGGGCTTGGCGCTGTAAAGGCCATCGAAAGCCTCTTCGTCGAACGCCTCGGGTTCAGCCCCTGGACGATCCTCATCCTCATGCAGATCAGCTTCCTCCTGATGGGCATGTTCCTCGATGACACCGCCATGCTGGTGATCGTGGCCCCGCTTTACGTGCCGCTGGTGGCAACGCTCGACCTTGGCATCCCGCCCGAAGACGTGCTGATCTGGTACGGTGTGCTTTACACCATCACCTGCCAGATCGCCTATCTGACGCCGCCCTTCGGCTATAACCTCTTCCTGATGCGCGCCTTCGCGCCGCCGGAAATCACGATGGGCGACATCTACCGCTCGGTCGTGCCCTTTGTGCTGGTGATGGTCGCTGCCCTTGCCCTGATCATGCTGTTCCCCGGCATCGCTTTGTGGCTGCCCAATCTGATTTACCCGAACTGACCTGATCGCGGGGCGCCGGTCCCGCATCCAACAAGACTGTTCTGAGTACCAACCCAAAGACCAACAAGGAGCCTGTTAATGACGACTTCTAGACGTTCTTTCCTGACCAAGGGCGCACTCGCCGGGGCCGCCACACTGGCTGCACCCGCCATCGCCACGGCACAAGCGCCCATCAAATGGCGGATGCAGACCTATGCCGGCGCCGCACTGGGTGAACAGGTGGTCAAACCCGCCGTCGACGCCTTCAACCGCATCGCGCAAGGCCAGATGGAGATCGAGCTTTTCTACGCCGATCAGCTCGTTCCCACCGGCGAACTGTTTCAGGCCATGCAGGCCGGCACCATCGACTGCGTCCAGTCCGATGACGACTCGATGGCCTCGCCCACCGAAGTGACGGTGTTCGGCGGCTACTTCCCGCTGGGCCTGCGCTACTCGCTCGACGTGCCCGCGCTGTTCAACAAATACGGCCTCAAGCAGATCTGGGAAGACGAATACGCCGCCGTCGGCGTCAAGCACATCTCGGCCGGCGCATGGGATCCCTGCCACTTCGCGACCAAAGACCCGATCAACAGCCTCGCCGATCTGCAGGGCAAGCGCGTCTTCACCTTCCCGACCGCAGGCCGGTTCCTCACTCAATTCGGCGTCGTCCCCGTCACCCTGCCATGGGAAGATATCGAAGTGGCGATGCAGACGGGCGAGTTGGACGGCATCGCATGGTCCGGCATCACCGAGGTTTACACCGTGGGCTGGTCCAACGTGACCAACTACTTCCTCACCAACAACATCTCGGGCGCTTGGATCGGCCACTTCTTCGCCAATATGGACCGCTGGAACGAAGTGCCGCCGCACCTGCAGGAACTGCTGACCACCTGCTTTGAACAGTCGCACTACTACCGCCAGCACTGGTACTGGGCAGGCGAGGCCGACCTGCGCATCAACGGCGGCAAGCTGCAACTGACCACAATCCCGGATGAGGAATGGAAAACGGTTGAGGCCGCCGCCCTGACCTTCTGGGATGAGATCGCGGCGGAAAGCGAAACCAAGGCCAAGGTCGTGGCGATCTTCAAGCAGTATAACGACGTCATGGTGAAAGCCGGACGTCCTTACCGCTTCTGATGACAGGGCGGGGGGGCGGCACACCGCCCCCCCGCACCCCCCCGCATCGCCCCTTTGGAGGCGATTGCGCCGGGGATCGGCCATGGATATGATCAAATTCTGCGGCGCAGGCATCCGGCCCCCCGCCGCCACCCGGAGTCGCCATGCGGATCGCACCACCCACCCGCTCTGACGCCCCCAGCGATTGCTGGCCCCGCAAGCCCGAATTCGGCGGTGCCCTGCCCGCCCGTGACACCTGAACTCTTGTTCGGTTGAGTCTGTATCCGGCCCGATCAAGGGCCCCTGAAATTCGAGATATGAGGCAAAAGATGCCCGGAACCATGACCTTCGATACCCTGAAAGAAGCCGTCGTCCGCGGCGAGATCGACACCGTTCTCGTCGCATCCGTCGACATGCAGGGCCGCCTGATGGGCAAACGCTTTCACGCCGCCTTCTTCGTCTCCAACGGCTACAAGGAAACCCATTGCTGCAACTACCTGCTGGCCGTGGACATGGAGATGAACACCGTCCCCGGCTACAAATCCGCAGGCTGGGAACAGGGCTATGGCGATTACGTCATGAAGCCCGACCTCGCCACCCTGCGCGCCCTGCCCTGGCTGCCCGGCACCGCGCTCTGCCTCGCCGACCTGCTCGATCACCACACGCATGAGGAAGTCGCCGTCTCCCCCCGCGCGATCCTGAAAAAACAGGTCGCCCGCGCCCGCGCCATGGGGTTCGAGCCGATGATGGCCACCGAACTGGAATTCTACATCTTCGAGAACGCCTACGAAAACCTGCGCGACCATGGCTTCACCAACCTGAAGCCGATCAGCGCCTATAATGAGGATTACCATCTCTTCCAGACGACCAAGGAAGAATCCCTCATGCGCGATGTCCGCAACCACCTCTACGCCGCAGGCATCCCGATCGAGAACACGAAAGGTGAGGCCGACGCCGGCCAGCATGAGGTGAACTACAAATACTCAGACGCGCTCGACACCGCCGACAACCACGTCCTCATCAAGCAGGGCGTCAAGGAAATCGCGCACGCCAAGGGCAAGTCCGTCACCTTCATGGCCAAGTATGACCACCGCAAGGCCGGCTCCTCCTCCCACGTCCACCAGTCGCTCTGGACGCTGGACGGCAAACCCGCCTTCTACGACCAGGACGACGCCCACGGCATGTCCGCCACGATGAAGCACTTCGTCGCCGGCCAACTCGCCCATGCGCAGGAAATCACCACCTTCCTCGCCCCTTACGTCAACAGCTACAAACGCTTCACCATCGGCATGTTCGCCCCCACCAAAGCGGTCTGGAGCGCGGATAACCGCACCGCAGGCTTCCGCGTCTGCGGCGAACACACCAAGGCCGTCCGCGTCGAATGCCGCATCCCCGGCTCCGACGTGAACCCCTACCTCTGCTGCGCCGCCCTTCTGGCCGCTGGCCTCGTCGGGGTCGAGGCGAAGATGGAGCTTGAGCCGGAAATGAAAGGCGACATGTACCACGCCGCCGGTGTGCGCGAGATCCCCAAGAACCTCCGCGAAGCAGCAAGCCTGCTTAACCAATCCACCATGCTGCGCGCGGCCCTTGGCGATGATGTGGTCGACCACTACCACCACGCCGCCCAATGGGAGATCAGCGAGACAGACCGCGTCGTGACCGATTTCGAACTTCAGCGCCTGCTGGAACGCGCTTAACTCAGGGCGGGGCCTCCCCCGCCTCCCCGAACGAAAGGCGGGCCAGTCCCGCCGCAAAAGGTGACCACATGAAACCCATCCAACTCATCTCGCCGGTCGACGGATCGGTCTATCTCGAACGCATGCCCCTTTCGGCAGACGAGGCAAAGGCCGCCGTCGCCCGCGCCAAAGCCGCCCAAAAGGCCTGGGCCGCCCGCCCGCTGGCGGACCGCATCGCACTGGTCAAGGCGGCCGTGAAAAACCTCAACGACATGTCCGCCGTCATCGTCGAAGAACTCGCCTGGCAGATGGGCCGCCCCACCCGCTTTGGCGGTGAATTCGGCGGCGTCAACGCCCGCACCGACTACATGTCCGACATCGCGGCCAAGACGCTCGCCCCCGAAATGATCGAAGACAGCGACAAATTCCGCCGCTACCTCGCCCGCGATCCGGTCGGCGTCGTCTTCATCGTGGCCCCGTGGAACTATCCCTACCTCACCACGATCAACACCCTCGTCCCCGCCCTCATCGCCGGCAACACCGTCATCCTGAAACACGCCAGCCAAACGATGAAGGTCGGCGAACGTCTGGCCGAGGCCTTCCACGCCGCAGGCATCCCCGCCGACGTGTTCCAGAATGTGGTGCTCGATCACGCCACAACGGAATCCCTCATCGCCGCCCGCTCCTTCGGCTTTGTCAACTTCACCGGATCGGTCGGCGGTGGCATCGCGATGGAAAAGGCCGCCGCAGGCACCTTCACCCCGTTGGGTCTGGAACTGGGCGGCAAGGATCCCGGCTATGTCCGCCATGACGCCAATCTGGATGCGGCGGTGGACACGCTGATGGACGGCGCGATGTATAACGCAGGCCAATGCTGCTGCGGCATCGAACGCATCTATGTGCATGAATCCCTCTACGATGCCTTCGTCGAAAAGGCGGTGGCTTGGGTCAAAACCCTCAAACTCGGCAACCCGTTCGATGCCGACAGCACCCTCGGCCCCATGGCCAACAAGCGCTTCGCCGCCGTGGTTCGTGGCCAGATCGCGGATGCCATCGCCGCAGGCGCCAAACCCCTGATCGACCCCGCCCTCTTCCCCGCCGATGACGGCGGCGCCTATCTCGCGCCGCAGATCCTCGTCAACGTCGACCACTCCATGCGCGTGATGACCGAAGAATCCTTCGGCCCCGTCGTCGGCATCATGAAGGTCAAGGATGATGAAGAGGCCATCGCCCTGATGAACGACAGCCCCTACGGCCTCACCGCCTCGGTCTGGACGCAGGATTATGAAACCGCCCAAACCATCGGCGCGCGGATCGAAACCGGCACCGTCTTCATGAACCGCGCCGATTACCTTGACCCGGCGCTGTGCTGGACGGGCTGCAAGGATACCGGGCGCGGCGGCAGCCTGTCCTATCTCGGGTTCCATTCGGTCACCCGTCCGAAATCCTATCACCTCAAGAAGGTCTGAACACCATGACCCACAACGTTCCCAACCGGAACTGGTCCTACCCCACCGCCATCAAATTCGGCGTGGGCCGCATCGCGGAACTGGCCGAACACTGCGCCGCTGCCGGGATCAAGAAACCGCTCTTCGTCACCGACAAGGCCCTCGCCTCCCTCCCCATCACGGCCGATGCGGTGGCGGTGCTGTCCAAGGCCGGTCTCGGCACGGCGGTCTTCTCCGAAGTCGATCCGAACCCGAATGAAGGGAACATGGCCGCTGGCATCGCCGCCTACAAATCGGGCGGCCATGATGGCGTGATCTGCTTCGGAGGCGGCTCGGCGCTTGACCTCGGCAAGATGATCGCGCTCATGGCGCATCAACGGGCCGACCTTTCGGTCTGGGACCTCGAAGATATCGACGACTGGTATACCCGCGCCGATGGCGACAAGATTGCCCCCATCGTCGCCGTCCCCACCACGGCGGGCACGGGGTCCGAAGTCGGCCGCGCAGGCGTGTTGACCAATTCGGTCACCCACAAGAAAAAGATCATCTTCCACCCCAAACTCATGCCCGTGGTCACCATCTGCGACCCGGCCCTCACCGTGGGGATGCCCAAATTCATCACCGCAGGCACCGGGATGGATGCGCTGGCGCACTGCCTTGAGGCCTTCTGCTCCCCCTTCTACCACCCGATGTCCCAAGGCATCGCGCTGGAAGGGATGCGGCTGGTCTTCGAAAACCTCCCCACCGCCTATAGCGACCCCACGAACCTCGAGGCGCGGGCGCATATGATGTCCGCCGCCGCCATGGGTGCGGTCGCCTTCCAGAAAGGTCTGGGCGCGATCCATTCGCTGTCGCACCCGGTGGGCGCGGTCTACAACACCCATCACGGCACCACCAATGCCGTGGTCATGCCGATGGTGCTGGATTTCAACCGCCCCGCGATCGAGGCGCGCCTGAACAAGGCCGTCGCCTATATCGGCATTGCGGGCGGCTTTGACGGCTTCCGCAAGGCCGTGATGGACCTGCGCGCCACGCTCAACATCCCCGCCAACCTCACGGCGATGGGGGTGGACGCCGCGCGTCTGGACGAACTCACCGAGATGGCACTGGAAGACCCGTCCTGCGGCGGCAACCCGATCCCGATGACGCGCGAGAATACCCGCGCGCTATATCAGGCCTGCATGTAACCCGCTCAACCCCGCCCCGGAACACGTCCGCGGCGGGGTTTCCTTTTGTGCATCTCCGCACCCTTAACCAATCCGCCCCCCGCCACTCTGCCTGATTTTGTATGCACACCTGTCTGCACTAGCCTGCTGCACTGGCCTGCTGAACCGATTTCCACCGCACCACCTGCCCCCGCCCCGCCCGCGCCCGGGCGTTAACCAAGACGGAACCGCCCGCATGGCCCGCTACATCACCACCGATATCGCCATCATCGGCGCGGGCGTCGTGGGACTGGCCATTGCGGAAAGCCTGACAGCCGAGGGACGTGACGTCACCCTGATCGACCCGAACCCGCCCGGCGACGTGATCTCACAAAACGCCGCAAGCTACGGAAATGCCGGGACAATCGCCGATTACGCCGTCCTGCCCGTGGGCACCCCGGATGTGCTGCGAAACCTCCCCTCGCTCCTGTTCGACCGCAACTCCCCCCTCGCCATCCGCCGCGCCGCCCTGCCCGCGCTGATGCCCTGGCTCGCCCGCTTCGCCTGGCAATCCCTGCCGAAACAGGCCGAACGCAACGCCCGCAACATCGCCGCCCTTCTGGCCGACGCCTGCCCCAACTGGTTGATTCTAGGCGAAAAACTGGGCGGGTCCGACATCCTGCAAAAGCGCGGCTGCCTGTATGTTTACGACACAGCCACCGCCTTCCGCGCCGCCGAACAGGACATGGCCTTCCGCCGCTCGCTGGGCGTCACCGTCGACCTGATCCCCCCCGAGGCGCTGCGTCAGATGGAACCCTCCCTGCCCGAGGTCGAAGGCGGCGCCGCCTTCTTCCCCAAGGCCGTTTTCCTCAATGATCCCGGGCGGATGGTCGGTCTTCTTGCCACCGAAGTCGCCAACCGCGCCGCGTTCATTTCGACCCATGCAGAAACCCTCGAACGCCAAGCCGACGGCATCCTCATCACCGGCCCCGGCCTGCACCTGAAGGCCCGCCACGTCATCCTCGCCGCCGGTGCCCATTCCCGCACCCTCGCCAGAATGGCGGGCGACCGCGTGCCCCTCGATACCGAACGCGGCTATCATGTCGAATGGGATATGCCCCATCCCCCCGTCACCCGCCCCACCTGCCCCACCACCCGCGGCTTCTATCTCTGCCCCATGCAGGGCCGCCTGCGGGTGGCGGGCACCGTCGAACTGGGCGGCCTCACCGCGCCGCCCTCCCCCCACCGCATCGCGAAACTCGTTGAAGGCGCACGGGGAATCTTCCCCGACCTGCCTGCCCCCAGCCGCACCTGGATGGGCTTCCGCCCCTCCATGCCCGACTCGCTCCCCGTCATCGGCCCCTCCCGCGCGGGCGCCGACGTGATCCACGCCTACGGCCACGGCCATCTGGGCCTGTCCATGGCCCCCGTCACTGCACGGATCGTGGCCAACCTCATCGCAGGCCGCGCGCCGGGAATGGACATCACGCCCTATCTTCCCACCCGCTTCTAGCCGCCCTGCCCAATCCCTTGCAGGAAAGGAAAAAGGTCCGGCCCTCTCACCTTGGCCCAAATACCCAAAAGACAGCAGCCCCAAGCGCCACGTCGAAAGCTCGGAAAGGGGGGGGTCAAGGGGGGGGCCGTTGCCTCCCCTTGTCTCGGGAATATGCCCCCGAAAGGAAGACTGTCGCCGCAAAGGGTTGATTTTCCCCCGCTTGGCCTGCCACTTAGGCCCCGTGCAGGTGCATCGGGGGCGCAGGGATGGCAAGACGGGCATTGGTTACCGGATCGGCGGGGTTCATCGGCTTTCACCTCTGCCGCCGCCTCCTCGCGGACGGCTGGGCCGTAACCGGACTCGACGGTATGACCGCCTATTACGACGTCACCCTGAAACAGCGCCGCCACCAGATGCTGATGCAATCGCCCGGCTTCCGCGCCGTTGAAGGGCTGGTCGAAACCCCCGATCTCGTCGCCAGCCTCATGGAAAATGCGGATGCCGTCATCCACCTCGCCGCACAGGCCGGGGTGCGCTATTCCATCGACGCCCCGCGCAGCTATGTCACCGCCAACCTGATCGGCACGCATGAGGTGCTGGAAGCCGCGCGCCACGCGCGGCCCGCGCATCTGCTGATGGCCTCCACCTCATCGGTCTATGGTGCAAACACCGCCATGCCCTATGCTGAAACCCATGCGGCCGATCACCCCATGTCCTTCTACGCCGCCACCAAAAAGGCGAATGAAGCGATGGCCCATTCCTATGCCCATCTCTACGCCATCCCCACCACGATGTTCCGCTTCTTCACCGTCTATGGCCCTTGGGGCCGCCCCGACATGGCGCTGTTCAAATTCGTGAAGGCCATTCTCGCGGGCGAACCCATCGACATCTACAACCACGGCGACATGCGCCGCGATTTCACTTATGTTGATGATCTGGTTGAAGGAATCTCCCGCCTGATCGATGTTCCTCCCGCCACTTCAGCAGGCACGATCGACAGCCTCTCCCCCGTCGCGCCGTGGCGGGTGGTCAATATCGGCAATGGCGCGCCGGTAGGGTTGATGGATTTCGTCCAGGCGGTCGAAACGGCGCTGGGGATGCCCGCGCAAAAGCGCCTTCTGCCGATGCAACCCGGCGACGTGCCCGCGACCTGGGCCGATGCCAGCCTGATCGAGGCGCTCACTGGCCCCCTCCCCCGCACCGACATCCGCGACGGCGTCCGCCACTTCGTCGACTGGTATCGCAGCTACTACCGCGTCTGAGGCTAAAGCATGCTGGGCACAACCTGATCCGGCGGGCGGTGCCCGTCGGCAAAGGTCTTGATGTTGATGATCACCTTCTCGCCCATCTCGGCCCGGCCTTCCCGCGTGGCCGATCCCATATGCGGCAGCAGCACGACATTGGGCAGTTCCCGCAGGCGCGGGTTGATCTCGGCCCCGCGTTCATAGACATCCAGCCCCGCCCCCGCGATCTCGCCCGCGCGCAGCATTCGCGTCAGGGCGTTCTCGTCGATCACCTCCCCGCGCGAGGTGTTCACGATCACCGCCGAAGGCTTCAAGAGCTTCAGCCGCCGCGCGTTCATCAGGTGATAGGTCGATGGCGTATGCGGGCAATTGATGGAAATCACATCCATTCGGCTGACCATCTGATCAAGGCTTTCCCAATAGGTCGCTTCCAACTCCGCTTCCACCTCGGGCCGCAGGCGGCGGCGGTTGTGATAGTGGATCTGCATTCCAAAAGCCCGCGCCCGCCGCGCCACGGCCTGCCCGATCCCGCCCATGCCCAGAATGCCCAGCCGCTTGCCCCCGATCCGCCCGCCCAAAAGCGCCATGGGCGACCAGCCCTGCCATTCGCCCGATTGCATCACCGACAGCCCCTCGGGGATGCGCCGCGTCACGGCCAGCATCAGCGCCATCGTCATGTCGGCGGTGTCATCCGTCACCACACCGGGGGTGTTCGACACCAGAATCCCGCGCTGGCGGGCCGTGGCCACGTCGATGTGATCCACCCCCGCCCCGTAATTTGCGATCAGCTTCAGCTTGTCCCCCGCCTGCCCCAGCAGGCCCGCGTCGATCTGATCGGTGATCGTGGGCACCAGAACATCCGCCCGGCGCAGCGCAGCGGCAAGCTCGTCCCGTGTCATCGGCGTGTCGGGATCACGCAACTCCACATCGAACAATTCCTTCATCCGGGTCTCTACCGGTTCGGGCAACCGTCGCGTCACGACAACACTCAAGCGTCCTGCTGGCATCGGGCGCCTCCCTGCACTTCCAAATCCGTTCCGTCGGTGTCAAAGTGGCGGGAAGCGGGGGCAGGCACAAGCCCCCGAAGGACAGGGTCCGCGCAACGACACGGGCCAGACGGGCAGTAGCAGGGCCGCGGCGACCGGAACACCGGCGCGCGGCCAAGGAACAGGCGGTCGGCATGATGGTTCTGGCACGGGTGGCGCTGGCAGGCGCAATTGTGGGCGGCGTGATCGGGTGGGCAAGCATGGCCCCCGCGCAAGAGGTCACGCGTCCGATGCCCCGCCCTGAGGGGCTGGTGCAGGCCGCCGCCATTGCCGCGCCGCCCGAAGCGGCACCTGCCCTCGCGGCGCCCGGCCCGGCCGCTGAGGCCCCCACCCCCGCAGTCGCCGCAACCCCGCCCGTTCCGCGCGATCCGAATGTGGGCATGGTCACCAACCTTCCCCTTCCCCGGTTCGTCAGCCTTAAGGGGAATGAGGGCAACGCGCGCCGTGGCCCTGGCCTCACGCACCGCATCGACTGGGTTTTCACACGCTCCGGCATGCCGCTGCGGATTACCGCCGAATACGAACACTGGCGCCGGGTCGAAGATGCCGAAGGCGTGGGCGGCTGGGTGCATTACGCGCTCCTCTCCGGCGTCCGCTCCGTGCTGATCGCCGCCGACATGGCCGAATTCCGCAACCGCCCGCAGGATGAGGCCGAGGTGATCTTCAAGGCCGAACGCAATGTCGTGGGCTGGGTGCAGGAATGCCAGCCCGACTGGTGCCGCCTTTCGGTCGATGGTGAACGTGGCTGGGTGCGAAAGACCGCGCTCTGGGGCGTCTCGCCCACCGAAATCATCGAATAACCCTTTGCGAGTCGCTTGCGCTTGATTGTGGGGCGCAGGCTGCGATAGCGGGCGGCAGACCCCTGCCGGAGCCCCGCCCATGCCCCTACCCACCCTGGTCCGCATGAACGTATCCGCCGGGCTGGCCTCTGTCCTCGTGGCCGGCACCCTCGTAGGGTTGAAACTTTGGGGGCTTGGCCTGACCGGTTCCCTGTCGGTGGCCGCCTCTCTGGCCGACAGCGCCATGGACCTGATGGTGAGCCTTGGCGCCATGGCCGCGATCATCTATGCCGCGAAGCCCGCCGATGAAGACCACGCCTTCGGCCATTCCTCGGCCGAGGATCTGGCCGCCCTCGGACAGGCCATCTTCATTATCATCGCCGCCGGGGCGATTGCCTGGGGCGCGATTGACAGGCTGATGGCCCCTGAACCGGTGGCGCTCACGGAAGAAGGCATCGGCATGACGGTGATGGTCATCTCGATCCTGCTGACGCTTGGTCTGATCTGGTGGCAGGGCCGCGTGGCCCGCAAGACAGGCAGCCGCGTGATTGCCGCCGACCGGCTGCATTACCTCGGCGACCTTCTGCCCAATCTCGGGGCCATCGCCTCGCTCTGGGCCTCCAGCCGCTTCGGCCTTGCCTCGGTTGATTCGGTCGTCGCGCTGGGGGCAGCGGCGATGCTGGCCTTGGGGGCTGCCAAGATCGGCAAGGGCGCGTGGGACGCGCTGATGGACCGCCGCGCCGATCCGGCCATCGTGGCGGGCATCGGCAAGATCGCGGCAGATTGGCCCGGCGTGCACGGCTATCACGACCTGAAGACCCGCACCGCAGGCAGCCGCATTTTCGTGAACATCCATATCGAACTGGATGGCGACCAGACCCTGCATGAGGCGCATGCCATCGGCGCCAGCCTGCGCCGCGCGATCCTCGCCGCCTATCCGCAAGCCGATGTCATCGTCCACAAGGATGTGGCGCGCGCGCCCGCCGCATCGCCTGCCGGGGCGCAGTGACCAAAGGTCGTTCCCGGAATCGCCTTTCCGGCACCGCTGTGGCACGATGCAGGAACTCCCCCTTGCTGTGGGGATCAAAACCGATTTATTGTTCAATCGTATAATTCGCAGGTCTCTCATGCCCGCACCCGCCCTCCGCCGCCCCTATCGCCGAGAAGGCGAAGAAAAGCGCCGCGATGATCTCATCGCCGCCGCCATGGCGCTTGTCGCCGAAGGCGGGACCGAGGCCGCCACCGTCCGCGCCATCGCCGCCCGCGCCGGGGTGACGCCGGGGCTGATCCGGCACTACTTCCAGTCCAAGGAAGAACTGACCCACGCCGCCTATCGCCACGTCATGGAATCCATGACGCAAGAGGCGCTCCGCGCCAGCGAAAGCCTGCCCGAAGATGATCCCGTGGGCCGCCTTGCCGCCTTCATCGCCGCCAATTTCCGCCCGCCCGTGATGACACCCGCCGTGGTGGGCGTCTGGGCCAGCTACATGCACCTTGGCCGCAACGATCCGGTGATGCATGCCATCCATGAAGCCACCTATCTGGGCTACCGCGACCGCCTGCAGGACCTGATCGCCGCCCTTCCCCGCCCCGCTGACCCCGCCCGCGACCGGCGCGAGGCCATCGCCTGCAACGCCCTGATCGACGGGCTGTGGATCGAAGGCGGCTCCCTCCCCGACAGCTTCGCCGCAGGCGAGGTGCAGCGCATCGCGCTCGACGGCATCGGTGCGATGCTGGGCGTGTGTTTCCCCGCCTCCGCCTATTCAGACACATCCGACACATCCGACAGAAAGACCGCCCCATGAGATATGCCCCCGTCACCGACCGCCTCGCCGATCTGGGCGGCGCGAAATGGGAAGTCCACGCTTTGGCCCGCCGCATGCAGGCCGCGGGCGAGGCGGTCATCGAACTCACCATCGGCGAACCCGATGTCGCCACCCCGCCCGCCCTGCTGGACACCGCCGCCCGGTCCATGGCCGCAGGTCGCACCGGCTATTCCAACGGGCGCGGCGAACCCGCCCTCGTGGCAGCCCTCGCCGCCCGCTACACCGCCCGGCGCGGCCGCGCCATCACCCCGGATCAGATCATGTGCCTTCCCGGCACCCAGACCACGCTCTACGCCATCCTGCAAACGCTGGTCACATCAGGGGATGAGGTGCTGGTGGGCGACCCGATGTATGCCACCTATGAAGGCCTGATCCGCGCCACGGGGGCCAGCGTGATCCCCGTGCCCCTGCGCCCCGAATCCGGCTTCCGCATCCAACCTGCCGATGTCGCCGCCCGCATCACGCCGCGCTCCCGCGTCCTGTTCCTCAACAGCCCGCACAACCCCACCGGCGCTGTCCTGTCGCGCGAAGACCTTGCCGCGCTCTGCCAGCTTGCCGCAGACCACGATCTCTGGGTGCTCTGCGATGAGGTCTATGAAGACCTCTGCTTCCCCGGCGTGACCTTCGCCTCGCCGCTCGACCTGCCCGACTATGCCGACCGGGTGGTCGTCGCCTCTTCCATCTCCAAATCCCACGCCGCGCCGGGCTTCCGCTCCGGCTGGTGCGTCGGCCCGGCTGAGTTCTGCACCCGCCTTCTGCCCCTGTCCGAAACCATGCTCTTCGGCAGCCAGCCCTTCATCGCCGACATGACGGCCGAGGCCGTCTCCTCCCCCTCGCCCATCGCGGCCGAGATGATGACCCGCTTCCAGCGCCGCGCTACCCTGATCCACGCCCACCTCCACGGCACGTCCGGCCTCACTGTCCACATGCCACAAGCGGGGATGTTCGCCCTGCTCGACATCCGCGCCACCGGTCTGACGGGCGACGCATTCGCACGCGCCCTGCTCACACAGGCAAAGGTCGCCGTCATGCCCGGCGAAAGCTTCGGCACGGCACTGGCGGGCTGCGTGCGGCTCTCGCTCACCCAACCCGATGACCGCATCCTCGAGGCCTGCACCCGCATCGCCAGCTTCGCCGCCGCCCAAAGGCAAGCGGCATGAGAACGGTCGGGCAGGCGCTGGTCGAAGGCCTCAAGGCGCGCGGGGTCGAGGTTGTCTTCGGCATCCCCGGCGTGCATACGATCGAGTTGTATCGCGGCCTTGCGGGCGGCGGCATCCGCCACGTCACCCCCCGCCACGAACAGGGCGCGGCCTTCATGGCCGATGGCTATGCCCGCATCTCGGGCAAGCCCGGCGTGGCCTTCGTCATCACAGGCCCCGGCTTGTTGAACGCCCTCACCGCCATGGGGCAGGCCAAGGCCGACTCCGTCCCGATCCTCGTCATCTCCGGCGTGAACCGCCGCGCGTCTTTGGGCAAAGGCCTGGGCCTTCTGCACGAACTCCCCGATCAGGCCGCGATGGTGCGCCCCCTTTGCCCGACCGAGCGGCTGGAAAACCCCGCCGACCTCGAAGCCGTCCTCGACCGCGCCTTCACCCATCTGCTGACAGGCCGCCCCGGCCCCGTGCATATCGAAGTGCCCACCGACGTGATGCCCTTGGCCTGCCCCGAAGGCCCCCGCGCGCGCCTGCCCATGCGGCCCGGCCCCGACGCGGACCAGATCGCCAAAGCCACCCATCTCCTCAACACCGCGCAGCGCCCGGTGATCCTCGCCGGCGGCGGCGCGCGCGGCTGCGACACCGCGCTCACGGCCTTGGCCGAACGGCTCGACGCCCCGGTGATCCTCACCGTCAACGCACGCGGCATGTTGCACGCCCACCCGCTCGGCGTGCCCGCCTCCCCCTCGCTCGACGCCCCCCGCGCCCTGATCGCAGCCGCGGACCAGATCATCGCGCTGGGCACCGAACTCGGCCCCACCGATTACGATATGTATGTGCGTGGCGGCTTCCCCGACCTTGCGGGGATGATCCGCGTCGACATCTGCCCCGATCAACTCGCCCGCCATCCCGCCGCCCTGACGATCGCCGCCGATACCGCCAAAACCATCGACGCCCTCCTCCCGCTGCTGGATCAGAAACAGTCTGACGGCCCCGCCCGCGCCGCACGCGCCCGCAAGGATGCCCGCGCCGAACTCGCGCACCTCCACCCCTCCATGCCCGCCCAACTGGCCATGGTCGAGGCGATCCGCACCGCCATCCCCGGCGCGCAGATCGTGGGCGACAGCACCCAGCCCGTCTACGCCGCCAATCTCTTCTACGACCATGACCGCCCGGGTGGCTGGTTCAATGCCGCCACCGGCTTTGGCGCGCTCGGCTTCGGCCCCGGCGCCGCCATCGGCGCATCCATCGCGGCCCCCGGCACCCCGACGATCTGCCTCATCGGCGATGGCGGGTTGCAATTCGACCCGGCCGAACTCCGCGTTGCCGTCGATGAGGGCCTGCCCATCACCTACCTCGTCTGGAACAACGCCAGCTACCGCGAAATCGCCGAGGCGATGCGCGACGCCCAGACCGAAATCATCGGCTGCACCCCCTCTCCCCTCAACCTCGCCCCTTTCGCCGCCGCCTGCGACCTGCCCTTCCAAACTGTCACGGAGGACCCGGCAGCCCTGCACGCCGCCCTCGCCACCCCGCACAAAGGTCCCCGCCTGATCGAGATTCGCGTCACCTCCTGAACAAGCCTGCCCTGCCCCGCTTCATCTTGGCAAAAATACCCAAGACTCCGCCCACCACCTGCGGCACAGCCGGGCACCTTGCCCCATCCCGCATTTGCATTTGATCAAATTAAGCGCCATAAGATCGGCAAAATGGCAAGGGGCGCTCCCGATGGCAAAACCGGCAAAACTGATCGCAGGCATTCCGCAGGACCGCCTCACCCGCGTCGCCGAACGCGAGGCACGGCGATTCGCGCAAAGCCGCCCCAAAGCGGCGGCGGCGCAGGCCAAAGGCGCAGAAAATTTCCTCAACAACGTCCCGATGCATTGGATGGCCGATTGGCCCATGCCCCACCTGCCCCTGGTCGCCAAGGCCACCGGCGCGCGGCTGACCGATATTGACGGCTACGGGATCGATGATTTCTGTCTGGGCGATACCGGCTCCATGTTCGGCCATTCCCCCGAACCCGTCGCCCGCGCCATCCGCAAACAGGCCAAGCGCGGCCTCACCTATATGCTTCCGACCGAGGACGCGCTGGAAGCCGGCCGCCTGCTCACGCAAACCTTCGGCCCCTTCCGCTGGCAGATCGCCACCACCGCCACGGATGCCAACCGCTTTTCCCTGCGCGTCGCCCGCGCGGTGACGGGGCGGCCCAAGGTTCTGGTGTTCAACGGCTGCTATCACGGCACGCTGGATGACACGATGGTCGAACTCACCAAAGGCAAGACCGCAAACCGCGCAGGCCTTGTGGGCCAAATCCATGACCTTTCCCTCGGTGCCGTCGTCTGCGAATTCAACGACCTCGCCGCCGTAGAAAAGGCGCTCGCCAAGGGCGACGTCGCCGCCATCCTGACCGAACCGGTGATGACCAACTGCTGCATGGTCCTGCCCGATCCGGGCTTCCTCGAAGGCCTGCGCAGCCTCGCCACACAGCACGGCGCGCTCCTGATCATTGATGAGACGCACACCATCTCCACCGGCCTCGGCGGCTATACCCGCACCCACGGCCTGACGCCTGACATGTTCGTCGTCGGCAAATGCGTCGCGGGCGGGATGCCCACCGCCGTCTGGGGCATGACGCAAGACGTGGCCGACCGCTTCGCCACCTATAACGAAACCCGCGCGCCCGGCCATTCCGGCATGGGTACCACGCTTTCGGCCAACCCGATGCAATTCGCCTGCCTCCGCGCCACGCTGGAAGGGGTGATGACGCCGGAAAACTACGCCCATATGGAAGCAGGCGCCGAACGCCTCGCCATCGGCCTGGCCGCCGCCATCGAAAAACACCACGCCCCCTGGCACGTCGTCCGCGTCGGCGCGCGGGTGGAGTTCATCTGCGCCCTCGGCCCGCTCAAAAACGGCACAGCCGCGCACAAGGCCCACCAACCGCAGGTCGAGGCGGCGGTCCACACCGCCCTGCTGAATCGCGGCTGCCTGATCGCGCCCTTCCACAACATGATGCTGGTCAGCCCCGCCACCAAGAACCGCCAGATCGACCGCCTGATCGCCGCCTTCGACGAAATCCTGACCGAACTCTTTGCCCGAGAATCCGAATGACCAACACGACCAGCCCCTCCGGCTCCACCGCAGCCGAGGCCGAAGCCTTCCTCGAAGCCCACCCCGAGATCGAAGCCTTCGATATCGTCTTGCACGATTCAAACGGAATAGGGCGCGGCAAGATCATTCGCAGGCATGAACTCCTTTCCTTTTACAACAATGGCCGCCACCTGCCCATTTCCATCCTCGGTCTCGATATCTGCGGCGAGGATGTGCATGAAACCGGCCTGATCTGGGATCAGGGCGATGGCGACCTGCGCGCCTGGCCCATCCCCGGCACGCTGGTGCCGCTGCACGCCACCCAGCCGCCGCGCGGCGAGGTGCTGATGTCGCTCTATGATCTCGACGGCAATCCCATGACCTCCGACCCCCGCCACGCCCTGCAACGGCAGGTCGATGCCATGGCGGGCGAAGGCCTCTATCCCGCAGGCGCGTTCGAGCTGGAATTCTTCCTGCTCGCCAATGACCGTGGCCCAGACGGCAAGGTGCAGCCCGCCCGTGACGTGCTCGATGGCCGTGGCTCGCACAAGACCGAGGTCTACTCGGTCGATCACCTGCACGGCATGCTGCCTCTCTTCAGCGACATCTACGCTGCTGCCGACAAGGCCGGGATCAAGGCCGAAACCATGATCTCGGAATACGCGCCCGGCCAGTACGAACTGACGCTGCATTACCGCACCGATGTGATGCAGGCCGCCGACGATCTGATGCGGCTCAAGCGAATCGTCCGCCTGCAGGCCCGCCAGCATGGCGTGACCGCCTGCTTCATGGCGAAACCGGTGGAGAAATACGCAGGCTCCGGCATGCATTTCCACGTCTCACTTCTCGACAGTGCCGGCAAGAACGTCTTTGTCGAGGAATCCGAGGGCCACTGGAACCCCACGATCCTGCACGCCTTGGGCGGCCTGCGCGCCACGATGGGCGAATCCATGCTGGTCTTTGCCCCGCACGCCAACAGCTGGCGCCGCTTTGCCGCGCAAAGCTATGCCCCTGTCAGCCCGACCTGGGGCGTCAACAACCGCTCCGTCGCGTTGCGCATCCCGGCGGGCGATATCAAGGCGCGGCGCATCGAACACCGCCCGGCGGGCGTGGATGCCAACCCCTATCTTGTCGCGGCCACCGTGCTGGCAGGCATCCGCCACGGTCTGGCGCACAAGATCGACCCCGGTCCAGAAACCACCGGCAACGGCTATGCCGATGCGCAGGACGCCCCGCCGATCCCGGTCGACTGGCGGCAGGCGATCGAAGCCGCCACCGCCTCGGCCTTCCTGAAAGAAGCGCTTGGCGAGGACATGCACCGCACCTTCACAGCCATCAAGGCGGCAGAGCATGCCCGCGTCGCCCGCACCGTCAGCGAGGTCGATTTCGATCTCTATCTGCACACTGTCTGAACGCGGCGGGGCGCACGAATTTTCTGCGAAAATTCACGCCCCGCCCCCCTTTCAACCGGCAACGGGGTCTGATTTTTCGCAGAAAAATCGTTGACCCCGCCCTGAGGCGTCAGCTCATCCCCGCATCCCGCGCGATCATCGCCGCATGAGTGCGGTTCTTCGCGCCCAGCTTGCGGCTCAGCGTCTTGACATGCAGCTTCACCGTCACCTCCTGCAGATCGAGGTCGCGGGCGATCTCCTTGTTCGACTTGCCCTCGCAGATGCCGCGCAGCACATCCGTCTCGCGCCGGGTCAGCGTCTGCAGCGCCAGCGCCATTTCCGGCTCCTGCATCAAAAGCGAGATCGGCGCGAACACATCGCCCGAGGTCATCAACTGCACCGCCGCGATCATCGCGCGTGAGGCCAGTGTCTTGGGAATGAACCCCGCCGCCCCCGCCGCCAGGGCCGCCTCGGCCAGATCGCGCTGCACCGTGCCGGTGATGATGGCGACCGGCACTCCCGGCGCCGCTTCCCGCGCCCGCGCCAGCCCCTCCAACCCGTTCATCCCCGGCATGCTGTAATCCAGCAACACCAGATCGAAGCGCGGCCCCGCTTTCAGCGCGGCCACCGCTTCGGGCAAGGTGGCCACGCAGGACACCTCTCCAAAGCCTTCTGCCAGCAGAAAGGCCGCAAGCGTCTCGCGCACCAGATCATGATCGTCCGCCAGCAAAAGCCGCATGTCCGCCTGTCCCATCCGCGCCATCTGATCAGCCTTGCTGTGCATGGCTATCAGAACGACCGTCCTCACCGTTACTTTACCGTGTGAAACGCCATGGAAGGCAAGCCCCATCTGCCCTAGCCTCTGGCATCAGACGCGGCCCTGTGTAACGCCACAGACAAACCGGAACGGAAGGCAGGAAACAGCATGCACCTCTGGGCAAGGCGGCTTCGGCAGGGCGTGACAACGCTGCTGGCCCTGTCATGCCTGATTGCCATGGTGCTTCTGGCCCAGGCCGTACAGGCCAAGCTGGCGGTCCTGCAACGCGCAACCTCTGACAACACGCAATGGGTTATGATGCAGACCGAGGTCGAGGTGCTGCGCCTTCAAGGTGCCGTGGCAGCGGCGCGCGAAAACCCATCTTCGGCACAACTCGATGAGGTGCGGCGCTGGTTCAATGTCATCTACAGCCGCGTCGCGATGCTGGAACGCAGCGCGGTCTACGCCCCCCTGCTGACCCAACCAGATTACAGCGCGGATCACGCCCGAATGCGCCGGTATCTGGATGACACCGTCCCCCTGATCGACGCGCCCGATACGCAGCTTGCCGCCGCCCTTGGCCCCATCGGCAGCCCTCTGCCGGACCTGCGCGCCACCGCCCGTGCGATGACCCTGAACGCCCTGTCCGAATTTACCGCGCAATCCGACATGAACCGCGAAGCGATATCGGCCACACTGGTGCGGCTGGCGCTGGTGACGGCGGCGCTGCTGCTGATCGTGGCCGGCGTTGCAGGCGCCCTTGCCCTGCAATTCCGGCGCTCCGAGTCGCAGAAACGCGCCCTGTCCGATACCGGGGCGCGCCTGTCGACCATCGTTGCCACCTCTGCGGATGGCATCGTCGTCACCGATCGGGGCGGCGTGATCCGGGAATTCAACCCGGCCGCCGAGGCAATCTTTGGCCTGCCCGCCGCCGTCGCAGAGGGGCAGAATGCGCTGGCCCTGCTCTTTGCCGAAGGCCCCGACGGCCCCGACGGCCCGCAGCAACGCGCCCTGATCAACGCCCTGCGCGATCCGGGCGCGGAGCCCACCCACCCGATCCGGATCGAGGTGGATGCCCGCCGCGCCGATGGCCGCAACTTCCCGGCCGAAGTGTCCATCGCCCGTGCCCATATCGCCGAGGCGGGCCTCGTCGTGGCCTTCGTCCGCGACATCTCCACACGGCGCGAGGCCGAGGCGGCCCTGACCCTCGCGCTGGACCGCGCCCAGTCGGGCGAAAAGGCCAAGGCCGAATTCCTTGCGGTGATGAGCCATGAGATGCGCACACCACTGAACGGTCTGATCGGATCGATGGAACTGCTGCGCCGCACGGCAACGGATGATGCGCAGCAAGAACTCCTCTCCGTCATGGAGGCGTCAGGCGATATCCTGCTCGGCCATGTGAATTCGGTCCTCGATGTGTCGCGGGCCGAGGCCGGCATGATCCATCCCGACCCCACACGCTTCGATCTGGATCGTCTGTTGGAAGAGACTGTCGCCAATCAGGCCGGTCTTGCATCGGCGGCGGGCAATCGCATCACCCTGTCGCTTCCCGATGGCCGCCTTGGCCCGGTCATGGGGGATCCGGGACGGTTGCGTCAGATCCTGCTCAACCTGATCGGAAATGCGGTGAAATTCACCCGCAACGGCGACATCACCGTCGAGATGGAGCGCCTTTCCACCCCGGACGCGCTGGTGGAGATTCGCGTCAGCGACACCGGCATCGGCATCGCCGAAGCGGACCTTGACCGGATCTTCGAAGATTTCGTGACTCTCGACGCCAGCTATGGACGCAGCGCCGGGGGCACCGGCCTAGGCCTTGGCATCGCACGGCGGCTGGCGCATGCCTTGGGGGGCGAGATCGGGGTCGAAAGCATCGAAAGCGAAGGCAGCCTGTTCTGGCTGCGCCTGCCTTTGCCGCCCGCCGCCCTTGGACCGGACCCGCAAGACGCCTTGGAAGCGCCAACGCGCGCACCACCGGAGCCCGATCTGGAAGAGATCGATCCCGGCCCGCCGCTTTCGGTTCTGCTGGCCGAAGATAACGCGATCAACCGGTTCCTGCTGCGCCGCTTTCTGGAAAGCGGCGACCACCGCGTCACCGAGGCCGCCGATGGGCTTGAGGCTGTGGACTGCGCCAATGCCACGGCCTTTGACGTGATCGTGATGGATATCTCCATGCCGCGCATGGATGGCATCGCGGCCACCCAGGCGATCCGCGCAGGCCTCGGCCCGTCACGCAACACGCGCATCCTCGCGCTCACGGCCCATGCCTTGCCGCAGGAATTGGCACGCTTTCAGGCGGCGGGGATGGAGGCGACGCTCACCAAACCCATCGCCCGGCTGTCGCTTTTGCGCGCCATCGCAGGCCAGCACCCCTCACCGCCATCTCTGGATCGGCAAACCCTTGCCGCCCACGCTGTGGATGCGCGCGGTCAGGGCCTGCCCCCATCCCCCGCAATCGACCATGCCATTCTGGCCGACCTAATCCGCAATGTCGGTTCTGAAACGGCCATTCACCTGATCACCCGCCTGATCGCCGAAGGCGACGCAACCCTCGCAGAGCTTGCCACCCGCCGCCCGGAAACAGAGGCGGCCGAGATGGCCGCGCTCTGCCATCGGCTTGTCGGCAGTTCCGGCACCTTCGGCACGCGCAGCCTGCACGCGGCACTGCATGCCGCGGAAACGGCCCTGAAACTGCAAGCCACACCTGCAGCAAAGCCCGGTGACATATCCGAGGTTGCGGCACGCTTGGCCGCCCTCGGCCCGGTCTGGCAGGCCAGCCGGGCCGGGCTTTCCGACGCACTCACCCGCCTGACCGCCGATCCTGCCCCCGCAACGGGCCAAGCGGCAGATCGGATCACTGCCCCCTGAGCGCGTCCCGCAGCGTCTTTCGGATCAGACCCGGCACCCGCGCGTCCAGCCCGACAGGCGGCAGCACGTCCCCCGCAAACCCCGCCTCTGCCAAGGCCTGCGGCAGATCATCAATCACATGCCCACCCCGCGCGGCAAAAAACGGCAGCACGAGCGATCCAGGCGGAAAGCCCGCCGCCGCCTCAACGATGCGGGGCGACTGGTCGATAAACGCCGCCTCCACCCGCGCAAATCCCGCCTCGGCCCGCAGCCGGTCTGCCATCGCATAGGCCACCTCTGACGGGGCGGCGCTGCGGAAACTGCCATGCGCCGCCAAAAGAAGCGTCAGGTCGGCTGGCGCGTGACCGCGCCGCGTTGCCGCTTCGCGCGCAAGGGTCAGGGTCAGCGCCTGCACCCCCGCATCCAGCCCGAAGGGCGGCAGGATGCGCCAGTCCGCCCCCCCGGCCTCGGCCAGCTTGGCCGGCAGATGGGTGGTGGTGAACCACCCCCCCGCCATGAACAGCGGATAGACCAGCCCCGCCGCGCCTGCCGCCGCCACCTCGCGCGCCAGCGCCCCCTCTTCGGCCAGCGTGGCCGACCGGATGCGCCAGCCGGGCATCAAGGCCTGCACCTTGGCCGCCAGAAAGGCGATCTCGGCTGCGGCAGGGCCGGGGTCTGATGGCTGCCCATGCGCTACGATAAGCGCAGCAGGCAGGGCAGCGGGCAGGCGGGGGGGGCGGTCGTATGTCATGCCCGCGATCTAGCCATTCCCTGACGCCCGTCAACCATGGCGGCCAAAGTCAGGGTCCGTCAGGCCCGGCAAGGCATCCTCGGTCAGCACCGCGCGGCAATGATCGGCAAAGGCCGCCACCGCCCGCCTGAGCGGCCCCCCCGCAGGCAGGATCAACCCCATCCGCATCGGCGGGCGCGGCGTGACCAGCGGCACAAAGATCAGCCGCCGCCCATCCGGCGCGCGGTCCGATCCCAGACGGATATTGGCGATGGAATAGCCAAAGCCATTCGCCACCATCGCCCGCATCACCCCCATGTCCCGCGTGCGTTCGGCAATCTGCGGGCGCAGGCCTTCGGTGGTGAAGAAGGACAGGAAGTAATCCGTGCTGTAGGGCAGATCCAGCAGCACCATCGGATGCGGCGCCAGATCGCCCGCCGTGACCTGCGAGCGCCTGGCCAGCGCATGCCCCTCCGGCAACAGCGCATAGGGGGCCAGCGGCAGAAGCGGCAGGAAATCCAGATCGCCCGGCACTTCCAGATCATAAGACAGCGCCGCATCCAGCCGCGCATGGCGCAAGGCCTCGATCAGTGCGGCATGGTCATGCTCCGATTGGCGAAATTCCACCTCCGGATGGGCCTCGGCAAAACTGCGCCTGAGCCGGGGCAGCACCACCTGCGCGAAGGTCAAGAGACAGCCCACCGCCAGCGGCCCCCGCACCTGCCCTGTCAACTCCGCCGCACGGTCGTTCAGCGCCGCCCCCGCCGCAAGAACCGCCCGCGCCGCCTCGGTGAATTGCCGCCCGCCCTCGGTCAGCGACAGGCCCTGCGCATGACGGCGGATGAACAGGGGCAGGCCGAACTCCTGCTCCAACTGGGCGATGGCGGCCGAGATCGACGGCGATGACACATGGCAGCGCTCCGCCGCCAGCGCGACGGAACCGCATTCCGCAACCGCGACGAGGTATTCCAGTTGGCGAAGGGTGAAACGCAACGGCATCCGCGCAGGCTAGCCCGCCCGCCGCCGGGACGAAAGCCCCCAGCCCCTCACTTCTCCCCCGGCACCCCGTAGGACGGCGCCGCCCGCGGATCGCGCGCCCGCAGCACATAGGCCGCCATCTGCGGCGCATACACGTCCCATGCCCGCGCCACCGCCTCGATCGGGCGCGCCTCATCGCACCAGTCACAGCGCAACTCCGCCACGGGCCAGCTTTCCCGGTCCACCATCAACAGCCCCGCCGAATGCACCGGCCCCGCCTCGCCCCCAGCATCGCGCCCCGCGATCAGCGCCGCCACCAGCCGGTCGCCCAGCGCCCCGGAGGCCGCCAGAAATCCCGCCACCATCGCCTGCGGCACCCCCTCATGCGCCAGCAGGTTGCCGCCGGCAATGACGCCCGGCGCCTCCGCCACCGCCCAGCGCCCCAGCACATGCGCGCCACTATGGCTGGCCGTCCGGCCCTCACCATCCACCACCATCAACTGCCGATACTCCGCAAAGGCCGTCCCCGCCACCACCGCGGCCATCGCCGCCTCCGCCCGCTCGCCAGCAGCCAGCCGCGCCAGCAGCGCAGGGCCCAGCGCCGGGTCGGTGATGTTCTGCGTCGCCGCCACCCCCACCCCGGCCCGCGCATGGGCACATCGCGCCGCCACGGCAGGGGAGGAGGAGGAAATCACCATCCCGAACGCGCCCGTCTCGGCACAGCGGGCCAGCAGCGAAAATGTCATAGGTCACCTCGGATTGGCGGACGTGGATGGGTATTTGGGCCAAGGTGAAACGGCATCTTCATCTTGGCAAAAAGTACCCATGCAGCGCGGATGCAGGGCGGTTCAGATGCAAGTTCAGTCGGGGATCACGGCCGTCGCATCGATCTCCACCAGCCAGTCAGGCCGCGCCAGCGCGACGACAACCAGCCCGGTGCAAACAGGATGCACCCCCCGAATATACTCCCCCATCGTGCGGTAAACCGCCTCGCGATGGCGCACATCGGTGAGATAGACCACCAGTTTGGTCACATGCTCCATCTTGCCCCCGCATTCCTCGACCAGCTGGCGGATGTTCTGCATCACCTTATGGGTCTGCTCCACCGGATCATGGCTGCCGATGTTCTGGGCGGTGTCCAGATCCTGCGGGCATTGCCCGCGCAAAAAGATCATCGTCCCCCGCGCCACCACGGCCTGCGCCAGATCATTGTCCAGCTTCTGTTCGGGATATGTATCCTTGGTGTTGAACTTGCGATGGCGGATGTGGGTCATGTGATCTGTCCGGGATAAGGGAAAACAGG
>CALRPT020000017.1:0-95168 GCA_943370085.1 Variovorax paradoxus | reverse complement strand
GCTGCCCCCGGACCCCCGGGATATTTTCACAGAGAAGAAAGTGCAGGGTTTGCGCTTTCGCCGTGCCGCGGCTAAAGGGCGGCGCATGGAACCGCTGGTTGACATCGTGATCGAAGATCCGCGCTGGGACGCGTTCGGGCTTGAGGCTTTGGCCGAACGGGCCTGTCGCGCGACGCTGGTGCATCTGGGAATGGGGCTCCAGGGGTTTTCGGTGGTGGTGATGGGCTGTGACGATGCCCGGATCGCCGCTTTGAACGCGGATTTCCGCGGCAAGCCGCAGCCTACAAACGTGCTGTCCTGGCCATCGGAGGAGCGCGCCGCCGAGGTGGCCGGAGAGGCGCCGGACTTGCCCGAAGCGGGTGACGCGGATGACCCCGAGGAATTGGGCGACATGGCCCTTGCATGGGAAACCTGTGCAGCAGAAGCGGTGGATCAGGGCAAGCCGATGGCCGATCATGTGACCCATCTGATCGTTCATGGAATGTTGCATTGTCTGGGCTATGATCACGTCGAAGACGCAGATGCGGAATTGATGGAAGGGTGCGAGGTGGAGATACTTGCCAGCCTTGGCCTTTCCGACCCATACTTGGCAGGTCCCGCATGACGGGTCGTTTTGGAAGAAGGACAGATGGGCAGTAGCACCGACGGGTCTAATGCGGCGCAAAGCGCGCAGGGATCGACCCATGAAGACGGATCAGAGCGCGCACAGCGCGGCTTTTTCGGGCGTATATTGAACGCCTTTTCCCCTTCGGCAGATACAGGCAGGTCAGGCGGCGGCGATGCCGCGGCAAACGTGCAGCCTGCGGCGGGACCGGGGGGTGGATTGCCGGGGATCGGCAATCTGCGCAGGCTGCGCGTCGATGACGTGGCCGTGCCCAAGGTCGAGATCGTGGCGGTGCCGCTGGATATCGGCAAGGATGACCTGGTCGAGGTGTTCCGCGAGCATGGTTTCAGCCGGGTTCCGGTCTACAAGGGAACGCTGGATCATCCGCAGGGATTGGTGCTGCTGAAGGACCTGGCCTTGCAGCACGGATTCGGGGCGGCGGGGCGGTTTTCGCTGAAAAAGATGCTGCGCCCGGTGCTTTATGCGCCGCCATCGATGCCCATCGGTGTGCTCCTGCAGAAGATGCAGCGCGAACGGGTGCATATGGCGCTGGTGATCGATGAATATGGCGGGGTGGATGGTCTGGTGACCATCGAGGATCTGATCGAAACCGTGATCGGCGAGATCGAGGATGAGCACGACGAAGAGGAGGGCGCGCTTTGGAAAGAGGAGCGTCCCGGCGTCTTTGTCGCCATGGCAAACACGCCGCTGGAAGAGATCGAAAGCGCGACCGGGTTGCAGTTGCGCCATGATGAGGATGACGAAGAGATCGATACGCTGGGCGGGATCGTCTTTTTGCGCACCGGGCGGGTGCCGCTGCGGGGCGAGATCGTGCCGCATGAAAGCGGGGCGGAGTTCGAGGTGATCGACGCCGATCCGCGCCGGATCAAGCGGGTACGCATCCGGCTGCCGGAGGTTGTGGCCCAGCAAGAGAAGGTGGCCGTCGAGTGATCAAGGCACTGTGCCGCAGGGCCGTGGCGGGCTGGCCCGGCGCGCGCCCTGTGGCGGGTGTGGCCCTTGTGGGTGCAGTGATGGCGAGCGGGCAGGCACCGCTGGGATGGTGGTGGCTATCGCTGCCCGCGCTGGCGCTGTTTCTGCATCTGGTGGCCAGCGCGCCGCGCGGGCGGGGCTGGCTGGCCTGGTTCGGGGGCGCGGGTTATTTCGCGGCGGCACTGGCCTGGATCGTGGAGCCGTTCCTGATCGCGCCCGAGGTTTACGGCTGGATGGCGCCTTTTGCGGTGGTGTTCCTGTCCTTTGGGCTGGCGCTGTTCTGGGCGGTGGCATCGCTGGGCGCACGGGGGCGGTTTCCGCTGATCGGGTTGGCGGTGGCTCTGGCGGTTGTGGAACTGGCGCGGGGCTATGTGCTGACGGGGTTTCCCTGGGCGATGATTGGGCATGTGTGGATCGGCCACGCGCCCGCGCAGGTGGCGGCGCTGATCGGGCCGTCGGGGCTGACGCTGTTCACGTTGCTGGCAGCGGCCTTGCTGGCGCAGCGGCGGGTGGTGCCGATGGGGCTGGGGCTGGTGGTGGTGGCCGCCGGGTTCGGGTTCGGACTGTGGCGCGAAGCGCAGCCTGAACCTGCGCCGCGCGAGGCCATGCTGCGGCTGGTGCAGCCCAATGCCGAGCAGGGTTTGAAATGGGATCCCGATCAGGCGCGGCTGTTCTTTGATCGGCAATTGTCCTTTACCGCCGCCGGGTCGCGGCCTGATCTGGTGATCTGGCCGGAAACGGCGGTGCCCTATCTGCTGGAAGAAAACCCGGTTGTGGGCGAGTTGATCGCCGAGGCCGGGCGGGGCAGCCCGGTTGCGGTGGGCGTGCAGCGGGTGGCGGGGCGGCAATTCTGGAACAGCCTTGCCGTGATCGGGGCCGGGGGGCGGGTGACCGCCAATTACGACAAGCACCATCTGGTGCCGTTTGGCGAATACATCCCCTTTGGCGATGTGATGTATGATTGGTTCGGGCTGGTGGCCTTTGCAGCGCAGCAGGGGAATGGCTATTCCCCCGGCCCTGGCCCTGCGGTTCTGGATCTGGGCGAGAACCTTGGCAAGGCGTTGCCGCTGATCTGTTATGAGGCGATCTTTCCGCAGGATCTGCGCGCCGCGCCGGAACGGGCAGACTGGATCTTGCAGATCACCAATGATGCCTGGTTCGGCACATGGTCAGGGCCCTTCCAGCATCTGGCCCAGGCGCAGTTGCGCGCGATCGAGCAAGGGCTGCCACTGGTGCGGGTGGCAAATACTGGTGTGACGGCCCTGATCGATGCGCGCGGGCGGATCGTGGACAGCCTGCCGATGGGCGAGGCGGGATATCTGGATGTCCGCCTTCCCGGCGCGCTGCTGCCCACACCCTATGCCCGCTGGGGCGAGGGGCCGGTGCTGCTGTTGCTCATGGGCCTTACGCTTGGGCTGTGGATTGCCCGGCGTCGGACATCTGCTTGACGTGGGCAGGGGGCGGGGCTAGTGAGGCGACTTAACCGCTACAACGGCTTCCTGGCGTGGCGGGGATAACCCAATGGAGCACTTCCCATGACCCGTAATAACTATGTGTTTACCTCCGAGTCCGTGTCGGAGGGGCATCCCGACAAGGTGTGCGACCGCATTTCCGATGCGGTTCTTGATGCCTTCCTGTCGGAAGAGCCCAATGCCCGTGTTGCCTGTGAAACCTTTGCCACGACCAATACGGTCGTCGTGGGCGGGGAAGTCGGATTGTCCACCGAGGCGGCCACCAAGGCCATGCTCGGCCGGGTCGAAGCCATTGTGCGCGATTGCGTCAAGGATATCGGCTACGAGCAGGACAAGTTCCACTGGAACACCCTGAAAGTGCATAATTTCCTGCATGAACAATCGGCCCACATCGCCCAAGGCGTGGACCGGGATGGTGCCGGCGATCAGGGCATCATGTTCGGCTATGCCTGCCGTGAGACGCCGGAGCTGATGCCGGCGCCGATCCAGTATTCTCACGCCATCCTCCGCCGTTTGGCCGAGGTGCGGAAATCGGGGCAGGAACCGACGCTGGGGCCGGATGCCAAGTCGCAGCTTTCGCTGCGCTATGAAGATGGCAAGCCGGTCGAGGTGACGTCGATCGTGCTGTCCACCCAGCATCTGGACGAGGCGCAGACGAGCGACGACATCCGCGCCATCGTGGAACCCTATATCCGCGAGATCCT
Source organism: Variovorax paradoxus (assembly GCA_943370085.1). Classification (GTDB taxonomy): domain Bacteria; phylum Pseudomonadota; class Alphaproteobacteria; order Rhodobacterales; family Rhodobacteraceae; genus Paragemmobacter. Next base: position 91,398 of record CALRPT020000017.1, on the reverse strand, counting down.
GCCCAATGGCTGGATCACCGGGAAGACCGAATGGTGGGTGAACCCGACGGGCAAGTTCGTGATCGGCGGACCCGATGGCGATGCGGGCCTGACCGGGCGCAAGATCATCGTGGATACCTATGGTGGCGCGGCCCCGCATGGCGGTGGCGCATTCTCGGGCAAGGATCCCACTAAGGTGGACCGGTCGGCCGCCTATGCCGCGCGCTATCTGGCCAAGAACGTGGTGGCGGCCGGGCTGGCCGATCGCTGCACGCTGCAGGTGTCTTATGCCATCGGCGTGGCGAAGCCGCTGTCGATCTATGTCGATACGCATGGCACGGGTGTGGTTGAGGCTGACGTGATCGAACGCGCCGTGGCGGAATGCATGGACCTGACGCCGCGCGGGATCCGCACGCATCTGGGGCTGAACAAGCCGATTTATGCGCGCACCTCGGCCTATGGTCATTTCGGGCGCGATGCGACGGCGGATGGCGGGTTCAGCTGGGAAAAGACCGATCTGGTCGAGGCGCTGAAATCGGCGACGAAGTAAAGCCGTCGGGCTTTCGTTAGGGGCGGGCGCAGGGGGCAACCCTTGCGCCCGTTTCCATTGGGTCAATCGAGGCTGGCTTCGATTTGGGCGGCAAGCTCCCAGAGATCGGCCGATTCGCCATTGGCCAGCAGTATGACGGTTACGCCGCTGGTCAGGTTGCGTTGGTAGAGGGTGGAGGTGCCCATCCAGCTGCCGGTATGGGCGGCATAGTCGCTTTCCCCATCGTTGGCGATGGACCAGCCGTAGCCATAGCCTTCGCCGCTGTCGTCTTCGATCGCGCTGCCATCGTCAAAGCTGCCATTGGCAAAAAGGGCTGTGGTTTCAGAAAGATAGACGTTGTCCCAGAGGCCCTGTTCGTAGCGCGCAAGGTCGCGCAGGGTAGAGAAGACGTTGCCGTCGCCCTGGACGATGCTCGGCTCGAAACTCGGTGCGAAATCGCCGTCGGTTCCGGCATAGCCGGACACCCGGCGGTCTTCGTCGGTGGGGTCGGGCAGGGCGGTGTCGGCCATACCGGACGCAACCCAGATGCGGGTTTGCAGGACGGCGGAAAGATCGTCGGACCCGTCCGCTGCAGCGACGAGGCTGCCCAAGGCGAGGTAACCGCTGTTCGAATAGTCGTATTGCTCGCCGGGATCGTGATCGAGGTCTTGTTCGGCCAGCCATGCCAGCACCTCGGCATTGGTGGTGTCGGGGCCGTACTCCTCCCATGACAGGTAATCGGTCAGGCCAGACAGGTGATGGACCAGATCGCCCACAGTCAGGGGGCGAGAGCTGTCTATATCCGCGAATTCGGGCAGGAGGTCGGCTATGGGGGTATCCTCATCATAAAGCCCCTCTTCAATCTGCATACGTGCGGCGAGGGCGGTCATCTGTTTTGAGACAGAGGCGAGGTCGAAGATGGTGTCGGGGGTGACGGGGGTTTCATCGTCGATATCGGCAAGGCCGTAGCCGCCGATATGCAAAGTCTCGCCTTGCCGGGTGACCAGAACGCCAAGGCCGGGCGTGGTGTCGCCGATGAAGTCTTCGGCAAGGGCGTCGATGGCGGGAAGGGCGGGGTCGGCAGCTTGGGCCGGGTAGGTCAGGGTTGTGAGAACGAGCAGCGTGGGGGCGAAGGCGTAACGGGGGAACATGGGTACCTCAGGCTATCAAACATGTGCAGGATGGGTGGTCGCGGTGGCAGAGGCAAGGGTTGGTGGCGGCGCGCGCGGCGCTGTGCGAGGGTGCGGGAATTGGGGACTGGATGATGGGGTTTGATGCAATGGCAATGCAGCGGCAGGAGTGGGTCTGATGGGAATTGGTGCGCCGCCCGAGCCGTGGGCCATGGGGATGGCCGAAATGATGGTGACGGATTATGCCGCGTCCTATGCCTTTTGGACCGGGGTGTTGGGCTTTGGCCTGGCCTTTGAACGACCCGCCCAGCAGCTGGCCTGTCTGGCGCATCCCGATGGGGCGCAGGTGATGATCTATCAGCGCGATGGCGATTGGGAGACCGGGCCGATGGAGCCGCCCTTTGGCCGGGGGCTGGTGATCCAGGTCTATGTGGCCGATGCCGAAGCTGTGGCCGGGGCGGTGCGCGCGGCGGGCGTGCCGTTTTATGTGGAGCCGCGCGAGAAGTGGCGCGACTGGGGCGACAGGATGGGCGGGCAGCGCGAATTTCTGGTGCAGGACCCGGATGGCTATCTGGTGATGGTGGCCCAGCGGATCGGCGAGAGGCCTTTGGAGGGTTAGGCAGCGGCTTTCCCTTATCGCAAGGCCGCGTCATGGTCTGCGTGCAATTCCAGACAGAGGGGCTTCGCGCCATGACAGACCGCATGATCTATGGGGCAGTGATGTTTGCGGCGGGGGTGGGAATACCCATCCTTGCCGCGTTGAATGCCCAGCTGGGCGCGCGTATCGGATCACCCTTTGCGGCGGCGGCTGTGCTTTTCCTTGTGGCTCTGGCGGCGGCTGTGCTGGTCATGGGTGCGACGCGCAGCGGCGGGGCCTTGGTTCAGGTGCCGATGCAGCCGCGGCATCTGTTTCTGGCGGGGGTGCTGGTGTGTTTCTACGTCACCTCGATCACCTTTGTCGCACCACGGTTCGGGGTGGGGAATGCGATCTTTTTCGTGCTGCTGGGGCAGATGGTTTCGGCCGCGCTGATCGATCAGTTCGGCTTGTTCGGGGCCATGCTGCGCGAGATGACATGGCAGCGCGCGGCGGGGATCGGGGCGATGGTGGTGGGGCTGGTGCTGATCCAGCGGGGTTGACCTTGTGGGTGTGGCACGGATAGAGGCGCGGGCATGACCGATAGCCCCAAGCCCGATCACAGCCCTGAACGCCGCAACTTCTATGGCCGCGTGCATGGCAAGACGCTGCGCAGCAGCCAGAAAACCTATCTGGCCGAGGATCTGGGCAAGCTGTCGCTTGCGGGGGTGACGGTCGAGGACAATCCCGCGCGCGCGCCGATTGATCCGGTGGCGCTGTTCGGGGGGCGTCCGGTCTGGCTGGAGGTGGGGTTCGGCGGGGGCGAGCATCTGGTGCATATGGCCGCGCGATATCCCGAGATCGGGATCATCGGCTGTGAGCCCTTTGTGAACGGGATCGCGATGCTTCTGGGCAAGATCCGGGCGGCGGGGGTGGGCAACCTGATGATCCATCCCGGCGATGTGCGGGATCTGTTCGATGTTTTGCCTGCGGCATCCGTGGCCAAGTGTTTCCTGAACTATCCCGACCCCTGGCCCAAGGCGCGGCATCATCGGCGGCGCTTCGTGACGCCGGGCTATCTGGCCTTGCTGGCGCGGGTGATGATGCCGGGCGCAGAGTTCCGGGTGGCGACCGACATTCCCGATTACGTGCGCCAGACGCTGGAAGAGGTGCCGGTCGCGGGGTTTGACCTGATCGGTCAGGCCGGGCCCGGCGGGGCGTGGGAGGACTGGATTTCCACCCGATACGAGCAAAAGGCGCTGCGCGAGGGGCGCACGCCGCATTACCTCACCTTTCGGCGGCAGGCCTAGGCCGGGATTGCCCAGGCCTCGCCCGGGGCGAGGGGGCGGAAGCGGTCGGTGGACAGGCCGCGCTGGGCCAGTGCGGCGGCCAGTTCGCGGGGCGGGGCATCGCGGCCCTCATTCGTCAGTTGGAACGTGCCCCAGTGGTGGCCAACGGCGTGGGCTGCTCCTGAAAGGATGAAGCCCTCAACCGCCTCGGCCGGATCCTGATGCTGATCGCGCATGAACCAGCGGGGTTCATAGGCGCCCACGGGCAGGATGGCGGCGCGGATATTGCCGTGCTTTTCTGCGATGTGGCGGTAGGGGCGGCCCTGATCGAAACCGGTATCGCCGATATGGTGGATGCGCCCGGCGGGCGTGTCGATCACGAAGGCCGACCACAGCGCCATGGACCGGTCGCGCGTGCCGCGTGCCGACCAGTGATGGCAGGGTTCGAAATGCACGGTGGCCGGGCCGAGATTGACGGTGGCGCCCCAGTTGCCGGTCTGCACCCCCATGTCGGGGATGGCGTCGCGGATGATGGCATCATTGCCCAGCGGCGTGATCACCAGCGGGTCATGCGCGGCCTTCAGGCGGCCAAGGGTTTTCAGATCAAGATGGTCATAGTGATTGTGGGTCAGCAGGACGGCGTCGATCCTTGGCAGATCGGCAAAGGCGATGCCGGGGGCCGCGGCGCGTTTCGGACCGGCAAAGGAAAACGGGCTGGCGCGGTCTGACCAGACCGGATCGGTGAGCAGGTTCAGCCCGGATACCTGAATGAGCAGCGTTGCATGACCGACCATTGTGATTGTCATGTCGTCAACCCGGGGTGCGGGTTTTGTGGGGGCGACGGCCACCTTATCCGGCCATTTGGCACGGCCACCGCCGAATTGCCAACGCAGCAGATCATCAAAGCCCTTGGGGGGCGTGCCGTCGGGGTTGAAGAATCGGACACCGTCGAAGTTCGGCGAGGGCGGGCCTTGGTAATATCGGTTGCGGGCTGGGGACAAGGCGAAGGCTCCGGTCGCGGCAAAAGCCCCGCCAAGGGCGAGCAGGGCGCTGCGTTTGAAAAAGCTGCGGCGGTTCATGCCTTCGGATATGCGCTGCGGTGCAGCGATTTCAAGGTTCTGGCCGGGGTATGCGGGGCATGGACCGGCCCGCCCGCTTGCGCTATCAGGCGTCCCGACGCGTAAGGGAGAAGACCATGTCCGGCCACGGCGAAGCGCAACCCATGACTGCACGCAAGTCCGCGGCCCTGAAGGGCCGGGCCGAGGTTCCGGGGGACAAATCCATCAGCCACCGCGCGCTGATCTTTGGTGCGATGGCCGTGGGCGAGACGCGGGTGACCGGCCTTCTGGAAGGGCAGGACGTGCTGGATACAGCATCGGCGATGCGGGCCTTCGGGGCTGAGGTCACGCGGCACGGTCCCGGCGCATGGTCGGTGCATGGCGTGGGCGTGGGCGGGTTCCGCGAACCTGCGGATGTGATCGATTGCGGCAATTCCGGCACGGGTGTGCGGCTGATCATGGGGACCATGGCCACAAGCGCGATCACGGCGACCTTCACTGGGGATGCTTCCCTTCGCAAGCGCCCGATGGGGCGGGTGACCGATCCGCTGAGCCTGTTTGGCGCGCGCGCCTATGGGCGGCAAGGGGGGCGGCTGCCCATGACGGTGGTTGGGGCGGCCAACCCGGTGCCGGTGCGCTATGCCTTGCCGGTGGCGAGCGCACAGGTGAAATCTGCCGTGCTGCTGGCGGGGCTGAACGCGCCGGGGCAGACCGTGGTGATCGAGAAGGAGCCGACGCGGGATCATTCCGAGCGGATGCTGCTGGGTTTTGGCGCGGAACTGACGGTGGAAAAGACGGCAGAGGGCAATGTCATCACCCTGACCGGGCGGCCGGAACTGCGGCCGCAGACGGTGGCCGTGCCGCGCGATCCGTCATCGGCGGCCTTTCCGGTGTGTGCGGCGCTGATCGTGGAGGGGTCGGATATCATGGTTCCCGGTGTCAGCCAGAACCTGACGCGCAACGGGCTGTATCTGACCCTGGTCGAGATGGGTGCGGCGATTGATTTTCAGAACCCGCGTGAAGAAGGGGGCGAGCCGGTGGCCGACCTTCGGGTCAGGTTCAGCAGTGATCTGAGGGGGATCGAGGTCCCCGAAGACCGCGCGCCCAGCATGATTGACGAATATCCGATCCTGTCAGTTGTGGCGGCCTTTGCGACGGGCAAGACGGTGATGCGCGGTGTGAAGGAATTGCGGGTCAAGGAAAGCGACCGGATCGATGCCATGGCGCGCGGGCTGGAGGCCTGTGGCGTGAAGGTCGAGGAAGATGAGGATACGCTGATCGTCCATGGCATGGGCGCGGGTAGCGTGCCGGGCGGGGCGGTCTGTGCCACGCATCTGGACCACCGGATCGCGATGAGCTTTCTGGTTTGCGGGATGGCGGCGAAGAAGGCGGTGTCGGTGGATGATGCGTCGCCCATTCTGACATCCTTCCCGATCTTTGAGGGGTTGATGACGGGGCTTGGTGCCGATCTGGCGCGCGGGTGACGGGCCGGGTTGGCGATTTTTCATGCGAAAAATCAGGGGGCTGTCCGCCCCCTCGCCCCTGCGGGGCTCACCCCCGAGGGTATTTGGGCCAAGATGAAGGGGCTTGCTGGTGATCTTCACGGTGGCGATTGACGGGCCGGCTGCGGCGGGCAAGGGGACGATCGGACGGGCTGTCGCGGCGCGGTTCGGGTTCGCGCATCTGGATACAGGGCTTTTGTATCGGGCGGTGGGGGCCAAGGGGGGTGATCCCGTCGCGGCGGCGGAGGGGTTGGAGCCGAGCGATCTGGAGCGGGATGATTTGCGGTCGCTGGAGGCCGGGCAGGCAGCGAGCCGGGTGGCGGTGATCCCGGAGGTGCGGGCGGCGCTTGTGGAGTTTCAGCGCAGGTTCGCGCGGGCCGAGGGCGGGGCGGTGCTGGATGGGCGGGATATCGGCACGGTGATCTGCCCGGAGGCAGAGGTGAAGCTGTATGTGACCGCCAGTGCGGAGGTGCGGGCGCATCGGCGGTGGCTGGAGGTGGGCGGGGATGAGGCCCGCGTGCTGGCCGAAGTGCAGGAGCGGGATGCGCGCGACATGGGGCGGGCGGATGCGCCGCTCAGGGCGGCGGCGGATGCTTTTGTGATGGATACCAGTGTGTTGAGCGCGGAAGAGGCGGTGGCGCGGGCCATATCCTTGGTGGAACAGAAATTGGGAGAGCGGGGATGACGGGGATGCGGTTGCCGGAGCTGAAGGGCAAGGCGGTGCTGATCACGGGGGCGTCGACCGGCATCGGTGCGGCCTTGGCCCACGCCTTCGCGGCGCAGGGCGCGCGGGTGGGGTTGCATTACAATTCCAGCGAAGATGCAGCGAAAGCAGTGGCTTACGAGATTGGTGCGGCGGGGGGCGAGGCGGTTCTGATCCGGGCGGATGTGTCAACCGGGGCCGGGGCAAGGTCGGCGGTGGAGCAGGCGGTGGCGGCGTTTGGGGGGCTGGATGGGTTGGTGAATAATGCCGGGGGGATGGTGCGGCGGGTGCCTTATGCCGATGTTTCTGAACAAGATTATGATGAGATCATGGATCTGAACGCGCGGTCGGTGGTGGTGGCATCGCAGGCTGCCGTCGCGCCGATGAAGGCGGCGGGGGGTGGGTTTATCATCAACACCACTTCCGTGGCTGCCCGCAACGGGGCATCGGGCGGGGCGGGGCTTTATGGATCGTCCAAGGCATTTGTCCATAACGTGACGCGGGGGATGGCCAAGGAGTTGATTCCGTTCGGTATTCGGGTGAATGCCGTGGCGCCGGGGGTGATTACCACGCCGTTCCATGAGCGCTATTCGACCGAGGCGCAGCTGACGGCGCAGCTGGCCACGATCCCGGCGGGGCGGCTGGGTGTGGCGGAGGATTGTGTGGGGGCTTACCTGTTTCTGGCCTGTGCCAGCCTGTCGGGGTATGTCGTGGGGCAGGTGATCGAGGTGAATGGCGGGCAGTTGATGCCCTGAGGGTGTCAGGGTTAACTGGCGGGAATCCAAGGGTTTTTGGCGGGAAGCGCTGTTGGCGACTGTTCAGATTCGCAGTGCAGAGCGTGGTGCAGACGGGCGTGCATACAAATTCGGGCAGGGTGGGGGTGGGGATCGTGGTTAAGGGTGCGTGGGTGCACAGGGGGTGAACGCGCGCTCGGCTTTGGTTGGGGCCTTTGGGCGGGGTGCTGGTGGTGGACGTGGTCCCGCCCTAGGGCCAAGACGGGGTAGCCCGGTCGGGCAGAGGCGATGGAGTTGCGCTTCGGTTGGGCGGTCGCAATGAGCCTTTTGTGCCGGAAATTAGTTCCGCTACTGTCTCTCTATAGAAGGTGAGACTGGGGAGGCTGCATGCGCAACCTAATTGCGAGCATATTGTTAGCCACGTCAACGTTAGCCCATGGATTTTGGCGTGCGGGCAGTAAGTTACATCACTTGTTTGGAGCAATTCTCGTGGCAATCGTCGCAATTATTGTTTTGCCAACTTCTCTCATCAGACGAATGGCACGGGGAAGAACCTCCCGCTCCAATACTGACGGTGAATAGCGGCTTCGTCCGCACAGCATCCAGTCAGCCTGCACAGAGCCTTCGGCCCTGCGTTCAGCAGAGTTGTCCGTTTTGCTCAGGGCAGGGTAGCCCCGCCCCGGGCTTGATGCGGGGCCTTTGATAAGCGTTTGCGCGCCGGTGGCGGCGGAGGTCCCGGGTCAAGCCCGGGACGGGTAGGGGATTGGGTTTGAAGCGCGACCTAGATCAGCGCGATGCGTTCGCGTTGGGAGGGGTCGGGGTAGGGGCGGTAGAGGCCGATTTCGGCGCTTTCGATCATGGCGTGCATCTTTTCGTAAAGCTGGACTGCGTCATCATCGGCGTCGGCCAGCGCGGTGAAGGCGTCGTCGAGGGCGGCTAGGCCTTCGATCTCGATCTCCAGCACGAAATCGGTATGGCGGCCGGAGGCGAGGCCGAATTTGCGGCGCATGAGGCGCCAGCCGGAGACGAGTTGCAGTTTGGTGAGGTGGTCAAGCCAGAGACCGACGGAATGGGCGAAGGAGAGGGCGCGGGCCTCGGATTTGAGTTCGATCAGGCAGTGGTATACGTTCACGGTCGTTCTCCTTGTGGACCGTGATCCCGGTCCGGGCTCCTTTTGGACCGTGATCCCGGTCCGGGACAGTGCGGCGCATCTTGCCGGTTTGACGCTTTCCAATGGATTAATACGGCCGAGACCGCCGTTCCGTTAGGAACGATGGGAAAGGCGGGGTGAACCCCGACCTCTGGTTCGGGGCGGCGGCAGGCTGCTTGGGTGGGCGCTTGACGCTTGTTTTCCTGAGCCTGAGGGACTATAGGCGCGTCATCCTGAGGGCATTGCGCGCCTGTTGCCGGTTTTCCGGGGCGGTGGGGCTTTCCCCAAGGGTGACACAAAGACCGGCGGAGCCAACCGCATGGCCAGAAAACCATGACAAAGGACGAACTGCATATGTGCGCGAAAAACGCTATGGAAGAATTTGAAGCCCTTCTGAAGGAGAGCTTCGAGATTGACACCCCCGAAGAGGGAACGGTTGTCAAAGGCAAGGTCATCGCCATCGAGGCGGGCCAGGCCATCATCGATGTCGGCTACAAGATGGAAGGCCGCATCGACCTTAAGGAATTTGCCAACCCCGGTGAACAGCCCAACATCAAGGTGGGCGACGAGGTTGAGGTCTATCTGGACCGCGTGGAAAATGCCCGCGGCGAAGCGCAGATCAGCCGTGAGAAGGCCCGCCGCGAAGAGGCATGGGACCGTCTGGAAAAAGCCTATGCGTCGGAGACCCGCGTCGATGGCGCGATCTTTGGCCGTGTCAAAGGCGGCTTTACCGTCGATCTGGGCGGCGCTGTGGCGTTCCTGCCGGGAAGCCAAGTGGACGTGCGCCCGGTGCGCGATGCTGGCCCGCTGATGGGCATGAAGCAGCCGTTCCAGATTCTGAAAATGGACCGTCGCCGGGGCAACATCGTTGTGTCGCGCCGTGCGATTCTGGAAGAATCGCGTGCGGAACAGCGTGCCGAGGTTATCGGCAACCTGACCGAAGGCCAGACCATCGACGGCGTCGTGAAGAACATCACCGAATATGGTGCCTTCGTCGATCTGGGCGGTGTGGACGGCCTGCTGCACGTGACCGACATGGCATGGCGCCGTGTGAACCATCCGTCGGAAATTCTGGCGATTGGCGAGACGATCAAGGTGCAGGTCATCAAGATCAACAAGGAAACCCACCGTATCAGCCTGGGCATGAAGCAGCTTCAGGCCGATCCGTGGGATGCTGTTGAGAAGGCCTATCCGCTGGGTTCGGTCCACAAGGGCCGCGTGACCAACATCACCGATTACGGCGCCTTCGTGGAGCTGGAAGCCGGTGTCGAAGGTCTGGTCCACGTGTCGGAAATGTCCTGGACCAAGAAGAACGTGCACCCCGGCAAGATCGTGTCCACCTCGCAGGAAGTGGATGTCATGGTGCTGGAAATCGACAGCGCCAAGCGCCGCGTGAGCCTGGGTCTGAAGCAGACGCAGCGCAACCCGTGGGAAGTGTTTGCCGAGACCCATCCGGTTGGTTCGGTCATCGAGGGCGAAGTCAAGAACATCACCGAATTCGGTCTGTTCGTCGGCCTCGACAACGATATCGACGGCATGGTCCACCTTTCGGACCTGTCCTGGGACCAGCGCGGCGAGGATGCCATTGCGAACTATCGCAAGGGCGACACCGTCAAGGCTTCGGTCACCGAAGTGGATGTCGAGAAAGAGCGTATCTCGCTTTCGGTCAAGGCGCTGGGTGAGGACAACTTCACCGATGCGGTTGATGGCGTGAAGCGTGGGTCGATTGTCACTGTTGTGGTGACGGCGATCGAAGAGGGCGGCGTCGAGGTGGAGTATAACGGCGCGAAGTCGTTCATCCGCCGGTCCGACCTGTCGCGCGACCGGGCCGATCAGCGCCCCGAGCGGTTCCAGGTTGGCGATTCTGTCGATGTGCGCGTGACCAATATTGATCCGAAGACCCGCCGTCTGGGCCTGTCGATCAAGGCGCGCGAGATCGCGGAAGAGAAAGAGGCCGTGGAACAGTACGGCTCGTCCGATTCGGGTGCATCGCTGGGGGACATCCTTGGCGCGGCTCTGAAGGGCGGCAACTGATCCTTTGGATCTGAGTCTTGTGAAAGGCCCCGCATTTGCGGGGCCTTTTGCTTTGCGGCGGGGGCAGGGCCGAAAAACAGGGTTGCCGTCCTGCCGCGGGCAGGGCTGCTTTGACATGCGGTTTTTCGTTTTCGTTGTGCAGTTGGTTTTTTTGCCTATAGTCCAATCCAAACAACAGCGTGGCGACCGGCCAACGGTGCACCACAGGGGGGACTTGGATGATCCGTTCGGAACTGATCCAGAAGATCGCGGATGAAAACCCGCACCTCACGCAGCGGCATGTGGAGCGGATCGTGAACACGGTCTTTGAAGAAATCATCGAGGCGCTGGCCAAGGGGGACCGCGTCGAACTGCGCGGCTTTGGCGCGTTTTCGGTGAAGGCGCGCGATGCGCGCGTGGGCCGCAACCCGCGGACGGGTGAAGCGGTGAAGGTCGATGACAAGAAGGTGCCGTTTTTCAAGACTGGCAAGCTCTTGCGCGACCGCCTGAACGGCAAGAGCTGACGGCAAGAGTTGAGATTTTCTGTCTGATGTCTTGCGCACCGGGTGTGGGGGCGCGATAGTCGGTGCCTACCCATCGGGAGGCCCGGATGCTGCGTTATTTCCGCTATCTGCTGATCGCTGTCATCTTGCTGCTGTTGCTGACGGTGGCGCTGGCCAACCGCACGGTGGTGCCGGTGCGGTTCCTGCCCGAAGATGTGGGAGCGCTGTTCGGCGTGACCTGGCAGATGGAATTGCCGCTGTTTCTGGTGATTCTGGGGGGCGTGGTGGCGGGCGTGCTGATCGGGTTCACCTGGGAATGGCTGCGCGAGCACAAGTATCGCAAGACGGCGAGCCAGCGCGGCAAGGAATTGGCGCGGCTGGAGCGCGAGATGGAAGTGATGCGCGATTCGTCGAGCGTGCCGAAGGACGAAATCCTGACGCTGATCGACAAGCCGCGCAAAGCCGGATGATCCCATGGGCGATGTACGGGTAAAGATCTGCGGTCTGCGGACCGTGCAGGATGTTGCCGCCGTGGCTGCGGCAGGGGCGGCCTATGCGGGCTTTGTGTTCTTTGCGAAATCACCCCGCCATCTGACGGTGGAACAGGCGGCCGTGCTGGCGCTGGCGGCGCCGCCGGGGCTGGCCAAGGTGGCGCTGGTCGTTGATGCCGAGGATGCGGCGCTGGATGCCATCGTAGAGGGTGTCGCGCTGGATATGCTGCAGTTACACGGGCACGAGACGCCGGATCGGGTGGCCGAGGTGCGCGCGCGCTATGGGCTGCCGGTGATGAAGGCGGTGGGCGTGGCGGATGAGGGCGATCTGGCGGCGCTGTTTGATTACAGCACCGTGGCGGATCAGATCCTGATCGACGCGAAGCCGCCCAAGGGGGCGGCGCTGCCGGGGGGGAACGGGCTTTCCTTTGACTGGCGGCTGGTGGCGCAGCGGCGCTGGCTGCGGCCCTGGATGCTGGCGGGGGGGCTCACGGCGGAGAACGTGGCCGAAGCGGTGCGGCTGACCAATGCGCGGCAAGTGGATGTATCGTCGGGGGTGGAAAGCGCGCCCGGACAGAAGGATGCCGCGAAGATCGCGGCTTTTGTCCGGGCGGCGGGGTGACCCCGGGGGGAGCGTCCCGGGGTCTGCCGATTACATCGCAGGCAGGATCGTCAGGTCGCGGACCGGATCGGTGGTGCCGGTGATCTCCATCGTGCCGGAGACAGCGCCGGTGGCGAGGTCGAGCATGTGCAACCCGCCCAGAGCGGCGATGTAAGCCGTATTGGTGCCATCGGCGGTGGTGGCGACATCCAACGCAACCGGGCCTTCCAGCGTGACCCCGAGCGATCCGATGGTGGCGAGGACGCCGTCATTCGGGGCGGTCTGTTGCAGAAGCGCGTTCAGCCCGGCGTCGATGTCATACATCGCGGTCTTTTCCGGTTTGCCGAAGCTGTTGGTATAGGCGACCGCGACGACCATCGGGGTTGCGGCGGCATTGGCGTCGGCCGGGTCGAAGTTCAGCGCGCCGTCCACGGTCACCTCGCCGGTTTCCATGTTCACGCGGTGGTTCGTGGTGCCCGACATGAAGCGCAGCCGATCGGCGGCGGGGTTCACGTCGACGATGACAGCCGCACCTTCTGCGACGGTCAGCATCGTGTTCATCTTGGCGATTTCCGTGGTGGCCCCGGTGGCCGGGTCGATGGAGACGATGGCCTGCGTATCGGTCACGCCGATGATGGTGCCATTGCCCGGGCGATAGTCGATTCCGTGCAGGCGGGTGACGCCTTGGGCTTCGATGCTGCCGGTGACAGCGCCGGTGGCGGTGTCGATCATCACGAGGGTGCGGTCGCCGGTCAGGCCAAGCGCGGTGTCGGCCTGGGCGATGCCCGCCATACCTGCGAGGCTGAGGGTCAGTGCGGTGGTGAAGGTCTTCATTGGGGAGCTCCTGTTGTCACTTGCTTACGGGGGAAGCTACGAAGCGATTTCCGGGAGGTTTCAGGCGGGCGTTCACGAAAGCGTCAGACCGGTCTTTTCGGGGAGGGCGATTTCTGACGCAGAAATCGCGTCGGAATTTGACGCAAATTCCGGGTGGCTGAGTGGTGCGGGGCATCGCGCCAGAATTTGACGCAAATTCCGGGTGGATGCGTGGTGCGGGGCGTTGACGAAATCTGCGTCAGATTTCGGCCCGGAGTTTGCGTCAAACTCCGTTTTCGCGTGCGGGCTTTCCTGTGGCTGCCAAGGGCGCTACATCGGGGGGGCAAGCAAAGGGGAGTGGCGCATATGGCCGAGGACGGGATCAACAGTTTCATGACCGGGCCGGATGAGGCCGGGCGGTTTGGTATATTTGGCGGGCGGTTCGTGTCGGAGACGCTGATGCCGTTGATCCTTGAGCTTGAAGAACGTTATGAACACGCCAAGACCGACCCGACCTTCTGGGCCGAGATGGATTATCTGTGGAAGCATTACGTGGGCCGCCCGTCGCCGCTGTATTATGCCGAGCGGCTGACCGAGCATCTGGGTGGTGCCAAGATCTATATGAAGCGTGACGAGTTGAACCATACCGGCGCGCACAAGATCAACAATGTGCTGGGGCAGATCATTCTCGCGCGGCGGATGGGCAAGACGCGGATCATCGCGGAGACCGGGGCGGGGCAGCATGGGGTGGCGACGGCCACGGTCTGCGCGAAGTTCGGGCTGCAATGCGTGGTCTATATGGGCGCGCATGACGTGGAGCGGCAGGCGCCCAACGTGTTCCGCATGAAGCTGTTGGGGGCGGAGGTGATTCCCGTCACCTCTGGCCGGGGGACGCTGAAGGATGCCATGAACGACGCGCTGCGCGACTGGGTGACCAATGTGCGCGACACGTTCTATTGCATCGGCACGGTGGCGGGTCCGCATCCATATCCGGCGATGGTTCGGGATTTCCAGTCGATCATCGGCAAGGAAGTGCGTTGGCAGATGGCCGAGCAGGAGGGCGAGGGGCGGTTGCCGGATACGGTGATCGCGGCCATCGGCGGCGGGTCGAATGCGATGGGGCTGTTCTATCCGTTCCTGGACGATCCGGAGGTGAACATCATCGGGGTTGAGGCTGGCGGCAAGGGTGTGGATGACCGGATGCAGCATTGCGCGTCTTTGACGGGCGGGCGTCCGGGTGTGCTGCATGGCAATCGGACTTATCTGTTGCAGGATGAGGACGGCCAGATTCTGGAAGGGTTCAGCATCAGCGCGGGGCTGGATTATCCGGGGATCGGGCCCGAACATGCCTGGCTGCATGATATCGGGCGGGCGGAATATGTGAGCATCACCGATGCCGAGGCGCTGGAGGCGTTTCAACTGTCGTGCAAGCTGGAGGGAATCATCCCGGCGCTGGAACCGAGCCATGCGCTGGCCCATGTGATGAAGATCGCGCCCAATCTGCCGCGCGAGCATATCATCGTGATGAACATGTGCGGGCGGGGGGACAAGGACATCTTCACCGTGGCCAAGCATCTGGGTGTGGACATGAAGGTGTGAGCACCGCCGCAGGCCTTTGGGCCTGGTGGTTCAAGGCATATGATGCCCCTGTTGCGATGGCAGCGGGGGCATTTTGTTTTGCTGGGCCCGCGCTTTGGGCGGGGCGAATGCCATGAAAATGCCGCAACCGGGCCATGCTGGGTTCCCGATGTTGAAAGATATCTTAACCGCTTGAGCGATGTGATTTGCCCTAAAGGGGTTAACGATGATGGCACGGACAGTCATGGGGGCGCTGGTTGTCGGCGCGATGGGAACAACGCCGGTCATGGCGGATGTCTATGAGCGCACGATCGTGGAGCAGCTTCAGGCCGAGGGATACAGCAGCATCTCCACTGAACGCACGTGGCTGGGCCGGATGCGGATCGTCGCCGAGAATGACCGCGGGCAGCGTGAGATCGTGATCAATCCGAACAATGGCGAGGTGCTGCGCGATTTGTGGTTGGCCGAAGGTGGCGGTCAGGGCAACGGGCCGAGTGTGCTGTCGTCTGCAGATCGCGAAAGTGGCAGTTCGAGCTCTTCGTCAAGTGGCGGATCAGGTGGCGGTGGCGGCCAGGACGACGAAGGCGATGAAGGCGATGCCGGCTTTTAAGGCTGCGATGCGCCCGGAGTGCGCCGGGGCGATGTCTGGACGGGCCGCGCCGCAGAGGATGCGGGATCTTGGTCTGCCGTTTGAAAGGCGGGACTGGGCGTGACGAAGAAATGGGTCATCGCTTGGGTTTTGCTGATTCAGGCGCTGTGCGCCGTTTTCTTCATATCCGATATCGCAACGTCCCTGCTGGGGATCTATACGCCCCCATTGCCGTGGGAAGTGCGTGAGATCATGGAAGTTTCCGCGGCGCTGGGGCTGTTTCTGGGGGTGGCCTTGGGTGCGGTTCTGCTGCGCAATGTGCTGCAGGAGCGCAACGATGCGCGGGAGCGGCTGCGCCGGGCGTCGGGGGCGTTCATGGACCTGCTGGAAGAACGGTTTGGCGAATGGGCGCTGACCCCGGCGGAACGGGATGTGGCCCTGTTTGCCATCAAGGGCATGTCGACCGCCGAGATTGCGATGCTGCGGACCACGTCCGAGGGCACGGTCAAGGCGCAGACGAATGCGATCTATCGCAAGGCAGGGGTAAGCGGGCGGCCGCAACTGCTTTCGCTGTTCATCGACGATCTGATGCGGGATGACGTGACAGAGCAGATCCGGCCGCGCCGCGCGGCCTGACGCGCCCATGCGAGCGTATGTCAGCCTGTGGGCAGATCGACGGCATATTCCTTCAGGATCGACAAAGGCACGATGTCGAGCGTGCGGATATGGGTGGCGGCGAGGCGGACCTTGGGGGCCGCGCCTTCCTCATGCGCCTGATAGAATCGGGCGGCGCAGAGGCACCAGTGATCACCCGGCTTCAGGCCTGCGAAGCCGTATTCGGGGCGTGGAGTGGACAGGTCATTGCCGAGGTACTTGGACAGGGCCAGAAATTCCTGGGTCATCTCGGCGCAGACGGTGTGCTGGCCCGTGTCCATCGGCCCGGTGTCGCAGCAGCCGTTGCGGAAAAAGCCTGTCACAGGGGCGGTGGAGCAGGTTTCCAGCGGGCCACCCAGGACGTTGATCGAGGCTTCTTTCATCGGGAGTGCCCTTCTGTATGTCAGAGCAAAGTTAACGCATGGGCGGGCGAAGTCGAGTGCGGCGATTTGCAGGGCGCGCGCAGTTGGTTAAGGTTCGCGCTTAGTCGGGCGCGGTGTTGAGGGATTTGCATTGGACATTGTCATTCTCGGGCTATTGGCGGTTCTTGCGATCCCGGTCGGGCTGATCCTGTTGTGGGTGCGGGTGTCGGGGATGAGGCGCGACATGGCGGCGATGGCCGAGCGGCTGGCGCGGGCCGAGGCGCGGCTGGTCGCGGTGGAGGCGGGGCAACCGTCGCCATGGACCCGAAAGGCGGCGGCGGCGGAGGCTGCGCCTGCCGTGCAGTCCGAGGCGGTTGAATCGCAGGTGGAAGCGCCTGAGGCCGTGATAGCCGAGGCGGTGGCCGCGTCGATTGTGCCGGAGGCTGCGCCTGACATGCCGCCATCGCTTCCGCCGGGGCCGCGCCCGAAGGGGCTGGTGGAGCGGTTCGGGGCGTGGCTGGGGGAGAATTGGGTCTATGCCGTTTCCGGCGTGTCGCTGGCGTTGGCTGGCGTGTTTCTGGTGCAATACGGGATTGAGCGGGGATTCCTGCCGCCCGCGTTGCGGGTGCTGGCAGGGATCGGGTTCGGTCTTGGCCTGATCTATGCGGGTGAGCGGGTGCGGCGGCGGTTTGGCGACGGGGAGGAGTCTTCTACCGCATATCTGCCATCGGTGTTTTCCGGGGCGGGGCTGGTGTCTGTCTTTGCCGCTGTTCTGGCGGCGCGGCAGATGTATGGGCTGATCGGGCCGGAGGTGACATTCGCGGCGTTGGTGGCGACGGCGGGGGGCGCGATCCTGCTGGGGTGGTTCCATGGGCCGCTTCTGGCCGCGCTGGGGCTGGTGGGGGCGACGCTGTCGCCTTTCGTCGTGGGCGGCAATGCCGACAGTGTGGACTGGTTGCAGGGCTATTTCCTGCTGGTGGCGGGGGTGGGGCTGGCGGTGGATGCCATGCGGCGCTGGGCCTGGGTTTCAGGGTTGTCGGTGGGGCTGGCGCTGGCGGCGGGCTTTCTTCTTGTGGTGGGTGGCGGCAGTGTCGAGGCCTTGCAGATGGCCGTGACGGTGCTTGCGCTGTTGGCGGTTGGGGTGCCGGCGTTGCGGCTGTTCCCGGATCATGCGGGGCCGACGGTTCTGACTGTGTCGCTGATCCAGAAGGGCGGGGGGAGGCCGATCTTTCCGGTGCTGCTGGGCTGGGCGGCGGTGGCGGCGGGGGTGGCGTTGCTGGTCTTGCTGTTCCCGGCTCCAGGATGGGGGATGCTGCCCTTTGTGCTGCTGGCCCTGTTGGGGATCGTGCTGGCGCTGTGGACGGGGCAGGCACCCGGGCTGCATGACCTGCCCCTATTGCCTGCTGCGGGTTTCGTGGCGCTGGTGGCCTTTGCGCCGGAACAGTGGGGCCATTTGTTCCGCGCCTTTGAGGCGGCGGCAGAGCGCCCGCCCGAGACGGCGGCGCCGTGGACGGTGACGTGGCTGATGCTGCTGGCGGCGGGGGTGTCTTGTGCGCTGGCGTGGCGGGCGCAGCGGGGGGCGGCGCATCCGGTGATCCTGTCGATTGCGGCGGCGCTGGCGGCACCGATGACGGCGCTTGTGCTGGAATTGACGTGGCCAGTGTCTGGCGTTGTGGGGGCCTATCCTTGGGCGTTGCAGGTGATGGCGCTGGCGCCGTTGATGGCGACGGTGGCGGCTTATGTGGGGCCGATCCTCGGGCTGGGGGCGGCGTTGTGGCTGTTGCCACGCGAGGGGCGGGATGCGGCGCGGGCCTTTGCGGAAAGCGGGGTCGCGCTGGCATTGGTGTTGCTGGCGGATGTGTTGTTGCTGCGCTGGATTTCAGGGGGCGCGGGGCGGTTGCCGCCGGAGGCGCATTGGGCGGCGGCGTTGCTGGTGCTGCCATGGCTGGCGATGGCGCTGGTGCAGCTTTACCGGGTGAAGCTGGGCGGGCGGTTGACGGTGCTGCGCTATGGGCTGGCGGGGGTGGCCGGGGTGATCTGGGGGCTGGGGATGCTGGTCGCTGTTACCGTGCTGAACCCGCTTGTCTGGGGGGATTTGGTGCGTGGGCCGTTGGTTCTGGATTCGCTGTTCGTGGCCTATGGGTTGACGGGCGGGGTGATCCTGCTGGCGCGGCGCTGGCTGGGGCATTTGCCAGTGTGGCTGCGGCGGGGGATGGACGGGATCGGGGCGGCGCTGGTGGCGCTGTATGCGGGGTTGGAGATCCGGCGGTTCTGGCGGGGGGATGACCTGTCGGTGCCGGGGACGAGCCAGCCGGAATTGTATTCCTATACCATCGCGCTGCTGATCGTGGGGGCGGTGTTGCTGTGGCAGGCGATTGCCCGGAACTCGGTCGGGTTGCGTCGGGTGGCGCTGGGGTTGATCGGGCTGACGGTGGCGAAGGTGTTTCTGGTCGATGCGGCGGGGCTGTCAGGGTTGATGCGAGTGTTTTCCTTCCTCGCGCTGGGGCTGTCGCTGGCGGGGCTTGCCTGGTTGAACAGGTGGGCGGCGGGGCGCGCGGCGAAGTGATGCGGCGCACTGGACCCTTTGGCGGTGCGCGTCTATAACGCGCGCCATGATGCAGATATTCGCGATAGATGCCCGAATTAGTTGCCCGGCGCGCTGACCAGCCGCCGGGAGAGCTGCCTATCGCCTGCGGCGCTGTGATCGGTGCCGCGACCCTGCCCAGATGATCGCAAGGACAGACGCCCATGTGCGCCGACACGACGACTACGCCCGACTATCGTTCGACCGTTTTCCTGCCCGAGACCGAGTTCCCGATGCGCGCAGGCCTGCCGCAGCGGGAACCTGAATGGCTGGAGCGCTGGGCGCGGATCGGGATCTATGACCGGCTGCGGGAAAAGCAGGGCCGGGTGCCCTTTGTGCTGCATGACGGACCGCCCTATGCCAACGGGCATCTGCATATCGGCCACGCGCTGAACAAGGTGCTGAAGGATATGGTGGTCCGGTCGCAGCAGATGATGGGCCGCGATGCGCGCTATGTGCCGGGCTGGGATTGCCACGGGCTGCCCATTGAATGGAAGATCGAGGAACAGTACCGCGCCAAGGGGTTGAACAAGGACGATGTGGACGTGGTGGCCTTCCGTCAGGAATGCCGCAAGTTCGCAGAGGGCTGGATTGATGTTCAGCGCGAAGAGTTCAAGCGGCTGGGGATCACGGGCAACTGGGCCGATCCTTACCTGACGATGGACTACCACGCGGAAGCCGTGATCGCGGATGAGTTCATGAAATTCGTGATGAATGGCTCGCTCTATCAGGGATCGAAGCCCGTGATGTGGTCGCCGGTGGAGAAGACCGCGCTGGCGGAGGCGGAGGTGGAGTATCACGATCACACCAGCCATACGATATGGGTGAAATTCCCGGTCGTTGCGGCGGGGGACGCGATGTTCACCAAGACGCCCACGGATGTGGTGATCTGGACCACCACGCCCTGGACCATCCCGCAGAACCGCGCGATCAGCTTCGGGCCGGAGATCGGCTATGGGCTTTATGAGATCATCGGGCGGCCAGCGGACAGCCAGGCCACCATAGGGCAGCGGCTGATCCTGGCCGACAAGCTGGCGGAGGCGGCGTTCACGCAGGCCAAGCTGGCGGGGCCGGAGTTTGTGCGGCGGCTGTGCGATGTTGCGGCGGATGATCTGGCGGCGATGGTTTGCGCGCATCCCTTCCGGGGCGTTGAGGGTGGCAATGCGGAGTGGGATTTCGACGTCCCCATGCTCCCCGGCGACCATGTCACCGATGATGCGGGGACGGGGTTTGTGCATACCGCGCCGAGCCACGGGGATGACGACTATCAGATGGGCCTGAAGTTCGGGCTGCCGATGACCTATAATGTTGAACCTGACGGCAGCTATCGCGCCGATCTGCCGCTGTTCGGGGGGCAGGCGATCCTGACGGCGGAGGGCAAGGAAGGCCCGGCGAATGTCAGCGTCATCAAGCAGTTGGCCTATTCCGGGGCGCTCTTTGCCAAGGGCAAGCTGAAGCATTCCTATCCACATTCGTGGCGCTCAAAAGCGCCTCTGATCTATCGCAACACGCCGCAATGGTTTGTGGCGATTGACCGGGCGCTGGAGGATGGCATGTCCACCTATGGCGACACGATCCGGAGCCGGGCGCTGACATCAATCAATCAACTGGTGGAATGGACGCCGGTGACGGGGCGCAACCGGCTGCATTCGATGATCGAGGCGCGGCCGGACTGGGTGCTGAGCCGTCAGCGGGCCTGGGGCGTGCCGCTGACCTGTTTCGTGAAGAAGGGGGCCAAGCCCACGGATGGCGATTACCTGCTGCGCAACGCAGAGGTGAACGCCCGCATCAAGGCGGCCTTCGAGGCCGAGGGCGCGGATGTCTGGTATGTGGAGGGGTTCAAGGAGCGGGTGCTTTCGGGTATCGTGAACCCCGAGGATTACACACAGGTCTTCGACGTGCTGGATGTGTGGTTCGATAGCGGGTCCACCCATGCCTTCGTGCTGCGCGACCGGGCGGATGGGGCGGCGGACGGGATTGCCGATCTGTATCTGGAAGGGACCGACCAGCATCGCGGGTGGTTCCATTCCTCCATGCTCCAAGCCTGCGGGACCAAGGGGCGCGCGCCCTATCGCGGTGTGCTGACGCATGGCTTCACGCTGGACGAGAAGGGCATGAAGATGTCCAAGTCGCTTGGCAACACCGTCGCCCCGCAAGAGGTGATCGGCGAATATGGGGCCGATATCCTGCGGTTGTGGGTGGCGCAGTCGGATTACACGATCGACCTGCGGATCGGGAAGGAAATCCTGAAAGGGGTGGCCGACAGCTATCGCCGGTTGCGCAATACGATGCGCTACATGCTTGGCGCGCTGAAGGACTTTTCCGAAGCCGAGCGTGTCGATATTGCCGATATGCCCGAGGGTGAGCGCTTCATCCTGCACCGTCTGGCGGAACTGGATGCCGAGGTGCGCGAGGGTTATGCCAAGTACGATTTCCAGGGCGTGTTCCAGAAGCTGTTCACCTTTGCCACCACGGATCTGAGCGCGGTCTACTTTGATATCCGCAAGGACGTGCTTTATTGCGATGCGCCCACGTCGCTGCGGCGGCGGGCGTGCCGGACGGTGCTGGATATCCTGTTCCATCGCCTGACGATCTGGCTGGCCCCGGTTCTGGTGTTCACCATGGAAGAGGTCTGGCTGGAGCGTTTCCCCGGCGAGGGGTCTTCGGTGCATTTGATGGATTTCCCCGAAACGCCGAAAACGTGGCTGGATCAGGAGCTTGCCGCGACATGGGTGGCGCTGCGCGATGCGCGGCGGGTGGTGACCGGCGCGCTGGAGGTGCAGCGGACGGCGAAGGTGATCGGGTCCAGCCTTGAGGCGGCGCCGCAGGTCTTTGTCAGCCCGGCGCTGGCGGCGCTGTTGGGGCAGGTGGATTTTGCCGATCTGTGCATCACGAGCGGGATCAGTGTGACCAGTGATCCGGCACCCGAGGGGGCCTTTACGCTGGCCGATGTGCCGGGAGTGGCGGTGGTGTTCCAGCCTGCGGTGGGGCAGAAATGCGAACGCTGCTGGCAGATCCTGCCGGATGTCGGCACGCACAAGCACCCGGCGACGTGCCAGCGGTGTAATGACGCCCTCGGATGAGGGGATCGCGGCGGTCCTGACGGACCTTGCGCTGCGGCGGGGCAGGGGGAAGACCTTCTGCCCTTCCGAGGCGGCGAAGGCGCTGTCGCCGGAATGGCGGCCCCTGATGGCCGAGGTGCGGCGGGTGGCGGCGGGGCACGCGCATGTTGTGGCGACGCAAAAGGGCGTGCCGGTAGATCCGGTCACGGCGCGGGGGCCGATCCGGTTGGGGTTGCGGTGAGGGGCTTGCTTTTGGCGGGGCGTCGCGTTTGATTGCCGGCGTGGGTAGCGTGATGGGTGGCGGCATGCGGGGCGCGAAGTTGTACAAGGAGCCGGGGCATTACTATAGCCCGGTTTGTGACCGTTCCGAACTGCGCAAATTCTGGAGCAGTGACCATCGGGCGCGGCAATATCCGCGGGTTGATGCCTTGCTGGATTATCCGGCGATGCTGGCGCTGTGGCAGAAAGAGATCGCGCCGCGCGCCCTGACCTTTCCCTGGCAGATGACGGATGGCTTTCGGTATTACGGCGAGAATACCGAGTTCATGTATTATGATGCGACGATCCTGTCGGGGATGCTGGACTGGATCAATCCCAAGCGGATTGTCGAGATCGGATCGGGGTATTCCTCAGCGGTGATGTTCGACACGATCGACCGGCGCAAGTCGGCGCGGTTGAAGTCCTTTACCACCATCGACATTGATCTTGCGCGGGTGCGCAGGCTGAACCCGCCCGCATCGGCCGAGATGATCGAAATGCCGGTGCAGCATGTGCCGATGGATCTGTTCCGCAAGCTCGAAGCGGGGGATGTGTTCTTTATCGACTCGTCCCATGTGCTGAAGACCGGCAGCGATGTGCATTTCGAGTATCTGCACATCCTGCCCGAACTGGCATCCGGCGTGATCGTTCATATCCATGATATCTTTTACCCGTTCGAGTATCCGCGCAGCTGGTTGTTCAAGGGCAACCGGTCGTGGAACGAGATCTATCTGGTGGATATGCTGCTGACGCATTCCGATCGGTTCGAGGTGGTGTTCTTCAACGACGCGATGCTGCAGCGGCAGGCCGAGGCGATGCAGACACCGGGAGACATGTTCGAGCGGTTTGCCGGGTTTCCCGAAACGACAGAGCGGCATCTGGTGAACGGGTCGATCTATCTGCGGCGGCGCTGACGGATCAGTCCAGTTTGCGGTGCAGGGTGACGCCAGACTTGCGGGCTGGCACGGATCGGGGTTGTTTGCCCTTGAGCGGGAGCGTAGCCGTTTTGTGACGGTTATATGACAGGTGCCCGGTGACATTCAGCGTCTTTCTGGCGGTTCTGGCGGCGGCGTTCCTGCATGCGCTGTGGAATGCGCTGATCAAGGTGGGCACGTCCAAGGCGGGCGGGATGGTGATCCTGTCGATTGCCGAGATTCCCATCGGGTTGACGATTGCGCTGTTCTGCCCGTGGCCCAACCCGGAAGTATGGTGGTGGGTGCTGGCGTCGGGGTGCACGCATTTCTGCTATAAGTCATTCCTCGTGTTCGCCTATGAGCGCGGCGATCTGAGCCGGGTCTATCCCATCGCGCGGGGTGCTGCGCCTATGGTGGTGGCGCTGGTGGGGGCGTTCACGCTGGCCGATGCGATATCGGGCAAGGAATATCTGGGCATCGCGGTGTTGGGCCTTGGCATCCTGTTGATGGCGCGGGGGGTGTTCACGCAGGCCGAGGATCGGCGGCTGTTGCCCTTTGCGCTGGGGTCGGCCTGTGCGACGGCGACCTATACGATGATCGACGGGCTGGGCGCGCGGGTATCGGGCGATGCGGTGGCCTATGTGGCCTGGGTGTTCGTGGCGGATGGGCTGATCTTCACCACGGGGATGCTGTTGTGGAAGGGCGGGGACGTGATCCCGCGGGACCGCAAGGCATGGGGGTTGGCGACCTTTGCCTCGGCCGCGTCCTATGGGGCTTATGCGGTGTCGGTCTGGGCGATGACGGTGGCACCGCTGGCGGTGGTGGCAGCGCTGCGCGAGACGTCGATCCTGTTTGCGGTGCTGATCGGCTGGCTGGTGTTCGGCGAGAAGATGGGGACCGAGAAGGCGATTGCGTCGGTCGTGATCGTGCTGGGGGTGGTGCTGACGCGGTTATAGGCTGCCGCGTCAGGAGACGCGGTTCACGCTGCGGTCAGGGATGATCTGCTGCGCGATACCCGCAAAGGTGAGGTAGAGCGAAGTGATCACCAGCCCCCAATGCGCCCAGCTTTGCGGGTAGAAATCGACCCAGGCCGCCCAGCCCGCGAAAAAGACCCAGCCCAGTGCCATAGGCAGGGTGATCATGCGCCAACGGGCGGTGCGGACGGGGTGGACGAATTTCAGGTTGGTGAACATCCCCACGGTCAGTGCGACCACGACGATCAGGCTGATCCACCAGGCGGGCTGGATTGCGAAAAGGACGAGGATCACCATGTTCCAGCAGGCCGGGAAGCCGGCAAAGGATTTGTCCTTTGTCTTCATCCGCGTGTCGGCGAAATAGACGACCGAGCCGTAGACGATGGCGATGATGGCGAACCAGCCTGTCCAGCCCGGCAGGAGGCCGGATTTGAACAGGGCATAGGCGGGGATGAAAACGTAGGTGAGGTAATCGACGATCAGGTCCATCAGGACGCCGTCATAGGTGGGCCAGTTCGTTGTCACGTCATAGCGGCGGGCGAGGGGGCCATCGATCCCATCCACCAACAGGGCCACGACGAGCCAGAGGAACATCATGCTCCACTGTTCCTGCACGGCGGCGAGCATCGCAAACATCGACAGGACAGCGCCGGTCGCGGTGAGAAGGTGAACGCCAAGGGCCTTGAAACGAATATCCATAGGTTTGGTTTGCCCCGAAAAACGCCTTGGTGCAATTCCTGTCAGGCGCGGGGATGCGCCTTTTCGTAGACTTCCATCAATCTGGCGGCATCCACGGCGGTATATGCCTGTGTTGTAGACAGCGAGGCATGGCCCAGCAGTTCCTGAATCGCGCGCAGGTCGCCACCTGCGGACAAGAGGTGTGTGGCGAAGCTGTGGCGCAGGGCGTGGGGGGTGGCTGTGGCTGGGAGGCCAAGCTGGAGGCGGGTCTTTTCCATCACCAGCGCGATGAGGCGGGGGTTCAGGGGGCCGCCGCGCGCGCCGCGAAAGAGGGGTGCGTTGCGGGACAGGTCATGGGGGCAGAGCCGGGCATAGTGGGCCACGGCCGCGCGGGCGGTGGGCAGGACGGGGACAAGGCGCGTCTTGTCGCCCTTGCCGGTGATGCGCAGTGTGTCGGGCAAGGGATGATCGGCCCCGGTAAGACCCAGCGCCTCGGATATCCGCAACCCGCAGCCGTAGAGGAGGGTGACGACGGCGGTATCGCGGGCGGCGATCCAGTCTTCGCGGGCCTGATCGCCGACGGTATCGAGCATGGCCCGTGCGCCATCCTCGGACAGGGGGCGGGGCAGTTTGCGGCGGAATTTGGGGCCACGGGTAGAGAGGATGGCGGTGGCATCCGCCCCGTCACGATCGGCCAGCCAGGCGGTGAAGCCCTTGACCGCAGAGAGCGCGCGGGCGAGCGAGCGGGCCGACAGGCCGCGCCCGCGTTCATGGGCCATCCAGGCGCGGATGTCTTGGATGGAGAGGGTGGTCAGCGCCGCCGTGCCCTCGGCCCCACCGCGATGGGCGGCGAGGAAGGCGAGGTAGCCCGCCACATCGCGGCCATAGGCGGTGATGGTGTTGGCGGCGGCCCCGTCCAGCGCGCGCAGATGGGTGAGCCAGCGCTCCAGCGCATCGCGTTGCTGGGGCGAGATCAGGGCCGTCATGACAGCCAGCGGCGCATGGTCCGTTCGAAGACCCCGGCGAAGAAGGCCAGAAGATCGGTGCCGTGGGTGGGTTTGAACTGATGCGGGTCTTCGGCGCCGAAAACCAGCATTCCGGGCAGGCGGCCCGCGCCGAAATCGAGACGCATCAACGCCTCGGACCGGATCCAGCCTGCGCGTTCGCCGTAGAGGGCATCATTGTCGGGCTGGACCTGACGCAGCACGACCGGGCGTAGGGGGACGTTGCGGCCCCCGGCAAGGTAGTCGGTGATGAAGCCGGGTTCGGCTACGAACAGGACATCGCCCAGCTTGCGCAAGAGGGCGGGGCTGTCTTCGGGTTGGACGGATTCGAGCACCAGCCGCACGCATTCGACGCGCAGGGTTCCGGCCACATCGGTGGCGAGGGTTTTGAGGAAATCCTCAAAGCTGAGCGGGTCGAGCATCTGGAGGATGGCGCGGTGGACCTGATTGGTGCCCGCAAGGTTTTCATAAGCCGCGGCGATGACGGAGCGGTGGGTGTCTTCCAGCCGATCCAGCCGCGCCTCAAGCCGTTCCATCGCGATGCCGCGCAGATCGACGATGTTCGATCCCATCGCGCGTTCATTGGCGGCGATGAGCGCGTTCATCACATCGCGGTCTTCCAGCAGAAGTTCAGGCTCCGACAGGAGCCGGTCGCGCAAATCAGGTTCGATCATAGGTCGTACTGCCCAGCATTGTTCTTGGTGATTTGCTGGGCAGTATAACAGGTTTTCAGAGGATCTTCTGCCCCGTTTTTGCCCAATCCTTCATGAACTGATCAAGCCCCTTGTCGGTGAGGACATGGGAGGCCATGGCCTTGATCACCGAGGGCGGCGCGGTCATCACATCGGCGCCGATCAGGGCGCATTGGGTGACGTGGTTCGCGGTGCGGATGGAGGCGGCGAGGATCTGGGTTTCAAAGCCGTAATTGTCATAGATCTGGCGGATGTCGCCGATCAGTTCGAGACCATCAAGGTTGATGTCATCCAGACGCCCGATGAAGGGGGAGATGAAGGTGGCACCCGCCTTGGCGGCGAGAAGCGCCTGATTGGCGGAGAAGCAGAGGGTGACGTTGACCATCTTGCCTTCGCCCGAGAGCACCTTGCAGGTCTTCAGGCCATCCCATGTCAGCGGCACCTTCACGGCGATGTTCGGGGCGATTTCGGCCAGTTTGCGGCCTTCGGCGATCATGTCTTCGGCGTTCAGCGCCACCACCTCGGCCGAGACGGGGCCGGAGACGATGGAGCAGATTTCGCGCGTGACTTCGATGATGTCGCGGCCGGATTTCAGGATCAGCGAGGGGTTGGTGGTGACACCGTCCACCATGCCAAGGTCGTTGAGTTCGGCGATGGCTTCGACATCGGCGGTGTCCACAAAGAATTTCATCGGCGCGGTCCTTATGGGTTGCGGGTGTTTGGGGGCGGGTTTACCCCAAAGGGCGGGCAGGCGAAAGTGCCGGATCGGGCATGTCGGATAGAAATGTATGAGGGCGGTGACATTTGTATGACCGGACCTATCAGGCGGGCGACCTTGTCGGCGTTCTGACGACCGAGCCTTTGGGGCGTGTGCTGGATTACCGCGCGCCGGAAGGGGGCTGTGGCGACGGAGATTTCGTCGAGGTGCCGCTGGGGCCGCGCCGGGTACTGGGCGTGGTCTGGGGCAAGGGGCGGGGCGATTGGGATATTGCCAAGGTCCGGCCCGTAGGCCGGGTGCTGGATGCGCCACCGATGCGGTTGGAGTTGCGCCAGTTTCTGACACGGGCGGCAGATTACACCCTGACGCCTTTGCCGCAGATGCTGCGGCTGGCGACGCGGTCGCCGGGGTTGATGGAGGGGGCGGCGACGCGGCGGGTCTACCGTTTGGGTGGGGCGGTGCCCAACAGCCTGACCGATGCGCGGCATCGGGTGGTGGAGGCGCTGCGCGCGTTTCAGGGTGCGCCGATGACCATCGGCGAATTGGCGGAAGAGGCGGGGTGCGGGGCTTCGGTCATCAAGGGGCTGGTGAAGCTGGGGGTGGTGGTCGAGGAGGCGGCACCCCGCGATCTGCCCTTTCCGCCGTTGAACCCGAAGGGCGGGCCGGATTTGCAGGGCGATCAGGTGGCGGCGGCGGATGCGCTGGTCGCCTCGGTCGTGGCGGGGGAGTATTCCACCACGCTGCTGAAAGGGGTGACGGGGTCGGGCAAGACCGAGGTCTATCTGGAGGCGGTGGCGGAGTGCCTGCGGGCGGGGCGGCAGGCGCTGGTGTTGCTGCCCGAGATTGCCTTGACGGCGGAGTTCCTGAAGCGGGTGGAGGCGCGGTTCGGGGCGCGGCCTGCGGAATGGCATTCGGGCGTGACGCAGACGGAACGGCGGCGGGTGTGGAAGATGGTGGCTGAGGGCGGCGCGTCTTTCGTTGTGGGGGCGCGGTCGGCGCTTTTCCTGCCGTTTCAACGGCTTGGGTTGATCGTGGTCGATGAGGAGCATGACACGTCCTACAAGCAAGAGGAGGGGGTGCTGTATAATGCGCGCGACATGGCGGTGCTGCGGGCGGCGATCGTGGGCTGCCCTGTGGTTCTGGCCAGTGCGACGCCATCGCTGGAAACATGGGCCAATGTCGAGGCGGGGAAGTACGGGCGGCTGGACCTGAGCGCGCGGTTTGGCGCGGCGGAAATGCCGGATGTGCGGGCCGTGGACATGCGGGGCGAAAAGCTGGCGGCGGATCGCTGGATCGGCGAGCGGTTGGCGGCAGAGGTGGCGGTGCGGACGGCGAAGGGGGAGCAGTCGCTGTTGTTCCTGAACCGGCGGGGCTATGCGCCGGTGACGCTGTGCCGGGCTTGCGGGCATCAGGTGGGCTGCGACCAGTGCGATGCGCGGATGGTGGAGCATCGGTTTCAGAAGCGGCTGGTCTGTCACCAATGCGGGGCGACGAAGCCGGTGCCGGTGGCCTGCCCGGCCTGCGGGGTGGAGGGGCGGATGGCGGCGGTGGGGCCGGGGGTGGAGCGGTTGGCCGAAGAGGTGGTGGCGCGGTTCCCTGAGGCGCGGGTGGCGGTGCTGTCATCGGACCTGTTCGGATCGGCGCGGGCCTTGAAGGCGCAGATCGAGGAGATCGCGGCGGGGGCGGCGGATATCATCATCGGTACGCAGATCGTGGCGAAGGGGCATAACTTTCCCTTGCTGACGCTGGTGGGGGTGATTGATGCGGACCTTGGATTGCAAGGGTCGGACCTGCGCGCGGCGGAGCGAACGTTTCAGTTGATGCGGCAAGTGGCGGGGCGCGCGGGGCGGATGGAGGGGATGAAGGGCGTGGCGTTGTTGCAGACGCATCAGCCGGAGCATCCGGTGATACGGGCGATCCTTGGGGGGGATGAGGAGGCCTTCTGGAAGGCCGAAGCGGCCGAGCGGCGGGCGGCGGGGGTGCCGCCTTACGGGCGCATGGCGGGGGTGATCCTGTCCAGCCCGGATGTGGCGCAGGTGTTTGATTTTGCAGGCGAGTTGGCGCGGCGGGACGGGCCCTTGCGGCGGGTGGGGGCGCAGGTGTTCGGGCCTGCTCCGGCCCCGATTGCGCGGGTGCGGGGGCGGCATCGGGTGCGGTTGCTGGTGAAGGCCGAAAAGGGCGTGGCCTTGCAGGCGGCGCTGGCGGAATGGGTGGCGCAGTTGAAGCCGCCCGCCAATCTGCGGCTGGCCATCGATATTGATCCGCAGAGTTTTTTGTGAGTCGGGTTCTGCGGGATTAACCTGCTGTTAACCTTGGCTGGGCGGGAGAGCGGAAAGCACCTGACCTGACAAAGCCGTAGGCGGATTTCCCCACATCACCGATCCCCCAAGATATCGCCACAAGTTGGACAAAACTCTCTGCTTTGAAGCTTTAACGAATATGAAGGCGTCGCGCGGGCTTTGGCGTTCGTGTGGCGGGGGTGAGCAGATGGCGAATTTGGGCAAGAAGACCCTTAAATCCTTGGCCTTGGCGGTGGTGTTGGGGATGGTGGCGGGGGCTGCGGTGGCGCAGGCCCTGACGCAAGAGGATGTGATCGCGGAGTTGCAGAGCCAGGGGTTTCAGGTGGTGGACACCGGGACCACGCTGCTGGGGCGTTTGCGGATCACGGCCACGGGGCCGGAGGGCACGCGGGAGGTGATCCTGAACCTGCGCAACGGCAAGGTTCTGCGCGATGTGATCATTCAGCAAGCCATTGAAACGCCGATGGAAATTCCCAAGGCGGGGGCGGGGGCAGAGCCGCCTGTACCTTCGGCCACGGCGCATTCCGGGGCGGGAACGGCGGCGCATGGCGCCGAGGCGGAACCGGCCTCATCCCCGGATGACGAGGCGGACGGGGTTCAGCCGTAGCGCGCTGCGGCGTGTTTGGCGCATTTTGGCTGTGCCGCTGACGGTGCAGCGCGCTGTGCAGACGGCTGTGCATACGCAGCGGGCGGTGCGGGAAGCTGGCGTTAACCTGAAGATCACGATCTGACCCGGACGCATGCGCGCGGGGTTGGAATGTATCGGTGACAAGTTTTCCCTGTTGCCCCTCAGGGCATGGGCGTAAGGCCGGATCATGGGAATGCGGATCATGACCTTGGCCGATGCGCAGCAGTTGCCGGTTTGGCGACGGCCCGAAAGCCTGTTGTTCCTGATGGCCTTTGCGATGCCCATCGCCTTTGCCACATGGTCGGCGCTGCTCAACAATTTCGTCATCGAGGCGGCGCAGTTTTCCGGGGTGGAGATCGGCTGGCTGCATACGGTGCGCGAGATCCCCGGCCTGCTGGCCATCGGGGTGATCTTTCTGATCCTGTTCCTGCGCGAGCAGGTGCTGGGGGTGGTGTCGCTGGGGTTGCTGGGGGTGGCTACGGCGGTGACGGCGTGGTTCCCTTCATTCGGCGGGATGCTTTTGGTGACGCTGCTGTCATCGATCGGGTTTCACTATTACGAAACGGTCAATCAGTCGCTGCAGTTGCAATGGATCGACAAGAAGCGTGCGCCGCAGGTTTTGGGCTGGCTGGTGGGGATCGGATCGGGGGCGTCGCTGCTGGCTTATGGTGCCATCGTGCTGCTGTGGGACAGGCTGCAGCTGAGCTATGACACGGTCTATCTCGTGTCGGGCGGGATCACGGCGGGGATCGCGGTGTTTTGCTATTTCGCCTATCCGCAGTTTGAAGGGCCGCATGTGCAGCACAAGCATATGGTGCTGCGCAAACGGTACTGGCTATTCTATGCGCTGCAATTCATGGCGGGGGCGCGGCGGCAGATTTTCGTGGTCTTTGCAGGCTTCATGATGGTGGAGCGGTTCGGGATGAAAGTCTCGGAGATGACGATGCTGTTGTTGATCAACTATGTGCTGCAGATGGTGGCGGCCCCGGTGATGGGCCGCGCGCTGGGCAAGTTCGGCGAGCGCAATGTGATGGCGTTTGAATATGTCGGGCTGACGCTGGTGTTTCTGGCCTATGGGGGGCTGTACTGGTTTGGCTGGGGGCTGGTGATCGCGGGGGGGCTTTATATTCTGGATCAGATGTTCTTTGCGCTGTCTTTCGCGTTGAAGACCTATTTCCAGAAGATCGCCGATCCGCAGGATATTGCCCCTTCGGCGGCGGTGGCCTTCACCATCAACCATATCGCGGCGGTGTTTCTGCCGGCGGCGCTGGGGTATATGTGGGCCAAGTCGCCGGACTACGTGTTCGTACTGGGGGCGGGGATGGCGCTGGTGGCGCTGGGGCTGGTGCTGCTGATCCCGCGCCATCCGGAGCCGGGATATGAGACGGTGTTCGGTGCGGCAGGGCCGCGCGAGGCTCCCGGACGGGCACCGGCGGAGTAGGGCGGTGTTGCAGGCTTTCCCGTCTGCGTGAGGCGCAAGGGGCGGGGTGGCGGATGCAGGGCCGCGCGCCTATAATCCAGCAGAACCCGAAGGAGGCCACGCATGTTCTTCACCCGCAAGTCGATGGAAATGGTCACGCCGGACAAGGCCCTGCCGGGGCGGCCCGAGCCTTTGCCGACCGCAGAGACGCATTTCCTGTCGGGTATCCCGCTGAAATCGCCGGTGCCCGCGGGCATGGAAGAGGCGATGTTTGGGATGGGCTGCTTCTGGGGGGTGGAGCGGAAGTTCTGGCAGGTGGAGGGCGTGTGGCTGACCATGGTGGGCTATGCGGGGGGATTCACGCCGAACCCGACCTACAAGGAGACCTGCACCCAGTTGACCGGGCATAATGAGGTGGTGCGGGTGATCTTTGACCCTGCCATCGTCAGCTATGCGCAGTTGCTGCAACTGTTCTGGGAAGGGCATGACCCGACGCAGGGCATGCGGCAGGGCAATGATGTGGGGTCCACCTATCGCAGCGGGATCTATTGCTATTCAGACGCGCAGGCCGCGGCGGCGCGCGAGACGAAGGCCGCCTATCAGGAACGGCTGAGCGCGGCGCGGTTCGGGGCGATCACGACCGAGATCATCCCGGTGCCGGTGTTTTACTATGCCGAGGAGTATCACCAGCAGTATCTGGCAAAGAATCCCGACGGTTATTGCGGCATCGGGGGCACCGGGGTAACCTGTCCCATCGGACTGACCGCCTGAAGAAGCGGCAGCGCTTTTCGGGAGGGGTTTCACAGGCATGGGTTCGGGGCGCATCGACACGCGCACCGTCGGGCTGGAGGCAGGCTGCGCGCTTGCCCTGTGGCTGACGGGCAAGGAGCATCTGCATTACGGGCTGTGGGCCGGGTTGGAGCCGGTGGCGGCCAATCTGGGCGCGGCGCAGGAGGCCTATAGCCAGCGGCTGCTGGCGCTGTTTCCGCCGGGACAGCTGCGGATACTGGATATCGGTGGCGGCGCGGGCGAGACGGCGAAGCGGTTGATTGCGCTGGGGCATCGTGTGGAGATCGTGGTGCCGTCGGCCTTTCTGGCGGCGCGGTGCCGTGTGAACGCGCCCGAGGCGGTGGTGCATGAGGCGATGTTCGAAGAGGCGCAGGTGAGCGGGCCGTTCGACCTGTGCCTGTTTTCCGAGAGTTTTCAGTATATCCGGCTGTATCACAGCCTGCCGAAGGCGAAGGCGCTGTTGGCACCTGGCGGGGCGATCGTGATCGGAGACTGTTTCCGGCTTCTGGATGGGGAGTGGCGCAAGAACCCCCATCGCACGGTGGGCGGCGGGC
Organism: Variovorax paradoxus; assembly: GCA_943370085.1. GTDB lineage: Bacteria > Pseudomonadota > Alphaproteobacteria > Rhodobacterales > Rhodobacteraceae > Paragemmobacter. The sequence goes on along the minus strand of CALRPT020000017.1, from coordinate 58,571 downwards.
ATGTGGTGGAGGCCTTTGAGGAGGCCGCAGCCCGCGAGGGGCTGGTGATCGAGGCGCAGGAGGATGTGACCGATCAGGTGGCGCCGTCGATCGACGTGGAGCAGGCGTTCTTCAACGTGCTGGGCGTGGGCGTCTCGGGGATGGACCGCGAGCTGAGGGCCAAGCGGCCGTGGCTGCGCGGGCTGGCCGTGGGGGTGCTGGGCCGGGTGATGGGTGAGCGGCGGCGGGCCACCCTGATGCGGCGGTTGACGGGGGATGAGCGGACAGGCGAGGCGTTCCGGCGCAGCAACCGCTATCTGCTGATGCGGTTGCGCCCTGCGGCGGATTGAGGTTTACGGGGGGAGTACCCAACCGGGAGTGTGACCATGCCGACCTATTCCGCCCTGACGACGCTGGAGGGCGAAGATGCCGCCGTGGCGCTGGCCAATGCCATCGAGCGGATGGAGCCGGAACCCACAGGCGTGGGGGTGTTCGAGATCGAGGATGACTCCGGTCTTTGGGAAGTGGGGGCCTATTTCCTGGAAGCGCCGGATATGGTGATGCTGGAGGTGATCGCGCTGGCCTTTGGCGCGAAGCCTTTTGCCATTTCGGAACTGCCCGAGATCGACTGGGTTGCCAAGGTGCGGCGGGAGTTGAGCCCGGTCGAGGCGGGGCGGTTCTTTGTCTTTGGCAGCCATGACGCCGACAAGGTGCCCGAGGGGCGGGTGGCGTTGCAGATCGAGGCGACGGTGGCCTTTGGCACCGGGCATCATGGCACGACGCTGGGTTGTTTGCGGGCGTTCGACCGGCTGTATGAAGGGGGCTTCAGGCCTGCGACGGTGGCCGATATCGGCTGTGGCACGGCGGTGCTGGCAATGGCGGCGGCGGCAGTGTTGCCGGATGCGGTGGTGATTGCGTCGGACATCGACGAAGTGGCGGTCGATGTGGCGCTGGCCAATGTGGCGATCAACGGGCTGGATGGGCGGCTGGAATGCCTTGAGGCGACGGATTTCGGCCATGCGCGGCTGGCCGAGGCAGGCCCGTTCGAGCTTGTCTTCGCCAATATCCTGAAGGGGCCGCTGATCGAACTGGCCCCCGATATGGCGGTGCATGTGGCCAAGGACGGGCTGGCGATCCTGTCGGGATTGCTGGTTGTGCAGGCCGAGGCGGTGACGGCGGCCTATGTTGCAGAGGGATTCGCGCTGGAGGCGCGCGAGGACATCGGCGAGTGGTCGACGCTGGTTCTTCGGCTCAAATAAACGAAAGTTGTATTAAAACTTGCGGCGGAAATACGGCGAAGGGGCCTTACCGCCGCAATTTTGCCATGTTTGGTAATTAATGGTTAAGACGGTGGGGGTCGAGATGCAGGTGCAAGCCATGTCTGACCCTAATTTGGAAGACTTCTATACCCGCGTGGGCCGCATCGAGCAGGCCCATGCCATGGGATACGGCTTTGAGGCGCCCGATACGCTCGGGCGGTCCTTCTATCGGCGCTTGCCTGTGCGGCGGCGGCCGGTCTTTCGCATCGGTGTTTTCCTGTTCTGTGCCTGCTTCGGGATGAAGGGCGCGATCCATTACCATATGGGCGCGGACTCTTTTGACCAGCGCGTGGCTGACATCGAGGCGCGGGGCGGGTTTGACGCGGTGCAGGGTTTCCTGATGCGGTCGGAACCGATCACGCGGTTGGTGTCGGATGGCATCGCTCTGGTGGTAGAGCGCAGCAAGATCTGAGGATGAGAGATCCGTGCGGGTCTTGTGGCAGGGCGCCCCGGCGCACCTGCCCTTTTGACATTGCCCGGATGGAGTGTCGCGCCAAGGGTGAGGTTACGCGGGGCCAAAAGCCGGGCTTAGAAAAGCAAAGAGCCGTCGGTCCCCCACGGACGACGGCTCTGGCATGTCGTTCGGTGGCTGACGAGTCAGCGACCGAGCATTTCGATATCGCCACGGCACAGACCGATATCATCAAGCTCACGATCAGAAAGCTTGGCGAGGGAATTGCGCGTGACGCGGGCATCGTTCCAGTTCGAGAAGGCAATGAAGGCATTGCTGACGAATTGAACGGTGCGGAAGATCGAAATGGCGCCGAACGGCGCCGGGCGGGTCGTCTCGAAGGCGGCCATGGGAAAGATCCTTTACAAACTGCTCATGGTTGAAGCTTTTTCGCTTCGTGAGAGCCATATAATCGTGCTGCATGTGCAAAGCCAGCGCTGCGCGCGCAAAGCACCCTTGCAATGGATGCATGACAAGAAGGCCCCGAAAGGGCCGTTATTGTTTGGGTTTTCAAATGCGGTCTGCGCGTTTGTCGGTTTCGACGGGGGCAGCGTCGCATGCTGCACATGCATAACAAAACCTTTACAAAGGGTGCAAGTGGAAAAGTCCTTTGCCTGATGTTCCCGTTTCGTGCTAGTTCTGCGGCCAACGAGAGAAACTGGGCCAGAGAAACTGGACCAAGCAGAAAAGGGGCGGGCATGCGCGTTCTGGGGATTGATCCCGGCCTTCGCAACCTTGGCTGGGGGGTGATCGATGTCGCGGGGTCGCGGTTGACGCATGTGGCCAACGGCATCTGCCATTCCGCACCGGGTGAGGGTGAGGGCGATCTGGCGCAGCGATTGTTGAGCCTGCACGGGCAGCTGACCGAGGTCTTGCGCCAGTGGCAGCCGGATACGGCGGCAGTGGAGCATACATTCGTGAACAAGGACGCAGTGGCGACGCTGAAGCTGGGCCAGGCGCGTGGGATTGCGCTGTTGGTGCCGGCACAGTTCGGGCTGTCGGTCGGGGAATATGCGCCCAATGCGGTGAAGAAAACGGTGGTGGGCGTGGGCCATGCCGCCAAGGTGCAGGTGGATCATATGGTGAAGCTGCATCTGCCGGGGGTAAAGATCGCTGGGCCGGATGCGGCGGATGCGCTGGCGGTGGCGATCTGCCATGCGCATCACAGCCAGAGCGCCGGGCGGATGCAGGCGGCGCTGAAGAGGGCGGCGGGATGATCGGCAAGATTTCCGGGCGGGTGGATTGGCGCGGCGGCGATCAGGTGCTGATCGATGTGCGGGGCGTGGGGTATATCGTGCATGTGAACGAGCGCACGATGGCCAGCCTGCCGGGGGTGGGGGAGGCGGTATCGCTGTATACCGACCTGTTGGTGCGGGAGGATCTTTTGCAGCTGTTCGGGTTTCCGACCATGCTGGAGAAGGAATGGCACAAGCTGTTGATGACGGTGCAGGGGGTGGGGGCGAAGGCGGCCATGGCGATCCTTGGCGCCTTGGGGGCAGAGGGCGTAGCGCGGGCGATTTCGCTGGGCGATGCGCGGGCGGTGCAGGCGGCACCCGGCGTGGGGCCGAAGCTGGCGCAGCGGGTGATCCTTGAGTTGAAGTCCAAGGCGCCGGGGTTGATGGCGATGGGGGGTAACCTTTCGGTCTCTGCGGTGGCGGACGCGGCGGATGCGGTGATCGAGCCTTTTGCGCCTGCGCCCAAGCGGGCGGTGAAGGTGGACGGGGCGGCGCAGGCACGGGCGGCGGCGCGTGCGGATGCGCTGTCGGCTTTGAGCAATTTGGGCTATGGACCCGGCGATGCGGCGCAGGCCGTGGCGACCGTGGCGGCGGATGCGCCCGAGGCGGATGCGGCGGGGCTGATCCGGGCGGCGTTGAAGCTGTTGGCGCCGAAGTAGAGGTTACCGCAAGGGGCTTGCGCGGGGGGCCGGATTTCCCATCTTTGGTGGGAAACGGAGGGCCTGCGGATGACCGGCTATACCAAGACATTCGTTCTGATGGCGGCGCTGACGGCGCTGTTCATGGGCATCGGCGCGATGATCGGCGGCGGCACGGGCGCGCTGCTGGCCTTTGTCGTGGCGGCGGGGATGAACCTTTACGGCTATTGGAATGCCGACAAGGCGGTGCTGCGGATGACCGGGGCGCGCGAGGTGGATGTGCAGACCGCGCCGGAGTTCGTGGGGATGGTGCATCGGCTGGCCGATGGAGCGGGGATGCCGCGGCCCAAGGTTTACGTCATCGATACGGATCAGCCCAATGCCTTTGCCACGGGGCGGAACCCGGAAAATGCGGCGGTGGCGGCGACGACGGGGCTTTTGCGGCGATTGACGGCCGAGGAGGTGGCGGCGGTGATGGCGCATGAATTGGCGCATATCCAGAACCGCGACACGCTGATCATGACGGTGACAGCGACATTTGCCGGGGCGATCGGGATGCTGGCCAATTTCGCGATGTTCTTTGGCGGGCGCGACCGGCCCGGCGGGGCCTTGGGGACGATTGCGATCATGATCTTTGCGCCGCTGGCGGCGGGGTTGGTGCAGATGGCCATTTCCCGGTCGCGCGAATATGAGGCCGACAAGGTGGGGGCGGCGATCTGCGGCAATCCGATGTGGCTGGCTTCGGCGCTGAAGAAGATCGACGCCTTTGCCAAGGGGATCGACAATGATGCCGCCGAGCGGAACCCGGCGGTGGCACATATGTTCATCATCAACCCGTTGCATGCGTTCAAGCGGGATGCGCTGTTTTCCACCCATCCCGCGACCGCGAACCGGGTGGCGGCGCTGGAGGCGCTGGCGGCAGAGGGAAAGCGCTGGGGCAAGGTTGGGGTGGCGGCGCGGGGGCCGTGGGAATAGGGTTTCGGGTGCTTGCCAAAGCGGCGGCGTTCTGTGAATGTTCCCGCCATGATGGACCCGGACCCGACCCTGCGGCCTGAGCGGCTGCCCGAAGATACCGACCGCGCCTTGCGCCCGCAGGCGCTGGAAGAATTCGTGGGGCAAGCGGAGGCGCGGGCCAATCTGCGCGTCTTCATCGAAAGCGCCCGGATGCGCGGCGAGGCGATGGATCACACGCTGTTCCATGGCCCGCCGGGATTGGGGAAAACCACACTTGCGCAGATCATGGCGCGGGAATTGGGGGTGGGGTTTCGCATGACGTCCGGCCCGGTGCTGGCCAAGCCCGGCGATCTTGCGGCGATTCTGACCAATCTGGAACCGCGCGATGTGCTGTTCATCGACGAGATTCATCGCCTGTCGCCGGTGGTGGAGGAGGTGCTTTATCCCGCGATGGAGGATTTCGCGCTGGATCTGGTGATCGGCGAGGGGCCGGCGGCGCGGACGGTGCGGATCGAGTTGCAACCCTTTACGCTGGTGGGGGCGACGACGCGGCTGGGGTTGTTGACGACGCCGCTGCGCGACCGGTTCGGGATACCGACGCGGTTGCAGTTCTATACCGAGGATGAGCTGGATCTGATCGTTGCGCGTGGGGCGCGGCTTTTGGGTGTGCAGGCCGAGCCGCAGGGCACGCGTGAGATTGCGCGGCGCGCGCGGGGCACGCCCCGCGTCGCGGGGCGTCTGCTGCGGCGGGTGGTGGATTTCGTGCTGGTCGAGGGGGATGGGTGCCTGACCAAGGCCATCGCCGATCGGGCGCTGACGCGGCTGGGCGTGGATCATCTGGGGTTGGATGGGGCGGATCGGCGCTATCTGCTGCTGCTGGCTGAGAATTACGGGGGTGGGCCGGTGGGGGTGGAAACCATTGCGGCGGCGCTGTCGGAGGCGCGCGATGCCATCGAAGAGGTGATCGAGCCCTATCTGCTGCAACAAGGTCTGATCCAGCGCACGCCGCGCGGGCGGATGCTGGCGGCCAAGGCCTGGCGGCATCTGGGGTTGGAGGCGCCGCGCGCGCCGGGGCAGAGCGATCTGTTCGAGGCGTGAGCGGGGCATAGATATTCGGGAAAATTTTTGGTGTCCGGGCGTGAAGGACGCACGGGCCGTGAAGGAGTGTTTCATGACCCCGGATGAGGTTCAGGCGTTGTTCACCCGTGCCGATGGCACATATCTGTTCGCGCGCTGGGGGCGGCCCATCGTGCCAGTGGTCTTTGGTGTCGAGGACGCGACGCTGGGGGTGGTGAAGGGCGCGGTGGAGGCCGTGGTGGCGCTGGCAGGCCACAGGATGGCCGAGACCGACCCGGAACTGGGCGCGAACCTGATGATCTTCTTCTTTCGCGACTGGGCGGAATTGCCGGAGGTGCCCAATCTGGACCGGCTGGTGCCGGGGCTGGCGGCGCTCTGCGCGCGGCTGGAGGAGGCGGGGGCGAACCAGTATCGCATCTTCCGGTTCGATCCGGAGGGGGCGATCCGGGCGGTGTTCGTCTTTGTTCGGATGGACGCGCATCTTGAGGCGGTGTCGGCCGAGACGCTGGCGCTGAGCCAAGCGGTGCAGATGATCCTGCTTTGGTCGGATCGTGCCTTTGGCGAGATATCCCCGCTGGCGGCGGGGGCCGGGGGGGAGGTTATGCTAAGGCCGGAAATCGCGGCGCTGATCCGTGCGGGCTATGATCCGGTGCTGCCTGCGATGGCGATGGATGCCACCCATGCGTTGCGGCTTGTGGCGCGGATTGCGCGGGTCGTCTAGGCCGGATTTTCCCCCTGTTGTTCTGGCGACTGCTGGCCGTTTCCGCGCGGGAATCACCCGAGGCGTGCAGGGCCGTGCTGCGACAGGTTTTCCGTGCATGGCCGGGACCGCCGCGCAGTGGGATTTTTTGCCGCAGGTGCAGCATTGCGCGGGTCTGTCTTCGACGCTGCGCGTGGCTTTGGGAAATCGTATGGCGAAACGGGGGGTTAGTTGGTGGATTGTAAAAATATTGACAAAAAGTCAAGAAATCCGTCAATCAGTTGACAAGAAATACGATGGACATCAATGACTTGTTGGTAATTAACTAAAGATCAACTATTATAGCGGTTGCGTGATGCGATGGACTCCGGGGGGGAGACCTGGCGCAACAGGGCGAAGGCGGAGGAAAATCCATGGCAGATACCGTGCAGACGCAGGGGGTCTATACGGCCTCGGACGCATTCATTTCCAAGGCGCATGTCGATGCGGCGGGTTATGAGCGGATGTATGCGGATTCGGTCGCCGATCCGGCGGCGTTCTGGGCTGCGCAGGGCAAGCGGATCGACTGGATCAAGGATTATTCCAAGGTCAAGGACACCACGTTCGAATACGGCAAGGTATCGATCAAATGGTATGAAGACGGCACGCTGAACGTGTCGGCCAACTGTATTGACCGCCACATGATGGCGCGGGCCAACCAGACGGCGATCATCTGGGAGCCCGATGATCCGAAGACTCCCGCGCAGCACATCACCTATGCCCAGCTTCTGGAGCAGACCTGCCGTATGGCCAATGTGCTCAAGGCGCATGGGGTGAAGAAGGGCGACCGCGTCGTTCTTTACATGCCGATGATCCCGGAGGCGGCCTATGCGATGCTGGCCTGTGCGCGGATCGGGGCGATCCATTCGGTGGTGTTCGGCGGGTTCTCTCCGGATGCACTGGCGAACCGGGTGAATGACTCGGAAGCCAAGATCGTGATCACCGCCGACTGGGCGCCGCGCGGGGGCAAGAAGACGCCGCTGAAGGCCAATGCCGATGCGGCGCTGCTGCATTGTGATGACCATGTGAAATGCCTTGTGGTGAAGCATACGGGCGACCAGACCAGCTGGGTTGAGGGGCGCGATGTGGATCTGAAGGCCGAGATGGCGGCGGCGGCACCCTATTGCGCCTACACGGAAGTGGGGGCGGAGGATCCGCTGTTCATCCTTTACACCTCTGGCTCGACGGGCAAGCCGAAGGGGGTTGTGCACACCTCGGGCGGGTATCTGGTCTATGCGGCCATGACGCATCAGTTGACGTTCGACTATCAGGAAGGCGATGTCTTCTGGTGCACGGCGGATGTGGGTTGGGTGACGGGCCACAGCTATATCGTCTATGGGCCGCTGGCCAATGGGGCCACCACGATCATGTTCGAGGGCGTGCCGACCTTCCCTGATGCTGGGCGGTTCTGGGAAGTGTGCGCCAAGCACAAGGTGACGCAGTTCTATACCGCGCCGACCGCGATCCGCAGCCTGATGGGGCTGGGGCCGGAATGGGTGGAGAAGCATGATCTTTCCAGCCTGCGGTTGTTGGGTTCGGTGGGGGAGCCGATCAACCCCGAGGCGTGGAACTGGTACAACACGCATGTCGGCAAGGGGAAATGCCCGATCGTCGATACCTTCTGGCAGACGGAAACCGGGGGGCATCTGATCACGCCGCTGCCGGGGGCCATTCCGCAAAAACCCGGATCGGCGACGAAGCCCTTCTTCGGGGTGCAGCCCATCGTTCTGGACCCGGCGACGGCCAAGGTGATGACCGAGACGGAAACCGATGGTGTGCTGTGCATCGCGGACAGCTGGCCGGGACAGATGCGGACGCTCTGGGGTGACCATGCGCGGTTCGAGGAGGCCTATTTCAGCCAGTATCGCGGCTATTACTTCACCGGGGACGGCTGCCGCCGTGATGCGGATGGCTATTACTGGATCACGGGCCGTGTGGATGACGTGATCAACGTGTCCGGCCACCGGATGGGGACTGCGGAAGTGGAATCCGCGCTGGTGGCGCATCCCAAGGTGGCCGAGGCGGCGGTGGTGGGTTACCCGCATGACATCAAGGGGCAAGGCATCTATGCCTATGTCACGCTGATGAAGGGCGAGGAGCCGTCGGACGCGCTGAAGAAGGAGCTGGAGGCCTGGGTCCGGACCGAGATCGGGCCGATTGCCAAGCCGGACCTGATCCAGTGGGCGCCGGGCCTGCCGAAAACGCGATCGGGCAAGATCATGCGCCGCATTCTGCGCAAGATCGCCGAGAACGACTTTGCAAGCCTTGGCGACACCTCGACCCTTGCCGATCCGTCGGTGGTGGAAGAGCTGATCGAAAACCGCGCGAACCGGGGGTGAGGGCGGTGTCCGAGGTGATGACCAAACCTGCCGTGTTGATCCTGCTGGGCCCCCCGGGGGCCGGAAAGGGCACGCAGGCGCGGATGCTGGAAGAGGATTTCGGTCTGGTCCAGCTTTCCACGGGTGATCTGTTGCGCGCCGCGGTGGCGGCGGGCACGGAGGCCGGGAAGGCCGCGAAGGCGGTGATGGAGGCCGGGCAACTGGTTTCCGATGACATCGTGCTGGCCATTCTGAAGGACCGCATGGCGGCGCCGGATGTGGCCAAGGGCATCATCCTGGACGGGTTTCCGCGCACGGCGGGGCAGGCGGCGGCGCTGGACGGGTTGCTGGAAACGGCGGGCCAGAAGGTGACGGCGGCTGTCAGCCTTGACGTGGATGACGAGGCCATGGTCGGCCGGGTTGCGGGGCGGTTTACCTGCGCGGCTTGCGGCGAAGGCTATCATGACGAATTCAAGCAGCCTGCGGTGGCGGGCACTTGTGACAAATGCGGCGGCACGGCGTTCAAGCGCCGGGCCGACGACAATGCCGAAACGGTGCGGGAGCGGCTGCAAGCCTATCACGCCCAGACGGCACCGTTGATCGCCCATTACGAGGGGCAGGGCGTGCTGCAGCGGGTGGATGCGATGGGTTCCATCGCGGCCATCCGTGCGGCGCTTTCGGCCATCGTGACACGGGTGGCGGCGTAACGAGGGGAGACCGCATCCCCGCAAAGGGGGGTGCGGAGGTGGAGAGAAGAAACCTACAGGGAGTAGCACTCATGGCGGACAAGTCATCGTCCAACGCCTATTGGGCCGCGAATATCCGGGTCATCACGATTTCGATGGTGATCTGGTTCGTGTGTTCCTTCGGGATGGGCATCATCCTTCGTCCTGCGCTTTCGGGGATCAGTGTCGGCGGTGCCGATCTTGGATTCTGGATGGCGCAGAACGGGGCAATTTACGTCTTTCTCGTGCTGATTTTTGCCTATGCGGCAAAGATGAACAAGCTCGACAAAGAACACGGCGTTGAGGAGTAAGCGGGAAAATGGATCAGTTTACCCTTAACCTTCTCGTCATCGGTGCGTCCTTCGCGCTGTATTTCGGGATCGCCTTCTGGGCACGCGCCGGTTCGACGGCGGAATTCTATGCAGCGGGCCAAGGCGTTGGCCCGGTGGTCAACGGCATGGCGACGGCGGCTGACTGGATGTCGGCGGCTTCGTTCATCTCGATGGCGGGTCTGATCGCCTTCGGGGGCTACAGCAACTCGGTCTTCCTGATGGGCTGGACCGGCGGTTATGTGCTGCTGGCACTGCTTCTGGCGCCTTACCTGCGGAAGTTCGGCAAGTTTACCGTGCCGGAATTCGTGGGGGATCGCTTCTATTCCACCTCGGCCCGCATGGTGGCCGTGGTCTGCCTTCTGGTGATCTCGATCACCTATGTTATCGGGCAAATGGTGGGCGTGGGCGTGACCTTTGCGCGCTTCCTGGAAGTGTCGACGACGACCGGTCTGCTGATCGGTTCGGCGGTCGTGTTCGCCTATGCGGTGTTCGGCGGCATGAAGGGCATCACCTATACGCAGGTGGCGCAGTACATCGTGCTGATCATCGCCTATACGATCCCGGCGCTGTTCATCTCGCTGCAACTGACCGGCAACATCCTGCCGCAGCTGGGCTTTATCGGAAACTACGCGCCGACCGGTGGCGATGTGGACTTCCTGGCCAAGCTTGACCAGGTGGTGACGGATCTGGGCTTTGCGGCCTATACCGCCGACACGCCGAACATGTTCAACATGTTCCTTGTCACGCTGTCGCTGATGATCGGTACGGCAGGCCTGCCGCACGTCATCATCCGCTTCTTCACAGTTCCGAAAGTGTCGGATGCGCGTCTGTCTGCGGGTTGGGCCCTTGTGTTCATCGCGCTGCTGTACACCGTGGCTCCGGCTGTGGGTTCGATGGCGCGTCTGAACATCACCACGACCTTCTGGCCGGGTGCATCGACGGGCGACACCTTCAGTGCGCCGGCGCTTTCGATTGCTGAAATCGACAGCAACCCGGAACTGTCGTGGATCCGGAACTGGGAAAAAACTGGTCTGCTGGCGTTCTCGGACAAGAACGGCGACGGGCTGATCCAGTACTTCAACGAAAAGCCTGCACTGGCAGCGGCAAACAAGGCACTGGCCGATGCGAACAAGGCTCTGGCCGACGCTCCGGCTGATGCCGACAAGGCTGCTCTTGAAGCCAAGGTTGACGAAGCGAAAACGGCACTGGACGCTGCGCTGGCCGATCCGGCCAACGGCCTGAACGGGCAGACGCTGGCCGCACAGGGCATCGTCGGCAACGAACTGACCACGGTGAACAACGACATCATGGTTCTGGCCAATCCGGAAATTGCAAAGCTTCCGGGCTGGGTGATCGCGCTTGTTGCTGCCGGTGGTCTTGCCGCCGCGCTGTCGACGGCGGCGGGTCTCTTGCTGGCGATTTCGTCGGCGATCAGCCACGACCTGATCAAGGGTGCCTTGAACCCGAAGATCAGCGAAAAGGGCGAGCTTCTGGCCGCACGGATTTCGATGGCCTTCGCCATCGTGCTGGCGACCTGGCTTGGTCTGGACCCGCCCGGCTTTGCCGCGCAGGTGGTGGCACTGGCCTTCGGTCTGGCGGCTGCGACGATCTTCCCGGTGCTGATGATGGGGATCTTCTCCACCCGCGTCACCAAGGAAGGTGCAATCCTCGGCATGCTGGTCGGTCTGATTTCGACCGCGGTCTACATCTTCCTCTACCTGGGCTGGTTCTTCATCCCTGGCACGAACATGTTCCCGAACACGCCGGACGCACATTGGCTTGGCATTTCGCCGGCGGCCTTTGGTCCGATTGGCGCGTTGCTGAACTTTGCGGTGGCTTACATCGTGTCTTCGATGACCAAAGCTCCGCCGCAGGACGTGCAGGACCTGATCCAGTCGATCCGCGTGCCGAAAGGTGCCGGTGCGGCGCAGGCCCACTAAGCAAGATCGAAAGCCCCGGCGCGTGTCGCCGGGGCTTTCCCCTTTTTTCAATCAGGGATTGGCCGGGGATTTGCGATGGATGAGGGGCTGACGACCATCATCGCCTTTCTGGAGACGGTGCATCCTTATGATGGCCTGCCGCAGGACGAGTTGGCGCGTGTCGCCGGTTCCTTCAGCCGCAGGGAATATGGCGCGGGTGAAGAGGTCTATCACGCGGGCGAGCCGCTGCGGGGCCTGTTTCTGGTAAAGCGCGGCGCGGTGGAGGTGCTGGAACCTTCGGGCGGGATCGTGTCGCTTCTGGGGCCGCGCAACAGTTTCGGTGAACGCGGGTTGATGCGCGCCGGGTTGGCGGTGACGACGGCGCGGGCGACGCAGGATTCTGTGTTGCTGATGCTGCCGGTGGCCGAGTTCCGGCGGCTGATCGCGGAGTTTCCGTCATTCGAGCGTTTCTTTCAGCGTGGGCGCGGGGCGGAGCACCGCGAGGCCGATCTGACGGCGCAGAAGGTGGCCAGCCTGATGGCGCATGAGCCGCTCACGGTGCCGGCGACGCTGTCGATCCGGGCGGCGGCAGAGGTGATGCGGGATAACCGGGTGTCGAGCCTTGGGGTGACCGAAGAGGGGCGCTTTGCCGGGTTGGTCACGGTGCGGGATTTCACCAACAAGGTGCTGGCCGGGGGGATATCGCCCGAAACAGCGGTGGGCGCGGTTATGACGCGCGATCCGGTGACGTTGCCGCCATCGGCGCTGGGGTCGGATGTGCTGCATATCATGCTGGAGCGGCGGATCGGGCATTTGCCGGTGGTGGAAAACGGCGCGTTGGTGGGGATGGTGACGCAGACCGACCTGACGCGCTTTCAGGCGGTGTCGTCAGCGCAATTCGTGCGCGATGCGGCGATGGCCACGGATGCGGCGCAGCTGGCGGCGGTGACGGCGCGCATCCCGCGGCTTCTGGCGCAGCTGGTGGGGGCGCATAACGCGCATGAGGTGGTGACGCGGCTGATCACCGACATTGCCGATACAGTGACGCGGCGGCTGTTGTGGCTGGCCGAGCAGAGCCTTGGCCCGGCGCCGGTGCCCTATCTGTGGCTGGCCTGCGGATCGCAGGGGCGGCAAGAGCAGACGGGGGTTTCGGATCAGGACAATTGCTTGATTCTGTCGGATGAGGCGACAGAAGGGGACATGGCCTATTTCGCCGCGCTGGCGAAGTTCGTGTCAGACGGGCTGGACGGGTGCGGATATGTGTATTGCCCCGGTGACATGATGGCCACCAATCCGGGCTGGTGCCAGCCGGTGCGGGTGTGGCGCGAGTATTTCGCGGGTTGGGTAGCGCGGCCTGATCCGACGGCGCAGATGCTGGCATCCGTGATGTTCGACCTGCGGCCTATTGGAGGGGAGCCAGCGCTGTTCCGGGCGCTTCAGGAGGAGACGCTGGCGCTGGCGGCGAAGAATTCGATCTTTGTGGCGCATATGATCCAGAATTCGCTGAAGCACGCACCGCCTTTGGGGCTGCTGCGGGGGTTTGCGACGATCCGGTCGGGCGAGCACAAGAACCATATCGACATGAAGCATCAGGGCGTGGTGCCGGTGGCCGATCTGGCGCGGGTCTATGCGCTGATCGGGCGGCTGGCCCCGGCCAATACGCGCGCGCGGCTGGAAGCGGCCGAGGCGGCGGGTGTGATTTCGGCATCCGGTGCGCGCGATCTGATCGAGGCCTATGATCTGATCGCGCGGACGCGGCTGGAGCATCAGGCGCGGCAGGTGCGCGGCGGTGAAAAGCCGGACAATTTCCTGTCGCTGTCGGAAATGTCGGATTTCGAGCGATCGCATCTGCGCGATGCTTTCGTGGTCGTGCGAACAATGCAATCTGCCGTGGGACAATCCCGCGGCGCCAGAAGTTGAGGTGGGCGGGTTATGGGTCTTGAACTGATCGCGGCGATTGTGGCGGCCTTTGCCTGTGCGGGGATCGCGTTCATCCTGCGGCGCTGGGTGCCGGTGTTGCCGGCCTGGATCATGCCGGCGGCGGCGGCGCTGGGTTTGATCAGCTATACGGCGTGGAGCGAGTATAGCTGGTACGGGCGTCTGTCGGCGGGCCTGCCTGAGGGTGTGGCGGTGGTCTGGGCGGATGACCGGCCACAGGCGCTGCGGCCCTGGACGATGATCGCGCCCTTGGTGACGCGCTTTGTGGCGTTGGATACGCGCCAGATGCTGGTGCATCCGGGCAATGCGGACCTGATCCTTGCCAATGCCTATGGCTTTGCCCGCTGGCGCGGGGTGGAGCAGTGGACGGTGGCCGTGGATTGCGCGGGCCAGCGGTCGGTGCGGATGACGACGGAAATGAAGATCACGGATGCCGGCGTGCTGGAGGGGGGCGAATGGGAGCCTCTGCTGCCGGAGGATCAGACGGGGGTGGTGGCATGCCGGAGGCCGGGGGGATGACAGACAAGAAGAGAGAGCCGCTTGTCCTGATCGTGGAGGATGAGGACAACATCGCCATCGCGCTGGAATATGTGGTGAAGCGCGAGGGCTATGGCCATGCGCGGGTGGCCGACGGGGCAGAGGCGCTGCCCTTCATCCGCAGCCGCCATCCGGAGGTGGTGCTGCTGGATATCATGCTGCCGTCGGTGTCGGGCTATGAGATCTGTCAGGAGATCCGGCTGGACCCGGCGCTGCATGATGTGAAGGTGGTGATGATGACGGCGCGCGGGTCGGCGTTGGAAAAGCGCAAGGCGATGGCGCTGGGGGCGGATGGGTTTGTGACCAAACCGTTCGATCTGGGCACATTGCGGGGCGAGATCCGGCGGATCATGGATGGGGGGGCGCCGATGTGATCACCCGGGCGAGCCTGCGGCTGCGCATCCTTTTGTTCTTTGCGCTGCTGGCTGTGGGGTCGCTTCTGGCGATCGGGGCGGGGGTCTGGCTGGCGCTGACGCGGTTCCCGGAACTGGCGGCGCAGGCGAACGGGCTGGTGCAGATCGCCACGGTGGCGGGGTTCGGAAGCCTGGGCCTGATCGCCTGGGTCTGGTTCCTGTTCGACAAGAACGTGGCGCGGCCCATCGACCTGTTGGCAGGGGCGCTGCGGGCGCGGGCGCATTCCGATGTGGACCGCCCGCTGGAGATGGAGGTGGCGCGCTATCTGGGCGATCTGGCCCCGGCGGCGGAGGCCGCGTCGGATCGGCTGGCCGAGACGCGCAGCGCACTGGCCGAGGCGATCGGGCGCGAGACGGCGCGGCTTACGGCGGAAAAGGCGCGGCTGGAGCGGCTTTTGTCGGATGTGCCGGTGGGGGTGATGATCTGCACGGGGGATCATCAACTGGTGTTCTACAACAGTCAGGCGGCAGAATTCCTTGGCGCGGGCGGGTTGGACCTTGCCCATCAGCCGGGGCTGGCGCGCAGCGTGTTCGGTTATCTGCGCGAGGGGCCGTTGCAGGATGCCTATCAGCGGCTGGCGGAAACGGGCGCGGCGGATGCGGCATCGGATCTGATCTGCACGCCGATGCAGGGGCGGGCGCTCTTGGCGGGGCGGATGCGCCTGCTGGCAGGCGAGGGCGATGCGCCGGGCTATGTGCTGACCCTGCGCGATGTGACGCAGGATTTCGCCGTTTCGGCGCGGCGCGAGGCGTTCATCGCCGAGGCGCTGGAGCGGATCAGCCGGTCGGTGGCCGGGATCGCCACGATCCGCGAGGCAGCGAGCGAGGGGGGCGATGCCGCGCTGGTGGCGGCGCTGGATGCCGAGGTGGTGGCGCTGGTGGCCATGGTGCAGGAAATCGCGCGCAGCAATCAGGAGCGGCGGCCGGAAACGCTGCCCTATACGATGCTGCGGGGCGAGGATGTGCTGGACAGCATCAAGGCGCGGGTCGAGGGCGCGGGGCTGGTGGTGGAGGTTGCACCGTCTGCGCTGATGATCGGTTGCAATGCCTATGAGCTGGTGGGGTTCACCGGATTGCTGTGCCGCGAGATTGCGCGGATGGCGGGGGTGGCGCGGCTGAAGCTGCGACTGGATGAGGAATTTGGCGGGGCATCCTTGCGCATCGTCTGGCAGGGCAAGCCGCTGACGATGGCGGCGCTGGAGCGGCTTCTGGACCTGCCGCTGGAGGCGGGTCTGCCGGAGGCGACGGGGCGCAGCTTTCTGGCGGAACATGCCACGGATATCTGGCCCGAGGTGATGGAGGGTGGGTTCGAGACGGTGTGCCTGCCGATCCTGCAAGCGCGGCGGTCGGTGAAGCGGCCCGAGCCTGTGGCGCGGCGGGTGACCTATGATTTCGATCTGCTGGGGCAGGAACGGCGCGGGGCTGTGCTGAACAGCCGGTTGGATCAGCTGACCTATGTGGTCTTTGATACGGAAACCACCGGGCTGATGCCGCAACAGGGTGATGAGGTGGTGCAGATCGCCGCCGTGAGGATCGTGAACGGGCGGCGGGTGGAGGGCGAGGTGTTCAACACGCTGGTCCATCCGGGGCGATTGATCCCGGCGGCTTCGACTGCGGTGCATGGTATATCCGACGCGATGGTGGCCGATGCGCCGGGGGTGACCGAGGCCTTGGCGCGGTTCCACCGCTTTGCCGAAGGGGCGGTGCTGGTGGCGCATAACGCGCCCTTTGACATGACCTTTCTGCGGCGGGCCGAACCTGCCATCGGCAAGCGGTTCGACATGCCCATTCTGGATACGGTGCTGCTGTCGGCGGTGGTGTTCAGCCAGCATGAGGAGCACAGTCTTGACGCGCTGACGCATCGGCTGGGGATCACCATATCCGAAGAGGCGCGCCATACTGCGCTGGGCGATGCGGTGGCGACGGCGGATGCGTTCCTGAAGATGCTGACCATGCTCCGCGGGCGCAAGATCGGCACCTTTGACGAGGTGCTGACCGAGGTGCGCAAGCATGGCCGGCTGTTGCAGGATCTGAACGCCTGATCTTTGAGCGCCTGAGTGCGGTCAGGATTTCGCGGGGCCGACAGGCACGACGATGCGGCCGCGCACTTGGCCCTGAAGGAAGCGGGGGGCGGTGTCGATCACGTCGGCCAGCGCGATTTCGGTGGTCATGGACTCCAGCAGGGTCAGGTCAAGTTCCTGCGCCAGATGGTCCCAGGCTTTGATGCGGTCGGGTTTGGGGCACATCACGCTGTCGATGCCCGCCAGCGTGACGCCGCGCAGGATGAAGGGGGCGACGGTGGTGGGCAGGTCCATCCCGGCGGCAAGGCCGCAGGCGGCGACAACGCCGCGATAGCGCATGGCGGCCAGCACATTGGCCAGCACGGTGCCGCCCGCCACATCCACTGCACCTGCCCAGCGTTCGCGGGCCAGCGGCTTGCCGGGAGCGGACAGTTCGGCGCGGTCGATGATGCTGGCCGCGCCGAGGGAGCGGAGGTAGTCGGCCTCGGCCGCGCGGCCGGTGACGGCGGCGACAGTATAGCCGCGTTTGGCCAGCAGGGCGGTGGCGATGCTGCCTACGCCGCCTGCCGCGCCCGTGACCACCACTTCGCCGGAGGCTGGCGTGATGCCGTGACGGTCCAGCGCCATGACGCAGAGCATGGCGGTATAGCCGGCGGTGCCGATGGCCATGGCGGCGCGGGGGGAAATGCCCGCAGGCAGGGGGATCAGCCAATCGCCGTTCAGCCGCGCCTGTCCAGCCAGCCCGCCCCAGTGTTTCTCGCCCACACCCCAGCCGTTCAGCACCACGCGGTCGCCGGCGCGGAAATCGGGGTGGCTGCTTTCAGAGACGGTTCCCGCAAGGTCGATCCCCGGCACCATCGGAAAGCTGCGCACCACGGGCGAGGCCCCGGTGATGGCAAGCGCGTCCTTGTAGTTCAGCGTGGACCATTCGACATCGACCGCCACATCGCCCTGCGGCAACTGGTCGGGCGACAGGGTGGCGAGGCGTGCGCTCTGGCCGGTTTCGGATTTCTCGATCAGGATGGCGTCAAACATCGCGGGGGCCTTTTCTTCGAAACATGCGGGGATAGTGGTGGACCATCAGACCCTGAAAGAAAACCCCTGACCGGGTGAAAGGGCGTGGTCTTCATCTTGGCCCAAATACCCTCGGGTGGGTCCGGGAGGGCAGACAGCCCTTCCGGGGGCGATGCAGCAGAGCGCCATGCCCGATCTTGCGGCGGGAGGGTCCGGGAGGGCGGTTGCCCTCCCGGCTTGGCCGCTGGCGATCAGGTCAGGGGGACGAGGTGGTTGTCCCAGGCGAGGGGGTGGCTTTGCAATGCGCTGGCCCGGATGGTGCCCGCTGCCACGTTCAGACGCAGCAGCACGCCCATCCCGTCGCTGGCCAGAAATCCGCCGCCGTCGGGATCGGGAAGGGCGGCGATGCCGCAGACATCCTGCCGGGATTGGCTGGCGAGGAAGCGGCCATCGGCGGCAAAGACCTGCACCAGACCGCCGCGGGGGGAGGTGATGGCGATATCGCCGCTTGTCGCCACGGCGATGGACCCGGCATAGCCCTGCATCCGCAACACCTCGGGTTCCGGGGCGGGGCAGAGGATGGGGCTTAGGCCGGGGGTCCAGAGGCCGAGCAGGGGGACGGTCTCTGTCGCATCGCCTTCCCATTGCATGGCAAAGGCGATCTGGCCTGTCTGCGTCAGGGCCAGGTGGCGGATGGAATTGCGGTTCAGCGCGGGGTCCAGTTCGGCCTGATCGAGCACGGTGCCGTCGGGATCGAGCAGCGTCAGGTTGGGGCGCATGTCGGGGATGTTCAGCTTGGTCCGGTCGCGCGGATCGGTGGCGATGCCGCCATTGGCGATGACGAGGCGGCCGTCGGCCATGCGTTTCATGTCATGCGGGCCGATGCCGCCTGAGGACCATTCGCCAAGGCGGGTGAAGTGGCGGGTGTCCCACAGGCCGACGCGGCCTTGGGAGGTGTCGGCGATGACTTCGGAGGTGTAGAGGATCGTGCCATCTGCGGAGAAGGTGCCGTGGCCGTTGAACTGGCGGCCATCGGGTGGGGTCAGGCTGTGCAGAAGGCGGCCATCGCGGCAATCGATCACCAGCGCGAAAAGGCCGGGGCGGCGGGCGAAGGCCACGGCGAGGGGTAGGTGGGGATGGGCGGTGGCGGCATGGCCGCGCGCGGGAAGAGGCGGGGAGAAGAGGCTTTCGCCAGAGGCGGTGAGGCCGTGGAGGTGGTAGCCGTCGCCCTGTTTCGCGGCGGCGAGGAAGCGGGGATTGCCGACATCGGCCCAACTGGGCGCGGGCAGGCAAAGTGCGGCAAGGCCTGCGAGGACGGAGCGGCGGGAGGTCATGTTCAATCTCCGTCCAGCGCGTTGAAGCCGATACCCACGCCGAGGGCGGGGGGAAGGTCGGTCACCACGGCGTCATGAGCGGCGCGAATGGACTGTTGAAAGATTTCGATCCGGAGCCGCCTGGCCGGGTCGGTGGTGCCAGAGAGTGTGGGGTCATCCAGCGCCTCGGCCTTCGCAATGGCCGCGTCGATGGCGGTGAGGGGGGCGGTTGTGTCGGGTGACAGGGTGGCCGACAGGTCGCGCAGGGCGCGCAGCGACAGGGTGATGTTGCGCAGGCTGCGTCCGGAGGCGCGGGCCTCGGCCAGATCGGGGCGGGGTTTGTCGAAGCTGCCCAAGGGGCGGGCAAGGCGTTGGTCGGCGAGCTGTTCAAGGCCTGTGGTCAGTTGGGTGAGCAGGGCCTGACGCGTCTCGGCCACAGACAGGAAGCGGGTGTTGCCGGGTTGGCCTGCGGTGGTGAGGTTGGCGGCGAAGTCCTGCTGCCAGAGCGTTGCGACATCGGCGGTGGTGCGGGCGAGGTCGGCGGTTGTCAGGCGGGTGAGGGTGCAGGTGTCACCTTTGAGAGTTCCGTCCGGATACAGCAGGCGTTCCAGCGCCATCAGGCCACGGGCGGCGATGGATTGATCGGCGAAGGTGTCGGGGGTGAGGGTGGTGGGGTCGTTGGCCAATATGGCGCGTTGCGCGGCAAGGCCGCGCCCCTTGGGATCGGGCCAGAAGGCGATGGAGAGGCCGCGGCCTTCTTCCTCGACCGGGCCGAGGTGGAGGTGTTGCACGGCCATCCAGGCATCGAACATGTGATGGAAGGCGGGGGTCAGGGTGGTGGGGGTGCAATCCGTTTGGGCGGCGGTGTTCAGCGTGGCGGCAGCCGTGGCCAGTGCTGCGTAGCCGGGGAGGATATGGTCTTGGACCACTTCGGTCACATCGGCGCGGGCAGTGAAGGGGGAGAGGATCAGGGCGAGGGTCAGGGTAAGGCGGCGCATCAGAGGCTTTCCAGAAAGGCGATGAGGGCATCGCGGTCGGTCTTGGGCAGGGCGATGGTGGCGTCGCGGGCGGGCTGCGCCTCGCCCCCGTGCCAGAGGATCGCCTCCAGCAGGGTGCGGGCGCGGCCATCGTGGAGGAATTGGGTGTGGCCGCTGACCTGTGCGGTCAGGCCGATGCCCCAGAGCGGCGGCGTGCGCCATTCGCGGCCCGTGGCGCGGCCTTCGGGGCGGTTGTCGGCCAGTCCTGCGCCCATGTCGTGCAGCAGGAGATCGGTATAGGGCCAGATCAGTTGGAAGCTTTGCTCAGGCTGATCGGTGAGGCGGTGAGTGACATGTTTCGGGGTGTGGCAGCCCGCGCAGGTGAGGGTGTGGAAAAGCTCTTTGCCGCGCAGCACTTGCGGATCGTCCACGCGGCGGCGTTCGGGGACGCCGAGGTTTCGGGCGTAGAAGGTGACGAGGTCGAGGCTTTCAGCGTCCACTTCCAGACCGTCGCGGAGGCCGGGTTCCTGGCCGTGGCGGGCGGTGCGGCAGTTGGGTTGGGCTTGGCTGCAATCGCCCCAGGGTTCGGGGTGGAGCGGGGTGGACAGGCCCATGTCACCTGCAAAGGCGGCGGCGGATTGGTCGCGCACGGTGGGCGCGCCTGCCTTGAGGCCGAAGCGGCCCAGCATGGGGGTGCCGTATTCGATGGAGGGCACGATCTGCGCGCGGCCCGTGATGCCGTTGCCATCTGTGTCGTCCGGATCGGCGAGGGCGAGGATGTCGGCGGCGGGGATTGCTTCCAAGAGGCCGAGGCCAATCATCTGGGGGGCGATGCGGGGGGAGAGCATCAGGCCGGGGTCGGGCGGGCCATAGGCGGGGTTGGTCAGGGTGTAGGTGGGTTGGCGCAGGGTGATGACGGTGCCATCGGCGAGGGGGACGGGCAGGTCGGCATAGGTGATCTGCAGTGTTCCCTCGGCGGCGTGGCCGGGGGCGGCGAAATCCTGCAACTGGTTGCCATAAGTGGGGTCGGGTGCGGTGGCGATCCATTCGGCAATGTCGTTGGGGCCAGTATTGGCGGGCACAGAGAGACGCAGGAGCAGCGAGACGCGGCTTTCTGTCGGGCCTTCGGGCGGGTGGCCACGGCCATCCTTGAGATGGCAGTCCTGACAGGCGCGGGCGTTGTAGAGCGGGCCCAGCCCATCGGAGGCGAGGGTGGAGGCGGGTGAGGCGACCCAGGCCTTGCGGAACAAGGCATTGCCGAGTTTGAAGCGCATTTCATGGTCGAAGGGCATGTTGGCCGAGGACTGGCTGAAGGCATCCGTGGTGTCGCGGGCGCGGACGGTGGCGGCCCCGGCGGAGAGTGCCTCGAACGGTTCGGGTTTGGTGAAATCGGTGGGCGGGGTGACGATCGCGGTGATGCGGGCGGACTCGGCGGCGGTGCGGGGGAGGGTGGACAGGTGCGGGTCATCCAGTGCGAGGGCCGGGGGTGTGGTCAGCAGGATGATCAGAAGCGCGCGCAGCATGGTAGGGGTCTTTCGCCATCTTGTGACGGCAAGGAGGGGGCCGCGCGTTCCCGCAGGGGCCGCGCGGCGGGGGGTCACTGGAACACGGCTTCAGGGTTGTCGAGGCTGTCGGAGCCTTCGAAGCTGATCTGCGACAGGCCGAGGGTGGTTACCGCGCGGTCGATGGAGGCGGTTTGCGTCACCAGCGCATTGATGGCGGCGGTGATGAGCGCCTCGCCCTTGGCATTGCCGGGGGCGAGCATCTGGTCATAGGCGAGGCCCTCTTCGGCAGCGGTCTTGATGGCCTGAAGGGCGGCGACGGAGGCGTCGAGTTCAGCCGTGAGCCGCGCATCGACGGCGGGGTCGGTGGCGGCGACCAGATCGGACAGGGCCGGGCCGGAGACGGTGCTGCCATCCACGCGGGTGTAGCTGCCGAGATAGACGTTGCGGATGCCGAGGCCATCGTAGAAGTGGCTGTTGTGGGTGTTGTCGGAGAAGCAGTCATGTTCTTCTTCGGGGTCGTTCAGCATCAGACCCAGCTTCATCCGTTCGCCCGCCTGTTCGCCATAGGACAGGCTGCCCATGCCGGTGAGCATGGCGAGAAGCCCGGCCTGCGGATCGGCGGTTACAGTGGCGCGGCCTTCGCCATCCGGTGCCCATGCGGCGGCCATGTATTCCAGATCGGACACCAGCAGATCGGTCGCGGCGGCAAGATAGGCGGCGCGGCGATCGCAATTGCCGCCGGTGCAGCCTGCGCCTTGCAGGAAATCGGTGAAGGGGCGGTTGCCCGCGCCGGGTTCGGTGCCGTTCAGATCCTGCCCCCAGAGCAGGAATTCGATGGCGTGATAGCCGGAGGCGACGTTGGCTTCGATCCCGTCCGCCTCATGCAGGGTGTCGGCGATCAGGGCCGGGGTGATGGTTGTGGCGTCAATCTCGGACCCCGAGAGGGTGAATTTCGGTGTGGCGATGATGTTGAGTTGAGAGAGGGTGTTTTCCTCATTCAACCCATAGCCGGTGGCGACATAGTCGATCAGGCCTTCGTCCAGCGGCCAGGAATTTACCTTGCCTTCCCAATCATCAACGATGGGATTGCCGAAGCGGAACACCTCGGTCTGCTGATAGGGGACACGGGCGGCGAGCCATGCGCTGCGGGCTGCGGTGAGGGTGGCGTTGGACGGCGTGGCGATGAGGGCGGCAACGGCGGTTTGCAGGGCCTGCGCGGTGGTCAGGCTGTCGCCGTAAGCGGCGGCGGCGATGTCGGCATAGGTGGCGACGACGGCAGACGGATCGGCGGCGAGGGCGGGGGTGGAGAGGGCGGTGCAGAGAAGGACGGCGGCGATGCGGGACATGGGACACTCCGTTGGTCGGGCGGGGGCCGATGCACGGTGCCAGCGGGCGAAGGGGGGTGCAGGGGCCAGCGGAAGGGGCGGGAACGGCCCCGTGAGGGACCGGAACGGCTTGCCCTTCGGGCTGGCTGATGCCTTCCTGACAAAAAAGATAGGGAATGTAAAGTCGGGTTGGGAAGGGGGCGGGAACTGGTGTCCCACTCAGGGGGGCGGATCAGGGCGCGGCTTTTGCGGGCAGGGCGCGGGTGGCCAGCCATGCCAGCAGGGCCATGACCCCGGCGGTGGTGAGGCAGGCGGGCAGGCCGCCCCATTGGTAGCTGAGGCCGGACAGGAGGGTGCCGATCAGGCGGCCCGCGGCATTGGCCATGTAGTAAAAGCCCACGTCGCGGGTGATGCGGTCGGCCGATCCGAAGGCGAGGATCAGGTAGGAATGGACAGAGGAGTTGACTGCAAAGACAAAGCCGAACAGCAGCAGCCCCACGATCAGCGTGGCGGTCAGCCACGGCGCGGGATCGCCTGCCCAAAATGCCAGCGCGGCCAGCGCGAAGGGGATGGGGACGAGGAGGCCGGACCAGAGCGCGGCCTGCTGCGTGGTGGCGGTCAGGGGTTGCGCCTTGCCGCCAAGGATGCGGGGGGCCATGGCCTGCACCGCGCCATAGGCGATGATCCAGAGCGCGAGGAAGCCTCCGATCAGGAAAAAGGCGGCGCGGCGGCTGTCGGGGGTTCCGTCCGACAGGACGGCCTGAAAATAGACCGGGATGCCCACGACGAACCACACATCCCGCGCGCCGAAGAGGAAAAGGCGGGCGAGTGACAGGCGGTTGATGCGGGCATCGGATGAGCGCCAGCCGCCCCAGCTTTCGGCCGATTTCATGCGCCCCGGCAGGCCTTTGGGCAGGAACAGCAGGACCGCGATCAGGATGGTGGTGAGGACAGCGGCCATGGTCCAGAGGGCGGGTTGGAAACCCGCCATGCCAAGGAGGACGGCGCCGAGGAAGAAGCCCGCGCCCTTGACGGCGTTCTTTGAGCCCGTCAGCAGGGCGACCCAGCGGAAGAGGCCGCCGTTCTCAGTCGGGGCCAGCAGTTTGACGGCGGATTTGGAGGACATCTTGGCAAGGTCTTTCGCCACGCCGGACACGCCCTGAACCGCCATGACGAAGGCCACAGAGGCGGCGATGGCCCATGTCGGATCAAGTTGCGACAGGGCCAGCAGGGCCGCGATCTGGAGCGTGAGGCCCGCGTAAAGGGTGGAGGCAAGGCCGAAGCGGGCGGCGAGCCAGCCTGCGGCGAGGTTGGTGAGGATGCCTGCGACTTCGTAGAGCAGGAAGAGCCAAGCCAGTTGGATGGGCGTGAAGCCGAGCGCGTTGAAGTGCAGGAGCACCAGCATCCTGAGCGCGCCATCGGACAGCATGAAGGCCCAGTAGGCCGCCGTGACGGCGATATAGGCGCGCATCGGGTTTAGGCTGGTCACAGGGATGCCGCCACCATGCGGGTGATATCCGCCAGACGGCAGGCATAGCCCCATTCATTGTCATACCAGGCGTAGATCTTCACCTGCGTGCCATTCACCACCATCGTGGATTGCGCGTCGATGATGGACGAGCGGGGATCATTGGTGAAATCGGATGATACCAATGCGCGTGTCTCATAGCCGAGGATGCCGTTGAGCGGGCCTTCGGCGGCGGTTTGGAACAGGGCGTTGACCTCTTCGACGGTGGTCGGACGTTCCACCTCGAACACGCAATCGGTGAGGGAGGCGTTGAGAAGCGGCACGCGGACGGCGTGGCCGTTCAGGCGGCCCTTGAGTTCGGGGTAGATCAGAGTGATGGCGGTGGCCGATCCGGTGGTGGTGGGGATCAGGTTCAGCAGGGCAGAGCGCGCGCGGCGCATGTCCTTGGCCGGGCGGTCGACGATGGTCTGGGTGTTGGTGACATCGTGGATGGTGGTGATGGAGCCGTGGCGTATGCCAAGGGATTCGTGGATCACCTTCACCACGGGAGCGAGGCAGTTGGTGGTGCAGGAGGCGGCGGTGATGAGGGTCTGGCTGCCGTCGTAAAGGTGGTGGTTCACGCCGTAGACAAGGTTCAGTGCGCCGTCCTCCTTGACCGGGGCGGAGACGACGATCTTTTTCACCCCGGCGCTGTAATAAGGGGCGATCTTGGCGGCGGTCTTGAAGACGCCGGTGGCATCCACGACCAGATCAATGCCCATGTCGGCGAGGGGGAGGCCTTCGAGCGTTTTCTCATGCGTCAGGCGGATGGGCTGGCCGTTCAGCACCAGCGTGCCGGGGGCGTGGGTGACGGGGGTTTGCCAGCGGCCATGCACGCTGTCGAATTCCATCAGGAGGGCGTGCTGTTCCGCATCGCCTGCCGGATCGTTCACGAGAACGATGTCGCCGCCTGCGCCCATGTCGATGAGGTTGCGCAGGACGAGTTTGCCGATCCGGCCAAGGCCGTTGAGGGCGATGCGGGGCATGGGGATCAGCCTTTCGGTTCGGTGACGGGGGTGGTGCTGATTTCATCCACGCGGGATTGCAGCGAGAGGCGGGTCAGCGTGTCGAAGGGCAGGGAGACAAAGGCCGCGACGCGGCGGCGCAGGGCAGCATAGGTCTGGGCGAAGACGAGGGCCTTTTCGGCATCGGTGCCGGTCGCCTTGACCGGGTCGGGCAGGCCCCAATGGCCGGTGATGGGCTGGCCGGGCCAGGGGGGGCATTCCTCGGCGGCGGCGGTGTCGCAGACGGTGAAGACGAAATCCATCGTGATGGAGCCGGGCTGCTGAAATTCCGAGATGTGCTTTGAGCGCAGGCCGCTGACATCATGCCCGTTGCGGGTGAGGACATCGAGCGCGAAGGGGTTGAGGGCGCTGTTGGGGCGGGTTCCGGCGGAGAAGGATTGGAACTTGCCCTGCCCCAGATCGCGCAGCAGCACCTCGGCAAAGATCGAGCGGGCGGAGTTGCCGGAGCAGATGAAGAGAACGTCGAAATCGGTGTCGCGCATGGCGGGTTCCTTGGGCGGGGCAAGAAGGGGGAGGAGGAAATCGGGGCGTGCGCGGCCCACGTCGAGCGCAAGGTAGCCGATCAGCGCCTCGGTCACGTCAAGGTTGACGGCGTAATAGAGCGAGCGGCCGTCGCGGGTAACGGTGACAAGGCCGCAGGCGGTAAGGTCGGCGAGGTGATGCGACAGGGTGTTGGGCTTGAGGTTCAGAGCGGCGGCGATTTCGGTGGGCCGTGCGCCGCGCGGGGCAAAACGGTTGAGCAGGCGGAAGACGGCCAAGCGGTCGGGGTGGCCGAGGGTGGCGAAAGCGTGGGCGGCATGCATCTTTTCCATAATTCCCGAATATAGGAAGTGATTGTGTGGTGCCAGTGAAGTTCTTGTAACAGCCGGGTGTCACTGATCGCGTCTGAGGCAGCCGTGCCGCGCGATCTGGCAACTGGACAAGTGGGGCGGGGTGGTGCAGCACTTGGCAAAACGCGGCCCCGTGGGTGGATGCAGCGCGAGGGGTACGGGATGATCGTCAGGGACAGGCCGAACCTTTGGGATCTTCTGACGGCGCTGCGCGGGTCTATCGTGCCGCGGATTGCGCTGCCCGTGCTGGTGCTGGCCGCCTTTGCGGCTGCGGTTGTGGGGCTGGATCGGGTGATCGGCGCGGTGCCGCGGCTGGACGCATCGGCATTTGCCGTGTTCGGGATAGGGCTGTCGCTGTTTCTGGGGTTTCGCAACAACGCGGCCTATGACCGCTGGTGGGAGGCGCGCAAGCTCTGGGGTGGGTTGCTGGCCGATTTGCGGAGCCTTGCGCGCGAGGTGGAGGTGTTCGTGGCCGACCCGGCGCTGCGGCGGGCGATGCTGGAGGGGGCGCTGGATTTCATCCATGCGCACCGCGTGAACCTGAGGGGCTTGCCGGTGGCGGAGGCGGCGCGGGACGGGGTGGTTCGGTTGGCCGAGGCACCGCATCCGCCCTGCGCGGCCCTGGACGGGGTATCGGCCATGGTGGCGGCGGCCTATCGTGCAGGCGGGATCGACGGGTTTGGGGCGCGCAGCCTGACCGCGCGGATCGGGGGGATTGCGCAACAACAGGCGGGGTGCGAGCGGATTGCCAACAGCCCGCTGCCCTTTGTCTATTCGCTGCTGATCTATCGGACGACTTACCTTTACTGCCTGCTCTTGCCCTTTGCCCTGACGGAAACGACGGGATGGGCCACGCCTTTGTTCGTGGCAGTGGTAGGATACATGTTCCTTGGGCTGGCCGAGGTGACGGAGGAGTTGAGCCATCCCTTTGCACCCAGCCAGAACGGGATAGCCATGGATGCGATCTGCCGCGCGGCGGAGATCAGCCTTGCGCCGCATCTGGGGCGGGAAGCCCCGCCACCGCTGGCGCCGGTGAACCATTACCTGAGTTGAGGGGTAGGCCTGCGGCCTGACTTTCTGATCAGCGGGTCCGGCATGGGTGGGGCGACGCTGGCGGCGGGGCATATCGGCAGCGCCACCATTGCCTGAGGGCAGGGAACACGACACTATCACGCTATATGTGATGTGGGAGTATCGGTCCGATCTGCGCTGCGGTCTTTCGGTTGTAGGCGGTGGGTTGTAAGTTGGTATGCGGTCCGTGAGCGGGGAGGCTTTCGGTGCTGGAATTCAGCCATGATTGGCGGCTTGTGGTTGCGGCCTTTGCCATCGCCTTGATGGCGGGGTTTACGGGGCTGTCGCTGACACGCGGCGTGTCGCGCCGGACAGTGGCGCAGCGCAAGGTGGCGGTGTCGATGGCGGCAGTGGCGCTGGGCGGGGGCATCTGGTCGATGCATTTCGTGGCCATGCTGGGGCTGCAACTGCCGATCCTTTACACTTATGACGCGCTGACAACGCTTGTCTCGGCGCTGGTGGCGATTTTGATGACGGGGCTGGCGCTGCTGATCCTGCATTTCCGGCCGCGGACACGGGGCAGTCTGGTGCTGGCGGGGGTGATCATCGGCTTGGGCATTTCGCTGATGCATTACATCGGCATGTCGGGGATGGAGTTGTGCCGCCCGGTCTATACGCCGCTTGGGATTGGCGGGGCGTTGGTGGCATCGGTGATCCTGTCGGTTCTGGCGGTGCGGGTGGCCTATTCGGAGCGCGGGCGGCGCAACATCGTGCTGGGGACGGTGGGGTTTGGCCTCGCGGTGGTGATGGTGCATTTCATCGCCATGGCGGGAACCGGGTTCCTGCCGGATGGCGAAGCTGGGGCGGTTGGCCCGGCCTTGAGCAATGAGATGCTGGCCATTTTGGTGACGCTGGCGGCGTTTGTGATTTCCGCGGCGTTCCTGCTGACCGGGATCACCTTTGCGCCCTCGGCAGAGGAAGCTGAACCGGGCGTGGCGGTGGCTGTGGCCCAGAGGCCGCAGGCACCGCCCCCGGTGGAGGGTTTCACACCGGTTGCCGCCCCGGTGGTGCGGGCCGAACCTGTGGTGCTGCGCGTGCCGCATGAAAAGGAAGGGCGGACCTTCTTTCTGGACCCGGCCACGATTTCGGCGGTGCGGGCCGAGGGGCATTATACCGTGATGCAGAAGGGGGCAGAGGCGTTGTTCTGCCCTTGGTCGATTTCCGAAGCCGAAGAGCGGTTGGCCCCGCTGGGATTCATGCGCGTGCATCGGAGTTATCTGCTGAACCCCGCGCATGTTGTGAAGTTCGAGCGGTTGAAGGATTCCGGGCAATGCAGCGTGGAGGGGGCCGAAGGGCTGCGGATTCCGGTGAGCCGGGCGCGGCTGGCGGAGTTGCGCGAGGCGTTGGGTCTGTAGCGCTGTCGCAGTTCATGCGGGCATTTCGCATTTCGTGCAAAAGTGCGCCGCATTCGTTTGTCGCCCCTCAACCTGCGGGTCGATCGCCATAGCCTTTCGTCAACTGCGCGGGACGGACGCAGAGCGGGAGGAACATATGATACCATCGGCCTTTGAGTATCACCGGCCGGGCGACCTTGCGTCGGCCATCGGGATTTTGACGGAACACGGTGATGAGGCGCGGGTCATTGCGGGGGGGCACAGCCTGATCCCGATGATGAAGCTGCGGATGGCGTCGGTGGGCCATCTGGTGGACCTGCAATCGGTGGCCGAGTTGAAGGGGATCACCGTTTCTGGCGGTCAGGTGACCATCGGCGCGATGGTGACGCAGGCCGAGCTGATCAGCCATGAGGGGCTGGCCAAGGCCGCGCCCATCCTGCGTGAGGCGGCGTTGCAGATTGCCGATCCGCAGGTGCGCTATGTGGGCACGGTGGGGGGAAATGTCGCCAATGGCGATCCGGGCAATGACATGCCGGGATTGATGCAGTGCCTTGACGCGCGGTTCACGCTGGTGGGGCCGGGGGGCAGCCGCGAGGTGGCGGCGCGGGAGTTCTTTCACGGTCTTTACAGCACTGAGCGGGGGGATGACGAGATCCTGACCAGTATCCGCTTTGCCGCCACCAGCGGCGGCTATGCCTATGAAAAGCAGAAGCGCAAGATTGGCGACTATGCCACGGCGGCGGCGGCGGTGCTGTTGACCAAGGCGGGGGGGAAGGTGGCGTCGGCCTCGGTTGCCATGACCAACCTGTCGGACACGCCGATCTGGTCTGAGGCGGCAGCGGCGGCGCTGGAGGGCAGCGATTGTGATGCCGATGCGGTGATGGCGGCGGTGGCGGCGATGCTGGGGGACATTGATCCGCAGCAGGACAATCGCGGGCCGATTGCGTTCAAGAAACATGTGGCTGGCGTGATTTTGGGCCGTGCGATTGCACGTGCCTGGTCGCGGGCCTGAGGGGGAGAGAGCATGGGAAAGAAGATGCAAGTCAGCCTGACCGTGAATGGTGAGGTGCATGACATTCTGGCCGAGCCGCGCGAATTGCTGATCCACACGCTGCGCGAGCGGCTGGGGATCACCGGGCCGCATATCGGCTGCGAGACCAGCCATTGCGGTGCCTGCACGGTGGATATGAACGGCAAGTCGGTGAAGGCCTGCACGGTGTTCGTGGCGCAGGCCGAGGGCGCGCAGATCACCACCATCGAGGGGCTTGGCAATCCGGACGGGTTGCATGTGTTGCAGCGGACCTTCCGCGAGCATCACGGGCTGCAATGCGGCTATTGCACGCCGGGGATGATCACCCGCGCGCATCGGTTGCTGATCGAGAATCCGAACCCGACCGAGGAGGAGGTGCGCTTTGGCATCGCCGGGAACCTGTGCCGCTGCACCGGATACCAGAACATCGTGAAGGCCATTCTGGCCGCAGCGTCCGAGATGAATGCGAAGGAGGCCGCGGAATGAACGACCTGACGCCAAGCCGTGAAGAGCGGATTGCCAATCTCAAGGGTATGGGGTCCAGCCGCAAGCGGGTGGAGGATGTGCGCTTTACCCAAGGCAAGGGGAACTATGTCGACGACATCAAGATGGCAGGGATGCTGTTTGGGGATTTCGTCCGGTCGCCCTATGCCCATGCGCGGGTGAAATCCATCAATGCTGATGCGGCGCGGGCTTTGCCCGGCGTGGTGGCGGTGCTGACGGCGGCCGATCTGGCGCCGCTGAACCTGCATTGGATGCCCACGCTGGCGGGCGACAAGCAGATGGTGCTGGCCGATGGCAAGGTGCTGTTCCAAGGGCAGGAAGTGGCCTTTGTGGTAGCGACCGACCGCTATATCGCCGCGGATGCCATCGAACTGGTCGAGGTGGATTACGAAGAACTGCCCGTGATCGTGGACCCGTTCAAGGCGCTGGAACCCGATGCAGCGGTGCTGCGTGAGGACCTGAACGGCATCATGTCGGGCGCGCATGGGCCGCGCAAGCACCACAACCACATCTTCCTGTGGGAGGTGGGCGACAAGGAAGCGACCGATCAGGCGTTGGAGGCGTCTGAGGTGGTGGCTGAGGAGATGGTTTACTATCACCGCACGCACCCCTGCCCGCTGGAGACCTGCGGCTGTGTGGCCAGCATGGACAAGGTGAATGGCAAGCTGACCGTCTGGGGCACGTTCCAGGCGCCGCATGTGGTGCGGACCGTCGCCTCGCTTTTGTCGGGGATCGAGGAGCACAATATCCGCGTCGTGTCGCCCGATATCGGCGGCGGGTTCGGCAACAAGGTGGGGGTCTATCCCGGCTATGTCTGTTCCATCGTGGCCTCCATCGTTACCGGAAAGCCGGTGAAATGGGTCGAGGACCGGATGGACAACCTGATGGCCACGGCCTTTGCCCGTGACTATTGGATGAAGGGGCGGATCAGCGCCACGAAAGAGGGCAAGATCACCGCGCTGCATTGCCATGTGACCGCCGATCACGGCGCGTTTGACGCCTGCGCGGACCCGACGAAGTTTCCGGCCGGGTTCTTCAGCATCTGCACCGGGTCGTATGACATTCCGGTGGCCTATGTAGGCGTGGACGGGGTTTATACCAACAAGGCCCCCGGCGGTGTGGCCTATCGCTGTTCCTTCCGGGTGACGGAGGCGGCCTATTTCATCGAACGGATGATCGAGGTACTGGCGATCGAGTTGAACATGGATGCGGCGGAGTTGCGCCGGATTAACTTCATCCGCAAGGACCAGTTCCCCTATCAATCGGCGCTGGGCTGGGAATATGACTCGGGCGATTATCACACCGCTTGGGACAAGGCGCTGGAGGCGGTGGATTACAAGGGGTTGCGGGCCGAGCAGGCGCAGCGGCTGGCCGAATTCAAGGCGGGCAAGACGCGCAAGCTGATCGGGATCGGGCTGACGCATTTCACGGAGATCGTGGGGGCGGGGCCGGTGAAGAATTGCGACATCCTTGGGATGGGGATGTTCGATTCCTGTGAAATCCGTATCCATCCGACGGGTTCTGCCATCGCGCGGTTGGGCACGATTTCGCAGGGGCAGGGGCACGCGACGACCTTTGCCCAGATCATCGCAAGCGAGATCGGGCTGAGCGCGGACAGCATCACGGTGGAGGAAGGTGACACCGACACCGCGCCTTACGGGCTTGGCACCTATGGCAGCCGGTCGACGCCCGTTGCAGGGGCGGCCACCGCGCTGTGCGGGCGGAAGATCCGGGCCAAGGCGCAGATGATCGCGGCCTGGCTTTTGGAAGTGCATGAGGGTGATCTGGAATGGGACGTGGATCGGTTCCAGGTGAAAGGCGCGCCGGAGCGGTTCAAGACCATGAAGGAGATCGCCTATGCGGCCTATAACCAGGCCATTCCGGGCATCGAGCCGGGGCTGGAGGCGGTGTCCTATTACGACCCGCCGAACATGACCTATCCCTTCGGGGCCTATATCGCCGTGATGGAGATCGACGTCGATACAGGCGAGCATGAGGTGCGACAGTTCTATGCGCTGGACGACTGCGGCACCCGGATCAACCCGATGGTGATCGAGGGGCAGGTGCATGGCGGCGCGACGGAAGGTTACGCCATCGCGATGGGGCAAGAGATTGCCTATGACGAGATCGGCAACTGCAAGACCGGGACGTTGATGGATTTCTTCCTGCCGACCGCATGGGAGACACCCCATTACACCACCGATCACACGGAGACGCCTTCGCCCCATCACCCGATTGGCGCGAAAGGGGTGGGCGAAAGCCCGAATGTCGGATCGGTGCCGGCGTTTTCGAATGCGGTGCATGATGCGTTCCGGCCCTTTGGTCTGAAGCAATCGCATATGCCGCATGATCACTGGCGCATCTGGAAGATCGCCCGTGATCTGGGCCTGCATGGCTGATGACGGCAGGGGGGGCAACAGCCCCCCCTGACCCCCCTTTCCCTTTATCCCGGTGGGACGCTTTTGATGACCACTGCCGCCACCGTGCAATCCGGCTTTGCCGCGCAGGGCTATGTCGCCGCGCCTGATCTGGCGATGGCGCTGCATCTGTCCTTGGTTCTGGGGCGGCCCTTGTTGCTGGAGGGCGCGGCGGGGGTGGGCAAGACGGAGGTGGCCCGTGCGCTGGCGGCATGGAAGGGCTGCGCGCTGATCCGGCTGCAATGCTATGAAGGGCTGGATGCGGCGCAGGCGATTTATGAATGGAATTACCAGCGGCAGTTGTTGGCGATCCGCGCCTTGGCCGAGGGTGGCGAGACGGGGAGCGCGGTGGAGGCGCGGCTGTTTTCCGAGGCCTATCTGCTGGAGCGGCCCCTGCTGGCCGCCATCCGCCAGCCGGTAGCGCCAGTGTTGCTGATCGACGAGATCGACCGCGCGGATGAGGAGTTCGAGGCCTATCTGCTGGAAGTGCTGTCAGATTTCCAGATCACCATACCGGAGATGGGGACGATCCGCGCGGTGACGCGGCCGATGGTCATTCTGACGGCCAATGGCACGCGCGACCTGTCGGATGCGCTGCGGCGGCGGTGTCTTTATGCGCATGTGGATTACCCTGATGCGGTGACGGAACTGGCGATCCTGCAGGCGCGGTTGCCCGATGTGGGGGCGGCCTTGGGCGGGCAGATCGTGGGCTTTGTCCAATCGCTGCGGAAGGAAGAGTTGGAGAAGAAGCCGGGCGTGGCCGAGATGCTGGATTTTGCCGCTGCCTTGGCAGGGCTGGGGGTGGCGGACCTGACCAGTGATCCGGGGGTGTTGCAGGCGGCGCTGGCGACTTTGCTGAAAACGCAGCGCGACCGAGCGGCAGTGACCACGGAAGTGGCGCAGCGGCTGGCAGGGCGGGCGGCATGAGGGGGGCGGTGACCCGCTTTGCCGCGCGCGATCCGGGGCCGGTGGCGCGGGTGGCCGGGTTCATGGCGCATCTGCGCGGCAACGGGTTCCGGCTGGGGATTGCCGAGGCGGAGGTGGCGCTGGCAGCGCTGGCGGTAACGCCGGCGGATGAGGGGTCGGTCCGGCGGGCGCTGAAGGCGGTGGCCTGTGGCTGCGCCGAGGATTGGGCGCGGTTCGATGCGGTATTCGACAGCTTTTGGCGCAACGGGGGGCGGGTGCGCAGCAAGGTGGTGCCATCGGCGGTGCCAGCCCATGCCCGCGCGGCGCGGGGAGCCGAAGGGGAGAACGGGACCGGCAGCGGCAAGGCGGATGCGCCGGACAGTGGCACGGGCGGGGAGTCTGAGGCCGGGGGGGCGGGGCGGCTGGTTGCGACGACGATCCGCAATGTCATGAAGAAAGACCTGCGGGACGTGGTTTCGCCCGAAGATATCCGTGCCGCAGAGCTGGTGGCGATCCG
Organism: Variovorax paradoxus; assembly: GCA_943370085.1. GTDB lineage: Bacteria > Pseudomonadota > Alphaproteobacteria > Rhodobacterales > Rhodobacteraceae > Paragemmobacter. The sequence goes on along the minus strand of CALRPT020000017.1, from coordinate 24,701 downwards.
GTTGGGGCAGGCGCTGCGCGACCGGCGCTCGCGGCGGGCCAAGGCGGCGCGGCGGGGCAGTCGCGTGGATTTGCGACGCACGATCCGTGCATCTTTGGCGACCGGGGGAGAGCCATTGCGGCTGGCGCGCAAGCGGCGGCCAGAGCGGCCGGTGCGGATTGCGGCGCTGGTGGATGTGTCGGGGTCGATGACGATTTATGCGCGGCCCTTTCTGGCCTTTCTGGCGGGGTTGATGCGGGCGGATGGGCGCGCGGATGCCTATCTGTTTCACACCCGTCTGGTGCGGGTGACCGAGGCATTGCGGGATGAAGACCCGTTCCGTGCGCTGAACCGGATCACGCTTTTGGCCGATGGTTTCGGCGGCGGCAGCAAGATCGGGGCGGCGCTGGAGCAGTTTGCAGCCACCTATGCGCGGCGGTTTGTGAACGGGCGTAGCGTGGTGATGATCCTGTCGGATGGCTATGACTCGGCCCCGTCGGACCAGATTGCCAGCGCCATGGAACGGCTGTCGCGGCGGGGGTGCCGTATCCTGTGGCTGAACCCGCTGAAGGGGTGGTGCGATTACGCGCCGGTGGCGGCGGGGATGGCGGCGGCGCTGCCCTGGCTGGACCTGTTCGCCCCGGCTGCAACTTTGGAAGACCTTGCCGCCTTAGAGAGGGAGCTTGCCCGCCTATGATGCCCGCGCGTTTCGAGAGCCGTTTCGAGGCCACCTTGTCCACCCTGCGCGCGCAGGGGGCACCCTTCGCGATTGCCACGGTGGTGCGCACGGTGGATGCCACCAGTGCCAAGCCGGGGGCGAAGGCGATCATCCTGCCCGATGGCAGCATCGCCGAGGGCTGGATCGGCGGGGGATGCGCCCGGTCGGCGGTGGGCAAGGCGGGGGCGGCGGCGATAGCCGAGGGGCGGCCGCAGTTCATCTCGCTCCGCCCCGAGGAATTGCTGGCGGCAGAGGGGGTTTCGCCGGGCGAGGAACGCCATGGCGTGCGGTTCGCGCGCAACGGCTGTCCTTCCAAAGGATCGATGGATGTGTTCGTGGAGCCCGTGCTGCCGCAGCCGCGGCTGGTGGTCTTCGGTGCCGGGCCGGTGGCGATGGCGCTGTGCGATCTGGCCGGGCGTTTCGATCTGCACCGGACGCTGGCTGCGCCGGGTTTGGCTGAAGGCGCGGCAGAGGTGGTGCAGGACGGGTTCGCGCTGGAGGCCGGGGGGGCAGGGCAGCGGTTCATTGTGGTGGCGACGCAAGGCAAGGGGGATGAGGCCGGGCTGCGGGCTGCGCTTTCGGCGGGGGCGGAGTATGTGTCCTTTGTCGGCTCACGCCGCAAGTTCGCGACGCTGGCGGAGCGTTTGGTGGCGAGCGGGATGGATGCCGCCGAGGTGGGACGGGTGAAGGCCCCGGCCGGACTGGACATCCACGCGATCACGCCCGAGGAGATTGCGCTGTCGATCCTGGCAGAGATCACCGCTTTGCGCCGTGCAGGCGGGCGGGAGGCGGCGGATGACTGAGGTGGTGGCACAGACATCGCCCGTGGTGGCAGCACCGCCGGGTCTTCTGGCACGGCTGTTCCCGCCGCTGACGCCCGCGCAGGCCGCGATCATGGCGCAGGTCAAGCTGCCCTGCTGCTGAGCTCTGGGCCGGTTGCGGCGCTGGGTGGGATATCCTCTGCCGCGGGCTTGAGAAAAAGCTCTGGGGTTCACAGCGCATGCACGCAGATGACGATCTTCTGCACTTGGAGATGAAGTGGTGCCCGGAGCCGGAATCGAACCAGCGACACGCGGATTTTCAATCCGCTGCTCTACCAACTGAGCTATCCGGGCACTGTTATCGAAGGGCGCGGCCCTTCGGGTGGCGGGGTGATACGTCAGGCTGGCGGGGCTGTCCAGTGGGTATCGGCAGAAAATTCGCAGGCCAGCCGCGCCGGTCGGGGGCCTTAGTTCGGGCGTTCCGGCGGGGCGTCTGGATCGGGAAGGTCACCGTCTTCCATCGGCTCGGCCGGGATCGCGTAGCTGCCAGTCAGCCAGCGCCCGAGGTCCACATCCGCGCAGCGGCGCGAGCAGAAGGGGCGGTATTTCGCATCCGTTTCCTTGTTGCAGATCGGGCAGGTCAAGGCGCCACGCCCTGCAACAATTCTGCCAGCGGGAGGCGGTCACGCTTGCGGGTGAATTCGTAAAGACCCAGCGCCGTCCACCCGGCAAGATGCGTCTCGGCCCCTTCGGCCCGGAAGGCTGCCTTCATCACCTGATCCAGCGTGCCACGGTCCTTTTTCGGGACCGGCGCGAAATCCACCACCACCTGCCCGCCAAGACCCCGCAGGCGCAACTGGCGCGGCAAGTCGCGCGCGGCGGCCACATTGGCCTTGAGTGCGGCGGCGGGCGAGGTGTCCGGCCCGGTGTTCACATCCACCGCCACGAGCGCGCGGGTGGGTTCCACCATCATGTGACCGCCACCCGGCAGATCGATGCGCGGCGATTGCAGCGCGGTGATCATCTCCCAGACGCCGTGATCGTCGAAGCCGCCTTCGACCACCTCATCGGGGGCAGGTTCGGCCCAGTCGCGCCAAGCAGATTCGTGTGCGCCGGGGCCATCGACCAGCAATTCCGGCCCACCCGACAGATCGGCGACCACGGCAGCGGCCATGTGCTTCATCGCGAGGATGTCTTCGGCCACAGCTGCCTCATCCTCGCCCTCGGCGGCGGAGCGCAGGATCAGACCGTGATCCGCTGCCGCGCCCGCCATGGCGTCCTGGGCCAGTTGTTGCAGACCGGCGCGGGTGTCCTCATCCCGGATGCGGCGGGAGATGTTGATCCCCGGCGCGCCCGGCGTGATGATCGCCCAGCGGGATTTGAACAAGAGCCGCGTCGTCACCGGAACGGCCTTGCCGGGTTCCGTCGGCCCGGACACCTGCACGATGATCCGCTGGCCGGGGGCAAGGCCCGACACCTGCCGCAGGAAGCCGGTGCCTTCGGGCAGTTTGACGAACATGCCGCCCTGGCCCTTCATTGGGCGGTCGGCAACAGCGCGGTAGATCGCGCCGGGCAGGGCCACATCCTCGGGCGGGTCGATCAGCAGGTCTTCCAGCTGCCCATCCACGATCAGCGCGGCTGCGTCGCGGCCCCCCACCTGGTCCAGACAGACCACACGTCCCTTCATCCCTGCCTCCATACCGGATAGCCCGCCGCGGCCAGCAGCGCCGCCGTTTCGGCCAATGGCAGGCCGACAATGCCGGTGAAACTGCCTGAAATCCACGGGATGAAGGCCCCCGCCGCGCCTTGGATGGCATAGGCGCCAGCCTTGCCCTCCCATTCGCCGCCTGCCAGATAGGCGTTCAGCTCGGCATCCGAAAGCCGCTTCATCTTGACCGCACTCACGCTTTCGCGGGTCCAGATCCGGTCGCCCCGGCGCACGGCCACGGCGGTAATCACCTCATGCCGCCGCCCGCCCAGCGCCAGGAGGAAAGCCGCCGCTTCGCCTGCATCGGCAGGCTTGCCGAGGATGCGGCGGCCGAGGGCCACGGTGGTATCGGCGCACAGCACGATATCCTCCGGCCCCGCCGACACCGCTGCTGCCTTTTCCCGCGCCAGCCGTGCTGCATAGGGGCGGGGCAGTTCGCCCCGTGCCGGATCTTCGTTGATGTCAGGGGGAAGGATGGCATCGGGCACAATCCCCAACTGCGCCAGAAGTTCCTTCCGGCGCGGGCTACCCGATCCGAGGATCAGCTTCACTTGAAGCGATAGTTGATGCGGCCTTTCGACAGGTCGTAAGGCGTCATTTCCACCTGAACCTTGTCGCCCGCCAGAACGCGGATCCGGTTCTTGCGCATTTTCCCTGCCATCACGGCGATCAGTTCATGGCCGTTATCCAGCTCGACCCTGAATGTCGCGTTCGGCAGGAGTTCCTTCACGACACCCGGGAATTCGAGGATATCTTCCTTGGCCATGTTCACTCCAAATAGGTTTACGGCCCGCAAGCATGGCTCGCGGGCTTCGGGCATGGGTAATGCGCCTGTCGGGGCGGATTTTCAAGGGGCAAATGCACGGTGCATTGGCCGATCAGACAAGAAGGAAGTCATCCTGCAGGACGTCGAGCCGGTTCACCCCAAGAACGATCAGCACGTCCCCATCGCCGAAGTTGAACACTAACTGATCAGCGCGCTCTTGCCCCAGCCTGCGCAGTGCCGCCCATCCAGCCCCGGGGGCGAGAAGATCGGCCTCGATCCTGAGGGTGTCGATATTGTCCTCAAAGCTGGCGATGGTGTCGCGCCCCTGGGCATAGATGAAGACATCTGCGCCGCTTGATCCGCTGAGGCGGTCATTTCCGGCCCCCCCATCAAGCGTATCGTTGCCGGTGCCGCCAAACAGAACGTCGTTCCCGGCCCCTCCGGTGAGGATGTCCGCACCGGCATCGCCCAGCAGGCGATCGTCGTTGTCGCCGCCAAAAAGCTGGTCGCGCCCAAACCCGCCATTGAGGGTATCATTGCCAGCCGCACCGAACAGCCGGTCATTGCCGGCATTGCCGAGCAGGTTGTTTGCGGCCGCGTTGCCCACCACCCGGTCATTGCCTGACCCGGCTTCGAAATTCTCGATCACCGTGCCGCGGGCGATGGTCATGTTTCCGATGCCGCCCATGACATCAGACCGGCCGTTGGCCACGAGCGTAACCATCTGATTTGTCGTGTCTGAGCGCATGCGGATCGTGTCGATCCCGCCTTCGTCCCAGATAGTGAAGGCCAGATCGGACATGCCAGCGCCGCCTTCGAAGATGTCGTTGAAGAAAAGGCCCAGCGCATTGGTCAAGGTGGTGCCTTCGCTCCAAACGGTGTTGCCCGCCGTTGCCCCGCCGCGTGCCGCGCCATAGAGGTTCTGGATCGCGATGATGTCTGCTGGCATCGCAGTTATGAGTTCTGCAACGCTGGCCGGATCGTTCGGGTTCTGATCCTGATTGAAATAGGACATGATCGAAACCGACCAGCTGTCATTCAGGAAATCCGCATCAACGCTGAAGGTTGCCGAGCCGTTGTAAAACCCCTGGTGGCCCAGACCGAGTGCATGACCGATCTCATGCACATAAGTGGAGTAGCTGTAGCTGTCATAGGTCGTGCCATAGGTTTCGAGCCAGGACGTGGCCACATTTATCCTTGCGCTGGTGATGGTGGTGCCGGTCACGGAATTGTTGGCAAAGGCGCCGCGGCTTTCATCATCGAAGGTGATGTCTACCTGGCCTGATGTTGCGGCCTGAAACCGGATATTTGCGATCATTTCCCAGGCTTGCATCGCCCAGAGCGCCAGTTGTTGGCCTGGTGCCGTAAGGCCAGCGATGTTGTAGGTGATCACGTTGGAGGCCGAGGTATCGAAGCTTTGCCGGTTTGATCCGCGCGCTTCCCAGAAGCCATCGGTCAGGAAATTCGCCAGCTGGTCCAGCGTCCCGACCCGAGGTGGGGGCGGTGGCGTGAATTCGGCAATGGCAAGCCTGTAGGTGCCGGCATAACTGTCAGTAAACGCACCTGCAGACAGGTAGTAGGTGCCGCCGACCGAGGGGGTAAAGAGCAGTTGGGAATTCAAGCCCACGGCATCGTCGTTGAGGGCCACCACATTGCCGGCTGAATCAAGCACGCGCAGATAGGTATCCTGAACCGGCGAGGTGCCGGTGCCGGAAAGATCGATCTGATAGGCCTGTCCCGCCTCCAGCGTCACCGCGACCAGATCGCGGTCTCCCAGAGTCAGGCTGCCCAGAAACTCATCCCCGACCGACATGGTCATTGTCGGGGTGCCGGGCACCGTGTTGGGCGCATCGCCGATTTCGCGGATCGTCGCGGCGATGGTGACGGTCGGGTTTGAAAATCCACAACCTGTTTCAATCACAGCTGCAAAGCACATCGTACACATGGGTCACTCACCAACAAACGGAACGGTTTAGAGGAAAACGGAACGGCGTGGTGTCGTCAGGGCGGCGGCGTTGCCTGCAAGAGATCGGCCGCAAGACGGGCGGGCCAGTCGGGCAGCAGCGGGCCATCCATCGCCACGACCTGCACCAGTGGCCCCTGCTCACCCCGCCAGCGCAGGCGCGCGGCCACCAGCCCGGGCCGGGCCGCCGTCACCTCAAGCGTCAGGCCGTCTGCGGGAATGGTACGGTCCTGCAGCGCATCCGCCAAAGCCTGACAGAGCGTTGCGGCCGCGGCAGGCTCTGCCCCTTCGGCGTGTTCACAGTTGAGGCTGGATGCCCCGGCCATGCCGGCGCAGAGGCTGACCATGGCAGCCGCGCCCATTTGCAGGCCCATCCGTCCATCCATGCTTGGGAAAGCGGTTCGTCGCTCTGTCACACCTGCACCATCACATTTCTACATGCACACAGTCTTCACCGCTCACGCGAAAGATGCGCGGCAATCCAATGCTGAGAGGTTAGCAGGGCGCGGATGAAAAGCAATCATGGGTTGCGCATCGCGCAAAAGGTACGGTATCAGGCCTTGGCGAGGCGATCCTTTTGTTCGTCCCAATGCAGATGGTTCAAAACCCCGCCGTTGCGGCGCACGTCATGCACGGCGGCGAGGTCAACCTGTGCCATGGCCCAACCGGGGGCATTCAGCGCGGTTTCGGTGAAGATGCCGGTGGGAGGGAAGCCCCGGTCTGGCGGGCCATAGATGGCGGCCGCGCCGACGTTTTCATCTACCGCCGGGCACCATGCGGCCAGTCCGACAGTGGGGGAATGAACGGTAATGCACTGATTTTCCAAGGCGCGGGCCATGGCACCCACCCGCACGCGGGTGAAGCCTGCCAGCGTGTCGGTGCAGGAGGGGACAAGGATCACCTCGGCCCCTGCTTCGGCCAAGCGCCGCGCCAGCAGGGGGAACTCGCTGTCATAGCAGATCAGAATGCCGATGCGGCCAAGGGCGGTGTCGAACACCGGCAAGCCCTGGCCGGGGTCGACGAACCAAGTCTCACGCTCGAACCGGGTCATGATCTGCTTGTCCTGATGGCCGAGGATGCCGGTCGGCGCATAAAGCGTTGCGCGGTTCACCGGGCGCGCGCCTGCGGTCGGGTAGACCGGGCCGGAGGCGCCAAGGATATGCACGCCATGCGCTGCCGCCAGCAGCAGATGAAGGGCATCCACCGTGTTGCGCCACCGCGCCACCTCGACCAGCGCGCGTTCCAGATCGGCGGCCACTTCGGCCCCGCCCAGCGAAGCCAGTTCCATCGCCCCATATTCCGGAAAGACCAGAAGATCGGCGCCCTGCGCTGCGGCATCCTCCACCCAGCGCGTCAGCTTGGCCTCATAGGCGGCAAAGTCTGCGTGGAAATCGAGCGGATAGGCGGCAGCGGCAATCTTCATCGGGTGGCCTTCTTGCGGCAAAGGGATCGGGGGCCTTTGTGCCAGTCTTCGAAGGGCGGGAAAACCCGTCACATCTGGGCGGCATAAGGTGTGCCTGCGCGGGTGAGCGTCGCACAGCACGCCTATGTGCAACGCAAAGGGGCCGGGACAGGGGCGCTTTGCCCCGGTCCCGGCCCCTGCCGTCATGGTGACGGTGAGCGCCTGCAGCCTTTTGCGTCGTTCGTCTTACGGGCAGCGCGCCACATAGCGGCGACCGTTCTGGTCTTGATACACGCAATCATTCGGAGTGTTTGCACGGCCGATCAGATTGCCGGCGACGCCGCCGACGGCAGCGCCGATGATCGCGCCTTCGACGCGGTCATCGGAATCCGACACCGCAGCCCCCAGCAATGCGCCCGTGGCTGCGCCGCCCAAAGTCGCCTGATCCGCCGGGACGCAGGCCGCTGTACCCAGCGCAAGGATCGCAAAAAGGATGGTGTGTTTCATGGAAATCTCTCCAGTGATGTTCTTCATTGGACAAAACGCCCCAGCCGCCCGTCGGTTCCATGGCGGGCCCGGAATAATGATGCGCCAGGGGCAATGACAGCCTCGGTGACAGCCTCGGGATCGCCACGGATCAGGTATACGCCCCCGGAAATGTGGGGGGCAACCCAGCCGGGGCCGCATGCGCCAAAGCTCGCGCATGGTCGCATATCGCAGAGTGCAGCGCGGTTTGGCAGCCCGGTTTGGCGTTGCGGTTTCGCAGGACTGGGCGAAAGCGCCCATGGATTCTGGTCGGTCGAGCGGATTAAGCTGTGCTTCGGCGGCGCGGGGAGCAGAGCCCGCACGCTGTAGGGAGAGAACAGGACGGCGGCCCGCGCGGTATGCTGGCTTGGCAGGAGTTGGGAGAGATGATGGACAGCCGTGATTTCGAACTCCGCGTCTACTACGAGGACACCGACCTCGCCGGGATCGTCTATTACGCGAATTACCTGCGGTTCATTGAACGGGCGCGCACGGAATGGGTGCGCGGGCTGGGTGTGGATCAGGGTGCGCTGAAGCGGGAAGTGGGGATCGTCTTTGCTGTGCGGCGGGTGGAGGCGGATTACCTGAAGCCTGCGCGGTTCGATGATCTGCTGACGGTGACGACGCGGCTGCTGGAGATGGGCGGGGCGCGGATCGAGTTGCAGCAGGAGGTGTTGCGCGCGGGCGAGCGGCTGTTTGCGGCGCGGGTGGTGCTGGTCTGCATGTCCGAGGCGGGCGGGGCGGTGCGGATTCCGCCCGGAGTGCGGGCAAAACTGTCGCCCTAGTGGCACTGACCCGCCGCCTATGCCGCACTGCAGCGGCAGGTTGCCGCCAAAGGCCACCCTGTCGCGCAGATGTGTTGGCAATCCGGTTTGAATGCGGATAGAATCACCTTTAATGGGCTGCAACAAGGATGGCCCGGCAACAAGAGCAGGCGTAATGGAAACGGAAACCCTTGCGGCGGCGCAGGAGATTGATTTCTCTGTGCTCGCGCTTTTCATGAAAGCGACACTCACCAACAAGCTGGTGTTGATCACCCTGCTGCTGATGAGTTTCTGGTCCTGGTCCATCATCGTGCAGCGCATTCTGGTGTTTCGCCGCGCGCGGACCGAGGCTGAGGAATTCGACCGCGCCTTCTGGTCGGGCGAGCCGCTGGACGAGTTGTATGAGACCATCGGGCCGCAGCCGCAGGGCGCGAGCGAGCGCATCTTTGTGGCGGGCATGACGGAATGGCGGCGCAGCCACCGGCAGGATGGCAAGCTGATCGCCGGGGCGCAGGCGCGCATTGACCGCGCCATGGATGTGGCGATTGCGCGTGAGAACGAGGCGCTGAACAAGGGGTTGGGCTTTCTGGCGACGACCGGATCGACCGCGCCCTTCATCGGGCTGTTCGGGACGGTCTGGGGGATCAAGTACAGCTTTGAGCAGATCGCCATCAGCCAGAATACCAACCTTGCCGTCGTGGCCCCCGGCATCGCCGAGGCGCTCTTGGCCACGGCCATCGGCCTTGTGGCGGCCATTCCGGCGGTGGTGGCCTATAACAAGCTCAACAGCGACAGCGAGCGTATCCTGAACGGGTATGAGAGCTTTGCCGACGAGTTTTCCACCATCCTGTCGCGCCAGTTGGACGCCTGAGCCATGGGGGCCGGGGTTGCAAAAGGCGGTGGTGGCGGTGGGCGGCGGGGACGCAAGCGGCGCGGTGGGGCGCCGATCGCCGATATCAACGTCACGCCGTTCATCGACGTGATGCTGGTGCTGCTGATCATCTTCATGGTGGCGGCACCGATGTTGACGGTTGGGGTGCCCATCGAACTGCCCGAGACGGCGGCGAATGCCCTGCCGTCCGAGCAGGAGGAACCGCTTGCCATCACCATGACGGCGGATGGGCGGTTGATGATCCAGAACACCGAGACCGCGCCGGAGGAGTTGATCACCCGGTTGACGGCGATTGCGGCGGAGCGGACATCGGACAAGATCTTCCTTCGGGCGGATGGGGCGATCCCCTATGCCCGCGTGGCCGAGGTGATGGGCGCGCTGAGTGCTGGCGGGTTCAACAATATCGGTCTGGTCACCGATGCGGGTGGCCCGACACTTGATGGTAACGGCGGCTGACGGCCGGGCAGGGCATGGAAAAGGGTCAGATCATTTCGGGCATCGCGCATGGCGGCGTGATCCTCTGGGTTATCCTGGGGGATTGGCTGTTCCGTGCGCCGACGCTGCCCGAGATCGAGGTGGCCGAAGTGTCGTTGATGTCGAGCGCCGAGTTTGATGCGATGATGGCGGCGGCCCCTCCGGCCGCGGAACCTGCGCAAGAGCCCGCACCCGAACCTGCGCCAGAAGAGCCTGCACCCGAAGAACCCGCAATCCAGCCGCCGGAACCCGTGCAGCCGCAAGAGCCGCCCCCGCCCGCCGAGGACCCGCCGCCGGTGGCCCCGCCCGAGGAGCCGCTGCCCGAAGATCTGCCGACAGAGGCGGTGCCGCAGCTGATCGAGACGCCCGATCCCGTGGCCCCGATTGCGGATGTGGAACAGCCCATCCCGGTGCCGCTGTCGGATGCGCGCCCGCGCCCCCGCCCGGTGGACCGGGTGGCGGCGACACCGGTGGAAAGCGTGGACGCGCCCGAAGTGGCAGAACAGGTGATCGAAGAGGTGAGCGACGTGCCGTCTGAAGAGGCGGTGATCGTCGAGGAGCAGCAGGAGGCCGCCGCGCCCGAGGAAGCCACCACGCAGATCGTGACCGAAGCGGTGGAGACCGAAGAGGACGCGCCGCAGCTTGAGATGACCGCGTCCCTGCGGCCCCGGTCGCGGCCCGAGCGGGTGCAGCCCACCGAAGAGCCGGTCGAGGACGTCGCAGCCAGCGCCGAGACGCCAGAGGAAGCGCCGGAAGAGCCGGCACCCGATACAGCCACCGAAGATGCGGTGACGGCGGCTCTGGCCGAGGCCTTGGCCGAGGAGGCAGCCGCCGCCGAAGCCGAAGCCGCCGCCGCTGAGGCCGCAGCAAGCGACCTGCCTGCCGGGCCGCCGATGACGGCGGGTGAACAGGATGCGTTGCGGGTGGCGGTGCAGGCCTGCTGGAACGTGGGTGCGCTGTCGATGGAGGCGTTGCGCACGACCGTGACGGTTGCCGTGTCGGTGGGCCAGGATGGCGTGCCGGATGCCGGGTCGATTGCGATGATCGCGTCCAATGGCGAATCCGATACGGCCACGCAGCAGGCGTTCGAGGCCGCGCGGCGCGCGATCATCCGCTGCGGCGCGCGCGGGTTCCCGCTGCCGCCTGAGAAATACGACCAGTGGCGGAACATGGAACTGGTATTCGATCCGAACGGGATGCGGATGAGATGACCGCTTTCCCGAGATATTGTCGGCATGGGGGCGCTGCTCGCGCCATCGTGTCCCCGAAAAAGCGCCGTTCGCGGCATGGTGTAATTGATTGACCCGAGGAGAATGAGGAAACGATGCCCTTGATCAGAACCCTCTCCCCCGTGCTGGCCCCGGTGCTTGCTGTAGCGATTGGCCTGTTGTCCGGCGTTTTTGCCCCTGCTGTGGCCCAGAGTCAGGGACCGCTGCGGATCACGATTACCGACGGGGTGATCGAACCCTTGCCCTTTGCCGTGCCCGCCTTTGTGGCCGAGAATGGTGCAGGCGCCCAATATGCCGCCGATATCACACGGGTGGTGGCGGCGGACCTTGCCGGAACCGGCCTGTTCCGGGAAATCCCGGCCGAGGCGCATATCGCGCAAGTGTCCAGCTTTGATGCGCCGGTGTCTTTCCCCGACTGGCAGGCGATCAATGCGCAGGCGCTGATCGTCGGCGCGGTCAGCGCGTCGGGCGATCAGATCGTCGTCAAGTTCCGGCTGTTCGATGTGTTCAGTGGCCAGCAGATGGGCGAGGGGCTGCAATTTGCAGGCACCCCCGGCACCTGGCGGCGGATGGCGCATAAGGTGGCGGATGCGGTCTATAGCCGGATCACGGGCGAAGGCCCCTATTTCGACAGCCGGGTTGTCTATGTGTCCGAGAGCGGGCCAAAGAACCAGCGCGTGAAGCGTTTGGCGGTGATGGATTACGACGGGGCGAACGTCGCTTACCTGACGGATGGTGCCTCCATCGTGCTGGCCCCGCGCTTTTCTCCGACGGGCAACCAGATTGTCTTTACCAGCTATGAGTCCGGGTTTCCGCGCATTTACCTGATGGATATCGGGTCGATGCAAGTGCAGGCTCTGGCGCAGGCCGAGGGCAACATGACCTTTGCACCGCGCTTTGCGCCGGATGGGCGGACGGTGGTTTTCAGCCTTGAACGCGGCGGCAACTCTGACATTTACGCGCTCGATGTCGGCAGCGGGCAGATCCGGCAGTTGACCAATGCGCCGTCGATCGAAACGGCACCGAGCTTTTCGCCCGATGGCAGCCAGATCGTGTTTGAAAGTGACCGCTCTGGAAACCAGCAGCTATACATCATGCCCGCCAGTGGCGGCGAAGGGCAGCGGATTTCCAATGGTCCGGGACGTTATGGCACGCCGGTCTGGTCGCCGCAGGGGGATTACATCGCGTTCACCAAGCAGAATGCAGGGCGTTTCCACATTGGTGTGATGCGGACGGATGGCAGCGAGGAACGGCTGTTGACTGCCTCTTTCCTGGATGAAGGCCCGACCTGGGCACCGAATGGCCGCGTGATCATGTTCATGCGCGAAAGCGCGGGGGCGAGCGGGCAGTCAGCCCTTTTCAGCGTCGATATTTCGGGCCGCAATCTGCGGCAGATCCCGACGGATGGACCTGCATCTGACCCTGCCTGGTCGCCCTTGCTGCCATAAGGGATAGCACTTCGCCGATCCGGGCACAGAAATCACAGGGCCGATTCACAGCGCAGGGCAAAGCTGATATTGTCCGGGCAAATCGAGCCAAGAACCCAAAAAGGAACCCACTTCATGACGCTTCTTCCCAAGGCCTTTATGATTGTCGCCGTGCTTGGTCTGGCGGCCTGTAACAACCCTGACCGTTTTGGTGCCGGTGGTGCCGGCGGTGCCGGTGGCGCGGGCGGCTTCGGTGCGGGCGGCATCGGCACATCCGGGCTGGGCGACCCGAGCGATCCGCGGTCGATCGCCTATTTCAATCAGGCGGTGGGCGACCGCGTGCTGTTCGCGGTTGACCAGTCGACGCTGTCGCCGGAGGCGCGGATGGTTCTGCAGGGGCAGGCGCAGTGGCTGAATGCCAATGCCGATTATGCCGTGATCATCGAAGGCCATGCCGACGAACAAGGCACGCGGGAATACAACATCGCATTGAGCGGGCGGCGCGCAGCGTCGGTTCAGGATTTCCTGATCTCGCAGGGGGTTGCGCCGGCACGCATGAAGACGATCCCCTATGGCAAGGAACGCCCGATCGAGGTGTGTTCGGATGAGGCCTGCTATTCCAAGAACCGCCGCGCCGTGACGGTGCTGTCGATGGGCGCGGGGGCCTGATCCGATGCGGATGATCCGCCTGTTTCTGGTGACGGCCTTTCTGCCGATGGCGGCGTTTGCGCAGGATGCGCAGACGCTTGCCGATATCCGCGCGCAGATTTCGCAGCTTCAGGCGGAGTTCAACAGCCTGAAATCCGAACTTGTCACCTCGGGCGCGGCAGCGACCGGGGCGGCGGGGGGCGATGCGTTGCAGCGGATGGATGCCATCGAGGCGGCGCTGACACGGCTGACATCCAAGACGGAAGAGGTGGAGCTTAAGCTGAACCGCGTGGTTGCTGATGGGACGAACCGGATCGGCGACCTTGAGTTCCGGCTTTGCGAACTGGAAGAGGGCTGTGATATCGCGGCCCTCGGCGATACCGCGCCGTTGGGTGGCGGGGGCACCGCTCCGACGGCCCCCGTTGCTGACACGACCGCTGACCCCGCCGCCGCAGGGACTGCGGGGCCGGAACTGGCCATCGGCGAACAGGCGGATTTTGACCGGGCCAAGGAGGTGCTCGGTCAGGGTGACTTTCGCGCCGCTGCAGACCTCTTTGCGACCTTTGCCCAATCCTACCCGGGTGGGCCCCTGACGCAGGAAGCGCATTTCCTGCGGGGCGAGTCGCTAAGCCAGCTTGGCGATACGTCGGGCGCGGCGCGCAGTTATCTTGAGGCGTTTTCGGGCCAGCCTTCGGGGCCGCAGGCTGCACCTGCGTTGTTGAAGCTGGGTCAGGCGCTGGGGGCTTTGGGGCAAACGCCCGAGGCTTGTGTGACCTTGCAGGAAGTTGGAACACGTTTTCCGGGATCGGCCGAGGCCAGCAATGCCACACTGGCCATGCAGGGGCTGGGCTGCCTCTGACCCGGGACGTCGCCGATATCTTCCGCCGGGGGCTTGGCCCGGCCGGGAAAGAGGCGTTGGGGCTGGCTGTGTCGGGCGGCGGGGATTCGCTGGCGATGCTGTATCTTGCCGTCGAGGCGGGTTGCGATGTGGCCGTGGCGACGGTGCATCACGGCTTGCGGCCCGAGGCGGCGGCCGAGGCGGCCGAGGTGGCCGCCATCTGCGCCCGGCTGGGCGTGCCGCATGAGATTTTGCACTGGCAGTGGGATGGCGCGGGCAATCTGCAGGATGCCGCGCGCCGGGGCCGCATGGCCTTGTTGGCCGATTGGGCGCGGCGGCGCGGGCTGCGGACTGTGGCGCTGGGCCATACCGAGGATGACATTGCCGAGACATTCCTGATGCGCCTGGCGCGGGATGCCGGGGTGGACGGGCTGGCCGCCATGGCTGCGCGGCGTGAGGTGGGGGGGGTGGTATTCCTGCGCCCCTTGCTGGGGGCGGGCCGGGCCGATCTGCGGGCATGGCTCTTGGGCCGGGGCCTGCCTTGGGCGGAGGATCCGTCGAACGAGGATCAACGGTTTGATCGCGTGCGCGCCCGCCGTGCACTGGCCGCGATGGCCGAGGTGGGCGCGGGCGGGGCCGAGATTGCTGCGCTGGCGGCGAAGATGGCCGATGTGCGCGCGGCACTGGAGGCGGCGACAGCGGATGCGGCGGCGCGCATCCTGCGGGTGGATGCGGGCGATGTGATCGTGGATGCGGTCGGGTTGGCGGCCCTGCCAGCCGAAATCCGCCGCCGTTTGCTGCTGGCCGCGTTGATCTGGATCGCGTCGGCGGAATACGGGCCGCGCGGGGCCGAGATGGAGCGCTTTGTCGCAGCCGCGCTGGAGGGCCGGCCGGCCACGTTGGCGGGATGCAAGACCAGCCATGCGCGCGGCCGGATGCGGGTGACGCGGGAACTCAGGGCGGTGGCAGGTCTGGAATGCCCGGCGGATGCAGTGTGGGATGGCCGGTGGCGGATTTCCGGGCCGGAAACCAACGGCTTGACCCTGCGCGCGCTGGGCGAGGCGGGGCTTGCGGCCTGCCCGGATTGGCGGGTGGCGGCCCATCCGCGCGCCACGCTTCTGGCCAGCCCATCGGTGTGGCAGGGGGAGATGTTGGTTGCCGCCCCGCTGGCCGGATTTGGCGCGGGTTGGACGGTGCAGTGTCAACCGCCGAAAGGCCCATTGGGTGCGGCACCTTTATCGCATTGAACCCTTGGGGTTTATCTCTATCTTAAAGAACAAGGGTCGCTGACCGTTTCTGGTCTTGCGGCGGTATGAGGAGAGACTTCGTGGGTAATGCACGAAATATCGCATTCTGGGTTGTCCTGTTTCTGTTGATCCTGGCTTTGTTCAACCTGTTCAGCGGGAACCAGACGACAAGCACGTCGCGGACATTGTCCTATTCGGAATTCATCACCCGCGTCGACAGCGGCGAGGTGCAGAGCGTAACGCTGGATGGCGAGCGGGTTCTGGTGCGCGCGCGGGACGGGTCGCAATACGTGACGATCAAGCCGGATGGGGAGGTTCTGACGGATCGCCTGATCGACAATGGCGTGGAAGTGAAGGCCGAGGCGCAGGAGCAATCGGGCTTCATGTCCGTGATCGGCATCTGGCTGCCGTTCCTGGTGCTGATCGGGGTCTGGATCTTCTTCATGAACCGCATGCAGGGCGGGGGTCGTGGTGGCGCGATGGGCTTTGGCAAATCGCGGGCGAAACTGCTGACCGAAAAGCATGGTCGGGTGACGTTTGACGACGTGGCCGGCATCGATGAAGCCAAGGAAGAGCTGGAAGAGATCGTCGAATTCCTGCGCAATCCGCAGAAGTTCAGCCGTCTTGGTGGCAAGATCCCCAAGGGTGCGCTGCTGGTTGGCCCTCCGGGCACGGGTAAGACGCTGCTGGCGCGCGCAATTGCGGGCGAGGCGGGGGTGCCGTTCTTTACCATCTCTGGTTCCGACTTTGTGGAAATGTTCGTGGGCGTGGGTGCAAGCCGCGTGCGCGACATGTTCGAACAGGCCAAGAAGAACGCGCCTTGCATCGTGTTCATCGATGAAATCGATGCCGTGGGCCGTGCCCGTGGTGTGGGCATCGGCGGGGGCAATGATGAACGCGAACAGACCTTGAACCAGTTGCTGGTCGAGATGGACGGGTTCGAGGCGAACGAGGGCGTGATCATCGTTGCTGCCACCAACCGCAAGGATGTGCTGGACCCGGCGCTGCTGCGCCCGGGCCGTTTTGACCGCACGATCCATGTGCCGAACCCCGATATCAAGGGGCGCGAAAAGATCCTGAACGTGCATGCCCGCAAGGTGCCGCTGGGGCCGGATGTCGATCTGCGCACCATCGCGCGCGGCACACCGGGCTTTTCCGGGGCCGATCTGATGAACCTGGTGAACGAGGCGGCGCTGATGGCCGCGCGGGTGGGCCGCCGGTTCGTGACGATGGAAGATTTCGAGCAGGCCAAGGACAAGGTCATGATGGGCGCCGAGCGCCGGTCGATGGTCCTGACTGCCGATCAGAAGGAAAAGACCGCCTATCACGAGGCGGGCCATGCCATCGTGGGCATGAACATGCCCAAATGCGACCCGGTCTATAAGGCCACGATCATCCCGCGCGGTGGTGCCTTGGGGATGGTGGTCAGCCTGCCCGAGATGGACCGGCTGAACATGCACAAGGATGAAGGCAAGCAGAAGATTGCCATGACCATGGCGGGCAAAGCGGCCGAGATCATCAAATATGGTGAAGAGGGCGTGTCCTCTGGTCCGGCCGGCGACATTCAGCAGGCTTCCAGCTTGGCGCGCGCCATGGTGATGCGCTGGGGCATGTCGGACAAGGTTGGCAATATCGACTATGCCGAGGCGCATGAAGGCTATCAGGGCAACACGGCGGGCTTCTCGGTTTCCGCCGATACCAAGACGCTGATCGAATCCGAAGTGAAGCGGCTGATCGACGAAGGCTATGAAACCGCGCGGCGGGTTCTGCTGGAGAAGGCCGATGATTTCGAGCGTCTGGCGAAGGGCTTGCTGGAGTATGAGACGCTGACCGGTGACGAAATCCGCAAGGTGATCGCGGGTGAAACGCTGGGCAAGGATGACGATGCGGACAAGCCGGCATCGGGTGGCGGTGCCACGTCGATTGCGGCCATTCCCAAGACCAAGCCCAAGGCCCCCAAGGCCGGGCCGGAGCCTGAGCCGGTTCTGTAATCCAGGTCTGGAGACTGGACAAAGCCCCGGAGCCGGCGACGGTTCCGGGGCTTTCTTTTTGCGCGTCTTGCATGGGGCGGGTGGGCGCGGGTAGATGGGGATCTGATCGACCAACCTTGTGCCGGGGGTGATATGCCTGTTCTGAAACCGACTGAGTTCCATGCCCGGATCATCTGGATGGGTCTCGTGCGCGACCGCGAGGCTGCGCTGGCGGCAGAGGCGGTGGACAGGCTGCGCGTGCTATTTTCCGGGCCGGAGGGGGAAGATCATGGCGGGCTGACGCGGCCCAGTTGCAGCCGGGTGGTGGCGCAATATCCCAAGGGGACGGAAATCCGGAACACGCGGCAATTCACCGTGCTGTCGGCAGAAGAGTTGGCAGAGACGGCCGCGCAAATGGGGCTGGCGGCGCTGGACCCTGCATTGCTGGGGGCAACAATGGTGGTGGAGGGTATTCCGGATTTCACCCGTATCCCTCCATCCAGCCGTTTGCAGGGCGAAGGCGGCGCGACGTTGGTGGTAGATATCGAGAACCGCTCCTGCCAGTTGCCCGCCAAACCCATCGAGGCGCGCCATCCCGGTTTCGGGGCGAAGTTCAAATCCGCCGCCAACGGGCGGCG
This sequence comes from Variovorax paradoxus, assembly GCA_943370085.1. Lineage (GTDB taxonomy): Bacteria > Pseudomonadota > Alphaproteobacteria > Rhodobacterales > Rhodobacteraceae > Paragemmobacter. The sequence continues at coordinate 6,752 of CALRPT020000017.1, read as the reverse complement.
CGGCATCACAGCCTGGGTGGAGCACGAGGGAGAGTTCCGCCTTGGCGAAACGCTTCGCCTGCACATCCCCGATCAGCCGGTCTGGGCGCATCTGGATGCAGCGCGGCGGGGCTGATTCCCTGTGGGGAAAATTTGTTTCATTCTGGATAATTCCCCGGTGCGGTGTGGCGGGTTTCCGATCGGAAACGCCCGGTGGCGAATCTGGGGGGGAACATGTCGGAAAAGCCCCTCTCAATGCACGTTTCCCCCGCTATCACGTCGGAAACGGGGGAAGAACCCCGCAAAGGGAGCTTGGGACATGGCCGTTAAAACCGACATCGAGATTGCACGCGAAGCCAAGAAGAAGCCGATCATGGAGATCGGCGCAAAGCTGGGCATCCCGTCCGATCATCTTCTGCCCTATGGCCATGACAAGGCGAAGGTGAGCCAGGAGTTCATCAAATCGCTGGCAGGCAAGCCCGATGGCAAGCTGATCCTTGTCACCGCGATCAACCCGACGCCTGCGGGCGAGGGCAAGACGACCACGACGGTGGGTTTGGGCGATGGCCTGAACCGCATCGGCAAGAAGGCGGTGGTTTGCATCCGTGAAGCCTCGCTTGGCCCGAATTTCGGGATGAAGGGCGGCGCGGCGGGCGGCGGCTATGCGCAGGTCGTGCCGATGGAGGAGATGAACCTTCACTTCACCGGTGACTTCCACGCGATCACCTCTGCCCACAACCTGCTGTCGGCGATGATCGACAACCATATCTACTGGGGCAACAGCCTGGACATCGACGAGCGCCGCATCGTCTGGCGCCGGGTGATGGACATGAACGATCGTGCGCTGCGCGACATGGTTGTGTCGTTGGGCGGCGTGTCGAATGGTTTCCCGCGCCAGACCGGGTTTGACATCACGGTGGCGTCCGAGGTCATGGCGATCCTGTGCCTGTCGAACGATCTGGACGATCTGCAAAAGCGGCTGGGCGATATCGTGGTGGCCTATACCCGCGAGAAGAAGCCGATCTATTGCCGCGACATCAAGGCCGATGGCGCGATGACGGTTCTTCTGAAGGATGCGATGCAGCCGAACCTTGTGCAGACGCTGGAGAACAACCCGGCCTTCGTGCATGGCGGGCCGTTTGCTAATATCGCGCATGGCTGCAACTCGGTGATTGCCACCAAGACCGCGCTGAAGCTGGGCGAATATGTCGTGACCGAAGCGGGTTTCGGGGCCGATCTGGGGGCCGAGAAGTTCTTTGACATCAAGTGCCGCAAGGCCGGGCTGAAGCCCGCCGCCGCCGTGATCGTGGCGACTGTGCGCGCGATGAAGATGAATGGCGGCGTGGCCAAGGCCGATCTCGGGGCCGAGAATGTGGAGGCGGTCAAGAAAGGCTGTCCGAACCTCGGCCGCCATATCGCCAACGTGAAAGGTTTCGGCGTGCCGGTGGTCGTGGCGATCAACCACTTCTTCAGCGACACGGATGCCGAGATTGCCGCTGTGAAGGCCTATGTGGCCGAGCAGGGCGCCGAGGCGATCCTGTGCAAGCACTGGGCGCAGGGGTCGGCCGGGATCGAGGACCTGGCGAAGAAGGTCGTATCGCTGGCCGAAGGGCCGTCGAACTTTGCGCCGCTGTACCCCGATGATCTGGGCCTGTTTGCCAAGATCGAAGCCATCGCCAAGGGCATTTACCGCGCCGATGGGGTGGAAGCCGACAAGTCGATCCGCGATCAGCTTAAGGGTTGGGAAGCGGCGGGCTATGGCCATCTGCCGATTTGCATCGCCAAGACGCAGTACAGCTTTACCACCGATCCCACGGTGCGCGGTGCGCCGACCGGGTTCACCATTCCGGTGCGTGAAGTGCGGTTGTCTGCCGGGGCCGGGTTCATCGTGGCGATCTGCGGTGAGATCATGACGATGCCGGGCCTGCCCAAGGTTCCCAGCGCCGAGGTGATCCGGCTGAACGATCAGGGCCAAGTCGAGGGGCTGTTCTGACCAACCTGCCGCACCAACCTGCCACGTTGTCCTTCCGGGATGGCTCTATTACATGAGAGCCATCCTGAGAGGGGGCGAGGCATGAAGAGGCCAGAAGACTGTACCACGATGGCGGATATCCGGGCGGAGATCGACCGGCTGGATGCGGAACTGGTGGCGTTGTTTGCGCAGCGCACCGCCTATATCGACCGGGCGGCAGCGATCAAGGAACAGGTCGGGCTGCCCGCCCGGATCGAGGATCGGGTGGAGCAGGTCGTGGGAAATGTGCGGCGTCATGCGGTGGCCCATGGGTTGCCGCCGGACAAGCTGGAAAAGCTATGGCGCAAGCTGATCGACTGGTCGATCGAGCGCGAGGAAGACCACCTGCGCAAGGGCTGATATCGGGTTGCCTGTGCCGGGGTCTGTGAGAAACGAAGAAGGATCAGGGACATGACGGCCAAGGTGATCGACGGTAAGGCCTTTGCGGCAACCGTGCGCGGGCAGGTGGCGGCCCATGTGGCGCGGATAAAGGAAGAGCGCGGGATCACGCCGGGGCTGGCCGTGGTGCTGGTGGGCGAAGACCCGGCGAGCCAGGTCTATGTGCGCAACAAGCATGCTTCGACCATCGAAGTGGGGATGAACAGCTTTGAGCACCGCCTGAGCGCCGAGACGGGCGAGGCAGAGTTGCTGGCGCTGATCGACAAGCTGAATGTCGATCCTGCGGTGCATGGCATTCTGGTGCAATTGCCGCTGCCGGGGCATCTGAATTCCGAACTGGTGATCAACCGGATCGATCCAGCCAAGGATGTGGACGGGTTCCATATCTCGAATGTCGGGCTGTTGGGGACGGGGCAGAAGTCGATGGTGCCCTGCACGCCGCTGGGCTGCCTGATGATGCTGCGCGATCATCACGGGTCTTTGGCAGGGCTGAATGCCGTTGTGGTGGGGCGGTCGAACATCGTGGGCAAGCCGATGGCGCAGCTTCTGCTGGGGGATAGCTGCACGGTGACGATTGCGCATAGCCGGACCAAGGATCTGGCCGAGGTATGCAAGCGGGCGGATATCCTTGTGGCGGCGGTGGGGCGGCCCGAGATGATTACCGGCGATATGGTGCGGCCGGGGGCCACGGTGATTGACGTGGGCATCAACCGGATCGAGCGGGACGGGAAGGCCAAGCTGGTGGGGGATGTGCATTACGACAGCGCCGCCGCTGTGGCCGGGGCAATCACGCCGGTGCCGGGGGGTGTGGGGCCGATGACGATTGCCTGCCTGCTGGCCAATACGCTGACCGCCTGCTGCCGCGCGAATGGGCTGCCGGAGCCCGAAGGGCTGACGGCGTGATGTAGGGCGGGGTTCACCCCGCCTTTTGCGACCGATTAAGGGGCGTTCCGGTTCAGCCGGGGCGCCTTTTGCTTGGGTGGGTGGCGGTGTGATCCCCGCCCTATAGGGGAATGGGGAAGGCCTTGGAGCCTGTCAGGATTGCCAGCGCGCCCTTTTGCATCAGGCTGTGCAGGGCGGCATCGTGGGTGGCAAGGCCGCCCGTATAGGTGCCATAGGCGGGCAGGATCAGGCGCTGTGCATCCAGCAGGAAGCAGGGGCGCGACGTGCCTTTGAGGCGGGCCTTGGGGTGGTAATGGCCTGAAATCTCAGCCGTTTGTGACGGATCGGCGATGTGGCGAAAGGTGAGCGGGCCAAGGGCCAGGCGGGCAAGATGGGTGCCGCCAAGGTTGACCGGACCGGCATCGTGATTGCCTTCGATCCACGTCCATTCCCGCCCGGCCATGAGGCGGGCGAGCCAGAGGCGGGCGGTTTCCTCCAGCCCTTCGGCTGCGGCGAGGTCATCGAAACTGTCGCCAAGGCAGACCACATGAGCGGGTTGGGTGCGGTCGATATCGGCGTCGAGTTTCGACAGGGTTTCGCGGGTTTCATAGGGCGGCAGCAGTGCGCCGCCCCGGCGGGCGAGGCGTTCGGATTTGCCAAGGTGCAGGTCGGAGACGCAGAGAAGCGATTGCGCAGGCCAGTGGAGCGCGCCGGAGGGCAGGGCGTGGAGCGTTTCGCCGGACAGGGTGAAAGCGTGGTGCATGGGGCGAGGTTTGCCCTGCGCGGCGGGGCGTTGCAAGGCCGTCAGGCGAGGCCTGCTTCTTCCATCAGCCTGCGGGCGGCGTCTTCGACCATGCGTTCGCGCCCGGTGCCGTGGATGGGGATCTTGCTGGGTTCGAGGAAGAGGGGGGCGGCAAGTGGGGTGACGCGCGGCAGGCGGATCAGGTCGATTCGGCCTTCAACGCGGGCGAGCATGTCTTCGATGCGGGAGAAATCGACGAGGCCGCGTTCGGCCTCTTCCCGCGTGACTTGCATCAGAAGGTGGTCGGGGTCGTATTTCCGCAGCGTGTCATAGAGGATGTCCGACGAAAACGTGGCCTGCCGGCCCGATTTGCGGCGGCCTTGGTGGCTGCGTTCGATGAGGCCGGCGATGATGGCGCTGGCGCGGAAGGTGCGTTTCATCACGGCATTTCCGGCGAGCCAGGTTTCCAGACCGTCACGCAGGCGGGCGAGGTCGAACAGGGGGGCGGCGTCGGTGACGGGATCGAGGCCCCAGATCAGGGTGGCGTAATCGGTGGCGACAAAGCCCAAGGGGGCAAGCCCCTGTTCTTCCATGACTTTTGTCACCAGAAGGGCCAGAGTCTGCATGGCGTTGCGGCCTGCGAAGCCGTAAATGCAAAGGTGTTCGCGCCCGTCATGGGGAAAGGATTCCACAAGGAGACGGTCGGGCTGGGGGAGGCGCGACACCTCGCGTTGCAGGGCGAGCCATTGGGCCGTGTGGGCGGGCAGATCGGGCCAGTTCTCCTGCTGGAATTTGGCCAGAATCCGTTCGGTGAGCAGGGTGGAGGTGGCGAATTTCGTGCCGTTGAAGGTGGCAACCTTTGGCTCGCGTCCCGGTTGGCGGGTGACCTCGACGGTCATTTCCTTCAGCCCTTCATAGCGGACGACCTGACCGCCGATGAGGAAGGTGTCGCCGGGGGTGAGGGTGGAGGCGAAGCCTTCTTCCACCTCGCCAAGAGGGGTGCCGCCGAGGCGATTCCTTAACCGGACCTTAAGGGTTTCGGTGTCGATGATCGTGCCGAGGTTCTGGCGGATGACAGCGGCGGTGCGGGGATCGCGGAGCTGCCATCTGCCGTTTTTTTCCTGCAATCTCTGCCACTTGTCATAGGCGCGCAGCGCATAGCCGCCGGTGGCGCAGAAATCGATGCAGGCGTCGAATTCCGCGCGGGTGAGGGCGGCGTAGGGGCCGGCGCGGGTGACTTCGGTGTAGAGGGCATCTGCGCCGAAGGGGCCTGCGGCGGCGGTGAGCAGGATGTGCTGGCAGAGCACGTCGCGCGGGCCGGGGCCGCGCGGTTCTCCATCCAAGGTGTGATCCCGCACCGCATCGAGCGCGGCGCGGCATTCCACCACCTCGAACCGGTTGGCGGGTAGGATGAGGGCTTTGGAGGGCGCGTTGTAGCGGTGGTTCGCACGGCCGATCCTTTGCACGAGGCGTTTGACGTTTTTGGGGGCGCCGACCTGGATCACCAGATCGACATCGCCCCAGTCGATCCCGAGATCGAGCGAGCCGGTGCAGACGATGGCGCGGAGTTTGCCGTCGACCATCGCGGCTTCGACCCTTTCGCGCTGTTCGCGGGCGAGAGAGCCGTGGTGGATGCCGATGGGAAGCCCGTCGTCGTTCTGTAGCCAGAGGTCGTGAAAGAACAGTTCCGCCTGCGCGCGGGTGTTGTGGAAGATGAGCGTGGTGCGGTGGCGGCGGACCTGATCGAGGATCGCCTGCATGGCATAGCGGCCACCGCCGCCCGCCCATGGCGGGGGGGTGTCCGTCTCCAGCATGGCGATATCCGGGTCGGGGCCGGGGTCGGCTTGCAGGATGTCGCAGGTGATGGGCGACAGGTAGCGGGCCAGGGCGGGCGGGTCTTCGACGGTGGCAGAAAGGCCCACGCGGCGCAGCCCGGGGGCGAGGGTTTCCAGCCGGGAGAGCAGGAGCATGAGCTGATCGCCGCGTTTGGATTCGGCCAACGCGTGGAGTTCGTCGATCACAACCCGTTGGAGGGATTGGAAAATCCGGGGGGCATCTTCGTAGGAGAGGAGGAGGGCGAGGGATTCCGGCGTGGTCAGCAGGATATGCGGCGGGTCGGCGCGTTGGCGGCGGCGCTGGGTATAGGTGGTGTCGCCGGTGCGATCCTCGATCCGGATGGGCAGGCCCGCGCCTTCAACCGGGGTGCGCAGGTTGCGGCGGATGTCGACGGTGAGGGCCTTGAGGGGCGAGATGTAGAGCGTGTGGAGGCCCTTGGCGGGGTGGGTGCCCAGTTCGGCGAGGGTGGGGAGGAAGCCCGCCAGCGTCTTGCCGCCGCCGGTGGGGGCGATGAGGAGCGTTGCGGGGTTGGCGCTGCGCGCCAGCATGGCCTGCTGGTGCGGGTGGAGGGTCCAGCCACGGGCGGAGAACCAGTCGGTGAGGGGTGGGGGAAGGGTCATATGGGGATGGTAGGGCGCGGGGCGGGGCGGGGGAAGGGTGTTGTGGATCAGAGGGTTGGCGAAAATGGGATGTGCAGCGCCTGGTGCCGGGCGTGGTGCAGACGGATGTGCATACAATTCTGGATAGGGTGGGGGCCGTTTCGTGGCCAAGCGTGCGCAGATGCGCAGGTTGCGGGTCGTGTCCGAGGGCTGGGGGAGGGTTTCGCGGCCTGGGATCGCCGGGGCCGCCGGGGGACGCGTGATGTGATCCTGACGCTGGTTTGGGTTGGCTCACCCCCTCCCC
>CALRPT020000016.1:0-96143 GCA_943370085.1 Variovorax paradoxus | reverse complement strand
CCCCGCATGCGGGGGAGGGGAGGGCGCCGAAAGGCGACCGGGGTGGGGGTGGTGGGGTTGGATTTGGGTATTTGGGCCAAGATGAAGGGGCAGGGCGGGGTTTTGTGGAAGAAGGGGTTTGAGCCGGGATGGGTTTTGCGACGGGCAGGGTCGGGAACAGGATTGCCGTTTGCCGTGCCACGGCGTAGGGCGGGGCATGCGGATCCTTTTCCTTGGCGATGTGATGGGGCGGGCGGGGCGTGCGGCGGTGGCGGCGCGGCTGCCGGGGCTGCGTGTGGACTGGAGCCTCGATTTCGTGGTGGTCAATGGCGAGAATGCCTCAAGCGGGGCGGGGCTGACCGGGGAGCATGCCAAGCTGTTGCTGGCGGCGGGGGCGGATTGCCTGACGCTGGGCGATCATGCCTTTGACCAGAAGGACATGCTGAGTTTCATCGAGACCGAGCCGCGGATCATCCGGCCCATCAACTTTTCCAAGGTGGCGCCCGGCAAGGGCTGGCGCGTGTTCACCGCGACGCAGGGGCGCAGGGTTCTGGTGGCGCAGGTCTTGGGGCAGGTGTTCATGAAGCGGCCGTTTGACGATCCGTTTTCGGCCATCGAGAGCGTGCTGAAGACCCATGCCCTTGGCGCGGCGGTGCAAGCGGCGATTGTCGATGTGCATGCCGAGGCGACATCCGAGAAGATGGGGCTGGGGCATTGGTGCGATGGGCAGGCCTCGCTGGTGGTGGGCACGCATACCCATGTGCCGACGGCGGATGCGATGATCCTGAAGGGGGGCACGGCCTATCTGTCGGATGCGGGCATGTGCGGGGATTATGACAGCGTGATCGGGATGGAAAAAATGGAGCCGCTGCGCCGTTTCGTGACGGGCATGCCCAAGGCGCGTTTTGAGCCGGCAGAGGGCGAGGCCACGCTGTCGGGCGTGTTCGTGGAGACCGATGACCGGACGGGCAAGGCGGTACGGGTGGTTCCTGTGCGGCTGGGCGGGCGGTTGCAGGAGAGTGCGCCTTGACCGCAACCGTTGGCGCAGAGCGGGGACCTGAACGGCGGATGCTGATCGGAGTGCTGGTTCTGCTGGGCGTGGGGTGGGGTCTGACCCAGCCTTTGGGCAAGATCGCCACCACGGGCGGGGCGCATCCCTTTGGGCTGATCTTCTGGCAATTGGTGATCTGTGTGCTGGTGTTGGGGGCCTTGAGCCTGCCGCGGGGCAAGGGGCTGGTGTTCAACAGGGCCAGTCTGCAGTTTTACGGGATCGTGGCGGTCTTGGGCACGCTGGTGCCCAATGCCACCTTTTATCTTTCGGTGGCACGGCTGCCGTCGGGGATCATGTCGACGATCATTTCGGCGGTGCCGGTGATCGCTTTTCCCATCGCGTTGATGCTGGGGATGGAGCGGTTCACCTGGCCGCGTCTGGCTGGGTTGGCGCTGGGTTTGGCGGCGGTGGGGTTGATTGCGGCCCCCGGTGCGGTGCTGCCTGATCCGGCGATGGTGGCCTTTCTGCCGGTCGCCTTGATCGGCCCGCTTTGTTATGCGCTGGAGGGGCTTTATGTGGCGCGCTATGGCACTGCACGAATGGACCCGGTGCAGGCAATGTTCGGGGCATCGGTGATGGGGTTGGTGCTGTGCCTTCCCATCGCGTTGGCGTCGGGGCAGATGTACAATCCCTTGGCCGATTTCGGGCGGGATGAGGTGGCGCTGATCGCATCTTCGGCCATTCATGCGCTGATGTATGCGGGCTATGTCTGGCTGGCCTTCCGGGCAGGGGCGGTGTTTGCCTCGCAATGTTCCTATATTGTGACCGGAGCGGGAATTTTCTGGGCGATGGCGCTGCTTGGCGAGAGATTTCCTCCTTCTCTTTGGCTGGCGCTTGTTTTGCTTCTGTGCGGTGTGGCATTGGTGAGCCCGCGCAAGCAGGCGGATACGGGAGGCGCGCCCGCCGCCTGATGCGCCGTTACGGTGATGCAAGGGGACGGGATGTTCGGATTTGAACTGGCTGCGGAGTGGCAACCCTGGGTGGCGATTGCCATTCTGGTGGGGATGTTCGGGCTGTTCGTGCGCGAGACCTATCCGGTGGAGGTGACGGCACTGGGCGGGGCGGCGCTGATGCTGGTGCTGGGGATCCTGCCGGTGAAGGACGGGATTTCGGTGCTGTCGAACCCGGCACCGTGGACCATCGTGCTGATGTTTCTTGTGATGGGCGGGCTGGTGCGGACCGGCGCGGTGGAAATGGTGATCCGCGCGGCGGAGCGGCATGTGGGCGACCGGCCGAAGATGACCATTGTCGTGCTGTTCACCTTCATCGCGGTGGCATCGGCCTTCATGAACAACACGCCCTTGGTTGCGGTGATGATCCCGGTGGTGATGCAGATCGCGGTAAAGATGGGGACGGCGCCGTCAAAGCTGTTGATCCCCTTGTCCTATGTCACGGTGATGGGGGGGATGATCACGTTGATTGGCACCTCGACCAACCTGCTGGTGGACGGGGTGGCGGCGGAAAATGGGCTGGAGCATTTCAGCATCTTCGAGATCGCGCCTTTGGGCATCGCGATCACCGTCGTGGGCGGGGCTTTTCTTGCGTTGACGGCGGACAAGCTGTTGCCGGTGCGCCAGAGCATGGGCGTGTTGCTGAGCGACCGGCGCAAGATGAAGTATTTCACCGAAGTGGCGATCCCCGAGGATAGCCCGCTGATCGGGCAGGCCGTGCTGGAGATCGACCTGTTCAAACGCGATGGCGTGCGGTTGATCGACGTGCTGCGCGGAGATGCGTCGCTGCGGCGCGATATGGCGCCGGTGAAGCTTGAGGCCGGTGATCGGGTGGTGCTGCGGACCGAGATGACGGAACTGCTGGGATTGCAGAACCGCAAGGACCTGCATCTGGTGGACAAGCTTTCCTCGACCCAGACCGAGACGGTGGAAGTGCTGATTTCGCCCGGTTGCCGGATGGAGGGGCGGCGGCTGGGCGAGTTGCGGCTGCGGCGGCGCTATGGGGTTTATGTGCTGGCGGCGCATCGGCGCAACCAGAACATCGGGCGGCAGCTGGACGATCTGACCGTGCGGGTGGGCGATACGCTTCTGTTGGAAGGGGCGGTGGAGGATATCCAGCGGCTGGCGGCGGATATGGATCTGGTGGATATCAGCCGCCCGTCGATCAAGCCGTTCCGGCGGGCGAAGGCCCCGATCGCGGTGGCGGCGCTGGCGGGGATCGTGGTGCTGTCGGCTTTTGAGGTGGCCCCCATTCTGGCGCTGGGGCTGCTGGCGGTGGCGGTGATCCTGATCACGCGCTGCGTGGATGCCGAGGAGGCGTTTTCCTTTGTCGACGGGCGGCTTCTGGCGATGATCTTTGCCATGCTGGCCGTGGGGCAGGGGCTGGATCATTCCGGAGCGGTGGCGCTGATGGTGGAGGGGGTGGCGCCTTCGATGGCCGGATTGTCACCCTTTCTCATGATTCTGTGTGTCTATTTCCTGGGGCTGCTGTTGACCGAGTTCCTGTCGAACAATGCGGTGGCGGTGATCTACACGCCGATCGTGATCGAGTTGGCGCAATCGCTTGGGCTGGATGCGCGGCCCTTTGTGGTGGCGGTAATGTTTTCCGCATCGGTCGCTTTTGCAACGCCGGTGGGGTATCAGACGAACATGATGGTTTATGGCCCCGGCGGATACCGGTTTTCGGATTACATGCGGGTCGGGATTCCGTTGAATATCATCACGGGATTGGTGGCGTCGGCCCTGATCCCGCTGATCTGGCCGCTTTGAGGAGAGATGCGATGCGGGTGATGGCTGGTCTGGCGGTGGTGGCGGTGCTGGCAGGCTGTGCCCTGCCCAGTGGCGGGGTGAAGCCGCAGGCGGCGCGGCTGTCGGCGCAGGTGCTGACGGTAAGCCTGAGCAACGGCACGGTCTGCCGCGCCGATTGGGCGGCGGCGGGCGGGGTGGGGCGGCTGGAGCCCTGCGGACCCGGCTATGACTACCGGGTGACGGTGGTAGAGCGGCCCAACCTGCTGCGTCAGTTCTGGACCGAGTTGACCCGCGCGCTGGGGGCGGAGGGCGTGGTGGTGCCGATGGCGGCGGTGGAGATCACGGATGGGGTGGAGGTGTGGACCTTTGCCTCGCCCCCGCCTGTGAAGGACTGATCCGAGGGGCTGATGGGGCGGGCGGGGTTGCTGTTTCCTGCCTGCCTTGTGTATAGGACGCCATCAATCCTACAGGCACCCCAAGGGGCAAGCGGAGCACGGATCATGGCGGGCCATTCCAAATGGGCAAATATTCAGCATCGCAAGGGCAAGCAGGACAAGCTGCGGTCCAAGATGTTTTCCAAGCTGGCGAAGGAGATCACCGTCGCCGCAAAGATGGGTGATCCTGATCCCGACAAGAACCCGCGTCTGCGCTTGGCGGTGAAGGCGGCGAAGGCCGTATCGATGCCCAAGGACGTGATCGAGCGCGCGATCAAGAAATCCATGGGCGGCGATGCCGAGGATTACAGCGAGATCCGTTACGAAGGCTATGGCGTGAACGGGATCGCGATCATCGTGGAATCGATGACCGACAACCTGAACCGCACGGCCAGCAATGTGCGCTCCTATTTCACCAAATGCGGCGGGAACCTTGGACAGACCGGATCGGTGAGCCATTCCTTTGATCGGGTGGGCGAGATTTCCTATCCGGCTTCGGTCGGGTCGGCCGATGATGTGATGATGGCGGCGCTGGATGCCGGGGCGGATGACGTGGAATCCGATGACGAGGGTCATTGGATCTATTGCAGCGTAGAGGCCCTGTCGGATGTATCGGATGCGCTGGAGAAGGCGCTCGGGGAATCGCTGGAATCCAAGCTGGTCTGGCGGCCGCAATCGCGCACCGAGGTGGATCTGGAAACTGCGACCAAGCTGCTGCGGTTGATCGACATGCTGGAAGAAGATGACGATGTGCAGACCGTCACGCATAACTTTGACATCCCCGAGGATGTGGCGGCACAGTTGGCCTGATCTTTGGGACAGAATTGGAAAGGGCGGCCCTTGCGGCCGCCCTTTTGCATTTTCAGCGCCCGGTCAGGCGGCTGGTGGGGGGGCATCGGCGATTCTGGGCCGTCCGGCGCCGCGCTTTTCCATCCAGAAATGGTGGTTTTCCAACGCGGCCGACATGGCTTCGAGAAGGTCGCCACGGGTGACGGGCATGCGAAGGGTAACATCGCAGATGGCCATCCGTTCGGTGGAATAGTCCGAGGTGGTGACACGGCGCGAGGCCATGATCACCGGCATGGTGGGGGCAAAGCGCCGCAGGCGCATGCCGAAATCGATCATCGCGCCTTCGTCGCCCAGAAAATCGGCGTCGACGATGGCCACGTCATGGCTATCGGCATAGGTGTCGAACCAGTCGAGCGGCAGGCGGCGCAGGGAGAAATGGGTGATCCGCGCGCCTTTTTCGGCGAGCCAGTCCAGCAACGGATCCAGCGGACCCGGGCGATCGCAGAATACCACGATATGCGCCGAACGGGGTGCCGGTGTCGCGTCGGAGGTCAGGGCCGGGGAGAGTTGTTCTGTGGCGGAAACCATGCTGCAACTTTGTGAGAAACCGGTCATCTTCGGGGGCGCGATCTGTCTTCGGTTAGCTTGCGAGGGGGAAACAGGGCGCACTGGCAAGATACGAAGGGTCGTCCGGGACGAATTTAAACGCGCAAGGCGTTACGCATCCGACCTCTACACGTCAAAGTTGTTGTTGTCGCCCGTGCTGTCAAGAGAAAGAACGGGTGCTATGCGCGGAATTGTTAATTTATGTTAATTTTGTGCGGGGGCGTTGCAGGAATGGCCGCGCTTTGGTTAAGGTTGCATGACGCAAGGTCCGGTTAACGGCAGTTTCGGGAAGACGTGTTTTGAATATCAAGAGCGTAGCGCAGTTGAGGGCCTTGCTGTTCGAGATGGAATCGACCCTTGGGTTGGTGGATTTGTCGCCGAACGAGCGGGATGTTCTTTACGCCATCAATGAGGTTTGCACCGGGACGCCCAAGGCGGCGCGGTCGGATGCGATCCGCAATCACCCCCTGGCTGCAAGCATACCGCAGGCGACCTATCACCGGGCGCTGAAGAGCCTTGTCCAGCGGGGCATGATTTCACATGCGCCGGACACGCGGGCCGGGCATTATGTTCTGTCGACGGAGAGCAAGGCGTAGCGGGCTGAGCTTTCGTGACGGGCAGAGGGGGGATGGAATGCGTGAGGGCGTTCGCTTTACGGCGTTGCATTTTTCGCTGGTCTCTGTGCTGATTTTGCTGGCCTTTGCCCTGGGTGAAGGGGTGCAGGGCCTGCGTGAGGTGGCCCTGCCGCAACTGACCAGCCGGTTGCACGCGATCTTTGTGCCCTTTGGGGCGATGGTTCTGCTGACTTGGGTCTATGGCTGGATGGCGCTGCCGCTGATGCTGCCGGCGGCGGTGTTGGCGGTGGGCGTGATCGTCGGGGTGTCGGGATTGAATGCGATCTTGCTTTTGGTTTTGGCGGCCAAGGTGGCGGCGGTGCCTGCGAGTTTTTCGCTGTTTCGGCAGGCCGGGCTGGATGCGCGCGGCGAGGGGCGCGCGGCCAATTGGCGGGTGCTGATGGCGGTCGGGCTGGTTGCGGCGCTGATCGGGAATGTGCCGCGCGTGATCGTGGGGCCGTGCTGCACGGGGTTTTCCACGCTGGACCGGATGACAACCTATGTCTCGGTGACGGCGGCGGATATTGGCGGGCTGATGCTGGTGCTGCTGGGGGCGATGGCGCTGTTTCGGATGTTGCGTCACGGCTGACGCAGGACGCCGCGTGCGGCCTGCTGCATGGCGCGGGTGAGCGGGGCGAGCGCGGGCGCGGTGAGCCGGGCGAATTGCCAGTGCAACGCGGTATCAAGCGGCTGGTCGGGGGCGAGGTCCACAAGGTGGCCGCTGGCGAGGTGGGCCGCGATGAGCGGTTCGGGGTTCAGCCCCCAGCCAAGGCCCGCGAGGCAGGCATCCACGAACCCTTGTGACGAGGCGAGGCGGTGGCCGGGAAAGCCCGCGCGGCTGGCCATTCCTTTGGTGCGCTGATCCACCCAGATATGCTGGAGGCGGTCCTTGTCGGAAAAGGTCAAGGCGGGGGCGCGGGAGAGGGCCTGCGCGGTGGCGCCATCGGGCATCCAGCGTTCGAGATAGGCGGGGGAGGCGGTGGCGCGGTAGCGCAGGCTGCCTAGCGGGAGGGTATCGCAGCCTTGCAGCGGGCCGGGATGGGCGGTGACGGCGGCGGCCACTTCGCCCCGGCGGAGCCAGTCTTGCGAGACATCCTGATCGTCGATGACGATGTCGTAGAGAAAACCGGGCGTCGCGGCCAGCGCCGGGATGACCCAGGTGGCGAGGCTGTCGGCATTGACCGTGATGCGCAGGGTTGCCGGGCCGGGGGTGATACCGGGAAGTTCGGTGGCAAGGGCCTGTTCCAGCAGCATGACCTCATCATGGTGGCGGATCAGGCGCAGGCCGATGGCCGTTGCGGTGCAGGGCGTGCCGCGGCGGATGAGGAGGGTGCCGATGCGTTCCTCCAGCGCCTTGAGCCGTTGGGAGATGGCGGAGGGGGTGACGTGCAGCTCGGCGGCGGCGAGTTCAAAGGAACCGCGTCGGTGAACGGCGGCGAGCGCCGCGAGTTGGGCGGGGTCTTGCATTAGAGTTTCTAATCTTATGACAGATGGATTAATTGGATTGTGACGCGTTGCGGCGGTAGGTCAAGGGGGAACGGATGGGAGGACGGTGGACATGGGCGAACGGGATCTGGAGCGGCTGTTGCGCGGGATGGAGCCGGAACTGCATTCTGCCGCCTACGGCTATGCGTTCTGGCCGGGTGGGGCCTTGCCCTTTGCGCCCTTTGCCACGGTGGCCGAGCCGGAGGGGCTGACAGTAGTGGCCCTGCTGGAGGATTTGGCCGGGGCGGGGTTGGCGTCGGAGCCTTGGGGGCGGATCAGTCTGACGATCCACAGTGATCTTGCAGCAGTGGGGTTGACCGCAGCCTTTTCCGCCACGCTGGCCCGGGAGGGGATCAGCTGCAATGTGATTGCCGGTTTGCATCATGACCATCTTTTCGTGCCGTGGGAGCGCCGCAGCGACGCGCTGCGGGCGCTGGAGGCGCTGGCCCATGCTTGAGGCAGCGGGGGCGGGGTTTGTGGTGGCGATCAGCCTGATCGCGGCCATCGGGGCGCAGAATGCCTTTGTGCTGCGGCAGGGGATCCGGCGCGAGCATGTGCTGGCGGTGGTGCTGACCTGTGCACTGTCGGATGCGGTGCTGATTGCGGCGGGGGTGGGGGGCTTTGCGCTGGTGTCGGGCGCGGTGCCATGGCTGCCGGATGTGATGCTGTGGGGGGGCGTGGCCTTTCTGGTGGTGTATGGCGCGATGCGCTTTCGCGCGGCTTGGGCCGGGGGTGAGGCGTTGATGCCCGCACCGGGCGGGGCGGCGCCCTTGGGCAAGGTGCTGGCGACCTGTCTGGTGCTGACCTGGGCCAATCCGCATGTCTATCTGGATACGGTGGTGCTGCTGGGGTCGATCAGCACGCAATATGCGCCCTATCAGACGGCTTTTGGCGTGGCGGCGGCGGCGGGGTCTTTCGTGTTCTTCAGCGCGCTGGGATTTGGGGCGCGATTGTTGGGGCCGGTCTTTGCCAAGCCGCGGGCCTGGGTCGTGCTGGAGGTGGTGGTGGGCTGCACCATGTGGGCGATTGCGGCGAAGCTGGCGCTGACGGCCTGAGGCGGGTGAGGGGCCTTGCGGGCGGCGTGGGGATCGGGTTTTGTCTGGCCCATGAATGCCAAACACCCTGCGACTGATCTGGGCCGCCCTGTGGAAGGGGCGCTGTGGATGCTGCTGACGGGGCTGTGTTTCGTGGCGGTGACGGGGATCGTGCGCCATCTGGGGACGGAGCTGCCCGCCGCGCAATCGGCCTTTGTGCGGTTTGCTTGGGGGGTGGTGTTCCTGCTGCCGACGCTGGCGCCGATGCTGCGGGCGGGGTTTCCGTCCGGCACGCTGCGGCTGTTTGGCTGGCGGGGCGTTGCGCATACGGCGGCGGTGGTGCTGTGGTTTCACGCCATGGCGCGCATCCCGGTGGCCGAGGTGACGGCTATTGGCTATCTGAACCCGGTTCTGGTGACATTGGGGGCGGCACTGTTCTTTGGCGAGGCGCTGGCGATGCGGCGGATCGTGGCGGTGGGGGTGGCGCTGATCGGCGCGCTGATCGTGATCCGCCCCGGCCTGCGCGAGGTGACGGACGGGCATTTTGCGCAACTTGGCGCAGCCTGTTTCTTTGCGGTGTCCTATCTGTTTGCCAAGCGGTTGAGCCAGCAGGTCTCGGCGGGGGCCATCGTGGGCATTCTGTCGGTCACGGTGACGGTGGGGCTGTTGCCGCTGGCGATCTGGGTCTGGGTGCCGATGAGCGGTACGCAACTGGCGTGGCTCGGGCTGGTGGCGGGGTTCGCCACCGGGGGGCATTATGCGATGACGCGGGCGTTTCGGGCCGCACCGCTGGCGGTGACGCAACCGGTGACGTTCTTGCAGTTGATCTGGGCCACGCTTCTGGGCGCGCTGGTGTTCGGCGAAGGGGTGGATGTGTTCGTGCTGCTGGGTGGGGCGGTGATCATCGGCGCGATCAGCTATATCACCTGGCGCGAAGCGATGATCAAACGCCGCCCGGTGACGCCGGCAGAGGCCGAGACGACGGTGTGAAGGACTGGCTAAAATCCGGGCGGAAGGCCTTGGATTTGCCCGCATTCCCTAAGGCATTCCTAACCGTGACAGGGCCAGTCTGACCCCAGCCTTCGGGTGTGGGTGAGGGTGTCATGTTTGAATTTCTCAGGGCTGGGGTGGCCCTTGGCGCGCGGTTTGCGCAGCCGGCGACGCATGGGGAAATGGTGGTGCAGCCGGGGGTTGTGCCCGTGATCCGACTGTTCAATCCGGTGCTGAATGAAACCGTGCTGCTTGGGGTGGGCAGTGCGGGGCCTGTGGTGCAGTCCTTTACGGTGCAGGGCAATGCGCGGGTGGGGGTTACGGTGGGCGGTGTGGCGGGCAGCCTGCCCGTGGACATGATCACCGCCGCGCAGGGAACAGGTGTTGGGGGGCTGACCGGATTTCTGCAGGCTGGCGCGCCGATGCGGGCGCAGGCGGTGGAGATCATCGCGGTAGAGGTGGCGGGGCAATCCTATCTGCTGGCGGCGCGGCACAGTGGCAGCGGGGTGGAGAGCTTTCGCATCGGGCCGGGCGGCGGGCTGACGCCGGTTGCAGTGGCAGCGGATGCGGGGGCCTTTGCCCTGGCCGGGGTGGTGGCGCTGGCGCGGGCGCAGGTGGGGGGTGTGAGCTATGTCTTTGCAGGATCGGGGGCGGAGCACGGGATCACCACACTGGTCGTCGGGGCCACGGGCGCGCTGACGCGGGGAGCGGTGACGGGGCAGGCGCAGGGCGTGCCGATGCAGGGGATCACCGCGCTGCAGACGGTGGAGGCGTTCGGGGCGACTTGGCTGGTCGCGGCGGCGGCGGGGTCTTCAAGCCTTACGGTGTTCCGTGTCGGCGCGGGCGGGGCGTTGGTGCCGATGGACCATGTCTTTGACGAGTTGGGCACGCGCTTTCAGGGTGTAACCGCGCTGGATGTGGTGGTGCAGGGCGACTGGGTCTTTGTGCTGGCGGCAGGGGCGGATGAGGGGCTGACGCTGTTCGCCCTGACGCCGGGGGGGCGGCTTGTGCATCTGACCAGTCTGGCCGACCGGGCCGATCTGGGACTGGCCAATATCAGCGCCCTGCGCGGTGTGGTGGTGGAGGACAGCCTTCAGGTTCTGGCCCTGTCGGGGGCCGAGGCGGGGCTGACGCAGCTTTCGCTGCCGCTGGCAGGGTTGGGCATCGTGGGCGCAGTGGGTGGGGGCGCGCGCGACCTGATCCTGGATGGGGCGGGGGCGGATGTTCTGACCGGGGGAGCGGGGGGCGATCTGTTCGTGATGCGCGCCGATGGCCTGCGCGATGTGATCACGGATTTCGAACCGGGGCTGGACAGGATCGATCTGACGGGTTGGCCGTTCTTTCGCAATGCCGGGCAACTGGCGGTGACGGTGACCGCAACCGGAGCGATCCTGCGCTTTGCGGGCGAGGAATTGGAGATTCGCACGGCCGCGGGCCGGGCGCTGACGGTGGCCGAGGTGATGGCGCTGGAGTTCGGGCGCAATGGGCGGGTCCTGTTTGATGCGGGGCCGGTGGTGGAGCCTCCGCCGGATGTGGACCCGCCGCCTGATCCTGCGATCACCGGGGTCGCCCTGTCTGGTCGGGCCGGGGCGGACAGTCTGGACGGTGGGACCGGGAATGACACGCTGTCTGGCCGGGGTGGGGCGGATACGCTGCGGGGCGGTGCGGGACATGACATTCTGGCCGGTGGCAGCGGGAACGATCTGCTTGATGGCGGGGATGGTGCGGACAGCCTGGCCGGGGACAGTGGTGACAACACGCTGTTGGGCGGGGCGGGGAATGACAGTCTGACCGGAAGTGAAGGGCGTGACGGGCTGTTCGGCGGGAATGGCGATGACCTGCTGGTGGGGGGCATGGGGGCCAACACGCTGGATGGTGGGGCGGGTGCTGATCGGCTGATCGGCGGCGATGATGCGGATCTTCTGGAGGGCGGCGATGGGGCGGATGTCATCGAGGCCGCTGGTGGCGATGACACGGCCCGAGGCGGGGTGGGGCAAGACCGGATTTCGGGTGGACTGGGGCAGGATGCCCTGTGGGGCGGCAGTGAGGACGATACGCTGGAGGGCGGTGTCGGCGATGACAGCCTGTTCGGCGAGGCAGGCGATGACCGGCTGAGCGGTGGGGATGGGGCGGACCGGCTGGAGGGGGGGGACGGGGATGATTGGCTGGAAGGCGGCGAGGGGGTGGATGCCTTCGTCGATGGCGCGGGGGATGACACGATCCTTGCCGGAGCGGGGGATGAGGCGATCCGGGCGGGGCTGGGGAATGATTCGATCCTGGGTGAGGCGGGGAATGATCTGCTGGCGGGAGGGGTGGGGAATGACCTGCTGTTCGGTGGGCTGGGCAATGACAGCCTGTTCGGCGAGGCAGGCGATGACCGGCTGAGTGGCGGGGATGGGGCGGACCTGCTGGAGGGGGGGGACGGGGATGATTGGCTGGAGGGGGGCGAGGGGGTGGATGTGTTCGTCGACGGCGCGGGGGATGACACGATCCGTGCCGGGGCGGGGAATGAGGTGATCCGGGCGGGATTGGGGAATGACTCAATCCTTGGTGAGGAAGGGCATGATTTTCTGGCGGGCAGTCTGGGGGATGACCAGCTGTTTGGCGGGAGCGGCAATGACTCGCTGTTCGGGCAATCGGGCCATGACCGGCTTTTCGGGGGGGATGGGGCGGATCGGCTGGTTGGCAGCATGGGGGATGACTGGCTGGAGGGGGGGGAGGGCGTGGATGTCTTCTTTGACGGCGCGGGCAATGACACGATCCTTGCCGGCGCAGGGGATGAAGTGATCCGCGCGTGGATAGGGAATGATTCGGTTCTGGGTGAAGCGGGGAATGACCGGCTGGCGGGAGGGGCGGGGAATGATCTGCTGTTTGGAGGCGCCGGGAATGACACGCTGTTCGGGCAATCGGGAAATGACCGGCTGGTTGGGGGTGAAGCGGAGGACGGGCTTTACGGCGGGAGCGGGGATGACACGCTGACGGGGCAGGAAGGGCGCGATTTTCTGGCCGGGGAGGCGGGGCAAGACTGGCTGGACGGGGGTGTCGGGCGCGACACGCTGGTGGGTGGGATGGGGGCGGATGTCTTCGTCTTTTCCAGTTTTCGCGCCGGGGAGCGCGATTTTGTGACGGATTTCGTCCCGGGGCAGGACCGGCTGGAACTGCAGGGCGTGGCGGGTTTGGGGGCGCTGGTCTTGCGGGATGTGACGATTGGCGGGGTGCGGATGGCCGAGGTGGGTGTCGGCGGTCATCTGATCCGGCTGGAGGGGGTGGTGGTGCGGGATCTGGATGCGGGGGATTTCCTGTTCCTCTAGCCGTGTGGGGCGGGGTTTCGGGGCGGGGGGCTTTGGTGATAGATGCAGGGGATCATGCCCATCCTGATCCCCCTTCTGCTGATCGGCGTCTTTGTGGTGCTGTGGCTTTCGCGGCGCGGGTCAACCTTGACGCGGGCCTGTCGCTGGCGGCTGGACCGGGCAACGGGGCCGGAGGTGTGGCGCTGTGCCGTCTGTGGGGCGGAGGTGACATCGGCCCGCGCGCCGCGTGATTGCCTGCGGGATGCGGGCTGATAGGGTGGCGGTAGAGAGGTGCCGCGATGAAGATTGTGAAAGACCATGCCGCCCCGCCGGATGCCGATGCGCGCCGGGGGATTGCCCCGGTGATCTGCTATCCGGTCGAGGGGCTGCCGCGCCCCGAGCTTGCACCCTATCGCGCGGCGCGGGCGGGGTGGGACCGGGTGGCAGAGGTGGTGGTGCCCACACGTGACGCGCGGTGTTTCGCGGTGCCGGCAGGGCATTTCTTTCGCATCACCAGTATCGAGGGCCCGCAGGTGGGCGACCTGAACCTGTGGGCGCAGGGGGATTTGCGCGAGCGGTTCTATTCCGGCAAGACGCGGGCGCTGCATGGCACGCATCTGTCATCGGGGGATCGGATGTGGTCGTCCTTTCCCATATTGCGGCCGATGGCGACCATCACGGATGACAGTCTGGACTGGTATGGGTTCGATGATTTCGGCGGCGCGGTGCATGATGTGATCGGCACGCGCTGTGACCCCTATACCCACAACCTGCTGAGCGGTGGCGGGCAGTATCATCACTGCTGCCATTCCAACCTGACGCGGGCCTTGGCGGATTGGACCGGGTTGCCGCTGCGCGAGGCAGAGGCGCATGTGCATGATGTGCTGAACGTGTTCATGTGCACGGGGTTCACGCGGGACACGGGGCAGTATTTCATGAAAGCCTCGCCTGTCCGGCCCGGGGATTATCTGGAATTCTTTGCCGAGATTGACCTTGTGGGCGGACTGTCGGCCTGTCCGGGCGGGGATTGTTCGGCAGAGCATTCATCGGATGCTGCACGGTGCCATCCGCTGCTGGTGGAGGTGTTTCGGCCCATGGGGCCGCCTGCGGGATGGGTTGCGCCGGGGATCAATGGCTATGACGGAAGCCATGGGCGCGGATGACTAGGGGACGGGCGCTGCATCTGACCGAAGCGCTGGTCGCGCGGGTGGAACGGCAGGAGCCGGAATGCGATGGCGCGCGCGGGGTGCCGTGGATCGCGGAAGAGGCCTTTGCCCTCCATGCAGCGCGGCTGCTGGCCGAGGCGGGGGAGGGGCCGGCCTGGACCTTTGCCTATGGATCGCTGATCTGGAAACCCGCGTTCGAGGCAGCGGACGCCATGCCCTGCGTGCTGCATGGTTGGCGGCGGTCATTCTGCATTCATCTGGAAAGCTGGCGCGCGACACCGGAACAGCCGGGGCTGATGCTGGCCTTGGCGCGCGGGGGAAGCTGCCGGGGGATGGCCTACCGCCTGCCCGATGCGGGGCGGTTGGAGGCGATGGAGGCGCTGCTGCGGCGCGAGATTGGGTATGAGGTCGATCTGGCCTCTGTCCGCTGGCTGACGGTGCGGGGGGTGGCGGGCGTGATGCGGGCGCTGGTGTTCTATGCCGCGCCGCTGGACCCGGCGATTCACATTTGCCTGCCGGTAGAGGAACAGGCGCGGCGGATCGCACGGGCGGCGGGGCATATGGGCAGCTGCGCGGCCTATCTGCACAACACCGTGCGGCACCTGGAGGAGTTGGGCATCCGCGACCGGTATCTGTGGGAGTTGCAGAGGCTGGTCGCGGAAGAGATTGCGGCGCTGTAGGTTACGGCGCTGTTGCTTAAGGCTGGCCGGTATAGATCACGATCTTGCCGGTGGTGCGGCCAGTCTCAGAGGCCAGTTGCGCCTTGGCCGCGTCATCCAGCCGGAATTCACCGCCGATCAGCGGGCGGATCTTGCCGTCATCGACCAGCGTGGCGAGGTCGCGCAGGATGGCGGCATTCGGGTCGATGAAGACGAAGCCCGCGCGTTTGCCCTCGGCCGTGGCGCGTTCGGCGCTGGGCGGTGCAGTGATGGACACAAGGAAACCACCCGGCTTGAGCATCGCCCATGAGGCATCCTGTGTGTCGCCACCGATGGTATCGAATACGATGTCCATGTCGCGTGCGGCGGCAAAGGCCGCGGGGTCGTGGTAATCGACCACCTCATCCGCGCCGAGGGAGCGGACAAGGGCGGATTTCGCGGAGGAGGCGGTGGCGGTGACATGCGCGCCTTTCGCCTTGGCCAGTTGGATGGCGATGGAACCCACGCCGCCTGCACCGGCATGGATCAGCACGCGCTGGCCGGGTTGCATCCCGGCGGTGGTAATCAGCGCCTCCCATGCCGTGATGGAGACGAGGGGGAGGGAGGCGGCTTCGACATGGCTGATGGTTGTGGGTTTGAGGGCCACTTCGCGGGCACGCACGGCGACATATTCGGCGTAGGTGCCATTGCGGCGGATGTCGGGGCGGGAATAGACGGCATCGCCGGGCTTGAAGGTGGTAACATCGGCACCGACACTTTCCACGATGCCTGACACATCCCAGCCGAGGGTGAGGGGCATGTCATAGGGCAGCATCTTTTCCAGATAGCCGCGCCGGATTTTCCAATCCACCGGGTTGACCGAGGCGGCAATGGCGCGGATCAGCACATCATCGGGGCCAATTGCGGGCAGGGGGGCGTCTTCGACGCGGATCTGGTCGGCATCGCCATAGGCGTGGATGCGGGCAGCTTTCATGGGGTGTCCTTTCCGGGGCAGGCTGCATAGCTACTGGTGCCTGCCTCCGGGGGTAACCCCCCTTCACGCGGTGGTGAAGGCGGCCTCCAGCGCGATCTGCACCATATCGCCGAAGCTGCGTTCGCGGTCAGTGGCGGGCAGCGCCTCATGCGTGAGGATGTGGTCCGAGATCGTCAGCACCGCCAGCGCGCGGCGGTTGTAGCGGGCGGCGAGGGTGTAAAGCTCGGCCGCTTCCATCTCAACACAGAGGCAGTTGTGGCGTTGCAGTTGATCGGAGAGGTCCTGCCGTTCGTCATAGAAGGTGTCGGATGAGTAGATCCCGCCCACATGGGTGGGGATGCCACGGGCCAGCGCGGCCTTGTGGGCGGCGGCGAGCAAGGTGAAATCGGCGACGGGGGCAAAGTTCAGCTCCTTGAGGATGGACCGGGAGGGAGAGCCGAGCGTCGTGGTGGCCTGTGCCAGAACGATATCGCGCACCTTCACATGGGTTTGCAGCGCGCCGGCCGAGCCGATGCGGATGAGCGTCTGCGCGCCATAGTCGCGGATCATCTCATTGGCATAGATCGACAGCGAGGGCATGCCCATGCCGGTGCCATGGATGGTAACGCGGTGGCCGTTCCAGGTGCCGGTATAGCCCAGCATCCCGCGCACTTCGTTCACCAAAACCGCGTCCTGCAGGAAGGTCTGGGCGGCCCATCGGGCGCGATAGGGATCGCCGGGCAGGAGGACGGTTTCGGCGATGTCGCCGGGTTTTGCGCCGATATGGACAGTCATGAAAGCCTCATCAATCTGGGACGTGACGCTAGGCTATGACTGGGCAAAGGGGAAGTCCCCTGCCGCGCGGATCGGGCTGCCAGTCAGGAACAGGTTTGCGCGCGGGGTCAGGCGGCCTGTGTGGCCTGTGCGCTGTAGACCGGGGCGTTGGGGCAGAAGCTGGCATCTGCGGGTTGGGCGCGGTTGGCGTCCTGCAGCAGGCGGGCGCATTTGCTGCGTTGGCGGCAATCGGCGCAGGTGCCCAGCAGTTCAAGGTAATCGGCGCGGTTGGCCTTCAATTCATCGGCGGGAATGCCGAAAATGGCGGCCATGGCGGTGACGCGATCGGGCACATCGGCGGGCATGGTGGCAAAAGCGGTGACCTGCGCGCGGGTCATGCCGAGATCGTAAAGGTCGTGATCGGAGAGCGCGTCGACTTGTTTCAACTGGTCGAGGCGGTCGAGAAAGTGGCGGATCTGGTTCAGCATTGCGTGTCCTCCCATCGGGTATCCTGCGGGCAGGATGCGATAGGGGCGGGCAGGGTGCCTTGATCTGGCGCAAGCGCGCTGACGAGGGATCGTCAGCGCTGGGGGATCACCAAGCGGTCATTCGGCGGCGACGGCCTGCTGGTCCACGAGGCCCACGATATCCATCATGATGCGGTTGAGTTCGAAATCCTTGGGCGTGTAGACGGCGGCCACGCCCATGGCGCGCAGGCGCGCGGCATCGTCTTCGGGGATGATGCCGCCGACGACGAGGGGGACATCGCCAAGACCTGCGGCGCGCATCCGTTCCATCGTTTCGGTGATGAGCGGGATGTGGCTGCCCGACAGGATGGACAGACCCACGACATGCGCCTCTTGTTCCACCGCCGCCGCCACGATTTCGGCAGGCGTCAGGCGGATGCCTTCGTAATGGATGTCCATCCCGCAATCGCGGGCGCGGGCGGCGATCTGTTCGGCGCCGTTGGAATGGCCGTCAAGGCCGGGCTTGCCGACGAGGAATTTCAATTGGCGGCCCAGTTTGGACGACACGGCGGCGACGGCGTCGCGGATCGGCTCCAGCCCTTCGGTGCGGTTCGAGGGGCTGCGCGACACGCCGGTAGGGGCGCGGTATTCGCCAAAGGCGGTGCGGACGACGGCGCCCCATTCGCCGGTGGTGGCCCCGGCCTTGGCGGCGGCGATGGAGGCGGGCATGACGTTCTGCCCCGTCGCGCAGGCCGTGCGCAGGGCATCAAGGGCGGTTTTGACCTTGGCCGCGTCGCGGGTGGCGCGCCACTGGTGCAGCCGTTCGATCTGGTCGCGTTCGGCATCGGCATCGGCGACCATGATCGATCCGTCGCCGGCGGTGAGGGGTGACGGCGCGGCCTCGGTCCAGCGGTTGACGCCGACAACGGTGGTTTCCTTTGTCTCGATCTTTGACAGCCGTTCCGAGTTCGCCTCGACCAGACGGCCCTTCATGTATTCGATGGCGGCAACCGCGCCACCCATGCTGTCGATGGTGGCCAGTTCGGCGCGCGCTCCGTCCTTGAGTTCGGCGACCTTGCGATCAATGGCGGGGTTGCCGTCGAAGAGATCGTCATATTCCAGAAGATCGGTCTCATAGGCGAGGATCTGCTGCATGCGGAGCGACCATTGCTGATCCCACGGGCGGGGGAGGCCGAGGGCTTCGTTCCATGCGGGCAATTGCACGGCGCGGGCGCGGGCCTTTTTCGACAGGGTGACGGCCAGCATCTCGATCAGGATGCGGTATACGTTGTTTTCGGGCTGCTGTTCGGTGAGGCCCAAGGAATTGACCTGCACGCCATAGCGGAAGCGGCGGTACTTCGGATCGGTCACGCCGTAGCGCGTTTCGCAGATTTCATCCCAGAGATCGACGAAAGCGCGCATCTTGCAGAGTTCGGTGACGAAGCGGATGCCCGCGTTCACGAAGAAGGAGATGCGGCCGACCATGTTGGGGAAGTCTTCTTCGCTGACTTTGCCTTTCAGATCATCGAGCACGGCGCAGGCGGTGGCGAGGGCGAAGGCAAGTTCCTGTTCGGGCGTCGCGCCCGCCTCTTGCAGGTGGTAGGAGCAGACGTTCATCGGGTTCCATTTCGGCAGGTGCTTCTGCGTATAGGCCGCGACGTCGGTGATCATGCGGAGCGAGGGCTTCGGCGGGCAGATATAGGTGCCGCGCGAGAGGTATTCCTTGATGATGTCGTTCTGGACGGTGCCTTGCAGGGCGGAAATGTCGGCCCCCTGTTCCTCGGCCACGGCGATATAGAGGGCCAGAAGCCAAGGCGCGGTGGCGTTGATCGTCATGGAGGTGTTCATCTGATCCAGCGGGATCTGATCGAAGAGCGTGCGCATGTCGCCCAGATGGGCGACGGGGACGCCGACTTTGCCCACTTCGCCGCGCGAGAGTTCGTGATCGCTGTCATAGCCCGTCTGGGTGGGCAAATCGAAAGCCACGGACAGGCCTGTCTGGCCGCGCGACAGGTTGTTGCGGTAAAGCGCGTTGGAGGCGCGGGCGGTGGAGTGACCGGCATAGGTGCGGAAGAGCCAGGGCGCTTCTTTCTTGGGCGGGGTCATGGCGGCCTCCTGAATCACTTCGGCAATTTTCTTTCGCTGACGCATCCATAGAGGACATAATCGTTCAATGTCAATTCGCCGCGTTGCGGCATTCCGCGGTGCGGCGGGGGTAGAAAGCGGTTTTTGACGCAAAAACCGCGACGGAATTTGACGCAAATTCCGGTTGGATGCCTATGGTCGGGATGGGTGCCTTCGATTTCTGCGTCAGAAATCGCCGCGAAGTTTGCGTCAAACTTCGCTTTGGCTGACCCCTTAACATGCGGGGCCGACTTTACTATATTCACGTGGAAGGCCTCTGCCGCGAGTCTGGCATGAACAAGGGGGTCTTGGGTCAAAGGACCATACGACGATGCGCGCCATTCATGCGCTTGTTGCCCTGCCGCTGTTGCTGGCCGTTCCGGCCATGGCACAGGACCGTTCGGTTCAGGTGGTGAACAACAGTGGGTTCACCATTGTGGAATTCTATGCCTCTACCCAAGGGGCGGCGGATTGGCAGGAGAACATGCTGGCCGGGCAGGCGGTGGGTTCGGGTTCCAACCTGACGGTCAATTTCGATGACGGGTCGGGCGAATGCGCCTATGCCTTCCGCGCGGTGTTCGATGACGGTGATGAGGCCGTGGGCGATATCGACATCTGCTCGGGCAGTTCGATCACCATCAACTGATCCGCCGTGACGCTGCTGTTTATCTGCGGTTTGCAGGCGGGCCGAAAGGCCGCTAGCCTGTTCGCATGACAGGAACGGTCGAGCTTCCGCTCTGGCTTGTGGTTCTGGTGCTGGTCCTTGCGGCCATCGCCGCGCTGGACCGTATTCTGGCCCCATCGGTGCGGTGGTTCTTTCGCCGCCGGATGGAGCGGGCGGTGGCGCGGCTGAACGAACGGCTGGAGCGGCCGATTGCGCCGTTCAAGCTTGCCCAGCGGCATGACATGATCCTGCGGCTGGCCTATGACCCGCAGGTGATGCAGGCCGTCGCGGACCACGCGGCCGAGGCCGGGGTGCCGCCCACGGTGGCGATGCAGGAGGCGCGGTCCTATGCGGCCGAGATCGTGCCCGCCTTTTCCGCGACGATGTATTTCGGCTTCGCCGTCCAGGTGGCGCGCTGGTTGACGCGGTTGTTCTATCGCGTGCGGATCGGGCGGATTGATCCGGCGCTGGCGCGCGTCGATGACCGGGCGACGGTGGTATTCGTGATGAACCATCGCAGCAATATGGATTACGTGCTCGTGACATGGCTGATCGCGGATCGGTCGGCGATTTCCTATGCGGTGGGGGAGTGGGCGCGGGTCTGGCCTTTGTCGCGGCTGATCCGGGGGATGGGGGCCTATTTCATCCGGCGCGGGTCGCGCAATGCGCTCTATCGTCGGGTGCTGGCGCGCTATGTGCAGATGTCGGCCCAGGAAGGCGTGGCGCAGGCGATTTTCCCCGAGGGCGGGCTGTCGCTGGATGGGCGCGTGGGGGTGGCGAAGCTGGGCCTGTTGTCCTATTTCGTGAGCGGTTTTGATGCAGGCGAACGGGATATCCTGTTTGTGCCGGTGGGCCTTGGCTATGATCGGGTGCTGGAAGATCGGCTGCTGACCGAGGCCGGACGGACCGGGGTGCGGCGGTTCCGGCCCCGGGTGACGGGGGTGATCGGTTTTGTCTTTCGGATGGGATGGCGCAGTCTGCGGGGGAATTTTCCCGGCTTTGGCGCGACGGCGGCGGGGTTCGGCGCGCCGATTTCGCTGCGGGCCTTTATGGAAGGCCGAACGGGGGACGTGACCGAAGCGCTGGGAGCGGAACTGATGGCGCGGGTGGCACGGGTGGTGCCCGTGCTGCCGGTGCCGCTCTTGGCGGCGGCGTTGGAGGCCGTGCCTGCCGACCGCGCGGCGCTGGAGACTGAGGTGGCGCGTCTGGCCGATGCGTTGGCATCCCGCGAGGCGGTGCTGCGCCTGCATCCGCAGGGCTTGGGGCCGACGGTGGAAGAGGCGCTGTTGCACATGCAGCGGCGCGGGCTGGTGGGGGCCGACCTGCGCATCCCGCCGGGCAAGCAGGCCTTGGTGGCCTTCTATGCCGCCCCGGTTCGGCAGGTTCTGGAAGGGTGAGCGCGAAGTCCGCGACGGGTGGAGACCAAAAGGACCGAGCTTTCGATCATGCCGCGATGCGGCAGACATAAAATTACAAAAATCAGCGCATCGCTATTGCAATATTGCGCAGGCATCCTCTATCAGTGACCCGAGGCGCCGATTCTGCGGCGCGGCATTGTGGTTCTGGGGAGGCCGGAGGATGGCTTTGGATACGCAGCAGCAGATCGCGACCTATGACGCGCCGAAGAAGGACCTGTATGAGATCGGGGAAATGCCCCCCCTTGGGCATGTGCCGCCCCGGATGCATGCCTGGACCATCCGCCGCGAGCGCCATGGCCAGCCCGACACGGCGATGCAGATCGAGGTGGTGGACACCTGGAAGATCGACAGCAATGAGGTGCTGATCCTCGTGATGGCAGCGGGCGTCAATTATAACGGCGTCTGGGCCTGCCTTGGCGAGCCGGTCAGCGTGTTTGACGGCCACAAGCAGCCCTATGCGGTGCTTGGGTCGGACGCGGCGGGCATCGTCTGGGCGGTGGGGGACAAGGTCACGCGTTGGAAGGTGGGCGACGAGGTGGTGGTCCACTGCAACCAGGATGATGGCGACGACGAGGAATGCAACGGCGGCGATCCGATGTTTTCGCCCAGCCAGCGCATCTGGGGATATGAGACGCATGACGGGTCTTTCGGGCAGTTCGCCCGTGTGCAGGCGCAGCAGTTGATGCCGCGCCCAAAGCACCTGACTTGGGAGGAAAGCGCCTGCTATACGCTGACGCTGGCCACCGCCTATCGGATGCTGTTCGGGCATGAGCCGCATGACCTGAAGCCGGGGCAGAATGTGCTGGTCTGGGGCGCGTCGGGGGGGCTGGGTTCCTATGCGATCCAGTTGATCAATACGGCGGGGGCGAATGCGATCGGCGTCATCTCGGACGAATCCAAGCGGGATTTCGTGATGGGTCTGGGCGCGAAGGGCGTGATCAACCGCAATGACTTCAAATGCTGGGGGCAGTTGCCCAAGGTCAATACGCCGGAATACAACGATTGGCTGAAGGAAGCGCGCAAGTTCGGCAAGGCCATCTGGGACATCACCGGCAAGGGCGTGAATGTCGACATGGTGTTCGAACATCCGGGCGAGGCGACCTTCCCGGTGTCGTCGCTGGTCTGCAAGAAGGGCGGCATGGTGGTGATCTGCGCGGGGACCACCGGGTTCAACTGCACCTTCGACGTGCGCTACATGTGGATGCATCAGAAGCGTTTGCAGGGGTCGCACTTTGCCCATCTGAAGCAGGCGAGCGCGGCGAACAAACTGATGATCGAGCGGCGGCTGGATCCCTGCATGTCGGAGGTGTTTCCCTGGGCCGAGATTCCGCAGGCGCATATGAAAATGCTGAAGAATCAGCACAAGCCGGGGAATATGGCGGTGCTGGTGCAGGCGACGCGACCGGGGCTGAAGACATTCGAGGATACGCTGGAGGCCAGTCGCAACCCGTAAGCGGCAGGTGTTCGGCACGGCTTGCGCCCCGGCTGAAAGGCCGGGGCGTTTTGCGTTTCCGGGTCGGGTTGGAGCAGAGGCGGAAACGGATTGTTGCGAGGGGGAAGGTAGGTCGCAATCAGGACGGGTGTTACTCTGCGACGGGGTGCGTCTTTGGTGTGGAGTGGGGCCGGATGCGGCATGAATGGGTGTTTGAAGTGCTGACAGACCTTGCGGATTATGCCGAACGCAATGGCTTGCCGCGTCTGGCGTGCAAGGCTGAGGAAACGCTCGCCGTGGCGCGTGACGAGATCGCAGCCACCCGCGACGACGGGAGCGCGGGTTCGGGCGGCGGGGAGCCTTCGCTGCATTAGCGCCGATGGCAGGTCGATGCCCCCTCGCATCCGGGCGGGGGGCGGATTATGGTCGCCGCCATGCAAGGATTGACGCCCATCGAGCCGCCCGTTTCGCTGACCTTTTCGGAGGATCAGGCCGAGGCCTTTGATCGTGTGGCGGCAGAGTTGTATGCCAATGGCATTGACCTGACGGCAGGGGAATTGACGCCGCGCGCCGAGGGCAAGCCTTCGGTGCTGGCGGTGGTGGGGAAAGCCGGATCGGGCAAGACGATGCTGCTGGCCAGCCTGACCAAGGCGCTGGTGGCGGCGGGGGTCGAGGTCATTTCCGGCGATTACGAGGGGCGGCGGCGCAAGGATCGGCGGACGCTGGCCATTCTGGCCCCCACCAACAAGGCGGCGAGCGTCCTGCGCCTGCGCGGGGTGCCGGCGACGACGATCCATCGTATTCTTTATACCCCGGTTTATGACCCGGAATATGAGCGGATCGCGGAATGGTTGACCGGGCAGGGCGAGCGGCCAGTGGTCGAGGGGCTGACGGATCTGGCGCTGGACCGGGCTTTTGCCTTTTATCAACAGGTGGCGTCGGTTCCGGGGGCCTTGGCGGCGGCGGGGTTGAAAGGTTCGGACTTCATCAAGGGATGGAAGCGCCGGGAGGAGCCGCTGGATGTGGGGTTCATCGACGAATCCTCGATGCTGGATGAACGCGCACTGGATGACCTGCGCGAGATTTTTCCGACGCTGGTTCTGTTCGGCGATCCGGCGCAGTTGGCCCCGGTGGGGCTGTCGGGCGAGATGGTGTTTGACCGGCTGTCCGAGTCGCGGCGGCTGGTGCTGAGCCGGATTCACCGGCAGACGCAGGACAACCCGATCCTCGATCTCGCGCATGCGCTGGGCGATGAGAGCCTGCGGTTCGACCAATTCGAGCGAATGGTGGAGGATGCGGCGGGCCGGGACGGGCGGGTGGTGATGGCCGAGCGGGTGGACGCTGATCTAATGGCGCGGTCCCCGGTGCTGGTCTGGCGCAATGCGACGCGGATCCGGCTGATCCATGCCTTTCGGGGTGCCTTTGGCGCGCCGGAGGATGAGTTGCTGCCCGGTGAGCCGCTGGTCTGTGACGGGATCGAATTGCCGCTGAAGCACCGCAAGAAGCGGATCGATCTGGAGGCGCGGGGGCTGATCAAAGGCGCGCAGGTGATCTATCTGGGCCCGGGATCGAAGCCGGGCTTTGCCAAGCTGCATGTGGTGGGGGCGGAAGAGCCGCAGGTATCGGCGGCGTCGATCATCAAGATCGAAAAGCCGGATGAGGAGGAGCCCTTCATCCCCTCGGCCGCCACGATGGGCGCGGCCTTTCTGCATGGGGCGGCGGTGACCATCCACAAGGCGCAAGGCAGCCAGTGGGATCAGGTGCAGGTCTTTGCCCCCGATATCTATGCCGCAGCGCAGGCGGGGCGGAGCGAGGCCGGAGTGCCCTTGTGGAAGCGGTTGGCCTATGTGGCGATCACGCGGGCCGAGACGCGGCTGTTGTGGGTGACACGCTATCGGCTGGCGCGGCCACAGGGGCCGCTGTCGGTGGACGATCTGCGGCGCGGACCCGCGCCGTTGGCTTTGCAGGCTGAGGAATGACCAAGTTCCTTTGGAAGGAGTTTGTTGTTTTCTTCAAAGGAAATTGTGCCAAGCCTTTGGCTTGGCTAGGGTAAGGCCAAGCTCAGGAGGCCCATGATGCGCTGCGTATTCGTTCAGTTCCGCTGCACCCCCGGCAAGACCTATGAGGTGGCGGAAGCCATCTATGACCGCGAGGTGGTGAGCGAGTTGTATTCGACCAGCGGGGAATATGACCTGATCGCCAAGATCTACATCCCCGAGGATGCGGATGTGGGGCATTACCTTTCCGGGCGGCTGTTCGACATTCCGGGGATCGTGCGGACGCTGACGACGATGACGTTCAAGGCGTTCTGATCCGGCGCAAGGGCGATTTTTCGTGCGAAAAATCAGGGGGCTTCGCGCCCCCTCGGAGCTGCGCTCCTCACCCCCGCGGGATATTTTCCACAGAGAAGATAGAGATCAGAGCCAGCGATCGCGCCCGGTGCCGGTGGCATCAGTGACGCGGGCGAAGCCGTGTTTGGCAGCGAGTTGGTCGAGGCCGTGGGCGAGGCGGGGGATGAGGGAGAGGCCCTCATAGACCATGGCCGTGTAGACCTGCACGGCGCTGGCCCCGGCGCGGATTTTCTCCCACGCCTGTTCGGGAGTGGAGATGCCGCCCACGCCGATGAGGGGGAGTTTGCCATCCGTCAGTTGCGACAGGCGGGCGAGGGTGCGGGTGGATTTTTCGAACAGGGGTTGGCCGGAGAGGCCGCCGGTTTCGGTGCGGTGCGGGCTTTGCAGGCCGTCGCGCGACAGGGTGGTGTTGGTGGCGATGATGCCTGCGAGGCCTGCGGCGACAGCGACTTCGGCGATTTCGGCGAGGTCGTTTTCCGTGAGGTCGGGCGCGATCTTGAGGAAGATCGGGATGGGTTTTGCAAGGGTGGCGCGGGTGTCCATCACGCCCGCGAGAAGCGCGGTCAGCGCGGCGCGGCCCTGCAGATCGCGCAGTTTTTCGGTGTTGGGGGAGGAGACGTTGACCGTCGCGAAATCGACATGCGGGCCGCAGCGTGCCAGCACGCGGGCGAAATCGGCGGCGCGGTCGGGGCTGTCCTTGTTGGCGCCGAGGTTGAGGCCTACGGGGACCGCTGTGGGCTTGTGTGCGGAGAGGCGGTTGGCGATGGCCTCCATCCCGTCATTGTTGAAGCCGAAGCGGTTGATGGCGGCGCGGTCCTCGGTCAGGCGGAAGAGGCGGGGTTTGGGGTTGCCGGGTTGGGGGCGGGGGGTTGCGGCGCCCACCTCGATGAAGCCGAAGCCCGCGCTGGAAAGAGGGGCGAGGGCGGTGGCGTTCTTGTCATAGCCGGCGGCGAGACCCACGGGGTTGGGTAAGTCTAGACCTGCCAGGGTGGTGGCCAGGCGGGGGGAGGTGACGGGGCCGGGGAGGGGAAGAAGGCCCGACTCCAGCGCCTTGATCGACAGGCCATGCGCGACCTCCGGATCAAACCGGTGCAGGACGGCGAGGCCTGTGCGTTCGAGGAGGTTCACCACACGCCTTCGGGAAAGATATGGCCCGTGGCACCGAGCGGGAGGGATTTGTCCCAGACCACATCGGAGAGGTGCAAGTGTCTGTAAAGATGGGGGAATAGCGCGCCGCCGCGCGAGGGTTCCCATTTCAGCGCGGGGCCGAGCGATTCAACATTGAACGCCACGAGGACGAGGTCGCTTTCGGTGGCGAACCATTTGGCGGCGGTTTCGGCCACCTGCGCGGAGGTGGAGAAGTGGATGTAACCATCGGCAAGGTCGATGGGCGCGCCGGCGGTTTCGCCAGCGGCGCGGAAGGCATCCCATTCGGGGCGGCGGAAGATCTTGTAGATCAGCATGGGCGGTTCATGCACCGCGCCGGGGTTCTGGTCAATGGGTGGGGTATGGGGGCGGGTATGGGCCAAAGCGGCGGCTTGTCGCGCAGGCGTGATCGTCTGACCTTGGGACAGGTTTGACAGGGGGTGGGCGCAGGTTGCAGGCTGGCCCCATTCAACCAGCAGAGGAGTGATTTTTCATGAAGGGTATTTTCCTTTCCACAGCGGCCGTTATGGCCCTGAGCGCCGGGACAGCGGCGGCGGAATTCAAGTTGAACGTGCTTCATATCAACGACTTTCACAGTCGGATCGAGCCGATCAACGGATCTGATTCCACCTGTTCGGCCGAGCAGGCGGCGGCGGATGAATGTTTTGGTGGCGTCGCGCGGGTGGCGACCAAGATCGAGGAGTTGCGCGACAGTCTGACGGCAGCGGGCGAGAATGTGATCGTGCTGGATGCGGGCGATCAGTTTCAGGGCAGCCTGATGTACACGACCTATAAGGGCGCCGTGGAGGCCGAGTTCATGGAGGCCATCGGGTTTGATGCGATGGCGCTGGGCAATCATGAGTTTGACGATGGGCCCGAAGGTTTGGGTGGTTTTCTGGACAAGGTGACCTTTCCGGTGATTTCCGGGAACCTTGATGTGAGCCAGTCGAATGTGCTGGCAGGCCGGGTGGGCAATCATGTGGTGCTGGAGGTAGGGGGCGAGAAGATCGGCATCATATCGGCCTTGGCGATGGACACACCGGAGACATCAAGCCCCGGAAATAGCGTGATCTTTCAGGATGATATCGACAGTTTGAAGGCGGATGTGGCGACGCTGGAGGCAGAGGGCGTGACCAAGATCATCGCGCTGACCCATGTGGGATTGCCGCGCGATCTGGAGATTGCGGCGGCCGTGCCGGGGGTGGATGCGGTGGTGGGCGGGCATTCGCATACCTACCTGTCAGCCACTGATCCGGCGCGGCATGGCCCCTATCCAACCTGGGTGACGCGGGGCGAGGGCGATCTGGTGCCGGTGGTGCAGGCCTATGCCTATTCCAAGTATCTGGGGCATCTGGAGCTGACCTTTGATGATGCGGGCAAGCTGATCTATGCCGGGGGAAACACGATCCTGCTGGATGGGTCGGTGGAACCCAACGCAGCGATTGCAGCGCGGGTGGCGGAACTGGCCGGGCCGATCGAGGAGCTGAAGACGCGGGTGGTGGCGGAGACGGCCGAGGCGATTGACGGCAGCCGCGAGACTTGCCGCGCGGGGGAGTGCCAGATGGGCAATCTGGTGGCCGAGGCGATGCTGGATCGTGTGACAGATCAAGGGGTTACCATCGCCATCACCAATGGCGGGGGGCTGCGGTCCAGCATCGATGCGGGGCCAGTGACGATGGGAGAGGTGCTGTCGGTGCTGCCGTTCCAGAACACCTTGTCCACCTTTGAGGCGACAGGGGAAGAGATCGTGGCGGCGCTGGAGAATGGCGTGAGCCAGTATGAGGAGGTTGCGGGGCGGTTTCCGCAGGTGGCGGGGTTGAAGTACAGCTTTGACCCGGCGGCCCCGGCGGGTGCGCGGGTGTCGGATGTGCAGGCGCTGGTGGGGGGCGATGCATGGGCGCCGATTGATCCTGCGACGGTCTACAAGGTGGTGTCGAACAACTATGTCCGGCGCGGCGGGGATGGGTATTCGATGTTCGTGGATGCGGCGAATGCCTATGACTTTGGCCCTGATCTGGCGGATGTGACGGCGGAGTATCTGGCGAAAAACCTGCCTTATCAGCCGTTTACGGATGGGCGCATTACCCGGAAGTGAAGGATTCGGCCGCCCCCGGAAAGGGGCGGCCTTTTCTTTTCGGGTGGTTGGGTCCAGACTTTGGCCATGTGCGGACGTTTCACCATCACCCATCCTGACGAGGCGATTGCGCGGCTGTTTGATGCCGTGATCGGCAATGACCTGCCGCCCGTGCCGCGGTTCAATGTCTGCCCCACGACGCAGGTGGCGGTGGTCACGTCAGAGGATCGGGCGCGGCGGCTGCGGGCGATGCGCTGGGGGTTCATCCCGGCCTGGTACAAGGCGCCGAATGACGGGCCGCTGATAATCAACGCGCGGGCGGATACGGTGGCGGTGAAGCCCGCGTTCCGTGAGGCCGTGCGGGCGCGGCGCTGCATCGTGCCGGCATCCGGATTTTATGAATGGCAGGAAGGGGATAAGGGGGAAAAGCTGCCCTGGTATTTCACGCGGGTGGATGGGCAACCGATGGCATTCGCCGGGATTTGGCAGCGCTGGGGCGAGGTGGATACGGTGGCGATTGTCTCCACCGATGCGGGGCCGGGGATGCATGGGTTGCATCACCGCGAGGCGGTCGTGCTGGAGGCGCCGGACTGGCCGCTCTGGCTGGGCGAGGCGGGGCATGGGGCGGCGGTTTTGATGAAGGCCTCCGCTGCGGGGGTTTTGCAGTGTCATCGGGTGGACCGGGCGGTGAATTCCAACCGGGCCGAGGGCGCGGCGCTGATCGAGCCGATAAGTGCCTGAGGGCGCTGTGTTTATTTTCACAGATCAAGGGGTTTCGCGGTGCAGCGCGTGGTGCAGACGCGCAGTGCAGACGGGCGTATGCACGCAGCGCACGGTCATCGGGCGTTAAGGTTAACGGGTGATTCATGGGTGCGGCGTGAGTCGGGGAGCTTTCAGGGGCTTGGCGGTGTCGCGCCGAGAAGGACAGCCGAGACGGACAGCCCAGAAGAACAGCCCAGAAGAACAGGGCAGGGCGGTGGTTTAGCGGCCGGGCCCTTTTGCGGAGAGGCGCAGTCGGGGGGGGGGCGAGCCAAGGAGACAGCGGATTTGGCAGGTCTGTGATCGCCAGACGGGCCGGGATGGGTTGCAACCGGGCGTGCGTATCGGTATGAGGATGCGGCACGGCGCGGGCGTTGTGTAATGGTAAGACCTTAGCCTTCCAAGCTAGGGGGCATGCTTTCCCCGGCTTTCCGCGGACTTCCAAACCTTTCTATGTATTGACAAAATTCGGATGCGTGCTTTCCTGTGCGTGCTCCCGAATTCCTCCCAATACCTGCAAAGTGCCTACAGATGCCGAAACTCACCGAGAGCTTTGCCCGCGACGTCGGCCATGCCGCGACCGGTACTGCCAAGTACTGGGACAGCGAGGTGAAGGGGCTGGGCCTCTTCGTCGGAAAGCGGTCCAAGACGTGGTATTTCCAGAAGGACGTGGGCGGCGAGACCAAGCGCATTCTCGTCGGCCGCTACCCCGCGATCTCGGCCCGCGTCGCGCGCCAAACCGCGCTCGGGTTCGCGCTCGAGTGGGGCAGGGGGGCGGGCAAGCGTATTGCCTTCGACGCGCCGACCCTCGGCGAAGCCATGGATGCCTACCTCGCCCGCCCGCGGCTGCGCTCGGAGGCGCACAGGGCCGCGATCAAGCAGCAATTCGAGCTGCACCTGAAAAACTGGATGCGACTTCCGCTCGACGAGATCAACAAGGCCGACGTGGTGCGGCGCCACGCCGCGCTGGCGAGGACACCGTCGAACGCCAACCACCTGCTGAAGTACTTTCGCACCGTTTGGAACCACGCGCGGCGCACCCACGACCTGCCGGAAAGCCCGACCATCGCGATCGAGTGGTTCGCCGAGCGCCCGGACGGCGATATCATCGACGACCTGCAGGGTTGGCGCAGCAGGGTCGAGGGCCTCGAGAACCCGGTTCACCGCGCGTTTTTCGAGCTGCTCCTGTTCACCGGCCTGCGGAAGACCGAGGCGCTTACGCTGGAGTGGACAAACGTGCACGCCGGCCATCTCCACCTGCCGATAACCAAGAACGGACGGCCGTTCGACCTCCCGATTTTGCCGTTGCACCATGCCATACTCGATCCCCTCAAGGGCCTGCATCGAAAGTGGGTGTTCGCTTCGCCGAAGGGTCCCGCGGGCCGTCTTTCCGCACCCACCCGGATGGGCTGGAGTCCGCACGCGCACCGTCGCACTTTCGCGACCGTCGCTGTCGAGGCCGGCGTGCTCGAGGAGATTGTGGGGCGCTTGCTCAACCATACCCCGCTCTCGGTGACCGGGCAGCGGTACACGAAGCCGTCGCTCGAGGCGCTTCGCCCGCACATGGAGACGGTCTGCGCGGAGCTTGCAAGGCGCTCCGCGTCGCGACCGGCGAGGGTGGCGTTATGATGATACCCCGGGAAATCGAGCTTGCCTGCAACGCCGCGGTGCGGTCCATCGACGAATTCGTTGACCGCGATTTCCATTGTAGGGGGCCGGACTGGGTGAAGCACTGGTACGAACTGGGCCTCGACTGGTCAGACACCGATCCCGCCTACGTCGTGCTCCCCGAGGGATCAATCGCAAGGTTGCTCACGTTGGCCGCGGCAAGCAGCGAGGCTTTTTCGCTCGCGAGCTTCGTCGTCGGCACGCGTCTGGACTGCGGCGCGGCGCTGCCCACGCCCTTGCGAGACTTCGCCGCGGGTTACTTGAAAGGGACGGTGCAGCCACCGCGCGGTAAGCCGGGTCGACCTCGGAAGAACACCTGGGGCCGGGATTGGCTCGTCTACGATATTGTTTACGAATTGGTCCGCGGCTCCGGCCTGCCCGCGACGCAGAACCCCGAGCGATCCGGCAAGCGGGCCTACGGTGTTACCGCGAGCGAGATCGTGGCAGCTGCCGTGGTCCGCTCCACGTTGCAGCCCAAGCTAACCCGGGAGCAGATAGAGAAGATCTGGTACAAGCCGGGACTACGAGAAGAGCACCACGAGCTGGCCATGCGCCGCGGCCTTTGGCGGATGGACGAGGCAAACGATATTGTAAGGATCTGACGTATCGGAAATTCAGGAGATTTTCCGAGGCGAACTTGTTGAGACGTGCTGCAATTCCTTGGAACGCAATGGAAAGCGAGGAAACCAAGGAATGGATCAGTTCAATATCGATACCGGTGCAGGGCGAACGGACGCGGTCTGGCAGCCTGACACTATGCGCCCGTGCGAAGCGGCCCGCTACACGGGTATCTCTCAGTCCACGTTGGCGAAGCTGCGCATGCGCGGTAACCGCCTGCGCGGCCCGAGGTTCGTGAA
Organism: Variovorax paradoxus; assembly: GCA_943370085.1. Classification (GTDB taxonomy): domain Bacteria; phylum Pseudomonadota; class Alphaproteobacteria; order Rhodobacterales; family Rhodobacteraceae; genus Paragemmobacter. The sequence goes on along the minus strand of CALRPT020000016.1, from coordinate 64,661 downwards.
ACTCGCGGGCTGCGTTCGCTACCGCCGAGCCGATCTCGATGCATGGATCGACCAGAACGTCGTCGGGCGGTGACATCCGGCAGACTGACCTCTTTTTTCACGGTGCCGACGTCGGGACTTGCCCGGGTGCGCCGGAACGTCCCATCGCGTGGTGTCCAATGATGAGCAATGACAGCTTCCAGCTTCTTTATTCAGTCGGTTCGGGCCTAAATTTTGGCCGCGCACATAACCGAACAGAATCGTGGCCCGTGTTTAAGCGGGGATTTAAGACCCCGATCAAGACCCCGGAAAAGCTTTCGACATACAACAAGCTGTCCGACAAAGAACAAATCGAACTGAAGTCCCTCAACGGCTGGTTCTACCGAACACAGGTTCAGGGCAAGCGCCGGAATAGGCGCTCCGGGATGCCAGCGAATATCATCACCCTTGATTGGGACTACGCTACCCCTGATTTCGTCGAGATGCTGCAACTTGGGTTGGTGCTGCCCGAAATCGAGTATTTCGTCCACTCGTCGCGCCGCCATACCCCTGAGAAGCCCCGCCTGCGAATGGTGATCCTTCTCAAAACCCCGCTTTCCAAGGAAGATTACTCTGCTGCCAGCCGGATTTTAGCGCAGAAAATTGACGCTGAAATGACGATGGTGGACAAGGTGTCTTTCCGTCCCGCGCAGATGATGTTCAAGCCGACCGTGAGCATCGACTCGGAATACCTGTTCATTGAGAACAAGGGCGCTCCCTACGATTGGGAAACCGAAAACGACGCATGGGGCGACTGGCACGACATCTCCATCCTGCCGATCTGCGCGGGTGAGAAGCTACGCGAGACGTCCGACAAGGCCGAGGACCCCACGGAAAAGACCGGGATGGTCGGTGACTTCTGCCGGGCGTACACAATTCCCGAAGCGATTGAAGCCTTCGATCTGCCCTACGACGAATCCGGCGATGCCGACCGTTATACCTTCACCGGGGGGACAACCGCCAACGGAATGCAGGTCTATGACGATGGTTTGTTCTGCTATTCGCACCACGGTTCCGATCCGGCCTGTGACCAACTGCTGAACGCTTTCGATCTGGTGCGAATCCACAAATTCGGATCGCAAGACGACGACACAGACGATGAAGTCTCCCCGTCAGCCCGGCCAAGCTGGAAATCCATGACAGAAATGCTGCGGACTGACGCGCGCTATATGCGCGCCGTTGCCGCGAGCCATTACGATCAGACGGCAATGTTCAACGATCTGCTGTCGGAGGACGATCCGACAGAGACAGAAGAAGTCACGGCCTATCAGGTAAACGGCGCGGTCATGGACCCCGAAATAGACGACATCTTGGGGACTCCCAAGATCATGTTGCCAAAGAAGGCCAGAGGCGCACCGACTGATCCAGACTGGTTTTCAAAGCTGGATATAGACCCAAGATCAGGGCAGATTATCCCAACTGTTTCTAACGTCGCTTCCATAATCCAGAATGACCTACGGATGCGCGGCGTTATTGAGATGAACGAATTCAATCAGCGAATAGTCTCGCGCCGTCCGCTGAACAGCAAACTCCCAATCCTGCGCCAGATGCCGATCCGTGACCCCATCGGTGGGGACGCCCTAGAGGACATTCAATACATCAAGCTGCGCTGCATCCTCGAAGCCGCCAACGGCAAGGGGAAGGTGGGCTACAGCCTGAAGGTGACTGACCGGGACCTGTACGGGGCCGTGGCGACCGCTGCCGAGCATTGGCCCTTCCACCCCATCCAAGACCTGCTGCTCGCCACCGAATGGGATGGCGTCGAGCGCCTGCCCGATCTGTTCATCAGGTTCCTTGGTTGCCCCGACGACGCCTACCACCGCGAGATTTGCATCAACTGGTTCTTGGCCGGGGTGGCGCGGGTGTTCGAGCCGGGCCACAAGTTCGACTACGCCGTGATCCTCGAAGGCGCACAGGGCGTTCGGAAATCGACCTTCATCCAGATTCTCGCGATGGGGTTCTTCGGGGAATTGAAGGCGGATTTCCACGACGAGAAAAGACTCGTCGAACAGATGCAGAATTGCTTCGTGATGGAACTCCCCGAATTGTCCAACTTCAACCGTTCTTCGGTCGAGGACATGAAGGCATTCATCGCGGCCACAGAGAACCACGTGCGCCTGTCCTATGAGCGCCAGCCCAAGCGGTTCCCCCGGCAGTGCATCTTCATGGGGTCCACCAACAAGGATACCTACCTGCTCGACGACACAGGCAACCGCCGCTTCTGGCCCGTCCGGGTCGAGGTCGAGGAAATCGACACAGACGCCCTGCGCCGCGAGATAGCACAGGTCTGGGCTGAAGCCGTGGACCTCTATCGCCGGATGCGGGCGACCCACACCTATGGCTACCTGCCGCTGCACCTGACGAGCGAGCAGGCCAAGCAGATCGCCGCAGAAGTCCAAGAAGAACGCCGCCAGCACACCGAAGCTGACGTCTACGTGGAGTCCTTCTGGCAGTGGTTGGAAACACCCTACGCCCCGGACCCGATGGACCCAGACCGTACCGTGATCCGGGATCAGACGACCACCAAGGAACTCTGGGAAGTCTGCCTTGGGATGCACGGCAGGATCGGTCGCTCCGATCAGATGGAAATCGGCAAGGCCATGAAGCGCCTTGGCTGGACGAGAAAGCGGATGCGCGTTTCGGGCCAACACGACAGGCCATACGTGTACTTCAGGCCCCAGATCGACGCCCTCGACCTGATCTGACACGGTAAAATTTACCAAAATCTGGGAAGTCCCTATTCGGAGCATGGTCGGGCGGTGCCGTTCGGCCTGAGTCTGGTTTGGTCATCTGTCGGTAATCCGAAAGTAATTCTGGGGACCCGTTACCATTTGCTCGATTTTAGGGGTTTGGGGACATTTTTAATGGGTCCACAAAAAATACTTCAAAATCAACAGTTTGGATGATCTTGTCCCCAATGTCCCTCATGTCCCACGTCATTTCCCATATAGTCTCTAGCGCCTATACCCCCCTATCACGCATGTTACAGAATCTGACGTTTTTCGTGCTTTCCGTAACAATGCGTGAGGCATCAAAATATCCTGTTGTTGCTCTAGAGGAACTCAATAGGGACAATAGGGACAGTGGGGACAGATTAAGTAAGACCCTGATTTTGCTTATGAAATTTTGTCCCCGATCTGTCTCCATCTTTTGGTAATGGGGACATGATGGGGACATTACCATTTGGGCCTTTCGTTACCGTGCTGAAATCAGGAAAAATCCAGTAAGAATTCTCAGAATCTTACCAAATTTGGGCGAGCCGAGGCTCCGCGCCCCCCCCGGCACCCCACCAGAAGGGGGGAAGGACCCGGGCGGCCCTTGCAATCTTGAGTGCGCAGCTTGATAGCAGAAAGACGGCTGCCCTAGCCTCTGCGGATGTGCCGTGGTTTGAGGCTAGCAGCTCCAAACCATTCGCTTTCGGACCATCGCCGCGCCGATCTCACCGAAATACAAACGTCTTTGGCCCTCGGCAGCGATGTCAACGGAGTGCACGGCATCCTTACGTCAAAGCGCGCCAACGTTTTGGCTCACTTCGGTCTTGACCAGACCAAGGTTCAAGGTTCCCCTGAACTTACTTTGAGTTCTTGCATCATGTTTTCAGACGGTTAGATTTTTCTTTGGCAACTCGATAGAGGCGTAATGGTCGTAGCGGAGGGAGTAACCTATAGAAGGGTTAACGAAGCCCTTAACGCAGTATTTTTTGATGGGCGTAACGCTCATAAACCGGTTTACCTCGTTTTGGAGGAGGCCAGTAGGAATGAATTGGCCTCGCGCCTAGGGCTTCCGGAAGATCAGGTGGAGGGCAAGTGCTGCCGAACGGTCGGCAACGCGCTTTACACCTTGGAAAACCCCTACAAATGGGTCCTTTCGGATACGCGGGCCTGGGCTAGCCGCGGGATGAAGGGGCCACCGCCGTTCACGGCGGTCCTGTTCACCCTCTCGCATGCTGCCGAGTTGATGGCTGCCGACGGCGAATTTGCTCCGAATAATTACTACGAACGGCTTCGGCAGGTTACGGGTTTTCCCAAGGATCCATTCAGAAAGTTCGCGTCTACGACGGGGCAGTTTTGGCGAATGTTGGCTGCATGGCTTGCCGTTAATGACTATGAGCTAGGTAGGCCGACCGCGCTAGCAACTGGGTCATGGAAATTCGTGGGCCTCTCCATGTCGCAAGCAATCGTGAGAGCCGCGGACCGCCAGCTTTTCCACGGGTTCTTTGAGCGCAACGGCTTCACCCCCAGCGATCGGCCTCAGGTCGACGAGATGCACCCTTACATCGACGCGTGGATGGACACATCGGCGCCAAATGCTCGCCTGAAGGCGGCCTGGAAGAAACCAGAGCTGCGCCGCCACGTTTGCGAGATCGCCGTCGCGGAGCTGCAGGACTGGTCCGGGACTGTATCGCAAACCGGTACCGGCGGGTCCGCCAGAGGTTCGACGCGCCTTCAAATGATACTCTCGATCGTCCCCGGGTTCCCCAAGCAAAGCGTCGCGATCGATATCGGTCGCAGTGCCCAGATCGATGGCCCGCCCATAACGATGAATGATCCTCAAGGCCGCGAGTACTGTCTGGCCAACACGCGTTACGGGTCTTTTGCCACGGTTGCGCCGAGTCCGATTTACTCGCCGAGCGAGGGATTGGCGGGCCGTGTTGTCCTGCGGTCCCGCTCCGGAACTGTTCAGTGGACGCCTAGGCTCGTCATTCCGCTTGTTAGCTCGGCGCTTGGACCATTCTGGGTTGAGGTCAATCGAACCGCTCAAAACACCCCTCATTGTCTCCTCGCGAAGGACGTGAAGGATATCTTGGGGCAAGTTAACCGCTTCCTCGCCTGCGCTTCGACTGGCGCCGCCAGGATCGCGAAGCACGGCGATCTTCCCGGGATCCCGAATGGTTGGGTCCTCTATACTGGCGTGGTGGTGACCACGACCAATGTCGAGATCAGCGAAGACTTGGCACACCTTGTACCGTTGGACAGCGGCCCAACCCTGCAGCTCACCGGTGGGATGCGGCTCGGCCCCGGCATGTGGCACGCTGACAGCCCACCATCTGCCACCTTTTCCGCCCCCTCGGTTCCGACCTTCATAATGGCAAGCATTCTATCGGAAATGAAAGAAGAAGCGTTTGGCAGGGCGCGGAGCGAAACCAGAACGTGTTTCTTGCCCGGTTCGAAGATTGCCAATCGCCCGGGCGAGACCGTTATCTTGGCGGGATACGTTGGGCACGAAGAAATTGATCGTCAGGATCTCCTGCTCCGGTCGGCTGCGCAGCCAAGGCCAATACATCGGCAAGAACTTGGAAGGCTGGCCTATTTCTCGATAGGCAGCGCCAGCAGCGACATCGTCGGCCAGCACCCCGGCAAGGTTTCCGTCCGGGGGATGGAAGTGGAGCGCCCGGCAACAGTGGAAACAAGGACGGCCGATCCGCCGGAGGGGGAGTACCTAGAGGCTCCAGCCGGAGACCTCGACTCCGACAGGGGTGTCGTCGGTATCAACCCAGCTTTTGCCTCGGCGCAAGATGACTCCTGCGTCAGTCGAGGCTATCACACTTGGAAGTGTGAAACGCGCCCGCGTGTTGTCCCGATGTCGACGCCGCTTGGCATGACGTGCATGGAATGCGACCTGAGCGTCCTTACGAGGGATCGCGGCAAGCGCGCTCGAGATGACTCCTTGGCACCGCTCGTTCCAGCAACACCGGCAAGATTTGACCCCGAGGAACGGGGAGAGACCAGAAAACCGAATGCCGACGTACTGTTCGACGCGTTGTGCTATCTTGGGAGCGGCACATGGGCCAACGTCGAGGCCTTGATCGCTGGATACCCCGACCTGGAGCCGTGGGACATCTTGGAAATCGGGAGAAGCCTCGCGGCACTCGGTCTTCTCGACGTGTCGTTTTCGCCGGGGTCCTACCGTCCAAGGGCCTGGTCGGTTCCGGCCCCGAGCATTTATTTTATCGACGCTACGACCTCGTTCCTGTCCGGGTTTCGTAGCCGCCCGCTCGTGCATGAAATCCATCGCCGGCTCCAAGCGTCGCACGGCCGTCTCAGGGCTTCGGCCCGGACCGGGGCACCGGTGGCGCTGGAAATCCGCGGTATCGACGCCACTGCGCTGCGCCGGGTGCTAGGCGATGTAAGAGATCAGCTGGGACGGCCAATCGGGTTCATCGAACAGGCCGGCTTTTCGCTCGCGGCAGCGGCCACGGAACTGGGGGCGCTGACGCGCGGCATGACGTCAATCTCGGTCGGGAGAGACCTGTTCAACCTGCAGCGGTACGATCCTTTGCTGGCAAGATGGCGAGCTGTCGACCGATGCCTAGAACCTGGCGCCTACAGGTTCGATTTATACGGGCGCTCGTACTTCTTCCGCGATACCAATGGGGAGGCCATCCAAGGTGCCCAGCAGATCGTGAAAGTGCTCGCTGCGAGGCATACGGGCGTTCGTCTTCACAACTACGATAGGAAGAGGAACGTGTTCGTATCGACGCTCGGCGCGGAACCAATCGGCCTGTTGGAGCGGGCCTTGGTGGCGTGCTCCGGGCATCTTCCCAGGATCGACGAGGGTCGGTCTTTCTATGAAAACGTGCCTGCAAACGTCGCAGACCTCGTCCTTAAATCGTTGTATAAATGAGAGGCTTTCCATGAAGCTGGCTACTCCCCTTGGCGTCATCGATTACATCCGGGACGCATACCAGCGGTACTACGATAGCGCCTTCTGGATGCGCGACGAAGGGATCATGGCGGAGCGTCGCGAGGCGCTACAAGGGCCTGGCGTCATGGCGCAAGAACCCTTGATCGAAGCGGTGCCGCAGTACCCATCGACAACGGATATCTTCGACGCTTGCGAGCAAGCAGGTCTCAGCCCCGAAACGGCTGCTGCCCTCGGCCCGGTCGTGTTCGGGATGGACGGGTCTATCCAGCTACGACAGCATCAGGCCGAGGCCCTCATCACCAGCCTAGCGGGCGATCAGCACGGCCGCCGCAACGTGGTTGTCACGTCGGGAACCGGTTCTGGAAAGACCGAGAGCTTCCTCCTGCCGTTGCTCGCAGGGTTGCTGGAGGAGCGCCGGGGAGGTAAACACAGGGCGCCGGTGACCGCGTGGTGGGAGCATGATCTCACCTCGGCAGACAAGGTCTGGAGGCACGCCCGGAGCAACTCGGCAGGTGGTTCCGAGAGCGCAATGCGCGCGATGGTGCTTTACCCAACGAACGCGCTGGTCGAAGACCAAATTGCTCGATTGAGGCGATCCGCGATGCGCGCGCTCGACAGCTCTGGTCGCCCTCTCTTCTATTTTGGCCGCTACACCGGTGCTACGATCGGTGGCACGTTCTTGCCGCCCAGCGTCTTAAAGTCGGACGCACGCTCGCGCATCAACGAGGCCGGAGCTGAAATCCGGAAAATTGCCAAGGAGGCGCGGGACCTGAAGCAGTCGATGGAGGCCGCCGGGAAAGACGCGGCAGAGATCCTCGAAACCCTTAGCCAGTTCCAAGATCCCTACTCCGGCGAACTTTTGACCCGGTGGGACATGATCAGTGCTCCGCCGGATATCCTGATTACGAACACAAGCATGCTCAACGTCATGCTGCTCCGGGACATCGAGGCACCGATCTTTAACAAGACTAGGAATTGGCTCGCGGCTGATCCCGACAACAAGTTCACCTTCGTTATCGATGAACTCCACAGTTACCGGGGGACCCAAGGGACCGAGGTCGCACTCGTGGTTCGTAACTTCTTAGACCGGCTCGGACTATGCCCGGACTCGCCGCAACTTAGGTGCATCGCGACGAGTGCCTCTCTGAACGGAGCTGAAGGTCTCGAGTACGTCGAGCAGTTTTTCGGGGTTGACCGGTCGTCTTTCGCGATCCTTCCGGGGTCTCCGTCGCGGTTTGACATGCCTTTGCCGGTAGACCCGCGCCCGCTCCGGAGGGAAGCCGATATCCTGCGCGGGGACGAAGCAGAAATGTCTGCAGAGGCTGTGAAACGCATATTGCAGGACTTTTCTCCGAGGATAGCCTTGGCGGCAGCCTGCAAGTCCGCGGGGACAAGCCTTGAGAGCCGGCCTGACGGGGACGCACATGACGCGGTGACACGTCCCGCCCGCGTTTCGGCGGTCAGCAAGCACTTGTTTGGTGACAATGCGAGTGATGAACTCATGGACCTCGTTTTCCTCGCGGCGCGCCATGAGGATAGGGGGGGGTGGGACTCACCCAAACCGACGTTCAGATCGCACATGTTCCTCCGGCAAGTGCAGGGAATGTGGGCCTGTTCTAACCCCGGTTGCACAGAGCTGAGCGAGAAGCACCGGTCACCCGGACGCCATATAGGCAGGATCTTCAAATCGCCCGCCTTGAAGTGCAAGTGCGGCGGGCAGGTCCTCGAGCTTCTTTATTGCTATGAATGCGGGGAAGCTTTCCTCGGTGGTTTCGTCGTGCAGTCCAAGGATGCTCGGCTTCAGGACCAGATCTTCTTGGAAGCGACAAAGCCTGAGCAGGGAAGCCAGCCGCCCGGGATGGTCTATGAACGCCCCCACGAAGAGTTCCGATGGTATTGGCCTGGAGGCCGTATCCCGCAGGGTTCGGCAACCTGGACCCATGGCTATCCTAGTGGAAGCGGAACTGGGACCTTCCAGTTTCAATCGGCTCGCCTCGATCACAATCTGGGTCTTTTGATCGCAGGTCATCCAGAGCCAACGGGCGTCGTTATGGCCGTGCCCGGAAACTTGCCGGTCGGCTTGAAGGTGGCGGGCCTTCCCGAGACCTGTCCCCACTGTCTAAGCTCAAGCAGCTTCTTCAACCAGCGAGACCTGAAAGCCTTTTACGGGGGGACGGTCGAAACGCCTATACGCGGCCTTCGAACCGGTCTCAACGCCACCACGCAACTGATCGCTGACCGGGCGATGCTGGCCTGTGGAGACGGCATTTCCGCGGAGAAGATGATCGCATTCACGGACAGTAGGGATGACGCGGCGGACCTCGCCGCCGGGCTTGAACTCCATCACTTCAGGGACCTCGTTCGACAACTCGTTGGCAAAGCGCTCAAACCAAGCGGCGCGCCGACCTCCGAGATGCTGGCTTCTCTGGCAAAGGATGTCTTGAAAGGGGACGCCGGTGCAATCGCGCTTCGGGATTTGGCCGAGGCATTCACACCGGGCATTTGGGCTGCGGCCAAGAGCATTGCCATGGACATGGCCGAAGCAGCCGACACCGAGCTTGCGCTCCATCATGACGCAAGGCTTGAATCTGGCGCAGTGCCATGGGCATCCCTCTTGCTTGGACTTAGAGACCAAATGGCACTTCTCGGTCAAAACCCGGCGGGACCAGAAGCAAGCAAGAAGACCAACAGGCAGGACGGGGATGGAACACCGTGGTGGCGTTTCTTTGACCCACCGCCCGGTGCCCGATGGCCTGCCATGGATGCACAGTCGGCAAAGGAGGGGCGACAGGACATCACTGCCGAGCTGTCCTCGATTTTGGCAAAATCATTGTTCGACCGGGCCGGCCGCGACCTCGAGTCGATGGGTGTGGCCACGATCGAGCTAGAAGGGGACTACGGTCAAACGCTCGGTACTGGCAGTCAGGTTGCTCGCGGGGTCATCGCAAATGTCATCCGCATTCTTGGTCATGGAAAGAACTTCGCCGGGAATAAAACCCGAACCGCGACCAATCCGCCCAAGGCGGTAAAGGATTACATTTCCAAGATCGCTCCCGTCCTGAAGCAAGGCGAAGAAGGCCTTACGACGAGCCTCAGGGATCTTCTTTTGAAGAAAGGTGTGATATCTGAGCACTGGCTGCTGAACGCACAAAACTCTGCGATCTTTCCACTCGTAGTCGTGCCTGTCGCATCCCGGGAGGTTGCCAGATGCACTACTTGCGCGCGCGTGACCGTGAACTTGCAGGTCAAGGTTTGTACGACGCCGCATTGCTATTCGACTGATTTTGCAAAGGTCGAGAAGACCGGTGAAGATTACTACGGCTGGGTTTCGCGGGAGCCGGCGCATAGGCTGGCAGTTGAAGAACTCACCGGACAGACGAAACCGATCTCCGAACAGCGAAAGCGGCAAAGGTTGTTCAAGGGCGAGGCCTTCGTGGAGGGAGAGCACGAGGTTACCCATGGTCTGGACGCCCTTTCGGTCACGACCACGATGGAAGTGGGAGTTGATATCGGGTCGCTCAAGCTCGTCATGATGGCGAACATGCCGCCCCAACGTTTCAACTACCAGCAGCGTGTTGGGCGAGCGGGTCGGGCCGGGCAGGCGTTCTCCTACGCGGTTACGATTTCGCGGGGCGCCGCGCATGACGACTATTATTTCAATAACCCGGAACGCATGACGGGAGATATACCACCGCAACCGGAGCTTGACCTTTCCCGGCCCGAAATCGTTCGAAGAGTTGCAGCGCTTGAGGTTCTTCGCCGTGCATTCGCGAGCCTTCCCGTGCCGCCCGAGCGCAACGCGGATAGCATCCACGGGGCCTTCGGGCGCGCGGCCGAGTGGTTTGGCGGGCATCATCAGGGCGTGGCGGCTTGGCTGGGCCGATCCCCCGAGGTCGCGGAAGTGGTCGCGCGACTGTGCGTATTCACGCCGTCGAACAACACGGACACTAAGTCGGAAATCGAGGATTTTCTCCGGTCGAAGCTAATCACCAAGATCGGCGAATGCGTGCAAAGCACGAACTTCATCCAGGAGGAATTGAGCCACAGGCTGGCTGTCGCAGGTGTCTTGCCGATGTTCGGGTTCCCGACGCAAGTGCGAAGCCTTTTCTGGGACAAAAAGAAGACGAAAGCAGAGGACACGGTGATCAGCGATCGTCCCTTGGACCACGCGGTGTGGGCTTTCTCGCCCGGCTCGGAGATCCCCAAAGACAAGCGCCTTCATACGGCTGTTGGGTTTGTTTCCCGCCGTGACGGACCGAACGGCATCATTAACGATCCGGCGCCGCTGGGTACGTCCCTGCCTTACACCCGTTGCCAAACCAAGGGCTGCGAGGCGATCGCGGAAGGCAGTGCCGATACCTGCAGGGTCTGCGGGCAACCCTCGCGGCCGTTCCCGCTGTTTCAACCGAAGGGGTTCATGGCAGATTGGAAAGCAAGGGATTACGACGGGCAACGACAACGTGGCCCGCTTCTAGCACCACCGGTGCGTGCTTTCGAGCAGGAGTTCGACGGGAGCAGGTCGTGCGGCCCAATGCAGCTCGCATTCTCGGAAGGACAAATAGCGCTCGTTAACGACAGGGAAAACGAGCTTTTCGAGTTCTTTCAGGACGAGCACAACGTCGTGACCGTCCGAGAGCCATCCCTTTATCGGGGAAATAGCCCGTTCAAGCCTAGCAACGCGCCGCCCTTCGAGAGGGGCGCAATCGGCGCCGTCTTCACGACCGACGTCTTGAGCTACTATTTCTCCGGGGCAAACGGTATCGGGAACGCGGGGATTATCGACGTGATCGGACAGCCCGCCGGACGGTCAGCCATCGCGTCCTTTGCCGAGCTAGCCAAGCTGGCTCTTGCGACCGAACTCGACATTGACCCTGAAGAGTTCCGGACTGGTCGACAAAGCTGGAGAGTCAACGGTTGTGAAACCGAACAGGTCTTTATCGCCGACAAGCTTGAAAACGGTGCGGGTTACGCACGCTGGGCTTCTAGCCCGGAGCACATGTCGCGAGCGCTAGAAAAGTTTCATGGAACGGTGGAGCGAAAATGGAGCGATCCCAGCCATTCCCGGGACTGCGATCGGTCGTGTCCGGATTGTCTGCGAAGCTACGCCAACAGGTTCGTTCATGGGATGCTGGACTGGCGGCTTGCCTTGGACTTGGCAGACCTCGCTCTCGGAAAGGACATCGATCCTTCGCGTTGGCTTGGAGGCCCGGAAGACGCTTCGGCCAAAGCTTTCACGAAGTTCTGCGAGCAAGCCGGAATGCCGATTGAAGTCGACTACGCGGCGGGCCTAACCGCACTGGTATCAACCAAGCAAAGAGCTTTGGTCCTTGGCCACCCCCTGTGGCACACGAAGGAGGGGCTGTGGCAGCCGCGGCAGCTGGAGGCTCGAAACGAACTAAGGGCGAAGGGTCTCGAGGCTCAATTCGTCGATGTTCGGGACTTCGCGTATCGACCTGCACAGTATTTTCTGGAGTTGCAGCATTGATCGAGATGTTTGGCACTGAGGGCACCTCGGAACACCGGGCTGCGCTGGCCGTTAAGAACGCGTTTGAGAGGCTCTGGCCGGGGATAAGCAACTCCCCCGCAGATGCCGATCTCGTGCGAATTGCTTCCGGCACAAAGATTTCCGGTTATCGGGTGAGCGACATCGATCTCGTGGTGGCAGCGAGTTTTAACACCGAACGGTTCATTGTTCCCAAGGTCGCCTTCAACGACAAGGAAGGTACGCGGGTCTCCGGAGCGAGGGTACGCATAAAATCTTTTGTCGCAGCCGTCGAAGTGAAGGACCACGACGCCAACAATCTGGATATCAGCGCTGGCGGCATATCGGTAAGGTACAAGGAAGGCTGGAAGAGCGCCACGGAACAAAACGATCAGCAACGCTATGCCCTGCTAGAATACCTCAAGGACCACACGCGGAGGTCTCCCTGGGTCTATCGGTGCCTTCTCTTGCAGGGGATTGCTGAACTTCCCAAGGACCGGGGGCGTGCGGTCCCGGAGTCGGGGGCTATAGCGGCGAGCTTTGATGGTACGTCTCTCCTGATGGCAATGGCGGGGGTAAACGGTCTGTCCAAGCACGGGCGGGATTACACCATCTCCTCTTCCGACCCGGAAACCATGCAGGCTGTCTTGGCGTCTTCGTTGTTTCATAGCGTGACGCCATCCAACCTTGACCGCAGACGCATGGACCGGATTGCCGCGAGGCCACAGGAGGCGAGGGAGTTCGCAAAGCTCTTGGGCGAGGAACGAGTGCACTTTCGCGGTGAAGGCGGGACGGGAAAAACGGTTCTTCTCGCGCAATCCGCTCATGAGGCATTCCGCGAGCATGGCAAGCGGAGCCTTTTCCTGACCTATAACCATGCCCTTGCTTCCGATATCCAGCGACTTTTAGCGCTCATGGCAATCCCGGCAAGCGGCGACTCGGGTGGCGTGGACGTCCGCACGGTCATGTCGTTCACCTATTCCTGGTTGGCGCGGCTCGGCATCGTGCAGGCCGGCCAGTTACTGGAATTCAAGGACTATGAACGTCTATGCCTCGAGGCCACTGATTATTTTGACAAAGGGGTGCTCGGGGAAGCTGACCTTTCGAAGGCAAAGCGCGAGGACCCCGACCAGTTTGATTACGACGCGATCCTAGTTGACGAGGCTCAGGACTGGCCGCAAGCAGAGGCTGACCTGCTCGCGCGCCTTTACGGCGGACAATCAATCGCGCTGGCTGACGGCATTTCCCAGCTGGTCCGTGGAAGTGCGACCAATTGGAAGGCTTCGATACTTGGCAAAAGCAAGGGGGGGCACAGGCACTTGGCGGAGTGCCTCCGGATGAAAGCCAACCTCGGAGTGTTCGCTAACGCGGTTGCTGTCCGCGCGGGGCTTAACTGGGAGATAACCCCGAACACGCAGGCGGCAGGTGGCCGAGTTATCCTGTGCCGAGCGCCCTTCGCAGAAATGAAAGGCCTCCACAACCGGCTTCTTCTCAGCGCGGCCAAGCATGGGAACGATCCTATCGATCTGCTCTACTGTGTCCCACCGTCCGATGTTGTCACCGACGCGAACGGGAGGTCAAGCAAGCTTGGCCACGTCTTCAGGTCAGCGGGGTTGAAGGTATGGGACGGTGTCGATCCCGGGACGCGAAAGGATTTCCCCCGAACCACCGAGGACCATCGCATCGTGCAGTACCACTCTTGCCGTGGCCTGGAGGGGTGGACCGCGGTCCTCGACGGCTTCGACGAGTTCTGGTCCGACAGGTACACGGATGCTGTGAATCCAACTCCCTCCGATCTGGGAGAAAGTGGAGTTCTTCGCGCCCGGGCGGCAGCTTGGCAATGGGGAATGATCGCGCTCACGCGGCCGATCGACACGCTTGTGGTTACGCTGAAAGATTCTTCGAGCGAAACCGCGAAGACCCTGCTGGCTATCGCCGACACGTTGCCAGATATCGTCGAAGTGCTTTAGGATACCGAGAGCTTGTAAAGCAACGAAGGCCAATTTGCCGCTCAGCAACCTTGGGATGCGCAAATCGGCGCCAGTAAAGTCTCTCTCAGCAAATCCACGTAAATCTTTCTCCACAACATGTAGCGTGGGCCTGGACTCGTCGCGCGATCCGTGCGATACATTGCCTGAATCAACAGAGTGGCGGACAATGCTGGAAGTACCCACGCGCGACGTCAACGGAACTGGGCCAGTGGAACAAGAGGCTGGCGAGCCGAAAGTCAACTCCGGCCCCCGCTTTTACAGCATGGTGGACCTCTTCGCCGGATGCGGGGGGCTATCATTGGGGTTCGAGAATGCCGGGTTCAAGCCGGTCTTCGCGAACGAGCTTAACGAAGATGCGCTGGCAACCTACCTTGCAAACCGACACCACGAACTCGGTGGAGCGAAGTTTTCTGAGACGCTAGCACTGCAGTGCAACGACGCGCATGACCTCAGGGGCAGGCGCCTCGAACAACTGGTTTCCGACCTTCAGGCGTTGCCGGAAGTTGGACTTCGTTTCGATACCGCTTCTAAGGTATCGGGGGGCGGCAGCAACCTCGACATCCTTGCCGGGGGGCCGCCATGCCAAGGGTACTCGGGGATCGGCATACGTCGCTCCTATGCGGTCGATCGAAACGTCATCCCGTCCAACCAGCTCTACCAACGCATGGCCTCGGTGATTGCCCGTCTTCGGCCGCGCATCTTTCTTTTCGAGAACGTACGCGGCTTGCTAAACGCCAAGTGGACCAAGGAGGGTGGCGAGCCGATCTGGCCGGATGTCTTGGCCGAGTTTAGGAAAATCCCCGGCTACGAGGTTCGGTGGAGGCTTGTCGTCGCGAAGGACTACGGCGTGCCGCAAAACCGGCCCCGGGTTCTCCTCGTCGGCGTTCGAAAGGACGTATTAGCAAGCTCGAGACTCCTGAATCCGACGGCGGACCCAGAAGATGCCGTGAAGTGTGGCTTCTTGCCGCCGGCAGGCACGAGGAGGTATCCGGACCTCGAGGATCTTCTTGGAGATCTCGTCGACGCTAAGGTCGCCGACGCGCTTCGGAGCCAGGATTTCCCCCCGGGAAGGTTCGAAACCAAGGTTTATCCTCGTAAACCCAGAGACGGGATCCAGGCAAGGTTACGGGCAGCGCCACCTTGGGATCCCACCTTGAAAGTGCAGCTGACTGAGCATGCGTATAGCAAGCACAAGCTGGCCGTCGTCCAGAAGTTCGACCACATGCTGGCGAACGATGGCGAGATCCCGGATCACTTCAAGACGAAGAAATTCTCGCAGCGCGTCCTACGGGCACGCTGGGACAACCACGAACCTAACATGACGGCAACCTCCCTGCCGGACGACTACGTCCACTTCTCGCAGCCGCGTGTCTTGACCGTCCGCGAGTGGGCGCGGCTCCAGCTGTTCCCTGACTGGTACCAGTTCTCGGGGAAGAGGACGACCGGTGGCATCCGGCGAGCAGGCAACCCTCTCGAAGGCAACTTCGAGCGGGAGGTTCCCAAGTATACGCAGATCGGAAACGCCGTCCCCGTTGGTCTGGCCGAAGAGGTCGCCAAGCACTTCCGGAAGATCATCGACGAAGCAGTCTACTAGGGCGACGACAATTGCCTCTCAGGTCATTGACGGAGTTCGAAAGACGACGGGTGGAGCGATTGACGTCGGCCGCGATCGAATTCGTGTTGATCCAACCCACGGCAACGGGCTTGGGAAAGTCGATCCTCGATGCAACCGCTGCCGTGCGAAATTTTCTTCGCGAGAAGGGACTCCACGACTACGAGCATCAGGGAAAGGGCGCGCGAGAGCACGGCGAGGTGCTTCGAGCCAGCTTGTTCGACCAGAACCGACACATCGAGTCCAGAGCCTCGCTCTACCGACCTGAGACAAAAAACGGTGACCCGCGCATCTGGTTTTCCGGCTTGCCTCGCTTCGCAGGCGCCGACGACATGCTGGCGATCGCAGTGCATGACGGAACTCTCGTGGTCTTCAACCTGACCCGGACGGACATTTGCGACGTTTTGGAGAACCGTAGGCCGGGACCCCTACTTGCCGTCCTCGACGACTTGTCTAGGCAAGCGACGTTTGTGGCGGATGAGCTTCTTGGGAAGCTGAGAGCGATCGCGGCACGGGGGTTGGTTCCCTCCGTGATGTCGGTTAGTGCCGATACGGCGGTTGGACGGACTCTGGAAAGTGCGCTTGGCATCGGCATCAACTCGCGGCGTGAACCCGATTACAAGGGTATCGAGATCAAGTCCTACAGGCGTTCCCAGCGTGCATCACGTGAGACTCGAAAAACGCTCTTCGCGCAGGTGCCGAATTGGAGGATCAGTAGATTCAAGAGCAGCGCAGAAATACTTGATCGCTTCGGCTACGAGCGCGGTGATGACTACAAGCTTTATTGCACGGTCAGTGCGAGGTCACCAAACTCGCAAGGCCTTTACCTCAAGATAGATGGCTCGGCCGAAATCCTTGACGAATGTTCCACCCGTGCGGAGTTGGGGGCCTTCGCGAGCTGGGCGATGGTAGACCTGCGCAACGCGCTTGCTGCAAAGCATAACGAGACTTTCTGGGTCGGAGCACGGGTACTTGTCGTCGGTGGTCAAGACCACTTCGAGTTTACCGACGTTCTCCACACTCGAAAGCCGATCCTCACCCAGCTTGACGTTCTTATCGAGCAGGGAGAAATCACCATGGATCACTTGATTAAGCGCAACGCAAACGGCCGTTGCTCGGAGAAAGGGCCGCTATTCAAGATCAGAGCAGCATCCCTTGGGCTGCTTTTCCCACCGAGCCGAACATACGCCCTCAAGTAGACCTACGGCCTGAACTTGACGGGGTCTTGAACGTCAGGTCCGGCTCTCCCGTACCCGTACCCGTACCCGTACCCGTACCCGTACCCGTACCCGTACCCGTACCCGTACCCGTACCCGTCGCTCCGCGAAGCGACGGAGCTGCCCGAGGGTCGCTCCGTAAGGAACGGAAAATCGAGACCATCTCCGCGTTGTCGATCAGCTGCTCCATGTTAACATTGATGCAAGCTGTCCAGAAGGTGGTGCCGTTGGTCGGGTCGGTTTCGCCCGTTCCCCATTTCCGGCCGCAACTCTCCAGCGATCGAAGATCAATCCCACCAAGAATATAGGCCTCTTTAAAGCGGAAGATATCATGGTCAGGCCGTTCCCGTGCGCGGAGTAGCGACACGAAGTAGTAGTAGTCGGGCCGCTGGTGCTCGTGATTATAGAGTGGAACAGAGTTGTCGAAGTTCTTCCTTGGAGGGACCGTCCGATCCTTCGTCTTGACGTCTAGGGTTAACCCCCCAGAAATCGAAAAGTCATGGGTGGTACGGCACCTGTCATCACTGAACTCGATGCCGTTGTTGGCGAGGAACTGGGCGACCACTATCTCACCGATGCAGCCGACGATGTTGGCCTGCAGCTTTCGGTGGGATCCTGAAAACTCTGGAAGCGCTCTCGCCATTCGATCAGCGGCAAAAAGGATCCCTTCATGCAGTGCCACCCTGCGGTATGTCTTTGCCATCGGAACCGTCCTAGATGCTCTGAATTGCTTCCTAGCCGGTCATTCGGGCAACGGTATGACCGCTGGCACGCTCGCCGCGACGGATGAGTAATGTGCCGCTGAGCACATAAGATCTATATTCACAGTCGTCAGATCATAGCTTCCGTCATTGTCCGATTTTCGGGGAGCAGCTCACCAGCCCCCGTTGCCCAACCCGCCCAAACAGGCAAAACTCAGACCCGGAGCCTCGCTCACGCTGGATAAAAGTCGGGGGCAACGTCACAGGGGGCAGAGCAGATCAGATCAACCGGGATAAGCAATTAGCTGATCCGGTCCGAATCTGCACTCTTGCCTTGCTCTCGATTATGTCTGCATATCGAGGCGCGCCCTGATCGCTGGATCAAATAGCGCATGATGCAGTTGCTGTCGGCTGGAGTGATTAGACGCGCATGAGCACCATTGTTCCTCACTTCAAAACCGTTAAGCAGTTGTTGCAGGGAGAGTCCTTCGCGATCGACGAGTACCAGCGGGAGTACAAATGGGAGAGTAAGCATATCGGCGAGTTGCTTACAGATCTTACCGGCAAATTCAGAAGCAGTTTCAGAGAGATCGATGAAACCAGTGCTGTTTCTGGCTACGATGAGTATTTCCTCGGATCAATCATAGTCAGTAAACGCAACGGCAAAAACTATCTCATTGACGGGCAGCAGCGTGTTACCTCGCTCACCTTGCTGCTGATCTATCTTTTCAGGGAGTGTGAGCAGCGGAAGCTGGGCGTAACGACCATCCTTGCCCCGCTGATCTTTAGCGACAGCTACGGTAAGCAGCAGTTCAACGTCGACATTCCTGAGCGGGCTGCAGTGATCGAGGCGCTTTTCAACGGCAAGGCCTTCAATCCGGATGGCAAGGACGAGTCCGTCAGGAATATGTATGCCCGCTACCAGGACATCGCAGAGTCTGGCCTCTCGGATGAGCTAGGTGAGGGGCTGGCGCATTTTGCCTACTGGTTGCTCAACCGCGTAGGTTTGATTGAGATCGCCACTGACAGCGATAGTCATGCCTATGCGATTTTCGAAACGATGAATGATCGCGGCAAGCCACTCAGCCCAGTGGATATGCTGAAGGCTTACCTGCTCGCCCCGATCACCGACTTGGAACAGCGCAAGTTGGCGAATGATCGCTGGAAGAAAGAAGTTCTGGATCTTCTCTCCTCTACTGGACAGCAAGAGGAAGATGCAACCTGCATCAAAGCTTGGCTTCGCGCGCAATATGCAGACAGTATCCGTGAGCGAAAAGCTGGATCGACTGATCGCGACTGGGAGCAGGCAGGTACAATCTTCCATCGTTGGGTGCGCGACAATTCCAAGCGGCTTCAGGTGGGTAGTCAGGCGAGAAATCTCACTTGGATGAACCGTGACTTCCCATTCTACGCTAACGCCTACAAACGGATTTCTGCCGCGTCGATGACCTATACTCCGGGCTTGGAGTCTGTCTTCTATAATGCTCACAACGATTTTACCTGGCAACCGACTGTGCTTTTGGCACCTTTGGAGCCACGAGACGACGATGAAACTGTTCGTTGCAAGATCGAAGCAACGGCCACATTTCTCGACATCTGGATCATGCGTCGTACCGTGAACTACGTTCGCGTTGGATACTCCACCGTGTCCTACGCTATGTATCTCCTCTCCAAACAGATCCGTCGGAAGACTCTCAATGAACTGATTGATATTCTTTTGGCTGAACTCGCTGCGGGCGATGATGTTGCCTTTGAGGGAAGCAAAAGCCGCGATCGTGAAGGGCTGTGGAGTTGGGGCATTAACCAGTTCAGCCGCAGGTACATCTACCATTTTCTCGCGCGCACGACAGCGTTTCTGGAGCATGGTTCGGGTGGACCAGACAACTTTGCCGATCTCGTAGATCGTACCCGTAAAAATCCGTTCGACATCGAACATATTTTGGCTGACGACTACGACCAATTTGTGCCCCAGTATGAGGACGAGAGCACGTTTCAGGAATGGCGCAACAAGCTGCCCGCACTGCTGCTGCTGCCTGCAGACGTGAACCGGAGCTTGCAGGCACAACCTTTCAAAGAGAAGGTTAAAGTTTATGCTGGACAGAACCTGCTAGCCGCCAGCCTCAGCGAGACTCCCTATGTCAATCGACCAAAGTTCAAGGCACTGCGCGACCAGCTGGATCTTGAGCTTACGCCACTTGACTCGTTCAATAAGAAGCAGATTGAACACCGCTGTGAGGTGCTGATCAGGTTGGCGAACGTGATCTGGTCCCCGGAGCGGCTGGAAAGGTTGCGCCAAGCATGACCGACGGGCATTGTCCGCTGGCAGCAGAGGCTATGTGGAAACTCAGATTTCGCGCATCCAACCAGAACACTTTCCCTCTGATGCCCGCCTTGCTGACGTCGACCTGAACGCCGTTTTACGCCTTGCCCAAGGTGGAACATTGTTCCAGGCATGAAGCTGCGCAACCGAGTTTACGCACAGTCGCGGCCGAGGGTGGGTGAAAACTCCAATTTCCGGAATCTGAAGAGAACAGTTTCCTCTAAAGTTCGACGGTAGCATTGCCCGCGGGAACGAAATAACTCGGTTGCGGCTGCGGGAGAGCGTCGTTATGGGTTCGACCATGCTAAACCGATTTTTCACACAGCCTCGGCCCTTAGCGGCCCGTCGAGCATCGCAGCGAGGGATCTCTTCAGCCCTTGCGGGATGTGCAGGAAGGTTGCAACATTGGTTGAGAATTGGTGCGAGGGGTGAGAACCACACGGGTACTGCCTGAAGCATTCATTAGTGACAACGCGGGGCATGCGTGCGGTCAAGTTGCTGCCCGTGAGTGGATGTGAGATGCAGACATTTAGCTCAGACGTCATTGCTTTTGGAAGATTCGCCTCGCGGGTTAACTTGACCACAGCTACTCTCATTGAAGGCCTTCAACAAAACTCGCGTACGAGACATGTCCAAGGACAGATGCTAAATCATCTTTCGAAATTTTGTCCTGCGCCAAAAGATGGCGGTATGCGCGAACTCTGTTTCGATACCCTTTCGTTAGCCTTATTGAATCGCCATGAACCAAAAGTCCATGAACTTTTAATCTTTGGGGTAAGGCGGATGAATGGATTTTGTTAGCCGCCACGATCCAGCCATCGTTGTTTACTTCTCTTATTACATCATCAAGCAAGGACGGGGGCTGATTGCCGCCTCCAGAAAAAACTATATCATCAGCATACCTGGTGAAGATCGCGCCGGCTTCCGAGGCAAGAGATTCGAGCTTCTCATCAAGGTTTCGTAGCACAACATTAGACAAAGTGGGACTGGCGGGCGATCCTTGGGAAAGTGCGCCATTAAGACAAACCAATCTAGATAAAATTTTTGTTCCCTCGGCTTCTATGTATCCAAGCCTAAGCAGTGCTTCTAACGCCTTATCGATCGAAATAGATGGGAAGAAATTTTCTATATCAATCGAAAAAACCCACTCAGCCCCTAGATGCCTCTTGGCAGCCTGAGCGTGAGACCTGCCAGAAACAAATCCGTATGAACTTTCATGATGATCGTACTTGTGCATCCAATGCACGGAAAGCCAAGTTTGGATTGCCTTCAACCCAACCTTTGGAGCGTGAATTACGCGCGGCGGGCCGCCAATCCCCTTCGGAATAGAGAAAGTCCGATAGTGTTTATTAGGCCGCGATAACATTGACCAAATAAACCCTGGGTTAAAACCCGTCATTACCGCCAACGCCGCAACCGAAGTAACCGGCGGCAGCCCAAGGGCGCAATACTCGCGGATAAGCTGGGCCTCGCCCTCTTCAGCATAGCTCCCAAGAGCCTTTATCAGGATGTCAGGATTGTGCGAAAATAAACAAAGCTCAGAAAAGTCAGGGTGTGGGAACCTCATTAGCAAAGTAACCTTTCGCAAGTACCGCCATCTTCGATTGGCGATCTGAAGGAGCGCCAATCGAAGATGGCGGCACCTTCTATCGTCTAGCCTCGGCAAACAGGCGTGATGCACACCTTCGCCGGAGGTTCCCACAGAGTAAGCTTAGGCTCCAAGCCGCCGCAAAGCAAGAGCACGAGACACGTCTGGGCTGAAGCGATCGCGACTGCTACCTAGTTCCATAAGGCACTTCAAGGTCAGAATATATTTCCCGTCCTCTCTCCGAGCGGCGAGGCCCTTGCGACGCGTTGTGTCGAGAAATCGTTGAACTTCGCCCAGACTCATCTGATCAAACCCTGGGAGGTGCAACTTTCGTGCGAGCTCTTCGGCACTGCATGGCGCGTAGCGCCGCAATACACGCAGGCATGCCGTAGGTGAAGGATAGTTTTTCTCCGTGTTGAATTTAACAATAGCATCCCCGATGCCCAGCTGGATAAGAAAGCGCTGGATTGATCCCTCAACATTCTCTTTAATCAAGCCTTCAGTTTCAGCAGGAAGCCCGACCCAAATTACCGATCCATCTAAACCTGTGGAAAAAATTAGACTTAACTCCAATTCAGGAAAGGAGGCCTTGAGAGACGCTGCAAGAAACCCTTCGATTCTCTCATTGCCTTGACTAGGGACTATGATCTTGGAAGGGATGCCTTCGTTACTCAGTTCTTTCTGCAATCTAGCGACTCGGCTACTTAATGATGGCACAGAGTTTTCTTTGACTTTAACAAAGACAATAACTCCACTGTCGACATCGGGGTCAAGTAAGGGGTCCCCGATGAGCACAAGATCGCAGCCTTCCACAAGCTTCCTTATTTTATCTCTATCAAGCATTGGCCTGCACCCAAGCGTTTCTTATCTCAGTGCAAAACGTATTACATCTTGCGCGCCAGCCGTGCGCAGACGTTATCTCAACTTCCTTGAGTGAGAATCTATTTTCGCCATTAAATTCTACCACTTGCTCGGGCTCATAGTCTGCAACGACTCTGATAGCATATGCTTTCTCCAGTAGACTGCTAAGGGCTTCAATGGCTTTAAGAGCTGTTTCGATATCTCTCATAAGCTTTATATCGCCGCTCTTCTGAGCGCGCGTCCAGCCTTTTTTAAGCTGTTTTCGTACTGAAGCCCTCAAAGTAACTGGATAATCAGCATGAGGCTTTCGCGACCACGTAGGGTCGAGTGAGATGAAAAGATCGCGAGTCTTAAGAAAAATACTGTAATAATATCTGTTGAAAGCGGAGCGTGCATATGCGTCACGCTCCTCTCCTGCAAAATTATGCGCAAAATTTTGTAGGTGGTGTCCTACTGCATGGATGTCGTGTTCAAATGCCATTCTATCATTACACCTACATGCTAGCGCTAGGTGCGATCAGGATAGATTCAGCACCTCTGCACACTTGGGTTTACGATCGAACCTTCGAGCAAAAGATGCAAGCGTGGTAAGCGTCATACTACTGGATTCTGCACTTAGATGCGCTTTCGACCATGACAGCAAACAGCCGCTTGGCCTGCTGCCGGTTTCGTGGACAGCAGGTTAAGCTAGCATAGCGCGGGCCTCGAACTCCATGGGGCTGAGGTAGCCGAGTTTTGAATGCCGTCTCCAGGGGTTGTAGAAGCGCTCGATGTAGTCGAACACGTCGGCGCGGGCTTCGTCGCGGGTGCGGTAAACCTTGCGAGCCGTTCGTTCGGTCTTCAGCGATGAGAAGAAGCTTTCCATTGCTGAATTGTCCCAGACGTTGCCGGCCCGGCTCAT
Source organism: Variovorax paradoxus (assembly GCA_943370085.1). Lineage (GTDB taxonomy): Bacteria > Pseudomonadota > Alphaproteobacteria > Rhodobacterales > Rhodobacteraceae > Paragemmobacter. Next base: position 41,325 of record CALRPT020000016.1, on the reverse strand, counting down.
CGAGCAGGTGATGCCGTTGTCCGCCAGAAGCCGTTGAAACTGCTCGCTTGTGTATTGCGAGCCCTGGTCTGAATGATGAAGCAGCGCGTCGGCCTTTCCACATCGCCATACGGCCATCATCAGCGCGTCCATGACCAGCGAGGAATCCCGGTCGGCCTTCATGGACCAACCGACGACACGCCGTGAATAAAGATCAAGGACGGCCGCGACGTAGAGCCAGCCTTCTCCCGTCCAGATGTAGGTGAAGTCGGCCAGCCACTTCTGGTTTGGCCGGTCGGCTTGGAAGTCGCGGTCGAGAATGTTGTCGGCGATAACTGACCGTTCGCCATCGTCCTTTGGCCTTCCACGGCGTCTGGGCCGTGCCCTCAAGGCGGTGATCCGCATCAGCCGTTCGATCCGGTGCAGCCCGCAAGCAAGCCCCTCTTCAAGGACATCGCGCCAGACGCGGCGCGCGCCATGGGTCCGGTCGCTGACCCTGAAGCTTGTCTCGATCGCCATGACGAGCTTGGCGTCAAGGATCTCGCGGGCGCTGGTCGGGCGGTTGAGCCAGGCGTGGAAGCCGGAACGCGAGACTTCCAGGATCTCGCAGAGCCAACTAGCGGGCCAGATGTGGCGGTATTTGACGACGAAGGCGAACCTCATATCGCCTCCCGCGCGAAAAAAGCGGCCGCTTTCTTGAGGATGTCACGCTCCGCCCGGAGCCGGGCGACCTCTTTCTTCAGGGCTGCAATCTCGGCCAGATCGGACCGCATCTGTCCGTTCCCGGGAAAGGCTGCGGCAGGCGCAGCTGTCAACTCCCGCATCCAGCGGCGCAGCACACTCTCCGCCACATCCAGGTCACGGGCGGCCTGCGCCACCGCAACGCCCCGGTCCATCACCAGCCTTACGGCCTCGATCTTGAACTCACGGCTGAACTTCCGTCTCGTCATATCTACTCTCCAGTTCCTTGGTCACGATCTTATCTTCGTGTCCACGAAACCGGCAGCAGGCCATCAAACGAACCTTCGCGTTTGGCGCGGCGAAGGCCCGAAGGCAGCCCTTTCGTTAAGTTCCAACTTTCCCGCCACATCGAGAACTTATAAGGGTTTGGAGCACGAATGGTCGGTGCGGTGGCTGGTGTCATTACGAATTGTGCGGAGGGATCATTGTCAAATCAGAAAATTGTGGACCTAAAGGCGATGCTTCAAGCTTGGGGGGGCGTAGTCACCGAGGATATCGGATCTTCAGGCATCTACTGCTTCGGTAGTCTGATTTATCAGGACGGTGTGCAGTTCACTGACGGAAGTGATGTCGATCTGCTGGTTACAATGCCGGAAATTCCCGACGGCATCGCACGAGCCGACTGGCTAGAGCGATTGCTTAAACACAAGACTCGTCTGGAGGACGATCTGGGCAAGCTGCTTCGCCGTCCTGATCGGTCTGCGCTGATTTGCAGCGTGGTTGCGGTCACTCCGCTCGAGATCGCAGCGGACCTCCACAAAGGCGGATCGAAGGCTTTTTTTTCCGCGAACACCTTCTTGAACCTTAACACAGGCGCCGTTGAGGTCGGTATAGCCGGAGCTGGCGCGCAGCCGATCACCGAACGGCTCGTGGGGGAATGCGTGAAGTTCACACAAAACTGCCGCAACCAATATTTGGGCGTGAATACGCTTGGCGACGAACTCCTGAAACCCTTCGCTCACGCCACAGACGCTGCGCCAAAACAATTGATGCGACACGCCGCTATGGTGCGATTTCTCGAAGATGACGGCGATGGCGATCCCGGGGCGGAGTATGATGTCGACATCGGCGCCAATCGACTAACTGTGCTTCTCGATGAGCGTCGCGGGCAACTTCGCGATCTTGTCGTTCGGTACAGCTCGCGCCGTGGTGGACGCACAGCTCGTACTGAGTTGTCGTCCAAGGATCAGCTTCTTCTGGCCGAACTGGTCTTCGATGCGGCCGTGAAGGTTGAAGCAAAACCGGCCGCTACGAAGGCTGCGCCGAAAAAGCCATCGACCAATGGAGCGCACAGCACCATCACATTCGCGGACCGATTTGCCTCAGCTTTCCCAGGGGTCCGGGGCGTCGAATGGTTCGATGATGACAAGGCTATCCGGATGCGTCTGGCCCGTCTGTTAGCCGAACCGTTGGAGTTTGAGGACAGCACGCCAATTTGGTGGTCGCGCGGAGGAAGCAATCTTCACATTTCGCACTATGAGGAGCGGGATGGATTTGTGTTGATCAACTATGATGAGATGAAGGTGCGCCGGGTCGCGGCGGTCAGTCGCGGCTCATACAAGTATAATTTCGTTTATGTCGAAGTAGACCCGCTGCCCCCGGTGGGGATCTACGAGAAAACTGCGGGGCGCATCGCTGATGTTGAACGTGGCGATAGTCCGTTCCCCTATTATTGGGAGGAGTATGCCATCGTCGACGGTGAGCATCTGGTAAACCGCTCAGTCTATGACGACGGCAATGCTCTGATACAGGGTGAATTGCAGTCAATCGCTGGGCGGGCACAATTGCGGTCTCGTTTTGTAACTCCCTACAATTTCATCATAGCGGCAAGCGGTGCTTCAATCTTTAATATGAGCTACGATCAGCAACTGGAAGAGCATCTTAACGCGATGCTGAAAGGGGAAGATCGCCTTGAGGCAATCGCATTGGATGGCATTCGTCTTCCAACCGGGCGCTTCTGATGCGGTTAGCCGCTAGATCCTAACGGTCAGCCCCACTTGAGTGGTCCAGTTTGAGAGTTAGTGCATGACGGCCTCGGGTCTATCGGGAAGATGGTTTCAGGGGGCGGTGGGCGACAGCCCAGAGAACTGTGGGGGCGTTTGGTGTTGTTGTGCCGCCCCAATTGCTCGATGAGGATCTCTGCTTCTCTATGCAAACCGGACTTTCGAGCGAAGCGCAGCGAATGACCGCGATCCGCCCTCATCAGACCTCCAGAGTGGTCCGGCGATGGCAAACTCCATAATCACTTTCGCACGTTGCCTTGACGAGGATGTCAGCTCAGAATAACTATCCGACACAGCGCGGGCGTTGTGTAATGGTAAGACCCCTGCCTTCCAAGCAGGAGACGCGGGTTCGATTCCCGCCGCCCGCTCCAAAATCGGCCTCCGACAATATACCTACAAAATAATTGACTAGATCAGGATAACTGTCTGATTTATGCGGATTAAAGTAGGGTAGAGCAATAGCCTTCCAAGCTAAAGACGCGGGTTCGATTCCCGCCGCCCGCTCCATCGGACTATCTGTTGGTCCATATTTCTCAATAACTTTCGATACTTGCGTTCCTTCCGGTGCACATCGCGGCACACAAGGGGCACACATGGGACTTGTCTTGAAGCACGTTGAACGCACCAGAGCAGGCAGTTGGCAGTATCGGCGGAGGGTGCCGTCAGAGGTTTCCGCGATAATCACCAAGCGGGAGTTCAAAAGGAAACTGGGCGAGTCGGAGCGAGAGGCCCTCGCGGCCTACCCTCGGTTCCATGCCGAGGTCGAGCGGGAGATTGCTGAGGCCAAGCTAGGCCGGGTGCGGTCGGAAGGTGCGAACAGGGAGGCCCGGTCGGAACGGGAAGCCTATGCCGAGGCATTGCGGCGGAGGGCTGATTTGGTGGCCGCAGGGGCTTCTCAGGATGACTTGGAGATCGTGGCCGACAACCTGTCAGACGGATACCGGCAGAGCGAAGATGGCCCTCTGGGGGTGCCCCCAGTGGTGCGCCATACCATCAACCTCCTGCGAGACGTGCCGGGGGCTATCACGGCCCCTGAACCGACCCTAGGTGACGCTCTAAGGCTCTACCTCAAAGAACACCTGAACGAAGGCAGCCCGGAGACCGACAGTCGCGTCGTGGGTCTTGCGACCCGAGTTATTAATGTCGCGATCGGTGCTATAGGACGGGATGCGAAGCTGTCCTCCATTACCAGAGAGGATGCACGGGCGGTGCGGGACCACATGCTTGACCGGGTCAAGATCACAGGCATCGGTGTCGGCGGGAAGGTCAGCGTGGCCACAGTGTTGCGGGAGTTGTCGATCATCACGGCTGTCATCAACTTCGCTAAGGTGGAGTTCGGTCTGTCAGATGCTGTGAAGAACCCGTTCAGTCGTCTCCCGGTGGAACGTGTCGCCAAAGGTCAGGGCCTGAAGGCATCGGAGAAGCGTGACCCGCTGCCTCCCAAGGTTCTCTCCGAGGTGCGCGCTAGGGTCCTCTCCAAGGCCTCCCCCGAGTTGGCCCTGATCTGGCGCTTAGTCGAGGGCACCGGTTGCCGGATAGCGGAGGTTACTGGGTTGCGGGTGGAAGATATGCGCGTGGCGGATGACCAACCATTCATGCGAATTGAACCGCATAGCCTCCGCAGGCTTAAGACCGAGTCCTCCCGCCGTCAGGTTCCCCTTGTGGGGGATGCGCTGGTGGCTGCACAAGAGGCGGTCAAGTTGGCCGGTGAGGGGTCAATGCTGTTTCCTCCCTATGGTCGTTTGCGAGGTGGAGATGCGGCCTCCGCCTCACTGATGAAGCACCTGAGGTGCGTGTCCGTGAACCCAAAGCACGTCGTCCATTCCCTGCGCCACAACATGGCAGACAGGCTGATCGAAGCGGAGGTGTCATCCCTCGATAAGGACCTTATCCTTGGCCACACATTGGAGGGTGTGGGGAACAAGGTTTACGGCGGGGCGGTGGCCAAGTTGAAGGCGACCACGAGGGCCATGCAGCGGGCGTTTGGTCTAAGCCCAACTTACACCACCGGGTGAAGGCGGGCTGAGGATGCCCGTCAAAGTCTAGAAGGCTGGCTCCCTTGTGGGCTGGCCCTCAATGCAGGGCGGGCGCTGTTCGAGAGAAGTGGTCAAGGCGAGGGGGACTTCGGCGCGTGAGTTGTTCGGACGAAGCTCCGAGGGCCGCTATGCAGACGAAACTGACTTTCGCGTCGTTGGCACCGATGACCGCTGCTGCGAAAAGCCCGAACGCGCACAGGTCTCTCTATGCTGAGAGCTCTTGGGAGCGTCTTGCCAACATCTGGTCGACAGCAAGGGTCAGAGTGCGGTTGTCTACAAGGCTTATCAAAGGGCTTTCGTCCGCAAAGCTCTGCGCTGATGCGCTAAACCCTGTATTAGTGACAATGACTGCTCCAGTTGCTCTGGTGGAAAAAGCGTTGAGATAGCCGATAACTTGATGAATTGCCTCTGTTCCCACCGTCTTTCCACCACGAAAGGTCTTCATCTCAACCAGCAAAGAGACCGTAAAGAACGGGTCATCTCTAGAAACGAATAAATCTGGAAAATTAGAAGTTTGCTCAGGCCGTCTCTCACGATTGAAACCGAACTCAAACATCAGGTTTGCTACAAACTCTTCAAACTCAAATCCGTGAAGATCTGCAATGTAATTCGAGATATACGCGGATTGAATACGAAGCGGTTCTTTCCGCGGAAGCGATGACAATAGCCGCTCCAACGGGTCACCTTCGTTCGGTGATTTGAGCGAACCTGGATCGAAGTCCGTGTCTGCATTCTCTAGATCAATAGAGTCACTAGCATAGACTTTGAAAGTGGCGTTCTTTAGAGATGCCCCCTCAAAAGAAGACAACGAAACATCTGCGCCAACAAAGTTCGCGCCGTTAAGGTTTGCACGTTTAAAATTGCTACGTTGCAAGTCCGAAAACGAAAAATCGGCTCCCTCCAGATCGCAATCTGAAAAGTCTACGCCAGACAAATCTTTGTACGATAACACTATTTTCTTGAGTGACGGTCGAGATTCTGAATGTTGAGCTCGGAATTCATTCCATCTATCCACGCGGGATTCCGCCAGATCAGCAGTAAGACTTTCGACATTCGGCAGCTTCCTACGGAAGAGAAGGCGAGCGATCTCAGTGCTTGCTCCAGCACCTACAATTGCAGCCACCAAAGACGCAATGGTCGTTGTCAGTGCGAGTTCTTCGATCATCGTGTCAACCTGATCAGGAGGTTTATTGCTAAACCGACTGCCAAAAAAGAGATCAAAAAGGCAGGGGCCAAAAACCAAGTAAGCTGATTGTAATTAACAGAGGTTGCAGCAGCAATTTGCTCAGCTCTTCCAACCAATAGCAGACAGATGATCCATATTCCGATGCATGACAAAAAAATGTACAAATACTTATTTGACATCTCTGGGGAGTCTGGAAGATTGACAGTGTACTCTATCGTGTAAGCGGAACCATTTTGGTTCTTTTTAATTTGGCTATTCAGGCGCGCATTCGCAATTACATTTGGGGATGAAAGGATGGGAAAGATAACACCTGTCGCCCATAGCGAAAGCTCTGCTGGTAGGTTAATCCAGAAGAAAGGCTTGCTAAACGCAAAATATTGCAGTGCAAAAGCTATAATAAAAAATATCGCCCAGACGAAAAATGGGGCTAGGACTTCTGCACTTCTCATAAGCTTTCCAACGCTGCATTCATGACATCATACGAGATATTGCTGTGCTAGCAACACAGATTGATCAGCCCAAGACTGGACGATGGCGCGTTGCGCTGCATCGGTCACTTTGGGCTCCTAGCGGTCAGTGACAACTTTGCTCAGGGTTGTTCGTCCAGCACCTCCACCGAGTGCTCTAAAGGACTAGAGGTGCCAGACTTGGGACACCTCCAGAACCATCAACGCAACCGGGGGAAGCGTTCGGGAAGAGAGGCAAGGAACTCATGCAGCCCCTCTGGCACAATGCGCCGATGTCGCGACACGCGGAGGAGACCCAGCTTGGAAGAGCAGTAGCCGATAGCCTTCCAAGGGTAGCTAGATGAAGACGTGAGGGGCCTTCGAAGTTGGACAATCCATTGGATGGCATCCCGACATGCGATGATGCGGAAGCGACCACCCTCCCCAGTGAACAGCACAGCGGAGTAGTCGTCGGCTGTCTCACTGTTGCAGATGGTCTCAGAGGCGGCGGGGGCGACGGTAGCTGAGGGGTAGAAGGTCAGGGCATGGCGGGCGAAGGCGTTCATGTGGTTGGGTTCCTTGTGGAGAGAGTGGCCCTAGGGGGGGCGATGGCAGGGTGTTATGGGAGGGGTTAGGGGTGCGGGGGTGGAAGGGTGGCCAAAGAGATAGACGCGCCTCCCCACAGCCCCCTACGCAGGGTCCCTGACCACCAACTTGGCGGACACCTTGAAGACCCTCTTGGGGCCAGTTTGAGGGGCTGGGGGCGGAGTTAAAGCGGTCTTAAACACTACTTGAAGTGGTGTTTAGAAGCTCCGGGTGCGGGGGGCCGTCGCGCCAGCGGCACTAGAGAATGGTGTGGGAGACGGTGACTGAGGCGGAGGAGTAAGCTGGGCCACGACCCTAGGCCTCCTGCAGTAACTCCTCAGGGTTCCACTCTTGGCCCGCTTCCATGCCCTTTTGGAACAGGCCCTTGAACAGAACCGCTGACCGACCTTCGACGGTGTGAACTCGGTCAAGCATAGGGGGCATGATAGCGGGGAGTGCGACAGGGTGCCCTTAGCGCCGGAAGGGGCCATTCGGGGCCTCAACGACAATCGGGAGACCCGCCACCAGCAAGGCCGACAACACCTCGGAGATCGACAACTCCACCCCATCAATACGGGCGGCGCGGGCTTGGAGACCCTGCACGATGGAGATGATCTCAGGGCGGATGCGAACGGTGCGCCACGTCTTGCAGGCCCCCACGACGAAGGCGGCAGTCAGGGAGGGGCGATCAGGGAGAAGGGTATCATGCAGCTTGGGGAGTTGGTTGACGAAGCGGAGTGTGCGTTCCTGTCCGGTGCGCTTGATGCGGGCGAATTGAATCATCTAGGGTCAAGTCCTTATGCGGGTGGGTGTGGGTGTGTGGGTGTGACATAGCGAAAAAGGGACACCTCCCCTTGGGTGCCCTCTAAGGGCCGTTGGAGGTGGTGTGAGAGGTGACGCACGAGGCGGTGATGGATCGTTCAACACCCCATCCAAGGGGCATGCTGAGAGGAGATCATCGTCATCAGGACCACTGGTAGGGGTCTTGGCGGAGGAGGTGTTGTTGGGGAGGGATGGAGGAGGAGATACCCCCCTCACATACCACCCTGAACATCCTGCACAGGGAACCCTCACAGGAACCTCTAAGGTGAACCTCTAAGGTTAACCTCTAAGGTTAACCTATAAGGGAATATCTCTAGGGCTAAGATGTGGGTTAATCGGTCACTCCGGTAACCCATTGATATCACTCGGTGGGCATCAGCCCCCAACCCGCCCCCCTCCCTGTCCTTCCCGGTGCCCGTGAGCGCGGCTGTAACTGCCAAGATGTAGGTCAACCGCCATGACATCCGCAGGAGTCCTCCGAGGCTGTGGGGAGAGCGTTCAGGGGTTTCCGGGTAGTCTGCCCTACCTTTGGCCTGAGGTGGCCCCTAACGCCCTCCTGTGGAGTCCCTAAGGGTTCAGCATGTGTGGGCTACCCCTTCCAGCCGCTCCAAAGTCCGCATGACCTGTGAGGCTGACCACTGGTTGCCGCGTGATGTGGTGATGCCCGAGGCGTTCAAGGCGGCGGCGATCTCCCTCAGGGTCTTCCCTGCGGCCTTCATGGGCACCAGCAGCGCGGCAACCTTCTGTGCGTTGGCGTCGGCCCCGGCCTGAATAGCCTCGTTCCGTTTCTCGGTCTTTGGGCGAAGGCCCCCAAGCTTGACCCCTCGTGCCTTGGCCTCCACCAGTGCGGCCTTGGTGCGAAGGGAGATGAAATCCCGCTCCTGTTCTGCTAGCATCGCGTAGAGGTGCAACTCCATCTTGGAGGCCCTCGGGATGGAGGCCACCCGGAAGGTCACCTTGGGGTCTTCCATCAGAGTGGCGATGAAGGAGACCTTGCGGGACAGGCGGTCCAGCTTGGACACGAGGAGCGTGGCACCCGTCTTCCGGCAGAGGTCGAGAGCCTTGGTCAACTCTGGCCGGGCATCCTCAGCCCCAGAGAGAATGTCCGTGAACTCCCCGATGACCTCAAAGGGCACCTCCGCATAGGTGGTCAGGAACAGGTCAAGGTCGCGCTTCTGTGCAGCAAGGCCAAGGCCTGACTCCCCTTGCTCTTTGGTCGAGACGCGGCGGTAGAGGGCGAACTGTTTCATGGCCTGACTCACTGTGTTCCGGGGTGTGGTGTCCCTTGTGAGGCAGGCTGTTGCAAATGTCAACGTTTATTGTGATTGCAACATTGATGTCGTTGATCACCGCCAAGAACTTGCTTCGGCATCCCACCGGGCAACGGCTTGGGGTTGACGGGGGGTGCGTGCGCTGCCGCCTATATCATTCCTGCCACTCGCATTTTCGCTTCTGGATATTCCTTGGCCCAGTTCGCATATGACCAAGCGGTTGACGGACCATAACTTTCCCCGGATGGTTCAGGTCAGCCTGTGGTCGAGGTGGTAAATGTCGCAAATCCTAATCAATGCCTATCTCACTGAGATTGACCGCCTAAGGCGCGTATCAGGCACCAATACTGAGCAAGTCATTCGGGAGGCCTTCAAGGACCTCCTTAAGGCGTGGTCTCGGCAACAGAACCTTGTGTTCGTTGCGGAGCATGGGCTGGCAAGTAACCAGAAGACCTCCATCCGCCCTGATGGCACTATCCTGCATGACCTTCGGGTTCCCCTTGGATACTGGGAGGCAAAGGATACTGCCGACGATCTGGATACCGAGATCAAGAAGAAGTTCCTCAAGGGTTACCCCCAAGACAACATCATCTTCGAGAACTCAACCACCGCCGTCCTTTTCCAGAACCGTGCTGAGGTCATGCGGTGCAGCATGGCTGACACCAAGGAACTGCAGCGGCTTCTGACGCTGTTCTTTGGTTATGAGCGGCAGGAGATCGCCCTTTTCCGCAAGGCCGTGGCGCAGTTCCAAGAAGACCTGCCTGACATCCTTGAAGCGCTGCGCGACCGTATCAACACTGCCTACACCCATAACCCCAGCTTCAAGACCGTGGCAGATGCCTTCCTTGCCCATGCGAAGGAGACCATCAATCCGACCCTTACCGAAGCAGACGTGCGCGAGATGCTTATCCAGCACATTCTGACCGAGGACATATTCACCCAAGTCTTCAATGACGGGCAGTATCACCGCGAGAACAACATCGCCAAGGAACTGACAAAGCTGGAGGACGCCTTCTTCAGCGGGGCGGTCAAGCGAGAGGCGCTGAAGGCCATGCAGCCCTACTATGCTGCCATCCGCTCAAACGCCGCCCAGATCACCGGTCATGCCGAGAAGCAAACCTTCCTGAAGGCCATCTACGAAGGCTTCTACAAGGTCTACAACCCCAAGGCCGCTGACCGCTTGGGCGTGGTCTATACCCCGAATGAGATCGTCCGCTTCATGATCGAGGGGGCAGACTGGCTCTGCCACAAGCACTTCGGCAAGAACCTGATCGACCACGGGGTGGAGATACTGGACCCCGCCACCGGCACAGGCACCTTCATCTGCGAGATGCTGGATTACTTTCGGGGCCAGCCCGATAAGCTGCGGCACAAATACAAGGAAGAGCTTCACGCGAACGAAGTGGCGATCCTGCCCTACTACGTCGCCAACCTGAACATCGAGGCGACCTATGCCACCGTGACGGGCCAGTATGCCGAGTTCCCGAACCTGTGCTTTGTGGACACGCTGGACAACGTGGCGGGGCTGGGCATCAAGGCGGGCTACCAGCACGACCTGTTCGCGGGCCTGAGCGATGAGAACGTGGAACGGGTCAAGCGCCAGAACAAGCGCAAGATATCGGTCATCATCGGCAACCCGCCCTACAACGCCAACCAGCAGAACGAGAACGACAACAACAAGAACCGCGCCTATCCCCGCATCGACGACCTGATCAAGCGCAGCTTCGTCAAGCTCTCGACCGCGCAGAAGACCAAGGTCTACGACATGTATGCCCGGTTCTTCCGCTGGTCCTTCGACCGGATGCACGATGACGGCATCATCGCCTTCATCACCAACCGCAGCTTCATCGACAGCCGCACATTCGATGGCTTCCGCCGTTTCGTGGCACAGGAGTTTGCCGAGGTCTATGTCGTGGACCTTGGCGGCGATGTGCGGGCCAACCCGAAACTGTCAGAGACCAAGCACAACGTCTTTGGCATCCAGACCGGGGTGGCGATTGCCTTCATGGTGAAGCGACGCGGTAAGAAGGGGCAAGGCTGCCGGATACATTATGCCCGCAGGCCTGAAGACGAAACTGCGGATGAAAAGCTGGCGTGGCTTGGAAGTAGCGCGGCATCACGCCTTTTGTATGATCAGATAAAGCCAGACGATAAAGCGAACTGGATAAACCTTTCGGAAAACGACTGGGAAAGTCTGGTGTCCGTCGCAGATAAGAAGACCAAGCAGGCACGCGCAAAGGGCCAGGAACGATCGATTTTCAAGGTGTATTCTCAGGGAGTAAAGTCCAACCGTGACGACTGGAACATTGATCATTCTCGGGAAAGGCTAATCGAAAAGACAAGCTACCTGATCGAACGCTACCATCGTCAGATGGAGAATGTGCCAAAAAATGACGAGGACCTTGATCCATCAGTCAAATGGACGAGAAAGCTTAAGTTACTCCTGCGACGCAAGCACCCTCTTCATTCGGTTCTAAAGCAAATCCAGAAAGTCACCTACAGGCCCTTTGTTTCGCTGTATGGAAATACCTCTTTCGAAATCAATGAAGACCTCTACCAGACTGCCCAACTGTTCCCGGTTAACGCCGAGCGCAACCCGTTCATCGCCTCTCGGGTTGGATCACGCTTAGACTATTGTGTGCTGGCGTCGGACTGTCTGCCGAACTATGCGCTCTATTCACTTGATCCCTTTGAGGCATTGGCTCGCTACCGTTATACTGCATCGGGTGAACCTATCGACAACATCACCGACTGGGCGCTGGTGAAGTTCGCCACCCACTATGGCAAGGCCGCGAAGATCACCAAGGACGACATCTTCCACTACGCCTATGGCGTCCTGCATGACCCGGTCTACCGCACGACCTATGCCCAGAACCTCAAGCGGGAACTGCCCCGCGTCCCCCTCTACCCCGACTTCCGCCAATGGGCCGGATGGGGCAAGCGGCTGATGGACCTGCACATCGCGTATGAAGGCGTTGACCCGTGGCCAGTAACGCGGACCGACACACCCGACACCAAGGCCCGGACGGCAGGCGTCTCGCCCAAGGTCATCCTGAAGTCTGACCCCGAGCGGGGAACCATCACGCTGGACTCAGAGACCACACTGACGGGCATCCCGAAGGAGGCGTGGGACTACCGCCTTGGCAACCGCTCTGGCTTGACTGGATACTGGACCAGCACAAGGAAAAGACCCCGAAAGACCCCACCATCCGCGAGAAGTTCAACACCTATCGCTTCGCCGACCACAAGGAGAAGGTGGTGGACCTGATTGCCCGCGTCACCCGCGTTTCGGTGGAGACTGTGGAGATCGTGGAGGCGATGAAGGGGGCGAAGCGGACACCGACCGTGACCGGCGAGGATGCTGGGCAAGGCTGACATTTCATCCGAAGAAGGACACTGGTTGCCGACCGAGAAGGCTCCAGACTCCAAACGACACGAGGCATCGCGCATGGATCATTGGCATGTATCGCTAGACGGGTACGGGCAGCAGGAACGTGAAAGCGGCGACGTCATCACAAAGGACGGTGAGATCATCGGAACTTGGACAGCCGATGCGGAGGGTCATTGCAGTTTCACACCTAACGGGCAGACGGAGCCAATCATCTGGCACCCGTTCCTAGGCCTATTCTGCAAGAGTGTGGCGGAATGGCATGAAGAGCAGGAAGCTCAACGCAAGGTCGATACGCCTCCGCAGCGAGGATTCTGACCGCTCTCGGGCATCGCAGGGGCCAATTTTAAGGATACCTAGGTGTGCGTCTTGTGCTGCCCCAAAGCATGAACCTCTTGCGGGCTGTGCCATGGACCATCACTGCGCCTGACTGTAGGGGTGGCCTGCCCTCAACAAGCATCATTCGGGTCCTCAATTAGTCGTATTTGCAGCCAAGGTTGTTCACATGATTCACTACTAGATCTTTGAATGGAAAGCCTAAATGAAGATTATTGCCTTCGCGCTTATGGTCGCTTGTGGATTATCGGCTTGCGTAGACAGCTCTGGTCAAGCTGCTGCACCTTTCCTTTTCAACGGCCAGTACTTTATGGCTGGGGACAGCAATTGCAGCCAAGTAAAGCAACTTTCCCCTGGAAAGGTCAGTTGCGCTAACGCCGCTGGACAGGAAACCGGCTATCGAAACGCCATGACTAATCAAGAAATCCAGATGTATCAGCACAACCAGCAAATGCAGTTGATGCAAGCGCAACTGGCGTCTCAACGAGCTGCGCAGTCGGCAGCCCAAACCGCAGCTTGGGCAAATTCGATGCAACAGGCATATCCGCAATATGCGGCGCCTCAAGTTGTGCCACTTTCTTTACCCGGAAGTGGACAGATTAGGTGCATAAATGCGGGAATCTACACCAACTGCCGCTACTGATTTGGGGACGGGCGCTCTTATCGCACACTGTTTCTCAGGTAGCATGCCAGCCAATGGTGTGGGATCTACCCACCGCTTGACCGGTTTGTCGAGACGAATGGCTTAAGTGCGGCGGGCGCCCCTTTAACCCGCGTTTCGGTGGAGACGGTAGATACCTGCAGGCGACGACTGGGGGCGAAGTGTACACCGACCGTGAACGCCGATAATGCGGGGTGGAATAGCTGGCTACTTGGCGAGGTGCCGCAGCGAGGGAAACCATCGACCTTGCAAGGGCAACATATCGCTGTCATCGTGGGCACACAGATACGGCAGACTAAGCACACACGAGAAAATTCGCCGGGGGCTAAGCGCATCTGAAGCTGTTGAGAAGAAACGGAAATATGCGGCGAAGGTGGGTTCGATTTCCACCATCTGGTGCCCGCCGCCCGCTCCAAGTTTTTCCCGCACAATCCGGATATCAGAACAACGTCAGGGCGTGATCCGGCAGTTGGGTGCGGATGTCGGTCGTGGCGTCTTTGCCGAAGCTGTGCTGGGTGTCGCGCACCTTCAGCAGTGCCGGGAGTTGGGTCTTGACCGACGCGAATGCGGTATTCCAGTCCACCTCGGCCGTGTTGTGGAAGAGATCAAAGATGGCAGCGTGTCGGGCATCGGCGGCCTTCCATGACACCAGTCTGCCAGAGGGCCGCATGTCGCGCACGGTAACCTTGGCGGCGCTGTAGGCATCATCGGCGAGTTGCCTGCGCAGGGTGCGGCGGCGCAGGTGTTCCGAGCGGTTCACGAAGCGCAGGTGCAGGAGGGCGAGGTCGGTCAGGATTTCTGGCGGCTCATCATAAAGCCCGTGGCCGCCCGGCGTGAAACGCACGGCGCGCCCGGCGATGCAGGACTTCGAGTAGAAGGGCGAGAAGAGCGCAGAGCGGCAGAGCGGGGCGATCGGGTCTGTCTCTGGCAGCTCGACCCCGTCATCGCTGGAGCGGAACAGCTCGAACCCGGGGACTGCCCAGACCTGACCTTTGGGCAGGTTGGCAAGCACATCGGCAAGGCTTTTGTCAGCGGTCGTCGGGATGAGCAATTCATCGACATCGAGGCAGAGCACCGTGTCGTAGAAGCGTGTCAGGCCTGAGGTGACATGCGACAGCAAGGCCCAGCGGTCGTGATCGAAATCCACGGTGATCTGGTCGCGCGGCAGGATCGAAACGTTTGTGCCTTGGCACAGGGCTAGGATCTCTGGCTCGCCGCCATGGGCGAAGACATAGAGGTTTTCCCGCCCGAGGTGACGGGAGAAGTAATCCAGCCAGCGCCTGAGAAACCAGGCATCGTTCCAGACCATGGTGACGGCGGCGGTTGTCATCTAGGCCTGCCCCCAACTCGCGGAAGTTGTGTCGGTCGGGTGGGATGGCGGGGCGCAGAGATGCCCTGTTGCGATGCGCGATGGTGAGGGCGGTGGTTTTTTCCCCGGCGTCAGACGGGCGGATGGCACATCCTGTTTCGGACAATGCGGGGCAATAGCGGAACTTGTGACCATGAAAACCCTCAGGCATGCGCGAACGGACGGTGTCTGGCAAACGGCGGTCCGTCAAGAGGGGGGCATCAGCTAGACATGGTCTGCATCTTTCCTGCGATGCTGTGCGACGGGCGGGCACGCTTGTGAGGCGCGCAGACGACAGGGGGAGGTGTATGTGCTCTTGCCTTGCTTGCCCCGGCGCGGCGGGGGGCTTAGCTTTTGGCGGCGTTGTCGTCTGTTTCTGTAGGTGACCCATGTCTGACGTCTTGCAAGATCCGCCGGAGGATGCGGGAAGCTGGGCCGCCTTGGTGCCGGAACTGCTGGTGGCCGATCTGGGGCGGTCGCGGGATTTCTATTGCGGGATTTGCGGCTTTGCCCTGCGGTTCGCGCGGCCGGAGGAGGGTTTCGTCTATCTGCAACTGGGCGGGGCGCAGATCATGCTGGAGGAGGTGAGCGCGGAGGCGTGGACCACCGGGCCGCTGGAGCCGCCCTTTGGGCGGGGGATCAACTTCCAGATCGAGGTGGCGGAGCTTGCCCCCATCGCCGCGCGGCTGGAGGCGGCGGGGATCGTGCCGTTCCGGGCCTTGCATGAGGCATGGTATCGGGAGGACGATGTCGAGCATGGGCAGGCGCAACTGCTGGTGCAGGACCCGGACGGATACTTGCTGCGCTTTGTCGAGGTGCTGGGGGAACGGGCAGTCGGCCCGGATTAGCGCCGCGACGTGATCAACCGAGGTCAGCCCTTGTCGGCGGCGCTGCTGAGGTTTTCCTGCTGCGGCATGCCCAGGACGTGGTAGCCGCCGTCGACATGCACCACTTCGCCCGTGGTGAAGGCGCCGTAATCGGAGGCGAGCCAGACGGCGGTGCCGCCCACGGCCTCCAGCGTCGCATTGGAGCGGAGGGGGGCGTTCGCCTCGGTATGGCGGTAGGTGGCGCGGGCACCGCCGATGGCGGCACCGGCCAGCGTCTTCATCGGGCCCGGCGAGACGGCATTGACGCGAATGCCTTGGGGGCCGAGGTCATTGGCGAGGTAGCGGACGGAGGATTCCAGCGCCGCCTTGGCCACGCCCATCACGTTGTAGTTGGGCGTGACGCGGTTTGATCCGCCATAGGTGAGGGTGATGAGCGTGCCGCCATCGGGCATCATTTCGGATGCGCGGCGGGAGACATCGATGAAGCTGTAGCAGGAGATGGCGAGAGAGTTGGTGAAGTTGGCGCGGGTGGTGTTGCTGAAGCGGCCCGTCAGTTCGTTCTTGTCGGAAAAGGCGATGGCGTGGACGAGGAAATCCAGCTTGCCCCAGCGGACGGCGAGGGCGGCAAAGCAGGCGTCCAGGCTTTCGTCATTGGTGACATCGACATCGACGAGGAAATCGGAACCGACCGAGGCGGCGAGCGGGGCCACACGTTTGCCGAAGGCTTCGCCCTGATAGGAGAAGGCCAGTTCGGCCCCTTCGGCCGCCATGGCCGCTGCGATGCCCCAGGCGATGGAGCGTTCGTTTGCCACGCCCATGACAAGCCCGCGCTTGCCCTTCATCAGATCGGCCATGTCGCTGTCCCTTTTCTGTCGGCCGTTGGATCAGCCGAGGTATTTGCTCATCACGAGGGTGGCGTTGGTGCCGCCGAAGCCGAAGCTGTTGGAGAGGACCGAGTCGATGCTCACGCCTTCGCGCAGGGTTGTCACGATCTCGGCCGGGTCAAGCGCCGGGTCGAGGGTGGTGACGTTGGCCGATGCCGCGATGAAATCGCCGTTCATCATGAGGAGGGAATAGATCGCCTCATGCACGCCGGTCGCGCCGAGGGAGTGGCCGGTGAGGGATTTGGTCGAGGCGACGGGGGGCGTGCTGCCACGGCCAAAGACGCGGCGGATCGCCTCCATCTCGGTCACGTCGCCCACCGGGGTGCTGGTGCCGTGGGAGTTGATGTAGTCGATCTTGCGGCCCTGCGGCAGGGTGGAGAGGGCCACGCGCATGGAGCGTTCGCCGCCTTCGCCCGAGGGGGCGACCATGTCATGCCCGTCGGAGGTGGCGCCGTAGCCGGTGACTTCGCCGTAGATTTTCGCGCCGCGGGCGAGGGCGTGGTTCAATTCCTCCAGCACCACGACACCGCCGCCGCCGGCGATGACAAACCCGTCGCGGGTGGCGTCATAGGTGCGCGAGGCGGTTTCGGGGGCGTCGTTGTATTTGGAGGACATGGCCCCCATCGCATCGAACAGGCAGGAGAGCGTCCAATCCAGTTCCTCGCCGCCGCCGGCGAAGACGATATCCTGCTTGCCGAACTGGATCAGTTCCGCGCCATTGCCGATGCAATGGGCCGAGGTGGAGCAGGCGGAGGTGATGGAGTAGTTGACGCCCTTGATCTTGAACGGTGTGGCAAGGCAGGCGGAGGTGGTCGACGACATGCCCTTGGTCACGCCGAAGGGGCCTATGCGCTTGGGCGAGCCGGTTTCGCGGACGATGTTGTGGGCCTTGAAGAAGCTTTTGGTGGACGGGCCGCCGGAGCCCACGATGATGCCGGTGCGTTCGTTGGAGATGTCTGACGGTTCCAGCCCGGAATCCTTGATCGCCTGATCCATGGCGATGAAGTTATAGGCCGCGCCATCGCCCATGAAGCGCAGGTCGCGCTTGTCGATATGGTCTTCGAGCACGATGTGGGGCTGGCCGTGGATCTGGCTGCGGAAGCCGCGTTCGGCATATTCGGGGGCGAAGACGATGCCCGACTTGCCAGCGCGGAGGCTGGCCTCGACCTCGGCTGCGGTGTTGCCGATGGGGGAGACGATCCCGATCCCGGTGATGACGACGCGACGCATGCGGCCTCCGTTCATGATCCTTGGGTTGTCTCTAAGGGAGAGGGGGGTTGGGGGCAAGGGGGATGGGGGCGTGGACGACGGACTGGCTGGCCGCAAACAAGGCGGGACAGTCTGGCAGGTGATGATTGACGTGGCGCAGTTCTCCCAAATACGATCTTCGGGGCAGCGCTGGGTAATGATTATGAGCGATAGGTCTGTGGCGTTGGATGCAA
The DNA here is from genome assembly GCA_943370085.1 of Variovorax paradoxus. Taxonomy (GTDB): domain Bacteria; phylum Pseudomonadota; class Alphaproteobacteria; order Rhodobacterales; family Rhodobacteraceae; genus Paragemmobacter. Next base: position 23,370 of record CALRPT020000016.1, on the reverse strand, counting down.
CGATATTGCGGGATCTTTTCGAACGGATTTTCGTGATCAACCTTGCCGAGAGGCAGGACCGAAGGAACGAGATCGCGGACCAACTGGCCTTGGTCGGATTGACCTTTGAGGACCCGCTGGTGGAGTTGTTTCCGGCGGTTCGGCCTGCGGATCGGGGCGATTTCCCTTCGATCGGCGCGCGCGGGTGTTTCATGAGCCATCTGGGGATCATCGAGCGTGCGGTTGGCCTGGGTCTGACGCGCATTCTGATCCTTGAGGATGACATGGACTGGACGCGTGTGATCACCAACATTTCGGGCGAGGATCTGCGCCTTCTGACCGAAACCGACTGGCATTTTCTGCATGGTGGGCAAGTGACGGGACCGCCAAAGGAGGCGTCACCCTTCGGGATGAAACGGCTCGATCCCAAAGAAAGCCTGCTCTGTTCCCATTTCATCGGTCTGCGCGGTGAGATCATTCAGAAAGCATTCCCCTATCTGAAGGACATGCTTGCGCGCGAACCGGGGTCGCCGGATGGCGGCCCGATGCATGTGGACGGTGCCTATTCCTGGCTGCGGAAGGATTTTCCGGGTTTTGTTGGCTATGTCTGTGAACCGGCCCTTGCCATGCAACGGCCGAGCAGATCCGACATAGCGGAAGTAAAGGGGTGGCGGGCGCTGCCGGGCATGCAGAGCGTGCTGGAAGCGGTGCGCGGGCTGCGCAAGCGGTTGCGCGGAAGGGCGGGCAAAGGTCGCTGACCGGGGCGTGGGCGCTGCCTGTGTGGTGCCTTGCGGTTTGTGCCGGAGGGCGGAGCCACTTCGCTGCAGGATGCCCGAGTTGGCATGAAGAACGCTGCTTTCGCCTCAGCTGCGGGCCGCCAGATTTCGGGTGCAGCGGGGAGGGGATGAAGATCGATCCGGGTGCGCTGGAACAGGTGGAGTGTTTGAGGCGACATAAGGGTCGTAAACCGTAAGGCGGGGGGCTGCGGGCGTCTGTTGGATTGGTTGGGATTTCGCGCAGGAGGAAGGAGTTGGGTGCGGCACGCGTGGCTTGCGGAGGGAGGAACCCGAAAACTGCCGCCCTTGCGCCTTGGCTGCGTCAGGATCGGGGGGCAGGGTTTGCCTTGATTTGGGGAAGGGGCGTGTCGGATGCTGCGGGATTTTCTGGATCACGTCTTGCCAGGGGGGCTGGTGCTGATTGCCGTGATCTGGGTCGTGGCCACATTTCGACGGGTCGATAACGAAGCGCAGCCCGGTCTTGCACAGGCCCGAGAAGAGCTGTTTGGGGATCGGGGGAGACTCCATTCAGGCCTTTTCCTTCCGCCGATGGACATCATTTCGGCGCGGCATCCGCGCCTGCAGGACTACCTTGCCATCCACCGGCGCGCGCAATGGCGCGCGACCCTTATCCTGTTTCGGACCTTGCTGAAGGCGGGGCTGCTGGTGTGTCTGGCATGGGTCAGCGATCAGATCGCGCAGGCGATGTGAGAGGACTTACGCCTCGCTCAGCGCGACCTTCATGTCCTTGACGATGTAGATCACTTCGCCGTCCGCCTCGACGATCCCGTCCGCCACGCCCATGGTCAGGCGGCGTGTCTGGATGGCTTTGGTGAAATCGACCTTGTAGGTCAGCATCTTGCGGTCGGGGCGGACCATGCCGGTGAGTTTGACCTCGCCCACGCCGAGCGCGTAGCCGCGCCCTTGCCAGCCGCGCCAGCCGAGGTTGAAGCCGGTGAGTTGCCAGAGGCCATCGAGGCCGAGGCATCCGGGCATGATCGGGTTGCCGGGGAAGTGGCAGGCGAAGAACCACAGGTCAGGCGTTATGTCGAATTCGGCCACGACATGGCCCTTGCCGTGCAGCCCGCCATCTTCCGAGATGTCGGTGATGCGGTCCATCATCAGCATGGGCGGTTCGGGAAGCTGGGCGTTGCCGGGGCCGAACAGCTCTCCTCGCGCGCATTTCAGAAGGTCGTCGCGGTCGAAGCGGTTCGGAAAGGCGGCCATGTGGTGGGGTTCCCGTGTGGTCCTGTGTTGCGGCATCGGGTGTAGCACCGGCATGGAAGCAAGGGCAAGGGTGACGCGGCCCTGCCGGGGGGGCTTTGGGTGCTGAACGGGCTGTGACCCGGTGCGGCCGATTTTCATTTGTATTCGGGGGGGGAGAGGCCTTATATGTTGAGCGGAACAGACAGGAATTGCAGGGACAGCGCATGATGCTGACGGCACAGGATCGGGGGACGGAGTGGTTGTCGCGGGGCGGTTTGCGCCCGACGCGGCAGCGGCTGGCCCTTGCGGCCTTGCTGGTGGGCGATGGCGAGGACCGGCATGTGACGGCGGAAAGCCTCTTCGCGCTGGCCGACCAGTCGGGCGAGAAGGTGTCGCTGGCGACAGTCTATAACACGCTGCGCGCGTTCTGCGAGGCGGGGTTGATGAACGAGGTCGTGGTGGACGGGTCGAAAAGCTATTTCGACACGCGCATGGATGACCACCCGCATTTCTATTGGGAAGACAGCGCCACGCTGAGCGATGCGCCTGCGGATACGTTGCGTATCGAGGGGCTGCCCGAGGCACCCGAGGGGATGCAGGTGTCGCGTGTGGATGTGGTGATCCGGCTGAAACGCGCCTGAGGCTGGCCTGATCAGGCCAGCGGCCTGATGGGTGGGAAGGCGCACATATCTTCAAACGTGCAGAAGGCGGGGGGCGCGAGGTCCATCTGCGGGAGTTCGTCCTGTAGCCGCGCAGTCCATTCCGCCATCGTTGCGCGCCAGACGGGCAGGGCAGCCGTGGGCAGGGCGCGCTTCACATAGGCCAGCGTGGTGTGGAAGGCGTAATCGTCATGCGCCGGTGCGCGCAGGCGCAGGGTTTCGGACAGCCGGTCGCGCCATTGGCGGGCGGCGGTTTCATCAGCGGGCGTGAGGCCCCGGAGCGTGACGCCGAAAGGGGTGGCGGCGGCCACGGCCATGCGGAAGGGCGGCGGTGGGGCAAAGCCATCAAGCCGTGCGGTCATGGCGGCGGTGACGGCGGGGATGGGCATGTCGGTTGCCAGCCCCTCGGGCCAGTGGCGCGGATCGCGGCGGGCTTCGACCACCCCTTCGAAAACGGTCATGTGCCAGCTTTCTGGCGGGGTCAGGGCTAGAAGATCCGCTTGGGGCAGATCGGCGAGGGCGGCGCGGAATTGCAAAAGGGCGGTCTCGGTGGGTGAGCCGGGGATCACCTGGCAGACCACGGTATTGCCGGATTCGGGCAGGAAGCGGCCTGCCTCATTAAAGCGGGTGCCGAGGCGCGGATTGATCCAGCCGGCATCGGGCGAAAGGGTCTGTTCCCAGGACATCGGTCTGTCTCCTTGGCATCTGCGCCTTGTGCATTGCAGGTGCGGATGACAGGGGGATGACAGAACGGTTTTGGGTGTTGGGGGGGTGTGGGGGGGCGGTTGCCCCCCCACGTCAGATCACTTGGGCACCAGCACGGCGTTCACGACATGGATCACGCCGTTGGACTGGTTCACATCGGCGATGGTGACCTTGGAGGCGTTGCCGCTTTCGTCGATCAGGTAGAGGTTGCGGCCTTTGACCTGTGCCGAGAGCGCGTCACCCGACACGGTCTGCATGTGGTAGAAGCCATCGGCCGAATTGCGGGCGCGGCGCATGATCTCTTCGCCCGACAGCTTGCCTGCGACGACATGGGCGGTCAGCACCTTGGTCAGCATGCCCTTGTTTTCCGGCATCAGCAGCGTGTCGACGGTGCCTGCGGGCAGCGCGGCGAAGGCGTCATTCACCGGGGCGAAGACGGTGAAAGGGCCGGGGGATTGCAGGGTTTCCACCAGACCGGCGGCCTGAACGGCGGCAACGAGGGTGGTGTGGTCCTTTGAGTTGACGGCGTTTTCAACGATGTTCTTGTCGGCGAACATCGGCGCGCCGCCGACCATCGGGTTGTCCTGTGCCATGGCGGGCAGGGCGAGCAGGGTGGTCAGGGCGAGGGTGCGGAATGTGGTCTTGAGCATGGAAACCTCCGGGTTTGGGCGGAACCGTTCCGCCTGTGATCCAATGAACGGGGGGAGGTTCGGAAAAGTTTCAGCGGCGGCGAAAAGGTTGTGTCAGCAGGCGGTCCAGCCATGCCTCGCGCCGGGTGCGGAAGAGTTCGATGCCAAGGGGCATGGTCTGCGGGTCGCCCTGCGGGGAGTTGCGCAGGGTGCCAAACAGGCGATCCCAGAGCGAGAGGTTGAAGCCGTAATTGCTGTTGGTTTCCTCTGGCAGGACCGAGTGGTGGATGCGGTGCAGGGCCGGGGTGACGATGAGGCGGCGCAGGAGGGATTCGGTCCGGTCGGGCAGTCGGATATTGGCATGGGTGAAAAGCGAGGTGGCGTTGAGCGCGATCTCGAAGGCGATCACCGCAAGCGCGGGCGCGCCCAGGACGATCACTGCGGCGATCTTGATGAGGGTGGAGAGCAGGATTTCCAGCGGGTGAAAGCGCAGGCCGGTCGAGGCATCGAGATGCGTGTCCGAATGGTGCATCCGGTGCAGCCGCCAGAGGGCAGGGACGTGGTGCATCATCAGGTGCTGGCCCCAGATCAGGAGGTCGAGCAGCAGGAAGGCGATGGGGATGGCAAGCCAGAGGGGGAGGGGGGAGAGCAGGCCCCAACCCTGTGCCGTGGCCCAGCTTGCGGCGGCGACGGGCAAGAGCGGGATCAGCAGGCGGACGAGGGCGGTGTCGAGCGCGACGATGGCGAGGTTGTTGGTCCAGCGGATCAGGCGTGGGATTTCGGCGCGGCGGTCGGGGGCGGCGAATTCCCACAGCGCCATCGCGGCAAGCGTGCCGAGAAAGGCGGTTAGGCGGATGAGTTCGGCGCTGTCCATGGGGGGAGGGTGTGGCAGGGGCGAGGCCTTGGCAAGGGGGCGTTTGGGTGCCGTTTGGGAACGGCGGGCTTGATCGGGGGGCAGGGCTGGGCTAGGCTTGTGGAAACGTTTCCATATCTTGCAGCAAGGACCGAACCCGATGAAAACCGCCCGGATGAACCGCCTGTTTGCGCCCTCGGGCCATTGCTTTGACGTGGCGATTGACCATGGCATGTTCAACGAGCGCAGCTTTCTGGGCGGGATCGAGGATATGGGGGCGGCGATCCGCGCCGTGGCGGCGGCAAAGCCCGACGCAATCCAGTTGCCGCCGGGGACGGCACCGCTGTTGCAGGCGATTCCCGGCAAGGACAAGCCCGCGCTGGTGCTGCGGACGGATATCGCGAACGTTTACGGCACGCCTTTGCCCCGCGTGTTGTTTTCCGAGGTGATCGACCGGGCGGTAGAGCAGGGGGTGGTGCTGGATGCGGCCTGTGTGGTGGTGAACCTGCTGCTGCTGCCCGATGAGCCGGAGGTCTATCGCGCCTGTGTGCGCAACGTGAATGCGCTGAAGCGGGAATGCGAGATCATGGGGATGCCGCTGATGGTGGAACCGCTGGTGATGCAGGACAACGCCAAGAGCGGGTATATGGTGGACGGGGATATCGACAAGATCCTGCCGCTGGTTCGGCAGGCGGCGGAACTGGGGGCGGATATCATCAAGGCCGATCCCTGTTCGGATGTGTCGGAGTACCACCGGGTGATCGAGATTGCCCAAGGCCTGCCGGTGCTGGTGCGCGGCGGCGGGCGGGTGTCGGATGCAGAGATTTTGTCGCGGACGGCGGAGTTGATGCGGCAGGGCGCACGCGGCATCGTCTATGGGCGCAACGTGATTCAGCATCCCGATCCTGGGGGCATGACGCGGGCCTTGATGGCGGTGGTGCATGACGGGGCGTCGCCCGAGGCGGCGCTCGCCATGATCGGGGGAAAGTGATGCGGGAGGTGCGGTTCGGGATCATCGGCTGCGGGCTGATGGGGCGGGAGTTCGCCTCGGCCGCTGCGCGGTGGCTGCATCTGACGGGGATGAAGGCCAAGCCACGCATCGTTGCGGTGTGCGATACGAACCCCGCTTTGATGGGGTGGTATACGGATGCGCTGGGGCCGATGCAGGTGACGACAGATTACCGCGAGTTGCTGGCGAACCCGGAGGTGGAGGCGGTGTATTGCGCCGTGCCGCATGTGCTGCATGCCGAGATTTATCCGGCGATATTGGCCGCGGGGAAGCATTTGTTGGGGGAAAAGCCCTTCGGGATGGACCTGGCGCAGAACCGGGCCATCATGGCGGCGATTGCGGCGCGGCCTGATCTGATGGTGCGCTGCTCCTCCGAGATGCCCTTTTATCCCGGCGCGCAGAAGGTGGTGGAGTTTGTCCGCTCTGGCGCAGTGGGGGCGGTGCTGGAGGTGGAGGCCTGCTTCCTGCATTCATCGGACATCAACCCCGACAAGCCGATCAACTGGAAGCGGATGGCAGGGGTGAATGGCGATTATGGCTGCATGGGCGATCTGGGGATGCATGTGCTGCATGTGCCGCTGCGGCTTGGCTGGCGTCCCGCGCAGGTGACGGCATCCTTGGTGAAGCGGGTAGAGACGCGGCCGGATGGCAAGGGCGGGCGGATGGCCTGCGATACCTGGGACAATGCGACGATCACGGCCACGGTGCCGGATGCGGCGGGCGATTTCCCCATGGTGATGAAGACATGGCGGATTGCACCCGGCGAGGCGAATACATGGTCGATCCGGGTCTTGGGGATGCGGGGGTCTGCCTTTTTCACCACCAAGAGCCCGCGCCAGTGGTCGTACATGCGCTATGAACCCGGCGGGGCGCAGGGCTGGGTGACGGAAGACCTGGGTTACACGCCGCTGTTCGGGGCGATCACGGGGGGGATATTCGAGTTTGGCTTCACGGACGCGATCCAGCAGATGTGGGCGGCCTTTGTCGATGAACTGGCGGGCGGGGATGCCAAGGGTTTCCCTTGCGCCACACCCGAAGAGGCGGCGGCGCATCATGCGGTGCTGACGGCCGCGCTTGCGGCGGGGATCAGCGGGCAGGCGGTGGAGGTTTCCTACTGATGCGGCCCGTTTCGGAAAGACGGGGGATTGCCTGTGCGGGGAACTGGATCGTGGACATCGTCCATACGATCGAGGCCTGGCCTGCGAAGAGCGATCTGGTACGGATCACCGATGAGGTGGAGGGCACCGGGGGCGGGGCGGCGAATGTGATGCTGTCGCTGGCCGCGTTTCAGGCAGGTTTGCCGCTGTGGGCGATCGGTCTGGTGGGGGTGGACCGCCACGCCGCGACGGTGCGCTGGGCGGTGAAGGGGGCAGGGGCGGGGCTGGACCATCTGGCCGAGACGGACCGCGCGCCCACGGCCCATACCCATGTGATGAACTTGGCCGGGGACAGCCGGACGTTCTTTTACCATCCCGGCACGAATGACCTGCTGGATGAGAGCGACATCGCGGTGGAGGCGGTGGCGGCGGAGGGGGCCAGGATCTTCTACCTTGGCTATCTGAACCTGCTGGGCAGGTTGGATGCCCTGCAGGATGGGGCCACGGGCGCGGCGCGGGTGCTGGCGCGGGCGCAGGCGGCGGGCATGGTGACGGCGGTTGATCTGGTCTCAACCGACCGGGCCGAATTCCGCGCAGCGGTTGAGGCGGCGCTGCCTTTTGTGGATGTGCTGTTCCTCAATGAGGTGGAGGCCGCGCGGGCGACCGGGCGTGTCCTCGCGGATGCCGGCGATGTGGAGGGGATCACGGAAGCGGCGCGTCAGTTGCAGGAGGGCGGCGCGGGGCAGGTGGTGGTGCATACCCCGGCGCTTGGCCTGTGGCTGGAGGCCGGGCGGCGGGTGACGGTGATCCGCCCCGATCCAGTGCCACCGGAACAGGTCGTGAGCCCGGTCGGCGCAGGCGATGCCTTTGCCGCGGGCTGCCTGTACGGGTTGCATGAGGGCTGGGATGTGACGGAGTGCCTGCGGCTGGGCCATCGCGCGGCAGCGGCCTGTCTGGGCGGGGCAACTGCGACGGGGGCGATCCCGCCTCTCACGGTGCTTATGGGTTGAGGGGGGCCACCCCACCCCCGACCCCTCCCCATGGCTGGGGAGGGGAGATGCGCTTTGTGTTTCACCTTGGTTCAAATACCCAATCCGACCTGGCCGTTCGTGCACCCTTTGGAATGGTGGCCGGGGGGGTCACGGGGGGGCTGTGCCCCCCCGTGCCTTGGTTGTGCCGCGGGCGATCAGGGTCAGGGGCAGGGCGGGGGGTGGCGGTGGGGTGGTGCCCCGCATCAGGGCAATGAGGGTATCCACCGCCGCCTCGCCGATCTGACGGATGGGCTGGGCAACGGTCGTGAGTTGCGGGATCGTGTAGCGTGCGGCGGGCAGATCGTCGAAGCCGATCACCGACAGGTCATCGGGCACGCGCAGGCCGCGCGCCACGGCGGCGTGCAGGGCGCCAATGGCGGCCATGTCGGAAATGCCGATCAGCGCGGTGGGGGTGCCGTCTGACAAGAGGTCGGCGGCGAGGCTGCGGCAGGCCTCGAAGCTGTGTTCCGGGCCAAGGCGGATGGCTTGCGGGGCCAGCCCCGCGCCTGCGAGTTCCGTCACGATCCCGGCCAGCCGGTCCTGCACCGGTGCGGAATGGCCGGGCGCGCCCACGACGCCGATGGCGCGATGGCCGAGGTCCAGCAGGTGGCGGGCCAGCATCCGCCCGCCGGTATGGTGATCGGCGGTGATGGCAGGGGTTCCGGGCAGCGCCCGGTCTACCGCCACGATGGGCACCTGCGCCGCGTTGAGCCGGGCGACAGCGGCGCTGTCCGAGGTGACGGCGGCCAGGATCACCCCATCCACCTGCTGGGCCAGCATGGCAGCGACATAGGCGGCCTCATGGTCCGGGCTTTCGGCCGTGGAGCAGATCATCGCCTGATAGCCGCGCGCGAAGAGCGCCTGTTCCACGGTATGGGCGAGGATGCCGAAGAAATGCACGTCCAATGCGGGCAAAAGCACGCCCACCATCCGGCTGGAGCCCGACCGCATCATCCGCGCGCCGGCATTGGGGCGATAGCCAAGTTCGGCCACCGCCGCCTCGATCCGGGCGCGCATGTCGGCGCTGACATAGCCCGATCCGTTGACCACGCGCGACACCGTGGCGATGGAGGCCCCGGCGCGTTTCGCGATGTCCCTGATCGTGATCATGGCGCAGGTCCCCGTTCTGCCCCTCTGTCTAGCTGCCTCTGCCGGAAGGGCAAGGCCGTTGGGGCGGGTCTTGCATCAGATATATACATTCACACTATTGAATGTTTATAGCGTGTCGGTTAGGTCTGTCTCATCGTTTTCTGGTCCGTCCTTTTCCGGAGAGTCGCCATGCGCCCCATCTCTGCCTTTTCGCTGATCGCCCTTCTGCTTGGGGTGGTTCCGGCCCATGCGGACAGCGTCACGCTGGCCCCGGTCAGCATCACGGAATGGAAGGCCGTCTATGGCCGGGTGGAGGCGCGGGATCGGATACCGGCGCGGGCGCGGCTGGGGGGGACGGTGGTTTCGCTGAGCGTGGTCGAGGGTGATGTGGTGGCGCAAGGCGATGTGCTGGCCGAGATCGTGGATGAGAAACTGGGCTTTCAGATCGCCGCGCTGGAGGCGCAGGGGCGGGCGCTGGCCGCGCAACTGGCCAATGCGCAAGCGGAGTTGACGCGGGGCGAGGAGTTGCTGGCGCAAGGGGTGACGACGGCGCAGCGGCTGGATGCCTTGCGGACGCAGGTGGATGTGGTCACGGGGCAGATCGCCGCGCTGGAGGCGCAGGGCCAAGTGCTGGCGCAGCAGGCGGCCGAGGGCGCGGTGCTGGCCCCGGTTGGGGGCCGTGTGCTGGATGTACCGGTGGCGCAGGGCGCGGTGGTGATGCCGGGCGAGGCGGTGGCGCAGATCGGCGGTGGGGGCATTTTCCTGCGGCTGGCGGTGCCGGAGCGGCACGCGGCCAATCTGACCGAGGGCGATGCGATCCAGATCGAGGGGGCGGAGGGCGTGGCCGAAGGGCGGCTCGTGAAGGTCTATCCGCTGATCGAGAATGGCCGGGTGGTGGCCGATGTCGAGGTGGCGGGGCTGTCGGACCGGTTCGTGGATGCGCGGGTGCTGGTGCGCCTGCCGGTGGGGGAACGCGCGGCGCTGCTGGTGCCGGAGGCGGCGCTGGTCACGCAAGGCGGGGTGGATTTCGTGGCGCTGGAGGGTGCCGGGCTGCGCACCGTGGTGCCGGGTGAGCGTGTGGCAGTGGACGGCGTGGCGATGGTCGAGGTGCTGACCGGGCTGCAGGCCGGCGATGTGGTGATGGCCGTTGCGCCTGTTGCGGGCGAGGTGGGCCATGAGTGACCGGGAAGGCGCATCGCTAGGCATTGCCGGGCGGCTGACGAAGGGGTTCATCGCCTCGGCCCTGACGCCATTATTCATTCTGGCAGCGCTGGCGATGGGGCTGGTGGCGCTGGTGTCCTTGCCGCGCGAGGAGGAGCCGCAGATTTCCGTGCCGCTGGTGGATATCCATGTGCAGGCGCAGGGGTTGCGCGCCGAAGATGGCGTGAAGCTGGTGACGGAGCCTTTGGAGATCCTTGTGAAGGGGATCAACGATGTGGAGCATGTCTATTCCCAGACGCGGGATGATGCGGTTCTGGTGACGGCGCGGTTCGAGGTGGGGACCAAGGCCGAGGATGCGATCCTGCGGGTGCATGACAAGATCCGCGCCAATATGAACCGGATTCCGGTGGGGATACCCGAACCTTTGGTGATCGGGCGCGGGATCGACGATGTGGCGATCCTGACGCTGACCCTGTCGGGCGATGGGGTGACGGCGAATGACCTGACGCGGGTGGTGCGCGCGCTGCAATCCGAGGTGGCCAAGACCGAGGATGTTGGGCTGACCTATATCGTGGGCGAGGCGGAGGAGGCGATCCGCATCGCGCCGGATCCGGAGCGGTTGGCGCTGTATGGCGTGACCTTGCAGCAGTTGGCGGGGAAGGTGGCGCAGGCCAACCGGACGCTGAATACGGGCAAGGTGCGGGCCGATGGCGGGCAGATCGATCTGGTCGCGGGCGAGACGATGACCGCGCCGTCGGAGGTGGCGAACCTGCTGCTGACGACGCGGGACGGGCGGCCGGTCTATGTGGCGGATGTGGCGGAGGTGCGTTTCGTTCCCGACACGTCGGATCATATCGTGAGCCATCTGGTGAAGGATGCCGATGGCGTGGTGCAGCGCGCGCCTGCCGTCACGCTGGCCGTGGCGAAGCGCGCGGGAGCCAATGCGGTGGTGGTGGCCGAAGAGGTGTTGCACCGGGTGCATACGCTTGAGGGCAAGCTGATCCCCGAAGGCATGACGCTGACCGTGACGCGCGATTATGGCGAGACGGCGAATGAGAAGGCCAATGAGCTCTTGTTCCATCTGGGGCTGGCGACAGTGTCGATCATCGCGCTGGTCTGGCTGGCGATCGGCTGGCGCGAGGCGATTGTGGTGGCCATCGTCATTCCGGTGACGATCCTGCTGACGCTGTTTGCGGCCTGGATCATGGGATATACGCTGAACCGGGTGAGCCTGTTCGCTCTGATCTTTTCCATCGGGATTCTGGTGGATGATGCCATCGTGGTGATCGAGAATATCGCGCGGCATTGGGCGATGAAGGATGCGCGCCCCCGGATGCAGGCGGCGATTGATGCGGTGGCGGAGGTCGGCAATCCCACCATCGTGGCCACGCTGACGGTGGTGGCGGCGCTGTTGCCGATGCTGTTCGTGAGCGGGCTGATGGGGCCGTATATGAGCCCCATTCCGGCCAATGCTTCGGCAGCGATGATATTCTCCTTCTTTGTCGCGGTGATCATCACGCCTTGGCTGATGGTGAAGATCGCGGGCAAGGCGGATATGTCGGCCCATGGCGATGATGGGTATGGCGGGCATCAGGGCGGCTGGCTGGAGCGCGGCTATGGTGCGGTGGCGCGGCCTTTGCTGGCGTCCAAGGCGCGGAGTTTGACGTTTCTGCTGGTGACGGCGGCGCTGTCTTTTGGCTCGTTGGCGGCGCTTTACACGCGCGATGTGACGGTGAAGCTGCTGCCGTTCGATAACAAATCCGAGCTGTCGGTGATGATCGATCTGCCCGAGGGCGCGTCGGTCGAGGCGACGGATCGGGTGGCGCAGGATGTGGCGGCCATAGTCATGGAGATGGAGGAGGTGACGTCGGTCCAGACCCATGCCGGAACGGCGGCGCCGTTCAACTTCAATGGCTTGGTGCGGCATACCTATTTGCGGGCCGAGCCGCAACTGGGCGAGGTGGCGATCAACCTGCTGCCCAAGACCGACCGCGACCGGGCGAGCCATGACATTGCGTTGGATATTCGCGAAAGGCTTGCGGCGCTGGAGGTGCCGGCGGGGACAGTGCTGAAAACCGTAGAGCCGCCGCCGGGGCCGCCGGTGATCGCCACGTTGCTGGCCGAGGTTTACGGGCCGGATGCGAAAACGCGGCGGGCGGCGGCGACGCAGATAAGGGCGGCGTTTGAGAGTGTGCCGTTTGTCGTGGATGTGGATGACAGTTTCGGGGTGATGGCCCCGCGTCTGCGGGCCACGATTTCGACGGATGATCTGGAATTCTTCGGTGTGCAGGAGGCGGATGTCTTTGACACGATGGCGTTGCTGAATGGTGGCCAGACGGTTGGCTATTCGCATCGGGGCGAGGGGCGTTATCCCATCCCGCTGATCGTGGGGCGGGCCAAGGGCGACCGGGTGCTGGACGAGCGGTTCCTGTCCACCCCGATCCCGGCCAATGTGCTGCCCGGCGCGCGGGGGGTGGTGGAGTTGGGCGATGTGATCCGGGTGGCGGAAGAGCAATCCTCCTATCCGGTGTTCCGCCATAACGGGCGCGAGGCCGAGATGGTGACGGCGGAATTGGCCGGGGATTTTGAGGCCCCGCTTTACGGGATGCTGGCGGTGGCGGATGCCATCGAGGCGCAGGATTGGGCACCGGGAACCAAGCCCGAGATCAGCCTGCATGGCCAGCCCGAGGATGAGGGGCGCGTGACGCTGCTGTGGGATGGGGAATGGGAAGTCACCTATGTCACCTTCCGCGACATGGGGGCGGCCTTTGGCGTGGCGCTGCTGGGCATCTACATTCTGGTGGTGGCGCAGTTCGGATCGTTCAAGCTGCCCTTGGTGATCCTGACGCCGATCCCGTTGACCTTTCTGGGGATCATGTTGGGCCATTGGCTGTTCTCAGCGCCGTTTTCGGCTACGTCGATGATCGGGTTCATCGCGCTGGCGGGGATCATCGTGCGCAATTCCATCCTTCTGGTGGATTTCATCCGGCATTCGTCGGAAGGGCCGGTCACGGTGGATGTGCTGATCGCGGCGGGGGCGATCCGGTTCAAGCCGATCCTGCTGACGGCGGTGGCGGCGATGATCGGGGCGGTGGTGATCCTGGCGGACCCGATCTTTCAAGGCTTGGCGATTTCGCTGCTGTTCGGGCTGTTGTCATCGACCCTGCTGACCGTTCTGGTCATCCCGGCCATCTACCGTGTGATGCGGACCTGAGGGGGGTGCGGGGGGAGGGCGGTGCCCTCCCCCCGCCACATCTGACGGGGAGGACGTCAGAAGTCGAAGGCGTCGGTCACGTGGCGTTTGCCAAGGGTCAGCGCGTCGGCCACGTGGACCATGGGGGCGAGGTCCACCTCGGAGGCCTTGCTGCGCACCAGTTCGGCCATGCGGGCGTAGAGTTTGGGGTATTCGCCCATGATCGTCTGTTCGCCCGCGACTTCGGTTCCCGCCACCTCGAACCGGTTGCCACCAAAGCGCAGGGCGCAGGGGCCTTGGTCGGTGTCGATCTCGATATCCCAGGTCTGGGGGCCTTCTTGCCGCCAGTCGAAATCGGCGGTGATGTTGCCTGAGAAGGTCAGGCGGGCGGCGATGGGGGTGTCGCGGTTGGCGGGAAACTCCAGATCGGCGGCGGTGATATGAACCGGGGCCGGCAGAATTTCCGTCAGGATCGAGAGCGCGTTGATGCCGGGATCAAAGACGCCCATGCCACCCGGTTCAAACACCCAGTCCTGACCGGGATGCCATTTGCGCACATCCTCGCGCCATGTGATATGGGCACGGGTGATGGTCTTGTCCTTGAGCCATGCTTTCGCAGGGGCGACCGCCTCGGCCATGCGGGAATGCCAAGTGGCGTAGAGGGTGACGCCGTGATCGGCGGCGAGGCGTTCCAGCGCGTGCACCTCGGCCAAGGTTTGGCCGGGGGGTTTTTCCAGCATGACATGGCGGCCTGCCTTGAGCGCCATTTCCGCATAAGGATAGCGGGGCTGAGGCGGCAGGCAGAGCGAGATGGTTCCGATATCGGGGCGTTGCTCCAGCATCGTGGCGAAATCGGTGAAGGCGGGGATGCCGTCCACTTTGCCGGAGCGGCTGACCGTGGCGGCAAGCTCCCAGTCGGGGGAGGCGGCCAACGCGGGGACGTGCTGATCGACCGCGATCTTGCCGATGCCAACGAGGGCGAGTTTCATCAATGCGAATCCTTGCCCACCGGCGCGCCACGGCAGCCCAGCATGAAATCAAGGTCGGCCCCGGTATCGGCGCCCATCACATGGCTGTGGTGCAGCTTGGCATAGCCGCTGTCGGGCGGCGCGATGCGGGGGGTCCAGACGGCCTGACGGCGGGCGATTTCCTCATCCGACACTTCCAGATGCAGGCGGCGGTTGGGAACATCCAGCTGAATGAAATCGCCGTTCTGCACGATGGCGAGAGGGCCGCCCACGGCCGCTTCGGGGCTGGTATGCAGGCAGACCGTGCCGAAGGCGGTGCCTGACATGCGCGCGTCCGAGATGCGGACCATGTCGGTGATGCCCTTCTTCAGCACCTTGGGCGGCAGGCCCATATTGCCGACCTCGGCCATGCCGGGATAGCCCTTGGGGCCACAATTCTTGAGCACCATGACGCAGGTTTCATCGATATCCAGATCGGGATCGTTGATCTTGGCCTTGTAGTCGTCGATGTCTTCGAACACCACGGCGCGGCCGCGATGAACCATCAGCGACGGGGTCGCGGCAGAGGGTTTGAGGACGGCGCCGTTGGGGGCGAGGTTGCCCTTGAGCACCACCACGCCGCCGGATTGCGTCAGCGCGCGTTCGACGGGAAGGATCACGTCGTCATTGTGGTTGATGACGTCCTTGACCTGTTCCCATGCGGTTTCGCCGGAGACGGTGAGCGCGTCCTTGTTCAAGAGGCCTGCTTCGCCCAGCCGTTTCAGGACGACGGGCAGGCCGCCTGCGTAGAAGAATTCCTCCATCAGGTATTTGCCCGAGGGCATCAGGTTCACGATGGTGGGGACATCGCGGCCGAGCTTGTCCCAGTCATCCAGCGTCAGGTCGATGCCGACGCGGCCCGCGATGGCGAGGATGTGGATCACGGCATTGGTCGATCCGCCGATGGCGGCATTGGCGCGGATGGCGTTTTCAAACGCCTCACGCGTAAGGATGTTGGAGGGCTTAAGATCGTCCTTCACCATCTGCACGATGCGGCGGCCCGACATCTGCGCCATGACGCGGCGGCGGCTGTCCACCGCCGGGATGGCGGCATTGCCCGACAGCGCCATGCCAAGTGCTTCGGCCATGCTGGCCATGGTGGAAGCGGTGCCCATCGTGTTGCAGGAGCCCGCGGAGCGGGACATTGACGCCTCGGCCTCGGCGAATTCGGCCATGGTCATTTCGCCTGCCTTTACGGCCTCGGAGAATTTCCAGAGGTGGGTGCCGGAGCCGACGCGTTCGCCCCGGAAATAGCCGTTCAGCATCGGCCCACCGGTCACGACGATGGAGGGCAGATCAGTGGAGGCGGCGGCCATCAGGAGCGAGGGGGTGGTCTTGTCGCAGCCCACCAGCAGCACGCAGCCATCCATCGGCTGGCCGCGCATCTGTTCTTCGATCGACATGGCGGCGATGTTTCGGAACATCATGGCGGTGGGGCGGAAGGCGGATTCCGAGACGGAGAAGACCGGCACTTCAACGGGGAAACCGCCCGCCTCATAGATGCCGTTCTTCACCTTTTCCGCCAGCGCGTTGAGATGCGCGTTGCAGGGGTTCAACTCGGACCAGGTGTTGAGGATGCCGATGACCGGGCGGCCATCGAAAAGGTCATGCGGGAAGCCCTGATTTTTCATCCAGCCGCGGTGGTAGATGTTGTCGCGGCTGGAACCGCCGAACCATTCCTGCGAGCGCAGTTTGCGGGGCCATTTGGCGGGCTTGAAGGTCATGTGGTCCTCACAGGGTATGAACGGCAACAGACGCCGCGACGGGCGCGGGGGCCTTGGCGAGCGGGTTCTTCAGCGGCAGGCCGAAGGGGGGCGACTCGATTTCGAAGATATCGCCGGGACGGGTGGAGATGCCATCGGCAAAAGACAGGGTGGCGGTGCCGAACATATGGACATGCACATCGCCGGGGCGGCGGAAGATATCGTATTTGAAGTGGTGGTGTTCGAGGTTCGCCATCGTGTGGGACATGTTCGCCTCGCCCGACAGGAAGGGCTTTTCCCAGATGACGGTGCCATCGCGGCGGATGCGGGACATGCCCTGCACATCAGCGGGCAGGTCGCCCAGCAGGATTTCCGGGCCGAAAGACGCCTCGCGCAGTTTGGAATGGGCGAGCCAGAGGTAGTTCACCCGTTCGGTGATGTGGTCGGAGAATTCGTTGGCCAAGGCCCAGCCAAGGCGGCAGGGCGTGCCGTCGGGGGCGATGACGTAGATGCCAGCCAATTCCGGTTCCTCGCCACCGTCTTCGGCGAAGGGAGGCATGGTCAGGGGTTGGCCGGGGGCAATGGCAGTGGTGCCGTTGCCCTTGTAGAACCATTCGGGCTGCACGCCGGGGGTGCCTGCGGGCGGGCGGCCGCCTTCCAGACCCATGCGGAACATCTTCATGCTGTCGGTCAGGGTTTCCGCACCCTCCAGCTTGGCATGCATCGCGTCGCGGGCGGAGGCGCTGCCCAGATGGGTGAGGCCGGTGCCGGTGAGCAGCATATGCGCCGGGTCGGGGTGGGTGATGGGCAGGGTGACGCGGCCTTCGGCCAGAAGCGAGGGCAAGTCCACTGCCGCGCCCATGCCGCGTTCGGCGATGATCGCGGCGACGGGGCGGCGGGAGGTGGCGGCACCTAGCGCGAGGTCATAGGTGCTGGCAGTGCCGCGCAGGATTGCGGCCTCGGACCCCGAGCGGACCACGACGGCGAGGGAGCCGTCGGGCTGCGTGATCTGGGACAGGAGCATCGGGGGCCTCACTTGTTCTTGTTGTACACATCGAAGATGACGGCGGCGAGAAGGACGAGGCCTTTGATCACCTGCTGGTAATCAATCCCGATGCCCATGATGGACATGCCGTTGTTCATCACACCCATGATGAGCGCGCCCACGACGACGCCGATGATCTTGCCTGACCCGCCCGTCATCGAGGCCCCGCCGATGAAGACGGCGGCGATCACGTCAAGCTCGAACCCGCCGCCTGCCTTGGGGGTGGAGGAGTTCAGGCGCGCGGCCACGATCATGCCTGCAAGGGCAGCAAGGACG
Source organism: Variovorax paradoxus (assembly GCA_943370085.1). Lineage (GTDB taxonomy): Bacteria > Pseudomonadota > Alphaproteobacteria > Rhodobacterales > Rhodobacteraceae > Paragemmobacter. The sequence continues at coordinate 5,952 of CALRPT020000016.1, read as the reverse complement.
CCCATGTTGCAGAAGGTGAGGAACACCAGACGGTCGGTGTTGATGCCCGACAGGCGGGCGGCTTTTTCGTTGCCGCCAAGGGCATAGATGCGGCGGCCTGTGGTCGTGGATTCGGTGAAGAAGGCATAAAGCACCGTCAGCACCGACAAGACCACCACCACATTGGGCAGGCCCCGGAAGGAGGCAAGTTTGTAGCCCACGAACAGCAGGGCGGCGGTGATGACGAAGTTGCGGATGGCGAAGACGATCATCGGCTCGGACGTGATGCCGAATTGCTGATCCCGGGCGCGGGCGCGCAGGCCCATCCAGAGGATGACCACGGCGGCCAAGGCCACCAGCGCAAGCGCGGTCATGTTGGGTTTGTCGACGCCGAAGGCATCGGGGATGAAACCGGTGGATAGCGACTGGAAGGATTTCGGGAAGGGGCCGACGTTCTGCCCCGCCAGCAGCCAGAGCGTCAGGCCGCGGAACACCAGCATCCCCGCCAGCGTGACGATGAAGGAGGGGATGCGCCAATAGGCGACCCAATAGCCCTGCGCCGCGCCGATGCAGAGGCCGACCAGAAGGCAGGTGGGCACGACGGCAATAACGGGCCAGTCCATGTTGACGGTCAGCACGGCGGCGACAGCCCCGGTGAAGCCCACGACGGAGCCGACCGACAGGTCGATATGGCCTGCCACGATGACCAGAAGCATCCCCAGCGCCATGATGATGACGTAGGAGTTCTGCAGGAACAGGTTGGTGATGTTCTGCGCGGACAGGAAATCGACGCCTTGCGTGACGCGCACCATCACCGTGAAGAACAGCACGATGGCGACCAGCGCCAGGATCATCCCGTTTTCCCGCAAATGCCCGCCCAGATGTGCGCCGATGCCCTTGCCTGTGCCTGCTGTCTGATCTGCCATCACGCCACCCTTGCCTTGCCGTCGCCCCGTATGATCAGGGACATGATCCGTTCCTGGCTTGCCTCGTCACGGCTAAGTTCGCCGACGATGCGCCCTTCGTTCATCACATAGATGCGGTCGCACATGCCCAGAAGTTCGGGCATTTCGCTGCTGATCATCACGACCCCGCGCCCCTGGGCGGCGAGGTCTTTCATGATGGTGTAAATCTCAAACTTCGCGCCCACGTCGATGCCGCGCGTGGGTTCATCAAGGATCAGGACCTGTGGATCGGCGAAGAGCCATTTCGACAGGACGACCTTCTGCTGGTTGCCGCCCGAGAGGTTGACGACCTTTTGGAACACGGATGGCGTGCGGATCGACATGGCGCGGCGGTATTCTTCGGCCACCTGCTGTTCGCGGCCACGTGAGAGGACGCCGCGCGTGGCGACGCCTGCAAGGTTGGCCAGCGTGATGTTGCGGACGATGGGTTCGTCCAGCACAAGGCCAAGCTGTTTGCGATCCTCGGTCACATAAGCGAGGCCCGCGGCGATGGCCTTGGTGACAGAGGAGGTATCCACCACCTTGCCGCCCATCTTGACGGTGCCGGAAATATTGCGCCCGTAAGCGTGGCCGAAGATCGACATGGCCAATTCCGTGCGGCCCGCGCCCATGAGGCCTGCGATTCCCACGATCTCGCCCTTGCGCACGTTGAAGGCGGCGTCGCGGATCATCTGGCGGCCCTGCTGTTCGGGGTGCCAGACGTTCCAGCCTTCGACTTCCATGAGGATTTCGCCGGGGTTGGAGACGCGGTCTGGGTAGCGGTGGGCCATGTCGCGGCCCACCATATCGCGGATGATGCGTTCTTCGCTGATATCGGCCTTGTTCAGGGTGGAGACAGTCGCGCCGTCGCGGATGATGGTGATGCGGTCGGCCACGCGGCCGATTTCGTTCAGCTTGTGGCTGATGATGATTTGCGTCACGCCCTGGGCCTTCAGCTCCAGCATCAGGTCCAGCAGTTTCTGGCTGTCGTTTTCCTGAAGTGCGGCGGTGGGTTCATCAAGGATCAAAAGGCGGACGTCTTTTGCCAGCGCCTTGGCGATTTCGATCAGTTGCTGCTTGCCGACGCCCAGCTTGCCCACTTGCGTGGTGGGAGGTTCGGACAGGCCCACCTTTTTGAGCAGGCTTTCGGTTTTCTGGAAAGCCAGCGGCCAGTTGATGATGCCGTTCGAGGCGACCTCATTTCCCAGAAAGAGGTTTTCCGCGATGGACAGGAGCGGCACGAGAGCCAGTTCCTGATGGATGATGATGATGCCCTTGGCTTCACTGTCGCGGATGCCGCGATTGGTGAGGGTGGCACCGTCATAAAGGATTTCGCCTTCATAAGAACCGTGCGGATAGACGCCCGACAACACCTTCATCAGGGTGGATTTGCCCGCGCCGTTTTCGCCGCAGATGGCGTGAATTTCGCCCTGTTCGACGGTGAGGTTGACATGATCGAGCGCGCGGACCCCGGGAAAGACCTTGCTGATCCCCCGCATCTCCAGAAGCGTTGCCATGCTGTCCCCCCGGTTGAAGAAAGGCCCGCCCGGCCACAAGGGGCAGGGCGGGCCAATAGTGCAGCGATTACTTCAGCTGGTCGGCGGTGTAATAGCCCGAACCGACGAGGATTTCCTCGTAGTTCGTGACGTCAACCGGCAGCGGCTCCAGCAAGTAGGAGGGAACGACCTTCACGCCGTTGTCATAGGTGGAGGTGTCGTTGATTTCCGGCTCGCCGCCCGAAATGATCGCATCCACCATCTTGACGGTCACGCCGGCCAGAGCGCGGGTGTCCTTGAAGATGGTCGAGTACTGTTCGCCCGCGATCATGGATTTGACCGAGGGCACCTCGGCGTCTTGGCCGGTGACGATGGGCATGGGCAGATCGCCCGAGCCATAGCCCACGCCCTTGACCGAGGACAGGATGCCGATCGACAGCCCGTCATAGGGGGACAGTGCGCCGTGCAGCGGCTTATCGCCGTAGTTGGCGGACAGCAGGTTATCCATCCGGGCCTGTGCCACAGCGCCATCCCAGCGGAGGGTGCCGACCACATCCATGCCCATCTGGCCCGACGGGATGACGATATCGCCCGCGTCGATCAGCGGCTGCAGGATCGACATCGCGCCGTTGTAGAAGAAGAAGGCGTTGTTGTCGTCGGGCGAGCCGCCGAACAGTTCCACATTCCACGGCTTCACGCCGGGGAAGCGTTCGTTCAGGCCCTTGACCAGGCTTTCGGCCTGCTGGACGCCCACCTTGAAGTTGTCGAAGGTGGCGTAATAGTCGACCGAACCGCTGTCACGGATCAGGCGGTCATAGGCGATGACCTTGATGCCCGCAGCGGCGGCATTGTCCAGCGCGTTCGACAGGGTGGTGCCGTCGATGGCCGCGATGACAAGGACGTTGACGCCCTTGGTTATCATGTTCTCGACCTGCGCGAGCTGGGTCGGGATATCGTCTTCGGCATATTGCAGATCGGTGGCGTAACCGGCGGCGGTGAACTGTTCCACCATCGAGTTGCCGTCCGAAATCCAGCGCGCCGAGGATTGCGTCGGCATGGCGATGCCCACGGTGCCCTTGTCTTGCGCAAAGCTGGGTGCGCCGATCAGCGACGCAGCAGTGGCGAGCGCGAGAAGCGCCCTTCTGGAAAGTTGCATGGTGTCCTCCCTCGCCGTGAATCGCCACGGCACGTTTCGGCTTTGCGGGCGGGCTCCAATCCCGATCCGCGCCGTGGGGGACAGTTGCAATGGGTTTGCATATCCGTCAATGAATGATTTGTGATTAATATATGGCGAAAAAGTTATGTCAGATGCGGATGATCTGCTCCGGCGCGGGGTGAAGCTGGCGCATCTGCGCCTGATGGCGGCGCTGGCGGAAACCGGGCAGTTGGGGCTGGCCGCAGATCAGATGGGGGTGGCGCAACCCGCCGCGTCGCGCCTGCTGGCCGAGGTGGAGCGGATCACGGGCCAACCCGTGCATCTGCGCACGGGGCGGGGGATCACGCTGACGCCCATGGGGCACGCACTGGCGCGGCGGGCGGCGCGGGTGGTGACGGAGTTGCGCGATGCCGGGCGCGAAATGACCGAGATTGCCAGCGGCGGGTCTGGGCATGTGCGGATCGGGTCGGTCACGGGGCCGGCGCTGGACAGGGTGCTGCCTGTGCTGCGCACGGCGCGGCTGGCGCTGCCGGGGGTGACGACCGAGGTGGTGGTGGCCCCGTCGGACCTGTTGGGGACGCAACTGATCAGTGGGCGGCTGGATTTCGCCATCGGCCGGATGCCCGAGGGGATGGAGGGGCAGTTGCACCTGTCCGCGCCCATTGGGGTGGAGCCGGTCTCGCTCATGGTGCGGCGGGGGCATCGGCTGGCGGGCGGGGCACAGGTAGAGCTGGCCGATCTTATGGGGTTTGACTGGGTGATGCCGGGGCCGGAGGCGCTGTTGACCCGTGCGGTGATGGACAGGCTGCGCGCGCTGGGCTTGCCGCAACCGCCGCAGCGGTTGGCGACGGCGTCCTTCCTGCTGACGCTGGCGCTGATCCAGCAATCCAACGCCATCGCGCCCTTGGCGCGGGCGGTCTGTGACCGATTCGCAGGGCCGGGATCGCCCTATGAGATATTGCCTGTCGATCTGGGCATTGTCGTCGATCCCTTCGGTGTGTTGACGCGGGCGGGGGCCATCCTGACACCCGTGGCGGCGCGGCTGGCGGGGATGATGCTGGCGCAGGGCAGGGAGATGGTTGATTAGTCTGTGCCTAAGCTGCGCGGTGGAACAAGCTGCTTTCCTTGTGCCTGCGGCTGGTCGAGAGTGGCCTTCGTGACGGGTTGCCCTGACGGGCCAGCCCGGATTGCCTTGACGTTTGAGGATGCCCGCCATGACCGCCGTTGATCCCAGCTTGCGCGCGATCGAGGAGTTGCGCGCCAATGTGGCGGTGCCGTTCGAGCGGGCGCAGGCCATGCCGAAATCCGTCTATGTGTCGCCCGAGTTTGCCGAGGCCGAGCAGCGCCACATCTTTGCGCAGGATTGGCTGTGCGCCGGGCGCGCGGATGCGTTGAAGGAGCCGGGCGACTATCTGACGATGGAGATTGCGGGGGAACCCGTGATCATCCTGCGCGACAGGGACGGGGCGCTGCGGGGGATGAGCAATGTCTGCCGCCACCGGATGAGCACGCTGCTGGAAGGGCGCGGGCGCGTGCGGGCGATTGTGTGTCCCTATCACGCCTGGACCTACAATCTGGATGGCAGCTTGCGCGGGGCACCCGCGATGACGCTGAACGAGACCTTCTGCAAGGATCAGGTCCGCCTTCCCGCGATCCGGGTGAGCGATTGGCATGGCTGGATCATGGTGACGCTGAACCCCGATGCGCCCGATGTGCATGACCGGCTGCGCGAGGTGGAGACGTTGGTGGGCCATCTGGATATGGGGAGTTATGCCGAGACCTTCCGCGAGGAATTCCGCTGGGCCACCAACTGGAAGGTGCTGGCCGAGAATTTCATGGAAAGCTATCACCTGCCCGCCTGCCATGCGGGCACCATCGGGGGCAGTTGCGATCTGGCGCTGATGGAATGCCCCGAAGGGACCGAGGCGTTCAACTATCACTGGATCGTCAAGAACGACACCGTGCCTCTGGCGCTGGCCCATCCGTCGAACACGCGGCTGGTGGGGGATGAGCGGCGCATCACCTGGTTGCTGGCGATTTACCCCGCGCTGCTGATCACGTTGACGCCGGGCTATTTCTGGTATCTGGCGCTGACGCCGGACGGACCGGGCCATGTGAAGGTGCTGTTCGGCGGCGGGATGAGTGCCGAATGGATGGCCGATCCGGAGGCGACTGCAAATCTGGCGGCGGTCAAGGCGCTGCTGGATGAGGTGCAGCTGGAAGACAAGGGCTGCACCGAGAAGGTCTATCGCGGGCTGTTGTCGCGCATGTCCGTTCCCGGACCGCTGAGCCATCTGGAACGCCCGAATTTCGAATTTGCCCAATACATCGCCCGGATGATGCCCGAGGCGTGACCCGTAGCACCGGGGGGGCCGCT
>CALRPT020000015.1:0-104349 GCA_943370085.1 Variovorax paradoxus | reverse complement strand
CCAAAATTTTCCATGGAAAATTTTGGCGCGGCTGGCCCGAAATTTTCCCGGAAAAATTTTGGGCGGAGGGCTGGCGAAACTTTTGGGGCAAAAGTTTCGCCGCGCCGCTAGAGTTGGGACAGGATTGCGTGCGCCTTAACGCAATCGGCGTGCATTTGGGTGATCAGCGCCTCTAGCCCGTCGAATTTCAATTCGGGGCGAAGGAAATCAACAAAGGCGATCGACAGGTGCTGACCGTAAAGATCGCCTTTGAAATCCAGCAGGAAGGTTTCGAGGTTCGGCCGGTTTTCCCCGAACATCGGCCGCACCCCCAGGCTGGCCGCGCCCATGTGGCTTCCGGCCTGCGGACCGGTCAGGATATCGACCTTTACCGCATAGACGCCGAAGCGGGGCAGATGCAGCCCGTCGACCGACATGTTGGCGGTGGGATAGCCCAATTCGCGGCCCCGCTTTTCGCCGTGGATCACCTCACCCTCGATCCGGTGCCAATGGCCCAGCATCGCGGCGGCGTCGCGCGGGCGGCCATCGGTCAGCGCCTGCCGGATGGCGGTGGAGGAAACCTCGATCCCCTCGATGGCGACGAGGGGGGCGATGGTGACGTCAAAGCCAAGAGTTTCGCCCAAGGCGCGCAGATCGGCGGCGGTGCCCGCGCGGCCCTTGCCGAAGCAGAAATCCGATCCGACCACGACATGCGAGATGCCAAGGCCATGGGCCAGCACGTCGCGGGCAAAAGCCTCGGGCGTGAGGCTGGCGAGGGTGCGATCAAAGGGCAGCTGATAGAGCTGTTCCACCCCGATCTTGGCCAGCCGGTTGGCGCGCGCCTCGGCATTCATCAGCCGGAAGGGGGGCGTTTCGGGGGCGAAGACCTGCCGGGGATGGGGTTCAAAGGTGACGATCCCCAAGGGTGCGCCGGGGCGGCGGGCAAGGTCGATAACGGATTGATGGCCCAGATGCAGACCGTCGAAATTGCCCATGGCAACAGAGGCACCGCGGGCGGCCGGGTCAATGTCCTGCCAATGATGGTGAACGCGCATCTTCCCCCGAGGCGGGGGCCTGCCCCGTCGTCCTGGCCGTCAGTCGAACTTGCGGCTGGGCGCAAGAACCAGCGCCTCGCCCTTCAGCACGACCGTATTACCCACTGCGCAGTGGGTTTCAAGGGTCACGCGGCGCTTGGCGTGGTCGATCGCCACGACCTTCACTTCGGCCCGCACGGTATCACCGGGGCGGACGGGGGCCATGAACTTCAGACTTTGGCCCAGATAGACGGTGCCATGGCCGGGAAGCTGTTCGCCGATCACGGCAGAAATCAGCCCGGCGGTCAGCATACCATGGGCGATGCGGCCCTCGAATATCGTGTCGCGGGCATAGGAATCGTCCAGATGCACGGGATTGCGGTCCGTCGACACCTCGGCAAACATTTCGATGTCGCGGTCGGTCACGGTTTTCATCAGGTAGCGAGTCATCCCGATTTCGAGATCCTCGATACAGATCGTGCCGCGCGGCTGATTGTCGATGGCTCTGGCGAACATGGCCGAATCCCCTTTGATCTGGCGTGACCATAGCCTGCGCCGCAGTGCGGCGCAATTCTGTTGAGTAACTTTTTATCTCAGCCGTGACTTTTGGCGCAATATTGTTGCGGGGCGGTTACCCGAGGAAGGCGATGGCATGGGTGGGGGACAACTGCTGTTCCTCCAGCCAGGCCGCCAGCAGGGCCGGGTCGGGCTGGGCTGAATCGGGGCCGAAGGCCGCTGTGGCGATGCCGCCGGTGACAAACAGCGTGTCGATCCCTTCCCCGATGCCGCCCTGAATATCGGTGTTGATCCCGTCGCCGATGGCGAGGATCGTGGCATCCTCGCGCCCGGTCCGTTCGGCCATGCGACGGCGTGCAAGGTCATAGATCGGCGGGTGCGGTTTGCCATAGTAAAGCGCGGTGCCGCCCATCGCCTCATAGGCCTGCGCCAGCGCGCCCGCGCAGTAAAGCCGCCGCTCGCCCAGATCGACGATCAGATCGGGATTGGCGCAGAGCATGGGCAGACCATTGGCCTTCATCATTAGAAGCGTGGCGCGGTAATCATCGGGGGTTTCCGTCAGATCGTCGCGCAGGCCGGTGACGACGACGCCTGTCGCCTCCTTCAGCGGAACGCGGGTGATCGGGATCGGGTCATGGGCATCAGTGGGCAGGTCGGTGAAGAAGGTGTCGTCCTTGTCCGCGCCGATATGGTGGATGCGGTCGCCGACGGCGCCGGAGAGCATGGCATATTGCGAGGCGTCACCCGAGGAGACGATGTCATCCCAGGCGTCATCCGGCACGCCGATGGTGGCGATCTGGGCCGCGACGCTGGCGCGCGGGCGGGGAGAGTTCGTCAGCAGGACGACATAGCCGCCCTTGGCGCGAAAGGCGCGCAGCGCGGCGACGGCGGCGGGGAAGGGGGTCTTGCCGTTGTGCAGGCAGCCCCAGAGATCGCAAAACACCGCGTCATAGCGGGCGGAGACAGTGGCAAGGCTGGCGATGAGGTCGGTCATGCGGGGGCCTTTCCGGCTGTACTTTAGGCGGTGACCCCCAGCCTGACCCTTTCCCGTCAGCGGGAAAGGGCCGGGCAGGGTGTCGGGTCAGAGTTTCAGCGCCGGGATGATCTGTTTCTTGCGCGACATGATGCCGGGCAGAACCACGGTATCGCCCGTCACGGTGCAGCCGAACGACGCTTCGGCCAGTTGCTTGACCAGATCATTGGGGACCAGCAGCGTCGCCTCTTCCTTCAGGATATCCACCACGAAGAGAAGAACCTGATCGGCACCGTCTTCCTTGGCCACGCCCACCATCGACGCCATCAGGCTATCCTTGCGGTCCAGCACGATCTTGGGGGCGGTGGTTTCCAGCACCGAGACGCGCAGTTCCTTGCCCGCGACGCTGTATTCCTTGGAATCCATGCGCAGCAGTTCGACATCCGAGAAGGCCGAGACATCGGATTTTGCCTCGAACATGCGGGTGGCCAGATCGGCCATGTCGACGCCCAGATCGATGGCCAGCTTTTCCGCCACGGCCCGGTCATGCGGGGTGGTGGTGGGCGAGCGGAAGTCCAGCGTGTCGGACAGGATGCAGGACAGCATCGCCCCCTTGATCGACCGGGGCGCTGCCGCGATGACGGCGTCGCCCATCAGATCATGCATGATGGTGGCGGTGCAGGCCAGCGGGCGGATGGTGATGTCGATCGGGTTCTTGGTCTTGATGCCGCCGACCAGAAGGTGGTGGTCGATGATGCCCTGAATCTTGGCCTCGTTGATCGAGGGGGGCAGTTCGGCGGGGTTGTTGGTATCGACGATCACGACCTTGTCGTCGGCCGTCACGTCCGCGATGATCGCGGGCTTTTCAAGGCCCCAGTGGCGCAGCACGAAGGCGGCTTCGGTGTTGGGTTCGCCCAGCAGCACGGGCGTCGCGGGGGTGGTTTTCACTTCGGTCAGATACCAGGCCCAGATGATGGGCGACCCGGTGGAATCGGTGTCGGGGGATTTGTGGCCGAAAACGAGGGTGGTCATGGGATAAGCCTTGAACGCTAGGGGATGGGTTTGGCGCGCTTATAGGCAAGGCGGCAAGGCTTGTCACGTGCTGCAGTGGCAGATTGCTGCAACGCAGCAAGATGCCGCGCCCCACCCTGTGCCTTCGCTACATCGGCAGTTGTTCCAGCGTGAATCCGGCCTGTTCCATCAGGCGCAGCACGCCGGTTTCGCCGGGCAAGTGCAGCGCGCCGAAGGCGGCGACGACCGGGCCATCCTTCGCGGCGGCTTCGATCACCGGGATCCAGGCGCTGTTGCGGTCTGTCATCAGGACCTGCTCCATCTTGGCGAAATCCGCCTCGACCTGCGCGATGTTCTGGCCGGGCATCTTCAGCGTCATCTGCCGCGTCAGTTCCCAGATCAGCCGCGATTCCCCGGCGAAATAGGCATCGGCCAGCGTCACCGCGTAATCGGCGGCATAGGGTTCCAGCGCCAGCGAGGAGCGGATCATGCCAAGCTGTTCGTCCATCGGCATGCCTTCGAACAGGCGAAAGACGGTGTTGTGCGATTCCAGCGCCTGAATGGGTTTGCCTTGGGTCTGGGCGTAGTCGATCACCATTCCGTCCAGCCCGCCCTTGCCCTGCGCCAAGCTGCCGATATCGCAGGCGGGCAGGGCGAGCAGCATCGACACATACCAGGGTCGGAATTTCGACACCATGAAGGGCGGCATGCCGCGCGCGCGCATCGCATCGGCCAGCAATTGCCATTCCGGATCGGTCAGCGCCTCGCGCAGTGTCGGGCCATCGGTGTTGACCATCAGGGAGGGATCACGCGCCAGATCGGCCATCAGCGCGGCCTCTTCCAGCGGGCCCGCCTCGACCATCACCGTTGTGGCGGCATCCAGCAGGGGGGTGATGCGGGCCATGGTGGCCGCGTGGCGCGGGTCATCCAGATGATAGGTGCCTACCAGATGGATCACCGCATCGCCCCGCGTGGCCCGCCACAGATGCCCGCGCGGATAGGGGACGGCATCGGTGGCGGTGATGAGCGCGCGGCGGTCGGCATCAGTCATGGTGTCGAGCAGGTTCACCCCGTTGCAGCGCGCCTGTGCCGCGCCTGCTTCGGCCCCCACTTCAGCCTGCGCCCACGCGCCGCCCGCAAGGCAGGCAGAGAGCAGGGCGGCGGCAAGGGTGGCAAGGACGGGGCGGGGCATTGGGAAAACCGGTAAGGGAAGGTTGATCCAAAGGTGGCATCGCCACGCCCCCCTGCCAAGGGCCATGGCGCAGGGGCAGTTCAGATGTCATCAAATTTTCATCAGCGCGCGGGAGGGGCGGGTGTTGACATGGGGCCTCGCTTTGCCTACCTGTCCGGTCATTAGCACTCACCTGTTATGAGTGCTAATTTCAATTCAACCTGGAACCTAGGGAGTGTTCTCAGATGGCATTCAAACCGCTGCATGACCGTGTGCTGGTCCGCCGCATCGAAGGCGAAGACAAGACCAAGGGCGGCCTGATCATCCCCGATTCCGCCAAGGAAAAGCCGGCTGAGGGCGAGATCGTCTCGGTCGGTGAAGGCGCGCGCAAGGATTCGGGCGAGCTGATCGCGCCGTCGGTAAAGGCCGGCGACCGCATCCTGTTCGGCAAATGGTCGGGCACCGAAGTGAAACTCGACGGTGAAGACCTGCTGATCATGAAGGAAAGCGACATCCTCGGCATCATCGCCTGATGGATGTGGCGGGATGATCCCCGCCGCTCGCTTTCCCCAACCCATTCAAAGGAGCTAATCACATGGCTGCTAAAGACGTACGTTTCGATACCGATGCCCGTGACCGCATGCTGCGCGGCGTCAACATCCTCGCCGATGCGGTGAAGGTGACGCTGGGCCCGAAAGGCCGCAACGTGGTGATCGACAAGAGCTTCGGCTCGCCCCGCATCACCAAGGACGGCGTGACCGTTGCCAAGGAAATCGAACTGGCCGACAAGTTCGAAAACATGGGCGCGCAGATGGTGAAGGAAGTCGCTTCCCGCACCAATGACGAGGCCGGCGACGGCACCACCACCGCCACCGTTCTGGCACAAGCCATCATCAAGGACGGCCTGAAGGCCGTGGCTGCGGGCATGAACCCGATGGACCTGAAGCGCGGGATCGATCTGGCCGTGACCAAGGTCGTCGCCGCCATCAAGGCCGCTTCGCGCCCCGTCAAGGACAGCGCCGAAGTTGCCCAGGTCGGCACCATCTCGGCCAATGGCGAGGCTGAAATCGGCCGCCAGATCGCCGATGCGATGCAGAAGGTCGGCAATGAGGGTGTTATCACCGTCGAAGAGAACAAGGGCCTTGAGACGGAAACCACCGTTGTCGAAGGCATGCAGTTCGACCGCGGCTACCTGTCGCCCTATTTCGTGACCAATGCCGACAAGATGATCGCCGACCTCGACGACGCGTTCATCCTGCTGCACGAAAAGAAACTGTCGTCGCTGCAGCCGATGGTTCCGCTGCTGGAAGCCGTGATCCAGTCGCAGCGCCCGCTGCTGATCATCGCCGAAGACGTGGAAGGCGAAGCCCTTGCCACGCTGGTGGTGAACAAGCTGCGCGGTGGCCTGAAGATCGCCGCTGTGAAGGCGCCGGGCTTTGGTGACCGTCGCAAGGCCATGTTGCAGGACATCGCCATTCTGACCGGTGGTCAGGTGATCAGCGATGATCTGGGCATGAAACTGGAGTCGGTCACGATCGACATGCTGGGTCGCGCCAAGAAGATCTCGATCAACAAGGACAACACCACCATCGTCGACGGCGCTGGTGACAAGGCCGAGATCGAGGCCCGCGTGTCGCAGATCCGCGCCCAGATCGAGGAAACCACCTCGGATTACGACCGTGAGAAACTGCAAGAGCGCGTGGCCAAACTGGCCGGTGGCGTTGCGGTGATCAAGGTCGGCGGGATGACCGAGGTCGAAGTGAAAGAGCGCAAGGACCGCGTCGATGACGCGCTGAACGCGACTCGTGCCGCCGTGCAGGAAGGCATCGTCGTCGGCGGCGGTGTGGCCCTGATCCAGGCCGGCAAGGCGCTTGACGGCCTGACCGGTGCAAACAGCGACCAGAACGCCGGTATCGCCATCGTGCGCCGCGCGCTGGAAGCGCCGCTGCGCCAGATCGCCGAAAACGCCGGTGTGGACGGTGCTGTGGTTGCGGGCAAGATCCGCGAATCCAGCGACAAGAACTTTGGCTTCAACGCGCAGACCGAAGAATATGGTGACATGTTCGCCTTCGGTGTGATCGACCCGGCCAAGGTGACCCGTACCGCGCTGGAAGATGCGGCCTCGGTCGCGTCGCTCTTGATCACCACTGAAGCGATGATCGCCGATCGTCCGGCCAAGGAATCGGCCGGCGGCGCTGGCGGCATGGGCGGAATGGGCGGCATGGACGGGATGATGTAATCATCCCTGCCATCCGGCAGAACGAGGGGCGCACCGCAAGGTGCGCCCCTTTTCCTTTGCGCCGTTGCGCCGGGCTGGGGCGGTGAAATGAATTGCGCGCCTGCGGCGCAAGTCTTTTGGGTCGCCTGCGCGGACTGCGCCGCTTGGCTCCGGGTTTTTGGGTATTTGGGCCAAGATGAAGGGGCTTTCGGTGGCTTTGTGCTGGGGATAGGCTGGCTTGCATGAGCCGGAATTTCATGATCGCGGCGGCGCTGGCCGCTACTGCCTCGCTCTGCTGGGCGGGGAACTGGGTGTTGGGGCGGGCCATCCGGGCGGATGTGCCGCCCTTTGGCCTGACCTTCTGGCGCTGGTCGCTGGCGGCGGTGATCCTGTTGCCCTTTGCCCGCGCGCGGTTGCGAAGCGACTGGGCGGTGGTGCGGGCGCATCTGCCGTTGATCGCCGGGATGGCGCTGCTGTCAGCGGCGATGTTCCAGTCGATGACCTATATCGGCCTGCATTCGACCGAAGCGGTGAATGCGCTGCTGGTCAGCGCGACGATGCCTGTCTTCATGGTGATCATCGCCTGGATCGTGCTGCGTGAGCGGCTGACGGCGCGGCAGGCGGCGGGGATCGGGGTCAGCTTCTGCGGCGTGGCCTATATCATTGCGCGGGGCGAGCCGGGGCGGCTGTTGGACCTGCATCTGAATGTGGGGGATGCCTGGATTCTGGCGGCGCTGGTGGTCTGGGGGCTGTATTCGGTGCTGTTGAAGTTCAAGCCGGCGGCGTTGTCGCCGGTGGGGCTGACGTTTTTCATCGCGGTAATGGGGGCGGGGTTCATCCTGCCTTTGCATCTGTGGGAATTGTCGCGCGGGCAATCGGTGCCATTGACGGCGGCGGGGATCGGGTCGGTGGCCTATACGGGGGTGTTTGCCTCTGTCGTGGCGCTTCTGGCCTATAACGCGGCGGTGGCGCGGATCGGGCCGTCGCGGTCGGTGATGTTCCTGCATCTGATGCCGGTCTTTGGCGCGGGGCTGGCGATGATCTTTCTGGGCGAGCGGCTGGAGGCGTTTCACCTGATCGGTTTCCCCGTGGCGCTGGGGGGCGTGTTGTTCGCGACCTCTTCCCCTCCGGCGGCGGCGCAGGGATGAGGCTGTTCCTGCTGACCGCGCTGGTGATGCTGGCCTTTGCCGCCAATTCGGTGCTGAACCGGATGGCGGTGGCGGGGGGCGATATCGGGGCGGTGGAGTTTGCGGTGATCCGGCTGGCGGCGGGGGCTGCGGTGCTGTTGGCGCTGGTCCTGTGGCGCGGGCGGGGGGTGCGCGGGGCGACGGTCGCGGGTGTGGCGGGGCTTCTGATCTATGTCTTCGGGTTTTCGCTGGCTTATGGGCGGCTGGATGCGGGGACCGGGGCGCTGGTGCTGTTCGGGGTGGTGCAGGTGACGATGTTCGCCGGTGCGCTGATGTCGGGTGAGGGCGTGCCTGCGCGGCGCTGGGTCGGTGCGGGGCTGGCGCTGGGCGGGCTGGCCGTGCTGGTGGCACCCGCGGGCGGCGGCTGGGCCGGGTTTGCGGCCATGGCGGCGGCGGGGGTGGGCTGGGGCCTGTATTCGCTGGCCGGGCGCGGGGCGCGGGATGCGCTGGGGGCGACGGCGGGGAATTTCGCACTGGCGCTGGTGCCTGGGGTGGCGGTGGCTTTGCTGATCGGGGTGGATGTCGGCGCGGCGTCCCCGCGCGGGATCGGTCTGGCGGGGCTGTCGGGCGCGGTGACATCGGGGCTGGGCTATGCGCTGTGGTATGCGGTGCTGCCCGCGCTGGGGGCGGGGCGGGCGGCGGTGGCGCAACTGACCGTGCCGCTGATTGCGGCAGCGGGGGGCGCGGCGCTGATCGGTGAGGCGGTGGGATGGCGCTTTGCGATTGCGTCCATGCTGGTGCTGGGGGGTGTCGCCTGGGCGAGCCTGCCCGGAGGGCGCCTGCCTAAAGCGGTTTCACGAGGCGATGGATGATGTGCTGCCCATCCTCGCGGCTGACACCTGTGGGGCGGAACCCGTGGCGTTCCCAGAAGGCACGGCCGCGCGTGTTGGCCTGCAACACGCCAAGGTAAAGGCGCGGCGACCCGGCGGCGCGCGCGCGCGCCTCGACCTCGGCCAGCAGGCCGGGGCCAAGGCCCAGACTGCGCAGGGGCGGGGCGAGGATCATCAGGCCCAGATAGGCATCGCCCGCTTCGGGAAAGCCGAAGCTGAGCTCGGCAAGCCCTGACAGGCGGCCCTCATGGAACAGGCCAAGGTGATGCGATTGCGCGGGGTCGTGGCCGGGCGGGCCATCGGTGAAGAAGTCCTGCGCGGCGGTCGGGCCGGGGGCGGCCCCTTCGGCCATGATCCAGTAATCAGCAGCCTCGGCCAGAAAATCGGTGACGGCGGCAAGGTCGGTTTGGGAAGAAAGCGCGCGGATCATGGATGCTCGATGGTCAGGATTTCAAGGTCTACGCTGCCGCTGGGTTTGCGCCAGCGCAGCACATCGCCGGGCTGCGCGCCCATCAGCGCGCGGGCGAGCGGGGATTGCGGGGTGATGCGGCCAAGGGTGGCGTCGGCCTCATCCTCGCCCGTGATCTGGAAGCGGTGTTCGGTCCCATCCTCATCGGCCACGGTGATGATCAGGCCAAAGGCCACCTCGGTCAGCGGCAGGGTGGCGGGGTCTATCGGAATGGCGGATCGCAACCGCGCCTCCAGATAGCGGATATCCCTCTCGGCCGCGGCTTCGGGCAGCTTGTCCAGCCGGTCAGGCCGGGCTTTCAGCGCGGCCAGTCTGGCTTGCGTTTCCTGTAGACGCAATTGCAATGCGGCAAGGCCTGCGGGGGTGACGTGGTTCGGGTGGGACGAGATTGGCAGATCCGGCAGCGGATCGAGCGAGCCGTCACCTTCCTTCACAAAGGCGCGGCTCATCGGACGATCCTTTCCAGCGGATCATAGAGCATCTGGTTGCCCCAGGCGACGGTGGGCAGGCTGTCGGGTTTGAAGCGGATGTGGCCCCCCTCCAGCTCGTGGCGGGAAAAGAAGCGGCGGTCGGTGACCACCCCTTCCGGATCTTTCCAGCGCGGGTCGAGATGGCCGCCGATGATGGTGCAGCGAAAGAACAGATCAACCTGATGAAAGCCCCGGTCGGGATCGTGGAATTCGTTGATCAATGCCGGGGGGCCGACGGTGATGGAGAGGCCGGTTTCCTCCATCACCTCGCGGATCAGCGCATCGGGCAGGGAGTGGCCGGGTTCAGCCCCGCCACCCGGCGCGCACCACAGATCGGACTTGCCGCCGGGATAGGCGTTCACCAGCAACAGACGATCCTCCAGCAGGATCAGCGCGCGGGCGGCGATGCGGTGGGGGCGGTATCTCATACCCGTTACCGTGGCGCGGGAGATGCGATTTGTCCATCCGGTGGGGATGTGGCTATGGTGGCGGGATGAAGTTGATGGTCCCCCTGTTGTTGATCCTGCCCGCCCCCGCGCTGGCCGATTGCGTGGTGATGCTGCACGGTCTGGCGCGGAGCGAGGTGTCGTTGGCCCCAATGGCGGCCGCGCTGGAGGGGCGGGGATATCAGGTGGTGAATGAGGGCTATCCCTCGACCGAGTTTCCCATCGCCCAACTGGTGCCGCGCGTGGGCGCGGCGGTGGCGGAATGCGGCGACGGGCCGGTGCATTTCGTGACGCATTCCATGGGGGGCATTCTGGCGCGGGCCTGGCTGGCGCAGAACCGCCCTGCCGAGATGGGCCGGGTTGTGATGCTGGCGCCGCCGAACCGGGGGTCGGAACTGGTGGATGCCTTCGGCCAGATCGGTGCCTTTGAGTGGGTGAACGGGCCTGCGGGTCTGCAATTGGGCACCGGGGCGGGATCGGTGCCTCTGGCGCTGCCGCTGCCGGACTATGACCTGGGGGTGATCGCAGGGGACCGGTCGCTGAACCCGATCTATTCCACCGTGATCCCGGGGCCGGATGACGGCAAGGTGTCGGTCGCGCGCACACGGGTGGCGGGGATGACGGATCACATCGTGCTGCCGGTAACGCACACCTTCATGATGATGAACCCGGTGGTGATCGCCGAGGTGATGACCTTCCTCGAAACCGGGCGGTTCGAACCCGATCTGGGCTATGGTGCGGCGGTGGAGGAAACGCTGGGAGTGGAATGAGATGAGCAATTTCTATGGCGAATGGTCTAAGCGGGTGGCCCGCTTCGCCGGGCGCCCCGTGACCTTTGCGCTGGCATTGGGGATCATTCTGACCTGGATCGTGACCGGGCCGATCTTCGGCTTTTCCGATACATGGCAGTTGGTGATCAACACCGGCACCACCATCGTGACCTTCCTGATGGTCTTCCTGATCCAGAACACCCAGAACCGCGATACGGCGGCGATCCAGTTAAAACTGGATGAGTTGATCCGGGCCACACAGGGCGCGCACAACGCGCTGATGGATCTGGAAGAGCTTGAGGAACGCCAGATCGAGGCCTTCCGCGCGCGCTATGAAAAGCTGGCCGCAGCCGCGCGGGCGCGGCTGGAGCGGGGCGAGACGGATACGGATACGCCTGAGGCGTGATGCCATGTGGCCCCTGTCGGAGCGGGGGGGTTCACACCCCCCGCACCCCCCGTGGGATATTTGGACAGCGGAGATTGAACAGGGTGAGGAAAGACTGGGGCAGGGAGAGGGAGATACGGGCGTGATCGGAAGCCTTGCTGTCATTCTTGGTTGCCAGTTGCTGGGCGAGGTGATCGCGCGCGGCCTTGGCCTGCCGGTGCCGGGGCCGGTGATCGGCATGGCCGCGATGGTGGGGGTGCTGTGGCTGCGGGATCGGTTTGCGCCACCCGTTCTGGCGGGCGTTGAACCTGCGGGGCGGTTCCTGCTGGCGCATCTGTCGCTGCTGTTCGTGCCCGCCGGGGTGGGCGTGGTGGGCAACCTCGACGTGCTGGCGGGGGAGTGGTTGGCGCTGGCGGCGGCGCTGATCGTGTCAACCGTGCTGACGCTGATGGTGTCGGTCGTCACCTTCCGGCTGGTGGCGCGGATGATGGGGCAGGCGTGATGGCGGGCGACTTTGCGCTGTGGGTCTATCTGACCGAAGGGCCGCTGCTGTGGCTGACGGTGACGCTGGCGGCTTACGCGGTGGCGGATTGGGCATCAGTGCGCGCGGGGCGGCATCCGCTGGCCAATCCGGTGCTGATATCGGTGGTGCTGGTCGGGGGGTTGCTGCTGGCATCGGGCACCGATTACCCAACCTATTTCGAAGGGGCGCAGTTCATCCATTTCCTGCTGGGGCCTGCCACAGTGGCCCTTGCCTTGCCGCTGTGGGAACACCGCGCGCTGGTCCTGCGGTCGGCCCTGCCGATGCTGGCGGCGCTGGTCGCGGGCAGCATCACGGCAGCGGCCTCGGCGCTGGCGGTGGCCTGGGCCATGGGCGCGTCGGATGCGGTGCTGGTGGCGATTGCGCCGAAATCGGTGACGGCGGGGGTGGCCATGTCGATCACAGAAGGGCTGGGTGGTGATCCGGCGTTGACGGCGGTGCTGGTGATCCTGACGGGCATGATCGGCGCGCTGGTGGTGACGCCCCTGATGAACGCCCTTCGCATCCGGGATTACCGCGCGCGGGGCTTTGCGGTGGGGCTGGCCTCGCACGGGATCGGCACGGCGCGGGCCTTTCAGGTGGACCCGGTGGCGGGGACGTTTGCAGGTATCGCCATCGGTCTGAACGCGGTGATGACGGCGCTGATCGTGCCGTGGCTTTTGCGGCTCTGGCTTAACTGACGATCCGGTTCACATGGCCCATCTTGCGGCCCGGCCGCGCCTCGGCCTTGCCATAGAGGTGGAGCGCCGCGTTCTTTTCCCGCGCGATGGCCGGCACACGCAGGATGTCATCCCCGATCAGGTTTTCCATCACCACATCCGAATGACGCGATCCGTCGCCCAAGGGCCAGCCCGCCACGGCGCGAATATGTTGTTCGAACTGGTCCACCGCGCAGCCATTCTGCGTCCAGTGGCCGGAATTGTGCACGCGCGGCGCGATCTCGTTCACGATCAGGCCGGCGCGGGTGACGAACAGTTCCACCCCCATCACACCCACGTAATCCAGCGCGTTCAGGATGCGCGCGGCCAGCAGGATGGCATCGGTGCGTTGCGATGGCGTCAGGCGGGCGGGGATGGTGGTGGTGGCAAGGATGCCGTCCTTGTGGACATTCTCGCCGGGGTCATAACAGGCGACCGAACCATCCAGCCCCCGCGCGGCGATCACGCTGACCTCATGGGAAAAGTCGATGAAGCCTTCAAGAACGGCAGGCGCGCCGTTCATGGCGGCGAAGGCGGATTCGGTATCGCCCAGACTGCGCAGCCGCGCTTGCCCCTTGCCGTCATAGCCCAGCCGGGTGGTTTTCAGGATCGCTGGCACCCCGATCCGGGAAATGGCGTGGTGCAGGTCATCCAGCGTCTGCACAGCCGCATAGGGCGCGGTTGTCAGGCCGAGCGAGGTAAGGAAATCCTTCTCCGCGATCCGATCCTGCGACACGGCAAGCGCGCGGCGGTTCGGGCGGATGGGATGCGTCGCCTCCAGCACGTCCAGCGCGGCGGTGGGGATGTTCTCGAATTCAT
This sequence comes from Variovorax paradoxus, assembly GCA_943370085.1. GTDB lineage: Bacteria > Pseudomonadota > Alphaproteobacteria > Rhodobacterales > Rhodobacteraceae > Paragemmobacter. Next base: position 90,832 of record CALRPT020000015.1, on the reverse strand, counting down.
AGGTGATGACATCGACCGAGGCAGCGAAGGTCGCGAGCGCCGCCAGATCGTCATAGCCTGCGGTCGTCACCTTGTCCGCCACATGGGCGGCGGGCGGGTTGGCGCTGGGCTCATAGATATGGGTGCGGAAGCCAAGCCGTGCCGCCGCCACCGACAGCATCCGCCCCAACTGCCCTCCGCCGAGGATGCCGATGGTCGCTCCTGTGGGGAGGGCGTCAGTCATCCGAAGGCTCCTCAGGGATGGAGGCCGACAGCGCGTCGCGCCACGCGTCGAGGCGGGCTGCGAGGGCGGGGTCGGTGATGGCGAGGATGCCTGCGGCCATCAGCCCCGCATTGGCCGCCCCTGCAGCACCGATGGCCATTGTGGCCACGGGAAAGCCCTTGGGCATCTGGACGATGGAATACAGACTGTCGACACCCGACAGCGCCTTGGTCTGCACCGGCACGCCGATCACGGGGATGCGTGTCTTCGATGCCATCATGCCGGGAAGATGCGCCGCACCGCCCGCGCCTGCGATGATCACCTTCAGGCCCCGTTCGACGGCCGTCTTGCCATAGGACCAGAGCCTGTCGGGCGTGCGATGGGCCGAGACGATTTTCGCCTCATATGCAATGCCAAGTTCATCAAGGATCGCCGCGGCCTCTTTCATCGTGGCCCAGTCGGATTGCGACCCCATGATGATTCCAACGTCAACGGCCATAAGCGCCCCCGGCTTTTGCGACTGTGGCGGGTATAGTGGATTGGGCTGTGGGGGCAAGCGGCTGTGGCAGGCGCAGACCCTTGGGGCGGCGGCATGAACCCCGCCCTGTGATCAGGCGATGATGTCGGGGATCAGCTGATCTTCCAGCTTCACGATCTGGTCCTTTAGCGCCAGTTTCTGCTTTTTCAGCCGCCGCAGGGTCAGCTGATCGGGCCGCCCTGCGGTTTCCAGCGCATGGATCGCCTCATCCAGATCGCGATGCTCCCGGCGAAGCACCTCAAGCCGGATACGCAGCATGTCTTCAAAGTTCATTTCGCTGGGCGCGTTCATGGCCTTGCCTTGGACGAGAGGGGCTTCTTCTTGCCTTCCTACAGTATAGTGATTCTCTGGCTTTGCGGGAAGGATTCTGTCGGAAAAACGCGGAAATCCGCAGCCTTGCCCTGCTGGGCCACCTTTGCGACGCGGGCCTTGCGATGCTGTCTCTGCGACCCCATATTTCCACATGACGAGGCTGCCGATACCGGGGCCCCGCCGCAATGTCGCTTTGCAACAAGGGCATGACCGATGACGAAACTGAGCTTTGGCACCCATCCCTTCCTGTTGGGGTTCGAGCAGCTGGAACGGCTGGTGGAACGCACCGCCAAATCCACCGAAGGCTATCCGCCGTTCAATATCGAGGCGACCTCGGAAAACGCCTATCGTATCACGCTGGCCGTCGCGGGTTTCCGCGAGGATGATCTGGCCATCACGGTCGAGGATCGCCAACTGGTGATCCGTGGCCGTCAGGGCGAGGAACCCGCGGACCGCGTTTTCCTGCACCGGGGCATCGCCAGTCGCGCCTTTCAGCGCAGCTTCGTGCTGGCGGACGGGGTCGAGGTGGCGGGGGCCAACATGGAACACGGCCTGCTGCATATCGATCTGAAACGGGCGGTCCCCGAGACGGTGGTGCAGACGATTGCCATCAGTTCGCGCAACGGTCGGAAATGAGGTGTCAGGATGGATACGAAATATGAAGGCCTTCCCGAAGGCGCGACGCGGATCGTCTATATCCGCCCGGTGAACGTGGACGACCTGCCCGCCGAGGTGCAGGCCCATGCCGGCGGGTTGAAGACGATCTACGCCCTGCATGATGCAGATGGCGACCGAATCGCGCTGGTCGCGGATCGTGCCATGGCCTTTGCGCTGGCCCGCCAGAACGACATGGCGCCCGTAAACGTGCATTGAATTGCCCCATCCGGGTTATGCCCGGGGCAATCTATCCCCTATTCTGCCTCAAGTAGGCAGACGCCGCTTGCTGCCATGCTGAGGGCTATGCACGAATGGCGGCGTGTACGCGCGGCGCGATTTTTTGGAGCATGGTCTGCAATGGCGGAAAGAACCGGATATTCGACAGTTCAGATCGGGCTGCACTGGCTTGTTGCAGTGTTGATCCTGGTGAACTGGTTCGTGGCAGAAGGCATGGAAGAGGTTTTTGACAGATCTCTTGAAGACCCGACTGTTGCGGGTGGCTGGCATGTCTGGGTCGGGCTGGCAGTGTTGGCCCTGGTCGTGCTGCGTGTTGTCGTGCGGCTTGTCACAGGGGCCCCGGCCGCGGGTGGGGTTGCAGGAACGCTGGCTCAGCGGTTGGCGGGCCTTGGCCACATGGTGCTGTACCTGCTGATGATTGGCGTTCCCCTCGGCGGGGCCATCGTCTGGTTCGGCAAGGTAGAGGCGTTGGGCGACGGGCACGCGGTGGCGGCAAACATCATGATGGCCATTGCAGGCGCACATTCGCTGGTCGCGCTGTTCCACCAGTATGTCATCAAGGACGGGCTGCTGCTGCGGATGATGCGCCCGCGCTAAGGCGGGCGCACCACAGATCAGGCCTTGATCAGACCCATGCTTTCCAGCTTCAGGATCACCTGCTGGGCGCAGTAATCCACATCTGCGCCTTCGGTATTGACCACCAGTTCGGCATTGGTGGGCGCCTCATACGGGTCGGAGATGCCGGTGAATTCCTTGATCTTGCCTTCGCGGGCGAGCTTGTAGAGCCCCTTGCGGTCACGCCGTTCGCATTCCTCGATGCTGGTCGCGACATGCACCTCGATGAAGGCACCGAAGGCTTCGATCATTTCCCGCACGGACCGCCGGGTGGCAGTATAGGGCGCGATCGGGGCGCAGATGGCGATACCGCCATTCTTGGTGATCTCCGACGCGACATAGCCGATGCGGCGGATGTTGATGTCGCGGTGTTCCTTGGAGAAGCCAAGTTCAGACGACAGATGCTTGCGCACCACATCCCCATCCAAAAGCGTCACCGGGCGGCCGCCCATTTCCATCAGCTTCACCATCAGTGCGTTCGCAATGGTGGATTTGCCCGAACCGGACAGGCCCGTGAAGAACACCGTAAAGCCCTGCTTGGCGCGCGGGGGCGAGGTGCGGCGCAGTTCCGTCACCACTTGCGGGAACGAGAACCAGTCCGGAATCTCCAGCCCTTCGCGCAGGCGGCGGCGCAGTTCGGTGCCGGAAATGTCCAGCACGGTGGAGCCTTCCGGCACCTCATCCACGGGGTAATACTGGGCCTTTTCCTGCACATAGACCATCTGTTTGAAATCGACCATCTCGATGCCGATTTCCTTTTGATGTTCCGCCACCAAAGTCTGCGCGGCATAGGGATCGTAGAAATCCTTGCCGGCGCTGTTCTTGCCCGGACCGGCATGATCGCGGCCCACGATGAAATGGGTCAACCCGTGGTTCTTGCGGATGATGGCGTGCCACAGCGCCTCGCGCGGGCCACCCATGCGCATGGCAAGGTTCAGCAGCGACAGATGCGTGGTGGAGGCGGGGTATTGGTCCAGCACCGCCTCATAGCAGCGGACGCGGGTGAAATGGTCCACATCGCCGGGCTTCGTCATGCCGACAACGGGGTGGATCAGAAGGTTGGCTTCCGCCTCTTTCGCGGCGCGGAAGGTCAGTTCCTGGTGCGCGCGGTGCAGGGGGTTGCGGGTCTGGAAGGCCACGATGCGGCGCCAGCCCATCTTGCGGAAGAAGGCGCGCAACTCGTTGGGCGTGTCGCGGCGGGCGCGGAAATCGTAATGCACCGGCTGCTGGATGCCGGTGATCGGACCGCCCAGATAAACGGGACCGGCCACGTTGTGCAGGTAGTTCACCGCCGGGTGGGCAAGGTCATCAGCGCCAAAGACATGCTCGGCTTCCTTGGATTTGTTCGGCACCCATTTGTCGGATACCGACATGATGGCAAGGATCACGCCTTCCTGATCGCGCAGCGCGATGTCCTGCCCCGGTGCGACGCCTTCGGCGAACTTCTCAGACACATCCAGCGTCACCGGGATCGGCCAAAGCGTGCCATCGGCGGTGCGCATGTTTTCCACGGTGCCGTTGTAATCGGCCTCGGACTGGAAACCTTTGAGCGGAAAGAACCCGCCATTCATCAGCAGTTCCAGATCGCAGACCTGACGCGCGGTCAGGTCCCAGGATGGCAGGCTGCCCGCTTCATGCTTCAGCTTGAGGGCGGACTCGTGGGAAACATAAAGCTCCGGGATCGGGGCAAGGTTGGACAGCGTCATCTGAAACGGGCCTCTGGTGGATGTTCTTGGGCGGGATCAGCCCCGCCTGTCGCCGCGCGCTTTACGCCCTTGGCGAATGAATTTCCAGCAAACAAGGGTTAATCCGCGCGAATAGGGCGGAAATGCTGCGCATCGGACGCAGGGCGGAACGCTGTTCCAGCGCCCCGCGATTGTGGCGAAGGGCGTTTGCCCGGTTGCGGTGCAGGCCGAACGGGCAGCCCGCCGGGGCGCAAAAGTTTTGGAAAACTTTTGCAAGTTTCTTTCCGGAAACTTGGACGCGCCCGGCCAGTTCAGTGCCCGGCGAGGAACTTTTCCGCATCCAGCGCGGCCATGCACCCCATCCCGGCGCTGGTGACGGCCTGACGATAGACATGGTCGGTCAGATCGCCCGCCGCGAACACGCCCGGGATCGAGGTGCGCGTCGAGCCGGGTTCCACCACGACATAGCCGCCATTGTGCAATTCCAGCTGATCCTTCACCAGCTCCGACGCCGGCGCATGCCCGATGGCTACGAAGAAGCCCGCGCAGGGGATATCCGTTGTCGCACCCGTCTGCACGTTCTGTGCACGCACGGCGGTCACACCGCGCGGCGTGTCATCGCCCAGCACTTCGGTGACGGTGTGGTTCCACAGAACCTCGACCTTTGGGTTCTTGAACAGCCGGTCCTGCATGATCTTCTCAGCCCGGAAGCTGTCGCGGCGGTGGATCAGGGTCACTTTGGTGGCGAAGTTCGTCAGGAACAGCGCCTCTTCCACGGCCGTGTTGCCGCCGCCGATCACCACCACCTCTTTGCCGCGATAGAAGAACCCGTCGCAGGTGGCGCAGGCCGATACGCCAAAGCCCTTGAAATGCTCCTCGGACGGCAGGCCCAGCCATTTGGCCTGCGCCCCGGTGCACAGGATCACGGCATCGGCGGTATAGGTGGTGCCGCTGTCGGAATGCGCAGTGAAGGGGCGGTTTTGCAGATCGAGGCTGGTGATGTAATCGCTGATGATCTCGGTCCCCATGGCGCGGGCGTGCTCTTCCATCCGCACCATCAGATCGGGGCCCTGAACATGGCTGTCGCCCGGCCAGTTTTCCACCTCGGTGGTGATGGTCAGCTGCCCGCCGGGTTGCAGGCCCTGCACAAGGATCGGCTCCAGCATGGCGCGCGAAGCATAAACGGCCGCCGTATAGCCTGCCGGGCCAGAGCCGATGATCAGAACCTTGGTATGCCGCGTCGTGCCCATGTCATTCCCCATTCCCATCCGGGCCTTCCATATAGGCAAAGCCGCAGGCGGGGGAAAGGGGCGGGCACAGCCGGTGCAGCACCTGTGTTTCAAGGCGCAATTTTGATCACTTGGTTGAAAGGTGTGCGATTTTTCTTGCGCGTTAACGAAACAATATTGCGCGAGGCATCACTGCGGCCTATCTAGACGCCTATCCGGTCTGTTGAAGAAACTGGAACAAGGGGAACCACATTCATGGCCGGATCGAAGCTCGACCCGATCGACCGTCATATCCTGGCCGAGTTGCAGGCCGATGGCCGCATGACGAATGTGGAACTGGCCAAGCGCGTGGGGATTTCCGCGCCGCCCTGCCTGCGTCGTGTGCGCACGCTGGAAGAGGCGGGCTACATCAAGGGCTATCACGCAGATATCGATGCGCGCGAATTGGGGTTCGAGGTGCAGGTCTTTGCCATGGTCCGTCTGCAATCGCAGGCCGAGGCTGACCTTGCCACCTTCGAGGACCGCTGCCGCCAATGGCCGCTGGTCCGCGAATGCCACATGCTGAACGGCGAGATCGACTTTATCCTGAAATGCGTGGCACCCGACCTTTCCACCTTTCAGGGCTTTCTGACCGGCGAATTGCTGAAGGCCGAGAATGTGGCCACGGTCAAGACCAGCCTCGTGATCCGCTGCGCCAAGGATCAGCCCGGCGTTCCCTTTGAAGTGCTCGAGGCGCGACTGGCGCGCAGCGCCTGACGCGCGCCTCCGGTTGCTACGCAAAAGGCCGGGCGCTGGGCCCGGCCTTTTGCATTGATGCCTTTTGCGTTGATGGCGCTTGGATCAGCGGGCGGCCATGGCGCGCGGCTTGATCGCGGGGGGGGCGGTTTTCACCGCCTCGGGGCGGCGACGGCTGCCGCGCTGCCAGGGCAGGGCGGGCTGCGGCTCAAGGCTGGCAGCGAGGACCGATTTCAGCCAGCGGCGTTCCTTTTTCATCTTCCGTCTCCGTCTTTCATCCCTTGGGCTGTTTCGCCCTGTTGAGATAAAATCTGACGGCGCTTTGCGGCAGGGTTTTGGCATCCGGGCCGGAAAATCGCGGATCAAACCCTTGTGGCATGGGCGGATTGTGGCGGCCGCGCCAAAATGGCTAATGCGGCTTAAGTCCCTGATTTTATGTATGCGTTTCCATTATCGCGTCAATGGGCATGGATTGTTTCCTCAAATGCGACAATCCCGTGGCGGGGCCATGCCGGAATCTCGCCGCAATCACAGCCGGATGGTGGAAATCAGGCGGCCGTAATCCGCCTCTCCGGCATGGGTGGTGCGGCGATAGGAGAAGAATCGTTCCGAATCGCGATAGGTACAGTGGCGCGTCCATTCGGCATGGCCCACGCCCGCCGCCCGCAGGCGCGCAAGGCCCATCGCGGGCAAGTCGAACAGGTAGCGCCCGTCCTGCCCCGCAATGAAGAAGCGCGCAGAGTCGCGGTCATCATCGGTGAAAGCCTCGAAAAACTCAGGCCCCACCTCATAGGCGGATTGGCTGATCGTGGGGCCGATCACGGCGGCGATGTTTTCGCGGCGCGCGCCAAGGGCGACCATCGCTTCGACCGTGGCCTCCAGCACGCCATCGCGGGTGCCGCGCCATCCGGCATGGGCGGCACCGATCACCCCGGCGTCGCGGTCAGCAAACAGCACCGGCTGGCAATCGGCAGTCAGCACCCCCAGCGCGAGGCCCGGCGTGGCGGTGACCATCCCATCGGCGCGGGGGCGGTCGGCCATGGGGGCCGTGACATGGACCACATCCGCCGAATGAACCTGATGGATGGAAATCAGGTGGTCATGGCCCACACCCATCGCATCCGCCACGCGGGCGCGGTTGATCGCCACCACCTCGGCCTGATCCGAGGAACCGGGGCCGCAGTTCAGCCCGGCAAAGATGCCCGAAGACGCCCCACCCTTGCGGGTGAAAAAGCCGTGCGGAACGGTCAGCGCGTCAGAGGTGATCTTTTCCAACATGTCAGGCGTCAAATCCGGGCGGGGGCGAAAGGTGCGGCGGATAGACCGCCAGCGCTTTGAACAGCGAACCCATTTCCGCCCGGTCGGTCAAGCGCCGATGCGCCGCAAGGTGCTGATCTTGCGCCGCCCCGGTCAGGGATTGCGCAAGCCGCGCCGCGCGCTGGTCGATCCCAAGGCGCTGCAACAGCGCGCCCTGTTCGATCATCCGGCTGGGGCGGGCGGGGGCGGCAGCGCGGGCCAGAGCCGCGAAATCCACATGCGCCGTCAGATCGGCCATGCCGGGGGCGGCCAATGGATCGGTAGGGCGGTGATCCTGCAGCGCCTGAAACGTGTCGCCGCGCGATTGCCAGCCGCCATAATCAATCATCAGCGCCGCGCCGCCGTGGCGCGCGATCAGACCACCGATGCGCCCCATGATCGGGGCGGCGGCGGGGCAGATCTCGACGATGTCCCCCGGCACAGTGTCGGCAAGGCGGTGATCGAGCGCCGCCAAGGGCGCGGGGGGCGTGCGGCCAAGGGTCAGGCGATCCCCATCCAGACCCACCAACGTTTCCGCCCAGCCCGCCACATGCCGGGTGAACTGGCGGATCGGCAGGGCGTCGAAGAATTCATTGGCGATCAGGAATAGCGGCGCCTCGGGCAGCGCCTCCACCGTATCGGCCCAGATCACCGGATGATCCCCCAGCGTTCGGCGCTGGATGCCGCGCAGGGTGGCCGATGCCTCGACCAAGGTTACCCGGGCGGCGGCGTGAAACCCCGGCACGGCGCGGGTGGCGCGGAGGAGATCGGCCATCAGCGTGCCGCGTCCGGGGCCGAGCTCGGCCAGCGTGAAGGGGGCAGGGGCACCCTGATCCAGCCAGGCCTGTGCAAGGCACAGACCCAAAAGTTCGCCGAACATCTGGCTGATTTCCGGCGCGGTGATGAAATCACCGCCCGCGCCGAACGGATCGCGCGTGGCGTAATAGCCGTGATCGGGATGCAGCAGGCAATCGGCCATATAGTCGGCCAGCGTCAGTGGCCCGGTGGCCGCGATGCGGCGGCGCAGCAGGTCCGCCAGCGGTGTCATGCCATTACCATCATGCCGCAACAGGGGGCGTGCGCTGCGCGCGGGCGATGAACCAGACCCCCGCTGCAATCATCGGCAGCGACAGGATCTGCCCCATGGTCAGCCCGTATCCGCCCATCTGCAGCGCAAGGCCAAGCGGATTGCCGTCTGTCACGAATTGCGCGTCGGGTTGGCGGACAAACTCCACCACGAACCGCCCCAACCCATAGCCCGCAAAGAACAGCCCCGCCGTGCGCCCCGGCCGTGCCAGCCAGCCCTTGCGGTAGACGACCCAAAGGAGGACGGCGAACAGCAGGAACCCTTCCAGCATCGCCTCATAGAGCTGCGACGGGTGGCGGGCGCAGATGCCCACGACGCCGGGGCAGGTCTGCGCCGCCTCACCCGGAAAGGCCACGCCCCAGGGCAGGGTGGTGGGGCGGCCCCACAACTCGGCATTGATGAAATTGGCCAGCCGCCCAAGGCCGATGCCGATGGGGGCCACCACCGCCATCAGATCGGCGGCGGACAGCATCGGGATGCCTTCCTTGCGGCAGAACAGGATGCCCGCCACGACGACGCCCAGAAACCCGCCATGGAAGGACATGCCCCCTTCCCAGACCCGCAGGATATGGCCGGGGTTATGCAGGTAATATCCCGGCTGATAGAACAGCGCAAAGCCCAGCCGCCCGCCCAGAACGACGCCGATGATCACCCAAGTCAGCAGTCGTTCCACCTGTTCGGGGGTCATCGGCGCGGGGCCGGGCCAGAGGCGCGGGGTGCTGACGATCCGCGCAATCAGTTTCCACCCCGCCACCAGCCCCACGATATAGGCCAGCGCATACCAGCGCAGGGCAAAGGAAAACCCGCCAAGATCAATGCGAAAGATCTCGGGCGAGAGGTCGGGGAAGGGGATATAGGACATGCTGCCTCTTACACGCGGACGGGGTGGTTTTCCGGGCTGGGGCGCGGGAAGTCAACCACCGCGCCCTTCGCCCGGCGAACCCCCACCCCAGCCCTCCCCCGGCGGGGGAGGGAGTGCGCCCTGTCGGGTGGCCGCGCGCGGGGTGTTGGCGGGGGAAGTTGGGTATTTGTGCCAAGATGAAGCAGGACGACAGGGTTGTGTCGGGCGGGATCAGGGCCATATAGAGGGGCAAGAGAAAAGGAGTGCGGCCATGCAGACGCGCAGCAAGTTCTTTGACGACATGTCGCAACTGATGACCAACGCCATGGGCGTGGCACAGGGCGCCAAGACCGAGGCCGAGACGGCGATGAAAGGCATGATCGACCGCTGGATGGCCGACCGCGATTTCGTCACGCGCGAGGAATTCGACGCCGCCCGCGCCATGGCTGTGAAGGCCCGTGAGGAAAACGCCGCACTTGAGGCCCGTCTGGCCGCGCTGGAGGCAAAGCTGGCCGGGGATGCGCCCAAGGCCGCGAAGAAGAAGCCGGAATAAGCGTTACCTGTCACGGTAAGGCGGACGAGGCGGCCTGCGGGCCGCCTTTTGTTTGCGCGGGGTGTGGCGGCCCCCTCCGCTAACCGCCCGAAACGTCTTCCAGACCCAAAACTGGACGCGTGAACGCGGCCGCCACACGCTAAAGTTGCGGTTTTTGGGCAAGGATTTCAACCATTCCGGTCACGGGCCGCAAAGCCCTGCCACAGCAGCTTTTGTCCACAGAAGATTTCGCCAGAAATCGCTTTACAGACTTCCCCTTCTGTCACACCATATCTAGTAAGGGTCACGTCGGGCGACGCTGATCCTTGCCAGACGCCCAGCTTCTTGTGGGTATCCTGCCCCAGGAAGCATCATGATGAGGCCGGGTAATGTCGTTCGTTGAAGACTTTCTCACCACCGACGATCTTCACCCGATCGACATTGTCGAAACCCTTGCCGAACATCACGATTGGGAATTTGACCGCGTCACCGATGACCAGATCGCCATGGCGGTTGAGGGGCAGTGGCGCACCTACAGCCTGACGCTGGCCTGGTCGGCGCAGGATGAAACACTGCGGCTGATCTGCACCTTTGAGATGGAACCCCCCGCCGCGCGGATGGGGGCTCTGTACGATGTGCTCAACCGCTGCAACGATATGGTCTGGACCGGGGCCTTCACCTATTGGGAAGACCAGAAGTTGATGGTCTGGCGTTATGGTCTGCTGCTGTCGGGCGGGCAATATGTGACCGCCGATCAGATCGACCGGCTGATTGCCGCCGCCGTGGGCGCGGCAGAGCGGTTCTATCCGGCCTTCCAGTTGGTCTCATGGGGCGACAAGGCCCCCGCCGACGCGATGAAGGTTGCGATTGCCGAGGCCTACGGTCGCGCCTAACTTGCCCTGAACGGAAACGGGGGCGGTGAATGGCGTTGGAGCGGGTGGCCCAGAACGGGCTGGTTCTTCTGGGATGCGGCAAGATGGGAACGGCCCTGCTGACGGGCTGGCTGGGTGCGGGTCTGCCTGCGGCTTCGGTTTGGGTGATCGAGCCAAACCCGTCGGATTGGCTGCGGGGCAGTGGCGTGCATCTGAATGATGGCGTGCCCGGTGCGCCTGCCGTCGCCCTGCTGGCCGTGAAGCCGCAGATGATGGGCGCGGCGTTGCCGGTTTTGCAGGCGCTTGGCAATGGCGGCACGCTGTTTCTGTCGATCGCGGCAGGCACCACGATCGCGGCTTTCGAGGCCGCGCTGGGCGAGCGCACGCCCATCGTGCGCACCATGCCCAACACGCCTGCCATGGTGAACCGGGGCATCACCGCGCTCTGCCGCAATGCCCATGTGCCAGATGCCGACATGGCGCTGGCGGTGGAACTGATGGCGGCAGTGGGGGAGACGGTTATTCTGGACGGCGAGCATCAGATCGATGCCGTCACCGCCGTGTCCGGCTCAGGCCCGGCCTATGTTTTCCACCTGATCGAGGCAATGGCGGCAGCGGGCGAGGCCGAGGGGCTGTCGCCCGAGGTGGCGTTGCAACTGGCCCGTGCCACCGTCTGCGGGGCGGGGGAATTGGCCTATCGCTCAGCCGAGAGCGCGGCGCAGTTGCGGATCAACGTCACCTCACCCGGTGGCACCACGGCGGCGGCGCTGGCCGTGCTGATGCCGGAACTGCCCGGGCTTATGGCCCGCGCGGTGAAGGCGGCGGCGGAGCGCGGTCGGGAGCTGGGCAAATGACGATCAGCTATGATGATTTCCAAAAGGTGGACATCCGCGTGGGCCGGATCGTGCGGGCAGAGCCATTTCCCGAGGCGCGTAAGCCCGCAATCAAGCTTTGGGTCGATTTCGGGCCAGAAATCGGCGAGAAGCGCTCTTCCGCACAGCTCACCCGGCACTATACCCCAGAGGGGCTCATGGGTCGGCTGGTGATGGGGGTGGTGAATTTCCCGCCCCGCCAGATCGGCAAGGTGATGTCGGAGGTGCTGGTGCTGGGCGTTCCGGATGCCGAGGGGGAGGTTGTCCTTCTTGCGCCGGATCAGGATGTGCCGTTGGGGGGGAGGATGTTTTGATGAAACTCTTGATCACGCGCCGCATGCCGGCGCGGGTGCTGGCCGCCGCAAAGGCGCGGTTTGACGTCACCCTGCGCGAGGAAGAGGCGCGAGTTCTGACGCGCGATGAACTGCGCGCGGCGCTGCGCGACTTTGATGTGGTACTGCCCACGCTGGGTGACCGGTTTCAGGCCGATGTCTTTGCCGATGTGCCAAGCCCGCGCTGCAAGCTGCTGGCGAATTTCGGGGTGGGCTACAATCATATCGACGTGGAGGCAGCCAAGGCCGCAGGCGTGGCGGTAACCAACACCCCCGGCGCGGTGACGGATGCCACGGCGGATATCGCCCTGTCGCTGATCCTGATGACGGCGCGGCGTCTGGGCGAGGGCGAGCGTATCCTGCGCGCGGGCAACTGGGTGGGCTGGGGGCCGACACAGATGCTGGGCACCCATGTCAGCGGCAAATCGGTAGGGATCATCGGCATGGGCCGCATTGGCAAGGCTATCGCGCGGCGCTGTCAGGCCGGGTTCGGGATGGAGGTAGTGTTCCACAACCGCTCGCCCGTGACCCATGCCGGGGTTCCCGCGCGGCAGGTGGGGATGGAAGAGGCGATGGCGCAGGATTTCGTCGTTGTTGCCGTGCCGGGGGGCAAGGCCACACATCACCTGATCAACGCCGCAGCCTTTGCCGCGATGAAACCCACGGCGATCTTCATCAACATCGCACGCGGCGATGTGGTGGACGAATCCGCCCTGATCGCGGCCTTGGCCGGGGGCCGGATCGCGGGCGCGGGCTTGGATGTCTATGAGTTCGAACCGCAGGTTCCCGCCGCGCTGATGGCGATGGAGAATGTCACCCTGTTGCCCCATCTGGGCACGGCGGCGCTGGAGGTGCGCGAGAATATGGGGATGATGGCGGTAGACAACCTGATCGCCCATCTCGATGGGCGCGACCTGCCAAACCGCGTGAACTGATGGCCCCTGAACGCATGGGGGAGGGCGATTTCTGCACACAGAAATCGCATCGGAAAATGCACACATTTTCCGGCGCGGAATTTGCGTTCAAATTCCGCCTTCGCGGGGGCTGACGATGATCCTGTCGCGCGGGCGGCGCTATGTCTTTGTCCATGTCCCCAAGACCGGGGGCACGGCGTTGACCTTGGCGCTGGAAGCCCGCGCGATGAAGGATGACATCCTGATCGGCGACACGCCCAAGGCCCGCGCGCGGCGCGGGCGGTTGGCGGGGCTGCCCGCGAAGGGGCGGCTTTGGAAACATTCGACTCTGGCCGATCTGGATGGGCTGCTTTCCCCCGAGGACCTTGAGACGTTCTTCATCCTGACACTTGTGCGCAACCCGTGGGACCGCATGGTCAGCTATTACCACTGGCTGCGCGACCAATCCTTTGCGCATCCGGCGGTGACGCTGGCCAAGGCGCTGGAGTTCAGCGCCTTCCTCAACCACCCCAACACACAGGCCGCCTTTGCCGCATGGCCCTATGCCGCCTATCTGCGCGATGCGCAGGGGCAGGACCGCGCCACGCTCTACGCCCGGCTGGAACAGCTGGACGAAGACCTTGCCCCGTTCGAGGCGCATCTGGGGTTCCGCCTGACCCCGCTGCCCCGCGCCAATGACAGCGCCCGCGCCCGCGACTGGCGGCGCTATTACAGCGATGCCGATGCCGCGCTGGTGGCCCGCCTCTGCGCGGCGGATATCGCTCGCTTCGGATATGGTTTCGATCCGGCCTGACTGTTCCCGTTTCCGACACAATCTATCGCAGCAATGCCCGTCTTTCGCCCTTCGCTTGCCCAATCTCCCCTGCAGGTTGCAGACTGTGGACCCTTGAACGAAGGCAGGTCAGGTGCAGTCATCAGTAACCCAACGTGGAGCGGCAGCCCCCGCCATTCTGGTGGACGGGCTGCCGGCTTCGCAGGTGCTGGCAACCCCGGACGGCTGGGTCGAGGCCGGTGATCTGGAACCCGGCGATCCGGTGCTGACTTTTGAGCAGGGCGAAATGCCTGTGGCCAAGGTTTTTCGGTCCGCGCAGGCGGCTTGGGTACCCCCGGCCTTCTGGCCCCTGCTTCTGCCCGTGGGGGCGATGGCCAACGATCACCCGGTGGAGCTTCTTCCTGCCCAGATGGTGATGCTGGAATCCGAATTGGCCGAAGAGATGTATGGCGAGCCCTTTGTGATGGTGCCCGCGCTGGCCCTGCTGGGCTGGAACGGCATCACCCGCCGCGCCCCGCGCGAGGTGGAAATGGTGCATCTGCAATTCGACACCCCGCAGGTCGTCTTTGCCGGGCCGTGCCTGCTCTTGGGTTGTGCAGGCAGCGGTAACGCCGCCGCGAACATGTTTCGCGGCGACGCCATGACGTCGCTTGGCCTGAAAGAGGCCCGCCAACTGGTGGCGGCCCTGATCGCTGAAGGCGAACGCGCGCGGTTCCTGCCGCCCGCTCAGGCGGCCTTTGCCCCCGCGCCCTTGCTGTAGAACGCCTCACCTTTTGCCGCCATGTCGCGCAGCATCTGCGGCGCGGTGAAGCGCGCGCCTTCGCTGGCGGTCAGGCTGTCGCAAATCTCCACCGCCCGCGCGGCGCCGATGATATCCAGCCAGCCGAACGGCCCGCCCGACCAGGGCGCAAAGCCCCAGCCGAGGATCGCGCCGACATCGCCTTCGCGGATATCGGTCAGCACCCCTTCCTCCAGCGCGCGCACCGCCTCCAGCACCTGCGCCATCAGCAGGCGGTGCTGCACGGTTGTCAGATCGGGCTGCGTGTCGGCCACCGGATATTGCGCGGCCAGCCCGTCCCACAGCCCCTCACGCTTGCCCGCTGTGTCATAGGCATAGAAGCCGGCATTGGATTTCTTGCCCAACCGCCCCTGATCGGCCATCCAGAACAGCACCGCATCGACCGCGCCATCGGGATAGGCATCGCCCATCGCGGCCTTCGTGGCCTTGGCGATTTTCACGCCCAGATCGATGGAGGTTTCATCCACCAATTGCAGCGGCCCCAAGGGCATGCCCACCAGTTTCGCGGCGTTTTCCACCAGCGACGGTTCCACCCCCTCGGCCAGCATGCGGATGCCTTCGTTGATATAGGGGATGATGCAACGGTTGGCATAGAAGAAGCGCGCGTCGTTCACCACGATGGGCGTCTTGCGGATTTGGCGCACGTAATCCAGCGCCTTGGCCACAGCCACATCGCCCGTCTCTTTCCCCCGGATAATCTCCACCAGCATCATCTTGTCGACCGGGCTGAAGAAATGGATGCCGATGAAATTGGCAGGCCGCCCGCTCGCCTTGGCGAGGGATGAGATCGGCAGGGTCGAGGTGTTGGTCGCAAAGATGCAGTCCGGCCCCACCACAGCCTCGACCTTGGCGGTCACCTCGGCCTTGATCTTCGGGTCTTCGAACACCGCCTCTACGATCAGATCACAGCCCGCCAGCTCGGCGTAATCGGTGGTGGCCTGGATACGGGCCAGCACTTCGGCCTTTTTCTCAACCGTCACCTTGCGGCGCGCGATGCCCTTGTCCAGCAAACCTTCGGAATAGGCCTTGCCCTTGTCGGCGGCCTCTTGCGCGGCATCGATCAGCACCACCTCGATGCCTGCATTGGCGCTGACATAGGCGATCCCCGCCCCCATCATGCCTGCGCCGATCACGCCCACCTTCCGCACGGTCTGATCCGCCACCTTGGGCCGGTTCGCACCCTTTTCCAGCGCCTCCTTGTTGATGAACAGCGACCGGATCATCGCGGTGGAGGAGGGGTTCATCAGAACGGAGGTGAACCACCGCGCCTCGATCTTCAGCGCGGTATCGAACGGCACCAAAGCCCCTTCATAGACCGCCGACAGCAGGGCCTTCGCCGCCGGATAAACCCCCATCGTCTTGCCCATCACCATGGCGGATGCCCCGACAAACGTCATGAACCCCGCCGGATGATAGGGCGCGCCGCCGGGCATCTTGTACCCCTTGTCATCCCAGGGCTTCACCAGATCGGCCTCTTTCGCCGCCAGCACCCATTCCTTCGCCCGCGCCAGCAAGTCTTCGGCCGGGACTACCTCATCAATCAGCCCCGCCGCCTTGGCGGATTTCGGATCGGAAAGCTTCCCTTCCAGCAGAAAGGGCGCGGCCATCATCGCGCCCATCTTGCGCACAAGGCGGGTGGTGCCGCCCGCGCCGGGGAAAATGCCGACCATGATTTCGGGCAGGCCGATCTTGGCCTTCGGGTTTTCGGCGGCAATGATCCGGTGGCAGGACAGCGGCAGTTCCAGCCCGATCCCCAGCGCCGTACCGGGCAGGGCGGCGACGATGGGCTTGCCACCCTTTTTCGTCTTCGGGTCCATCCCCGCGCGTTCGATCTTGCGCAGCACGGAATGCATCTGCATCACGCCCGCAAAAATCGCCTCGGCCCCGCCCGCCCGCATCTGGGCGATGACGTTCAGATCCATCCCGCCCGCGAAATCCTTCTTGCCCGATGTCAGGATCACCCCCTTCACCGCAGGATCGGCAAGCGCTTTGTCGATCAGGCTGTCGAGCAGGGCAAAGGCCTCGGTCGACATCACGTTCATCGACTTTGCCTTCACGTCCCAGACGATGGTGGCGACGCCATCGGCATCAAGGGTCATGGTGAAATCGGTCATGGTCTTCCTCCGTAAGGGATGCCGCCACGGTGCAGATAGCGGCGCGCGGCGCCGTCCTTTTCCGTGATCAGGTCATGGTCTGTGTAATGAATGCGGTCGCGCCGGGCGCGCGTGCCGATGACAAGGTAACGGGCCGGCGCGTCACCGCGATTGTCCAGCCGATGCCCCACAGGCGCACCCGCAGGCCAGCAGGCCACATCGCCCGCGCGCAGCGGTGTTTCGGTTTCCTCCACAAGGATCACCTCGCCGGACAGCATCAGGATCATCTCATCCTCGGCCTCGTGCCAATGGCGGTGGCCGGAGCGCGAGCCGGGCGGCAATTCCTCAAGAAACGCGCCGAACTGCGTGATCCCGCCCGGATCAGATAGAAGCTGCGCCCGATAGGGGCCGGGACCGGGGCCAAGGATGGGATGGGTCGGGTTCTCTTCGAACCAATCTGGTGGGGTGACCTTCGGCATCACATCCCCGCGAGGGCGGTAACCCCCTCCCCGACCCTCCCCCGCTCGCGGGGGAGGGAGAGGTGAAGTGTCGGGTCGGAGACAACTCCCTCCCCCGCGAGCGGGGGAGGGCAGGGGAGGGGGTGCCACATCATCATGCTTCCTCCGCTGGCACATAGGGCGTGCCATCCTTGCGGGCGAAGGTGGCGGTGCCCTTTTCCACCACAACCACCAGATCGACATCGGAATAGGTCGCCACCTCGCGCGGGGCCTTCGTCCCCACGACAAGGAACCGCGCCGGGGCGTCGCTGCGGTTGATGAAGTGATGCCCGTCTGCCAGACCGGCCGGAAAGGCAGCGCAATCGCCGGGGCGCATCACCTCTTCCCCCGCATCGGTGACCATGACGCATTCGCCTGTCAGGACCATGACGAATTCATCCTCGTGCAGGTGCCAATGCCGCAGCGACGACAGCGCGCCGGGCTCCAGCGTCACAAGGTTCACCCCGAATTGCGTTAACCCGCCTGCCTGCCCCAGCCGCAGCGACGACCGCCCCGCCATCATCGCGGCATAAGGCGCGGGGTAGATCGACCCGGTCTTCACCGGCACAGAGGCGAGGTCGAGCTTTGGCATCACACCCTCTCGATGATCGTGGCCGCGCCCATGCCGGACGCGATGCACAGCGTGGCCAGACCCACGCCCTTGCCCGTGCGCTCCAGCTCATCCAGCAGGGTGCCGATGATGATCGCCCCCGTCGCCCCCAGCGGGTGGCCCATCGCGATGGATCCGCCATTGGGGTTCACCAGCGACGGGTCCACATCAAAGGCCTGCATGAAGCGCAGCACGACGCTGGCGAAAGCCTCATTCACCTCGAACAGGTCGATATCCGAAATCGCCATGCCGCTGTCGCGCAGGATCTTTTCCGTCACCGGCACCGGCCCGGTCAGCATGATGGTCGGATCGGTGCCGATCTTGGCCGTCGACAGGATGCGCGCCCGCGGCTTCAACCCATAGGCGCGGCCAAACTCGGCATCGCCGATCAGCACCGCGGCGGCCCCGTCCACGATGCCGCTGGAATTGCCTGCATGGTGGATATGATTGATCCGCTCCAGATGCGGGTATTTCATCAGGGCGATCTTGTCGAAGCCGGGCATCACCTCGCCCATGTCCTTGAAGCTGGCCTTCAGCGCGCCGAGGCTTTGCATATCGGTGCCGGGGCGCATGTATTCGTCATGGGACAGGATCGGCAGACCGTTCTGGTCCCGGATGGTGATGACGGATTTCGCAAACCGCCCGTCCTTCCACGCCTCGGCCGCGCGGCGCTGCGATTCCACGGCCAGGGCATCGGCCATGTCGCGGGTAAAGCCGTATTCCGTCGCGATGATATCCGCGCTGATGCCTTGCGGCACGAAATAGGTCTTCATGGCCAGCGATGGGTCCACCGCGATGGCCGCACCATCGCTGCCCATCGCGACGCGGCCCATCATCTCCACCCCGCCGGCGATATAGGCCGACCCCGCGCCGCCCTTCACCTGATTGGCGGCAAGGTTGACCGCCTCCATGCCCGACGCGCAAAAGCGGTTGATGGCCAGGCCGGGGATCGACTGATCCAGCTCTGATGCCAGCACCGCCGACCGCGCCAGACAGCCGCCCTGTTCGCCCACCTGGGTGACATTGCCCCAGATCACATCCTCGACCGCGTGCCCCTCCAGACCGTTGCGATCCTTGATCGCGTTCAGAACCTTGGCCGACAGCGCGACCGAGGTAAGCTCATGCAAAGCCCCATCCGCGCGGCCCTTGCCACGGGGGGAACGAACGGTGTCATAGATAAAGGCGTCTTGCATCGCAGTCTCCTTATGCCCAGTTTCAGTTTCGGTCCGACGGGTTGCCGGGCATCATGTCATAGGGGTGTTTCCAGCCGGGCAGGGCGGCGATGCCGTCCAGCCAACGGTCGATATGGGGCCAGTCCTTGCGGTCAAAGCCGTAAGGTTCGGGGTAGTAAAGATACCCGCAGCAGGACAGATCAGCGATCGTCGGCGCATCGCCCACCATCCATGTCCGCCCCGCCAGATGATCGTTCAGCACGGTATAGGCGGCCTTCAGCCGCCCCTGCAGAAAGGGGATCACGCCCTCGGGCCGCTTCTCAGCTGGCAGGAAATTGGACAGGAACCGCGTCGTGCCGATCTGGGTGGAAAGCTTGTGATTGTCCCAGAACAGCCAGCGCAGCACCTCGCGCCGTTCCGCCGCCAACCGGCCGCCCATCTTGCCGGTCTTTGAGCTGATGTAATCCAGGATCACGCCCGATTGCGACAGCGTGGTTTCCCCATCCACCAATACTGGCACCTCGCCCATCGGGTTGATGGCGCGAAACGCCTCACTGCGCGCCTCGCCCTTGAAGAAGTCCACGAAAACAGGCGTCCATTCCGTATCGGTCATGGTCAGGGCCAGCGCACATTTATACGCATTGCCGCTTTCGCCAAAACAATAGAGCTTCATCGTCATCCGTCCCTCCCTGCCCCGGCACCCGGGGGCTTCACCCCCGGACCCCGAGGGTATTTTCGCCAAGATGAAGCAACTTTTCCTTAATCTTTAAGCGTCACAGTCTCTCTTGCGGTACAGGCTGGGGAGCCGATGGCCGCCCAAGGTGAAGCGCTGCATTCCGCCCGAAGGTTAGCCAAACCCCAGGCGCGGGATGCAGCGTGACCTTGCAACTTCATCTTGGCCCAAATACCCAAATCCTCCCTCTCTACCGTTCGCTACCGCTTCCGGTCTTCCAGTTCCGAATTGAACAGCCGCAGACGGTGGGTCAGGTTTTCCGTATGCGTCACACTCTCGAAATTCTCGAACAGGAACGACAGCGCTTCCCCCTCATCCAGCCCCGCCTCCTGGGCGAAGCGCTTCAGCTTGCGATAGCCGTCCTCGGTCATGGCGACCGGGAAGCGGCGGGTCAGGCGAAAGCGTTTTGGCATGGTGCGTATCTCCGTAAGGGGGCGGGGGCTGAATTTTCGCAGAAAATTCGTGGCCCCCGGAACATCACCCCCGAACCTTAGAACGCCTCCGCCGTCAGCGCCATCACCGGTTCCGCGCCGGTCTCGATCCGCGCCAGATGCATCGCGCAGGCGGGCAGTTGGCGGGCCATGTAGTAGCGGCCGGTGGCGATCTTGGCCTCGTAGAAATCACGATCCGCCGCCCCCCCATCCAGCGCGGCATAGGCGGCCTTGGCCATCTTGGCCCACATCAGGCCAAGGCAGACATGGCCCATCAGATGCATGAAATCATAGCTGCCCGAAAGCGCCGCATTGGGGGATTTCATGCCGTTCTGCATGAAATACATCCCCGCCCCCTGCATCGCCTTGGACGCCTGTTTCAGCGGGTCAAGGAAGCCCGCCTTCAGGCGCGCATCCTCTTCGTTTTCCTTCACGAAGGTCTTCACCAGATCGAAGAAGGCCATCACATGCTTGCCGCCATCCGCCGCCAGCTTGCGCGCCACCAGATCCAGCGCCTGAATGCCGTTGGCACCTTCATAGATCATCGCGATCCGGGCATCGCGGGCAAATTGCGACATGCCCCATTCTTCGATATAGCCATGCCCGCCATAGACCTGCTGCGCGGCCACGGCCACATCGAACCCTTTGTCGGTCTGGAAGCCCTTGATGACCGGGGTCAAGAGCGAGATCAGCCCTTCGGCACTGTCATCCCCGGTGCGGTGCGCCCGGTCGATCAGCGACGCGCCCCAGAAGGTGAAGGCGCGCGCGCCTTCGACAAAGCTTTTCTGATCCATCAGGTTGCGGCGGATATCGGGATGCACGATCAGCGGGTCGGCCGGCCCCGCCGGGTTCTTCACCCCGGTCACGTCGCGGCCCTGCAACCGGTCCTTGGCATAGGCGACGGCGTTCTGATACGCGGCCTCGGCCACGGCATAGCCCTGCACGCCCACGCCAATCCGCGCCTCGTTCATCATGGTGAACATGGCGCGCATGCCCTTGTGCAGATCGCCCAGCAGCCAGCCGGTCGCGCCATCGTAATTCATCACGCAGGTGGCATTGCCGTGGATGCCCATCTTCTCTTCGATCTTGCCAACCGACAGGGCATTCCTTTGCCCCAGCGACCCGTCTGCATTGAACAGAAACTTCGGCACGATGAACAGGGAAATACCCTTGGTCCCCTCCCCCCCGCCCGGCGCCTTGGCCAGCACCAGATGGATGATGTTTTCCGCCATGTCATGTTCGCCAGCCGAGATGAAGATCTTCTGCCCGGTGATCTTGTAGCTGCCATCGGCCTGCGGTTCGGCCTTTGTCCGCATCATCCCCAGATCGGTGCCACAATGCGGCTCGGTCAGGTTCATGGTGCCGGTCCAGTCACACGACACCATCTTGGGCAGATAGGTGGCCTTCTGCTCGGCCGTGCCATGCACATGGATCGCGGAATAGGCACCATGGGTCAGGCCCTGATACATGTTCAGCGCCATGTTGGCGGCCACGAAAATCTCGCCCACCGCGGTGCCCATCAGATAGGGCAGCCCTTGCCCGCCGTATTCGGGATCGCAATCCAGCGCGGTCCAGCCGCCCTCTTTCAACTGGTCAAACGCCGCCTTGAACCCCGTGGGCGTGCGCACCACGCCGTTTTCCAGCACGCAGCCCTCACGATCCCCCACCGCGTTCAGCGGCGCGAGCACGTCGGATGCCAGCTTCCCCGCCTCGTCCAGCACGGCGGCGGTGAAGCCGGCATCCAGATCGGCATAGCCGGGAATGTCAGATGAGGTGATCTGCAACAGGTCATGCAGCACGAATTGCATGTCCTTGACGGGCGCGGTGTAGCTGGGCATCGGCGGTCTCCTCCGGTCGAAATTCGGGCGGTCGTGGTCTGTCTCTGGCCTTGCAGCCGTCGGGTCGGTCTATTCGGCGGCCTTCTGGAAAGCGGCCAACACGCCCTCTCCCCAGGCGATCTGGTCTTTCAATTCGGCAATCGCCTCGTCCAGTTCGGCGCGCTGGCGTTCCATCTGGGCCAGCCGATCCTGCGCCACCTCGAAGGTGCGGCGCAGCTGCGCCTCCTGCTGGCGGCCGTCGCGGTCATACATGTCCAGAAGCTGGCGGATATCCTCGAGGCTGAACCCGAACCGCTTGCCGCGCAGGATCAGCTTCAGCCGCGCGCGGTCGCGATAGGTGTAGAACCGCGCCGTGCCACGCCGGACGGGCGACAGCAGTTCCTTTGCCTCGTAAAATCGCAGCGTGCGCGGCGTCACGTCAAAGGTGGCGCACATGTCGCGGATCGTCAGCAGGTCTTCCTTGGCGGTCAGTGGGGCGGTCAATGGTGCGGTCATCTGTCCACTCATCTGGCATGTATCGATGCACGGAATCTGGTGAGGTTACGGAACCTTACCAGACAAGTTGACGCGAACGTAAACGTAACGTGGCGTCACGGCCCGCATGACGTCATGTCGGGCCGCGCTGTCGCGCGCTGCGGGATCAGGCTGTGAAGATCAGCCTGTTGAAATCAGCCTGTGGAAATCAATCTGTGGAGATCAGTCTTCTGGCAGCTTTGACAACTCATCCACAGCCGTCTCGCGCAGGGCGCGCAGATCGGCGATCGAGGTCTGCATCTCTTCCACCTGCGCGGTCAGCGCGGAAAGCTGCCGATCGGCCATCGAAAGCCACGCCTCAAGCTGGGGCCGCGTGCCCTTTTGCCGATAGATCAGCAGCCATTGGCGGATCTCCTCAAGGCTGAACCCAAACCGCCGCCCGCGCAGGATCAGCGTCATCCGCGCCACCTCGCGCGGGCCATAGAACCGGGCGCGGCCTTCCTTTTCGGGCTGCAACAGTTCGATATATTCGTAATACCGCAGCGTGCGCGGCGTCACATCGAACTTCGCGCACATCTCCTTGAAGCTGAGGCGGGTCTCGGACATGGGCCTACTCCTGACTGGGCCAGCATAGGCCCAAGGGGGGCCATCGCGCAATCGCCGCCTGACGATGGAGATGACCATAGGGCAGGTCTTGCACATCGCGGGCGGGGCGCGGATTAATGGGTGCAAAAGGGGTTTGGCAATGACCGACGTTACGGCACCGGATGTGGTGGCCCTTGCGCGCCGCTTCATCGAGGCGATCCCCCATTCCCGCGCGCTGGGGATGCGGCTGGAATCCTTGGGCGAAGGGCGGGTGGTGATGACCATGCCGTGGGACGCGCGCTTCGTGGGCGATCCGGCCACTGGCGTGCTGCATGGCGGGGCCGTATCGGCGCTGATGGATACGGCCAGCGGCGCGGCGGTGATGTGCCACCCGGCCGCCCCCATTGCCACCGCGACGCTGGATCTGCGGATTGACTATTTCCGCCCCGCCACGCCGGGCCAGACCATCACCGCGCGGGCGGAATGCTACCATGTCACCCGCTCTGTCGCCTTTGTCCGCGTGACGGCGACGGATGAGGATGACACCCGCCCTGTCGCCGCCGCGACCGGGGCCTTCACGCTGGATCGACCGAAGGGGGTGAAATGACCCGCGCCAAACCCGAACCCGTGCAGGTGATAAAGCAACGCCGCGACGGCGCGCTCAAGGCGCTGCTCTCGGGCGTGCCCTACATCCAATACCTCGGCATCCAGTTCGACCGGCGCGGGGATGAGCTGACCGCGATCCTGCCCTTTGATGAAAAGCTGATCGGCAACCCCGCGCTGCCCGCCCTGCATGGCGGGGTGACAGCGGCCTTCCTTGAGGTGGCGGCGATCATCGAACTGTCCTGGTCCATCCTGTGGGAAGAGATGGAGGCAGGCCAGCTTGACCCCGCCGCCATTGCCGAACGCCCCTTGCGCCTGCCCAAGACGATTGATTTCACAGTGGATTATCTGCGTACCGGCCTGCCGCGCGATGCCTATGCCCGCGCCCGCGTCAACCGCTCTGGCCGCCGCTACGCCTCGGTGCATGTCGAGGCGTGGCAGGACAACCGCGCCCGCCTTTTCGCACAGGGCACCGGGCATTTCCTGATGCCATCGCCAACGGGCGAAGCGGCGGAATAGCCAAGGCTGTCAGTTCAGGATCACGAACCCCTGTTCGGCAAAGCGCGCATCGCCCGCTTCCGACGACAGCGCCTCGAAAAACGCCCGGTCTGCCGCATCGTCCGCGCCCGTCAGCAGCGCGCCGGGATAGACGATGGGCGGGTGGCTGTCAGTGGGAAAGGTGCCAACGACGGTGACATTGTCATCCGGCGCCGCATCCGTGGCATAGACGATGCCGTAAGGTGCCTCGCCCGCAGTCACCAGCGCCAGCGCCGCCCGCACGTTTTCCGATTGCGCGACCGATCCCTCCACCGCCGCCCACTGGCCCAGCGATATCAGCGCCGCCTTGCCATATTGCCCGGCGGGCACGGCATCGACCATCGCCATGGACAGCCTGCCATCGCCCAGCAGGGCGACCAGATCAAGGCCGGGGCCGATGTCCACCGGGGCCGCGCCCTTGCCATGGGCCACCAGAACCAGACTGTTGCCCAACAGATCGGCCCGCGTGCCTTCGGCCACCAGCCCGGCCTTTTCCACCTCATCCATCCAGTTCACGGCCGCCGACAGGAAGATGTCCGCAGGCGCGCCCTCGATGATCTGCTTGGCCAGCGCGTTTGACCCGCCATAGCTGATCACCACGCTATGGCCCGTCTGCGCCTGAAAATCGGCGGCCACGGCATCCAGCGCGGTCTTCAGCGACGCGGCGGCAAAGACCACCACCGTATCGGCAAGCGTCGGCGTGGCCAGCACCATCGACAGGGCAGCAGCAAGGGCAATCGGTTGGCGCATGGCATCTCCGTTCGATCCGGCATCAGACCCATAACACTTGGAACCAGCCGCGCCGGCAAGCGTTATTTCTGGCCGGATATATCCCCCGCCCCCGGCGCGCGCAGCATCGCCTCCAGCGCGCTGATATCCTCGGCCGTGGCCTGCTGCGCCGTGGCGACAATCCCGTGATACAGGCGCAGCACATCGGCCCCGGCCTCGGTCAGGCTTGCACCGCCACCCCCCGGCCCGCCCCGCGTGCTGGCCACCAGCGGCGCCTGAAAGGCCGCGTTCATCTCTTCGACCAGCATCCACGCCCGCTTGTAGCTCATGTCCATCTGCCGCCCGGCGGCGGCGATGGACCCGGTGTCGCGGATGCGCTCCAGAAGCTCGGCCTTGCCCGGCCCCAGCATCGCATCGCCAAAGAGAATGCGCAGGCGCAACCTCGTCATCTTCCTGTCCTTTCACGGCCTGCGTTGAGTGTTCCGCAGCCGCCCATCGCTGGCAAGGCAAGAACCAACGTCAGGCCCCTCTCAAATCATGGCACGCCGCGACCAGCCCCCTTTCCCCCACCGCCCCCTTCCGCCATGGTCACCCCACCATGACCGCCATCACCCATTCCCGCCTGCTGAAGATTGCTGCGCCCATCGTGCTGTCGAATGCCACGGTGCCGCTATTGGGTGCGGTGGATACGGGCGTGGTGGGGCAGATGGGGCAGGCCGCGCCCATCGGGGCGGTGGGGGTGGGATCGGTGATCCTGATCTCGCTTTATTGGGTGTTCGGCTTTCTGCGCATGGGCACGTCGGGGCTGGCCGCGCAGGCGCATGGCGCGGGCGACATGGCCGAGCGGGGGGCGATCCTGATGCGCGCCCTGCTGATTGGCGCGGTGGCCGGGCTGATCTTCATCGCAGCGCAGGGGGCGCTGTTCCAAGCCGCCTTCGCCATCGCCCCGGCAGGGGATGAGGTGGAGCGCCTCGCCCAGCACTACCTAGCCATCCGCATCTGGGGGGCGCCTGCCACCATCGCCGCCTATGCCGTGACCGGCTGGCTGATCGCGGTGGAGCGCACCCGCGCGGTGCTACTGCTGCAACTTTGGATCAACGGGGTGAACGTCATCCTCGATCTTTGGTTCGTCCTCGGCCTTGGCTGGGGCGTGGGCGGCGTCGCCGCCGCCACCCTGATCGCGGAATGGACGGGGCTTGCGCTGGGCCTCTGGCTCTGCCGCGACGGGCTGATCCCGGTCTGGCGCGCGGCGCTGGCGCGGCTGCCCGACCGCACCGCCCTGCGGGTGATGCTGGCGGTCAACCGCGACATCATGATCCGCTCGGTCCTGCTGCAACTCAGCTTCACCACCTTTGTCTTTCTGGGCGCGCGGCAGGGCGATGTGACGCTGGCGGCCAATCAGGTGCTGCTGCAATTCCTGTACATCACCGCCTATGCGCTGGACGGGTTCGCCTTTGCCGCCGAAACGCTGGTGGGTCAGGCCGTCGGCGCGCGGGCGCGGGATGACCTGCGCCGCGCCGGGCGGCTGGCGATGCAGTGGGGCTTTGCCGGGGCGGCGCTGATAGCGCTGAGCTTTGCCTTCGCGGGGCATGCGATCATTGACCTGATGACCACCGCCCCGGATGTGCGCGCCGAGGCGCGCGCTTTCCTGCCCTGGCTGGTGGTGGCCCCGCTGATCGGGGTCGCCTCATGGATCTATGACGGGATCTTCATCGGCGCCACGCTGACCGCCCAGATGCGGCGCACCATGATTCTGTCGGTGGCCATCTATGCCGCCGCCTTGGCCATCCTGCCCCCGGCCTTTGGCAATCACGGCCTCTGGGCCGCGCTGATGGTTCTGAACGCAGCGCGCGGTATCAGCATGGCGCGCGTGGCACCGGGCGCGTTGGCCGGTAAAGTCACGGCCTAACTGCGCAGGATGCGGAACCCGGCCGAGGCCGCCCATCCCGCCCCCGCCGCCATCAAGAGCGACAGGATGCCGTATATCAGCGGCTGTTCCCGTGACAGGTTGAACAGCAGCCGCTCCAGCCCCTCTTTCCGCACGCCCACCACACGGTCCTGCTCATCCACCACGCGCCCGTCGCGCGTCAGGAAGATGCGCACCCGGTATTCGCCTTCGGTCAGGTTCGAGGGCAGCACGATATCGGCGCGGAACAGCGTCTGTTCGGTGAACTCCACCGCGCCCTGCAACACCTTGTAGCGGCTTTCGGCCAGCCGGATGCGTTGCATCGCATCGATGAAATCATCCGGCCCCCCCGCATCGGTCGCGGCCCCCACGGTGCGGATCACGCGGGGCAGGGTGATGCGGTGGCGCAGGTCCTCGGTCTCGGTCAATATCTGCCGCAGCGGCCCGGTGGTGGCGACGGCATAAAAGCTGGGTGCTGCGTCCACCTCCACCGCTTCGGTGTTGATCCAGATGCCCGCCCGCCTGTCCTTCTTGCGGATGGTCACCGGGGTCGACGGCCCCTCGACGGTGATGATCACCTCGATCGGTTCCTCCGGCGCGGGGGTATTCCGCTTGACCGCGCCATAAACCAATATCTCTGACCCGTCGAAATCCGCCGTGATCGACACGCGGTTCTGGCTCAGCCCTGCCACGATGCTTTCCGCCGCCATCGCAGGGATGGCCATCAACATAAGGGCAAGAATGGCCCCCCTCATGGCAGGATCCCCGGCACCACGGAATAGAGTTCCGACGGGCGCAAGAGCAGGTCCAGCGCGATCTTGACCGATACCGCCAGCACCAGAAGCGCCAGCAGGATGCGCAACTGCTCCGCCTTCAGCCGCACGCCAATGGTGGTACCGATCTGCGCCCCGATCACGCCCCCCACGATCAACAGGAAGGCCAGCAGGATATCCACTGTCTGGCTGGTCACCGCATGCATCAGCGTGGTGAAGGCGGTGACGAAAATGATCTGAAACAGCGATGTGCCCACCACCACCTTCGTGGGCATCCCCAAGAGATAGATCATCGCCGGCACCATGACGAAACCGCCGCCCACCCCCATGATCGCCGCCAGAAACCCCACCATCGCCCCCACCGCCAAGGGCGGCAGCACGCTGATATACAGCCCCGAGGCGCGGAACTTCATCTTCAGCGGCAGGCCATGCACCCATGTATGCACATGCGACCGCCGGATCGGCCCGCCCTTCTGCGCCCGGAACCAAGACCGCAGGCTTTCCTGCAGCATCATCGCCCCGATCAGGCCCAGAAACAGCACATAGGACAGCTGCACGAACAGATCGACCTGCCCCAGCCGCGTCATCCATTGAAACACCCAGATGCCGACAACCGACCCCACCATCCCGCCCAAGAGCAGCACCGTGCCCATCTGGAAATCCACCGCCTTGCGCCGCACCTGCGCCAGCACGCCCGAAACCGACGAGGCCACCACCTGATTGGCCCCTGTCGCCACCGCCACAGCAGGCGGCACGCCGATAAAGAACAGCAGGGGCGTGATCAGAAACCCGCCGCCCACGCCGAACATGCCTGACAAAAAGCCCACGATCCCGCCCAACCCCAAAAGGAGGAAGGCATTGACCGATACCTCGGCAATCGGAAGGTAAAGCTGCATGGGCAAGGCCGGGAAACAGAAGCGGCGGACAGAAAGGCGACGCACCGCAAGGGTGCAGTCAGGCCAAAGGGTTGCGCGCCTTTGCCCGCCTTGTCAAACGCCCGTCAGCCTTGCGGCAGATGTCGCAGGAAATGCCGCAGCACCCGTTCCAGTTTTGCCGCACCCAAGGGGGCCATGGCCTTGGTGTGCTCATGGCTGATCTTTTCGTCCGACAGCCCAGCCGCCATGTTGGTGATGGTAGAAATCGCCGCAACGCGAAGGCCGAGGAACCGCGCGAGGATCACCTCAGGCACCGTCGACATCCCCACCGCATCGCCGCCCAGCGTCCGGATCGCGCGAATTTCGGCAGGCGTCTCGAACGAAGGCCCGGAATACCACGCATACACCCCTTCGGGCAGCGCCACGCCCTCGGCTGCCGCACTCGCCCGCAGGGCCGCGCGCAGGGCCGGGTCATGCGCATTGCCCATCGGCACGAACCGCGCATCGGTGCGTTCGCCGATCAGCGGGTTCAGCCCGGAAAAGTTGATGTGATCCGACAACAGCATCAGATCGCCAGGCTGGATATCTGCGCGCAAGGAGCCCGCCGCATTGGTGGCGATCAGCGCCTCACCGCCCAGCGCCTTCAAGAGTTCCAGCGCAGGCCGCATGGCGCCTGGATTGCCGTTTTCATAGTAATGCTCGCGCGCGCCGAACACCGCCACGCGCACCCCCTCCAGATCGCCGATCACAAGGTTGGGGTTATGCCCCGACACCCCCGCATGTGGAAATCCCGGCAGATCGGCGTAAGGGATCGCCACCCCTTCCACCGTGCCCGCCAGATGCCCCAGCCCGGACCCAAGGATCAGCCCCAGCCGGACCGGAGCCTCCCCCGACCGCGTCCGGACCAGTGCCGCCAGATCAGCGCTCTTTGACATAAGGCTCCCCCCCCGCGCGCGGCGGAATGGCCTTGCCGACGAATCCCGCCAGCACCAGCACGGTCAGGACATAAGGCAGCGCATCCAGGAACGGCACCGGCACCTTCACCTGCACCACTGCCTCGACCACATCCGGCCGCAGCGCGAGTGCCTGGAAGAACCCGAACAGCAGGCAGGCCCACAGCGCCGCCACCGGCCGCCATTTGGCAAAGATCAGCGCGGCCAGCGCGATATAGCCGCGCCCCGCCGTCATCTCGCGCCCGAACCCCGCCTGCAGCGCGGTCGCCATATAGGCCCCCGCCAGCCCGCACAGGATGCCGGTGATCGCCACGGCGGCAAAGCGCAGGCCCACCACGGAAATACCCGCCGTATCCACCGCCGCCGGGTTTTCCCCCACAGCCCGCAGCCGCAGCCCGAACCGCGTGCGATAAAGCACCCACCACGTCACCGGCACCGCCAGCAGCGCCACATAAACCAGCAGCGGATGCCCCGAGATCACCTCGGCATAGAGCGGCCCGATCACCGGCACGCCGCGCAATTCCTCGGCAAAGGGCAGGGTGATCGCCTCGAACCGCGCATCCCCGGTCAAGGGCGGCGTCCGCCCGCCCTGCCCGAACAGGCGTTGCGCGATCAGCACCGTGATGCCCGACGCCACAAAGTTCAGCGCCACCCCGGAAATCAGCTGATTGCCGCGAAAGGTGATCGACGCCACGCCGTGCAGCCCCGCCATCACCAGCGATGCGCCCATACCGGCCAGCAAGCCGGCCCAGACCGACCCCGTCAGAAACGCGACCGAGGCCGAGGCCATCGCCGCCATCAGCATCTTGCCTTCCAGCCCGATGTCGAAAATCCCCGCCCGTTCGGAATAAAGCCCTGCCAGACAGGCGAACAGCAAGGGCGTCGCCAGCCGCAAGGTCGTGTCCAGAAGTTGCAAAAGCGTTGCGTAATCCATCACGCGGCCCCCTTCGCCACCCGGCCAGCCCGGAACAGGTTGAAGATCCACGTCAGCAGCATCCGCACCATCACATCCAGCGCCCCGGTGAACAGGATCACCAAGCCCTGCACCACCGTCCGCATCTCAATAGGGATCTTGGTCCACAGGCCCAGCTCCGCCCCGCCCTGAAACAGGAAGCCAAACAGCAGCGCCGCCAGCACCACCCCCACCGGATGGTTGCGCCCCATAAGCGCCACCGCAATCCCGATGAACCCCGCACCGGATGCCGAGTTCTGCAACAGCCGCTCCGCCTCGCCCATCACGTTGTTGATGGCCATCATCCCGGCCAGCCCGCCGGAAATCAGCATCGCCACCATGATGATGGTAAAGGGGCTGATGCCCGCATATTTCGCTGCCGCCTCGGATTTGCCAAAGGCGCGGATCGCATAGCCCAGCCGCGTGCGCCACAACAGCGCCCACACCACCACCGCCATACCCAGCGCGATGAACAGCGTCACGTTGGCAGGCACGTTCGATGTGAAGAACAGGTTGAACACCGGGATCTGGTTCAGCGTGGGCAGCCGCGCCGCTTCGGGGAAGCTGGCGGTCGCCGGGTCCATCTGCCCATCCGGGCGCAGCACATCCACCAGAAGGAAAATCAGCACCGCCGCCGCGATATAGTTGAACATGATCGTGGTGATCACGATATGGCTGCCCCGCCGCGCCTGCAGATAGGCCGGGATCGCGGCCCAGGCCGCCCCGAACAGCGCCGCCGCCATCGTGGCCCCCAGCAGGGCCAGCGTCCAATGCGGCCAAGGGATGAACAGACAGGCCAGCGCTACGCCAAGCCCGCCCAGCTGCGCCTGCCCCTCACCTCCGATGTTGAAGAGGCTCGCATGAAAGGCCACGGTCACCGCCAACCCGGTGAACATGAAGCTCGTCGCGTAATACAGCGTATAGCCCCAGCCATAGGAATCCATCACCGATCCCTTGACCATCACCGTGATCGCCTCCCACGGGTCCTGCCCGATGGCGAGGATCACCAGCGCAGCAATCAGCGCGGCCAGCAAAAGGCTGACCAAAGGCACCAGCACGACATCCGCCCAGCGTGGCAAACGTTCCATCAGGCGGCCTCCCCCTTGCTGTCCCCGGCGATGCCCGCCATCAGCAGTCCCAGATCGCGTTCATCCGTGGTCTCCGGATCGCGAAAGCCCATGATCCGCCCGTCGAACATCACGGCGACCCGGTCCGAAAGGCTGCGGATCTCGTCCAGTTCCACCGATACCAGCAAGATCGCCTTGCCCTGATCGCGCAGCGCCACGATCTGCTTGTGGATGAATTCGATCGCCCCGATATCCACCCCCCGCGTCGGCTGACCGATCAGCAAAAGATCCGGGTTCCGCTCGATCTCGCGCGCGACCACGATCTTTTGCTGGTTGCCGCCGGAAAAATTCTTGGCCGCCAGCGTGGGGATCGGCGGGCGCACGTCAAAGGTCGCCATCTTCTTTTCGGTATCCGCGCGCAGGGCGTCATTATCCATGAACAGCGCGTTCTTCTGGTACTCTGGCGCGTTGTGATA
This sequence comes from Variovorax paradoxus, assembly GCA_943370085.1. Lineage (GTDB taxonomy): Bacteria > Pseudomonadota > Alphaproteobacteria > Rhodobacterales > Rhodobacteraceae > Paragemmobacter. The sequence goes on along the minus strand of CALRPT020000015.1, from coordinate 59,001 downwards.
GCCGAAAGCCACGTTTTCCCACGCCGTGAAATCCATGATCAGGCCCAGATGCTGCCGATCCTCGGGCACATGGGCGATGCCGGCCGCGCGGCGGCTTTGCCCATCCGCGCCCTTGCCCGAAAGCGGCAACTCCGCCCCCTTCAGCGTGATCCGCCCGGTCGCCTTGGCAATGCCGCCCAGTGCCTCCAGCAGTTCCGACTGCCCGTTCCCGGCCACCCCGGCGATCCCCAGAATCTCGCCCGCGCGGATTTCAAAGCTGATGCCCTTCAGCCGCTCCACCCCGTGTTCGTCCTTCACCCGCAGGTCTTCGACCCTCAAGACCACCTCGCCCGGCGTCGCGGGTTTCTTCTCCACCTCCAGCAGAACCTTCCGCCCCACCATCAGCTCCGCCAACTCCTCGGGGCTGCTCTCGGTGGTCTTGACCGTGCCCACCATCGTGCCGCGCCGCATCACGCTGACATTGTCGGTCGTCTCCATGATCTCGCGCAGCTTGTGGGTGATCAGGATCACCGTCTTGCCCTGATCGCGCAGCCCTTTCAGGATGCGGAAAAGATGGTCCGCCTCATCGGGTGTCAGCACCCCCGTTGGCTCGTCAAGAATCAGGATATCCGCCTGCCGATACAGCGCCTTCAGGATTTCCACCCGCTGCTGATGGCCGACCGACAGATCCTCGATCACCGCATCCGGGTCCACGTCCAGCTCATATTCGCGGGAAAGATCGCCCAGTACCTTGCGCGCCTTCGACAGCGACCCCGCCAGCAGCGCCCCCTCTTCCGCGCCCAGGATCACATTTTCCAGCACGGTGAAATTCTGCACCAGCTTGAAATGCTGGAACACCATCCCGATCCCGGCGCGAATGGCGCTCTGGCTGTCGGGGATGGCGGTCAGTTTGCCATTGATGAAAATCTCGCCCGAATCGGCCCGATAAAAGCCGTACAGGATCGACATCAGCGTGGATTTCCCCGCGCCATTCTCGCCGATGATCCCGTGGATCGTGCCCTTGGGCACGGCGATGTGGATGTCCTTGTTGGCCTGCACCGGGCCAAAGGATTTGGATATCCCCTTCAGCTCAATGGCATAGCGCGCATCCGCCCCACCAGTCGCCATGTCGTACCCCCTGTTCCCTCGTCCGTCTTTTCGCGGCTTCGGTCCCGTTCTAGTGCAGATGCCGCGCCAAGGGATTGGCGCGGCATCCGGTTGTTTCAGATCAGCCGATCAGAACGTGGCCGCAGGGCAGGTGTTGTCGGACATGTAGTCATGCACGACCAGCTCGCCCGATTTGATCTTTTCCGCTGCCGCATCAACAGCAGCCTGCATTTCGGCAGTCACCAGCGAGGCGTTGTTCTCATCCATCGCATAGCCCACGCCGTCATTCGCCAGACCCATGACGTTGAAGCCGGGGGTCAGGTTCTCGCCTTCCTTGAAGGCCTCATACACGGCGTTGTCCACGCGCTTGAGCATCGAGGTCAGGACCGAGCCGGGGTGCATGTAGTTCTGGTTGCTGTCCACGCCGATCGACAGGATGCCTTCGTCGGCGGCGGCCTGCAGCACGCCCACACCCGTGCCGCCAGCGGCGGCATAGATCACGTCCGCACCTTGCGATTTCTGGCCCTTTGCCAGTTCCGCGCCCTTCACCGGGTCATTCCACGCGGCGGGGGTGGTGCCGGTCATGTTCAGAACCACGGTTGCATCCGCATTCACCGCCTTCACGCCCTGGGCATAGCCGCAACCGAACTTGCGGATCAGCGGAATGTCCATCCCGCCGATGAATCCGACAGTGCCGGTCTTCGACGCGAGCGCTGCCATCATCCCCACGAGGTAGGACCCTTCATGTTCGTTGAACACGACGGATTTCACGTTGGGCTGTTCCACCACCATGTCGATGATCGCAAACTTGGTGTCCGGGAAATCCGGCGCAACCTTGGCCAGCACATCGCCAAAAGCAAAGCCCGTCATCACGACGGGGTTCGAGCCGGCCTCGGCCAGACGGCGCAGCGCCTGTTCGCGCTGGGCTTCGTCCTGCATCTCCAATTCCTTGTAGGTGCCGCCCGTTTCCTTGGCCCAACGCTCGGCGCCGTTGAAGGCCGCCTCGTTGAAGGATTTGTCGAACTTGCCCCCAAGGTCGAAAATGATTGCAGGTTCAGCCGCGGCAACACCAGCGGTCAGCGCCAGCGTGGCCGCCGCGCCGAGGAAATGCTTCATCAGGGTCATCGTAATCTCCCGGTTATCGTTATGGTCGTTTCTTGTCGCTCAACGTCCCTCAGGCCGGAATCCCATGCCAGTGGTCCGGGGCGCATGGCGCTAGTTTAGGGCGGATTCCCGAAAGCGGGTCAACACCTCTTTGCGAGGCGGATGGCCGCGCTTTGATCTTCTGATCAAATTTCTGGCGCCTGACGCAGCGGAAAGCGGCAATCACAGCGCCCGAACCATCACCAGCGCATCGCTGCGCGTGCCATCGGGGGCGTAATAATAGCCCTTCCGCCGCCCGGATTCGCCAAAGCCCGCCGCCAGATACAGGCTGCGCGCCGCCGTATTGTCGGCTGCCACCTCCAGAAAGGCCGTCTCGGCCGCGCGCAACCGCGCCTGATAGATGAACCGCGCCAGCAACCTGCGCCCCAACCCGCGCCGCCGCGCCTCGGGCGCGACGGCCAGTGTCAGCAATTCCGCCTCGCCCGCCACCACCCGGGCCAGCAGGAACCCGGCATCCCCTTCGATCAGCAGGAACGCCAGCGGATCGGCCAGAAAATCCGCAAACTCCGCCTCGCCCCAGGGGCGCGGGGTGGAGAAGCAGCGCGCATGCAGCGCGGCCAGTGCGGCGGGCGTCATGGCAGGATCACCGTCATGGCAGGATCACCGGGGGCGGGTCCGATGGCGGGGCCGCATCCGCGCCGCGCAGATAGAACGGGGCAGGGCGCGGCTGCGCCCCCTCCCGCGCCGCCGCGATGAAGGCCATCGCATGGGTCAGCGGAAGGGGCTGGATCAGCACGCGCCCCCCCGTCACCTCTGCCGCCAGAGACGCGGCCGATCCCGCGAAATCCAGCATCGCGGTCACCTGCGGCAGGGCGGCGATCTCCGTCAGCCGCGCCTCCCCAGCCGCGTCCTCGAACTCCTGCACATAGACCTCGGCCCGCCGCGCATCCTCGACCACCATCAGCGGGCGGGGCAGGCCATGGGCCAGCGCCTCCAACCGCGTCACGCCCATCGCCGGTATGCCCAGCGACAGCGCCAACCCCCGCGCCGCCGCCACCGCGATCCGCACGCCGGTGAAATTCCCCGGCCCCGTGCCCACCGCCACCGCCGTCAGGTCAGGCCAGCCAATGCCCGCCGCCCCCAGCAGATCCTCGCAGAGGGGCAGCAGGCGTTCAGCCTGCCCCTTTTCCATCGGCTCGAAGCTTGACGCCACGATCCGGTCACCGATCAGCAAAGCGGCCGCGCAATGCGCGGCCGATGTGTCAAAGGCAAGGATGCAGGGCACCACGAAGGATCAGGCCGCGACGGGGCGGACTTCCAGCACTTCGGGAATGTAATGCCGCAGCAGGTTCTCGATCCCCATCTTCAGCGTCAGCGTGCTGGACGGGCAACCGGCACAAGCACCCTGCATATGCAGGTAGACCACGCCCCGGTCAAAGCCGTGGAAGGTGATGTCGCCGCCATCCTGCGCCACGGCTGGCCGCACGCGGGTATCCAGCAATTCCTTGATCTGGCGCACGATGTCGCCATCCTCGCCGGTATGTTCGGCATGGCCCCCGGCCGCGCCCTCGCCTTCAATCGTGGCGGCACCCGACTGGTAATGCTCCATGATCGCGCCCAGAATTGCGGGCTTCACATGATCCCATTCCACAGCCTCGGCTTTGGTCACGGTCACGAAATCGGTGCCGAAGAACACCCCCGCCACACCGCCCGTGGCAAAGATGCGCCGCGCCAGCGGCGATTTCTGCGCGGCTTCCGCATTCGGGAAATCCGCCGTGCCCAGTTCGAGCACGGTCTGGCCGGGCAGGAATTTCAGCGTGGCAGGGTTCGGCGTGGATTCGGTCTGGATGAACATCTCGCCACCTCCGGGGGGCTTGTCCGACTACTTCTATCGGATATGCGCCTTGGCCCGGCCAGTGTCAAGTTTGGAACCGTTCTAATCCACGATCCGACGCCCGATCACGGCTCCCAATAGCCATACATCTGCGCCAGCGCAGCGCGGCAGCACAGGGGGTGGGTGGCCCGCCGCATCAGCAGGCGCAGGGGGGCAGGCAGAAAGATGGAATAGGGGCGCGGTCGGATCGCGCGCAGCGGCAAAGACGACAAAGGGCGCATGGTCATGCTCCTTGTTCAGTCCTCCCTAAGGGCAGTCTGGCAAAGATGCAGGCGATTGTCACCGATTCGTGCTGCGCTGCAGCATGATCAGGTGATACTCTCCAGCCGTTCCTTCGACATGTCGCCCGGCACGATGGTGATGGGGATGGGCAGGTTCCCCGAATTGCGTGTCATCTGCGTGACCAACGGCCCCGGCCCGGATTTATCCGTCCCCGCGCCCAGCACCAGAATCCCGATTTCCGGGTCTTCCTTCACCTGCGCCAGAATCTCGTTCACCGGATCCCCCTCACGGATCACAAGTTCCGGGTTGATCCCCTGCCGGTCGCGCATCCATTTGGCAAAGACCTCGAAATGCGCCTCAATCCGTTCCCGCGCCTCGGCCCGCATCAGATCGGCCACGCCCATCCAGTGCTGAAACTCTTCCGGCGGGATGATCGACAGTATGGTCACGCCGCCCCCCGTATGGGCCGCCCGCAGCGCCGCAAAGCGCATCGCATTCAGGCATTCGCGCGTGTCATCCAGGATGACGAGGAATTTCCGCATGTCTCACTCCTTGGGCGCCCCGATCATAAGCCGCGCCGGGCCCCGCGCAAGAGAGCGGTTTTTGACGCAAAAACCGCGACGGAATTTGACGCAAATTCCGGGGCGCATTGCGCCCCATCGGGTCTCCCCGGTGCCGTCTTCGGAATTTGCGTCAAATTCCGTCGCGAAATCTGCGTCAGATTTCGCCTCCCTCACACCGGTTGCGACGCCGCCCAATCCATATACAACCCCCGCATCCGCTCCGTCACCGCGCGCGACCGATACTCTGTCCCGTCAAAAGCCCGCACCGATGTGATCTTGGCAAAGTTTCCCGACAGGAACACCTCATCCGCCGCATGCACATCCTCGAAACTCAACACCGTCTCATGCACCTCAATCCCCGCCGCCCGCGCATTGGCGATATGCCGCGCCCGCGTGATCCCGGCCAGAAAGGTGCCGTTCGGGATCGGCGTGAACAGCGCGCCGTCCTTCACCAGAAACACATTTGCCGTCGCACTTTCCGCCAGATTGCCCATCGCATCGGCAGCCAGCGCATTGCCAAACCCCTTGGCCTTCGCCTCCACCAGCATCCGCGCGTTGTTGGGATACAGACACCCCGCCTTGGCGTTGCACACATTGTCCTCCAGCACCGGGCGGCGGAACCGCGTCCGCGTCACCGTGGTCTGGAACGCCGCATCCGGCATCGCCACCTGTTCGAGGCTGATGGCAAACCCCGTCGCCCCCTCCGCCGGGGCCACCCCCAGATCAGACCCGTCCAGCGCCCAATACATCGGCCGCACATAGACTGCCGCGCCCCGCCCATAGGCGCGCAGCCCCTCGCGGATCACGGCCTCCATCTCGCCGGGGTCCATCGTGGGCGTGATCATCAGCGCCCGCGCACTGTCATTCACCCGCGCGCAATGCTTGGCCAGATCGGGCACCAGCCCGTCAAACATCCGCGCCCCGTCAAAGACCGAAGACCCCTGCCAGATGCCATGATCCGCGGCCTTCATCACCGCGACATCGCCCTCGTGCCAGCGCCCCTGCCAATAGGTGCGGATATTCGTGCCGAATGTCATGCCTGTCTCCCTGCGTCAGGCCGCAATTAACCACCCCGCTCGGGCAGATGCCAGCCCGTCAGGCCCGATGATCAGGCGGCGTCCAAAAGCCCCCGGCCCTTCAGCAGCGCCTCCACCCCCGGCATCCGGCCCCGGAACCGGGTATACAGCACCTCCGCCTCCTCAGACCCGCCCGCGCTCAGGATATGCCGCTCCAGCTTGGCCGCCGTTTCCGGATGGAACGGATCGCCCGCCTCCTCAAACGCCGCAAAGGCATCGGCATCCATCACCTCGGACCACATATAGGAATAATACCCCGCCGAATAACCGTCGCCGGAAAACACATGCGCAAAATGCGGCGTCGCGTGCCGCATCCTGATCGCGCGCGGCATCCCCAAACCGTCCAACACCTCGGCCTGCATGGCCATCGGGTCCACAGGCGCCGCCCCCTCATGGAAGGCCAGATCGACCAGCGCGGATGACACGAACTCCACCGTGGCAAAGCCCTGATCATAAGTCCCCGCCGCCAGCAGCCGGTCGCGCATATCCACAGGCATCGGCGCGCCCGTCTGCCAATGCCGGGCATATTCCTCCAGCACCGCAGGCACCTCCAGCCAATGTTCATACAACTGGCTGGGCAGTTCTACGAAATCGCGCGCGACGCTGGTGCCCGAAATGAACCCATGCGTCACATCCGACAGCATCTGATGCAGCGCATGGCCGAATTCATGGAACAGCGTCCGCGCATCATCCCAAGACAACAGGCTCGGCTCGCCCTTGGCGAAATTGCACACATTCACAACGATGGGCCGCTGATCCCCGCCCAGCTTGCGCTGCGACCGCATCGCCGAACACCACGCCCCCGACCGCTTCGACGACCGCGCGAAGTAGTCGCCAAGAAACACCGCCACATGCGCGCCGCCCCGCGTCACCTCCCACCCCCGCACATCGGGGTGATAGAACGGCCCCGCAATCTCGCGGAATTCCAGCCCGAACAGGCGGCTTGCACAGCCGAACATTGCGCCCAGCATCGCCTCCAGCCCGAGGTAGGGCTTCAGCGCCGCCTCATCCAGATCATGCTCGGCCCGCCTGCGCCGCTCGGAATAGAACCGCCAATCCCACGGCTCCAGATCACCCGCGATGCCATCCGCCTGCAGCATCGCCTCCAGCACCGCCGCATCCGCCATCGCCTTGCGCTTGGCCGGCTCCCACACCCGCATCAGCAGATCGCGCACTGCCTCCGGCGTCTTGGCCATCTCGGGTTCCAGCTTGAACGCGGCAAAGCTGCCATAGCCCAACAGCTTCGCCCGCTCCTCCCGCAAGCCGAGGATCTCCGCCGCAATCGCGCGGTTGTCATGGTCATTGCCATTCGCGCCACGTGCGACCCAGGCCTCATAAGCCACGCGCCGCAATTCCCGCCGGGGCGAGAATTGCAGGAACGGCACGATCAGCGACCGGCTCAGCGTCACCACCGGCCCGTTCTGCCCCCGCTCCTTGCCCGCCGCCCGCGCCGTATCCACTACGAAATCCGGCAACCCTTCCAGATCCTCCTCGGCCAGCTGCATGAACCAGTCCCGCTCATCCGCCAGCAGGTTCTGCGAAAACTGCGTTCCCAGCACCGCCAGCCGCGCCTTCACCGCCGTCAACCGCGCCGCCGCATCCCCCTCCAGCTCCGCGCCCGACCGGACGAACATCCGCCGATAGAGCGTCAGCACCCGCATCTGTTCCGGCTCCAGCCCTAGCCCATCTCGCCGCGCCCACAGATCATCGATCCGCGCCCACAGCCGCTTGTTGTTCGTCACCTCGGATGCAAAAGCGCTCATCTTCGGGGCCAGATCGCGCATCAACGCCTCGCGCGCCTCGGTGCTGTCCGCCCCGGCCAGATTGTAGAACACCCCCGACACCCGGTCCAAAGCCCCCTCGGCCAGTTCCAGCGCCGCGATGGTATTGGCAAATGTCGGCACGGCTTCCTGATCCGCAATCCCCGCCACCGCCGCCCGCGCCTCGGCCAGCGCCACGTCAAAGGCCGGGCCGAAATCGGCGTCCGTAATCTCGGCAAAGGGCGGCAGGCCAAACTCGGCGGTCCAGGGGGCAAGCAGGGGATTGGTCATGGGATGGGGTCTCCTTTAGCCCCAAAGCTAGGCAGGGCAGGGGGGAACGTCCACCCCCAACACCCAAACCGAACCTTGCAGCTTCATCTTGGCAAAAATACCCAAACAACGCCGCCGCCCCGCGCCGCCGCCTACCGTTCCTCGCGCGATTTCAACCGCCGCTCCAGCCGCCGCATCAACAGGCTCAGCCCGATCGTCATCGTCAGATAGATCAGCGCCGCCACGTTATACGTCTCGAAATACTTGAAATTCCCGGCCGCCGTCACCTTGGCCAGCTGCGTGATATCCCCCACGCCCAACACCGACACCAACGACGAATCCTTCACCATCGCCACGAAATCATTGCCCAAAGGCGGCAGGATCATCCGGAACGCCTGCGGAAACGTGATATGCCGGAACCGCTGCCAGCCGTTCAGGCCCAGCGCCTTGGCCGCCTCCACCTGCCCCTCATCCACCGCCTGCAAACCGGCGCGAAAGATCTCGGCCAGAAAGGCCGCATAGGCCAGCACCAGCGCCAGCACCGCCCGCCACAGCAGCGGAAAATCCCGCGTGCGGATCGGGTCCAGCCCGATGGGTTCGGCCACCGCATTCCACCCCGCCACCACCAGCGGCGACAGCACGAACGCCACATAGAGCAGGAGCACGATGATCGGGATGCCGCGCATCACCTCGATATAGAAGCGGCACAACTGCCGCAGGATCAGGAACCGCGACAAGCACCCCACCGCCAGCGCAAGGCCCAGAAGGCACGCCCCCGCATAGCCCACGACCGACACCATGATCGTGATCCAAATGCCGCGCGACAGCGTGGCCATCACGGCGGAATACTCCGCATTGGCCCAAACCTCGTAGAACAGCCAGATGCCAAGGCCGGCCACGATCAGCAGCCACCACGGAAAGTCATTTTCCAGTTTCGGGTTCGGGGTCATGCGAAAGGCCCCGGCATTGCCGCCGGGGCCCCCCTTTCAGGAACAGTCTGGCTCACTCGCCCATCTTGTATTCAAGGAACCATTTGGTGTTCAGCGCATCCAGCGTGCCATCCGCCTTCATGCTGGCAATCGCCGCATTCATCGGAGCGACCAGATCGGAACCCTTCGGGAAGATGAACCCGAAATCCTCGGCCCCCAGAGGCTCGCCGATGATCTTCAACCCGCCTTCGGACCCTGCAACATAGCCGTTCGCAGCGGTGCTGTCCGACAGCACCAGATCCACATCCCCGGCCTTCAACGCCTCAAGCCCCGCGCCAAAGGTTTCGAACTTCACGATCCGGGCGTTTTCCTCATTGCCGTCCAGCACCTCATAGACGCCCACATAGAACGGCGTGGTGCCGGGTTGCGCCGCCATCAGCAGATCCGGATTCGCGCCAAAGCTCGCCGCATCGGTGAACCGCGCCTCATCGCCGCGCACCATCATCAGCATCTCTGACCGCATATAGGCATCCGAGAAATCAACCTTGTCCTTGCGGTCATCGCGGATGGTGATGCCTGTCATGCCCAGATCGAACTGCCCCTCGGACACGGCCGGGATCATCGCATCCCAGGAAATATTCTCATACTTCACCGTGATGTTCAGCCGCTTGGCGATCTCTGCCATCGCGTCATATTCCCAACCCACGGCCTTGCCGTCCTTGTCGAGGAATTGCAGCGGCGGATAGGCGTTCTCGGTCACCACCACCACTTCGCGGCCAGCCAGATCGGGCACATCCTGCGCAAAGGTTGCGGTGGCGGTCAGGCCAAGGGCAAGCGACAGGCCAGAGGCCCATGCAGTCAGCGTCATCGGTCGTTCTCCACGGTTGGAATGTCACGTTTCTGGCGCAAGACTATGGTGCGCGGCCCTGCCGCTGTCCAGTGCGCGGCAAGTCCATTTTTCACGCCGCGTTAAGGTTAACGCCCCGTATCACCCCCGCGCGTCTGCACAGCCGTCTGCACCAACGCGCTGCACCGGCAGCGGCACGGCGTTTTGGGCCAAATCAAACCGTAAACCCTGCGTTCTCAACCCCTTGCGCCGCAAACCGGACAATCGGCGCGCGGCGTGATCCCGATCACCCGCGTCTCGGCATACAGCGCATCATGGATCATCAGCCGCCCCCGCAATCCTTCGCCCGCATCGGTGATCTGCTTGACCGCTTCCATTGCCATCATCGCGCCGATCACGCCGGGCAGCGGGGCCGCGACGCCCGCCTCGGCGCAGCTCGGCACCATCCCCGGTGCAGGACGGGTGGGAAAGACACATTCATAGCACGGCCCGCCATGTGTGGGATCGAACAGCGACAACTGCCCCTCCCACTGCGTGATTGCACCTGAAATCAGTGGCTTGCCCAGTTCCACCGCAACCCGGTTCACCATATAGCGCGTGTCGAAATTGTCCGTGCCATCGAGGATCAGGTCATAATCCGCAAACAGCGCCCGCGCCGCCGCCTCATCCAGCCGCCGGTGATAGGGGCGCAACTCGATGAACGGGTTCAGCGCCCGCAGCGCGATTTCGGCGGAAAACACCTTTGGCATCCCGATGCGCTGATCGGCATGGATGATCTGGCGTTGCAGGTTGGACCCATCCACCATGTCATCATCGACAAAGCCCAGAACCCCCACCCCGGCCCCCGCCAGATACAGCAGCGCAGGCGACCCAAGGCCCCCCGCGCCGATCACCAAAACCTTGGAATCCTTCAGCTTTCTCTGCCCCGGCCCGCCAATCTCGCGCAGCATGATATGCCGCGCATAGCGATCCAGCTCCGCGGGGCGAAAGGCTCCTGACGGCCCTTGCGCCGCCGCAGGAGCCACCTTCGCCCGCAGCCGCCGCAGCCCAGCCCGATAGGCCAGCGCCAGCGCCACGATGATCCCCAGCGCAACCCACCCCTGCGGCGCGCCCCCCGTCGCCACCCGCAGCGGATGCCCGTCCGGCAGTGCCACATGCAGCCCCACCACCGCCGCCCAAAGCAGCGCAAGCATCCCGAACCGCACCGATGATGGCACCTTCATCAGCGCCCCGATCCCCCAGAGCGCCCCCGCCATCGCAAGAACAAGGATCATCGCGTCCCCGTCGACCCGAAGCCGCCCTCGCCGCGCTCTGTATCCGACAGGCTGTCAACCACTTGAAATCCCACCTGAATGACGGGGGCCACAATCATTTGCGCCACCCTGTCGCCATGCGCGATGACATAGGGCGCGTCCCCAAGGTTGACCAGCGCCACGCCCAAAGGCCCGCGATAATCGCTATCGATGGTGCCGGGCGTGTTGGGCAGGGTGATGCCATGCTTCAACGCCAACCCAGACCGGGGCCGAATCTGCATCTCGAAACCGAACGGGATTTCCACGCGCAGCCCCGTCGGCACAATCGCCCGTTGCATCGGGGCCAGCGTGAACCCCCCCGCGCGCTGTTCGGGGGGCAGATTTGCCCGCAAATCCGCCCCCGCCGCCCCCGGCGTTTCATAGGCGGGCAGGCCAAGGCTACGGTCCGCCCAATCCTCCCACAGCACTTTCAGCATCGGCGCGCTCATGCCAGCGCCGCCGCGATCCGCTGGGCCAGCCTGCGCGCCACCTCATCCTTGGGCAGGCGCGGCCAAGCCTCGGATCCTGCGGCGGAAATCAGCGTCACCGCATTCTCCGCCCCGCCCATGATCCCGGTCTCTGGCGACACGTCATTGGCCACGATCCAGTCGCATCCCTTGCGCGCCAGCTTGGCCTGCGCATGGGCAAGCACATCGTCGGTTTCCGCCGCGAACCCCACCACCAGACGCGGGCGTTGGGTGGTCGATTGCGCGACCGTCTTCAGGATATCGGGGTTCTCGGCAAAGCCCAGCACCGGCAAGGCCGCCCCCGCCACCTTCTTGATTTTGGAGTGTGATTCCTCGGCCACCCGCCAATCGGCCACCGCCGCCGCCATCACCGCGGCATCCGCAGGAAGCGCCGCCTCCACCGCCGCCAGCATCTGCTGCGCCGTTTCCACCCGCACCACCGCCACGCCATCCGGCGGCGGCACAGCGGCAGGCCCGGTCACGAAGGTCACCCGCGCCCCCAGATCACGCAGTGCCGCCGCAATCGCCGTGCCCTGCGCGCCCGAGGAACGGTTGGCGATGTAGCGCACCGGATCAATCGGTTCATGCGTCGGCCCGGATGTCACCAGCACATGCCGCCCGGTCAGTGGCCCCGCAACCAGCGCACCTTGGATCGCCGCAAGGATCGCCGCCGGTTCCGCCATCCGCCCGGGGCCATATTCGCCGCAGGCCATCTCGCCCTCATCCGGGCCGATGAACCGCACGCCATCCCCTTGCAGCACCGCAATATTCCGCTGCGTCGCCGGGTGTTGCCACATCCGCACATTCATCGCCGGGGCCGCCATCACCGGCGTATCCGTGGCCAAAAGCAGCGTCGAGGCCAGATCATCCGCCCGCCCCTGGGCCATCTTGGCCATCAGGTCTGCCGTCGCCGGGGCCACCACCAGCAGATCCGCCACCCGCGACAATTGGATATGGCCCATCTCGGCCTCATCCGTCAGGTCGAACAACTGGGTATAGACCTTCTCGCCTGCCAAGGCAGAAACGGAAAGTGGCGTCACGAACTCCGCACCCGCGCGTGTTAGCACCGGCGTCACCGCCGCGCCCGCCTTGCGCAAAAGCCGGATCAGCTCCAGCGACTTGTAGGCGGCAATACCGCCCCCGATGATCAATAGGATGCGCTTGTCGGCCAGCATCGGAAGGCTCCGCTTGTCCTGTCAGCCCTTGGTGTAGGGGGGAGCGGGCGCAAACTCAACCTTACATCGGGATGCGCGCGCATCCGCACCGGGCGCCTCACCCCTCGGTCGACCCGAAGGCCTCGCAAGGATCGCCCCGGTCGGCCACGCCATCGGTGACGATCCACAGATGATGCGGCGGTCGCCCCTTCGGCGCGCGCTCCACCTGCCCGATGGAGAGCACCGTTACACCCGGCTGCGCCTGCCGGATCAGCGCGGGCACGCCGATATCGGTGCGCGCATGTTCCACCCCAGTGATCACCGCCACCGGCCCGCCGGTTTCTTCCAGCGCCCGCAGCGCCGCCTGCGCCAGCACTGCATCGCGCAACCGCTGCGCCTCGACCATGCTGCCCATCGCGTCAGGGGGCATGGCAAAGCAATGCGCGGCCAACAGATCGGCCTCCCGTTCCTTCTGCACCTCGGGCGGGTAGTGCACCGTCAGCCCGAACTGCGCGGCCCGCTCGCCAAACGCCATCGCCGCGCCTTCGCGCAGCGCCAGCGTTACCACCGGGCGCGGCACGTCGCCCGCATAGATGCGGGCATCGGGGGCTGCAGTAAACAAGGGATGGTACATCGAAAAATCCGGCCAGCCCCGCGCTTCCCACTGCGTCGCCGCCTCGACCGCCGCCGCATCCGTCAGGTCATAGGGCAGCGCATCCACCTGCGCCTGCTGCAACATTTCGAACACCAGCGCGGCAGGGGCAATGGCGCGCAGCGCGCGGGCCTGATTGCGGTGATGGGCCGGGTTGTCATGCACCTCGCCCAGCACGAACACATCCACCATCGGCAGGCTGTCCAGCGCATCCGGCGCGATCTCACGCGCTGCTGCCGCCCCGCCAAGATGCAGCGCCAGCAGTGCGGGGATCAGCCCGCGGATCATGCCAGCAACGCGACAACCTCGCGCGATTGCTGCTCCAGGCTGCGGCGCATCTTGGCGAAAGCTGCGGCCTCCAACTGGCGTACCCGCTCTTTCGACAGGCCCAGTTCCTCGCCCAAGCTCTCCAGCGTCCGGGGTTCATCCTTCAGCTTGCGCTCGGCCACGATATACCGCTCGCGAGCATTCAGCGCGGCCATCGCCGTCACCAGCCATTGGCGCAGCCGTTCGGCATCATGTGCCACTTCCACCGACTCGGCGGCCTGCGGGCCGTCATCTTCCAGCGCGTCGATCCATTCGCGCCCGTCCTCATCCGAAGACTGCGCCGCGTTGAGCGAGAAATCGGAACCCGACAACCGGCCTTCCATCATCTCCACATCCGCCAGCGACACGCCCACTTCGGTGGCGACCAACTGGCGCAGCTGGTACTGGTCCAGCGTCTCACCGCGCTGCGATGCCTCACGCTCCAGCTTGGCCTGTACCCGGCGCAGGTTGAAGAACAGCGCCTTCTGGCTGCTGGTCGAACCCGTCCGCACCATGGACCAGTTCCGCATCACGTAATCCTGAATGCTGGCCTTGATCCACCAAACCGCATAGGTGGAAAACCGCACGCCGCGATCGGGATCAAACTTCTCCGCTGCCTTCATCAGGCCCAGCGACGCCTCCTGAATCAGATCATTCATCGGCGCGCCATAGCGGCGGAATTTCGCGGCCATGCTGATCGCCAAGCGCATATAGGCCGTCACCAGCCGATGCAGCGCCTGTTCATCGCGCTGGTCGCGCCAGGCATAGGCCAGCCGCAATTCCGTTTCCGCATCCAGAAGTTCCGCCCGCATCGCTTGGCGAGACATCGTTTGGTCGTTATATCCGTCGAGCGCCATGATGAACCCCCAGTCAGACAACGCGCAGAGGCATTTCCTGCCACTTTCAAGGATAGATACGGGGCGCGCACTTGACTGGATCAATGACCGACGAAATTTTCTTGCTTTCAGGATTCAGCTTTGTGATCGGCGGCGCGCGGTCGGGCAAGTCGGCGCTCGCCGAGCGGCTGGCCATCGGCAGCGCCCGCCCGCGCCGCTATATCGCCACGGCTGAGGCCTGGGATGATGAGATGCGCGCCCGCATCGCCCGCCACCGCGCCGACCGCGGGGCCGGGTGGGAAACTGTCGAGGCCCCGCTTGATCTGTGCGCCGCGCTGGCCGGGGCAGGGCAGGGCGAGGTGGTGCTGGTCGATTGCGCCACCCTGTGGCTGACCAATCACCTGCTGGCCGACCATGATCTTGAGGCGGAAACCGCGTCCCTTCTGGCCGCGCTGGCCGCCTGTCCCGCCCCCGTGATCATGGTGTCCAATGAGGTGGGCTGGGGCATCGTCCCCGACAATGCCCTTGCCCGCACCTTTCGCGATGCGCAGGGGCGGCTGAACCAGCGCATGGCCGCGCAGGCCGATCTGGTGGTGGGCGTCATGGCGGGGTTACCCATGGTTCTCAAGGGGCAGATGCCGCCATGGATGTGACCCGCCTCTGGATGGTGCGCCACGGCCCCACGCATGAAAAAACCATGGTTGGCTGGCGCGACGTGCCCGCCGATCTGTCCGACCATGCCCGCCTCAAGCGGCTGGATGCGCATCTGCCTCGGGATGCGCTGCTGATCTCGTCCGACCTGATCCGCGCCTCTGCCACCGCCGATGTGCTGGCCCATGGGCGCCACCGCCTGCCGCATGATCCCGCCCTGCGCGAGATGGATTTCGGCGAATGGGATGGCCAGCCTTGGGATGTGATCGCCCACACCCACCCCGACCTGTCCCGCGCCTATTGGGAAGACCCCGGTCTTCACGCGCCCCCCGGCGGCGAAAGCTGGAATGCCGCCAGCGCCCGCGTCACCAAAGCGGTGGACCGTCTGGTCTCGGCCCATCGCGGGCGCGATCTGGTGATCGTGGCCCATTTCGGCGCGATTCTCACGCAGGTGCAGGCCGCCCGCGCCTGCACCCCGGTTGAGGCATTTGCACAAGGCATCGACAACCTGTCGGTCACCCGCATCGACCACAGCCCGCAGGGCCGCGCGCTGATTGCGGTCAATCACTGCCCCTGAAGCCGTTCATGATCACAGCCTGTGATGCATCACATCAGCAAAGGCCATTTCCCTGCCGCACTGCGGCAGGCTAGGGTCGCCCCAAAGCAAGGGATGCACTTATGACCTATGACCTCGTGATCGGCGACCGCGCCTATTCGTCCTGGAGCCTGCGGGGCTGGCTCTTCTTCGATGCCTTCGGCATTCCGGTGAAACTCCACCGCGCGCGGCTGTATACGGACGAGCTTCCAACCCTGCTGCGGCAGTTTCACCCGGCGAAAACCGCCCCCACCATGCGCACCCCCGATGGTGTGGTCGTGCCGGAAACCATCGCCATTGCCGAAGAACTCGCCTCCCGCCACCCCGAGGCCGGGCTGTGGCCTGCGGACCCAAAAGCCCGCGCCATCGCCCGCGTTCTGGCGGCCGAGATGCATGCAGGCTTCACCGCGCTGCGCGGCTATTGCCCGATGAACCTGCGCGTGAGCTATTCCGATTGCAGCCCCCCGCCCGAGGTGATCGCCGATCTGGACAGGTTGCAGGTGATCTGGAATTGGGCGCGCGAGCAGACGGGCAGCACCGGCTCATGGCTCTGTGGCGACTACTCGGCAGCGGATGCTATGTTCGCCCCAGTCGCCACCCGCATCGCGACTTATAACTTGCCCATGGGTGGCGCCGGGATGGATTATGTTCACGCGCACCTGTCGCACCCCTCCTTCCGCCGCTGGCGCGCCATGGGCCTGATCGACGGCGCGGATCAGGACTACTATCGCCGCGACTACCCCACCCGCCCTTGGCCCGGCCCCACGCTCCTGTCTGCGCGGGCGGTCGACGGGTTGGACACGGAAAACACAACCTGTCCCTATTCCGGCAAACCCGTCACCCATGCGCTGGAACTGGACGGCCGCCGCTTCGGCTTTTGCAACCCCTTCTGCCGCGACAAGACGGTGGCCGACCCCGAGGCCTGGCCCGCCTTCATGGCCCTTTACCATCCGTAAACCATTCCCGGTCTACCCCTGAAGCCAAAGAGGTGGACGCAAATGCTGGCAAGGGCCTTCACAGTGGCCTTCGAAGGGGTCGAGGCGCGGATGGTCGAGGTGCAATGCGCCGTCGCCCCCGGCATGCCCTATTTCGGCGTCGTGGGCCTGCCCGACAAGGCGGTATCCGAGGCGAAGGAACGCGTGCGCGCCGCCCTGGCCGCGCTGTCCATCGCGCTGCCCTCGCGCCGGATTATCGTGAACCTCTCTCCCGCCGACCTGCCAAAGGAGGGCTCGCATTTCGATCTGCCCATCGCACTGGCCTTGCTGGCCGCGCTCGACATCATCCCCAAGGACATGGTCGAAGCAACAGTTGCGCTGGGCGAGTTGTCCCTCGACGGCCGCCTGATCGCCGTTGCCGGTGCCCTCCCCGCCGCCATGGCCGCAGCAGAAGAAGACCGCACCCTCCTCTGCCCCCGCGCCTCGGGGCCCGAAGCAGCCTGGGTCGGCGCGGTTCAGGTGCTGGCGGCGTCGTCGCTCGATGAGGTCGTCCGCCATTACACCGGCCAGATGGCCCTGACGCCCGCCGAGGCGGGCGAGGTCACCACAGGCCCGGCCCCGCGCGACCTGCGCGAGGTCAAGGGGCAGGAACGCGCCAAGCGCGCGCTGGAAATCGCCGCCGCAGGCCGCCATCACATGCTGATGATCGGCACCCCCGGCTCGGGCAAATCCATGCTCGCCGCGCGCCTGCCGGGCATCCTGCCGCCGCTCTCCGCCGCCGAGGCGCTGG
Source organism: Variovorax paradoxus (assembly GCA_943370085.1). Lineage (GTDB taxonomy): Bacteria > Pseudomonadota > Alphaproteobacteria > Rhodobacterales > Rhodobacteraceae > Paragemmobacter. The sequence goes on along the minus strand of CALRPT020000015.1, from coordinate 41,572 downwards.
AAACCTCGATGGTCCATTCGCTTGCCGGGCTGATCTCAGAAGGCGGCATCTCCCGCGCCCGCCCCTTCCGCGAACCGCATCACACCGCATCGATGGCCGCCATTGTCGGTGGCGGCAAGGGTGCCAAGCCCGGCGAAATCAGCCTTGCGCACAACGGCGTCCTGTTCCTGGATGAGTTCCCCGAATTCGCCCGCCCCGTTCTGGAAACCCTCCGCCAACCGATCGAGACGGGCGAGGTCGTCGTCGCCCGCGCCAATGCCCATATCCGCTATCCCTGCCGTTTCCTGCTGATCGCCGCCGCCAACCCCTGCAAATGCGGCTACCTCACCGATCCTGCCCGCGCCTGCACCAAGGCCCCGATCTGTGGCGAGGATTATCTGGGCCGCATCTCTGGCCCTCTGATGGACCGTTTCGATCTGCGGGTGGAGGCCCCGCCCGTGGCGTGGCAGGATCTTGATCTTCCCCCGACCGGCGACACCTCTGCCACCGTCGCCGCCCGCGTCGCCGCCGCCCGCGCCCGGCAATCCGCCCGCTTTGCCAACCATCCCACGCTGCGCGTGAATGCCGATATGGAAGGCAGCCTGCTGGAGGAAAGCGCCAGCCCAGATGCCGAGGGGCGCGACTTCCTCGCCCGCGCGGCGGAACGCTTTGGCCTGACAGCACGCGGATACCACCGCATCCTGCGCGTCGCGCGAACCATTGCCGATCTGGACAACAGCGCCACCGTCCGCCGCCCGCATATCGCCGAAGCCGTCGGCTACCGTCTGGTTATCGGCACCAAAGGCTGACGCAACGAATTTCCTGCGAAAATTCAGCGTCAGCCCGCGCTTGCGTCGACTGCGGGCCAGAACCAGCACGGCTCTGCATTCGCAGAAGGCAGCCCCGAATTTTCGCAGAAAATTCGCCCCTAGCGCACCCGTTTCGCCTCGATCGCTTCCCAGATGCGCGCGGCACCATTGGTGCCGTCGAACCGCTCCAACTCCTGCAATCCGGTAGGTGAGGTCACGTTGATCTCGGTCAGCCAGTCGCCGATCACGTCGATCCCCACGAAAATCTGACCCTTCTCGCGCAGGACCGGCCCGATCCGCGCGCAAATCTCCAGATCGCGCGCGGTCAGCCCGATCTTCTCCGGCCGTCCCCCCGCATGCATGTTCGACCGCGTCTCGCCGTCCTGCGGCACGCGGTTGATCGCGCCGATGGGTTCCCCATCGACCAGGATCACCCGCTTGTCGCCTTTTGATACATCCGGCAAGAACTTCTGCACGATCAGCGGCTCGCGGTTCATGCCGGTGAACATCTCGTGCAGCGAGGCGAGGTTGCGGTCGTTCGGGTCCAGCCGGAACACACCCGCGCCGCCATTGCCGTAAAGGGGCTTCAGAATGATGTCGCCGTGCCGCGCCTTGAAGGCGCGGATCGTGGCCAGATCGCGGGCAATCGCCGTGGGCGGCGTCAGGTCGGGAAAGCGCAGGACGAGAAGCTTTTCCGGGAAGTTTCGTACCCAGAACGGGTCATTCACCACCAGCGTGCCGGGATGGATCATGTCCAGAAGATGCGTGGTGGTGATATAGCCCATGTCGAAAGGCGGATCCTGCCGCAGCCAGACGACATCGAAATCCGACAGATCAACCTCGGTCTCTTCGCCAAAAGTCACGTGATTCCCCTGCTCGCGGCGCAGTTCGATGGGCCAGCCCCGCGCCATCACCCGGCCTTCGACGAAGGCCAGCCTGTCCGGCGGGTAGTAAAAGAGCGAATGCCCCCGCGCCTGCGCCTCGAGCGCAATGCGAAAGGTAGAATCGGCATGGATGTTCACCGAACCGATCGGGTCCATCTGCAGGGCGACCTTGAGAGGCATCTTTCACTCCGGGCTGTCAGTCACCCCTTGATGGCGCAAGCGCGCCCGGGATGCAAACCGGTCCCGGTCCCGGTCCCTGCCCAGTTCGACAACCAACGGCCCGCTCCGGCTCAAGGCGCCAGGATGGTGCCGCCGGAATGCGATGTGCCGGACGGCGGTCAAAGGCGGATCGGACACCGGTCCCGTCTGCCAAGTCCGGAAAGCCCGAAGGCAGCCCCTAGCCCCAAGCCTTCAACGGGCTACCCGATGACCATCCGACAATCGGCTTCGACCACGGCCATCACGACTGTCTGACAGTCAGCCGTCTTTGCACATGAACGTGCAGGATGTCTTCGGTCCAGCTTCAGGCAGCATAGGCATTCTGCAGGATTTCGATCCGCCCCATGCCATCGACCAGTGCCACGTCGATACGCACATCTGTCAGCGCGCCCAGTGGTTCGCCTGCCAGAAACTCCTCGGCTGTGTTCCAGATGCGCTGCATCTGCCAAGGAGAAAGATGGGACACTGCCTCGTTGTGCGTGCGGCTTTGTTTGACCTCGACGAAGATCACGCGGTCCCCGTCCCGGGCGATGATGTCGATCTCGCCGCCATGTCCACGCCAACGTCGCGCGCAGACCGGCATGCCGCTGCCCGAATAATGACGGGCGACCTGATCCTCGGCCGCCAATCCAGCCAGATGAGACTGTTTCCCCCGGGCCATCCGCCCATCCGCAGCACCCTGCCCGAACCCATGAACATCGCCACAAATCGGCATCTGCTTCACCCCTTATTGCATCCCGAGTTTTGTCCTCTCTCCCGGATCCTGCAACACCTTTCCAAAGAATTCCCTAACGCCCTTTTCCCCGCGCCAGCGCCACCTGATACACATCGCGGCGCGGCAGATCGAAGGCCTCGGCCACCATGGCGGCGGCGTCCTTGACCGACAGGGTCATCATCGCGCGGTCCAGCGCCTCTTCCCAGGTGGTGGAATCCGCTCGGGTCAGGTCGGCACGGTCGATCAGGACCACGATCTCGCCCTTTACCTCCCGTGCAGCGAAGGTCGCCGCCAACTCTCCCAACGGTCCTCGGGTGACTTCCTCGAATCTCTTGGTCAATTCCCGGCACACCGCGGCTTGTCGGTCCGGTCCCAACGCGGTTGCTGCATCGGCCAGCGATGCGGCCAGCCGCTTGGGCGATTCGTAAAGCACCAGCGTCGCCTGCACCTCGCGCAGCTCTTCCAGAAACCGCAGCCGCGCGCTGTGCGTGGCCGGGGGAAAACCTGCAAAATGAAAGCGGTCCGCAGGCAGCCCCGCCACCGCCAGCGCGCAGAGAACGGCCGATGCCCCAGGGGCCGCGATGACCGGCAGCCCCTGCGCCACCGCCTCCCGCGCAATGACGAAGCCGGGGTCCGAGACCAGCGGAGTGCCCGCCTCGGAGGCATAGGCGACCGACTTTCCCTCGGCCACCGCGCGCAAGAGGCGCGGGGCCGCCGCCGCCTCGTTATGGTCATGGCAGGGGATCACCTGCCGCCCGTTCAGAGGGATGCCGTGAATCTCCATCAGATGGCGCAGCGTGCGCGTATCCTCGGCCGCGAGTACGTTGGCCGAGGCGAGGATATCCAGCGCGCGCAGCGTGATGTCGCGCGCCGCGCCAATTGGCGTGGCGACAAGGTAGAGACCGGCGGCAAGCGGCTTGATCTCCCAGGCCGGGTTGGGCGAAGGCATGCGCGGGGCTCCCCTGACAAGTTTACTTCCCCGGTGGAACCCCTTACGCTTGCGCGCAGTTTAAAGCTGGCGCGCGTTGCCGCGACCAAGGAGTGAGGAAACCGCATGTTCTCTGTTTTGCGCAACGCCCGCAAGTCGTTGGGTCAGGCTGTTCTTGCCTTGTCTGCGGTTGTGCTTGCTGCCTGTCAGCCCAGCGTCGGCACCACCGTGCCGCCGGGCAATGCCGTTCCCGTGGCCCTTCTGGTGCCATCAGGGTCTGGGCAGGCCAGTGACCAGCTTCTTGCCCGGTCCATCGAAAACGCCGCGCGTCTGGCGATCACCGATCTGGGTGGCGTGCAGATCGATCTGCGTGTGTACCCCACCGCCGGCCAGCCCGGCCAGGCCAGTGCCGCCGCCCAGCAGGCAGTCGCCGATGGCGCGGTTGTCATCCTCGGGCCGGTCTTTGCCGAAGAGGCGAACGCGGCAGGTGTCGCCGTGGCGTCTGCCGGCGTGAACGTGCTCAGCTTCTCGAACAACCCCGCGATCGCCGGGGGCAATGTCTTTGTCCTTGGCCCAACCTTCGACAACACCGCCAGCCGCCTTGCCAGCTATGCCGTGCGCAATGGCCAGTCCAAGATCATGATCGTGCATGACCGCAACGCCCAGGGCGAAGCAGGCCGCGCGGCGATCCAGCGCGGCGTCGCTGCCGCCGGTGGCAGCATCGTGGCGACCGGGTCTTATGAATTCTCGCAGAACGGCATCGTTCAGGCCGTCCCGGCGATGGCGGCGCAGGCGAAATCCACCGGTGCGCAGGCCGTGTTCCTGACGGCTGATACCGCAGGCGCGCTGCCGCTTGTGACGCAGCTACTTTCGGAAAACGGCGTCAGCCCGGCAACCGTGCAATATGTGGGCCTCACCCGTTGGGACATTCCCGCCGCCACCCTGTCGCTGCCGGGTGTGCAAGGCGGCATCTTCGCCATGCCCGACCCGGCGCTGTTCGCGCAATATCAGGCCCGCTATCAGGCGGCTTTCGGCGAACAGCCGCACCCGGTTTCGGCCATCGCCTATGACGGCATCGCCGCCATCGGTGCGCTGGCCAAGCAAGGCCGCGGGATGGACCGCGCCTCGTTGACCCAAGGCGCGGGCTTTGTCGGCGTCAACGGCGTCTTCCGCCTGCTGAACGATGGCACCAACGAACGCGGCCTTGCCATCGCCCGCATTCAGAACAACGCCGTCACCCTGATCGACCCGGCACCGCGCAGCTTTGGCGGCGCGGGCTTCTGACGCCACGACAGGCCGCCCGCCATGACCAAGGCCGCGCTGGCCCCATCAGACCGCGCACTTCCCCCTGAACCCCCCGGCATGATCCTGCCGGGGGCACAGATCATAAACTTGCCCGCCCTGCGCACTGCCATCCTCGCCGATCTCGGCTCTGCCGCCGATCCGCGCGCGGCACGCGCCATCGTCGTCCGTCATCTGACTGACGCGCGCGCCACCGGCACTGCCGCGCTGCAAGCGGCCTTCACCGCCCGCCCGCATAACGCCCGCGCCCTTGTCCGCGCTCAGGCGCATCTGACCGATGGCCTTGTCGCCACCGCTTTCGACATCGCGCGCCACAGCCTGCATCCCCTGTCCAACCCGACCGAATCCGAACGCATGACCGTGCTCGCCGTGGGCGGCTATGGCCGGGCGGAAATGGCCCCGCATTCCGATGTCGACCTGCTGTTCCTGACGCCGTGGAAGATCACCCCCTGGGCGGAATCGGTGATCGAGTCCATGCTCTACATCCTGTGGGACCTGAAGCTGAAGGTCGGCCACGCCTCACGCACGGTGAAGGACTGCATGCGTCTGGGGCGTGAGGATATCACCATCCGCACCGCCCTGTTGGAACACCGCTTCATCGCCGGATACGAACCGCTCGCCACCGAACTGGGCGACAGGCTCTGGGGCGATCTGTTCCGCAACACGGGCCCCGAATTCATCGACGCCAAGCTGCGCGAACGGGCCGACCGGCACAAGCGGCAGGGTGGCCAGCGCTACGTTCTGGAACCCAACGTGAAAGAGGGCAAAGGCGGCCTGCGCGATCTGCAGACGCTTTACTGGATCGGCAAATACCTTAACCGCGTGGCCGATTCCGAAGGTCTGGTCGCGGCTGGCCTGCTCAGCCGCGAAGAATACGACGTCTTCACCCGCGCCGAAGATTTCCTCTGGGCCGCGCGCTGCCATCTGCATTACATCACCGGCCGCGCGATGGATCAGCTGACCTTCGATCTGCAGGTCGAGGTGGCCGCCCGCATGGGATATAGCGACAAGGGCGGCAGGCGCGCGGTCGAACATTTCATGCAGGACTATTTCCGCCACGCCACCCGCGTGGGCGAGTTGACCCGCGTCTTCCTCACCCAGCTTGAGGCCCGCCACGCCAAGCCCGAAGCCAGCCTGATGGGCATCTTCCGCCGTACCAAGCGGGTGAAGCCAGGCTACAAGCTGGTACAGGGGCGGCTCGACGTCGTCGATCCGAAGGCTTTCTTTGCCGACAAACTGAATATCCTGCGCGCGTTTGAAGAGGCGCTTCGCACCGGCTATCTGCTGCATCCCAACATCATGCGCCAGATCGCCGCCCGGCTGGACCTGATCGACGAAGACATGCAATCCGACCCGGAAGCGGTGCAGATCTTTCTCGACCTGCTGCTCAAACACGGCAATCCCGAACGCGCCCTGCGCCGGATGAACGAGTTGGGCGTGCTGGGCGCCTTCATCCCCGAGTTCGAACCCGTCGTCGCGATGATGCAATTCAACGTGTATCACCACTACACGGTGGACGAACACATCATCCAGTGCATCTCGATCCTTGCCCAGATCGAACGCCGCGAACTGGTTGAAGAGTTGCCGGTTGCATCGGCGATCCTCGAAGCCGGGGTGAACCGCAAGATCCTGTATATCGCGCTGTTCCTGCACGATATCGGCAAGGGTCGGCCTGACGATCATTCGATCCTCGGCGCGCAGATTGCCCGCCGTGTCTGCCCGCGCCTCGGCCTGACGGCCGAGGAAACGGAAACCGTCGAATGGCTGGTGCGCTATCACCTCTTGATGTCTGACACCGCGCAGAAACGCGATATCGGCGATCCGCGCACGGTGCGCGATTTCGCCAAGGTGGTGAAATCGCGCAAGCGGCTGGATCTGCTGACGGTGCTGACCGTCTGCGATATCCGCGGCGTCGGCCCCGGCACTTGGAACAACTGGAAGGCCATGCTCCTGCGCCAGCTTTACGGTCAGACGGCCAAGGCGCTGGAGGCAGGGCTTGAATCGCTCAACCGCGAGAACCGCGAGGATGAGGCGAAACGTGCCTTGCGCGAACGGCTGTCCGATTGGCCCGCCGCCGATCTGCGGCACGAGACCACGCGCCATTACGCGCCCTACTGGCAGGGCCTGCCGACCGAGACGCATGGCGTCTTTGCCCACCTGCTCAAGGGCCTCTCTGACACGGATATCCGCATCGACCTGCACCCCGACCCGGATCGCGATGCCACCCGCGCCTGTTTCGCGCTGGCCGATCACCCCGGCATCTTCTCACGCCTTGCCGGGGCCTTGGCGTTGGTGGGGGCGAATGTGGTGGACGCGCGGACCTACACCTCCAAGGACGGTTATGCCACGGCTGTCTTCTGGGTGCAGGATGCCGATGGCCGCCCCTATGAGGTGTCGCGCCTGCCGCGCCTGCAAACCATGATCGACAAGACGCTGCGCGGCCAGATCGTCGCCCGCGACGCGCTGAAAGACCGCGACAAGGTGAAAAAGCGCGAACGCGAGTTTCGCTTTCCCACCCATATCACCTTCGACAATGAAGGTTCCGACATCTACACCATCATCGAGGTGGATACCCGCGACCGCCCCGGTCTTTTGTATGATCTGACGCGCACGCTGGCGGGCAACAACATCTATATCGCCAGCGCCGTGATCGCCACTTTCGGCGCGCAGGTGGTGGACAGCTTCTATGTGAAAGACATGTTCGGCCTGAAGCTGCATGCGAAATCAAAACAGGAAGCGCTGGAGAAAAAGCTGCGTCAGGCGATTGCCGAAGGCGCGGAACGGGCGCAGGGCCAGGGCTGATGCAACCGATCCGCCTCATCCGGTCAATCCTCACCGTCGGGGGCTGGACGCTGCTGTCACGCGGCGCGGGCTTTGCCCGCGATGTGATGATGGCCGCCTATCTGGGCGCTGGCCCGGTGGCCGAGGCGTTCCTGATCGCCTTCTCGCTGCCCAACATGTTCCGCCGCTTCTTCGCCGAAGGCGCGTTCAACATGGCCTTCGTGCCGATGTTCGCCAAAAAGCTCGAGGCGGGCGAAGATGCCCAAGGATTTGCCCGCGACGCCTTCAACGGCCTTGCCGCGGTGCTGATCGTCTTTTCTGTCATTGGCACCCTCGCCATGCCGTGGCTCGTCTGGGCCATGGCCTCGGGCTTCGCAGGCGACGAACGGTTCGATCTTGCCGTGCTCTTCGGGCGCATCTCTTTTGTCTACATCCTCTTCATCTCACTCGTGGCGCTGCTCTCGGGTGTGCTGAATGCCTTTGGCCGCTTTACCGAGGCGAGTTTCGTCCCCGTTCTGATGAACCTGATGTTCATCGCCGCCATGCTGCTGGCCGATCACTGGGGATGGGACATGGGCCTGACGCTGGCTTGGACCGTGCCGCTGACCGGCATCGCGCAACTGGCCTTTACATGGGTCAGCGCCCATCGCGCCGGGTTCCGCTTCTCGCCGGGCTGGCCGCGCATGACCCCGGAACTCAAACGCCTCGCCATCATCGCCGCCCCTGCCGTGCTGGCGGGCGGGGTGGTGCAGGTGAACCTCCTCGTCGGCCGTCAGGTCGCCTCCTTCACCGAAGGCGCCGTCGCCTGGCTCTCCTATGCCGACCGGCTTTACCAACTCCCCCTCGGCGTGGTGGCCATCGCCGTCGGCACCGTCCTGTTGCCCGATCTCTCCCGCCGCCTGCGTGCGGGCGATGCCGAGGGCGGCCGCGCCTCCTTCAACCGTGGCACCGAATTCGCGCTGTTCCTCACCATCCCCGCTGCCGTCGCGCTGGTGGTCATCGCCCTGCCGCTTACCACCGTCCTGTTCCAGCGTGGGGCCTTCGGCGCGGATGACGCCGCCGCAACCGCGCTCGCGCTGGCCATCTACGGCGCGGGCCTGCCCGCCTTCGTCCTGCACAAGGTCTTCCAGCCGCTCTACTACGCCCGCGAAGACACACGCAGCCCGTTCCGCTTTGCCGTCTGGTCTATGGTGGTGAACGCCGTGGTTGCCGTGGGCCTTTTGCCGCTGATCGGCTTTGCCGCCGCTGCACTTGCCACCACCATCGCCGGCTGGACGATGGTCTGGCAACTCTGGCATGGCACCCGCAAGATGGGCCCCGAGGCCCGCTTCGACGATCGCTTCCGCCGCCGCCTGCCGCGCATCATTGCGGCCAGCCTGCTGATGGGCGCGGCGCTCTGGGGCGGCACCATCGCCCTTGGCCCCGCGCTTGGCTCTGATGGCTGGCGCTACGCCGCCCTTGCCGCCCTCGTCGCGGCGGGCATCGCCACCTACGCCACCGCCGCCTTCACCCTCGGCGCGGCCCGCCTGTCCGACGTGACCTCCGCGCTGCGCCGCAAGCGATAAACCCTAGCGCTGCCGCACCTTCGCCAGCACCCGCCCCCACCCGCCGGGACTGACCACGAAGGAAAGCAGGAATCCGCAGACAAACCCCGCCAGATCGGCCACCCATTCATACCCGCCGCCAAAGAACAGCCCGAACACCAACTGTATCCCCAGCAAGAACCCGATGAAGGAAAACGCCCGATACTTGTTCGCCCCCACCGCCGCCAGATTGACCCAGAGCAGAAAGGTGAACGCCCCGATCAGCCCATAGACCGCCGGATACCCCCCGAACAAAGGCGCCGCATTCCCCGGCACCGCCATGAAGGCCAGCGCCCCGGCAGCGGCCGAGGCGAAGAACACCGCCACCACCGCCCACCAGCGAAACACCTCACCCACCATCTTCCCCAAGGCCAGCAGGATCACCACGACAAACAGCGCATGGGTCGTGCCGCCATGGACAAAGACATAAGTGAAAACCCGCGCCACATCTGCCGCCGGATAAACCCCCGCCTCGATCATCTGCCGCATCAAGGGCGGCGAAAACACGAACCGCTCCAGTGCCTGCAACCGCCATCCCGCGCCTTCCAGCCCGCCCACGATGCCCGATCCGCCCAACCCCAGCACGACCTCCATCGCGATGATCGGCAGCGCCAGAATCCAGACGATCACGGGCAAAGGGTTCAACGGGGGGGCATTCCGGTCCTGCATCACGTCTCCAATTCCAGCCTTCAGCGGTCCACGGCGTCGATTGACGCCCCGCCGCCCCAGCGATAAGCGGAAAGCCCGACCTTATCCAGACGGAGCATATCATGGCCGAGCCGGTCCAAACGCCTCAGGCTTCCTTCCCGACCCGCATCTTTTCCGGCATCCAGCCCTCTGGTGGCCTGACACTGGGCAATTACCTCGGCGCGCTGAAGCGCTTCGTGGAAAAGCAGGACGAAGGGATCGAAACGATCTACTGTCTGGTCGACATGCATGCGATCACCGTCTGGCAAGACCCGGTCAAGTTGCGCCAACAAACCCGCGAAGCGGCTGCTGGTTTCATTGCCGCCGGCATCGATCCTGCGCGCTCGATCCTGTTCAACCAAAGTCAGGTGACAGCCCATGCCGAACTCGCATGGATGTTCAACTGCGTCGCGCGCATGGGCTGGATGGGTCGGATGACCCAGTGGAAAGACAAGACCGCAGGCAAGAATGCCGAAGCTGAATCGCTGGGTCTGTTCGCCTATCCCGCGCTGATGGCTGCCGATATTCTTGCCTACAAGGCCACGCATGTGCCGGTAGGCGAAGATCAGAAGCAGCATATCGAGCTTACCCGCGACATCGCGATGAAGTTCAACCATGACTATAAGGTGAATTTCTTCCCGATCACCGAACCCGTCATCGAAGGCGCCGCCACCCGTGTGATGTCCCTGCGCGACGGCACGAAAAAGATGTCGAAATCCGACCCCTCCGATCAATCCCGCATCAATCTGACGGATGACGCCGACACGATCTCGAAGAAAATCCGCAAGGCCAAGACAGACCCCGAACCCCTGCCCGAAACGCTCGACGGCCTGAAAGACCGGCCCGAGGCGCGCAATCTGGTCAACATCTACGCCGCCCTTGCCGGGCATACGGCGGAACAGGTGATCGCCGATTATGCAGGCGCGCAATTCGGCACGTTCAAGCCCGCGCTTGCCGATCTGGCGGTGGCAAAGCTGGAACCGATCACGCTGGAGATGAACCGCCTGATGCAGGACCCGGCCGAGATTGACCGCATCCTCGGTGCAGGGGCCGACCGCGCCGATGCCATCGCCCGGCCCATTGTGGATCAGGTCTATGATATCGTGGGCATGGTCCGCTCGCGCCGGGGTTAAGCGGATGACGGGCGGATGATCCGGCGGCGGCTGCAGCGGTGGCTCTGGCGCGGCCTGACGCTGGCCCTCGCTGCCTCCCTCGTCCTGACGCTCTTCGCCGCCGCCCGCATCTGGGCCGACCCGACCCTGTCGCCCTATCGCGACGCGGCGGTGGATGAGGTGGAGGCGGCCATCAACCGCCACCTCGCCGACCTCGCCCCCGACACGATCCCCGCCCGCATCACGGCACGGCTTGAGGAAAGCCCGCGCAACTGGATCGCGCTGGATGCGCTGGACGCTCTTGCTACCGAACAAGGCCAGATCCTGCCGCCCGACCTGCGCGCTGCCCTTGATGCCGCCCGGGCGGAAGATACCGGCTTTTTCGCCAACACCGCCAATTGCGCCGCCTGCGCCTATGATCCGGCCGCCTGCTCTCTGTCCAACGTCTTCCTCTGCCACGCCCCCATCGCGCTCACCCCCATCGGCGACATGGCCGCCATCACACGCGGCGCGATCGACTATATGGCGGGGGAAGAGGTCGACAGGATCGACGTCACCCTCGCCATCGTGGGTCTGGGTGCCACGGTCACGGTCGTGGCCACAGGCGGCACCTCGCTGGTGGCCAAGGCCGGGGCCTCGGGCCTGAAACTCGCGCGCAACATGGGCCGCCTCTCGCCGCGCCTGAACGCTGCACTGGCCCGCGCCGCAACTGACGGTGTGGACTGGATCGCCCTGCGCCGCGCAGGCAGCATGGATGACATCGCGGCCAGCCTGCGGGCCGATGCCTTCGCCCCCATCGTCAGCATCGCTGCCGATCTGGAACGCATCCGCGCGGCCTCTGATACCACCACCGCTTTACACCTCCTGCCCCTCGTCGATGACGCAACCGATGCCACCCGCCTCGCCCGCGCGACCGAGGCGCTCGGCCCCCGCATCGTCGCCCGTGCCGAAGTGCTGGGCAAGGCCCGCCTCCTGCGCGCCACGCTGCGGATCACCGGGACGGCCTACGCCCTGACAGCCGGGCTGGTGGGCCTCTTCCTCTCAACAGCACTCCTCATCGCCAACAGCCTGCAAACCCGCATCTTCGCCGCCCTGCGCCGCGCCGCCGCCCGGTCAGATGATCTGGCTTGATGCCAGTTCACCTTGGCTCAAATACCCAAGGTAACGTCCCCAACCCGCGCCACGCCGCAAGGTCCATCCCAACCGGAATTTGTGTCAAATTCCGCAGCGATTTCTGACACAGAAATCGCGCAAAATTCTTGTGAAGAATTTTACTGCTTCCTTTGGAAGCATGCCGCTTTCCTCATGGTTAATGCAAAATCACCGTGCGCTGCGTGCATACGCCCGTCTGCACTGCCGTGCTGCACCACGCGCTGCATCCGGACTCACCCGTTATGGCGAAAATAAACCCAGCGTACGCAATAACTTAACCCCGCTCCCGCCGCAACCGCCCCGGCGCGATCCCAAACCGCTTGCTGAACGCCCGGCTCAGGGTTGAGGGCGACGAAAACCCCGTCCGCAGCGCCACCTCGGCCAGCGGATGGCGGGTATCTGTCACCATCCGCCGCGCCGCCTGCAATCGCAGGCCAAGGCCATAGGCCGCCGGGCTCTCACCAAGGTATTGGCGAAAAAGGCTTTCCATGCGCCGGGGCGACAGCCCCACCTCCCGCGCCAGTCCCGCCATCGCGGGCGGATCATCCAGCCGGGCCTCCATCCGGGCAATCGCCTCGGCCACCCGGCCATCCAGCCGCGCATCGCGCTGCGGCGGGGCCACCTGCGGCTCATGCCCCGCGCGCTCAGTCGTCAGGAACGACGCCGCAACCTGACGCGCCAAAGGCGCCCCATGCCGCACCCCGATCAGATGCAGCATCAGATCCTGCGCCGGTCCCGCGCCCCCTACAGTTACCCTATTGCGATCAATGACATAGCGGTCTGGCACACATTCCATCTGCGGGAATGCTGCGGCGAAATCCTCCAGATCCTCCCAATGGACGGTGGCGCGATAGCCATCCAGCAACCCCGCCCGCGCCATCACCCAGGCCCCCGCATCCACCCCGGCCACCATCCGGAACCGCCCCGCAATCCGCCGCAACTCCCGCAGAAAGGCGCGCGTCGCCACCTCTTCCTGCCGATAGCCAACGATCACCATCAGCACATCCGCCCCCTCTGCCGCCGCCAGTGGCCCGGACGAGGGCAGTTCGATCCCGCAGGTCAGCGGCACAGGCCGCCCATCGGGCGACACCACCCGCCAGCGATAGGCCTCTTGTCCCAGATGCCGGTTCGCCGCCCGCATCGGATCAAGGACCGAGGCCACCTCAAGGATCGACGCATGGGGAAGCACAACCACCGCAATGGTCAGCGGCTCCCGACTTGCAGTGAAAATGCTTGCTTTGTTTGGGCTGGCGCTTTGCGACATGAATACTGCGTAAAGTGCAATGCAGGGCGGCGCAAGGCCGCTAATCTGACACCCAATTCAAGGGAGGGATCTTCATGCCGCTGGCCATGAATCGCGAGGTTTTCATCACCTGTGCCGTTACCGGATCGGGCGGCACGCAGGACCGCAGCCCGCATGTGCCGCGCAGCCCCCAGCAGATCGCCGACAGTGCCATCGCGGCGGCCAAGGCCGGTGCGGCAGTGGTGCATTGCCATGTGCGCGACCCCGAAACCGGCAAGCCCGCCCGTGACCCGGCGCTGTATCGTGAAGTCACGGAACGCATTCGGGATTCCGCGACGGATGTGGTGCTGAACCTGACCGCGGGCATGGGCGGCGACATCTATTTCGAAGGGTCCGAGGATATGGGCCGCATGGGCCCGCGCTCTGACATGGCGGGGGCCACGGAACGGGTGGCGCATGTGGTGGAATGCCGCCCGGAGATTTGCACCCTCGACTGTGGCACGATGAATTTCAACGAGGCCGATTACGTTATGGTGAATACACCCGGCATGCTGCGCGACATGGCGCGGCGGATGACGGCGGTGGGTGTGCGGGTCGAGATCGAGGCGTTTGACACGGGCCACCTGTGGCTGGCCAAGGAACTGGTCAAAGAAGGCGCGATCCCCGATCCGGTGCTGGTGCAACTGTGCATGGGCGTGCCATGGGGTGCGCCGGATGACCTGAACACCTTCATGGCGATGGTGAACAATGTGCCAGCCGACTGGAACTGGTCGGCCTTTTCCATCGGGCGCAACCAGATGGCCTATGTCGCCGCCGCCGTGCTGGCGGGGGGCAATGTGCGGGTAGGGCTGGAAGACAACCTCTGGCTGGAAAAGGGCGTTCTCGCGACCAATGCGCAGCTTGTGGAACGGGCCTGCAGCATCATCGAAAACATGGGCGCGCGGGTGATCACGCCCGCCGAGGTGCGCGCCCGGCTGAAACTGGAAAAGCGCCCGCCACTGCCGAAGTGACATGGAAAAGGTCGGCCCCATCCCGCCCCCCCAAGCCCTGATTTCGACGGGCAAGGTGATCCCGCTGGGACAGGGATGGGTGTTGGAGCCGATGGAGACGGGCTTTCTGCTCAAGGCCCTTGTGATCGGGGCATCGGTTCGGGTTACGCCGGAAGAGGCGCAGGCCGTGCGACAGGGCGAGGTGGCGCCCGAGGCGCTCGCCGCGCGGCATGGGATGGCGCTGCCACAGATGCCGCCGGGTGCTGCGGTGATGGTGGCCTTTTCCGATGAGGCGATGCGCCTTGCCGGAAAAGGGCGTGAATCTGGCAGCGAAACGGGGGGCCGATCAGGGGATCGGCCAGCCGTGGCGGGGCAGGTGGGGATTGACCTGCCGCGCATGGCGATAATTGGGGCGGCGGTTGTCGTCTTGCTGATATTGGCCCTGATCTGGGCCGCATAGACAGGAACGGGAGACGGACATGGCGCGCAAGGCGGGCATCATCGGGGGCGGGGTCATCGGCGGCGGCTGGGCGGCGCGCTTCCTGCTGAACGGCTGGGATGTGGTGGTGTTCGACCCCGATCCGGAGGCCCCGCGCAAGGTGGGCGAAGTGATCGCCAACGCCCGCAAGGCTTTGCCTGCCCTCTCTGACGGGCCGATGCCTGCTGAAGGGCGGCTGTCCTTTGCCAGCACGATCACCGAGGCGGTGGAAGGAGCGGATTACATTCAGGAAAGCGTGTCAGAGCGGCTTGACCTGAAGCACCGCGTTTTCGCACAGATCCAGCAGGTGGCACCGGATACGCCCATCGGATCTTCGACCAGCGGCTTCAAGCCCAGCGAATTGCAACAAAACGCTGCCAACCCGGCGACCATCTTCGTGGCCCATCCGTTCAACCCTGTCTACCTGTTGCCTCTCGCCGAAGTGGTGCCGTCGCCGAAGTCTGACCCCGCGTTGATCGAGGCGGCAAAGGAAACCCTGCGCGAAATCGGGATGTTCCCCCTGCATATCCGCAAAGAGATTGACGCCCATATCGCCGACCGCTTCCTTGAGGCCGTCTGGCGTGAGGCGCTGTGGCTGGTCAAGGACGGCATCGCCACAACCGAGGAAATCGACGAGGCGATCCGCATGGGCTTTGGCCTGCGCTGGGGCCAGATGGGGCTGTTCGAAACCTATCGCGTGGCGGGCGGTGAGGCCGGGATGAAGCATTTCATGGCCCAGTTCGGCCCTTGCCTGACCTGGCCCTGGACCAAGCTGATGGATGTGCCGGAATTCAACGATGAATTGGTCGATCTGATCGCCGGGCAATCGGATGCCCAATCGGGCCACCACACCATCCGCGAGTTGGAGCGCATCCGCGACCAGAACCTGATCGGTTTCCTGCGGGTGTTGAAGGAACGCAACTGGGGCGCGGGAAAGGTGCTGCTGGAACATGATGCCCGCCGCCGGGCTGCGATGCCGGTGGCCATTCCGGGGACCGGCCCTATGGAATGCGCGCGGCTGACCGTGCTGCCGGGATGGATCGATTATAACGGCCACATGACAGAAAGCCGTTACCTTTTTGCCTCGAGCGAGACGGTCGATGCCTTCCTGCGCCATATCGGGGCGGATATCGCCTATGTCGGCACCGGCTACAGTTATTACACGGCCGAAACCCATATCATGCATCTGGGCGAAGCGAAGCTGGGCGAGGCGCTGACGGGTACGGTGCAGGTGCTGCATGCGGATGAAAAGCGGCTGCATGTCTTTGTCCGGATCGTGAAGGGAGACAGCGTGGTGGCCACGCTGGAGCAGATGCTGCTGCATGTGGACATGAAGGCCGGCAAGACCTGCGCCGCGCCTGCTGCGATCCTTGATCGCCTGCTGCCGATTGCTGAGGCGCACAAGGCGCTGCCGCGCCCCGATGCGGCGGGCCGCCACGTTGGGCAGAAGAAATGACACGCCGCGTCCTGATCACGGCAGGGGCGAATGGCATCGGGCTGGTGATGGCCCGTGCCTTTGCCGATGCGGGTGACCAGGTCTGGGTGACGGATGTGGACGCTGCCGCCGTGGCGGCGGTTCCCGAAGGGATCAGGGCAACGCGCTGCGATGCCTCGGACGAGGGCGAGATGGCCGCGCTCTTTGCCGCCATCGCGGCGGAATGGGGCGGCCTGGACGTGCTATGCGCCAATGCCGGGATCAAGGGACCGACTGCCGCGATTGAGGATATGGACCTTGGCGCGTGGCATAGCTGCCTTGCCGTGAACCTCGATGGTGCGATGATTGCTGCCAAACACGCCGCGCGCCTGATGAAGCCGCAGGGTGCGGGGGTGATGATTTTCACATCGTCCACCTCCGGCCTTTACGGCACGCCTTTCCGCGCGCCCTATGTGGCGGCGAAATGGGGCGTGATCGGCCTGATGAAGACGGTTGCGATGGAACTTGGCCCCCATGGCATCCGCGCCAACGCGATCTGCCCCGGCTCGGTGAACGGCCCCCGCATCGACCGCGTGATCGAGGCCGAGGCCACCGCCAAGGGCATGACACCCGATGCCGTCCGGCAGGGCTATGCCAGCGGCACCGCGATGAAGCGGCTGACCGATCCCGAAGATGTCGCCGCCATGGCGCTGTTTCTTGCCTCGGACGGGGCGAAGATGGTGTCGGGGCAGGCGCTTGCCGTCGACGGCATGACCTACAACGTTGATCCGTAAGGAATACCGCCATGCATTTCGGCCTGACCGAAGAACAGCAGATGATCGTCGAGACGACGCGCAGCTTTGTCGAGAACGAGCTTTATCCGCATGAGATGGAGGTCGAACGCAGTGGTCATCTGCGGATGGACCTGATCCGGGAAATTCAGGCCAAGGCGATGCAGGCGGGCCTCTATGCCGCCAATATGCCGACCGAGGTGGGGGGCGCGGGACTCGATACCCTGTCGTGGTTGCTCTACGAAAAGGAACTGGGCAAGGCCAACTATGCCCTGCACTGGACCTGTGTCGCGCGGCCGTCGAACATCCTTCTGGCCGGCACAGAAGAGCAGCGGCAGAAATACCTCTATCCCTGCATCCGGGGCGAGAAATGGGATTGTCTGGCGATGACGGAACCGGGCGCCGGGTCCGATCTGCGCGGCATGAAGGCCAGCGCGAAACCGGATGGCGATGACTGGGTGCTGAACGGGACAAAGCATTTCATCAGCCATGCCGATCTGGCCGATTTCGCCATCTGCTTCATGGCCAGCGGCGAGGAGGACACGCCGCGTGGGAAGAAGAAGCTGATCACCGCTTTCTTCGTCGACAAGGGCACACCCGGCTTCACCGTACGTGACGGATACCGCAACGTCAGCCATCGCGGATATACCAACGCGGTTCTCGAATTCGACAATTGCCGCATCCCAAAAAGCCAGATCCTGGGTGAGGTGCACAAGGGGTTCGAGGTCGCCAATACCTGGCTGGGCGCAACGCGCCTGCAAGTGGCGGCAACCTGCCTTGGCCGCGCCGAACGTGCCTTGGGCCATGCGGTGCAATATGCCGCTGAACGGCATCAGTTCGGGCAATCCATCGGCAAGAATCAGGGCATCAGCTTCAAGCTGGCTGATATGGCGATGGAACTGAAGGCTGCGGAACTGCTGACCTGGGAAGCGGCCTGGAAATTCGATCAGGGAACGGTGACCGAGGCCGACATGTCCATGGCCAAGCTGAAGGCCACTGAAGTTCTGGCCTTCATCGCCGATGAGGCGATCCAGATCCACGGCGGGATGGGGCTGATGGATGATCTGCCCCTGGAACGCATCTGGCGCGACGCACGGGTGGAGCGCATCTGGGAAGGCACCTCGGAAATCCAGCGCCACATCATCAGCCGCCAGATGCTGCGGGCGTTTGGTGCCTGACCCAACCCCCGGGGGCGCTTCGCCCCCCGGACCCCCCGAGGATATTTTTGGACAGAAAATGAAAAGCGGTGTTCACGTTTTCTCAATCTTTCTCCGTCAGTCTGCACATGCGGTACAGGCGGGGACGCCGATGACCGCGACAGGAAATGGCATCCCGTCCGCAAGCGGTGGGCGGGATGCTTCCATTTTCTGTCTTAAAATATCCTCTGGGGGTCCGGGGGGGGAAGCGCCCCCGGGTCTGTCCGCCCGCGCAGGAGGCTGGGCATGAGGGACCTGCGCCGCCTGCTCCGCCCGCGTTCCATTGCCGTGCTTGGCTCCGGCTGGGCGAAGAATGTGGTCGAGCAATGCCAGAAGATGGGTTTTGATGGCCCGGTCTGGCCCGTGCACCCCACGCGGGAGGAGATCGGGGGGGTGCCCTGCTTCCGGTCCCTTGCAGATCTTCCACATGCCCCGGACGCCACCTTCATCGGCGTGAACCGCCATGCCACGCTGGATGTGGTGGCCGAGCTTGCCGCCATGGGGGCCGGGGGGGCCACCTGTTTTGCCAGCGGCTGGGAAGAGGCGGGCGAGGCCGATCTTCAGGCCCGGCTGGTGGCTGCGGCGGGGGATATGCCGATCCTTGGGCCGAACTGCTATGGCGTGATCAATTACCTCGATGGTGCGCTGCTTTGGCCCGATCAGCATGGCGGGCGTCCGGTGGACAGCGGCGTGGCGCTCTTGTCGCAATCGTCGAACATCGTGATCAACCTGACCATGCAGGCGCGCGGGTTGCCGGTGGCTTATGTCGCCTGTCTGGGCAATGCAGCGCAGGTGGGGCTGGCGGAACTGGCGGGCGCGCTGCTGGCAGATGAGCGCGTCACGGCGCTGGGCATGTATGTCGAAGGCATCGATGATGCCACCGCCTTTGCCGATCTGGCCGAACGGGCGCGGGCGGCGGGCA
This sequence comes from Variovorax paradoxus, assembly GCA_943370085.1. Lineage (GTDB taxonomy): Bacteria > Pseudomonadota > Alphaproteobacteria > Rhodobacterales > Rhodobacteraceae > Paragemmobacter. The sequence continues at coordinate 22,388 of CALRPT020000015.1, read as the reverse complement.
AGGGGATTGTCTGCATCAAGTCGGGCAAGACCGAACTGTCGCGCACCGCGGCGGCCTCGCATACAGCGTCACTGGCCGGGGGTGGCGCAGCCTCCAGCGCCTTTCTGCGCGCCTGCGGTGTGGCCGAAGTGGCAACGCCCGCCGAGTTGATCGAGACGCTGAAGATCTTTCACCATTGCGGCCCGCAGATCGGCCCGCGCCTCTGTTCGCTTTCCTGTTCGGGCGGTGAGGCAGGTCTGGTGGCCGACCTGGCCGCCCCCTTCGGCGTGGATTTCCCGCCCCCGTCCGAGGCGCAACGGCAAAGATTGGGCGATATCCTTGGCCCCATTGTCACCATCGCCAACCCGTTGGACTACCACACCTTCATCTGGGGTGATGGCCCGCGCACGACGGATGTCTTCACCACGATGCTCGCGGGCTATGATGCGGGCATCTTCATTATCGACCCGCCAAGGCCGGACCGCTGTGATCCCTCCAGTTTCCAGCCGGCGCTGGATGCAGTGGTCGCGGCGGCGGCAAATACGGGCAAGCCCGCCTTTGCCGTTGCGTCGCTACCTGAAAACTTTGACGAGGCACTGGCGATCCGGATGGCTGCGCCGAATGTCGTGCCGATGATGGGGCTGGAAACCGCGCTGGGAGCGATCAGGGCGGCGCAGACGGGGCCGAACCGGGGTGGCTGGCGGCCTTGGCCGGTGGCGGGCGCGCGGACGCTGCGGATGCGGGATGAGGCATCCTCCAAGGCCCTGATCGCAACGGTGGGGGTGGCGGTGCCACGATCCGTGACCGCGCCGACGCTGGGCGAACTCGTGCCTTTGGCGGGGGGGGTGACGGCTCCGCTGGCGCTGAAGGGGCTGGGTTTCGCGCACAAGACCGAAGCAGGGGCAGTGCGCCTTGGACTTGTATCGTTGGATGGTCAGGCCGAGATGGCAGGCGCGCAGGGCTATCTGGCCGAAGAGATGGTGACCGGCGTGGTGGCGGAACTCCTGGTGGGTCTGCGGCGCGATCCGGTCTATGGGGCCACGGTGACGCTGGGGTTTGGTGGTGTCACGGCAGAGGTTCTGGCCGATACGGTGACACTGGTCCTGCCGGTGACGGAGGGCGAGGTGATTGGGGCGTTGCAACGGCTGCGGCTTTGGCCGCTGCTTGACGGCTATCGCGGGCGGCCGAAGGCGGCAGTTAAAGCGGCAGTGCAGGCGGTGATGGACCTTCAGGCGCTGATGCAGGCCACCCCGGCGCTAGAGGAAATTGAGATCAACCCGCTGATGCTGACCGCGACAGGCGCGGTCGCGGTGGATGCGGTCATCTGGGAGGAAGCGGAATGAGCGGCATGCAGATGCGGACCGAAGGCCCGATCCGGACCCGGCGCGAAGGCGCGATCCTTGAGGTGACGCTGGACAGGCCCAAGGCCAATGCGATCGATCTGGCCACCAGCCGGATCATGGGCCTGACCTTCCGCGACTTCCGCGATGACGACAGTTTGCGCGTCGCGATCCTGCGGGCCGAGGGCGAGAAGTTCTTTTGCCCGGGCTGGGACCTGAAGGCCGCGGCCGGGGGCGATGCGGTGGATGGCGATTATGGGGTGGGCGGGTTTGGCGGTTTGCAGGAATTGCCCAACCTGAACAAACCCGTCATCGCCGCCGTGAACGGTATCTGCTGCGGCGGCGGGCTGGAACTGGCGCTGTCCTGCGACCTGATCCTTGCGTCCGGCAACGCGACCTTTGCCTTGCCGGAAATCCGGTCGGGCACCGTGGCGGATGCAGCCTCGATCAAGCTGCCCAAGCGCATCCCCTATCATGTGGCGATGGACCTGCTGCTGACCGGGCGCTGGTTCGATGCCGAAGAGGCGCTGCGTTGGGGCATCCTGAAAGAGATCACCTCAGCCGAAGACCTGTTGCCCAAAACGTGGGAACTGGCGCGGCTTTTGGAGAGCGGGCCGCCGCTTGTCTATGCCGCGATCAAGGAAGTGGTGCGCGAGGCCGAGGCGCTGCGCTTTCAGGATGCACTGAACCGCATCACCAAGCGGCAGTTGGCGACTGTGGACAAGCTTTATTCCAGTGAGGATCAGTTGGAAGGCGCCCGCGCCTTTGCCGATAAACGCGATCCGGTCTGGAAGGGAAAGTAACACGGAAACGACAGTTTCCTGTCGCAGTCTGTCACGCCGCCCCTTGGCGTGACGCTAGGCTCCGCCGCAAGCAGAGGTGGGCCATGCACGACCAGACGGTGAGCGAAGAGACAGATTACATCATCGTGGGCGCAGGATCGGCGGGCTGTGTGCTGGCCGACCGGCTGACTGCGAACGGCAAGCACCGTGTCACGGTGCTAGAGGCGGGCGGTAGTGACCGGCACTTCTTTGTCATGCTGCCCTTGGGCTATGGCAAGCTGTTCTACGATCCGGCGGTGAACTGGCTTTACAAGACCGAACCCGATCCGGGGCTGGCCGGGCAGCGGGACCACTGGCCGCGGGGCAAGGTGCTGGGCGGATCATCATCGATCAATGCGATGGTCTATATCCGGGGCCACCGGGCGGATTATGACGAATGGGCGGCGGCAGGCAATCCCGGCTGGGGTTGGGGGGATGTTCTGGCCGCCTACAGGGCGATGGAAGATACCGAGGCCGGGGAGGATGATTTTCGCGGCAAGGGTGGGCCGCTATTCGTTTCTGCCAATCGCACGGGGCTGCATCCGCTGGTGAAAGACTATGTCGCGGCCTGTGAAAGCGCGGGGTTGCCCCATAACCCGGATTTCAATGGTGCGCGGCAAGAGGGCACGGGCACCTATCAGATGACCATCCGCAACGCCCGCCGCAATTCGGCGGCGCGGGCATTTCTGCGGCCCGCGATGAAGCGGCCGAATTGTCGGGTGATGACCGGAGCAATGGTGACGCGGGTGCTGATCGAACAGGGCCGCGCCGTCGGGGTGGAATACGTGCAGGGCGGGCAGAGGCGCGTGCTGCGCGCGAAGGCCGAGGTGATCCTGTCGGGGGGCGCGATCAACTCGCCGCAACTTTTGCAATTGTCGGGGATCGGGCCGGCGGCGCTGCTGCAAGGTTTGGGCATCCCGGTGCTGCGCGACAACCCGAATGTGGGCGACCACCTGAGCGACCATCAGGGCATCAACTACACCTGGCGCATGAAGGTGCCGACCTACAATGACGAGCTGCGCCCGTGGTGGGGCAAGCTGTTGGCCGGGATGAAATACGTTTTGGCCGGTGCGGGGCCGCTGTCGAAATCCATCAACCACGGGGGTGGGTTCTTTCGCACGTCGCCCGATCTGGATCGGCCGAACATGCAGCTTTACATGCAGGCCTTTTCCACCCTGATCCCGCGCGATGGCGAACGTCCGATCCTGACGCCGGACCCGTTTCCAGGCATGTCGATCGGCCTGTCGAACTGCCGCCCGACAAGCCGGGGACATATCCGCATCGGCTCTGCCGATCCGATGCGGCATCCGGTGATTACGGCGAATGCCTTCTCCACCGATCATGACGTGCAGGAGATGCTGCTGGCTGTGAAGTATCTGCGGCATCTGGCAGCGCAGCCAGCCTTGGCGCGGTTGATCGCCGAAGAGTTGCGCCCCGGGCCGGACGTGACAACGGATGAGGCCCTGATCGAGGATTTCCGCAGGCGGTCCGGTACAGTCTACCACCCGTCCTGCACCTGCCGCATGGGGCCGGATGCGGCCACGAGCGTGGTGGACGCCCGCCTGCGCGTGCATGGTGTGGCCGGGTTGCGCGTGATCGATGCCTCCAGCTTCCCAAATCTGATCGCCGGGAACACCAATGCTCCGGCCATGATGCTGGGCTGGAAGGGCGCCGAACTGGTGCTGGCCGACGCGCGGTGAGCCTAGACGGGGGTGCCGTCCTCGGGGGCATCGAGCCCCCTCGGACGGCGTTGCCACGGACTGCGGCTCCGATTGAGAGAGACATACGGGCGCCGGTCTGGCCCGAAGGGTGCAGATGGGTATTTTTGCCAAGATGAAAGAAACGGCCGGCTTCATCTTGGTCCAAATACCCATATCCGACGCCTTTGCCAGGAAGACGGGTTGGAGGTGCTATTCCCCGCGGGGGAAGCGTTTGTTCTCCTCCAGCACGTTCAGGTCCATATGGTTGCGCATGTAACGTTCTGACGCGGCGCGGAGGGGTTGGTGATCCCAGGGGAAATAGGCCCCGTTGCGCAATGCCTCATAGACCACCCAGCGGCGGGCCTGGCTTTCACGTACGGCTGCGTCATAAGCCGACAGGTTCCATCGCGCATCAGCCTTGGCGCGAAAGGCGGCGAGGGTGGCGGCGTGGGTCGGATCGGTGGCCAGGTTACGGCGTTCGGCCGGGTCATCCGCCAGATTGAACAGCAGCTCTGGATCCGCTTGGCACAGGACATATTTCCAGTCGCCTTCGCGCAGACAGACCATCGGCGATACGGTCCCCTCTGCGGCATATTCCATGGCCACAGGCTCGGTTCGGGCTGTGCCCATGGCCAGCGGAACGAGGTTTTCTCCATCGGTCCAGGGTCGGATTGCGGCCATGTCGATGCCCGCCAGCGCGCCGAGGGTCGGCGTCACGTCAATGGTCGAGACCGGCGTATCGATCCGTTGCGGGGCAAGACCGGGGGCGGCGATCATCAGGGGCACGCGGGCGGAACCTTCGAAGAAGTTCATCTTGAACCACAGGCCCCGTTCTCCAAGCATTTCGCCATGGTCGGAGAGGAAGAGGATGATGGCCTCTTGCCGCGTCGCCTCCAGCGTGTCGAGGATCTCGCCGATCTTGGCGTCGACATAGGAGATATTGGCGAAATAGCCCTGCCGGGCGCGGCGGATATGGGCATCAGAAATGTCGAAGGCGCGCCAGTCGCAGGCATGCATCAGGCGTTGGGAATGGGGGTCCTGATCGGCATAGGCGATGGGTGTGGGCGGGGTCAGTTCCGCGGCATCGGTGTAGAGGTCCCAATACTTGCGCCGGGCGACGAAGGGATCATGCGGATGCGTGAAGCTGACGGTCAGGCACCAGGGGCGGGTATCCTGGCCGCGTGAGAGGTCATAGAGTTTCTGGATGGCCTGGAAGGCGACATCGTCGTCATATTCCAGCTGGTTGGTGATCTCGGCCACGCCGGCGCCGGTGACGGAGCCGAGGTTGTGATACCACCAGTCGATCCGTTCGCCCGGTTTGCGATAATCGGGGGTCCAGCCGAAATCGGCGGGGTAGATGTCGGTGGTCAGCCGTTCCTCGAAGCCGTGCAGCTGATCAGGGCCGACGAAATGCATCTTCCCCGACAGCGCCGTCTGATAGCCTGCGCGGCGCAGGTGGTGGGCATAAGTGGGGATGTCCGAGGCGAATTCGGCGGCGTTGTCATAGACGCGGGTGCGTTGGGGCAGGGCGCCTGACATGAAGGCGGCGCGGGCCGGGGCGCAAAGGGGGGAGGCCGTGTAGCTGTTGGCAAAGCGAACGGACCGTTCCGCAAGGCGTTTCAGGTTGGGCGCATGCAGGAAGGGCGCGGGGCCATCGGGGAACAGTGTCCCGGTCAACTGGTCCACCATGAGGATCAGGATATTGGGCTTGGCGGTCATGGCGGTCTCCGGCTTTGGGTGCGCCTGCAGCCTATTTCAGCCATACCAGCCCAGATAGGGCCGAAACGCCCTGTCGCTGTCTTCAGCCGACATTCCCTGTGCGGAACAGGCGGACGGGGGATTTCGGGCCCCGTGCCAGAACACCCCGCGCTTCCAGATCAAGCTGGACGCATTTCATCCACCACCCGGCCTTCGCCCCGCCGGGGAAAACTGTGCTGTCCAGATGGGCGAGCAGGGCTGCCTGTGCCTCGGCCACGGTCAGGCCCGGCGGTGCATCGGGCAAGACCGCCATGAGCGCCTGACGCATCGCATCATATTTCGCGCGATCGACATGCGTGACGTGGTGGGGCGAGGTGACGTTGCGCACTTCGATTCGGTCTGATGTTTCCGGCATGGTGGCTCCGTTCGGACAGGGGGCAGGCGGGCAAGCGTCGGGCTGGTGCAGGCGACCTTACATCGGTGGACACGTGCTGTGGCGGGGAAATTCCGCAAGGTGTCGCGTTCCGCCTTTCTATGGGCGGGATCTGGCGCGGCGCAGCCGCCGGGCTGTCATCTGATGCGGTGGTCAAAGGGAGCGCTGCGCATGGCCATTCGGACGGAATACCCCTGCCGGATCGTGGAGCACGAGGACATGGGCATCGTGATGCCCGATGGATGCCGCCTTTCGGCGCGGGTCTGGCTGCCCGATGATGCCGAGGCGCATCCGGTGCCGGCCGTGCTGGAATACATTCCCTATCGCAAACGGGACGGAACCCTGCCGCGCGATGAGATGATGCACGCCTATATGGCGGGGCATGGCTATGCCTGCGTGCGGGTGGACATGCGCGGGAACGGCGATTCCGAAGGCCTGATGTCCGATGAGTATACGCAGCAAGAGATGGATGATGCGGTGGTCGTGATCGATTGGCTTTCGCGTCAACCATGGTGCAATGGCGCCGTTGGGATGATGGGAAAAAGCTGGGGCGGGTTCAACTGCCTGCAGGCGGCGTTCAACCAGCCGCCCGCGCTGAAGGCGGTGGTGTCGGTTTGCGCCACGACCGACCGCTTTGCCGATGACATTCATTACAAGGGTGGCTGTTTGCTGGGGGAAAACTTTGGCTGGGGCGCTGTAATGCTATCCTACTCCTCGCGCCCGCCGGACCCGGTTTTGCGCCCGGATTGGCGCGAGATGTGGCTGGAGCGGCTGGAGCATGAGCCGTGGCTGGCCCCACACTGGGCCGCCCTGCAGGAACGCGGGGCCTATTGGAAGCATGGGTCGGTCGGTGAAGACTATGCCCGGATGCAGACCCCTGTCCTGATCTGGGGCGGATGGGCAGACAATTACATGAACACCGTCGCCCATCTGGTGGAGAATGTTCCCGCGCCCTGCAAGGGGATCGTGGGGCCTTGGGTGCATCAATATCCGCACACGGCGGTACCGGGGCCGCAGGTGGGGTTCCTGCAGATCGCGCTGCGGTGGTGGGATCGCTGGCTGAAGGATATCCCGAACGGGGCTGAGGATGACCCGGCTTACCGGGTGTGGATGATGGACAGTGCGCCGCCGGATGCCAGTGCGCGGCATCGGCCGGGGCATTGGGTGGCCGAGATGTCCTGGCCATCGCCGCGCGTGTCGCCGCAGAGCCTGAGCCTGATGCCGGAGCGCGAGGTGGGGGCTGCGGTCGGGTATTTGGGCCAAGGTGAGGGGGCAGGGTTTGCCATGACCATCGCCACGCCGCAGCATCTGGGTCTGCGCGCGGGGGAGTTCTTTCCGATGGGGCTGAATGCCGAGATGCCGGGGGATCAGCGCGAAGATGATGCGATGTCGGTCTGTTTCGATGGTGATCCGCTGGCCGGGGGAATGGATCTGCTGGGCGCGGCGCGGGTGACGCTGCGCCTGTCTTCTGACCGGCCGCTTGGCTTCGTGGTGGCCCGGTTGTGCGATGTCGGGCCGGATGGGGCATCTGTGCGGATCGCGCACGGGATGCTGAACCTGTGTCACCGGGACGGCGCAGACCGGCCAAGGCCGATGGTGCCGGGAGAGGCGGTCACCGTCTCGTTTGACCTTGATCAGATGGCCTATCGTCTTGCCCCCGGCCATCATCTGCGGCTGGCGCTGTCGAACAGCTATTGGCCGTTTGTCTGGCCCTCGCCGGAAGCGGGTGCGCTTATGCTGATCGGGGGGACGCTGCACTTGCCGGTTCATGCGGGGAGCGGGTCGGAGTGGGATCCGCCGCCTGCGGAACATGCCGCGCCATGGAAGAACAGGGTGATCCGTCCTGGCAAAACGCGGCGCTACGTTGAGCAGGACCTGATCAGCGGCCTGGAAGCGCTGGTGGTTGAGGATGATCTGGGCGATGCGGAAAACCTGACCCATGGGCTGTGCACCGGCGAGACGATGAGCGAGCGGTGGGAGATCCACCCCACCGATCCGCTGTCGGCACGGGCAGTACATGTGTGGGAACAGCGCCTGTCGCGCGGCGACTGGTCGGTGCGCACTCGGGCCGAGGCCGAGATGACGGGAACTGCTGACGCGCTGCGCATGAAGGCTGTGTTGCGGGCGTGGGAAGGGGACGATCTGGTTTTCGAACGGGACTGGGATCATCGCGTGACACGCAGGTTTGTCTGAAAATCGTGACCCAAGGATGGGAGAAATCCTTTGCCCGCGCGGGGATTCGCGGGTTACTGATTGTGCAATCAACAAAAACGGGCGGGAGAAAAACCCCGTTCGACATCAGGGAGACCAACCGAATGAACGCTGAATTCGACTATCTGCTGAAGCGCACCATCCGTGGCGCGATGAGCCGCCGCGAATTCATGGGCCGCGCCTCGGCCATGGGGATTTCGGCCGCGATGGCCAGCACGCTGTTGGCATCGGCCGCGCGGGCCGAGGGGCCCGTCAAGGGTGGCGTGTTGAAGGCCGGGGTGTCCGGCGGGGAATCCACCAACTCGCTGGACCCGGCCTTGGCGGCATCGCCCGCGCCTTTCGTGGTCAGCATGCTCTGGGGCGAGATGCTGGTGATCGTTAACGAAAAGGGTGAGGTCGAACCGCGCATCGCGGAAGAGATTTCCTCGAACGCCGATGCCACGGAGTGGAAGTTCAAGATTCGGTCGGGCGTGGAATTCCATGACGGCAAGACGGTCACCGCCGAGGATGTGGTCGCAACGCTGAAGCGTCATACGGACGAGAAGGCGCAGTCAGGTGCTCTGGGCATCGTTCAGGGTATTTCCGAGATGATGGCGGAAGGTGACATGGTCACGCTGAAGCTTGCTTCGGCGAATGCCGACCTGCCCTTCCTGCTGGCAGACTATCACCTGCAGATTCAGCCCGGTGGCGGCTATGACAACCCCAATGCGGGGATCGGGGCCGGCCCTTACAAGGTGGTTTCGTTTGAGCCGGGTGTGCGCGCGGTGTTCGAGCGGCATGCCAACTATTTCGACAGCAGCATCGCTCATGCGGACGGTGCAGAGATCCTTGTGATCAACGACAACACTGCCCGCACGGCGGCGCTGCAATCTGGCCAGGTCCATATGATCAACCGGGTCGATCCGAAGATCGTGGAACTGCTCAAGGGTATGCCGGGCATGTCTATCGAACGGGCGGCAGGTCGTGGGCATTATGTGTTCATCATGCATGCCGACACCGCGCCCTTCGACAACAACGATCTGCGGATGTCGCTGAAATATGCGATCAACCGTCAAGAGATGGTGGACAAGATTCTTGGCGGCTTCGGGTCGGTCGGCAACGACTTCCCCATCAACGCGGCCTATCCCTATTTCGATGCCTCGATCCCGCAGCGGGAGTTCGATCTGGCCAAGGCGGCAGAGCATTACAAGGCCTCGGGTCACGATGGTTCGCCGATCATCCTGCGCACGGCACCCGGTGCCTTCCCCGGCGCGGTGGAAGCGGCGCAGCTGTTCCAGCAATCGGCCGCTGCAGCGGGTATCCCGCTTGAGGTGAAGGTGGAGCCGGATGACGGCTACTGGTCGAACGTGTGGAACGTGGAACCCTTCTGCGCCAGCTATTGGGGCGGACGCCCGGTGCAGGATCAGATGTATTCCACCGCCTATGCCTCGACCGCCGACTGGAACGACACGCGCTTCAAGAATGCCCGTTTCGACGAGCTTCTGGTTGCAGCGCGGGGCGAGTTGGACGGGGAAAAGCGCAAGGCCATGTATTCGGAAATGGCCACACTCGTACGCGACGAAGGCGGCCTGATCTGCCCGATGTTCAACGAGTTTGTGGAAGCCCGCCGGGAAGAGGTTGGCGGCTGGTTCGTCGACCCGACGCATGAGTTGATGAACGGGCGTGCGCTGGCCAAGTGCTGGCTGACGGCGTGATCGGGGCCATACAGCAGTGCATCCGATCCTGAAAATGGTGGCCCAGCGTGTTGCGCTGGGCCTGCTTCTCTTGCTGGCGGTTTCGCTGCTGATCTTTCTTGGCACCGAGGCGCTGCCGGGAGATGTGGCGCAGGCCATTCTTGGCCAATCGGCCACGCCAGAGGCGCTTGCCAACATGCGCGAGGCGCTGGGCCTGAACCAACCCGCCTATATCCGCTATTTCCATTGGTTGGGGGGCATCCTGACCGGCGATTTCGGCGTTGCCCTGACGAACGGGCAGGATATCGGGCAGGCCATCGGGCAGCGCTTGGGGAACACGCTGTTCCTTGCCGCCTGCGCGGCGGCGATTTCGGTGCCGCTGGCGATTTTGCTGGGGCTGGTTGCGGCGCGGTATAACGGGCGGTGGCCGGACAAGGTGATTTCGGGGATCACACTGTCGACAATTTCGCTGCCAGAGTTCGTGGCGGCCTATTTCGTGATCTTTCTGCTGACGCAGGTCATCCCGATCTTTCAGCCGGTGGCGATGGTGTTTCCCGGCATGTCCTTTCTGGACAGGTTGCAGGCTGTGGCCCTGCCGGTGATCGTGCTCGTCCTTGTGGTGCTGGCCCATATGATGCGGATGACGCGGGCGGCGATCCTGAACGTGATGCAGTCGGCCTATATCGAGACAGCAGAGTTGAAGGGGCTGTCGCCGATGCGGGTGATCTGGCAGCACGCCTTTCCCAATGCCATCGCGCCCATCGTCTCAGTCGTGGTGCTGAACCTGGCCTATCTGGTGGTGGGGGTGGTCGTGGTCGAGGTGGTCTTTGGCTATAACGCGCTGGGTCAATATCTGGTGGATCATGTGGCCAAGCGCGACCTGCCGGTTGTGCAGGCGGTGGGGCTGATCTTTGCCGCCGTCTATATCGGGCTGAACATTCTGGCGGATGTGATTTCCATCATCGCCAATCCGCGATTGAGGCACCCGAAATGAAAATGCCGATTTCTGCACTGATCGGCCTGATCCTGACCGGGGCCTTCCTGTTCTGCGCGATCTTTGCCCAATGGATTGCGCCCTATCCGCTGGATGCCGTCATGGGCGGTGTCTGGGAACCGCCGTCGGAACGGCACTGGCTGGGCACCGATACCATCGGGCGTGATATCCTGAGCCGGATGATCCATGGCGGGCAGATCACGATCTTTGTGGCGCTTGCATCATCGTTGCTGTCCTTTGGGCTGGGGTCATTCCTTGGCTTTCTTGCAGCGGTCAGCGGGGGCTGGGTGGATCAGGGGTTGAGCCGGCTGGTTGATCTGATGATGGCTATTCCGTCGCTGATCGTGGCACTGGTGGTGTTGTCGGTGCTGCCAATCAACCTGACGGTGCTGATCCTGATCATGGGGCTTCTAGATGCGACGCGGGTGTTCCGCCTGTCGCGCGCCGTGGCGATGGACATCACGGTGATGGATTATGTCGAGGCGGCAAAGCTGCGCGGCGAGGGGCAGGGTTGGATCATCTTTCGCGAAATCCTGCCCAACGCCCTGTCGCCGTTGGTGGCGGAGTTCGGGCTGCGGTTCATCTTTGCGGTGCTGTTCATTTCCACCCTGTCCTTCCTTGGCCTTGGCATCCAGCCGCCGCTGGCGGATTGGGGCGGCATGGTGAAGGAGAACAAGGACGGGCTGATCTATGGCAAGTCGGCGGCGCTGATGCCTGCGCTGGCCATCGCGCTGTTGGCGATTTCGGTGAACCTTGTGGCGGACTGGATCCTGTCGCGCACGACAAGCCTGAAGGGGGGACGCGGTGGCTGATCTGCTTGAGATACGGAACCTGCGGATCGAGGCGACAAGCTATCCGCCGGGCGAGCCGCCACGCGATGTGGTGCTGGTGGATGATGTGTCGGTCAGCGTGGCCAAGGGCAAGGTGCTGGGCCTGATCGGGGAATCCGGGGCGGGAAAATCCACCATCGGCCTGTCGGCCATGGCTTATGGCCGGGGCGGCGTGCGCCTGACCGGGGGCGAGATCATCCTGAACGGGCGCAACATCCGGGGGATGGGGGCTTCGGGCCTGCGTGCGTTGCGGGGGCGAGAGGTGACTTACGTCGCACAATCGGCGGCGGCGGCGTTCAACCCGGCAAAGCGGTTGATGGAGCAGGTGATCGAGACATCCCTGTCTCATGGCTTGATGGGGCGAGCCGAGGCGGAAAAGCGCGCGGTCATGCTGTTCGCCAAGCTGGGGCTGCCGAACCCGGAAAGTTTCGGGACGCGCTATCCGCATCAGGTATCGGGCGGGCAGTTGCAGCGGGCGATGACGGCGATGGCGCTGTGCCCGAAGCCGGATCTGGTGATCTTTGACGAACCCACCACCGCGCTGGATGTGACCACGCAGATCGAGGTGCTGGCCGCGATCAAGGAGGCGATCCACAATACCGGGGTGGCGGCGCTGTATATCACCCACGATCTGGCTGTGGTGGCGCAGGTGGCGGATGACATTCTGGTGCTGCGGCACGGCAAGAAGGTGGAATACGGCCCGGTAAAGCAGATCATTACCGCCCCGCATGAGGATTATACCCGCGCGCTGGTGTCTGTCCGGTCCATCGACCATGAGGAAAAGGCCGAAGCCCCGGCTGTGCTTTCGGTGCAGAATGTGACGGCGCGCTATTCGGGCACGAATTTCGACGTGCTGAAGAATGTCACTGTCGATCTGCCCGCCGGGCAGACCTTGGCCGTGGTGGGGGAAAGCGGATCGGGGAAATCGACGCTGGCGCGGGCGATTACAGGGTTGTTGCCCCCCGGTCAGGGGCGGATCACCTTTGCCGGGCGGACGCTGAGCGCGGCCTTGAAGGACCGCAGCAAGGACGATCTGCGCGAGTTGCAGATGATCTATCAGATGGCCGACACAGCGATGAACCCGCGCCAGACGGTGGGCACGATCATTGGGCGTCCGCTGGAGTTCTATTTCGGCATGACGGGCGAGGTGAAGCGCAAGCGTGTGCAGGAATTGCTCGATCAGATCGAGATGGGAAAGGGCTATATTGATCGCTATCCTGCGGAGTTGTCGGGCGGGCAGAAGCAGCGGGTCTGCATCGCGCGGGCGCTGGCGGCAAAACCCAAGCTGATCATCTGCGATGAGGTGACTTCGGCGCTGGACCCGCTGGTGGCGGATGGCATCCTGAAGCTCTTGTTGAACCTGCAGGCGCAGGAACATGTGGCCTATCTGTTCATCACCCATGATCTGGCGACGGTGAAGGCCATCGCCGACAAGATCGCGGTGATGTATCGGGGCCAAGTGGTGCGCTACGGGTCAAAGACCGATGTGCTGACGCCGCCCTTTGACGACTACACCGACCTGCTGCTGTCTTCGGTGCCGGAAATGGAACTGGGCTGGCTGGAGAATGTTCTGGCGCATCGCAAGATGGAAAGCGCGGGGAATTGATGCCGCGCAAGTTGTTGCTGATCATCATCGATGGGGTGCCCTATCGCAACTGGCGGCGGCTGTTCGGCAATCTGGAAGGCTGGGTGCAATCGGGCGAGGCGCGGGTCTGGCGGATGCGGGCGGTGCTGCCATCAACCTCCGCCTCGTGCTATGCGTCGATCCATACGGGGGTGCCGCCGCAGGTGCATGGCATCTGGGGCAATCAGGCGGTGCGCAAGATCGACCTGCCGGATGTGTTTTCCGAACTGGCAAAGGCCAGGCGGCGGACGGGGGCGGTGACGCATTCCTTCTGGTCGGAATTCTTTCAGCGCGCACCCTTCGATACGGTGCGCGACATCGAGTATGATGAGGAGGCGGGGCCAATCCATCATGGGCGGTTTCACACCATGGCGGGCTATGGCCATGACAATCAGATGACGCCGTCAGACCATGACCTGTTCGCGACGCTGACACGGCTGTGCGAGGTGAAGGGGATTGATTACGGCATCTATCATTCCTGCACGCTGGACAGCATGGGGCATCGGTATTTCCACGACTGCGCGGAAATGGACCATGCCTGCTATCTGCTGGATGAACAGTTGGCGCCGTTTATCCATCGCTGGAGAAGCGCGGGGTATGAGGTGATTGTGACCGCCGACCATGGGCAGGATGCGCGGGGGCATCACGGCGGGACGGGCGAGTTGCAGCAGGATTTTGCGTTCTATTACTTTGGCGGGTCCGCCATGCCTGCGGGCGATGTGGTGCTGGACCAGCTGGCGCTGGCCCCATCCATATTGACACGGATGGGGGTGCCGGTGCCGGCCACCATGAGGGCTGCGCCCTTCATGGTGGGGTGACGCGGATCAGGCGGCGTAGTCTGGGCTTTCGGCATCGAGGATCGCGCGCAGCTCGCTAAGGTGCGCGTCGGCAAAGCCCGGATAGGCCTCCCATTCCTGCGCGGTCTTTTCGGCGATGGCATCGGGCAGCACGCGCAGCGGGCGGCCTGTTTGCAGGGCGCGGATGTAGGTTTCGGCGGCGCGTTCAAAGTAATAGAGGCGGTTGAACGCCTCGGCCACGGTCTGGCCGATGACCAGAACGCCGTGATTGCCCATCACCATGACGATGGTTTTCGGATCGGCCAGCAGCGTGGCGCAGCGGGCGCCTTCCTCTTCAAACGCCATGCCGCCGTAGTGATCGTCGACCACGAGGCGGTTGTGGAACATGGCGCTGGTCTGGTCGATGGCGGGAAGGCGCGAGTCGGCAAGGCTGGCCAGAACCGTGGCATGGATGGAATGGACATGCATCACGCAGCGGGCATGGGGCAGGGCGCGGTGGATGGATCCGTGCAGGCCCCATGCGGTGGGGTCGGGCGCATCGGGGCGGGACATGGTGGCGGGATCGTTCGCGTCGATTTCCACGAGATTTGAGGCGGTGATCCGGCTGAAATGGCGGCCGTTCGGGTTGATGAGGAAGCGTGACCCATCGGCGTTGACGGCGAGGGAGAAGTGGTTTGCCACCGCCTCATGCATGTTGAGGCGGGCAGTCCAGCGGAAGGCGGCGGCCATGTCGCAGCGTTCCTGCCAGTGAGTCAGGTTGGGGATCGGGGCGTTCATGGGGTGTCCTCGGGTTCGGGCCATTTGCCACGGGCCATGGCGGTGAGGGTGCGGGTGATGCGGGCGAAGCTGGTGGCGGCGCGGGGCACGGTGCTGCGCGCGCGCAGATAGCCGTGGACGAGGCCGGGTTCGGTGATGGCGCGGGCAATGCCCCGGGCAGCGGTGATGCGGGCGGCGTAGGCGGTGGCATCATCGGCCAGCGGGTCGCATTCGGCGGCGATGGCGAGGGTGGGGGGGAGGTGGGTGAAATCATTGTCGGACAGGGGGGCGAAGCTAGGGTCGGGCGTAGGTTGCGGGGCGGTGCCGTGGCGGATGGTGCTGTAGAACAGCACGTCATCGCGGCTGAGCATAGGGGCATTGGCGTGGGTCAGGTAGGAGCCTTGGTCCTTGTCGCCGCCGAGGCCGGGATAGATGAGCACCTGCCCAACAATGCCAAGAGCGCCATGTCTTCCAATGGCTTGGGCGGTAGCAGCGGCAAGGTTGCCGCCCGCGCTGTCGCCTGCGAGGAGCAGGGGCGCGGGCAGTTCGGCGGCGATGGCGCGGGTGGCGGCGCAGGCATCGTCGAAGGCGGCGGGGTGGGGGTGTTCGGGGCAGAGGCGGTAGTCGACCGAGACGACATGCAGGCCAGTTTCGGCGCGGATTTCGGCGCAGATGTCATCGTGGCTTTCTAAGCCGCCGACGACGAAGCCGCCGCCGTGGAAGTAGATGACGGTGCCTCCGGTGCCGGGATAGTGGCGGCAGGGGACGCCGCCGAAAGGGCGATCCTTGGCCGTGACGCCTGGGGGATAGCCACGGTGGAACGCGCGGCACATGCCATCGTAGATCGCGCGTTGGTCGGCGATGGACAGGGTGGCGGTGTCGGGGGGATAGGAGGCTTCGGACCTGCGGATGAAATCCCAGGTCGCTGTGTCAATGATCCGGGCGTAATCGGGCTGTGTCATGGCCGCAAGTTTGGGGCAGGGCGGCGGCCTTGGCTAGGCGATTTCGACTGCTGCGCATGTCGCGTTCGGCGCAGGCCGCGACTCCGCCGTTCCTGGAAAAGCGAAAGGGCGCAACGGGTTGGGTTGCGCCCTTGGCTGGATCGGATCTTTTGCTGCGGATCAGGACAGCGAAAGGTTGGTCGCCGATTCGCGACCATCACGGCCGGCTTCGATATCGAAGGTCACAGCCTGACCGTCTTTCAGGCCACGCAGGCCTGCACGTTCCAGTGCGGTGATGTGAACAAACACGTCCTTCTTGCCGCCTTCCGGGGCGATGAAGCCGTAGCCTTTGGTTTCATTGAACCATTTCACGGTGCCCTTGGCCATCGTGAAGTCTCCTGTCAAGTCTGCCGCCCGCACTGTGCGGCGGCCTGGCCCCGTCAGCCTGGTCGATGCTGTGGCCGGAAAATCCGAAACAGAAGTCGAGTAGAGTTAACGTCGCAACGGGGATATGAGCACAAAAGGCCAGAAAATCAAGGAAATTGGGGTTAAATCGGCGGCCCTGCTGGGGGGCCTTTTTCATGTTTAAACATTCAGTATATTGAATGTTTTGGGGGCATCGCCTATGTGAGAGTCATCGCAGCCCGCTGGATGGGCCGCCGGATGGAGTTGATAACATGACCCTTGACCGCGCCGTGATGGCATTTGCCGGTGTGATGGTGCTGGTGAGCGTTCTGCTGACCAGCTTTGTTTCGCCCTATTTTCTATGGTTTACCGTGTTTATCGGGGTGAATCTGATCCAGTCATCCTTTACCGGATTCTGCCCGGCGGCGATGGTGATGAAGAGGCTGGGCCTGCGCCAAGGCGCGGCGTTCTGAGGGCGGCGCGACTCTCGAATTGAGAGGCCTGTGCGTTCCCAATCCGGGATTCTTGTCTGGGTTGCGCGTGCAGCACGCGGTGCAGACACGCAGTGCAGACAGGCGTATGCACGCAGCGGACTGCGGATTCAGAGAGTGTCAATCTGAGATAAGGAATTTTTCCGGCTGCGGCGCATGGGGTCACGGGCTCTTTTCGACCAGCCGTGAGGGCCCAGCCATGAGGGTATGGTCGGGCAACTGACGAAGGTCCTAGACCTTTGGCCAGAAAATCGCTGGACCTCTCTCCGGTCACAAGATGGCCAAAATTCTGCCACATTCGACGAGGTGCCAGCATTGGCGTGCAGGCGAGTCGGAGAAGGTGAATGAGATCAACACTGAAATTGCGGGTGGCGGTGTCGCCAGCAAACCGTGTGGGCCGTATCTGGGCCCTGACGGGGGGCATTGCATGACCAGTGCGCGGATCACCTTTATCGACCAGTATCGCCAGACCGAAAGCTTGCTGGCGCGCGCGCGACGGCGGCGGGATGAGGCGCTGGGGCGCCGGATGGCCTGCATCATCCAGACGTCGAAAGAGGGCGAAGGGGTGGTGGACCATGTGTTCAGCCATGTGCCACGGCTGGGTGAGCTTATCGCCCGGACAGGACCGGATGTCTGCATCGTGGGTGTCCGGATGGAGCCTGTGTTGGGACGCAAGATCTGCGACGTGGTTGACGCCGCGCCGTAGGACCGGGCTGCAGTGATCGGCCTGACTGGATTTGTGCCGCTGGGGGGCGTGCGCAGATCACCTGCGGGGGACCGGGGATGCCGGACGTCGTTGTGGTGCGGGGGCGCCATGGGGCGGACGGTGGTCACCGGGCGGGGGTCGGGCCGATCCTGTGGTTATGGGCTGTTGGATGTTAGGGGCGATCCGTGCGGCGGATCGCCTTTGTTCGTTTCTGCGGGTCCGAGGGGAGTTGATGTCACCGGGTGGGCTGCTACCTGAGCGACGGGCGCGGCACTGGACCCGCGTCACAGAAATCTGGATGCCGGATGCCCCTGACTGCCGCCTTCGCCGTTCCCGGCGCGCTGACCACCCTGACGGGGGGATACTTCTATGACCGGCGGCTGGTTGAGGGCCTGCGCGGCCTTGGTCATGACATCCGGGTTGTGACCTTGCCCGACGGGTTTCCCGATCCGGGAGACCCGGCGATGCGGGTGGCGCTGGCGCAGGTGCAGGCGCTGCCTGCGGATGTGCCGGTGATCGTGGACGGATTGGCATTCGGGGCGCTGCCGACGGATGGGGTCGCGCGGATGGTCGCACCGATCCTGGCGCTGGTGCATCATCCGCTGGCGCTGGAGACCGGGCTGGATCGGGCGGTGGCTGCGGCCTTGCGGGCGCGGGAGCGCGAAAATCTGGAATTTGCGCGGCATGTTCTGGTGCCAAGCCCGCATACCAAGGCGGTGCTGATGGCCGAATACGGGGTGCCCTCGGAAAAGATCACCGTGCTGATGCCGGGGATCGACCGAGTTGCAACGGTGGCTGTCGAAAAGGCCGATCCGCCACTGATCCTGTCGGTTGGCATCCTGCATCCGCGCAAGGGGCATGATGTTCTGATCGCGGCGTTGGCGGCGGTTGGGGATCTGGACTGGCAGGCGGTGATCGTGGGCAATCCGTGGGATGCGGCGCATGTGGCCGAACTGGGCTGGCGGATCGCTGATGCGGGCATGTCGGGGCGTATCCGGCTGGCGGGCGCGGTGGAAATGGCCGAGCGGGACAGGCTTTATGGCGCGGCATCGGTGTTCGCGCTGGCGACGCGGTACGAGGGGTATGGCATCGTGTTCAACGAGGCCTTGGTGCAGGGCTTGCCCATCGTGACCTGCCGGACGGGCGCGGTGCCGGATACGGTGCCGCCGGATGCGGGGTTGCTGGTGGCGGTGGATGACGCAGAGGGTTTTGCCGGGGCCTTGCGGCGGGTGCTTGAGGACCGGGCGCTGCGCGAGCGCATGGCGGCGGCTGCGGCGCAGGCCGGGGCGGGGCTGCCAAGCTGGGACGATGTGGCGCGGCGGGCGGCGGTGGTTCTGGCAGGAGTAGCGGCATGAGCGTGTTGGGGGCGGAACTGGCGCTGGCCGTGACGGCAGCGGAGGAGGCGGGGGAGATCCTGCTGCACCATTACCGGGCGCGGGACCGGCTGACTGTGGCGTCAAAGCGGGCGGGTGATTTTGTCTCTGAGGCGGATCTGGCGGCCGAGGCGCATCTGCGCGGGCGGTTGCTGGGAGAATGGCCGGGCGATGGCTGGCTGGGTGAGGAAACAGCGGCGGCGGAGGGCGGGCGGCGCTGGGTTGTTGATCCGCTGGACGGGACGACGAATTTCCTGCGTGGCATCGGGCATTGGTGCGTGTCGGTCGGGCTGGAGGTGGGGGGGCGGCCGGTGATGGGCGTTGTGCATGATCCGCTGCGGGGCGAAACATTTGCGGCCGCTCCGGGCGGTGGGGTGATGCTGAACGGGCGGGCCGTGGGATTGGCGGCGACGCAGGATATGGCAGGGGCGCTGTTCGGGACGGGGGTTCCGTTCGGCGGAATGGCGCATATCGGCGACCATGCCGCCGACATCGCGCGGCTGATGCCGCATTGCGCGGGCGTGCGGCGCATGGGGGCGGCGGCGCTGGACCTGGCCTATGTGGCGGCGGGGCGGCTGGACGGGTTCTGGGAGCGGCGGTTGCAGCGGTGGGATATCGCAGCGGGGCTGGCGTTGCTGGCGGAGGCCGGTGCGCGGGTGGAGGGGTTGGCGCCGGGCGAGGACCCGTGGGAGACGGGGACGGTCGTGGCGGCGGTGCCTGTGCTGTTTGACGCCTTTGCCGGGGTGTTGCGGGATGCCGGGGCCGTTTCACATGGATGAGGGCGAGGGGCGGGCAGTGCCTGCCGGGCGGCTGCGGCGGATGGTGGCGCTGGGTGGGCTGGCGACGGGGATCGGCGGGCGGGTGCTGGCCGAGGGCGCGCTGCGGTTGGCGCAGGGAGAGCGGCCAAGGCTGCCGGACCTGCTGCTGACGCCGGGCAATGCGCGGCGGGTGACGGACCAGTTGGCGCAGTTGCGCGGGGCGGCGATGAAGGTGGGGCAGCTTCTTTCGATGGATGCGGGCGAGATGCTGCCTGCGGAATTGGCCGCTATTCTGGCACGGCTGAGGGCAGATGCCGAGCCGATGCCGCCCGCGCAATTGCGCCGCGTGCTGGATGGGGCGTGGGGGCCGGGGTGGCTTTCGCGGTTTCGGCGGTTTGATGTGCGGCCCATCGCTTCGGCCTCTATCGGGCAGGTGCATCGGGCGCAGACGAAGGATGGGCGCGATCTGGCGATCAAGGTGCAATATCCGGGGATCCGGGCGAGCATCGACAGCGACGTGGACAATGTGGCGGCGCTGATGCTGATGTCGGGGCTGGTGCCGGGGCGGCTGGATGTGAAGCCGCTGCTGGCCGAGGCGAAGCGGCAGTTGCATGAGGAGGCGGATTATCGGCGCGAGGCGGCGCAGATGCGGCGGTTCGGGGAATTGCTGGCCGGACGGGAGGGGTTTGTGGTGCCGGTGCCGCAGGACGATCTGTCGGGCGGCGAAGTGCTGGCGATGGACTATGTGGACAGCCTGCCCATCGAGGTGCTGGAGGATGCGCCGCAGGAGCTGCGGGATGATGTGGCGGCGCGGTTGATCGGGTTGGTGCTGGAGGAGTTGTTCGACTTCAACCTGATGCAGACCGATCCGAATTTCGCGAATTTTCGCTGGCAGCCCGCGACGGGGCGGGTGGTCCTGCTGGATTTCGGCGCGGCGCGGGGTTTTCCCGATGGGTTGGCGGCGCAGTTCCGCGAGGTGGTGCAGGCCGGGATTGCGGGGGAGCCGGAGGCGATGCTTCGGGCGATGGTGGCGATGGGCTACTTGCCGGAAGGGTTGGCCGAAGGGCATCGGCAGGCGGTTCTGGATCTGGCCGATCTGGCCTTTGGGCCGCTGCGGGCGGGGGGTGTGTATGATTTCGCGCGGCGCGATCTGGTGATGGAGTTGCGCGACCGGGGGATGGCGCTGGGATTGGACCGCGACCTGTGGCACGTGCCGCCGCCCGAAGTGCTGTTCCTGCATCGCAAGTTCGGGGGGCTGTATCTGCTGGTGGCGCGGCTCAGGGCGCGGGTCGATCTGGACCGGGTGACGGGCAGCTATTTCGCGGATTGAAGCCGGGCGTAGAGATCGCCGGATTTTTCGCCGGGCGGCAGGGAGCGGAGCCACGCGATGGTATCGGTGGCCTTGCGCCAGTCTTGCCAGAGAAACTGCCCGCTTTCCCCGCGCACGGGATTGAAGCGGTAGGGACCAAGGGCTTGCAGCCGTTCGATCACGCGGACTGTCTGATCCGGAAGATCGGGCAGATATTCGACGGAGACGAGCGGCAGCGGTCGGCTGACGCCCGAGAGGACGTCAAGCTCAAACCCTTCGACATCGATCTTCACATAGGCGGGCAGGCCGTGGGTTTCGATCAGGCGGTCCAGCGTGGTGACGCGAACGCTTTGCTGCCTGTCCCATCTGACATGGGAAAAGCCGGGGGTCGCCCCGGCCGTGGCCGCGAAATCGGGTTGCAGCGAGGAGACGGTGGGATGCAGCGAGGACACGGCCATGGTGGCGGTGGTTTCCTGCGGGCCTGCGGCGGCCTCGATCAGGGTGATGTCGCGCGGCAGGGTGCGGCGCAGGAAGGTGGCGAAGGGCTCTTGCGGCTCTAGTGCCACGACGCGCGCCCCGGCGGCACGCATGGCGCGGGCGCGGGTGCCGACATGGGCCCCGACATCAAAGACCAGATCGCCTGGGGAGAGCAGGTCTTGGTAAAATCGCCGGAACGGAATGGTTCGGAACGGGTTGTAGTAAATGATAAGGGATCGGGCCAGACCAAGCCAAATGCGGATACCCATGTTCTGCCCCACCTTACCCTGTGCGCCTGTTCGCCCAGCGGGTGAGAGTAGGACGGGCGGTGCGCTGTCGAGGTGGAAAGCCCGGACCCACGAAAACGTGATCTGCTTATCGAATTTCTGTCATCGCCCTTGTCGCGTGAGTCGCAGGACTACGTAACGGGTGCCACATTGCCCGGGATTGCCATGACTGTTCCTAGCCGCGCGCTGCGTGCGGACCCTTTGATTGAAAACCATTTTGTACCGACCAGCCGCGAACGGGTGATGCGTGCGCGCAGCGATCTGCGGTTGGGCCTGCCGGTTGTGGTGACAGGGCCGGGCGTGGCCGTGATGCTTCTGGCGGTTGAGGGGTTGTCGGCGGCGCGGTTTGCGGCGGCTTTGCAGGCAGGCGGTACCGAACTGGTGCTGACGGGCAGACGGGCGGTCGCGCTGGGGCTGGGTGGTGCCGCGCCGGTGATGAGGCTGGACGTGGCAGGCCAGAGTTTCGCGCAGGTGCAACGTCTGGCGGATCCGGTGCGGGAGGGGGCGCTGCGGGGGCCTGTCGCGGTGCCGGTGCTGTTGGGCGGTGCTGTGCAGGAGGCTGGGATCGCGCTGGCAAGGGCGGCGCAGCTGTTGCCTGCGGTGATGACCGTGCCGCTGGCGGATGCCGGGCGGGTGGCGCAGGATCAAGGGCTGACGCTGGTTGCGGCCGATACTGTGCTGGCGGAGCTGGCCCGGATGGCACCGCAGCATGAGGTGAGCGCGGCGGCGCTGCCGATGGCGGTATCAGAGGCGGGACGGGTGCATCTGTTCCGCCCGGATGATGG
>CALRPT020000014.1:0-113337 GCA_943370085.1 Variovorax paradoxus | reverse complement strand
CTTGGCCTTTTCCACCGCGGCCTTGTAGCCTTCGTGGGTAAAGTTCGACACGGCCTCGCCCACCGGCGCGGCCTCGCCGAAATCGCGCTGGGCAGGGGGGGCGCGATCAAGATCGCGCAGCGCGTCCATCACGCGTTCCGCCGCCTGGGCATAGGCGGCGCGGGCGGACAGGCCAGAGGCCACCCATGCCGGGGCGACCACGGTGACATCGCCCTTGACCCCGTCGAGCACCGCCACGATGGAGGGGCGCATCAGCACGGCATCGGGCAGGCCCAGCGGATCGGGGTTCACGTCGGGCAGGTGTTCCACCAGACGGATCATGTCATAGCCCAGATAGCCGAACAGACCCGAGGCGATGGCAGGCAGGCCTTCGGGCAGGTCCACCCGGCTTTCCGCGATGAGCGCGCGCAGGGTATCAAGCGGGTGACCGTCAAGCGGTGTGAAGGCGGCGGGGTCGAAGCGTGCCTCGCGGTTGATGCGGCTGCTTTGGCCGTGGCATTGCCAGATCAGATCGGGCTTCATGCCGACGACGGAATAGCGCCCCCGCACCTCGCCCCCGGTCACGCTTTCCAGCATGAAGGTGTCAGACCGCGCCTCGGCCAGTTTCAGCATCAAGGACACGGGCGTGTCGAGATCGGCGGCGATGCGGGCATGGACCACCTGATTGCGTCCGGCGGCCCAGCCGCGTTCGAAATCGGCGAAAGAGGGTTCCAGCTTCATCGTCGGCGTCAGTTCATCTGGGCGTGGACCGCGTTCAGCGCGGTCTGGTCGATCTGGATGCCGGCCTCGTTGGACAGGGCATTGGTAAACAGCGTGAAGGCATCCTGCGCCAGTGCCTGACGGGCACGGAGTTCGATGGAATCGCGCAAGGCGGCAGCCTCATCCCCTTCGGTTTCAGCGGCCTGGATAGTGTCGAGGCGGACAAGGCCGGTAAAGCCTTCGCCTTGAATCACCTGAACCTCGCCCTCGGCCATGGCGAAGAGCGTGGGCAGCAGGGTGGTGGGCGCGCCTTCGACAAACCCGTCGCGGGTGATTTCGCGGGTGACGCTGACGATGCCAAAGCCGCCGAGCGCGGCCCCGCCCTCGACCTCGGTCTTGATCGCGACGGCGCGGTCGGCGAGTGCCTTGGCCACGGCTTCGGCCTGCCAGCCTGCGGCCACATCTTGGCGCGCCTCATCCAGCGGGATGGGGGTGGGCGGGACGACAGCATCGAGCCGCAGGGCGACAAGGCCGCCATCGGCAAGCTGGATCACCTCGGGGAAGTCGCCTTCGGCCAGAGCATCGGCAGCCTCACGGAAGTTGGGGTAGGCGGTTATGCCTTCGGGGGTATCTGTGGCGATGTAGTCGATGGTCGCAAGGTCCATGCCGGTGTCCTGCGCGACCTCTTCGAGATCGGCGCCGGAGGCGAGGAGATCGTCAATCTCTTCGATCCGCGCACCGATGGCGCGGCGGGCGGCATCGGTGCGCAGTTCGGCACCAAGCGACTCCTGCGCTTCTTCAAAGCTGGTTTCCTGCGCGGCGAGGATGGCGTTCATGCGGAACAGGGCGGGGCCAAGGTCGGATTGCACGGGGCCTGCGATGCCGGGTTCGGTCAAGGCGAAGACGGCTTCGCCTGCGGCCCCCAGATCGGACTGGGCCACATCGCCAAGGTCGATGTCATCCAGCGTCAGGCCGCGTTCGGCGACGAGGGCATCAAAGGTGACTTCGCCCGCATCCAGCCGGGCCTTGGCGGCCTGTGCTTCGGCATCCGTGGGGTAGACAAGGCGTTCGACAAGGCGCTTTTCGGGGATCATGAATTCGGCGATGCGGGCGTCATAGAGATCGCGCAGCGCCTGTTCGTCCACCTCCATCGTGGGGGCGAGGGATTCGGGCAGGAGCGAGACATAGGTGATGCGCTTTGCCTCTGCCTTTGTGAAGCGGTCGATATTGGCGTCGTAGAAGGCCTGCAGATCGGCGTCAGAGGGGGCGGCGATGGGGGCGGGAAGATCCGCCTCGGTCAGCGGCAGGAGCGAGAAGCCGCGCCGTTCGCCAGCCCATGAGGACAGTCGGTCCACCACAGCGGGCGGAGCGGTGAAGCCGCCCACGATCGCCCCTTGCAGGATGGAGCGGGCGACGTCGCTGCGGATGCCGGCCTCGAACTGCGCTTCGGTCAGGTTGTTGCGTTCCAGCGTGAAGCGATAGGTTTCGCGGTCAAAGCTGCCTGCCGTGCCCTGAAAGGCGCGCATGGCGGTGATTTCGCCTGCCACAGTGGCATCGCCGGCCGAGATACCGATGCGGTCGGCCTCGTTATCCAGCGCGGTGCGGGTGATCACATTCTGCAGCACCTGACGGTCCAGACCGAAGGCCTGGGCCTGGGCAAAGGTGATGGGCTGGCCGAACTGGGCCGAAATGGCATCCATCTCTTGCCGCAGGGCGCGGGCGTAATCGTTCATCTCGATCTCGCGGTCGCCGACCTTGCCGATGGTGGTGAGCCCGCCGCCGAAATTGGTGACGCCAAAGCCGCCAAGGCCGATCATCACAAGGACAAGGATGATCCAGACAAGGAGGTTGCTGGCCTTCATCTTCTTGCGGGGCTGGTCGGGTGCAGGTTCTTTGGCCATCGGTCGCGCCTTTGCGGGCTGTTGGGTGGTCACTGGTCAGCAGTCTGGTCAGCAGTCGGGGCCTGTCTAGTGGGTGATGGCGTGCTGGGCAAGCGGGGCTAGGGCCGGAAGGCGGCGAGCCTGCGAAACATCTCGGTTATCCCGGTGGCATCGACATTGGCGAAGGCGATACGCAGCTGCAGGCGGCCATCGGGGTTGCCTGGGGGCTGGAACATGGTGCCGGGCAGCATGAGGAGCGAGGCGTCGTGAACCAGCCGTTTGGCCAGCGCGTCGGAGGACATGTCGAACGGGTGTTCGACATAGGCGAAATAGGCGCCGCAGCCGAGGAGTTTCCAATCGGGCAGGGCGGCAAAGCCGCTGACCATGGCGGCGCGGCGCGTCAGGATTTCATCCCGTTCGCCTGCCACCCATTGCGCGAGGTTCCGCATCCCCCAGAGCGCGCCGATCTGGCCCAGTTGCGAGGGGCAGATGGCAACGGTGTCGAGGAACTTCTCTACCTCGGCCAGTCGCGCGGTACTGGCGACGATGGCCCCCACGCGATGTCCGGTGAGGCGGTAGGCTTTAGAGAAGCTGTAGAGCTGGATCAGCGTGTCGGACCAGTCGGGATCGGTGAAGAGGTCATGGGGGCGGCCGGTGCGCGCGTCGAAGTCGCGGTAGGTTTCATCGACGATCAGGGCGAGGTCATGGGCGCGGCAGAGGTCGCGGAAGGCGGCCAGAGTTCCGGCCGGATATTCCACGCCGCCAGGATTGTTGGGGCTGACCAGCACGATGGCGCGGGTGCGGGGCGTGATGAGGCGGGCGGCATCCTCGGCCTGCGGGATCAGGCCGGGGCCTGCGGGCAGGGGCACGGTGGTGACACCCTGCATGTCGAGCCACATCTTGTGGTTGAAATACCAAGGGGTTGGCAGGATCACCTCATCCCCGTGGCCCGCGAGGGTGGACATGACGGCGGTGAAGGCCTGATTGCAACCCTGGGTGATGGCGACCTGAGAGTCGTGGATCGTGCCGACATAGGCCTGCGACCACTGCGCCGCGATCTCGGCCCGCAATTCGGGCAGGCCGAGGACGGGGCCGTAAAGATGCGCGGCATCATTGTGCAGCGCGGCGTCGGCCAGCGCCTGCCGCAGACCCAAGGGGGGCGGGTCTACCGGAGCGGCCTGGCTGACATTGATCAGGGGGCGGTCGGGGGGGAAGGTAGCGCCCTGTAGCCAGCGGCGTGCCTCCATCACCGGGGGGGGATCTGTGGCGGCCATGGCGGGGTTCAGGGGGAGGGACATCTGGGGCCTCATGCACGCGGTTCGGGGGCAGTCTAAGGGCGGGATGGGCGACCCGCGACCGTCAAATTACGCGGGCGGCGCGTCGTTTGCGACAGGGTGGCGGCTGCGGCTGCGCGGAATGGCAGGCGGCGGTGGCGAAATCTGACGCAGATTTCGCGCCGGAATTTGACGCAAATTCCGGGTTGCACCGGGTGGGGGCCGCTTTCTGCGTCAGAAAGCGGTGCGAAATCTGCGTCAGATTTCGCTTCAGTCCGTGCCACGGAAGGGCTGTACATATTGCAGCGCCATGTCCCAGGGGAAGAAGATCCAGGTGTCCTGGCTGACCTCGGTCACGTAGGTATCGACCTGGGGTTTGCCGTGGGGTTTGGCATAGACCGTGGCGAAATGGGCCTTGGGGTAGAGCTTGCGGACAAGTTCCAGCGTTTTGCCGCTGTCGACCAGATCATCGACGATCAGGATGCCGGTGCCATCGCCCATCAGATCCTCTTGCGGGGCCTTGGTGACGCGGGCCTCGGTCTGGGACTGGTGGTTGTAGGATTTCACGCTGATCGTATCCACCACGCGGATGTCCAGCTCGCGCGAGACGATCATCGCGGGGACGAGTCCGCCGCGCGTGATGCCGACCACGGCCTTCCAGGCCCCGCCTTCGCCCGGACCTTTGCCGTCCATACGCCAGGCCAGTGCGCGGGCGTCGCGGTGGATCTGGTCCCAGCTGACGTGGAAGCCTTTTTCATGCGGGAGGCGTTCGGCGGCCATGGGGCAACTCCTGTGTTCAGGTGGCGGCGATCTTGACCCCGAGAAGCGCGAGAAGGCCCCCGAAGCTGCGGTCGATGACGGTTTTCAGGCTGATATAGCGGGCGCGGGTGCGGTCGAGCGAGAAGATGCGCGCGACAAGGCTGTTCCACAGAGTCTCGGCGGTGAATATGATGGCCAAGAGCGCCAGATAGACCCAAAGGGCCGTGCCCTGCGGCACGGTGCCGAGGAAGATGGCCGAGAACATCACGGCGGGTTTGGGGTTGGCGAGTTGCGTGAAAAGGCCAAGGCGGAAGGCCGACAGGGCCGAGCGCGGCACGGGGCGCACGTCTTCGGTGACCAGCGGGGTCTTGGCGTCGCGCCAGAGATGGATCGCCATCCAGATGAGGTAGAGGCCGCCGCCGATCTTGAGCGCCCAGAGGAGGGCGGGGGCGGCGGCAAACAGCAGGTTCAGGCCGAACATGGCGGCGGAGGCCCAGACGACCGCGCCCGCGCCGATGCCCATGGCGAGCATCAGGCCGGTGCGGAAGCCTTCGGTCAGGCCGGTGCGGGCCGACATCAGCACGGCGGGGCCGGGTGAGATGGCGGCGAAAATTACCAGACCGACAAAGACCAGAAAGGCGGCGAGGGTCATTCCTTGCCGTTCCGCCCTGTCACGGCGTCGATGTCAGGGGCATCAACGGCCTTCATCCCGACGACGTGGTAACCTGCATCGACATGCAGGTTTTCGCCCGTGGTGCCGGAGCCGAGGTCAGAGAGCAGGTAAAGCGCGGCCTTGCCCACCTCTTCCTGCGTGACGTTGCGGCGGAGGGGGGAGTTCAGCTCGTTCCACTTCATGATGTAGCGGAAATCGCCGATGCCGCTGGCGGCCAGCGTCTTGATCGGGCCGGCCGAGATCGCGTTGACGCGGATGCCGTCCTTGCCGAGGTCTTCGGCGATGTATTTGACCGATGCCTCCAGCGCGGCCTTGGCCAGACCCATCACGTTGTAATGCGGCATGACCTTTTCCGCGCCGTAATAGGTGAGCGTCAGGAGCGACCCGCCGGGGGCCATGATTGCGGCTGCGCGCTGGCAGACGGCGGTGAAGGAATAGACGGAGATATCCATCGTCATCAGAAAGTTGGCGCGCGTGGTGTCGACATAGCGGCCGCGGAGTTCGTTCTTGTCGGAGAAGCCGATGGCGTGAACGAGAAAGTCTATCTGGCCCCATTCGGCCTTGAGGCCCGAGAAAAGCGCATCCATCGACTCTTCTGACGCAACGTCACATTCGAAGAGGAGCGGCGTGCCGATAGAGGCGGCAAGCGGTTCGACGCGTTTCTTCAACGCCTCGCCCTGATAGGAAAAGGCCATTTCGGCGCCGTGATCGGCGAGGGTCTTTGCAATGCCCCAGGCGATGGATTTGTCGTTGGCAAGCCCCATGATGAGCCCGCGCTTTCCTGCCATAAGTCCGGTTGACATTGCCTGTCCCTCACCCACCCTAAGTGTTGTCGTTGACGTGTAGGCGATCCGGCAGGCTGCATCAAGGGTGGCCCGTTGGCGCGGTGCACAGGAAGATCTGGCGGGAAAAGCATGGACAGAAGTGGAATTTTTGCGGGCGATGATCCCTTTGCCATCGCGCGGGCCTGGCTGGCCGAGGCCGAGCCGGTGGAGCCGAACGACCCCAACGCCATCGCGCTTGCGACCGTGGACAGCGCCGGGATGCCCAATGTGCGGATGGTGTTGCTGAAGGAAGTCGAGGCGGATGCCTTTGTGTTCTATACCAACTACACCTCGCGCAAGGGGCAGGAGATTGCCGCGAGCGGCACGGCGGCCTTTGTGCTGCACTGGAAATCGCTGCGCCGCCAGATCCGCGTGCGGGGGGTGACCGAGCGTGAAGAGGGGCCGAAAGCGGATGAGTATTATGCCAGCCGCAGCCTGAAGAGCCGGTTGGGGGCCTGGGCATCGGCCCAGTCGCAACCGCTTGCGTCACGCACGGCGCTGATGGCCGAGGTGGCAAAGGTGACGATGGAGCAGGGGCCAAGCCCCAAGCGCCCGCCTTTCTGGGGTGGCATCCGCATCCGGCCGGTGGAAATCGAGTTCTGGGCGGATGGCCCGTTTCGCCTGCATGACCGATTTCGGTGGACCCGAGCCAACAGCGCAGCCGCGTGGGAGATTTCGCGGCTGAACCCCTGAAACTCGCGCTTCGCGAATGTATTCATTCAATAAGGTTAACATTTTGCGCTTGAAACACCCTCAGCATTGGAGTCATGTCATGGCAGAGCTTTGGCTGGGGAAATGGCCTCTGACATGATTGATGAAGATAAGGACGTGCACGTCGTGCATGGCCGGGTGAAGTGGTTCGATCCCGGCAAGGGATTTGGTTTCATTGTTGCGGATGAGGGGGGAGCTGATATCCTTCTTCACGCCAATGTCCTGCGCAACTACGGGCAGAACTCGGTGGCGGATGGTGCAGTGATTTCGGTGAAGGTGCAGATGACGCAGCGTGGCGTTCAAGCCGTTGAAGTGCTTGAAATCGAGCCTCCGCAGGGCGTCAGCTTTCCGCTGGGGGATGAAAGTGCCCCGGTCGATGCCGATGAGATTGCCCGGCTTCCGCTGGAGCCCGCACGGGTGAAGTGGTTCGACAAGGCGAAGGGCTTTGGCTTTGCCAACGTGTTTGGCCGGTCCGAGGATGTGTTCATCCATATCGAGGTGCTGCGCGTTTCGGGTTTTGCCGATCTGCAGGCGGGCGAGGCGATCTGTTTGCGGATCGTTGATGGCAAGCGCGGGCGGATGGCGGTTCAGGTGGTGTCATGGGAAGCAGCAACGCGGCAGTTTGGCTGATCGCCGGGATGGCGGCCCTGATGCCGGCGGCATCCTGGGCGGCCTGCGCGGTGGACACGGTCGATGTGCGCGGACCGGGGGGCCAGCAGCGCTTTACGGTCGAGCTGGCCGATGACGGCGCAGAGCGGGCGCAGGGTCTGATGTTCCGGGAAAGCATGCCGATGTCGTCAGGCATGCTGTTCGTCTATGAGGAGCCGCGCCGCGCGTCGTTCTGGATGAAGAACACGCTCATTCCGCTGGACATGATCTTTGCCGATGCGCGGGGCGTGGTGACGCGGGTGCATGCCAATGCCGTGCCGGGGGATACCACCGGGATCGACGGTGGTGACGGGGTTCAGTTCACGCTGGAAATCAATGGCGGCCTTGCCGCCCGCATGGGCATAGTCGAGGGGGCGGAATTGCGCCACCCGGCCATTGCGCAAGAGACAGCCGCCTGGCCCTGCGAATGACGTGCGCCCTGCGATGGGTGCTTTCCAACCCGTGCGTGACAGGCTAAGGAGTGCGCGTTCGGGGCGTAGCGCAGTCTGGTAGCGCGACGGTTTTGGGTACCGTAGGTCGTAGGTTCGAATCCTATCGCCCCGACCATCATCAGATTTGCGTGGCAGAGCAGCGCAGCGATCGGGGCAGGCCGGCCACTTCTGACACGGCCGCTTCTGACACGATTTTCCTACCTCTTAAGAATAGCTGACCTTCGGGCGTTTCTGACATACACATGAAAGGGTGTGCATGTATGCAAGGGATTTGGGTGCCTATGCGTTGGTTGCTGGGGATTGCCTTTGCCGCTACCGCCCTGCTGACGGGCATAGCGACAGCTGACCCATTGCCCCTGCCGCAGGGGCCTGTGATCCTGACCGTGTCGGGCGAGATTTCCGTCAGCAACAGCCCGGAGGGCGCGCAGTTTGATCTGGCCATGCTGGATGCGCTGGGAACGGAAGAGTTCGAGACCACGACGATCTGGACTGATGGGCCGCAGATGTTTCGCGGCGTGCCGCTGCATCGGCTGATTGAGGTGCTGCAGGCGAAGGGCGCGGTGATCGCGGCATCCGCGCTGAACGATTACATGGTGGAAATCCCCCTGACGGATGCGGTCGAAGGCGGGCCGATTCTGGCCTTTGAGCAGAATGGCGAGGAGCTTTCGGTGCGCGACAAGGGGCCTCTTTGGGTGGTCTATCCCTATGATGCGGCGACGGCCTATCAGACGGAAGTGATCTATGCCCGGTCGATCTGGCAGGTGAAGCGGATGGAGATCCGCTGACCCCTGCACGGCCTGCGGGTTGCCCCGGCCTGCGCCTGCCTCCATATGACAAGGGCAGCGAGGGCGCGATGCTCCTGCGCGAGAGGATGCGATGACATTTGCCTTTGACAATTCGTGGGTGCGCGATCTGCCCGGCACCTATCTTGCCGCCAATCCGGCCCCTGCACCTGCACCGCGGCTGCTGATGCTGAACCGCGGGTTGGCGCAATCGCTGGGGTTGGATGCGGAGTGGCTGGAGGCGGGCGCGGCAGAGATGCTGTCGGGCAACCGTCTGCCTGCGGGGGCCGAGCCGGTGGCGCAGGCCTATGCGGGGCATCAGTTCGGGGGGTTTTCGCCGCAACTGGGAGATGGGCGCGCGCTTTTGTTGGGCGAGGTGCTGGATGGGGCCGGGCGGCGTTGGGATATCCAGTTGAAGGGATCGGGGCGGACGCCCTTTTCGCGGGGCGGTGACGGCAAGGCGGCCGTGGGGCCGATGTTGCGCGAATATGTGATGGGCGAGGCGATGGCGGCGCTGGGCATCCCCACGACGCGCGCCCTGGCGGTGGTGGCGACCGGCGCGCCCGTGCTGCGCGAGGTGGAATTGCCGGGCGCGGTGCTGGCGCGGGTGGCGGCGAGCCACATCCGGGTGGGGACCTTCCAGTTCTTTGCCGCGCGCGGGGATACGGCGCAGGTGAAGGCTTTGGCCGATTACACGATAGCGCGGCATTTCCCCGACGTGGTGGGGGCGGATAACGCCTATGTCGCGCTGTTCGATCAGGTCATCGCGCGGCAGGCGCGGTTGATCGCGCAGTGGATGGGGGTGGGGTTCATCCATGGGGTGATGAACACCGACAATATGGCCCTGTCGGGCGAGACCATCGACTATGGCCCCTGCGCGTTCATGGAGGGCTATGCGCCGGGGACGGTGTTCTCCTCCATCGATCATACGGGGCGTTACGCCTATGCCAACCAGCCGCTGATCCTGGGCTGGAATCTGGCGCGGCTGGCCGAGGCGCTGCTGCCGCTGTTCGATGCCGATCAGGACCGGGCGGTAGACAAGGCCAATGTCGCGCTGGAGGGGATCGCGGGGCGGTACCGGGCCGAATGGGTGGCGGTGATGCGGGCCAAGCTGGGGCTGGCGGGGGCAGAGGCAGGGGATGGCGATCTGGCCGATGCGCTGCTGGCCGCGATGGAGGGGCAGGATGCCGACTGGACGCTGACCTTTCGGCGGCTGGCGGGGGCAGTCGGGGGCGATGCCACGGGTATCGCGCCGCTGTTTGCGGATGGGACGGCGCTGCGCGACTGGCTGCCGCGCTGGCAGGCGCGGCTGGCCCCGGATGCGGCGGCGCGCATCAGGGCCGCCAATCCGGCGGTGATTGCGCGCAATCACAAGGTGGAAGAGGCCCTCGCGGCGGCGACGGGTGGCGATCTGGGGCCTTTCGAGGCGCTGGTGGCGGCGGTGTCGGAGCCGTTCGTGGAGCGGGAGGCCTTTATGCTGCCTGCGCCGCAGGGCTTTGGTCGCCATGTCACCTATTGCGGCACCTGAGGCGCGTTGACCTTCGTCGCGTGCCGGGCCACCATCGCGCGCATGAACATCCGTTCCGACATCCATGACCGGCTGGCCGCCAGCTTGCGCGAGGCGCGCAAGGCGCGCGGCCTGTCGCTGGATGCGGTGGCGAAACTGTCGGGCGTGTCGCGGTCCATGGTCAGCCAGATCGAGCGCGGGGAGTCGAGCCCCACGGTGGCGACGCTGTGGAACCTGACGCAGGCGTTGCAGGTGGATTTTGCGGGGCTGCTGGAGGGCAAGCCCGCGCCGGGGATCGAGGTGACGCGCGCAAGCGCCGCCCCGGTGATTGCCCGCAGCGCGGGCGTGCGCATCCGTATCCTGTCGCCCGCCGAGGCGGTGGGGGAGCATGAGGTTTATGATCTGGCCTTTGAGGCCGGGGCGGCGCTGATCTCGGACCCGCATTCGGCGGGGTGTCGGGAACATCTGACCGTGATCGAAGGGGAGATGACCGTGACCTCGGGCGAGGAGGACGAGCATCTCGGCCCCGGAGATACGGCGCGCTATGCCGCCGACCGACCCCATGCGATCCGCGCGAGGGGGGCGGCACGGGCGATTCTGATCGTGCAGGGAAGCTGACGACCGGTTCTTGGGCGGTGGGTTCGGATTTGGGTATTTGGGCCAAAATGAAGCGGCATTCCGTTTTGGCGGATGATATTCCGCGATATTGACGTAAGCCTGTGGTTGTGCGAGGTATCCAGCAAAACGGAGGACATTCCGCCATGACGGATAAGGCTGCCTTTCTCGACCATCTGGGCACCGTGCTTGCGGGCATAGACCGCGACGGGTTGTTCAAGCGCGAACGTCTGATCGACGGGGCGCAGGGCACGCATGTGCAAATGGGTGGGCGGGGGATGCTGAACCTGTGCGCCAACAACTATCTGGGTCTGGCCGATGATCCGCGCCTGGTCGCGGCGGCAGAGGGCGCGATGCGCGATCATGGTTATGGCATGGCCAGCGTGCGCTTTATCTGCGGGACGCAGGACATTCACCGGGCGCTGGAAACGCGGTTGGCGCGGTATCTGGGCAAGGACGACTCGATCCTGTTCGCGGCCTGTTTCGATGCCAATGGTGGGCTGTTCGAGCCGCTTCTGGGGCCAGAGGATGCGGTGATTTCCGATGCGCTGAACCATGCCAGCATCATCGACGGCATCCGCCTGTGCAAGGCGAAGCGTTATCGCTATGCCAATTCCGACATGGCCGATCTGGAGGCGCAGCTGAAGGCCGCGCGGGCGGATGGCGCGCGGTTCATCCTGATCGCCACGGATGGCGTGTTTTCCATGGATGGCTATCTGGCGAAGCTGCCCGAGATCACGGCGCTTGCGGAGCAATATGGCGCGCTGGTGATGGTGGATGATTGCCATGCGACGGGCTTCATGGGGCCGCAGGGGCGGGGGACGCCCGCGCATTTCGGGGTGGAGGTGGATATTCTGACCGGCACGCTGGGCAAGGCGTTGGGTGGGGCGCTGGGCGGCTATGTCGCCGGGCCGCAGGCGGTGATTGACCTGTTGCGCCAAAGGGCGCGGCCTTATCTCTTTTCCAACGCCCTGCCGCCTGCGGTGGTGGGGGCGGGGCTGGCCGCGCTGGATATCGTCGAGGCAGCGGATGACCTGCGACTGCGGCTGTTCGACAATGCCCGCTATTGGCGTGCGGGGCTGGCTGCGGCGGGGTTCCGGCTGTTGCCCGGCGAGCATCCCATCATCCCGGTGATGCTGGGCGAGGCAAAGCTGGCGCAGGCCATGGCGGCGGACCTGGCCCAGCGGGGCGTGCATGTGGCGGGGTTCTTCTTCCCCGTGGTGCCGCAGGGACAGGCGCGTATCCGCACGCAGATGAACGCGCGCCTGACGCGGGAGGATCTGGATTTCGGGCTGGAGGCGTTCACCGCCGCTGGCCGTGTGGTGGGGGTGATCTGACATGACCAACGAGATGAAGGCGCTGGTGAAGGCGAAATCCGAGCCCGGCCTGTGGATGGAAACCCGCCCCGTGCCTGAGATCGGGCCGGATGACGTGCTGATCCGCATTCGCAAGACGGGGATTTGCGGCACAGACATTCATATCTGGAACTGGGATGATTGGGCGGCGCGGACGGTGCCGGTGCCTTTGGTCACCGGCCATGAATTCGCGGGCGAGATCGTGGAATTGGGCCGCAATGTCGAGGGGTTGTCTATCGGGCAGCGCTGTTCGGGCGAGGGGCATCTGATCGGGCGGCAATCGCGGCAATCGCGGGCGGGCAAGTTCCATCTGGACCCGGCCACGCGGGGGATCGGGGTGAACGAGCAGGGGGCATTCGCGCAATACCTGCGCCTGCCTGCCTTCAACGTGGTGCCGCTGCCCGATGCGATTGATGATGAGATCGGGGCGATCCTCGATCCCTTGGGCAATGCGGTGCATACCGCGCTGTCCTTCGATCTGGTGGGTGAGGATGTGCTGATCACCGGCGCGGGCCCCATCGGGATCATGGCCGCCGCCGTGGCTCGGCATGTGGGCGCGCGGCATGTGGTGATCACCGACGTGAACCCGGCGCGGTTGGAGCTTGCGGCGCAAGTGGCCGATGTGACACCGGTTGATGTGACACGGGAAAGCCTGTCGGATGTGAAGGCCCGGCTGAAGATGACCGAGGGCTTTGACGTGGGCATGGAGATGAGCGGCAATCAGGCCGCGCTCGATCAGATGGTCGAGGCGATGGTGATGGGCGGGCGCATCGCCATGCTGGGAATCCCGCCGGGGAAAAGCCCGGTGGACTGGAGCCGGATCGTGTTCAAGGCCATCACCATCAAGGGCGTCTACGGGCGCGAGATATTCGAGACCTGGTACAAGATGATAGCCATGCTGGAGAACGGGCTGGACGTGCGCAAGGTCATCACCCACCGATTCAAGGTGGATGATTTCCAGGCCGGGTTCATGGCGATGAAATCGGGACAGTCAGGCAAGGTGGTGCTGGACTGGGACTGAAGGGCGGATGAGGGCCGGGCCACCCCGTCAGGGCCGGGCCACCCCGTCAGGGCAGGGCGAGAGGCAGGGCCTGCCCGGTTTCAACGTCATAGAGCACCGCGCCGCCGGATGGGACGGTCTGCCCGGTGATCGCGGTGATGACGACCTGATGCGTCACCATCACGGTGATGCCATCGGGCAGGGCGGCGAGGGCCTGTCGCAACCGCTCCAGCGTCGGGCTGCGGGCATCGGGATTGCCGAAGAAGGAGTTCAGGCCGGGCTCTTCATTCGGGCGGCCAAGGGCGAGCAGGTCCGCCGTTTCGCGGGCGCGGCACCATTGAGAGGTGCGCACCTGCGCCACCGGCAGGTTTGACGCGCGGATCGCATCGCCGATGGCGCGGGCCTGCGCGCGGCCCTCTGCGCTGAGGTTGCGCTGGGTGCTGCAATCCCCCAGACGAAAGCCAACGGGATCGCCCGTGCCGGGGGCAAGCGCGTGGCGCAGGAAAAGCACATCCGCCCCCATCTGGCGGGCCAATGCCGCCGGTTCGGCACGGGCGGCGGGGGCGAGGGACAGCAAAACAAGGGCGAGGGCGGCTTTGATCATGGCGGCGGGTCCTGTGGCGGCAGATCAAAGATAGCGGGCCAGCGCCGGGGAACAGCCCCAGCCGGTCACAAGACCGCCAGATGCTGGACGGGAACCGCATGGATTTTCGCATCGCGCGGTCTTGCGCGCCGGGCACGGGTCGTATAGGTCAACCCTGCTCTCGGCGGGTTGGCGGAGAGGTTACGCAGCGGATTGCAAATCCGTGAAGACCGGTTCGATTCCGGTACCCGCCTCCAGAGCAAAATCAAGCACTTAGAGCCAAGAAGAGCGATGCGGCGCCCATCGTTTCACGGGTGCGTTAACGGGGTGGTTCCGTTCTGACCCGCCGCGCCGCTATCAGTTTTGCCAGATTCGCCTTGGCTTGTGCGAGGGAGGTCCCTTGAAATCCTGCGCTGGGTTAAAGGGTCGCCAGATGCGTTGGCAAGGATGCCGATCGACCTGAAAATGGTGCCGAGGGGCCCCAAGGATTGCGTCGAGATTATTGCAGTTGGCCGCGCGCGTGGCAGTTGGGGGTCTGGCAGGTCAGTGTTTCTTGTGTGGAGCCATGCGGCTCAAGACGCGGGTCATGGCGTTGTGCCAGCTTTCAAGCGCGCCGTCGCGGTGCAGGTCGGTCAGAAGCTGTTCGGTGATCCCGCCGGGTGTGGTCACACCGCGGCAGATTGCATCGAGCGTTTCAGCTGATTGCAATAGAACCTCGGCGTTGCCCCGCAGGGTTTCCGCGACCAGGGATCGCGCGAGGGTGGGGTTTATTCCGGCCGCTTCGTACCACGCAATCAGATGACGCATCAGAAAGATGCTGGCGCCCGACATCGCCCCAAAGACCGCAGCGGTTTCAAAGCTGTCGGCATCTTCCAATTCGTGCACCGGGCCACAAGCGGCAAAAAAATCTGCCCAGATCGGGTTGGCCGGGAAGATCAGCGTGGGACCGGCAGAATAAGCATTGGCATAGCCGGGCATCATGGCGAGGGTCACTTCGGCAGGGGCCACGGCGGCCTGAACCACATCGAGCGTGGCGCCGGCTGCCATCGCCGAACAAACGTGCTGCCCTTTGTGAAAGGTCAATCCGCGCAGGATATCGAGGCCATCGGCGGCTGGAAGTGCGACAAGGATGAAAGGTGAGGCATCGACCAACGCCTGATTGCTTTGTGCGATGTTGCAGCCATAGCGCGCGGCAAGGTCTGCCGCCTTTTCCGCCCCGCGCGGCGATAGCAGAAAGTCATGCCCCCCTTTTTGCGCACCTTGCACAAGGTAGGCGGCCAGATTGCCGACCCCGAGGATGCCGACCTTCACGGCATTTCTTCCAACACTTCGGCCATGGCGCGGGCGGTTGCTGCAATATCCGCCTCGGTGTGGACGATGGACGACAGGGAGTGCAGCGTGGCCGAGGGGTTCAGGTAGATGCCCTTGTCCATCAGGCGGAGGGAAAAGTCGCGAAACTTCATGCGGTCGACGTGGGTGCAGAAATCGCGGAAGTCCGTGATCGCCTCTTGTTCGGTAAAGAAGATCTGGAACATGGAGTTAACGCCCTGAACCACGATGCCGTGTCGATTGCTGGCCTTGGCGACACGGCGCACTTCGCCAGCCATCTTCAGGCCCAGATCCTTGATCCGGTGAAAGCCGGCCTGATCATTTTCCAGCATGGTTTCAAGCATCACCTTGGTCAGATGCAGGGCCAATCGGCCAGCGTTATGGGTGCCGTAATGCAGCACCTTGCCCCATTCCAGACCGGCCATGATATCAGCCCGACCGCCGATCATCGCCAAGGGCAGGCCGCCACCCAGCGCCTTGCCATAGGTGGTTAGGTCAGGCGTCAGTCCGTACAGTTCGGCCGCGCCTCCGGCTGCGAGGCGAAAGCCGGTCACAGTTTCATCCAGATAAAACAGCGCCCCGTATTGGTGGCACAACTCCTGTATCCGCATCAAATAGCCGGGCTTGGGCGGGATCACACCCATGTTGGACATCACACCTTCGGTAACGACGCAGGCCGCCTCGGGGCCATGCAGGGCCATGGCACGCTCCAGCGCCTCTATGTCGTTCCAGCGGACGACGATGGTGTCTTTCCAGGCCTCTTCCGGGATGCCGGAACTGTCAGGGATACGGATCGGGTCGTTGGGATGGCCCAGCATCGTTGGGGGCAGGGGATTGGTGTTGACCAGCACCGCATCCCACCAGCCGTGATAATGGCCTTCGAATTTGATGATCTTGCGCCGGCCTGTATGGCCACGTGCCAGACGGAAAGCCGCCATCGCGGCCTCGGTTCCAGTGTTGGCAAATCTTACCTTGTCGACATGCGGCAACAGGGCAACCAGCATTTCGGCCACCTCGACCTCGACCTCCAGCGCGGTGGCGAAATGGGTGCCACGGGCAACCTCGCGCGTGATCGTCTCCACAACTTTCGGGTGGGCATGGCCAAGGGGCAACGCACCAAACGCCATCATCCAGTCGATATACTCGCGTCCGTCCACGTCATAAAGCCGCGCGCCTTGTCCATGGGACATGTACCGCGGTGCGCCACCGAACGTGGCCGGACCGCGTGAGGCGGAGGAAACGCCTTCGACCAGCACCTTCATTCCACGCTCAAACAGGGATTGCGACGTGTTATCCATGGCTTCGATCCGAACCTTTCTTCCGACACCACGCCGTCTGCCGATGTTTCGGTCGCGGCTGGATTGACGGTGGATACTACGGACGCGGCACACCTGCACACAAGAGCCCGCTGTCCGTCTTTGCCGCAGGGTGAAAACGACGGAGTCGGCGGATGACAAGTGGACATCGCGCGCGTGTCGCAGCCAAGGTATGGATAGCAAGGACGGCCCGGAGGCCGCCCCGTCATGCAAAGGTTTGCTGTGAGCACAGACGCGGCCCAGTTTCCCAACTCACTCGAAGCACGCGATCGGCGTTCGCTGGTTCATGGACTGACCAATCTGGCCAGGCACCTTGAGATTGGTCCGAAGGTCATCGAAAGCGGTCACGGCGTCTGGGTCACGGATAGCGACGGAAAGACCTACCTTGAGGGCATGTCGGGCCTGTGGTGCATCTCTTTGGGATATGGCCAGGACAGGTTGATCACCGCCTGTGCGCAGCAGATGCGAAAGCTGGCCTATTATCACCTGACCAACCACAAAGCGCATCCTGCTGCGATCGAGCTTGCAGAAAAGCTGCTTGAAATTGCACCCGTGCCAATGTCGCACGTGTGGTTCGCAAATTCAGGGTCCGAATCCGCTGACTGTGCCGCTCGGCTGTGCTGGTACTACTGGAACGCGGTCGGCAAGCCACAGAAGCGCAAGTTCATCGCCCATGACAAAGCCTATCATGGCAACACAATTGCAGCCGCGTCTTTGACTGGCACATCCTATGCCCATGACGGGTTCAATCTGCCGCTTGAGGGGTTTTTGCATGTCAAGTCGCCCTATTACTTTGGACAGGGCCGAACTGGCGAAACACAAGAGCAGTTTGTTGATCGGCTGCTTGCCGATCTTGAAGCGCGTATACTGGACGAGGGGCCGGAGACGATTGCCGCGTTCTTTACGGAACCCGTCATGGCTGCGGGCGGTGTCATTGTGCCGCCGGAGGGTTACTTTGAAGGTGTTCAGCGCCTCCTGAAAAAATACGACATCTTGCTGGTCGTGGACGAAGTCGTCACGGCGTTTGGCCGGACGGGAGAAATGTTCGGCACAACCCGCATGGCGCTACAGCCGGACCTGATCATCTTCGCGAAGGGGCTGACGAGCGCCTATATCCCGATGTCGGCTCTTTTGCTGAATGCCCGCGTCTTTGATGCAGTATCTGAATACTCGGACCGGTTGGGGATATTCGGCCTGACACTTACCTATTCCGGGCATCCGGTCGCCGCCGCCGTCGCACGCGAAGCAATCGCCCTGTATGAGGAGCTTTCGATCGCAGAACGCGCAAAGGCACTGGAACCGGTGTTGCTGGATGGCCTGCGCGCCAAGCTTGCGTCCCACCCGAACGTGGGAGACATCCGTGGTGTGGGCCTGCTGGCAGGGGTTCAACTGGTGGCACAGCGCGACCCCCTTGTGATGTTTGACCCAACAGCCAAGTTTGGTATTCGAGTGGCCGCATTGGCCGAAGCCAATGGCCTGATCGTCAGGGCGATTGGAGACACTATTGCGATATGTCCGCCGCTGGTCATTACTGAGCAAGAGATCGCAATCCTGATTGATCGGCTCTCTCAGGCGATCGAGGCGGCTGCCGCCGAAATCACGGCTTGAGAACGTCCGCAGGTGGTGCGAGAGACATGGCCCACCTGAGCACTGAGGTGCCCCTCGGTGCGTAGTCGCCGTTCATGCG
Source organism: Variovorax paradoxus (assembly GCA_943370085.1). GTDB lineage: Bacteria > Pseudomonadota > Alphaproteobacteria > Rhodobacterales > Rhodobacteraceae > Paragemmobacter. The sequence continues at coordinate 95,243 of CALRPT020000014.1, read as the reverse complement.
AGGCTGGGCAGACCTTGCGATTTCGCGCCATTGAGCCGCCACCGATCCCAGGCCCATGGCGAAGGCCGTGAGAACAGATCGTTGACGACCGATAGATACAGCCATCCCTCATGGGTTTTGATGTAGGTGGTGTCGCGCGCCACTGTCCTCGGAACTGGTGTGCCCCCGATGCGCGGCGGTAAGGCTGGGCTGATTTAGGGCGAAGAAGGGCAGGCTGTTCCGTTGTCCGACCTTGGGCCGCTTGTGGGAGTGCGAACCTAGAGACGTGCTGTCAGTGCATTGCTGCCTTTGCGGCGGCGTTGTCCAGCAACTTGTGGACAAGGCCCACCTGCCCGGTGACGCCCGCCTTGGCGTAGATGTTTCGCAAATGCGACCGGACCGTGGACTCTGCAACGCCGAAGGCAGAGACGATGTCGGTGGCTGCAAGACCATCGCGGATCAGGGTGCAGATGCGCATCTCGGTCGCCGTCAGCTGCCACGGGTTTGCGCTGGACAGCGCGCTGACCGTGGAAGACGGGGTGGGGGCCATGCGCCGTGTGACGCTGGGTGAGTTCGACATCAGCCGTGCGATCCGCCCTGTGGGGCGGCGGTTCCACGCGAAGGCGACGGCCTGTGCCAGATTTTCAAGCTGTTCCTGATCCCGCCTTTCGATGCGTCGGGGGAGATGAAATTCCAGCAGGTCGATGAAGTCTGCGCTGTGGCCCAGCACGATGAGGATCACGTCAGCAATGGCGCGCTGGGAGAGCCAGCGATTTTGCTGTGGATCGAGGCGGTCGGCCTCGGCCCTGCTCGGGTCGCGCAGCGACCAGAGGCTGCCACCGCGCGCGCGATGTGGCTCGATCGTGATGAGGTCAAGACCAAGAGGTTGCGCCAGGGGATATGCACCGCTTGCCGCCTTGCAATCGTAGGAGGACAGGATGCGATGTTTGCCGGTTTGACCATGAGCGCGCATCAGGACGGCGGATTCGGCCCGCACATGGCGGGACAGGCTGCGCATCGCAGCGGGCAGATCGCCCACGCCGTGCAGGCATTCGGTCCAGAGGATCACGGCTTCGGTCAGGGTAACCGAGGCAGAAACTGGTGTGGCTGAGAGCGGTCGTGGCATGGCAGCACCCGATCGTCCGTGGCTAAGTTAATTTGTGTTAATGAATTTAGAGGGTGTCTTGTGACACCCCAAGACATTTCGCGCTTTCGGGCCTTTGCATCAGGCGCTGAGAACCAATGCTGGCGCGGAGCGTGTATTCTCCATCTTTTCGCCATAGTCCTGCCACCTTTGGTTGTTCAACTGAACGCTCAGATGCGAATCAGTGCATTTGAAAGCTGGGATTTGCGCCTGCGTATTCCGCCTGCGCGCAACCCTGAGGCGTCGCATTTTAAGCGACCGCACAACCTTAGATCGACATTCTTCACAGGTTCGGACGATCCAACGCGTCTGAGCGTTCCCCTATGATGGCTTCATTCCGGCGCAGAACCTGCCGGGGTAGCGGCGTGAACAGCGCCGTTCCATAGCAACCTGGGAATGGAAACCGATCATGAAGACGATGCTCAAGACTTTCTGGAAGGACGAGGACGGCGCGGCCCTCGTGGAATATGGCGTGGCGCTGCTGGTGGTGATCCTTGTGGGGACGACCGCACTGGTGACTGTCGCACAGGACACCGGCGATCAGTTCACGGACGCTGCCGCTGCCACCACCGCCGTGCGTGCGGCAACCGAGTAATCGGTCAAGGCAAGCTTGCACTCGGCCCGGTCGCGGGTCGAGTGTGAAGCATCTTCACGTCTGTCTTCGGAGGCAACCATGCGTATAACCTCGATCCTCTTTGCCCTTGTGGGCCTTGGCGTTGCTGCCGGATCGGCGCAGATGGCCCGGGATCTGCTGGTGACGCCTGCAGCGACCGCAAGTTCGGAGAAGCCCGATCTCGTTACGATCGTGACCACATCGAAAGAAATCAGCCGGGGCGATGTGCTGCAGGCGCAGCACTTTACCACGCAGGTCTGGCCGCGATCGGCGCTGCCGGTGGATGCCTTCACCGAGCTTGAGGATCTGCTGCCGCCCTTGGACGGGCAACCGCGCCGGGCGTTGCGGTCGATGGTGGCGGGCGAGGTGGTGCTGGCGTCGAAGGTTTCCGATTTTGGCGAGAAGGTGACCATCGTTCAATCCATTACGCCCGGAGCGCGGGCGATGTCGATCAAGGTGGATGCTGTCACGGCGGTCGGCGGTCTGGTGACGCCGGGCGATTTCGTCGACATCCTGCTGACGCGCGGGGATGATGCGACGCTGGTGACGGATACGATCATGCGCAAGGTCAAGGTTCTGGCCGTTGACCAAAGCTCTGACGAATTGAATGAAGTGCCCGAGATCGCCGCCACGGTGACGGTCGAGGTCACCCCCGAAGAGGGGCAGGTTCTGGCGCTGGCGCAACGGGCCGGGTCGCTGAGCCTGGCGCTGCGGACGCCTGGTACCGCCGAGGGCCCGCCGATCGAACGGCTGCGGCTGAGCGATCTGGTGCCCGAACCCGCGCCGCCCGCACCGGAACCTGTGGTGGTCGAGGCTGCCCCGGTGGTTGCCGTCGCCCCCGCGCCGCCGCCGCGCAAGACGGTTGTGATCCGGCGCGGCACGGATGCCGAGGAAGAAGTGACCCTGCGAAACTGACCTTCTCCATCGCCTGAAACAGCCCCCCCAAAACCCCGCCCTGAGCTGCACCCCCTGATAAGATAGAGGTGAAACCGCCATGTCCCGCCTGCGTTGCCCCTTTCCCCGGATGCCAAGCTGCCTGCGCCGCTTTGCTGCGGAAGAGGGTGGTGCCGTGCTGGTGCTGTGGGGGATGTTTCTGGCGGTGGCCTTTGGCTTTCTGGCGCTTGCCGTGGATTTCGGCCGCGTGGCCAGCACCCAGAGCGAGATGCAATCCTATGCCGATCAGGTGGCGCTTGCCGCAGCGGGCGAGCTGGACGGGCGGACGGATGCGATCACCCGCGCGACCGTGGCCGCCGATCGCCTGATCCGGGACTGGCAGACCTATGCCTCCGGGGATCAGGCGCTGGGGGGGAGGGCGGATTTCCAGTTGGCCTTTCTGACCACGCTTCCTGGCAGTGACACGGTCGCAGCCTCGGCCACCACAACGGACGCGCGTCTGGCGCGTTTCGTGCGGGTGACAGTCGCGACGGCCACAGTGCCCACGCCCTTTGCAGCGGTGGCTTCAACCCTGCGCGGCGATGCGGTGACGACGGATGTCGACATTGCCGCGACGGCGACGGCCGGGCCTGCGGCCTATGCCTGCGATGTCACCCCGTTGATGTTCTGCGTCCCCACGGGCTGGAGAGCAGACGCAAATCGCGGCGATCAGATCACCCTGCGCTCGGGCGGGCAGGGCGCGGCCTGGGGGCCGGGAAATTTTGGCTTTCTCGATCCGTCAAGCTTGCCGACCGATGCCGAAGGCCCTTGTGCCGGCGTGAACAGTGAGGCGCAGCTTTATCGCTGCCTTGTCGGGGCCGAACGGGCCGTGACGGCCTGCATTCGCACTGATCAGGGGGTCACCACTCTGACAGGACAGCGCGTCGGATTGGCCGAGGCGTTCAATACCCGCTTTGATCAATTCAGCGGGTCCATGCAAAGCCTGCGCACCAATCCCGCCTATCGCCCGGCACCGAACACCGTGCAGGGCACTCTGCCGCGGCGGCAAGGCAACGGCAACGCGCCGCGCCCGGCATGCCGCGGCAACAATGTCGAAGCCTCTGACGTGATGCGTTTGCCCCGTGACAACTGCATCGTTTCGGGCAGTTGTGGGCGGTTCGGAGATGGCAACTGGAACCGCGCCGCCTATGTCGCGATGAACCATAATGGCGTCTATCCTGCCGGGACCGGCCCGACCAGCACACGCTATGCGATGTATTTGGCCGAGATTGCGGCCGCGCGCAGCCGGACCGCACCGAACAATGTGCCGCTGCCCGGCAAGCAGGAAACCGGCGCCCCGCAATGCCATGCGCTTGGCCCGACGAGCGACCCGGACCGCAGGACGGTGGTTGCGGCAGCCATCGACTGTGGGGCGAACAACATTCGGGGCAGCACAAGCAATGTGGTGCCGCTGGAATATGTCCAGCTGTTCATGACCGAACCTGTCGCCGCGCCGGGGGGCGGCGATGATGCCGAGATCATGGTTGAGGTGATCCGCAGCGCGGGGGGCCTTGGGTCCGGCGCGACGGTGGGGACCTACCGGGAAATCGTGCAGCTGTATCGGTGATGGGCATGGCGATTTTCCCCCTCATCCGCCGCTTTGCTCAGGACCGCTCGGGTGCGGCGCTGGTCGAATTCGCGCTGGCTTTGCCGCTGATGATATTGGTGAGCTATATCAGCATCGATGGGCTGCGCCTGATGTGGTCTTATCAGGCGGCGACAGCGGGGGTGCATGAGGCGACGCGCTATCTGGCGCGTGTGGCGCCGGGCGACATTTGCGAAACGGGTGGGACGCTGACCGGTTTCAATGCGGCGCTGTTCGACATCGTCGAAGGCGCGGGCGGCGGCGACAGCGTGTTCGGGCGGGATGCCGAATTGCTGGGGGTGGTGACGAGCCTCAGCTGCGTGGCGGATGCGGGATTGCGGCAGGCGCGGGTGCCGGTGGTGACGGTATCGGCGGATCTGCGGATGTTCCTGCCGCTGCATCTTGTGCTGACCCGGCTTGCCGGAACGGATGCTGCCATCGTGACCACGCGCATCCAGGAACAGGCGAGGGTTTACGGATTATGACCCCGCGCTGCGCCCGCCTTATCCGTTCCGCCCGTCTGCGCCGCTTTGCCCGCGATGAAAGCGGCGCGACGCTGGTCGAATTTGCCGTGGTGGTGCTGTTCTTCCTGCTTTTGCTGTTTGCGATCATCGATTTCGGCCGTCTGGCCCATACCTGGGCGGCGGCGCAGAAAGCCACGCAGGTTGCTGCGCGCATCGCGGCAGTGCGCCCGCCGGTTTGTGCGGGGGTGCCCACACTGAACAGCCGCGGGGCGACAGGGTCCTCGATCAGCTTCGGCACCCTGTGCCGGGCAGGGGCAACTGTCTGTGCCAATCCGGGGCCTGCGACCTGTTCCGGTGTCAGCACCAATGCGACCACCGCAGAAATCTTTGCCCAGATCCGCCCGCTGCTGCCCCCCGGGGCGACCGAGGGCAATCTGCGGTTCACGTATAGTTTTGACCCGAACCTCGGGTTTCTGGGCGGGCCTTATGTGCCGATGGTGACGGTCGATCTGCAAGGGTTGGAATTCGTCTTCGTGTCCAATCTGGGGCGGATGATCACGCCGATCACGGGGCAAGAAACGACTTTGGGTGCGAACCTACCGCTTCCCCGGATGTCGATTTCGGTGCCGGGCGAAGACCTGGCGCTGGGAACAGCCGGGTAGGGAAAGAGACAGGAGATCGAGATGAATGACAGCCTCTTTTTCAGAACCAGCCGTGCGGAGCGCGAGACGTCCCCGCAGCTTGCGCTGGACGGGAATGACGCGGTGATCCCGCTGGCGCTGCACCGGGCCCAGTTGGACGTGGCCAAAGGTCAGGCCCGTGAGGCCGTGTCGATGCCGCGGGTGAACCCTGTGCCCGTGCTGCCGCCGGAAACCCCTGCCGCTGCCGATGCCGCGCCCGCAGCCATCTGGAATGTGGTTGAACCGGCAGCTGTGGTGCCGCCCGCCGAACCTGCGGTTCGCAACCGGGGACGGCTGTATCTGGTGTCACGTTCGCGCGGTGGCGTCGGGGCCACGACCTTTGCGGTCAACCTGGCGATCGGGCTTTGCGAGGCCGGGCAGAAGGCCAAACGGCGGGTGGCGATTGTCGATTTCGATCTGCAGTTCGGCACCGTGGGCAGCAGCCTTGATCTGGTGGACAAGGGCGGACTGCTGGCGCTGGCACAGCTGGATTACGAGCCTGATCTTCATGCGGTGCGTGCCGCGCTGCAATCGCATGGCAGCGGGCTGTCGGTGCTGCCTGCGCCGCGCCATCCCGTGCCGCTGGATGCGCTGGACGCGTTGCGGGTGCAATCGATCATCGACTCGCTGCTGGCCAGCCATGATGCCGTTGTCGTTGATCTGCCGCCTGCCTTGGTCGATTGGCTGGAGCCGCTGCTGCGCCGGGCCGAGCGGGTGTTCATGGTGACCGATCTGGCCGTCACCTCGATCGACTGTGCCAAGCGTATTCTGGACACCTTCAGGGAAGATGCCCCGGATCTGCGGGTCGAGATCATCGTGGGGCGCGAGAAGAAGCCGTTCCTTGCCGGACGCATCCACCGTGAGATCGCGACCGTGCTGGATCAGCCGCTGCGGCACTGGTTGCCCTTTGATCCGAAGCGGGCGCGGCTGGCGCTGGATCGGGGCGAGCCTTTGCTGAAGATGCTGCCGCGCGGCGCTTGGTCGCGCGGGATCCGCAAGATCGTTGGAGGGCTGGAATGATGGCCCTGCATTCCGCCAAACCCAAAAGAAACGGGAGATAATGCCATGTTCAGGGATTTTGTCAGCAGGCGCGCGGAAGCCAAGGCCGAGGCATCACGCCACGAGCCGGTATCAGGGGCGTTGCGGGTGGTACCTGAAAAGGCGGCTGCCGCCACACAGCACCGTCTGAATGCGGTGGATGCGACGCTGCGCGCGCGGCTTGACCTGAAGTCGCGGTTGCATGAGGTGTTGCTGGGCCGGCTGAACCTGTCGGTGCTGGACCGGGTTGAACGGTCGGAGCTGAAGGCCGAAATCGGCGCGCTGGTGCAGGATTTCCTGGCCACCGAGAACCGCCCGATGCGGGCGGAGGATGCCGAGAAGCTGACGGATGAGCTGCTGGATGAGGTGATGGGACTTGGCCCGCTGGAACCCTTGCTGGCCGATCCCAGTGTGGCGGATGTGCTCGTCAATTCTTATCGCAATGTCTATGTGGAACGCGACGGGCTGCTGGAGCGCGTGCCGGTACAGTTCCGCGACGAGCGGCACCTGCTGCGGATCATCGACAAGATCGTGAGCCGGGTGGGGCGCCGGGTGGATGAAAGCCAGCCCTGGGTGGATGCGCGGCTGGAGGATGGCAGCCGGGTGAATGCGATCATCCGCCCTTGTGCCATTGACGGGCCGACGCTTTCGATCCGCAAGTTTTCGCGCGATCCGCTGACGCTGGATCGGCTGGTGGAGAGGGGCGCGCTGTCGGAGCAGGCCGTGCGGGTGCTTATGGCGCTGGTCGAATCCCGCCTGAACATCCTGATCTCGGGGGGGACAGGGTCGGGCAAGACCACGATGCTGAATGCGTTGTCCAGCTTCATCGACCCGCGCCAGCGGATCGTGACGATCGAGGATGCGGCCGAATTGCAGCTGCGGCAGGAACATGTGGTCCGGCTGGAGACGCGGCCCGCGAACCTTGAAGGCGCGGCAGCCGTCACCCAGCGCGATCTGGTGCGCAACGCCCTGCGGATGCGGCCGGACCGGATCATCGTGGGCGAGGTGCGTGGGACCGAGGCGTTCGACATGCTGCAGGCGATGAACACCGGCCATGATGGTTCGATGACGACGATCCACGCCAACACCGCCCGGGATGCGCTGTCACGGCTGGAGCAGATGGTGGCGATGATGGGGGGTGAGATGCCGCTGTCGGTGGTGCGCCAGCAGGTTGCATCCGGGATCAACGTGGTGCTGCAGCTTGCGCGTCTGCCCGATGGATCGCGGCGGGTGATTTCGGTGTCCGAGATCACCGGGATGGAAGGCGACGTCATCAGCATGCAGGATATCTATCGCTTTCGTCAGACGGGGCGGGCGTCGGATGGCACCATCCTGGGCGGTTTCACGGCGACGGGCATTCGCCCGAAATTCGCCGAGCGGCTGGAGGCATCCGGCTTCAGCCTTGCTGCCGAGATTTTCGCCGAGGGGGTATAGGGAAGCATCATGCTGTCGCAGATCAATCCGGAAATCCTGTTGATGGGGGGCGTTTTCCTTGGCGTCATCCTGTTGATGGAGGGGCTGCGCCAATTGCTTTCCCGGCGCGAAACGACGGGCGAGGCGCGGTCGCGCCGGATGCGGATGATCGCCTCTGGGCAGGGGTTGAACGAACGGCTGGACCTGTTGACGCCGCAGCGAACGGCGTCTCCCATACCGGGCTGGCGCGAGTTGGAAGCGCTGCTGTCGGAAGCAGGTCTGCCGGTGCAGCCTGCGCTGTGGCTGGCGGCGATGGGGGCGGGCTGCCTGCTGATATCGGGGGTGGCGAGCCAGTTCGTGCCGGGGCCTGCGGTGTTTCCGCTGGCGCTTGCGGTGGCATTCGGGGGGCCGACCCTTGTCTTGCTGGGCATCCGCGACTCGCGGCGGGCGCGGCTGGTGGAGCAGCTGCCCGATGCGCTGGACCTGATGGCGCGAAGCCTGCGGTCGGGATACCCGCTGAGCGCTTCGATCCGGACGGTGGCCGAGTCGATGCAGGATCCGATCGCGACGGAGTTCGGCATCGTGGTGGATCAGATTTCCTATGGCGATGAACTGGTCGTCGCCATCAAGAAGCTGTCGGATCGGGTGCCGACCGAGGATTACCGCTATCTGGCCGCAAGCGTGGCGATCCAGCACGGAACGGGCGGCAATCTGGGGCGGGTGCTGACCCTGCTGTCGCAAGTGATCCGGGGGCGGGGCATGATGCGGCGCAAGATCAAGGCGATGTCGGCCGAAGGGCGCATTTCCGCGCTGATCCTGTCCTGCATTCCCTTTCTGATGGTGGGACTGAATTCGATCATCACGCCGGAATATTATGGCGGCGTCGTCGATGATCCGATGTTCCTGCCGCTGGCGGGCGTGGCCATCGGCCTGATCGTGACCAATGCCCTGGTCATGGCGAAACTTGTGTCGTTCAAGATCTGAACGGGGGGGAATGTCATGGTCTGGCTGGAAACGATCATCCTGAAAAGCGGGGTTTCCCCGATCGTGCTGGTGGCGGGGGTCTTTGTGTTTGGCCTGCTGTTGCTGGCCGTTGCGGCGGTGCTGGTCATCCGAGACCGCAACCGCGCCCATGTTCTGCGCCGGTTGCGTGGCAGTGAGGGATCCGTGACCCCGCTGCTGCGCGAGGTAGAGGCTGCGGATGGCGTTCTGGACCGGGTCTTTGTTCCCAATTCGGCGCAGGAGCGCAGCAAGTTGCGCCGTGATCTGGCCCATGCCGGGTTCCGCGCGCCGAATGCGGCGATCATGTTCAACCTTATCCGCTTTGGCGTTGGGGTTGGTTTGCCGCTGATCCTTGCGGTGGTCTATCTGTTCCCGACCATGCTGCATCTGCCTGTTGCGCTGACGGCGCGGTTGCCGCCGCTTGGTCTGCAACAGGTGATGCTCCTGTGTGCGCTGATCCTGACGGTTGGTTTCTATGGGCCAAGCCTCTGGCTGGCCGGGCGCTCGGCTGAGCGGCGGACGCGGATCGAGTTGTCCTTCCCCAATACGCTTGATCTGCTGCAGGTGGGCGTCGAGGCCGGGTTGGCCTTTGACGCAGCGCTGGCCCGCGTAGGGGATGAGTTGATGGAAGTGGCCCCCGATATCTGCACCGAATTCCATATCGTGCAGAAAGAGATCCTTGCCGGACGCGAGCGGGAAGCAACGTACCGGGATATGGCGGATCGGCTGGGGATCGACGAGGCTTATGGGTTCGTCAATGTTGTGATGCAATCGATGCGCTTTGGCACCAGCATGAGCACTGCGTTGCTGGCCTATTCTGCCGACATGCGCCAGCGGCGCGAATTGCGGGCGCAGGAAAAGGCGAACCGGTTGCCGGTGCTTATGTCGGCGGTGATGGCCAGCCTGATGATGCCCGCGCTGTTGATTGTGACGATCGGGCCGGTGGTGCTGCGCTATGTGGCGCAGCAGTGACCTTGAGTGGTCACGCCGTGGACTGACCACCGGCTAGGGACTGTTCTGTCTGTTGCAGCCTTGTGGCCCTGTCAGACGGACAGGGAAAGGGCGTGTTGGGCGGCGGAGTCTTCGGCCCTGTCGAGCAGGGTTTGCAGCCGCGCCGCGCGGGCAAAATCGGGGATGGCCGGGCCTTCGCCCCGGATGGCGGCGATAAAGAGGTCATAGACCGTGGGGACGGGCGGGCAGGGGATTTCCGACCAATCCGCGGTTTCCAGCGCCGGGGGCAGGCAGGCCGACAAACGGCTGATACCACGTTCGAAGCTGACCTCGATCCCGCCGCCATCGCCGTAAAGCCGCAGGCGCAGATCATTTAGATGGCCGGTGGCGAAGCGGGTGGCCGCAATCGTGCCAAGCGCGCCATTCGTCAGCCGCAGTTGCATCGTGGCGCTGTCATTGGCATCGAGCACATAGTCCCCGACCCTGCCATCCGGTGCCTTGTCGAAGGTGACAAGTTGGCAGGAGATATCGGCCACATCCAGCCCTGCCGCAAAGGTCGCGAAGTCAAGGATATGGATGCCCACATCGCCCAGCACGCCTTTGGAGCCATGCGCGGTGGACAACCGCCAGAGCCATTGCGGCTGTTCCTGCCACGGCCCCCAGGCAGGTTGCGTGAGCCAGCTTTGCAGATAGGACGCCTCGAAATGCCGGACCGTGCCGATGGCCCCCGCGGCCACCATCTCGGCGGCCTTTTGCAGGGCCGGGACATTGCGATAGCTGAGGTTCACCATGGCGATCACGCCTGCGTCTGCGGCGGCCGTCGCCATCTCGGCCGCGTGGGCGGCATTGGTGGCCAGTGGCTTTTCGCACAGCACATGCTTTCCCGCCGCCAGCAAGGGCATGGTCGTGGCGTGATGCGCGGCATCGGGTGTGACATTGGTCACCGCATCAAATTCGCCCCAGGCCAGCGCCTCATCGAGGCTGGCAAAGCGGTTCGGAATGGCAAAGCGGTCGCAGAAGGCGGCCAATTGTTCGGGGCGGGTATCTACCCCCGCCGCAAGCTGCACGCCCGGGATTTTGCCAAAGTTTTCCGCATGGTTGGCGGCCATGCCCCCGGTGCCGAGGATCAGCAGGCGCACAGGTCTTGCCATCAGCGCAGCCCCTCTTCGCCCGCGTGATGCAGTTTCGGGCCGCGTTCGGTGATGGGTTCGGGGGCCACATCGACCGGCACATTCGGCGCGGCGTTCGGATCGGCCAGACGGGCGGCAGGGTTATGCGCCCATTTCACCGCGTTCAGGATCACGCGCTGCACATTGCCATCGTGATAGGTCGGATAGGTTTCATGGCCGGGGCGGAAGTAGAAGACGTTGCCCGCACCACGCTTGTAGGTGAGGCCGGAGCGGAACACCTCGCCGCCCTGAAACCAAGACACGAAAACTGTCTCGAGCGGTTCGGGCACGCCGAAGGGTTCGCCGTACATCTCTTCGTGTTCCAGCTCAAAACTGTCGGGCAGGCCGGCGGCGATGGGGTGGTTGCGCGAGGTGAGCCAGAGCCGTTCCCGCTCACCCGCCTCGCGCCAGGTGAGGTTGCAGGGGCTGCCCATCAGGCGTTTGAACGGCTTGGAGAAATGGGCGGAGTGCAGGAAGATGACGCCCATGCCGGACCAGACCGCATCGCAGACCCTATCGACCACCGCGTCTGTCACATCGCCATGTGCGGCGTGGCCCCACCAGATCAGCACATCGGTTTCGGCCAGCCTTGCGGCGGTCAGGCCATGTTCAGGCTCTTGCAGCGTGGCGGTGGTGGCCGTGATACCGGGGTCGCGGTTCAGCGCGGTGGCAATCGCTGTATGCATGCCGCCGGGATAAAGCTCTGCCACGACGCGGTTGGTCTGTTCATGGACGTTCTCGCCCCAGACAGTGACGCGGATTGCCATGGCTTCCCCCCCCGAATTGCCTCCGAAACGCTTTGGAAGGGCTATCGCCTGCAACTGCAGGGGTCAAGGATTCGGGCGATGAGGCCGTTCAAATCGCTTTGAGGGGAAAGCCGCGCCCCTGAGGGACGCGGCTTTCGTCATCTTCAGCGCGGATCGGTTTCTAGCGCGGGATTGTTGCGGTTCCAGCGGATCGACGACCAGAGCGACAAGCCGATCAGAGCCGCGCCACCGAGGCCGGTGATCACTTCGGGGATGTGAAACAGCGTCTGCGTGAACATGATCACCGACAGGATCAGGATGGCATAGAAGGCCCCGTGTTCAAGGAAGCGGTACTGTGCCAGCGTGCCCTTTTCCACCAGCATGATGGTCATGGAGCGCACATACATCGCGCCGATGCCAAGGCCGATGGCGATGACGAAGAGGTTGTTCGACAAGGCAAAGGCGCCGATCACGCCGTCAAAGCTGAAGGAGGCGTCGAGCACTTCGAGATAGAGGAAGGCACCCAAGCCGCCCTTGGCCGCGGCGGACATGGTTTCCTGGCTCTTGTCGAGCAGGCCGCCAAGGGTTTCCACGACGAGGAAGGTCACAAGGCCGTAGATCGCAGAGGACACGAAGGCGGTGCTTTCGGCCCCTTCGAGGAACTTTGAAAAGATCAGGATGATGATCAGCACCAGACCCACCTCGATCCCCCGGATGGTGGCGGAGGAGGCGACCTTCCGCTCAATCCACTGCACCCAGTGCACGTCCTTTTCGGCGTCGAAGAAATAGGTCAGGCCAACCATCATCAGGAAGGCCCCGCCAAAGGCCGCGATGGGCAGGTGCGCCTCATACATGATGCGGCTGTATTCCTCGGGCTGGGTGGAGGCCAGCACCACCGCCTGCCACGGGCCGATATTGGCCGCGATGACCACGATCAGCAGCGGGAACACGATCCGCATCCCGAAGACCGCGATCAGGATGCCCCAGGTCAGGAAGGCGCGCTGCCATTCGGGGCGCATGTCCTTGAGTTTGTTGGCATTCACGATGGCGTTGTCAAAGGAGAGCGAAATCTCCAGCACCGCGAGGACACAGCAGATGAAGAAGATCGACATCATGCCGGAGAAGGTGCCGGTGCTCTGCCAGCCCAGCCATGCCCCAAGGGCAAGGCCGAGGGCCGTGACGATGAACGCCCAGGTGAAATATTGAAGCGTGGGTTTCTGTTCGGTGGTGGTGGTCATGGGGCGATGCCTTGCCTGAGGCGGGCCGATGGCAGACAGGCGGACGCGCGGCGCATAGGGCGTCGTGGAGGTCGGTCGGTCGGTCAGGTCCGTGCGACTGTTGCTTTCCGCGGTGCCGACATCACGAAAGCGTCGCAAAACTTTCGCCAGAGGGGCCCGGTCACCAGGATGTAGCCCAGACCCTTTGGGGGACGGGCTGGGTCGTTCATACGACCTCTGTCCTGAAATGCAACACTTCCGTGGGAGCGCAGGTCAGTGCGGCGCCCGTGCACAATCTTCATCATCTGAATGGCCTGTCGGGCCGAGAGACGCACAAACTCGGGCACTCCCTTCGAATGCTGCGGAGTCGGTAACGACAGGTGCTGCGGCGGTTTGTCTGGCCTTATCGGGATCAGCTCTCTGGTCCTATCGACATGGGCAGGGCTGATGGATGATATCTGGTATCAGCCCTGCGATTTGCGGGGCAAGCGGCATTTCTGGAAAGGACGCGCCCATGGACGGGTTGGATCGTTTCAACGACATCAGCGAAGTGGTCGAGGCCGACCGCGCCCATGTCTGGCATCACCTGAGCCAGCACAAGCAATATGACACCGGCGTCGATCCGCGCGTGATCGTCGAAGGCAAGGGGATGAAGGTCTGGGATGCGAAGGGGAAAGAGCATCTCGATGCCGTCTCTGGCGGCGTCTGGACGGTGAACGTGGGCTATGGACGCGAAAGCATTGCCAATGCGGTGCGCGACCAGCTGATCAAGATGAACTATTTCGCGGGTGCCGCCGGATCGGTGCCGGGCGCGATCTTTGCCCAGCGGCTGACCGAAAAGATGCCGGGGATGACGCGGGTCTATTATTCGAACTCGGGGTCCGAGGCGAATGAGAAGGTCTACAAGATGGTGCGCCAGATCGCGCACAAGCATCATGGCGGCAAGAAGTGGAAGATCCTCTATCGTGATCGCGACTATCACGGCACCACGATCGCGGCCCTTGCGACAAGCGGGCAGGACCAGCGCGCCATGCAATATGGCCCATATCCCGATGGGTTCATTCGGGTGCCGCATTGCCTTGAATATCGCAAACAGTGGGATGTGGAGAATTACGGCGAGCGGGCCGCCGAGGCGATCGAAGAGGTGATCCTGCGCGAAGGCCCCGATACCGTGGGCTGCCTGATCCTGGAACCCGTCACCGCAGGCGGTGGCGTGATCGTGCCGCCGCAGGGCTATTGGGAAAAGGTGCAGGAGATCTGCAAGAAATACGACATCCTGCTGGCCATTGACGAGGTCGTCTGTGGCGTGGGCCGGACGGGTACGTGGTTCGGCTATCAGCATTACGGCATCCAGCCCGATTTCGTGACCATGGCCAAGGGTGTGGCCTCGGGCTATGCGGCCATCTCTTGCACGGTGACGACCGAGCGGGTGTTCGAGATGTTCAAGGACGACCCGACCGATACGATGAGCTATTTCCGCGACATCTCTACCTTCGGCGGCTGTACGGCGGGGCCGGCGGCGGCGCTGGAGAACATGCGCATCATCGAGGCGGAAGGGTTGCTGGAGAACACCACGAAGATGGGCGACTATTGCCTGTCGAACCTGCAGGGCCTGATGGAGAAGCACAAGATCATTGGCGACGTGCGCGGCAAGGGCCTGTTCCTTGGTGCCGAACTGGTGGCCGACCGGGCGACCAAGGAAGCGGCGGATGAAAAGAAGGTCCAGGCGGTGGTGGCCGATTGCATGGCGCAGGGCGTGATCATCGGGGCGACCAACCGGTCGCTGCCGGGGCTGAACAACACGCTCTGCCTGTCGCCCGCGCTGATCGCGACCAAGGACGATATCGACCACATCACCGATGCGATCGATGGCGCGCTGACCCGCGTCTTTGGCTGAACGTATCACGCGGTGATCTGATGGTGCGCGGCCCCCGAAGAGGGGGCCGCGCATTTCTTTTGTCTCGCCTGCGCGCGTGCCGCGCTCGGCTCGGCTGATGGGGGTTCCCCCCAAACCCCCAGGGTATTTGACGCCAAGATGAAGCCTAAGCCTTTCTTCTCTGTAGAAAATATCCTCGGGGGGAGGGGCGCGTCAGCGGCCCGTGGGGGGCAGACAGCCCCCCGGCGACGGCCGGGCCGGGGTTGACGATCGGGGTGCGGGCGCGCCTTATGGCCAGATCATGCGAGGATAAGGCCAGATGGCGATTCCGGTCGAAAGTTTCTTTCTGCCCGAGGGTGGCAGTGGCACGTTGCAGCAGCGCATCCGGCAGATGGTGTCCGAAGGGATACTGGCGGGGCGGTTCCGGGCGGGGGACCGGATGCCGTCGTCGCGGGGGTTGGCCGATCATCTGGGGGTGAGCCGGATCACGGTGACGCTGGCTTATACCGAATTGGTATCATCGGATTACCTGACCGCGCGGGGGCGTTCGGGCTATTTCGTGAGCGAAGGCGTGCCCGTGCAGCCGGCTTTTCGCCCGGTGCCGCGGGCCGTGGGGACGGTGGATTGGGAGGCGCGGGCGGGGCGGCGGTTTTCGGGAATGGAGCGGGTGGCGCGGCCCGAGGAGTGGCGCGCCTATCCCTATCCGTTCATCTACGGGCAGGCCGATCCTACGCTGTTTGACCATCAGAACTGGCGGCTCTGTGCCTTGCAGGCGTTGGGGCGTCGGGAGTTCGAGACGCTGACGGCGGATCGCTATGAGCGGGATGATCCGTTGCTGATCGAATACCTTTTGCGCAACATCCTGCCCCGTCGCGGGATCGATGCGCGGCCCGATGAGGTGCTGGTGACGATGGGGGCGCAGAATGCGCTGTGGCTGGCGGCGCAGGTGTTGCTGAAACCGGGGGGACATGCGGTGGTGGAAAACCCCGGCTATCCCGGTTTTCGCGCGATGGTGGCGCAGGCCGGGGCCTTGGTGACACCGGTGGCGGTCGATGCGGGCGGGTTGGTGGTGGAGGCCTTGCCAGAGGGGGTGGACGTGGTTTTCACCACGGCAAGCCATCAGAGCCCGACCAATGCCACCATGCCGATGGAGCGGCGGCAGGCGTTGCTGCGGGCGGCGGAAGTGCATGATTTCATTGTGGTTGAGGATGATTACGAGTTCGAGATGAGTTTTTTGAAACCCGTGTCGCCGTCGATCAAGAGCCTCGATTCCGGGGGGCGGGTGGTGCATGCGGGGTCATTCTCGAAATCGCTGTTTCCGGGGTTGCGGCTGGGCTGGCTGGTGGGGCCTGCGCCCTTTATCCGCGAGGCGCGGGCGCTGCGGGCGCAGGTGTTGCGCCATCCACCCGGCCATGTGCAGCGGACGGCGGCCTATTTCCTGAGCCTTGGGCATTATGACGCGCTGGTGAACCGGATGAAGGCGGCATTCCGCAAGCGGCGGCAGGCGATGGAGGAGGCGATTTCCCATCACGGGCTGAAGGTTGCGGGGCAGGGTGGGTTTGGCGGATCGTCCTTCTGGATGGAGGCGACGGGGTATATCGATACCGAGGCGCTGGCCTTGGGGCTGCGGGCGCAGGGCGTGCTGATCGAGCCCGGGCGGGTGTTCTTTGAGCCGGGGACGGAGCGGCGGAATTTCTATCGGCTGGCCTATTCGTCGATCCCGGTGGGGAAGATCCCGGAGGGGATTGCGTTGATCGCGAAGGCGATGCGGGAGGCGTGAGCGCGGGGGGAGGCGTCGAACCGGGGGCGCTTCGCCCCCGTCAGCCATCGGGCTTGAACCGATGGCGCACCGCTGGCTGACCCCCCGAGGATATTTTTTGACAGAAAATGTTGGGGGTTGGCGGCTAAAGCCTTGCGGGCGCTGGGTTTATTCTTGGTACTTTAGGGGTTTTGCGGTGCAGCGGGTGGTGCAGACGCGCAGTGCAGACGGCTGTGCATACGCGCGGTGCGGTTGGGGCGCGTTAACCTTAATGGGAGGGGGCGAGTCGCGGGGGGGCTTGCGGTGGGGTTTTCGCATCTGGACTTAAGCGGCTGGATTTTTTGGCCCTAAGCTTTGGCGGCAGATCGCGGGTAGAAGAGGGCAAGCGGCGCACCTTTCGGGCGCGATGAACCCAAGCGGAGACGAGCCATGCGGATGACGACGGAAGAGGCCTTTGTGAAAGTGTTGCAGATGCATGGCATCGACAACGCCTTCGGGATCATCGGGTCGGCCTTCATGCCGATCTCGGACCTGTTTCCCAAGGCGGGGATCACCTTCTGGGACTGCGCGCATGAAGGATCAGGCGGGATGATGGCGGATGGGTTCACCCGCGCCTCGGGCCGGATGAGCATGATGATCGCGCAGAACGGACCCGGCATCACCAATTTCGTCACGGCGGTGAAGACGGCCTATTGGAACCATACGCCCCTGCTGCTGGTGACACCGCAGGCGGCGAACAAGACCATCGGAATGGGCGGGTTCCAGGAAGTGGAGCAGATGGCGTTGTTCAAGGATATGGTCTGCTATCAGGAGGAGGTGCGCGATCCGAGCCGGGTGGCGGAG
This sequence comes from Variovorax paradoxus, assembly GCA_943370085.1. Taxonomy (GTDB): domain Bacteria; phylum Pseudomonadota; class Alphaproteobacteria; order Rhodobacterales; family Rhodobacteraceae; genus Paragemmobacter. Next base: position 77,831 of record CALRPT020000014.1, on the reverse strand, counting down.
GTGCTGAACCGCGTCATCCTGAACGCGCGGCGCCATTCGGCGCCGGCGCAGATCAACATGCCGCGGGATTATTTCACGCAAGTGATCGACATTGATCTGCCGGCGGTGGTGGAGTTCGAGCGGCCTTCGGGTGGTGAGGCGGCGATGGCGGAGGCGGCGGCGCTGCTGTCATCTGCCAAGTTCCCGGTGATTTTGAACGGGGCGGGGGTGGTGATCGGCGGGGCCATTCCGGCATCCATGGCTTTGGCCGAGCGGCTGAGTGCGCCGGTTTGCGTGGGGTATCAGCATAATGACGCCTTCCCCGGCAGCCATCCGCTGTTTGCGGGGCCATTGGGCTATAATGGCAGCAAGGCCGGGATGGAGTTGATCCAAAAGGCCGATGTGGTGCTGGCGCTGGGCACGCGGTTGAACCCGTTCTCGACCCTGCCGGGCTATGGACTGGATTACTGGCCCAAAGAGGCCAAGATCATTCAGGTCGATATCAACCCGGCGCGGATCGGGCTGACAAAGCGGGTGGCTGTGGGCATTGTGGGCGATGCCAAGAAGGTGGCCGAGGGGATCTTGGCGAAGCTTTCGGCATCGGCGGGCGATGCAGGGCGGAAGGACCGGCTGGATCTGATCGCCACGACGAAGAGCCGTTGGGCGCAGCAATTGGCGTCGATGGATCATGAGGATGACGATCCGGGCACCACGTGGAATGCGCGGGCGCGGGCGGACAAGCCGGAGTGGATGAGCCCGCGGATGGCGTGGCGGGCGATCCAGTCGGCGCTGCCTAAGGAAGCGATCATTTCCAGCGACATCGGGAACAACTGTGCCATTGGCAATGCCTATCCGACCTTCGAGGCGGGGAGGAAATATCTGGCTCCGGGGCTGTTCGGGCCCTGCGGCTATGGTCTGCCCAGCATCGTGGGGGCCAAGATCGCCTGCCCGGATGTGCCGGTGGTGGGCTTTGCCGGGGATGGCGCGTTCGGGATTGCGGTGACGGAGTTGACGGCCATCGGGCGGCCGGAATGGCCTGCGGTGACGATGGTGGTGTTCCGCAACTATCAGTGGGGCGCGGAGAAGCGCAATTCGACGCTGTGGTATGACGACAATTTCGTGGGGACGGAGTTGGACACGCAGGTGAGCTATGCCGGGATTGCGCGGGCCTGCGGTTTGCAGGGCGTGCAGGCCAAGACGATGGAGGCGTTGCGCGACGCTTTGGCCAAGGCGGTGACGGATCAGATGGAGCATGGAAAGACCACGCTGATCGAGGCGCTGATCAATCAGGAATTGGGCGAGCCGTTCCGCCGCGATGCGATGAAGAAGCCGGTGGCGGTGGCGGGGATATCTGCCACCGATATGCGCGCGCAGGTGGTTTGATGCCGTTTGAGCTGTCCCTTGTGGGGACAGCGTGGATGGCGGCGGCAATTGTGGTTGCCGCCTTTATCCGGGGCTATTCGGGCTTTGGCTATTCCGCGATGGTGATCGCGGCGTCATCCTTGGTGATGAACCCGCTGAACATGGTGGCGGTGGTGGTGATCCTGGAAACCGCCATGTCGTTGCAGGCGGCGAAGGGCATATCGGCGGATGTGGACTGGCGGCGGGTCTGGCTGATGCTGGCCGGGGCGGCGGTGGGCTTGCCCTTGGGGCTGTGGGCGCTGACCGGGGTGTCGGAGGATACGGCGCGGGCGGTGATATCATCCTATGTGCTGGTGATGTGTCTGGTGTTGCTGGCCGGGTGGCGGATGGCGGCGGAGGCGCGGGGACTGTCAAACCTTGGAATGGGGGTGATTTCGGGCTTGGCCAATGCGCCGGGGATGGGGGGGCTTCCGATTGCCGCGTTCTTTGCTGCGCAGCCGATGCGGGCGGCGGTGTTCCGGGCGACGTTGATTGCGTATTTTCCGATCCTCGACCTCTATTCCGCGCCTTTGTATTGGTATGCGGGGCTGGTGAGTTGGGACACGCTTTGGGCGTCGCTGATTGCCTTGCCGCTGACATTTCTGGGGAATTGGCTGGGGGGGCGGCATTTCCTGAACACCGATCCGCAGGAGTTCCGCCGCTTTGCCATCCTGTTGTTGGCGGGGCTGGCGGGGATGGGACTTGTGAAGGCGGTGCTGTTTTGACGGTGCTGGTGGTGAATGCCGGGTCATCGAGCCTGAAGGTGGCGGTGTTTGACGCGGCCTTGCGCGAGGTGATGGCGGGTCGGGTGACCGAGATCGGCAGCATGGGCGCGCGGGTTGAGGCGGGGCCTTTGGTGGGCGTGCGACCTGTGGCGGACCATGCGGCGGCGCTGGCCTTGATCCTTGAGGCGATGGAAGAGGCGGGGATTGCCGTCAGCGGTCTGACGGCGGCGGCGCATCGGGTGGTGCATGGTGGGGCCGCGCTGGTGGCGCCGTGCAGGGTGACGGAGGCCGTGGTGGCGGAGGTGGAGGCTTGCGTGCCGCTGGCGCCCTTGCACAATCCGGCGAACCTGACGGCGATCCGGGCGCTCGGCGCGCTGGTGCCGGAGTTGCCGCAATATGCGAGTTTCGACACGGCCTTTCATGCGACCAATCCAGACGTGGCGCGGCGCTATGCGCTGCCGCCGGAGGCCGAGGCGCTTGGTCTGCGGCGTTATGGGTTTCACGGGATAAGCTACGCGTCAATTGTTCGAAAAGTGCAAGAAATGGGGTCTGAAACGCTGCCTGAGCGGCTGCTTGCGTTTCATTTAGGCAATGGAGCATCTGCCTGTGCGATCCTGAACGGGCAGTCGGTGGCGTCGACGATGGGGTATTCGCCACTGGACGGGCTGACGATGGGGACGCGGGTGGGGAGCATTGACGGCAATGCGGTGCTGCGTCTGGCCGAGGTGCATGGGGTGGCCGAGGCGGGGCGGATCTTGAACCGGGAGAGCGGTTTGCTTGGGCTGGGCGGCGCGTCGGACATGCGCAGCTTGCAGCGCGCGGGAACGGTGGAGGCGCGCTTTGCGGTGGCGCATTTCTGCTATTGGGCTGTGCGTCATGCGGGCAGTCTGATCGCCGCGATGGGGGGGCTGGACGCGGTAGCCTTTACCGGGGGGATTGGCGAGAATGACCGCATGGTGCGGGGCGAAATCCTTCGCGGTTTGCGCTGGGCGGGGGTAGAGTTCGATGAGGCCGCCAATGCGGGTGGCGCGGCGGTGTTGCATCAGACGGGCGCGCGTGTCGCGATCTGGACAGTTCCGGCCGAGGAAGAGCGCCAGATTGCCATGGAGGCCATGGCGGTGCGGGCGGCCGAGCAGGTGGGAGTGGCGTGATGGGACAGCCGAAGGTGGATACATCGCCGAAGGTGTCGGACGAGGTGAAGAAGACCACCTGCTACATGTGCGCCTGCCGCTGCGGGATCGACGTGCACATGACATCCGGCAAGGTGAGTTACATCGAGGGGAACCGCGATCATCCGGTGAACAAGGGGGTGCTGTGTGCCAAGGGGGCGAGCGGCATCATGCAGGTGACCGCGCCGTCGCGGTTGCGCGCGCCGTTGAGAAGGGTGGGGCCGCGCGGATCGGGGGCGTTTGAGGAGATAAGCTGGGAAGAGGCGCTGGAGACGGCGGTTTCGTGGATGCGGCCGCTGAGGGAGGAGGCGCCGGAGAAGCTGGCGTTTTTCACGGGGCGGGATCAATCGCAGTCTTTCACCGGGTGGTGGGCGCAGCAGTTTGGCACGCCCAATTATGCCGCACATGGGGGGTTCTGTTCCGTCAACATGGCGGCGGCGGGGATTTACACCATTGGCGGGGCGTTCTGGGAGTTCGGGCAACCCGACTGGGCCTATACCAAGCTGTTTGTGCTGTTCGGGGTGGCGGAGGACCATGACAGCAACCCGATCAAGATCGGGATCGGCAAGCTGAAGGAACGGGGCGCGCGGGTGGTGGGGGTGAACCCGGTGCGCACGGGCTATAACGCCGTGGCGGATGAGTGGTTCGGGATCACGCCCGGCACGGATGGGCTGCTGATCCTGTCGCTGATCCATTGCCTGCTGGCGGCGGGGAAGATCGATCTGGATTATCTGGCGCGCTGGACCAATGCGCCCTTGCTGGTGAATGAGACGGAGGGGCCGGAGAAGGGCCTGATCCTAAAAAACGCCGAAAGCCAGCCTTTTGTGATCGACCGGCGCACGGGGATGCCCGCGCCTTGGGATGGGGCGGGGGTGCAGCCGGACCTTGGGGCGGTGTGGCAGGGGCACCGGACGGTGTTCCAGCATATGGCTGAGCGCTATCTGAGCGAGGACTATGCGCCGGAGGCGGTGGCGGATCGGGTGGGGATCGAGGCCGGGCGCATCCGGGGGCTGGCGGCGGAACTGGCGCGGGTGGCCTTTGACGAGGCGTTTGAACTGCCCGTTGCCTGGACGGATTTTCGCGGGGATCGGCATGAGGTGATGCAGGGGCGGCCTGTGTCTTTCCACGCGATGCGGGGGATTTCGGCGCATTCCAACGGGTTCCAGACAGCCCGCGCGCTACATCTGTTGCAGATATTGCTGGGGACGGTGGAGGTGCCAGGGGGCTATCGGCTTAAGCCGCCTTACCCCAAGCCGGTGGAGGCTCATCCGACGCCGCATTTTGTGACAGCACCGGGCAAGCCCTTGAGCGGGCCGCATTTGGGCTATGTGCGGGGACCCGAGAACCTTGCGCTGAAAGAGGACGGCACGCCCTGGCGGATCGACAAGGCGTTTACGTGGGAGAACCCGTTTTCGGCGCATGGGTTGATGCATATGGTCATCCCCAATGCCCATGCGGGCGATCCTTACGAGGTGGATACGCTGTTTCTGTACATGGCCAACATGGCATGGAATTCGTCGATGAATTCGGCGCGGGTCATGGAGATGCTGACCGACAAAGGGGCGGATGGGGAATATGTGATCCCGCGCATCATCTATAGCGATGCATATGCATCCGAGATGGTGGCCTATGCCGATCTGATCCTGCCGGATACGACCTATCTGGAGCGGCATGACTGTATCAGCCTGCTGGATCGGCCGATATCGGAGCCGGATGCGGCGGGAGATGCGATCCGCTGGCCGGTGGTGGAGGCGGACAGGGATGTGCGGGGGTTCCAGTCGGTGCTGCTGGACCTTGGGGCAAGGTTGGGCCTGCCGGGGATGGTGAAGGAAGACGGCAGTCCGAAGTTCAAGGATTATGCCGATTACATCGTGAACCATATCCGCAGGCCGGGCGTGGGGCCACTGATGGGGTTTCGCGGGGCGGATGGCACTGCCGAGGGGCGGGGCGAGGCGAACCCGGAGCAACTGGCGCGCTATATCGAGAACGGCGGCTTCTATCAGGCGCATGTGCCTGAGGGCGCGCAGTATTACAAACCCTGGAACGCGGCCTATCAGGACTGGGCGGTGGCGACATCCTTCTTTGAATCGCCGCAGCCCTATCTGTTCTCGATCTGGTCGGAGCCGATGCGAAAGTTTCAACTGGCCGCCGAGGGTCAGGGGTTCATTCAGCCGCCGGATCATCTGCGGGACCGGTTGAAGCTGGCGATGGACCCTTTGCCGGTCTGGTATCCGCCTTTCGGGGATGAGGCAGGGGCGGAGTTCCCCGTTCACGCGATCACCCAGCGGCCGATGGCGATGTATCATTCCTGGGGCAGCCAGAATGCGTGGTTGCGGCAGATTCACGGGAAGAATTACCTTTATCTGCCGACAAAGATCTGGGAGGCGGAGGGGTTCGCCGAGGGCGATTATGCGCGGGTGACATCGCCCACGGGCGAGATCGTGGTGCCGGTGGCGCATATGGCGGCGCTGAACCCGGATACGGTCTGGACCTGGAACGCAATCGGGAAACGGAAGGGGGCCTGGGCCTTGGACGAGGGGGCGCCGGAAGCGGTGGAGGGGTTCTTGCTCAACCACCTGATTTCCGAAGTGCTGCCGGGGGCGGGGCGGTTGTCGAATTCCGATCCGGTGACGGGGCAGGCGGCGTGGTTCGATCTGCGGGTGAAGGTGGCGCGGGTGGGGCCGCAGGAGCGGGCGGAGCCCGCCTTCGACGCGCTGCCGCGCGTGGTGCCGAAGGGGAGGGCGCGGGAATGAGGGAAGCGAAAACTGCCGCAGTTTTCTTCCCGAATTCTGACGCAGAATTCGGGGCTGGGACAGTGGACCTGTCGGTGGCAGGGAGGCGAATTCTGACGCAGAATTCGGTGGGACGGGTTGGGCGCAGCGGCCGGGGGGCGGAATTTGCGCCATTTTCCGCGCCGTTTTCTGCGTCAGAAAACGGAGGTCGGGCATGACGGCGCTGCCGGGAGCGACGCAAAAGTCGTTGGGGTTGGTGATCGACCTGGATACTTGCGTGGGCTGTCACGCCTGTGTGACGGCCTGCAAGGGGTGGAACGATCAGGGCTATGGCGTGCCCCTGTCGGATCAGGAACCTTATGGTGCGCATCCGTCGGGGACCTTCTTGAACCGGGTGCACAGCTATTCGGTGCAACCCGATGATATGGCTGCGCAAATCGTGAATTTTCCACGGTCTTGCCTGCATTGCGCGGATGCGCCTTGTGTGACGGTTTGCCCGACCGGGGCGAGTTACAAGCGGGTGGAGGACGGGATCGTTCTGGTGAACGAGGATGCCTGCATCGGCTGTGGGCTCTGCGCCTGGGCCTGCCCTTATGGCGCGCGGGAGATGGATCAGGCGGCGGGGGTGATGAAGAAATGCACGCTCTGCGTGGACCGGATTTACAATGAAAATCTGAGGGAGGAGGACCGCGAGCCTGCCTGTGTGCGGACCTGCCCGACGGGCGCGCGGCATTTCGGCGATCTGGGCGATCCGGACAGTGCGGTGAGCCGCTTAGTGGCGGAGCGGGAGGGGTTTGCGTTGATGCCCGAGATGGGGACGAAGCCGGTGAACCGCTATCTGCCGCCGCGCAAGAAGGACCGCCCGCAGGAGGCGAGTCTGCTGGCGCCGCTGCTGGACATCCAGGCCACGGGCTTTGCCGGGTGGCTGGACCGCGTGCTGGGGAAGATGTGAATGAATCCGGCACCTTCCGTTATCATCTTTACCGTTCTGTCGGGGATGGGGTTCGGGTTTCTAGCGCTGCTGGGAATTTACGGCGCATCGGGGGCGGCGGCATTCTTTCTGTGGGGGATCGGCTACGGGCTGGCGGTGGCGGGGCTGGTGGCATCAAGCTTTCACCTTGGCAATCCGCAGCGGGCGTTGTTGGCCTTTACCCAATGGCGGACGAGTTGGCTGTCGCGGGAGGCTTGGGCGTCGGTCGTGACGCTGGGGCTGTTTGCGCCGCAGGCGCTTTCGGATTGGCTGGGGTTGGGCTGGGGGCGCGGCTTCGGGATGGCAGGGGCGGTGGGGGCCTTGGTGACGGTGGCCTGCACGTCGATGATCTATGCGCAGATCCGGGCGGTGCCGCGCTGGCATCACTGGACGGTGCCGCTGGTGTTTCTGGCCTATGCGGTGGCGGGGGGGCTGGTGCTGGGGGGGGTGCGGTATCTGGCGCTGGTGATGCTGTGTGTGCTGGGGGTGGCGATAGCGCTGCATTGGCATTTCGGAGCGCGGGCCTTTGCAAAGGCGGGGGCGACGATGGGGAGTGCGACGGGGCTGGGCGGGATCGGCGCGGTATCGGTGTTCGAGCAGCCGCATACGGGCGGGAATTACCTGCTGCGTGAGATGATCTATGTGGTCGGGCGGAAACATGCGGACCGGGTGCGGATGATCGCTATGGTGTTTTCGGTGCTGCTGCCCGCGATGGCGGTGGCCTATCTGCCGGGGATGGTGGCGGTGGGTGTGGCGGTGGTGACGCATCTGATCGGGGCCTTGGCGCAGCGCTGGCTGTTCTTTGCCGAGGCCGAGCATGTGGTGGGCCTGTATTACGGCAAGCGGTAGGGGTGGCAGCGGGCGGGTTATGGCCTAGCTTGGGCATCGGAGGCCGCGCCACGTGTTCATTCTGACGCCTGAGACGATCTGGAACCCGCATGTGCTGGAGATGCGGCAGGTGCCGCGGCGTGTGTTCGGGCGGGTGATGATCTTTCCGCGCCGGGGGGCCGGAGCGGGGCTGTGGCTGCGGCTGATCTTTGAGATGGAGGTGCTGCGCTATCTTCTGGCGCTGGTCCCGTTTCTTGTTCTGGCGGTGCTGTATCCGCGCTATGCGGGGGCGATTGCGCAGGCGCCGCTGCCCATGCTGATCGTCATTTATTTCTTTGAAGCCAAGGTGTTGCGCCTGTCGCGGGAGGGGGCGAGGGCGCTGGCGAGCGAGGCTGAGGTAGAGCGGGGGCTGGACCTGCTCAGGGTGCGGGCGGTGGCGGTGCTGTCGAAGATTGCGGCGGGGCGCGGGCTGGTGGAGGGGCGGCTGCATCTGGTGGTGGAACAGTCGGAAATCTGGCGGATGCCGCCTTTGACGCTGGTTTCCGTGCAGAGCGAGGCGGGGCCGAAGGTTCTGGCGCTGTCGGCTGAGGAGCGCGCCTTGCTGGCGGGGCTGTTTGATGACGCGTTTTCCGAGCGCGATCTGCTGCGGGTCAATCTGGCGTCGAAAGAGTGTTTGCGGGATGTGGCCTTTGACGTGCGGGGTGTTTCGGCCCATGCGCGGTTGGCAGCGTTGATCGGTTAGTCGGAGAGGTCGAGCCGGGTGCCCCATGCAGGTTGCGGGGCGTGGCGCGCGTCGGGGACGGCCCAGATCACCGGAAAGCGCGGGGGTGGGGGCAGGGGAGCCTCAAGATCTGTCAGGACAATCAGGATGGACGGGTTGAGTTGGGCGGCTGCCGTGAAGGCGGGGGCGAAGTCTGTGCCGCCGCCGCGTGGGGGGGCGAGCGCGCGGAGTTGGTTTTGCCATGTGGTGGGGTCGAGCCGCAGGGGCGGGGCGGGGGTGTCGTCGAAGGGGATGAGGTGGATTTCTGCGCGGGTGCGGCGACTGATGCCGGTGATTTCGGCCATCAGGAGCGAAAGGGCGTCGTCGGTGATGCTGGACGAGGTGTCGAGCGCGATCACCACGCGGGGGGCGGGGCTGTGGCGGGACATCGCGGGTTGGAAGGCGGGTTCGGGGCGGTTGTCCTGTTGGGCCTGCGCCATGGTGGCGATCCATGCCCGCGCGGGGCGGCGGTGGGTGGGCTGGGGCCTGTCGAGCGTGGCGCGGGTGAGCAGGCGGCGCAGGATCACCTCCCACGGGGTTTGCGGGGTGGGGATGTCGGCCAGGCGCAGGTTGGCCGCGCCGAGGCCGCGACCGGCGAGGCGGCCCGCCTCTAACGCGCGGGCGAGGTGGCGGTGCCAATCGGCGGCGGTGGGGGTTTCGGGTTGGTCGGGGGGGGCGGTATCGGGTTTGAAGTCGGGTCCGTGGTTCTGGGCGCGGGCGTGGGCTTGGGCGCGGTCGGAGGCGCCGCCTTTGCCACTGCCATCGCGGAGGCGGTGATAGAGGCGGTCGACATCCCATTCCGCGAGGGCTTGTTGCGGGGAGGTTTGGGCATCAAGCGCGGCGGATAGGAGTCCCGTCAGGGTCAGCGCGGGGCGGGGCAGGGCGTAGCCTGCGGCGAGGAGGGTTTCGTTGACGATGGCATCCGCCGCGATTTGCCAGAGGGCGGGATCGAAGCGGTCGCCCATGCGGAGGTGCATGTCGGCCAGGCGCGGGGAATGGCGGAGCGCCACGTGCAGGATGTGATGGGCGGCGGTGCCGATCTGTTCGTGGCGGGGGAGGGTGTCGAATTCCGGGCCGTAATGGATGGTCTGGCCTGTGGTTTCCGCTGCGGGGCCGTGGTCGCGGTCGCGGTGATCGCACCAGAGGGCGAGGGCGGCGAGGGCGGGGTCTTGTTCATTGAGCGCGCGCAGGGCAGTGGTGGCGCGTGTGGAGTGGCGGGTCATTCCAGGCCTTGGGCCTGCCGCTCGGCGCGGTAGTCGGCATAGGCGGGGGAGGTGCGGAAGGCTTCGGTCAGGTTCTGCGACAGGGCTTTCTGGATCAGGAGTTCGAAGCCGTGGGTGGTGAGTTCGGCGAGGGGAAGCCTTGCGAAAGGGGCGTCAGGACGCAGACGGGAGAGGTGGCGGAGTTCGGCCATCACTTCGATGACACGGGGCATCGTTGTGGCATTGGCGGCGCCGATCAGGCCGTAGGTCAAGGCGGTGAGGCCGGTCATGGTGGTGGGGTAGAGGTCGGGGCGTTTGGCCTTGGGCGTATCAAGCAGGTCGGCGATCTGGACGTTGGTGGCAAGCTCTTGCACCAGCAAAAGGAATTCTGCGGCGGCGGCGTCGCCGATGGTGCCGGTGATGACCGGATCGCGCAGGCGGGTGTCGGGGAGAGCGTTCAGGATTTGCGAGACGCGGGTCCATGAGCGGGGGGTGCAGGCGATGGTGAGGCCGCGGCGGAGGGAGTCTTCGGTCGTTTCCAAGAGGTCGGGGCGGGTGCGGATGAAGGTGATGACGGCGGGGTGGAGGGTGTTCGGCACGGCGTAGCGGGTGAGCCAGTCGGTCGCGTCGGCCCGGATTTGCAGGTGGATCAGCCGGTCGGAGAGGGCGGTGCCCATGTCATAGGCGATGGCGCCATCGTCGATGCCGTTGCCGGCGGCGATGATGAGGCAACTGTCGGGCAGGCGGTGGCGACCGACGCGGCGTTCCTGCAAAAGGCCGTAGACGGTGGGTTGCAGGGTGGGGGCGGCGGCGGTGAGTTCGTCGAGGAACAGGATCGCAGGGCGGGCGGGATCATCGGGCAGGTCTTCGGGGCGATACCAGACGGTGCGCTGGGCGGCGTGGTCATAGAAGGGCAGGCCGCGCAGATCCTGCGGCTCGATAGTGGTGAGGCGCAGGTCGAAAAGTTGCGCGCCGGTTTCGGTCGCCAACTGGGTGACGATCTCGGTCTTGCCGATGCCGGGGCGGCCGTGGAGCATCCATGAGGCGGTGAGGTGGCCCGCACCTTGGGCCGCATGGGCGGCGCGGAGGATATCGAGCGCCTCGCCCGCAGAGACGGGGCTGGTGTTCACGGTCATGGGCGGTGCGGTCCTTTGGTCTGATATTCGTCTTAGCCTAGGCTGTTGTGCGATTTCGGCAAGGCGGCGGCGGTTGTCCTTGGGGGAGGGCGGGCCTAAGACGGGGCGCGGGTGGCGCTGGCCGCCCGGAAGGACTGGAAGGCGGAAGATGGGCGAGATGGAAGTGGCGGCGCTGCTGCCGGTGATCGTGGCGCTGATTGTGGCTGGGGCGGCGATCGGCTTGCTGGCGGGGCTGTTCGGGATTGGTGGCGGGGCGATTTCGGTGCCGGTGTTCTTTGAGCTGTTCCGGGTGCTGGATTACCCCGAGGCGGTGCAGATGCCGATGGCGGTGGGCACGTCGCTGGCGGTGATCATCCCGACGTCGCTCAATTCCGCGCGGGGGCATTATCTGCGCGGCACGGTGGATATGGACCTGATCAAGCTCTGGGCGGTGCCGGTGGTGCTGGGGGTGCTGGCGGGGTCGGTGATTGCGCGCTTTGCCGATCCGGTGGTGTTTCAACTGGTGTTCATCGCGGTGGCGGTGGTGAATGCGGCGAAGCTTTTGCTGGGCGGCGCGGGGTGGCGGCTGGCGGAGGGGTTGCCGGGGCGCGGCGTGCTGCGTGTTTATGGCGGGGTGATCGGGGTATTGTCTGCGCTTATGGGTATTGGCGGGGGGGCGATCACCAATCTTGTATTGACGCTGCATGGCTATGACATTCGGCGCGCGATTTCGACGGCGTCGGCGGTGGGTATCCTGATCGCGCTACCGGGGGCGATTGGCTATGTGGCGGCGGGATGGGGCAAGCCGGGGCTGCCGGTAGATGCGCTGGGTTATGTGAGCCTGCTGACATTCGCGCTTACCATTCCCACGACGTTGCTGACGACGCGGCTGGGGGTGCGGTTGGCGCATTCCCTGCCCAAGAAGGTGCTTGAGACGGGGTTCGGGCTGTTTCTGTTGACGGTCTGCGCGCGGTTCGTTTGGGATATTCTGGCGTAAGGGGAGGAAGGCGATGACACTTGCGGTGGTGACGGCGGGGACTTCGGCCATCGGGCGGCATCTGGTGGTGGCGCTGGCGGGGGCGGGGCATGATGTGGCGTTGACCCATCTGGGCAGCGCGGATGTTGCCGCAGAAGTGGAGCGCGAGGTGGTGGCGCTGGGGCGGCGGTGTATGAGCGTGGAGGCGGATGCGGGGGATGAGGCGGCGGTGGTGGCGTTTCATGCGCGGGCTGCCGACTGGGCGGGGTGCGCGCCATCCGTGCTGGTGAACAATGCGGGGATACAGACCTGGGCCGGGCTGCTGGAGTTGCGGGCGGATCAGTGGGACGCGGTGATGCGGACCAATCTGCGGGGCACGTTCCTGAACACCCAAGCCGCGGCGCGGTTGATGGTGACGGGCGGGGTGAAGGGGTCGGTGGTCAATCTGGGATCGGGCTGCAACAAGGTGGCGTTTCCGAAACTGGTTGATTACACGGCATCCAAGGGCGGGATCGAGCAGTTTACCAAAGCGGCGGCCTGCGAATTGGGGCCGCATGGCATAAGGGTGAATTGTGTGGCGCCCGGCGCGGTGGCGACGGAGCGGACGGCGGCGGAGGCGGGGGATTATGCGGGGACGTGGAGCCCGATCACGCCGCTGCGCCGCGTGGGGACGCCCGCCGATATCGCGGGGCCGGTGCTGTTCTTCTGTTCCCCGGCGGCGGATTTCGTGACGGGGCAGACCCTTTGGGTGGATGGGGGTGTGTTCTCACAAGCCCCATGGCCTTATCCGACCTAATTCGCGGCGGTCGCTGTCGGGGCCTTTTCGCCGCCCAGATGGCGGGTGAGCAGGGCGCGCAGCGTGCCCGGCGAGATCGGTTTCACGATGTATTCCGACATGCCCGCATCCAGCGCCACTTCGCGCTCGGAGTCGCGGGCATTGCCCGTGAGGCCGATGATCGGGACAGTTGACTTGGCCGTGGGCAGGGCGCGGATGCGGCGCGTGGCCTCGATCCCGTCCATGATGGGCATCTGGCTGTCGATCAGGATGAGGTCGAAATCCTGATCCAGCAGGGCCTGAAGCGCCTCGGCCCCGTTGGTGGCGGTGGCGGTGGTCAGGCCCTGATTGGCCAGCATGGCGGCGGTGAGTTCAAGGTTGAGCGGGTTGTCATCCACCACGAGGGCGCGGCGGCCGCTATGGGCCGGGGCGGTGCGCGGCGCGTGCTGGGGGATGGGCGCGGGCAGGGCCGTGCCGGGGGATTGGAAGAGCGCGATCAGGCGGGCGATGAGCAGATCGGGTTCGGCCGGTTTCATCACCAGGTCGCGGAATCCTTCGGCATGGGCCTGTTCGACGATGTCCTGCCCGCCCTTGTGCGCCAGCAGAAGTAGCGGCGGGGTGGCCGGGCCGTGGCGTTCGCCCAAGGTGCGCGCGGTGGCAAAGCCGTCGATGTCGGGCATTCGGCTGTCGATCAGGATGGCATCGTAGCGGTCGGTTCCGATGTCGGGCGCGCGGGGGACGCAGGTGACGCTGGCCCCGGCGGCGTGCAGGTGGGTGGCGATGGCCTCGGCCGCGGCGGGGACATCGTCGATCACCAACAAGGTGCGGCCTGCGAGCGGGGGCGTGGTGGGGCGTGCAGCATCGGGGAGCGGCTGGAGGGGGAGGTTGACCCAGAAGGTGCTGCCTTCGCCCGGCACGCTTTGGACGCCCACTTCGCCCTGCATGAGATCGGCAAGTTGGCGGCAGATGGCAAGGCCAAGGCCGCTGCCGCCATAGAGGCGGGCGGTGGAGTCTTCGGCCTGCGAGAAGCGGTCGAAGAGGCGGCCGATGTGATCGGGCGCGATGCCGATGCCGGTATCGGTGATGGCGAAGTGCAGCCCGCCCTGCGGCAGGGGGTGGATGGTGAGGGTGATGGCGCCCGCCTTGGTGAATTTCAGCGCGTTGGTCAGCAGGTTCATCAGGATCTGCGTGATCCGCAGCGGATCGCCGATGAATTGGCGGGGAAGGGCGGGGTCGGTCTGGACGATAAGCTCGATGCCCTTTTCGGCGCAGGCGGCGGCGATGGTGTCGATGGCGGCCTTGACCACGGCACCCAACCGGAATTCGGTTTGTTCGATATGCAGCTTGCCCGCCTCGACTTTGGACAGGTCGAGAACATCATTCACGATCATCAAGAGGTGGCGACCCGAGGCCTGTACCTTGCGCAGATAATCACGCTGATGGTCGACCAGCGGGGTGCCCATCAGAAGCTCGGCAAAGCCCAGGACCGCGTTGATGGGCGAGCGCAGTTCATGGCTCATATGTGCGAGGAATTCGGATTTGAGCTGCGCCGCCTGTTCGGCCATGTCGCGGGCGGCGGCAAGCTGGCGGCTGGCGAGATAGGCGTTCGAGATGTCGTCGATCACCAGCACGGCCCCGGCACCCGGATTGCGCGGGTCGATCGCATTGGCGCGGATGGCGACCCAGAGCGTGCTGCCATCGCCGCGGCGAATTTCGCTGTTGATGCTGAAGATGCTGCCGCGCTCCATTTCGGCATGGGCCTGATCGCGGAAATCGGTCCATTCCGCCTCATCCCGGAAGATAGGGGCGAGGGGGCTGCCGATGAGCTGTTCCTGTGGGGTGAGAAGGAGCTGCGAGAGGGAGGGGTTGCAACTGCGGATCAGGCCGTCGTGCAAGAGGGCGATGCCGCTGGCGGCGGTGGCGAAGAGGGTGACGAGTTCTTCGTTCAGGCGCGAGAGTTCCTCGGTGCGCAGGGCGACCTGCGCCTCGAGCGTGCGCTGATGTGCGGCGAGGGCGGCTTCGGCGCGGCGCTTGACGGTGATGTCGTTCCACAGGGTGTAGATTTCGATCTGGTCGCCATCGGAGACGGCGGAAAGCAGCACCTCGAAGAGGATTGGCGTGCCATCGGCGCGGAGGTGTTCCCAATCGAATTTCAGGCTGCCGTTCTGCAAGACGGCGCGGGTCAGACGGGCGGCCTTTTCGACGGACAACTCGCCATCCGGCTGCCGTTCGGGAGAGATGTCTTCGGGGGTGAGGCCCACGAAGGTGGAGCCTTCGGGATAGCCCAGAAGGGCGAGGGCGGCGGCGTTGGCCTCATCAAAGCGGCCCTTGCGGATGACGGCGGTGGCCTGGGCGGAGTGGTGGAAGGTGCGGCGGAAGCGTTCTTCGCTTTGTGCAAGCCGTTCGGTCGCGCGGGCGGCTTCGGCGCGGGCGGTGATGCGGGCGGCGGCGCGGGTGAGCAGCGACTGGTCATCGCGCGAGAGCGGTTGCGCGGCGCCGCGCGCGAGGTGGAGCGCGGTGATTTCGCCCTGCGCGCGGCCATCGACGATGAGCGGAAGGGAAAAGATCGGGAGACGGTCGGGCGCGAGGCCGGTGGGGAAATCGTCATGCAGCGCGCCGAAGAGGCGCAGGCGGAAGCGGGTCCGGCCTGGGGTGCCGATGCCGGTGGCCAGCGCATCGGCCAGATCGGCCAGGATGTCGGGCAGTGGGCGGGCCATGTCTTCGGTGGCAAGTGCGACGCGGTTGAGGCAGTCCTGTTCGTTCAGGCGGCGGCGCAGGGCATCGGCAATTTCGGCGCGGTTGGCGAGGGCGCGGTCAAGGCGACGGCGCAGGAAGACGGTGGTGGCCAGCGCCACGGTGATGGCGAGGATCAGCGCACCCAGAAAGAGCGGCAGTTGGTCGGCGCCCAGACCGAGGAAGGTGAAGTCGCGGCCACCCATCCAGCGATCCTCGATTTCGCGGATGCGGTCGGGGGGGATGCGGGAGAAGCCATCAAGAATGGTGGCGAAAAGGGCCGGATTGCCATCGGCCACGGCCCAATGGGCGGAGATGTCGAGGATGGGCGCGCTGTGGGTGTAGCTGCCTTGCAGGCCGGCGCGGGCGAAGAGGGCATTTCCCAAGGGAATGGGCATGCAGAACAGGCTGAGCGTGCCATCGCGTGCAGCCTCTGTCATGGCGGCACCCGAGGGGAAGCTGCGGACCTGCGCGCCATTGGCGACCAGCGGTCTGGCGCAGGGGCTGTCGGCGCGGGTGCCGATGATCTGGTCAGCCACATCGGACAGCGTCGCGATCGCGGGCGTGGTCGCGCGGTTCCCTGCGGGTTGGAACACGGCATAGGACAGGTTCAGATAGGCGGGGCTGAAGTCGAGCCAGTCGGTGCGATCGGGCGCGATCAGCGCCATGTCGATCACATCGACGGTCCCGGTGGCGACTTGCTGGCGCAGGTCGGCCCAAGCGCCCTGGCGCAGGGTGACGGGGATGCCGGTTGCCTTTGACCAGTCTGACCACAGATCGGCGCGGATACCCGTGACGCCGCCTTTCGTATCAAGGACGACATAGGGCGGCAGGGGTTCGGGAAAGACGATCGTGAGCGTCTTGGTCTCTTGTGCCGAGGCAGGGGCAAGGGCGAGCAGGACAAAGAGGAGTGCCGTATTGAGGGGCGCGAACAGGCGCGCAGGGGCCTGCCGGAAGAGGCTGCGTGCGGATGCAAGGAATGATTTGGGTTTGGCGAGCGGCGCGCTGTCCTGTGGCCTCCTCTGCCAAGTTGCAGTCATTCCTGAACCTCTGTCCCTGCCTGTAATGTTTGCCCGCACGTGGTGGCGGCTATGAGAAACTTGTTAACTGGTAATAACAGTACCGCGGAAAAAGGATATTGCGTCGTAGCAATCCAACTCAAGGTTGTGGCCTTTTTGCGTCGCACACTTGGCAAAGCTGTTCATTCACGCATCGTGAGTGGCAAACGTTTGTTTTTTTGGGGTTGGAGGTGCCGCCCGGCGCGGGTTGGTGTGCAGTTCCGGAATCCGGAAATTTCTTTTGGTGCGCTGTCTAAATCGCGAGGGGCCGGGTGTCATTGTCATGTCCGGCGCGTGCCGGAGGGGCATAAAGGAGGGTGACATGACGGACAAATCGGAGATAGGGATGCGGGGCCGGGCGGGGGTTTGGCTGCCGGTGGCTGCCGTGGCGGGGCTGGGGTGGAACCTGTTCGGGCTGTGGCAGTTCGCGGGATCGTTGCGCCAGACGGGCGAGAGCCTGATGGCGGCGGGGATGACGGCGAAGCAGGCGGAAATCTATCTGGCGCTGCCGGGATGGATGACGGCGGTGTTTGCGGTGGGGGTGATCGGCGGGACGGTGGGCTCGCTGCTAATGCTGTTGCAGCGCGCGGCGGCGGTGCTTGTCTTTGCGGTGTCGCTGGCAGGATATGTCGCCCTATTTGCCGGGGACCTGGCCTATGGGGTGTTTGCCGGGCTGCCAGAGCAGTTGGTGATCATCACCAGCGTGGTACTGATCGCAGCGGCGCTGTTTGCCCTGTCCCTTTTTGCGCGCAAGCGTGCCATGCTGCGCTGAAGGATGGAGAGAGCCATGCAGTATATGTTGATGCTGAACGAGACCGAGGCAGAGTTCGCGCGGCGGACCGACCCTGCCGAGACCGCCGATTACTGGGGCGGATGGAACGCCTTTATCGGGGCGATGGCGGCAGCGGGGGTGATTGTGAAGGGGGACGGGTTGCAGGGGCCGATGCTGGCCACGACGGTGCGGGTCATGGATGGCAAGCGCCATGTGCAGGACGGGCCCTTTGCCGACACGAAGGAGCAGTTGGGCGGGTATTTCGTGATCGAGGTGCCCGATCTGGACAGCGCGCTGGATTGGGCGGCGCGGGCGCCTTGTGCGGTGACCGGATCGGTTGAAGTGCGGCCGGTGTTGCCGCCGATGGCACCGCCCGGGGGTTGAGCGTGGCGACTGCGCCGTCCGCTGCTGCGGGGGAAGCTGCCGAGCGGGCGGCTCGGTTATCCTATGGGCGTCTGGTGGCAATCCTAGCGGCGCGTACGCGGGATGTGGCTTTGGCAGAGGAGGCGCTGGCGGCGGCCTTTGCGCGCGCGCTGGAGGTGTGGCCGCGGCAGGGTGTGCCGGACAATCCGGAGGGCTGGCTGGTGACCGCGGCGCGGAACGGGTTGGCGAATGTCTATCGACATGACCGGGTGCAGGCTGCGGCGGTGGCGGATGTGATCCGGGTGACGCAGGAGCGCGCGGCACCAGAGCCCGGTTTGGGCGATGCGCGGCTGGCGCTGATGTTTGTCTGCGCGCATCCGGCGATTGATGCAGGCGCACGCGCACCGTTGATGTTGCAGACGGTGCTGGGGCTGGACGCGGCGCGGATTGCGGCGGCGTTTCTGGTGCCTGCGGCCACGATGGGGCAGCGGCTGGTGCGGGCCAAGGCGCGTATCCGTGAGACGGGGTTACGCTTTGCCGTGCCGGAGGCGGAGGACATACAGGAGCGGTTGGCGGATGTGCTGGAGGCGATCTATGCCGCCTTTGGCACGGGGTGGGAGGCGGGACCTGCGGCGGATGTGGGCCTACCGGAGGAGGCGATCCATCTGGCGCGGGTGCTGCTGGTTCTGATGCCCGAGGAGCCGGAGGTGAAGGGTTTGCTGGCGCTGATGCTGCATGCCCATGCGCGACGGCGCGCGCGGCGGGATGGGGCGGGGCGGTTCGTGGCCCTGTCGGAGCAGGACCCCACGCTGTGGGACCGCGACTTGATCGTGGAGGCGGAAGGGTTGCTGGTGGCCGCCGCGCGGGCGGGGCGGTTCGGGCGGTTTCAATGCGAGGCGGCCATCCAGTCAGTGCATGCGCAGCGGGGAATCACGGGGCGGTTGAACATTGCGGCGCTGGACACGCTTTACGGGATGCTGGCGCGGTTTCATCCCACGGTCGGGGGCGCGGTGGCCCATGCCGCGATCCGGCGCGAAGCGGGGGATGTGGCGGGAGCCTTGGCGCTGCTGGACGAGCTGCCGTTGGCGGCGCGCGAAGGGTATCAGGCGGCATTGGTGGTGCGGGCGCATTGCCTGCGGGACATGCGGGATGGGGCGGGCGCAGGGTCAGCGGCGCGGCGGGCGATGGAAGTGACGCCGGATGCTGCGGTGCGCGCGCATCTGAGCCGGGTGTTCGGGCTGGGCTAACGGGTAGCGCGGCCTGCGGCGCCCATGCTGCGGATGACGGCGCGGGCGGCGGCGGTGAGGGGGGCCTCGGTTTCGCGCAGGATCTCGATCCGGTCGAAGCGGTCGGGGTGCTGGGCGAGGCTGGCGCGGAGCGATTGGCCGAAGATCTGGCGCAGTTCGGTGCCGATGTTGAACTTGCAGATATGGGTGCGGGCGGCGAGGTCGGCGCGTTGGGCGGGCGGGACGCCGGAGCCGCCGTGGATGACGAGTGGGACGGTGGTGAGCTTTTGGATCGCGTCGAGGCGCGCGAGGTCGAGCCCCGCGCCGGGGGTCTGTTGCAGGTGGACGTTGCCCACGGAGATGGCCATGGCGTCGACGCCTGTCTCTTTGGCGAAGCGGGCGGCTTCCTCCGGGTCGGTGCCTTCGGAGGCCGCGCCTTGGGCGTAGCCGACGAAGCCGATCTCGCCTTCGCAGGAGGCGCCTGCGGCATGGGCGAGTGTGGCGACGGCAGAGGTCTTGGCGATGTTTTCTTCGAGCGGCAGGCGAGAGCCATCGAACATCACCGATGTGAATCCCGCGTCAAGGGCGGCTTTGCATTCGTCGAGGCTATGGGCGTGGTCGAGATGGGCGACGACGGGGACATCGATGCTGGCGGCGAGTTGGCGGAACATGGCGGCGAGGACGGGGATGGGCGTATGGGCGCGGCAGCCGGGGCCTGCCTGCAGGATGATCGGGGCCTGTTCGGCCTGCGCGGCGGTGACGTAGGCGCGCATGTCTTCCCAGCCGAGGCACACAAGGCCGGGGACGGCATAGCCCTGTGCGAGGGCGGGTTGCAGGACTTGCGTGAGGGTGACCAGAGTCATTTGAACTTGGCCACCATGTCCATGATGCCGGGGATGGTGTGAAGCTGGGCGGCGTGGGTGGGTTGGAAGTATTGCTTCAGGCTGCGCTGGCTTTGGCCGCCAAGGATGGTGAAGTAATACATCTCATACCCCGGCAGGACGGCGCAGGGGTGATAGCCCTTGTCGATCAGGATCGTGGAACGGTTCATGATGTGATAGGCATCGCCGGGTTCGTTATCCACGCGCTGGAGCATTTGCAGGCCAGAGCCATAGTCGGGGCGGAAGCGGAAGTTGTAGCATTCGTCGTGGCGGGTTTCGATGAGGTCCCCGGTGGCGGGATCGCGGCGGTCAGTGTCGTGCTTGTGGGAGGGGAAGCCGGACCAGCCGCCTTGGCCGACGGTGTAGAGTTCCGAGACGAGCAGGCGACCGACGCGGTCATGGTAGGCGGCGCCGAGGATGTGCTTGATCTTGCGGTGGGTTTTGGTGTCGTCCGACCCGTATTGGACCTTGTCGATATCCTTGGCGCGGACGGCGAAGGGGCGGAGGGTTTCGGTGAATTTGGCCCCGGCGATGAAGGTTTCCGTATCCGTGCGGGCGGTGATGCGGGTGGCGGCATCGGTGGGGATGTAGACGCCTTCGGGTTCGCCATCCCAGACATCCACGCCGCGATGGCCGATGTCGGTGAAGGTTTCGCCCATTGTCTCGACGGTGACCGTGCCGGTGGCGGGGACGATGCAGGTCTCGTAACCGGGGGTGCGATAATCGAAGGTTTCGCCGGCCTTCAATCGGATGATGTTGAAATAGACCAGCGGGACCAGCGGATCGTCACGGTCGACGATGGGGCGGTTTGCGTTGTCATGCGGGGCGATATGCATGGGGGTCCTTTCAGCCGCTTGTCGGGCCGGGATGTTGGGTGAGGAATTCGTCAAGCTCGGTTGTCGTTGGCATCGCGGGGGCGCAGCCGACGCGGGCCACGACCATCGCGGCGGCGGCGGAGCCGCGCAGGACGGCGTGGTGGAGGGGCTGGCCGGTGGCCAGCGCAGCGGTGAAGGCGGCCAGAAAGCTGTCGCCCGCGCCGGTGGGTTTGAGGGCGGCGGTGGGATAGATGCCGGTGGCGAATTCGCCCTCGGGCGTGAGGGTGATCGCGCCCTTTTCACCCATCTTGTAGATGACGATCTGTGCGCCGTCTGTGATGAGGCTTCGTGCTTTGGTGAGGCCCTTGTCGGGATCGCCCGCCATGAAGCCGAATTCCACGTCATTGCCGATGATTACGTCGCAGAGGGCGGCGGCTTTTGAGTAGACCTCGGAGGCGACGGCGGCGGAGGGCCAGGAATAGGGGCGGTAGTCCACATCGAAGATCAAGGGCAGGCCAGCCGCGCGGGCGAGGGCGAAGGCGCGGAAGGTGGCGCTGCGGGAGGGTTCCGCGGCGAGGACGGTGCCGGTTGTGATGAGGGCGGAGAAGGCGGCGTAATCGACGGGGTCGACGTCCGCCTCGGTCATCGCGAAATCGGCGGCGTTGTTGCGGTAGATGACGGATTGGCAGTTTTCCAGCCGCGTTTCGACGACGGCGAGGCTATTACGCGCCTCACCGCCCACGGCGCGGACATGGGTGTGATCGACACCGTAGCAGGTGAGTTCGGCGCGGCAGAAGCGGCCCACGGCATCATCGGAGATGCAGGTCAGGAGGGCGGCGCGGCAGCCCTGCTTGACCAGACCCACGGCGATGTTGGCCGAGGAGCCGCCGAGGGCGGCGGTGAAGCGGGTGGCGTCCTCAACGCGCGTGCCGGGGGGATCGGCGTACAGGTCCATCCCGGCGCGGCCGATGACGAGGAAGTTTCTGCCCGAAAGACGCGCGAGATCAGCCATCAGATGCCGGGCCTTTGGGCCGCGCGGCCGGATTCGACTTCCGTATGTTTGGCGCGGACGGTTTCGGTGGGGGAGACCTCAGCCGTGCCGATTTCCCACCAGGCGTGGCCTTGGGTTGTCCAGCCCTCATAGGGATCGACCTTCATCACGATGACGGTGGTTTTGGGGGCAGCTTTGGCGCGTTGGAAGGCGGCGGCCAGCTCAGTGGGGTTGGCGACGGTTTCCGCTATGGCCCCCATGGCGCGGGCGTGGGCTTCGAAATCCACGAGGAAGGGGTCGGGGACGGTAGGGCAATCGGCGATAAGGTTGTTGAAGCTGTCTTGTCCGGTGTTGTTCTGCAGCTTGTTGATAACGGCGAAGCCGCCATTGTCGAGGAGGAGGACGATCAGCTTTTTCTGTGTGAGAACAGAGGAATAGATGTCGGAGTTCATCAACAGATAGCTGCCGTCGCCGACGAAGACGATGGTATCGCGGTCGGGTTCAGCCTCGGATTGCGCGATGCGGGCGCCCCAGCCGCCTGCGATTTCGTAGCCCATGCAGGAGAAGCCAAACTCCACATCGACGGTACCGATGCCGAGGGTGCGCCAGTTTGCGGTGACCTCGGCCGGCAGGCCGCCTGCGGCGGTGACGATGCGGTCGCGCGGGTGACAGTGGGCGTTCACCACGCCGATGGCCTGGGCATAGGAGTTGGGGCGGTTGCCGGGGGCCGTGTTGGCGGCGACGTAGGCATCCCATGTGCGGCGTTCGGATTGGGCCTGTGCCACCCAGTCGGCGGGGGCGCGGTGGGTGGCGAGGGCGGTGCTCAGAGCCTGGATACCAAGTTTGGCATCGCCCACGACGGGGAGGGAGAGGTGCTTGGCCGCGTCGTGGCGGCCTGCGTTCAGGCCGATAAGGCGGGCGTCAGGGGCGAAGACTGTCCATGAGCCGGTGGTGAAATCCTGCAAGCGGGTGCCGATGGCGAGGACGACATCGGCGGCACCTGCGATGGTGTTGGCGCTGTCGGAGCCTGTCACGCCAAGGGGGCCGATGTTGAGGGGGTGGGTGGCCAAGAGGTTGGCGCGGCCTGCGATGGTTTCCACCACGGGGATATTGTGCGCCTCGGCGAAGGCGGTGAGTTCTGCGACCGCGCCGGAATATTGCACGCCGCCGCCTGCGACGATGACGGGTCGTTTGGCGGCGCGCAGGAGGGCGGCGGCGTCGTGGATTTCGGCCATGTCGGGCGATTGGCGGCGGATGCGGTGGACGCGGCGGGCGAAGAAGGCGGCGGGGTAGTCATAGGACCAGCCTTGCAGATCCTGTGGCAGGCCAAGGAAGGCGGGGCCGCAATCGGCAGGGTCCAGCATGGTTGCCAGCGCAGCGGGCAGGGATTGCAGGATCTGGGCGGGGTGGGTGATGCGGTCCCAGTAGCGAGAGACGGCCTTGAACGCGTCGTTCACGCCCAGCGTCGGGTTGTTGAAGTGTTCGAGCTGTTGCAGCACGGGATCGGGCAGGCGGGTGAGGAAGGTGTCGCCGCAAAGCATGAGCATCGGCAGGCGGTTGGCATGGGCAAGGGCGGCGGCGGTGAGCAGGTTGGCGGTGCCGGGGCCTGCGCTGGCGGTACAGAACATGAAGCGGCGGCGCAGGTGGTACTTGGCATAGGCTGCGGCGGCGAAGCCCATGCTTTCTTCGTTTTGCCCGCGATAGAGGGGCAGGTCGTCGCGGACGGGATAGAGCGCCTCGCCCAGGCACGGCACGTTGCCATGGCCGAAGATGCCGAAGCCGCCGCCGCAGATGCGGGTTTCCACACCGTCGATTTCGATGAACTGGTTCATCAGGAAGCGGACGATGGCCTGCGCCACGGTCAGCTTGATGCTGCCCTCTGATCCGGTCATGTTTCCCCCCAAGTGGTGCCGCCCGCGAAACGGGGCTTGCGTGTTCTGGAGGGGCAGGATACATCTTTTGCAACCGGTTGCAATACTGGTTGAAAGCGGGGAGGCTTTCCGTGGCAGAGATCGGGATCGGGTTGATCGGTGGCGGCTATATGGGCAAGGCCCATGCGGTGGCCTATTCCGCCGTGGGGGCGGTGTTTGACACCGCGTTGCGGCCCCGGTTGGAGATGATCGCGGCGACCAGCCGCGCCTCGGCCGAGCGCTATGCGCGGGCCTATGGGTTTGCTCGGGCGGCGGCGCGTTGGCAGGATGTGGTGGACGACCCGCGGGTGGGGGCGGTGGTGATCGCCTCGCCGCAAGAGACCCATCGGGCGATTGCCGAGGCGGCCTTTGCGGCGGGAAAGCCGGTGTTTTGCGAAAAGCCGCTGGGGGCATCGCTGGCCGATGCGCGGGCGATGGTGGCGGCGGCGGAGGCATCCGGGCTGCCCAATATGATCGGGTTCAATTATGTGCGCACGCCTGCCACGCAGTTTGTGAAGCAGTTGCTGGACGAGGGCGCGATTGGCCGGGTGACGTGGTTTCGCGGCGAGCATACCGAGGATTTTCTGGCCGACCCCGAGTTGCCTGCGACATGGCGCACGACGGGGCGGGCGAATGGCACGATGGGCGATCTGGCGCCGCATCCGATCAACTGCCTCTTGGCGCTGATGGGGCCGGTGGCGGAGGTTTCGGCGCGGATCGAGACGGTGCATGCGACGCGACCGGGGCCGGATGGGCCGGTGGCGGTGGACAATGACGATCACGCGCAGATGATGCTGCGTTTCGCGTCGGGTGTGATGGGGCATCTGTTCGTGAGCCGCGTGGCGACCGGGCGGAAGATGGGCTATGCCTATGAAATCCATGGCACACAGGGCGCGATCCGGTTTGATCAGGAAGATCAGAACGCGGTCTGGCTGTACAGGGCCGAGGGGCCGGAGGCGACGCGGGGATTCACGAAAATTCTGACGGGGCCTTACCATCCCAATTATCTGGCCTTCTGTCAGGGCCCCGGCCATGGCACCGGCTATCAGGACCAGATCATCATCGAGGCGCGGGATTTCCTGCAGGCGATCGCCACGGGCCGCGCGGTCTGGCCCACCTTCCGCGATGGGCTGGCGGTATCGGCGATCATCGACACGGCGTTTCAGGCGTCAGAAGACGGGCTTTGGCACAGCGTGCCCAGCGAGTGAGGACATCATGACCATACGGATTGGCAATGCGCCCTGTTCCTGGGGTGTGGAATTCGCAGGCGACCCACGCAATCCGCCATGGAGGCAGGTGTTGAGCGATTGCCGCGATGCGGGCTATCGCGGGATCGAGTTGGGCCCCATCGGGTTCATGCCGGAAGATCCGGATGTGCTGGGCGAGGCGCTGGAGGAGTTCGGGCAGGAGTTGATCGGGGGGGTAGTGTTCCGCCCGTTCCATGATCCGGCCAAGTGGGACGAGGTAATGGATGCAGCACAGCGGACGTGCCGGGCGCTGGTGGCGCATGGGGCGCGGCATCTGGTGCTGATCGATTCCATCTCTCCGCGCCGGGCACCGACAGCCGGGCGGGCGGATGCGGCCGAGCAGATGGACGCGGCCGAATGGGCGGCGTTCCGCGACCGGATCGCCACGGTGGCGCGGATGGGGGCCGAGGAGTATGGGCTGACGGTGGGCATTCATGCCCATGCGGCGGGGTTCATCGATTTTGAGCCGGAGCTGGAGCGGCTGCTGGATGAGGTGGATGAGAGCATCCTGAAGATCTGTTTCGACACCGGGCATCATTCCTATGCGGGCTTTGATCCGGTGGCCTTCATGCGGCGGCATATCGGACGGATTTCCTATATGCATTTCAAAGATATAGACCCTGTTGTTAAGGCGGATGTGATTGCCAAGGGGACGGGGTTCTATGACGCCTGCGGGCAGGGGATTTTCTGCAATCTGGGCAAGGGGGATGTGGATTTCCCCGCCGTACGGCAGATCCTGCTGGAGGCGGGTTTTGAGGGGTGGTGCACGGTGGAGCAGGATTGCGATCCGACGCTGGATGTGCGCCCTGTGGATGACGCGCGGAAGAACCGCGAATACCTTTCCTCTATCGGGTTTTGAGGGGCGTTTGACATGAAAAAGCTGAACTGGGGCATGATCGGCGGTGGCGAGAGCAGCCAGATTGGACCCGCGCATCGATTGGGGGCGCTGGCGGATGGGCATTTTGCCTTTGCCGCCGGGGCGCTGGATCATCGGCCTGAAGCGGGGCGGGACTATGCGCAGCGCTTGGGCATAGCGGCGGACCGCGCCTATGGCGACTGGACCGAGATGCTGGCGGGCGAGCGGGGTCGGGAGGATCGGGTCGATCTGGTGACGGTGGCCACGCCCAATTCCACGCATTTCGAGATCACCAAGGCCTTTCTGGAAGCCGGGTTCAACGTGCTGTGTGAAAAGCCGATGACGATGACGGTGAAAGAGGGCGAGGAGATCGTCCGGGTGGCCGCGCGCACGGGCAAGATCTGCGCGGTGAATTATTGCTATTCCGCCTACCCGATGGTGCGGCAGGCGCGCGCGATGGTGCGGGCGGGGGATATCGGCAAGGTGCGGCTGGTGGTGACGAATTTCAGCCACGGCCATCATGGCGATGCGACAGATGCCGACAATCCGCGCGTGCGTTGGCGCTATGATCCGGCGATGGCGGGGGTGTCGGGGCAGTTTGCCGATTGCGGCATCCATGCGCTGCATATGGCGAGCTTTATCTGTGATGATGAGGTGGAAAAGCTGTCGGCGGATTTCGCATCCACCATTTCCAGCCGCGTGCTGGAGGATGATGCGATGGTGAACTTCCGCATGTCCAAGGGGACGGTCGGGCGGCTGTGGACATCGTCGGTTGCGATCGGGCGGCAGCATGGGTTCGACATTCAGGTGTTTGGCG
The DNA here is from genome assembly GCA_943370085.1 of Variovorax paradoxus. Classification (GTDB taxonomy): domain Bacteria; phylum Pseudomonadota; class Alphaproteobacteria; order Rhodobacterales; family Rhodobacteraceae; genus Paragemmobacter. Next base: position 51,530 of record CALRPT020000014.1, on the reverse strand, counting down.
AAACCGGCGGGTTCCGTTGGGCGTCGGAGCAGCCCAACCAGTTGATCTATACCCCCGTGGGCGGGCGGACGCAGATCATGGAGAAGGGCGAGGGCGGGCTTTATGAAGAGGCCAAGCGGCTGAGCCGGGTGGCGATTGCCCATCCCGAAGGCTTCCCGCTGGCGGTGGCCAATATCTATTGCGATCTGGCCGATGCGATCCGTGGGCAGGTGCGGGACGGTTTGCCCACGGCGGCCAGCGGCGTGCGGTCGATGGCGGCGGTTCACACGGCTGTCGCCTCGGCCAAGGCCGGGGGGCAGTGGATGGATGCGCGCCCGCCGATGTTTCGGTAAGGCGGGGCTGCGCTAGCGCAGTGAGCGGCGGTCGATCACGCTGCAGGGAAACAGGCGCACCTCGGGCGGGCGTTCGGGGTGTTCGATGGTGGCAACGACCAGTTCGATGGCGGCATCGATGATTTCCGCGACCGGCTGGCGGATGGTGGTCAGGCCGATGTTCTGCCAGCGGGCCATTTCCATGTCATTGAGCCCGATCAGGCCGATGTCAGAAGGGACCGTCAGGCCCGCTTCTTCGATCGCGCTCATTGCGCCGACGGCGAGCAGGTCATCGCCACAGAAATAGGCCTGGGCGGGGGTTTGGGTGAGCAGGCGCTGCATCTCGGCCCGGCCGGCATCAAAGCTGTAATCGCTGGCAAAGCTGGTGGTGACGGTGATACCGGTATGGGCGGCGAGGGCTGCCAGAAAACCCGCCGCGCGGTCTTGCGTGGAAGTGGCGGCCTGTGGTCCGCCGAGGAAGGCAACATTTGTGTAGCCGCGCTGGATCAGCGCCGTTGCGGCCATGCGCCCACAGGCGATGTTGTCGATGCCTACGACATGAACCTCTGGGGCAGGGGCAGGCCGGCCAAAGGCGTGCACCACGGGAATGCCTGCCTGCCGGAAGGCGGCGGCAAAACTGGGGGGCAGGGTGGAGGAGGCGACGATGACGCCATCCACGGAGTATTGCCGCAGCATGCGGACCGAAGCAGCAGGGTCTGTCGCGCCGCTGAGGTTTACCAGCAGGGGACGCAGGCCGCGATCCTGCAAGCCGCTTGTGAAAAGGTCGAACACCTCGAGGATCAGGGGGTTGTGGAAGTTGTTGGCGATCAGGCCAATCAGCTTTGTCCGGCCTGTGGTGAGGCTGGAGGCAAGGGCGTTGGGCGCATAGCCGAGGTCTTCGGCGGCCTGTTCCACCTTGGCGCGTGTGCGGGCCGAGACAGAGGCCCCATCAGTGAAGGTGCGCGACACGGCCGAGCGCGAGACACCCGCGCGTTCCGCCACATCCTTGAGAGTTACCGCCATGAGCCATCCGAACAACGCCTGAACCGGAGGCGGAGTATACAGATACGAGGGCAGGAAAGAACAGTCGATGAGGAGGGTTGCCCACGTGACCAGGTCGGTCATCGCGATGCGCTTGTGACATCGACATTGCGGCTGGCAGCGGCGCCCCTTCCGTATGGCGGCTTGCCAGAGGGCCATGCTCTGCTAGACCGTTTTTCATGGGCAGGGGACGTGGCGGCTTTGGTCGCCTGTCAAACGCAAGGGGATATGATTGAGCAAGTACCGCCTGCCCGCTCTGGACCTGTTTCAGACCTTTGAGGCCGTTGCGCGCCGTCGCAGCTTTACGCTTGCGGCTGATGAGTTGTGCCTGACGCAGAGCGCGGTCAGCCGACAGATCAAGGCGCTTGAGGAAGCGCTGGGCCTGCCGTTGTTTCACCGCCTGCATCGCGCGATCGAGCTGACGGCCGAGGGGGAGCGGCTGTTCGAAGCGGTCACCAGAGGGCTGGATGACATCAGCGCCTGCCTTGCGGCCTTGGGCGCGCGGGCGAAGGCACCGCAGATCACGGTCAGTGCATCCGTTGCCTTCACATGGTTCTGGCTGATGCCCCGGCTGGAACGCTTTGGCGCGTTGCAGCCGGATGTTGATTTGCGGGTGCTGGCCACGGATCAGCCCGTCTTGCCGGGAACGGGCGAGGTGGATGTGGCCGTGCTGTTCGGAGGGGGGCAATGGGAGGGGTTGGAGGCACGGCTGTTGTTCGGGGAGCGGGTCTATCCGGTGTGCAGCCCCGCCTATCTGCGCGCGCATCCGGCGCTGCATCGGCCCGATGATCTGCTGGATCAGACGCTGTTGCACCTTGAATATGGCAAGCCTTCCTTCGGGGGGGTGGATTGGCGCACCTGGCTGTTGTGGCAGGGGGTGAACGGCCAGCCGGTGCGGCGGGGGCTGCGGTTCAACTCATACCCGATGGTGTTGCAGGCCGCCGAGGCGGGCCAGGGCGTGGCTTTGGGCTGGAGCTATATCACCGATCCGCTGTTGGCCGAGGGGCGGCTGGTCTGCCCGGTGAACAGGGTGATGGAGACGCGCGAGGGGTATTACCTGTGCACATCCGGAAGCTCTGGCAAAAGCGCGGGTATTGCAGCGTTTCAAGACTGGATTGCCGCAGAGGCGGCGGGACAGGGCGGTTCTGGCATTACATCGGGGAATGCGACCCATTCGGAATGATCGTTTGAAAGGCGCGTGGATTGCGTGCCTTCTGGGGCCAAACCGCGTTCTGAGGGGCCGCCATGTCCGAAGTTTCGCCGCGCCGTGCGGGTCGTCGCAACCGTATCGAGGCGGATGTGCCGCCATCGCCCGTGCCTGCAGGTATGGTTGGGGGGCGTTACAAGCCGTTGACCGATGCCGAGATCTTGCAGATCCACGACTTGGTTCTGACCCTGCTTGAAGACCTTGGTCTGTCGCAACTGACCCCCAGCCTTGAAGCGCGGGCGGTTGCGGCGGGGTGCAGGGTGGATGGCAACGGGCGGCTGCGCTTTCCCCGTGGGCTGGTGGAAGACGTGATCGCGCGCGCGCGCCGCAGCTTTACGCTGCACGGCATCGACCCGCTGCATGATATCGAGATTGGCGGGCGGCGGGTGCATACCGGCACCGGTGGGGCGGCGCCGACGATCATGGATTTCGACACCGGCCGCTACCGCGAAAGCACGGTGGCGGATCTGTATGACATTGCCCGTCTGGTGGACCGGCTGGACAATATCCACTGGTATCATCGGTCGATCGTGGCGCGGGATGCGACAAGTATCCTCGATCTGGATATGAACACCACCTATGCCTGCCTTGCGGGGACCACAAAATCCATTGCGGTGAGCTATACCGACAGCGCGTCGGTTCGTGCGGTGCAGCCGATGCTGGATGCTGTTGCGGGGGGCGAGGGCAAGCACCGCGCGCGGCCGTTCTGCACCGCTGTCTGTTGCCATGTCGTGCCGCCGATGCGCTTTGCCACGGAAAGCTGCGATGCGCTGGAGGCGGCGGTTCTGGCGGGCATGCCGATCCTGCTGGTGTCGGCGGGGCAGGCGGGGGCCACGGCCCCTGCCGCGCTGGCAGGCGCTGTGGCGCAGGCCTGTGCCGAGGTGCTGGCGGGGCTGGTTCTGTGCCACATCATCGACCCGGACTGCCGGGGCATCTTTGCCGCCTGGCCCTTTGTTTCGGACCTGCGGACGGGGGCGATGTCGGGCGGGTCGGGTGAACAGGCGCTGTTGTCGGCGGCCTGCGCGCAGATGGCGAATTTCTACGATCTGCCAAATTCGGTTCCTGCGGGCATGACCGACAGCAAGCTGCCCGATGCGCAAAGTGGCGGGGAGAAGGGGTATACCGTATCGCTGGCGGCGCAGGCCGGGGCCACGATGATCCATGAATGTGCCGGGATGCAGGGGTCGCTGATGGGGACCAGTTTCGAGGGCTATGTGATCGACAATGATCTGCTGGGCGCGATCCTGCGGACGGTGAAGGGGATCGAGGTCACGCCGGATACGCTGAACTTTGAGGTGATCCGCGACACGGTGATGGGGGTGGGCCATTATCTGGGCCATGCGCAAACCTTTGCCCGGATGAAGACCGACTATGTCTATCCCGAGATTTCCGATCGCCGCAGCATCAGCGAATGGCAGGATGCCGGGGCGCGGGACACGCGCGCCGTGGCGCGCGACCGGGTGCGCAAGATATTGGCCGAGCATTACCCGCGCCATATCGGCGCCGATGTCGATGCTGCGATCCGGGGCAGTTACAATATCATCCTTCCGCGCGAACGGATGCAGGCCGGAAACGGCGTCTGGTAGGGAGGTTGGTCATGCAAAGTCATGCGAAAGTGGTCATCATCGGCGGCGGGATGATGGGGGTGGGGTTGGCCTATCATCTGGCCGAGGCGGGTTGGCGCGATGTTCTCTTGATTGAGAAGGGCGAGTTGACCAGCGGGTCAACCTGGCATGCCGCGGGCCAATGCCCGTCGTTCATCGGCAATTACAACATGGCCAAGATCCACCATTACGGCAACACGCTGTATCCAAGGTTGGAGGCGCTGACCGGCCATCCGACCGGGTGGCATGGCTGTGGCGGCATCCGTCTGGCCACCACGCCCGAGGAGGTGGACTGGTTCCGCCACGTGCAGGGCTTTGCCGCCAATGTGGGCTTTGCGATGGAAATCATCGGCCCCGAGCGTATTCGCGAGTTGAACCCATGGCTGCGGACCGATGGCATCCTTGCGGGGGCGCATACCACGCTGGATGGGCATGTGGACCCATCGAGCGCGTGCAATTCCATGGCGGCGGGTGCGCGGGCGATGGGGGCCACGATCCAGCGCCATACCCGGGTGACCGGGATCACGCGCCTGCCGTCGGGCGAGTTCCGCGTGGAGACGGAACAGGGCGTTGTCACCTGTCAGCATGTCGTCAATGCTGCCGGATGCTATGCGCGTGAGGTGGGAAAGTGGCTGGGCGTGGATACGCCGATCACCAATATGGAACACCAGTATCTGGTGACCGAACCGCTGCCCGAGTTCAAGGACAGCGCCGTTGAATTGCCCGTCATGCGCGACCCGGCGACGGCGGGGTATTATCGGCAGGAACAGAAGGCGGGTCTGATCGGCATTTATGAACATGTTGGCGCGCGCGAGGCTTGGGGTGATCGCGGCGGCCGTCCCGACTGGGCGAGCGAGAATGAGCTGTTCGAGGGTGATCTGGACCGGATTACCCCTTGGCTGGAAAAGGCGCTGGAGCGGATGCCGATCTTTGCGCGTGCCGGGATCAAGCGCATCATCAACGGGGCCATCCCGCATACGCCCGACGGCAACCCGCTGGTCGGGCCGATGCCGGGGGTGGCGAATGCGTGGCAGTGCTGCGGATCGTCCATCGGTATCGCGCAGGGGGCGGGCTGCGGCAAGTTTCTGGCGCAATGGATGATCCATGGCGATGCCGAGATCAACATGGCATCGGTCGATCCGCGCCGCTTTGGCGGCTATGCCGATCAGGCCTACACGCGCGCCAAGAGCTTTGACGATTACCATAACATGTTCGAAACCCCTTTGCCGGGGCGCGAGGTGCAGGCCGGCCGCCCCAGTCGCGTGACGCCGCTTCATCAGGTGCTGCTGTCCGAGGGCGCGGTGATGACCGAGGTGCATGGCTGGGAGCGGCCCAAGTATTTCGCCCCTGCGGGCTTTGTCGAAAAGCTGCAGTTCCGGCGGACCAACACCTTTGATCTGGTCGCCGCCGAATGCCGCGCCGTGCGCGAACGGGTGGGGATCATGGACCTGTCCAGCTTTGCCAAGTTCGACGTGACCGGTCCGGGGGCAGAGGCGATGCTGGACCGGATGACCGCGAACCGCCTGCCGAAAAAGCCGGGGGGGATCGGGCTGACGCAGGTGCTGTCGGACAAGGGGCGCATCATCGGGGAATGGACGATCACCCGCCTTGGGCCGGAGCGGTTCTATATCCTGACCGGTGCCGGGGCCGAGGTGCAGGCGCGCGACGATCTGGACGCGGGCGCGGGTGCGGATGTGACAGTGCGCAATGTCACCGACGCTTTCGGCATGCTGGTCGTTGCGGGGCCGAAGTCGCGCGACGTGCTGGCGGGGCTGACCGATGCCGATCTGTCGAACGCCGCCTTCCGCTGGCTGTCGGCACAGGACATCACCCTTGCAGGCATCCCGGTGCGCGCGCTGCGGGTGACCTATGTGGGCGAGTTGGGATGGGAAATCCATGCGCCCATGGCCGAGCTTGCCCGACTTTATGCCGCGATCTGGGCTGCGGGCGAGGCGCATGGCATTGCCGATTTCGGCGTGCAGGCGGTCAATGCGCTGCGGATGGAGAAGGGCTATCGCGGATATGGATCGGAACTGACGAATGAGATCACCTTGGTCGAGGCGGATTGCACCCGGTTCTTCGCCCCGGACAAGGGCGATTTCCGGGGCCGCGCCGCGACCCTTGCCGTGCAGGCGGCGGGGATCACGACACGGCTGGTCTATGGCGAAGTTGCCGCCACCGATTGCGACATATACGGCGGTGAGGCGGTGATGCAGGGGGGGCGCGTGGTGGGTGTCTGCACCTCGGGCGGGTTTGGCCATGCGACGGGCAAGAGCCTGACCTTCGCCTATGTCGAGCCCGGCGCTGATGAGGGCCTTGAAGTGGTGATCCTTGGCGAAAGGCGCGGCTTTGCGGTGCTGGAGGCCCCGGCATGGGACCCCACCAACGCGCGGCAAAGGGCCTAGGGGGGCGGGCCGAGGCGGGGAAGGCAATCCAATGGGGAAAAGAAGATGAGCGTCAATGCCCTTGGCCGTCTTGCTCCAGCGCGCGGCCAGCCGACTATGAAGGCCATCGTGACGACGGGCAATGGCGGCTATGATCAGCTTGTCTATTGCGATGTTGCGCGCCCGGTGCCGGGGGAGACCGAGGTGCTTGTTCAGGTGCGTGCCGCAGGCATGAACAACACCGAGATCAACACGCGGCTTGGCTGGTATTCATCCTCGGTCAGGAAAGGCACGCAGGACGCGGCTGAGGCCGAGCAGATAGCCCCGACCCAAAAGGCCGATGGGGGCTGGAACGCGGCGACGCCGTTTCCTTTTATTCAGGGGACGGATTGCTGCGGGATCGTGATCGAGGTTGGTAACAGGGAAAACCGCCACCTTCTTGGAAGGCGCGTTCTAGTCCGTGCCTGCATGCGGCCCTACGGGTTTTCCTCGCCCGAGAACATCTGGATGGGGTCGGATTTTGACGGCGCCTTTGCCCAGTTCGTGAAGGTTCCGGCGCTGGAGGTGTTTCCGGTGGATTGCGACTGGAGCGATGCGGAGCTTGCCACGCTGCCTTGCGCCTATGGCACGGCGGAAAACATGATCCACCGGGCCGGTGTCCGCGCCGGGATGCGTGTTCTTGTGGCGGGTGCTTCGGGGGGTGTCGGATCGGCTGCCGTTCAATTGGCCAAGCGGCGCGGGGCGCATGTGATCGGGATGACCACCGCGGCGAAGGCGGGTGATGTGCGCCGGGCGGGGGCGGATGAGATCATCGAACGCGGGGTGCCTCTGGCCGACGCACTTGGCGGGGAGGTCGTGGATGTTGCGGTTGATAACGTTGCGGGGCCGGGATTTGGCGCGATGCTGGATGTGCTGAAGCGCGGCGGCAAATACGTCTCGTCCGGGGCGATCAGCGGCCCGGTTGTGGAGCTGGACATGCGGGTGTTCTATCTGAAGGACCTGACCCTGATCGGCTGCACGGGATGGGATGAGCCGGTTTTCCCCAACCTGATTTCCTATATCGAGCGGGGCGAAATCCGCCCGCTTCTGGCCATGACCTATCCGCTTGAGGAGATCGCGGCTGCGCAGCAGGTGTTCTTGCAGAAATCACATGTCGGCAATTTCGTCTTGATCCCGCCACAGGCCTGAGATCGGGGCCTGTTCGCGCATCCGCGCCGGAACGGATTTATGATTACGTGGGAGACGGGCGTCAGTCCTTGAGAAACGCCTCGATCGCGGCGGCATCGGCCAGTGTATCGGCATAGCCGAGATCAATCAGGGAACCGACATAGCCGGGTTCGAACATCAGATAGCTTTCTATCCGCGCGTCGCTGCCGGAATATCCGATGCTGCGCATGAGCATGCGCATGGAGCGCGGAAGCTCATGCGCATGAAGCTTTGCAATATCGCGCAGGTCTTTGGAGGGGGATACCGCCTTCGCGTCGATGATCCGGAGGGGTGTTTGCTGTCTGGCCTCTGGGGTGAGCAGGGAAATCGTTTGGTTGATGCGTTCTGTCCGCTCTACATCTGCCTCGAGATTGTCGTTGAACAGAATGTCCAGCGCATGCCCCAGTATTTCGCCGATGCTGGGGCTTGCCGCGGGGCGAAGGTTTTTCCTTGAATCCAGAAATCCGTCGCGCGTGGCGATGACGAGCACTTTATCCGCGCCGGTGCGGATTGCAGGTGACAGCGGGGAGGTTGAGCGCAGCGCACCATCCCCGAAGAAGTCACCGTTCAACTGGACAGGCGCAAAGGCCAAGGGAAGAGCTGCCGAGGCAAGGATGTGTTCCGCCTCGATCTGTGCAGGTTCACCCCGCCGCCGCGCCCGCGCCCAAGGCTGTATGGACCTGTCCCCTTGGAAGAAGGTGATTGACGTGCCCGCGCCGTAACTCGATGCCGTGATGCACAGGGCGTGCAAGTCCTTGGCCTGAATCGCGCGGCTCAGGTGTTTTTGGCTGAATTCACGCTGCAGAAGGTCGTGCAGGGGCCGGTAGTCAAGTAACCCGCCGGTCATGCGGGCACCCATATGCCCGAGCAGCAGGGTCATGGCCCATCTTGAACTTCGCATCAGCAATGGAACCGGACGCACATCATAGATCGCGCTGCAGCGGAGGGATCGCCAGAGGGACTCGAGCCCGGCTGATCCCTTTTGGAAATCGACGGCTGACATGGCGATGGATGCCGCGTTGATCGCGCCAACGGAAGAGCCGGAAATGATCTGAAAGGGGGAACGGCGCGCGCCGGTGATCTCGGCAATCGCCTTGATGACCCCGACGTGATAGGCGCCGCGGGCCCCGCCACCTTGCAGAACCAGAGCAATCTTTCTGGGTTGGACGGTATGTTTCGTCATAGCACCGCCTCCTGCACATACTGTGCCGTTTTCAAATGTGTTCAGCCAGACACGGCCTGTCCATCGTCTTGCATTACGGAGTATGCGGCCGAAACGTTTCGCAAAGCCTGCACGGACTCGGGATGCATCCTGACGACCGCTATGGGCGTGACGCGCCTGCGCCGGTGCGGCCCTGCAGCGGGCAGCGGATCAGGGAACGTCCTGCGAAACCTTAGCGGGGCGTGCGGCGCGTTGGCCCACCCAGATTGATCCCAAAACGATGGCCGCCCCAGCGAGTTGAGTGGCCGTCAGGAATTCGTCGAGCCAGAGCCAGCCGAGGAGCACGGCTGTCACCGGGCTGAGCATTCCGAGGATCGCCACAGGGCCGGGTCCGAGGCGCGCAATGCCGCGCAGCCAGAGCCAATAGGTTGCCGCCGCCCCGATCAGGCCGAGCCAGATCAGCCCGAGCAGGTTGCTGGCCGTGAGGGCGGGCAGGGGCGGTTCGGCCATCAGGGCGGCGGGTAGAAGCAGCAACCCGCCGGCCGTCAACTGCCAGGCGGTGAAGGTGAGCACCGGCACGTTCGGCTGCCATTTCCGGCTGAGGACGGTTCCGGCGGCCATCGACACGGTGCCGCCAAGGGCTGCGAGGACTCCCAGTGGATCATATGCCGTGTCTGACCCCGACAGGAGCATCCCCACGCCCAACACACCGAAGGATGCGGCAAGGACGGCCGTGCCCCTGATCGCTGTTCCGAGAAACAGGCGGGCGAAGCCGATCACCATGAGGGCTTGCAAGGCCCCCAAGGTGGCCGCCGCCCCGCCCGGCAGCCGGTAGGCCGCCACGAAGAGAAGGGCCCAGAAGAGGGCGAAGTTCAGCGCCCCCAGAATGAACAGCCGGCCCAGAAACGCGCGTGGCGGCAGGGACCGGGTGAGAGCAAGCAGCAAAAGCCCCGCTGGCAGGGCGCGGAGGGCGGCCACTGTCAGCGGATAGCCCTGCGGCAAGGCTTCTGTCGAGACAAGGTAGGTGCTGCCCCAGACGATCGGAGCAAGCGCCGTCAGGAAGATGTCGGTGCTGCGCTGCATGGTTCTGTCCCGACGTCAGAAGGGTTTGATGATCGCGCCGAAGCGGGGGGGTGGCGCCTCTTGGATGCCGATGTCGCGGGCGAGGTGGGGGCCCAGTTGTCTGGCCAAAGCAGTGAGCGCCGCTTTGCGGTTATGGGCGCGCCAGGCGCGAAGGAGGGAGATCAGCATGATGTTGCCTTCGCTCGTATCAGGCGGCGTCACGGCGAGACGCACCTGCGGCAAGCCGCGCGGCGACGTCTGCGACATGGGCGCCGAGGTAGTGCGCGCCGGCCAGTTCGATGGCGTTCGGGGTCAGGTCGCCTTCGGCCCCCGCGATGGTGCCGGCGCCGTATGGCGCGCCACCGATGATGTGGTCGCCGGAGGTCTGGCCTGCAAAGCTGTAGGGCAGGCCTGCGATCAGCATGCCGAAGTGCTGCAACGCGATTTGCGTCGACAGCATCGTCGCCTCATGCCCGCCATGCTGTGAGCCGGTCGAGACAAAGACGCCCGCCACCTTGCCGACGAGTGCGTTGCGGGCCCAGAGGCCGCCTGCCTGATCCAGAAACTGTTTCATCTGCCCGGCCATCAGGCCAAAGCGGGTAGGCGTGCCGAAGAGGATGCCATCGTAGTTCTCAAGGTCGGCAGGTGCTGCTGTGCGGGTGTCATCGTCAATGAAGCCCGCGCTTTTGCGGATTTCTTCGGGGACGGTTTCAGGGATCCGGCGGATGTCGACATGGGCGCCGGGCACCGTCCGGGCGCCTTCGGCGACAGCGGTGGCAAGCGTCCGGATGTGGCCGTAGCTGGAATAGTAGAGTACGAGTATGCGTGTCATCTGATCCTCATGGGGCAGCGGTTGCGATGCCGTGAAGATCTGGGATCAGGCGGGTTAGAGTAATCGGTCCGGGGGCAATTCAGTCTTTACGCCTGCTGAAGAATTTCAGTCCGGCAGGGCTGCCTTCAGATGGTCGAGAAAGGCCAGAACGCGCGCATCCATGCCCAGACGCGCCGCCGTGACCGCGCAGATATCGCGCGGGGCAAAGCTGTAGGCGGGCAGGAGGCGCACGAGATCGCCCCGCGCGACGGGACCATCGGACACGAAGCTTGGCAGTGTGCCGATGCCCGCCCCGGCAATCAGCAGATCGCGCAGGACGATGCTGCTGCCGACCCTGACCACGGGGTCGACAGTCAAGGTGCAGGGGCCGTCTGGTCCGGTCATGTCCCATGTCGTGAGGTGGTCTGACAGGAGAAAGCCAAGCACCTTGTGGCGCGAAATCGCGTCAGGCCCATCTGGGACGCCAGCCGATTTGAGATAGGCGGGGGCGGCAAAGATGCCTTGCTGAACCGTGCCGATCTTGCGGGCGATCAGGGTGGAGTCCCGCAGGGCGGAACGGATGCGGATGGAGACGTCGAACCCGCCTTCGACCATGTCGATGATCCTGTCATCGAGCGAAAGGGTGACGCGCAGATCCGGGAAGGCCGTTGTGAAAGCGGGGAGGAAGGGCGCGATGACCAGTTGGCCAAAGGAGTTGGACGCGTTCACCTTCAGATGGCCGCGCATGGCCCCCGCGCCATCGCGGATATGATCCTCGACCCGGTTTACCGCATCGAGGATCGTCATGGATTCCTGATAATAAAGACGGCCTGCCTCGGTTAGCGACATCCGCCGAGTCGTCCGGGAGATGAGGGTGGTGCCGAGGCTGTCTTCGAGGAGCCGCACCTCGCGGCTGAGGAGCGCGGGGGACACACCCAGATCTTCAGACGCGCGGGCAAAGCTGCCACGGTCAACGATCCGGCAAAAGGCCTGCATGGTGGCAAGCTTGTCCATGGTGCGATACCTTTCGATGCGGCAGAGTGAAGGATCGACTGAAGCAGGCGCTGAGTAAATCCCTACCTGCTCTTGGCCCGGTGTGAACGGCTCTGGCGCGCTGAGTGGCCCTTGGACGGGCAGCGACATGATGCGGGCGATGTGACCGGGACGCTGCTTTTCTTGCCGCAAGCCCCTATCTTTTCCCGTCAGTCATCATGGGCCACCCTTGCCCCATCACGACACCCGTTCAAGCCGTGCATCCCCTGTGCAGAATGGCCGTTGACGAAATTGGAACGTGCCAGTAGGAATTTGGAAGGTTCCAATAGTCCGGAGAAAGTCCATGCCAGAGGTTCGTGTTGCGATCTTGGGGGCCTCTGGCTGGATGGGAAAGGTCCATACCATGGCCTTTCAGACCTTCCCGCAGTTCATGGGTGCGGGGGATGGAACGGCGCGGATTGCGGCGCTGGTCGCGCATAATCCGGCCGCAGACCCGGAGCTGGCCACCCGCGCGCCGGGCGCGCGGATCCTGACCGACTGGCGCGATGCGGTGAACGATCCCGACATTGATCTGATCGACATCTGCCTGCCGGACAATTTGCATTATCCCGTGGCCAAGGCGGCGCTTCTGGCGGGAAAGCATGTCTATTGCGAAAAGCCCCTTGCCGATACGGCGGCCGAGGCGAAGGAACTGGCCGATCTTGCCCGCGCGAAGGGGGTGATCACCCGTGTCGCCCACGGCTTTCCGCGCAATCCGGTGCATGATCTGGCGCGCGACATCATCACCTCGGGCGAGATCGGCGAGGTGCGGTTGTTCAAGGGTTGCCAGCATGTCGATATGTTCGGCGATCCGCTGGCCCCCTTCATGTGGCGTGCGGACGGAAAGCTCGCGCCCACGGGGATCGTGGGCGATACCGGGTCGCATGTTTTCAGCTTTATGGAGTTTCTTGTTGGACGGGTGAAAAGCCTAGTCGCCGACAACCTGATCGTCACACGGAGGCGGCCCGTTCTTGCGGGGTCTGCGCTCGGCTCTGGTGCTGAGGCGCTGACGGGGGCAGAGGAATGGGCCGAGGTGACCAATCCCGATGCCACCCATCTGATGTGCCGGTTCGAGAATGGCGCGAGCGGTATTGTCGATTTCAGCCGGGTGGCGACCGGGCGGAAGTTCCGTCAGACCTATGAGGTCTATGGCACCAAGGGCAGCATAGCCTATGACTATGACGAGGTGAGCCGCCTGCGCTTTTACACGAACGAAGATCGCGCGGGGCGGCGGGGGTTCCGTGCGATAGACGTCGGCCCCGAAGATCCGACCTATCGCGCCTTTCTGCCGCTGCCCAACCTGGCGTTGGGCTATAATGAGACGAAGATTATCGAGGCCGCCGAGGTGATCCGGTCAATCACGCGCAACACCCCGATGTGGCCGACCTTCGACACGGGCCACCACATCTGCCAGATCGTTGATGCCTGCATGGAAAGCTCGCGCCGCCGGTCTTGGGTCGATCTTGATTTGGCGGGGTGAGGCGATGCCGATTGAAGTTCCGCAATCCATCCTTGATGCGCTGACCGATGTGGAGATGCCGCGCCTGCCGCCGGACCGAGGCAGTTCGGAACGGATCGCAGTGGGGGGGCTGCGCCTGCCGCTTTACCGTGCGGAGTGTCTGGTGATCGGATCGGGGGCGGCGGGCCTGCGCGCCGCGGTGGAGTTGTCGCGGCGCGGGGTTGGTGTGGCCGTGGCCAGCCAGAGCGCCTGGGGGGGGACATCGGCCTGTTCGGGATCGGACAAGCAGACCATCCACACCGCCAATACGGCGGATCGGGGTGATGATTTTCGTGCCATGGCGGCGGCCATCGGTGGGGGCGGGGCGATGGATGCCGACACCGCCTATATCGAGGCGGTGGGATCGGTGCGGTCCATGGCATCGCTGCAATATCTTGGCCTGCCCCTGCCGCAGGATCGGCTGGGCGGCACGCTGCGCTATCAGACTGACCATGACGAGGTGGGGCGCGCCACCAGTTGCGGACCGCGCACCTCGCGCCTGATGGTCAGGGTTCTGGCAGAAGAGGCGCTGCGCCTTGGCGTGCCGATCCACAACCAGACCACCGTGCTGCGGCTGCTGGTTGAGGGCGACCGCCTGCATGGCGCGATCTGCGCGCGCCCGCAGGCGCGGAGTGACGACAATCCCTATGGCCTGTGCCTGTTCGCGGCCAAGGTCGGCGTGTTGGCGGGTGGCGGCCCCGGTGAGTTGTACCGTGACAGCGTCTATCCCAACGGCTGTTTCGGCACCCTGGGGCTGGCGGTGGAGGCGGGGCTGGATCTGGTGAACCTGACGGAAAGCCAGTTCGGGATCGGCACCCGCCGCGAGGGTTTTCCGTGGAACCTGTCGGGCACCTATGTGCAGGCGATGCCGCATATCTATTCGGTCGATGCGGAGGGGCGGGAACATCATTTCCTGTCAGGTTTTTACCGCACGACACAGGAGCTTGCCTCGAACATCTTTCGCAAAGGGTATCAGTGGCCCTTCCATGCGACGCGGATGCTCGATTTCGGGTCCAGCCTTGTTGATCTGGCGATTGCGCGGGAAACGGCGGCGGGGCGGCGGGTGTTCATGGATTTCAACCGCAATCCGCTTGCACTGGCAGGGGATGAGGGGTTCAGCCTTGACCGGTTGGACGCGGATGTGCGGGCCTATCTGGGGGCGGCGGGGGCGGTGCAGGCGCTGCCCATCGACCGGCTGCGCCACATGAACCCTTTGTCGATCGAGCTTTACCGCCGCTACAAGATCGACATCGCGACAGAACCGCTGGAATTTGCCGTGAACAACCAACACATGAATGGCGGGGTGGCGGTGGATATCTGGGGCCGCAGTTCGCATCCCGCGATTTATGCGGTGGGTGAGGCGGCTGGCACCCACGGTGTCACCCGGCCCGGCGGGGCGGCGCTGAACGCGGGGCAGGTCTTTGGCACGCGGGCCGCCGAACATATCGCGGCCAGCCTGACAGGGCATGAGGCCGCCGAACCGGAGCGCTGCGCGGATGCGGCCCTTTCGGAAATCCTTTCGGTGGTTGGGGTGCAGGGTGCACCCACGGTTGATGCCGTGCGTGATGAGGTGCAGGCCCGGATGAGCGATGCTGCCGGTATTCTGTGTGACGCAGCCACCGTTCACGATGCCTTGCAGGCTGCGCGGGCACTGAACGACCGGATCGGGCGCGAGGGGATCGCCATCGCCCGCCCGTCCGAGGCGGCCCGCGCTGTGCAGTGGCGGCAGATGGCGCTTGCCTCTGAGGCGGTGCTGGCGGCGCTGGACCATTACATCGGCAGCGGCGGCGGAAGCCGGGGTGCGAGGGCGATCCTTGATCCGCAGGGCGAAGGCGTGCCGATGTCGGCGCAGGGCCCGCTGGAGGGGGTGCGCTTCCGCGCTGAGCGCACGGTGGATCGCGCACGGCAGATCGTCATCTGTCACCGCGACGGGGGCTTTTGCATTGCCGAGCGGGCGATACGGCCCATCGATCAGAGCGCGCGGCCCTTCTTTGAGCGCGACTGGCCTGCATGGCTGACGGGCGCAATCTATAGGCAGGGTGGGGGGACGTGATGGTGCCCATCCCGCGACGGTCGGTCCGGGCCATCGGCGAGGCGATGGTGGAAATGGCACCTGTCGGGGCGGGACAGTACCGCCGTGGCTTTGCGGGGGATACGTTCAACACGGCCTGGCATATGGCGCAATGGCTGGGTGCTGCGGCCGAGGTTGGGATGATCACCCGCGTGGGGCAGGATGCGCTGTCGGAGGCCTTTGTCGCCGAAATGGCGGCGGATGGGATGATCCTTTCGGGGATATCGCGCGATCCGTTGCGCCATATGGGGCTGTATATGATTCAGCTTGATGGGGTGGAGCGCAGTTTTCACTACTGGCGCGAAAGCTCTGCCGCGCGGCATCTGGCGGATGATGGGGCGGTGCTTGCGCGCGCGCTGGACGGCGTCGGGCTGGCGCATCTGTCAGGGATCACGTTGGCCATCCTGCCTGCCGCTGCGCGCGAGACGCTGTTTGCGGTTCTTGCCGCGTTCCGCGCGGGGGGTGGTGTCGTGTCCTTTGATCCCAATATCCGGCCGCGCCTGTGGGCATCGCGTGCCGAAATGCAGGAGACGATCACGCGCATGCTGTCCGGTTGCGACATTGCACTGCCCAGCCTTGACGATGAACGGGCGCATTTCGGAGATCTGGATGCCGAGGCTGTGCTGGCAAGGATGGCCGGTCTTGGCGTGGCAGAGATCGTGGTGAAGGACGGTGCCGGTCCGGTGACGATCTGGGATGGTGGGGCGACCGAGGTCTTCGCGACGCCGCCGCTGACGAATATCCTCGACACGACCGGGGCAGGGGATGCGTTCAATGCCGGATACCTTGTGGCACGGCTGACGGGCGATGACGTGGCGCGATGTGTTGCTGCGGGGCAGGGGATGGCTGCGGCTGTTCTGGCGCATCACGGGGCGCGCGCCTCGAAAGAGGCGGTGGCGGCGCTGCGCGCGCCTGTCCCGCGCAGCTGACACCTGTTTTGCGATCCTTGCTTCGGGGGCAGCGTTATATCTGATTGACAGGATATGGATCGTTCCAATAACGTTTTGGAACGATCCGATTTCAGATTCGGTCGTCTTTCCGGCGCGCGGTCACTGCTTTGCGCCGCCGGATGGGGTTTGCCTGCAGGGGGGGTGCGGCACGATGTCTAAGGTTGTCTCGCCGGTTGAAGCCGCCCTGCGCATCCGTGACGGTGCGGTGGTCACGGTGTCATCCTCCTCATCGCTCGGCTGCCCGGACAAAGTGCTGGAAGCCATTGGCGCGCGGTTTCGGGCTGAAGGCCACCCGCGCGACCTGACCTCGATCCACCCGATCGCGGCGGGTGATATGTATGGCGTGAAGGGGATCGACCACATCGCGCAGGACGGGTTGTTGGCGCGGGTGATCGCGGGGTCCTATCCATCGGGGTCGTCGAACCTGCCGATGCCCGAGATCTGGAAGATGGTCACCGAGGATCGGATACCGGCCTATAACGTGCCGTCGGGCATCCTGTTCGACATGCACCGCGAAGCGGCGGCGCGGCGGCCCGGTGTGCTGACCAAGGTGGGTTTGCAGACCTTCGTGGACCCTGTGCGCGAGGGCTGCGCGATGAATGCAAGGGGGGCGGCGGCCCCCATCGTTTCCCGCGTCGAATTCGCAGCTGAGACGTGGCTGCATTTCCCCAACATCGTGCCGGATGTCTGCATTCTGCGGGCGACCACGGCCGACGAACACGGCAACCTGACCTATGAACATGAAGGGGCCTATCTGGGCGGGCTGGAACAGGCGATTTGCGTGCGCAATCACGGTGGGCTGGTGATCGCGCAGGTCGCTCGCGTGACGGCGCGGGGGTCTTTGCGCCCGCATGACGTGCGGGTGCCGGGGCATCTGGTCGATCTGATCGTGGTGGATGCCGAGCAGAAACAGACCTGCGAGACGCCCTATGATCCGGCGATTTCGGGGCAGGTGATGCGGCCCTGGTCCAGTTTTGCGCTGGCCGAGCACGGGGTGGAGAAGGTGATCGCCCGCCGCGCGGCGATGGAGCTGCGCGCGGGTATGACGGCCAATCTGGGCTTTGGCATCTCGGCCATGGTGCCACGCATCCTGCTGGAGGAGGGCCATCCGGAGGCGGTGACTTGGGCCATTGAGCAGGGCGCGGTGGGGGGGATGCCGTTGACCGGATTTGCCTTTGGCTGCGCGTCGAATGCCGATGCCTATGTGCCCTCGCCGCAGCAGTTCATCTACTTTCAGGGGGCGGGGTTCGATCTGTCTTTCCTGTCCTTTCTTGAGGTGGATGTGGAGGGGAACGTCAATGTCTCGAAGCTGGGGAAGAAACCCTATCTGACCGCGGGTTGCGGGGGGTTCGTGGACATTACGGCCCATGCGAAGAAGATCGTCTTTTCCGGCTGGTTCGAGGCGGGGGCGCAGATTGCGTTGACGCCGGACGGCATCACCGTCGAAAAGCCCGGCAAGTTCACCAAGATGGTGCAGGCGGTGGAGCATGTCACCTTTTCCGGCGCGCGGGCGCGGGAGACGGGGCAGGACGTCCTTTACGTTACCGAACGCTGCGTGATGCGGCTTGCCGAGGACGGGCTGGTCGCGACCGAGATCATGCCGGGGATCAACCCGGCGCGCGACATCGTGGCGGCAAGCCAAGGGCGGGTGCGGGTGGCCGAGAACGCGACCGTGCTGCCCAAGGCGCTGCTGTCGGAGGCCCCGATGGGGTGGGCGCCATGAGCCGCGTGCATTTCAACATCAACGGGCGCATCGCTGAACTGCGGCTGGACAATCCGGCGAAGCTGAATGCCTTTACGGTCGACATGCTGGGCCAGTTGGCCGGGCATCTGGACACGATCGAGCGCAGTGCGGATATCGCCTGTGTTCTGGTCACGGCGGCAGAGGCAAAGGCCTTTTGCGCGGGGGCCGATATCAACGGTTGGGGCGATCTGACGCCCGCCGAGTTCGCGCGGCATTGGGTGCGGGGCGGGCATCGCATATTTGACCGCTTGGCGCGGCTGGCGCGGCCGACGATAGCGGTGGTGCAGGCGCATGCCTTTGGCGGCGGGCTGGAACTGGCGGCGGCCTGCGATATCCGCGTGATGGGTCCAAAGGCCACGCTGGCGCTGCCCGAGGCGCAGGTGGGCATCGTGCCGGGCTGGTCGGGCTCCCAACGGCTGGCCCGGCTGCTGCCGGAAAGCGTCGTCAAGGAGATGGCGCTGTTTGGGCGGCGCATCACGGCGGAGCGGGCCTATGCGATGGGCTTCGCCGCCGAGGTGGCCGAGGATGCGCGGGCCGTGGCCGAGGCGATTGCCGGCAAGGTTGTCGAGCTTTCGCCACGGGCGGTGGAGATCACCAAATCCATGATCCATGCCGGGGCGGGCGAGGACAGCGCCGCCCTGATCGAGGCGCTGGGCAGCGCCGCCATTTCCGCCAGCGCCGACCGTGACGAGGGTGTTGCCGCCTTCCGCGCCAAGCGCAAAGCCGAATTTCCGGGAACATGACTATGACTGAGATGACCCTGATCCCCCGCAGTGGTGCGACCCTTCCCGAGGTGCGTGTGAACCGGCACTGGATCAGCGGGGCGTGGCTGGACAGCGCAGAGCAGTCCGAGCGGGTGTCGCCGTCGCATGGCGTGGTGGTGAGCCGGTCGGCCAAGGGGACCGAGGCCGAGGCGCGGGCTGCCATCGCGGCGGCGCGGGCGGCCTTTGACGACGGGCGCTGGTCGCGGCTGGCGGCCAAGGCGCGGGCGGCGGTGCTGTTGCGGGTGGCGGACCTGATCGAAGCGAATGTCGAGCGGTTCGCAGTGATCGAGACGCTGGAATCGGGCAAGCCCATCGCGCAGGCGCGGGGCGAGGTTGGGGGAGCGGCGGACCTGTGGCGCTATGCGGCGGCGCTGGCGCGGACGGTGGAGGGCGACAGTTTCAACGGGCTAGGGCCGGACATGCTGGCCACGGTGTTGAAAGAGCCCATCGGGGTGGTGTCGGTCATCACGCCGTGGAATTTTCCGTTCTGGATCCTGAGCCAGAAGCTGCCGTTTGCTTTGGCGGCGGGCTGCACCTGTGTGGTGAAGCCGTCGGAAATGACACCGTCGACAACCGCGATGCTGGCGGAACTGCTGGATCAGGCGGGGTTGCCGGAAGGCGTGGTCAACATCGTGCTGGGCTATGGGCAACCGGTAGGGGCGGTTCTGGCGGCGGATGCGCGCGTGGACATGGTAACCTTCACCGGGTCGACCGCCGTGGGCAAGACGATCAGCCGGATCGCGGCGGACAATCTGAAGAAGGTGGCGTTGGAGCTGGGGGGGAAGAACCCGCAGGTGATCTTTCCCGATGCCGATCTGGAGAGTGCGGCGGATGCGGTGGTGTTCGGGGTCTATTTCAACGTGGGCCAGTGCTGCAATTCGGGCAGCCGGATCATCGTGCATGAGGATATAGCCGAGGCTTTCACCGCGCGGGTGGTGGAGCTGTCGCGCCATGTGACCTTTGGTGATCCGCTGGACCCGAACACGCAGGTGGGGGCCATCGTGACGCCGGAACATGGCGCCAAGATCGATCGCTATGTGCAGGCGGCCAAGGCCGCGGGCGCGCGGGTGGTGCTGGGTGGCGGGCCGCTGGAGGTGCCGGGTCTGGGCGCGCAGTTTTATCGGCCTACGGTGGTCACGGATGTGACGCCCGACATGGCCATCGCGCGGGACGAGGTCTTTGGGCCGGTGCTGACGGTGCTGACCTTCCGCACGGCGGAGGAGGCCATCGCGCTGTGCAACGATGCCGATTACGGCCTGTCGGCGGGGGTCTGGAGCGAGAACGTCCATACCTGCCTGAGCTTTGCCCGCGGGGTGCAGGCGGGCACCGTCTGGACCAACACCTGGATGGACGGCTTCCCCGAAGTGGCCTTCGGGGGCGTCAAGCAATCCGGTCAGGGGCGCGAGATCGGGCGCTATGGGCTGGAAGAATTCATGGAGATCAAGTCGGTCGTCATGCGCATCGGGCGCACGCGGGCGAATTGGGTGAAGACCCGCTGACAAAAAAGCGGGAGGGCGAACGCAACATGGGAGGAAATGCGATGCGTGCCGGATGGAAGACGATGATGACGGGTGCTGCGGTGCTGGCGATGACGACTTCGCTGGCAAAGGCTGCGGATGTGGAAGTGCTGCACTGGTGGACCAGCGGTGGCGAGGCTGCGGCGGTTGGCGTGCTGAAGGACAACCTTGCCGCAGGCGGCACCGGCTGGGTGGACATGCCCGTGGCCGGCGGCGGCGGCGAGGCGGCGATGACCGCCCTGCGCGCCCGCGTCACGGCAGGCGATGCGCCGACAGCGGTGCAGATGTTGGGCTTTGACATCCTCGACTGGGCGGGCGAAGGCGCTCTGGCCGACCTGACCGCCACCGCGACGGCAGAAGGCTGGGACAAGGTGGTACCTGCGGCCCTGCAGCAGTTCTCGACCTCGGACGGCAAGTGGGTGGCGGCACCAGTGAACGTCCATTCGACCAACTGGGTGTGGATCAACAAGGCTGCGCTCGATGCCACCGGCCTTGCCGCGCCGACCACTTGGGAAGAACTGGTGGCCGTGCTCGACAAGATGAAGGAGAACGGGATCACCCCGCTGGGCCATGGTGGCCAGCCGTGGCAGGAAGCGACCGTGTTTGACGGGATCGTGCTGTCGCTGGGCGGCGATTTCTACAAGGCGGCCTTCGTTGACCTCGATCCCGCAGCACTGGGCGGCGAGCAGATGGCGGAAGCCTTCAACCGCCTGATCAAGCTGCGCACTTATGTGGATGACAACTTCTCGGGTCGCGATTGGAACCTGGCCTCGGCCATGGTCATCAATGGCGAGGCCGGGATGCAGATGATGGGCGACTGGGCCAAGGGTGAATTCCTGAAGGCGGGCAAGGTGCCGGGCACCGATTTCGTCTGCATCCGCTTCCCCGGAACGCAAGGGTCGGTCACCTTCAACTCGGACCAGTTCGCGATGTTCAACCAGACCGACGCCGCCGCACAGGAAGCGCAGGTCAACATGGCCAAGGCGATCATGGACCCGGCCTTCCAGTCGGCCTTCAACGTGGTGAAGGGGTCGGTCCCGGCGCGGACGGATGTGTCGAACGAGGCGTTTGACGATTGCGGCAAGAAGGGCATGGCCGATCTGGCCGAGGCCAATACGGCAGGCACGCTCTATGGTTCCATGGCGCATGGCCATGCGGCCCCGGCTTCGGTGAAGAACGCGACCTATGACGTGATCACAGCGGCCTTCAACGGTGAGTATGCCGATGGCGCGGCGGCGGCGGCGGCCTTGGCCGAGGCTGTGGCTGCAGCACAGTGACCTGATGACGTGGAGGGCGGCCCGTGGCCGCCCTCCGCAAATTCCTTAAGGAAGGAATTTGCAAAAGTTTTCCTTAAACTTTTGCCCATCCCCGGCTGGGAGGCCCTGCGCCATGACCGCGTCTACCGCGCCCGATTTCCGTACAAGGTTGCAGGACTGGCTGCCCAAGCTGGTGCTGGCCCCGTCCTTCGCCGTGACGATCCTGTTTGTCTACGGCTTTATCGGTTTCACGGTGCTTCTGTCCTTTACCGGATCGAAGATGTTGCCGCGCTTTGACTGGGTCGGGTGGCAGAATTACGAAAAGCTGTGGGCGCTGCCCGCGTGGAACACGGCGATCGTCAATATCGCGATCTTTGCCTCGCTCTACATCGTCATCTGCACCGCTGTCGGGCTGATGCTGGCGATTTTTCTGGACCAGAAGATCCGGGGGGAAGGGGTGCTGCGGCCCATCTACCTTTATCCGATGGCGCTGTCTTTCATCGTCACGGGAACGGCGTGGAAGTGGTTTCTGGACCCCGGCATCGGGCTGGAGAAGGTGATGCATCTGTGGGGGTGGGAGAGTTTCTCCTTCACCTGGATCAAGGACAGCGACATGGCGATCTATACCATCGTCATCGCCGCGGTCTGGCAGACCTCCGGCTTCGTGATGGCGATGTTCCTTGCGGGGCTGCGCGGGATCGACAATGAGATCCTGAAGGCCGCGCAGATTGACGGGGCGTCGAACTGGCAGCTTTACCGCCGGATCGTGATCCCGCTCTTGCGGCCTGCCTTCCTGTCGGCCTTCGTGATCCTGAGCCACCTTGCCATCAAATCCTATGACCTTGTCGTGGCGCTGACCGGCGGCGGGCCGGGCAGGGCGACGGAGATGCCCGCGACCTTCATGTATTCCTACACCTTTACCCGCAACCAGATGGGGATCGGGGCATCGTCGGCGGTGATCATGCTGATGACCATCGCGGCGATCATGGTTCCCTACCTTTATGCCGAGTTGAAGGAGAAGAAGTGATGGCTGCTGTCACACAGGATACCGCCGTCAGCACGGGGCGCGTGACGCGGGTGCTGATCTATCTGCTGCTGCTGCTGTTTGCGCTGTTCTACCTGCTGCCGCTTTACGTGATGGGCATCAACTCGGTGAAGCCCTTGGGCGAGATCACGGGCGGCAACATGATGGCGCTGCCTGAGGTGTGGACGCTGGACCCGTGGCGTAGTGCGTGGTCCACCGCGCAGATCGGGGTGGAGCCGACGGGGTTGAAGCCCTATTTCCTGAATTCGATCTTGATGGTGGTGCCTGCGGTCGCAATCTCTACCATTGTGGGGGCGCTGAACGGTTATGTGCTGACCAAGTGGCGCTTTCGCGGGGATACCTGGGTTTTCGGGTTGATGCTCTTTTCCTGCTTCATCCCGTTCCAGATCGTGCTGATCCCGATGGCGGTGGTGCTGGGCAAGCTGGGGCTGGCCGGAACGGTGCCGGGGTTGATCCTGGTCCATGTGGTCTATGGGATAGGGTTCACCACGCTGTATTTCCGCAACTACTATGCCGCCTTCCCGACCGAGCTTGTCCGCGCCGCGCAGATTGACGGGGCGGGGTTCTTCCAGATCTTCTGGCGCATCCTGTTGCCCGTGTCGGGGCCCATCGCTGTGGTTTCGATCATCTGGCAGTTCACCAATATCTGGAACGACTTCTTGTTCGGGGCCTCTTTCGGTGGCACGAGCCAGCCGATGACGGTGGCCTTGAACAACCTTGTCCAATCCTCGACGGGCGTGAAGGAATATAACGTCCATTTCGCGGGGGCGATCCTTGCCGCGCTTCCCACCCTCATCGTCTATATCGTCGCAGGCCGCTACTTCGTGCGCGGGCTGATGGCGGGCTCAGTAAAGGGCTGATCTCATGGGCTTTCTTGATATCCGCAACGTGACCAAATCCTACGGGCAGGTCGAAGTTCTGCATCGCGTCGACATCGCGATTGAAGAAGGCGAGTTTCTCGTGCTGGTCGGCCCCTCGGGCTGCGGGAAATCCACGCTGCTGAACATGATCGCCGGGCTGGAGGGGATTTCTGGGGGGGAGATCGCCATCAAGGGGCGCGTGGTGAACGGGGTGCATCCATCCAAGCGCAACATCGCGATGGTGTTCCAATCCTACGCGCTCTATCCCAACATGACGGTGGGGCAGAACATGACCTTCGGGCTGGAAATGCATGGGGTGCCCAAGCCCGAGCGGGAGCGGGCGCTGGCGGATGTGGCCAAGCTGTTGCAGATCGACCATCTGCTGGACCGCAAGCCGGGCCAGTTGTCGGGCGGGCAGCGGCAAAGGGTGGCGATGGGGCGGGCGCTGGTGCGCAACCCGGATGTGTTCCTGTTTGACGAGCCGCTGTCGAACCTGGATGCGAAGCTGCGCGTGGACATGCGGACCGAGATCAAGAAGCTGCACCAGAAGCTGAAGACCACCATCGTCTACGTGACGCATGACCAGATCGAGGCGCTGACCCTTTCCACCCGCATCGCCGTGATGAACAAGGGGCATGTGCAGCAACTTGGCACGCCGAAGGACATCTATGACACGCCCGCGAACCTGTTCGTCGCCACCTTCATGGGCAGCCCGGCCATGAACATCATTCCGGCACGGGTGGTGGTGCGGGACGGCGTGGCTCATGCCAGTGTGACGGATGCCGAAGGCGCGCCGCGCCTGCTGCGGTTCAGCCAGACCAACCTTGCGGCATGGGACGGGCGTGACATCCTGCTTGGGATCAGGCCGGAAGCGATCACCGATCCCGAAGGGGCGGACCGCAAATCCGGCAACATCCAGACACTTGCGAACCGCGTTACAGTGACGGAACCTGCAGGTTCGGATACTTTTGTGACCATGACATTGGGCGGGCGGGATGCGATTGCGCGGATGCGGGCGGATGCGTCGGTGGCGGCGGGGCAGGCCTATGACTTCGCGGTGAATATGGAAAAGGCCGTGGCCTTTGATCCGGCGACGGAGATGAGGATTCTTCCGTGACAGAGTGCGACTACCTGATCGTCGGTTCGGGCATGGGGGGTGCTACGCTGGCGGCAGCGCTGGCGCCCACGGGGCGGCGGATCGTGATCGTTGAACGGGGCGAGCGGTTGACCGACAGCCCAGAGGCGCGGGACGCGACGGCGATCTTTCGGCGGGGGCATTTCCGCCCCAAGGAGACATGGCTGGACGCGCAGGGGCAGCCGTTCAATCCTGGGAATTACGCCTTTGTGGGTGGGAATACCAAGTTCTACGGGGCGGTCCTGTTGCGCTATCGGGCCGAGGATTTCCGCCCCCTGCGCCATATGGGCGGGGTGACGCCGGGCTGGCCGATTTCCTATGACGCGCTGGAGCCGTTCTATTCGGCGGCGGAGCAGATGTATCGCGTGCGGGGCGATGCCTCGGGCGACCCGACGGAGCCTGCGCGATCTGCGCCCTATCCCTTTCCCCCCGTGCCGGACGAGCCCGATATTGCCGATTTGCGGAGGGCCTTTGCGGCGCAGGGGTTGCATCCTTCGTCGCTGCCGCTGGGCGTCGATCTGGAAAAGTGGCTGGCGCGGGGACCGACGACTTGGGACGCCTTTCCCGACAGCACGGGGGCGAAGTCGGATGCGGAAAGCTGCGGTCTGGCCGAGGCGTTGCGGCATCCGAATGTCACCCTGGTGACGGGGACGCGGGTGGTGCGGCTGCTGGCCGAGGGGCGGCGGGTGACGGGGGTGGAGGTCGAGGGGCCTGCGGGGCCAGCCACTCTGCGGGCGGGGACGGTATGCCTGTGTGCGGGTGCGGTGATGACGGCGGCGCTGTTGCTGGCATCGGCCAATGACGACCATCCGGCGGGGCTGGCGAACCGGTCGGATCAGGTTGGGCGCAACTTCATGAACCACAATCTGACGGCGATGATCGCGGTCCATCCGCTGCGGCGGAACCGGACGGTCTATGAAAAGACCATCCAGTTCAATGACTGGTATCTGACGGGCGGGCCTGACGGGGAGCCCTTGGGGAATGTGCAGATGCTGGGGCGGGTGACTGGGCCGATCCTTGCGGGGGAGAGCGGGCTGCCCTTGCCTGTGGCGCATTGGCTGGCGGATCATTCCATTCACATCATGGCCATGTCCGAGGACCTGCCCGATCCGGCGAGCCGCGTGATGTGGCGGGGTGGGCGGATCGTGCTGGATTGGCGCAAGACGAATGTGGCGGCGCATGATCTGCTGGTGAAGCGGTTGAAGCGCGCGATGCGGCGGGCGGGGTGGCCCATCGTGCTGGCCAAGGGGTTTCCGAAATCCAAGCCAAGCCATCAATGCGGCACGGCACGGATGGGGGCGGACCCTGCGGCGTCGGTCGTGGATGCGCAGTTGCGCGCCCATGATCTGGACAATCTGTATATCGCGGATGCCTCGGTGCTGCCGACATCGGCGGCGGTGAACCCCTCGCTGACCGTGGCGGCGCTGGCGCTGCGGCTGGGGCGGCATCTGTCCGCAAGCGCGGCCTGAAGGAGACTGGAATGCCTTGGGATTACATCATCGTGGGCGGCGGATCGGCCGGATCGGTGCTTGCGGCCCGATTGTCGGAGGACCCCGATGCCCGCGTCCTGCTGCTCGAGGCGGGGCCGCGCGATTGGCACCCGTTCTATGCGATCCCTGCCGGGTTTGCGAAGATGACCAAGGGCATCGGGTCCTGGGGCTGGCAGACCGTGCCGCAACGGCACATGCGCGGGATGCAGATCCGCTTTACGCAGGCCAAGGTGCTGGGCGGCGGGTCCACCGTGAACGCGCAGATCTACACGCGCGGCCATCCGCTGGACTATGACGAATGGCGGCAGGCGGGCTGTGCGGGATGGGGCTATGAGGATGTGCTGCCCTATTTCCGCAAGGCCGAGGACAATGACACATGGGACAACCGCTGGCATGGCAAGGGCGGCCCGCTTGGCGTGAGCCAGCCCTCGGCCCCGCTGCCCATTTGCGAGGCCTATTTCGCCGCCGCCGGGCAGTTGGGGATACCGACGAACCGTGACCTGACCAGCGAGACGCCGGAGGGCGTGGGCTATTACCAGCTGACCCAGCGCAACGTGCGGCGGTCATCGGCGTCGAAGGCCTATCTGGGGCCGGTGGAGCGGGAGCGGTCCAACCTTTCTGTCCTGACCGGCGCGCAGGTGCTGCGGATCGTGATCGAGGGGGGGCGTGCGGTCGGGGTAGAACTTGCGGGGCAGGGCGTGGTGCGGGCAGAGCGCGAGGTGATCCTGTCATCCGGGGCCATCGGATCGCCGCGCCTGCTGCAACTGTCGGGGATCGGCCCTGCGGACCATTTGCGCGGGCTGGGCATCGACGTGGTGCTGGACCAGCCCAATGTGGGGGCGAATTTCCATGACCATCTGGACCTGTTCGTGATCGCGGAATGCACCGGGCCGCATACCTATGACCGCTATTCCAAACCGCACTGGTCGGCGCTGGCGGGCTTGCAATATCTGCTCACCCGCACCGGTCCCGTCGCCTCCAGCCTGTTCGAGACGGGCGGGTTCTGGTGGGCGGACCCGGCGGCCCGTTCGCCCGATGTCCAGTTCCACCTCGGCCTCGGATCGGGGATCGAGGCTGGGGTGGCCGCCATGCCGCAGGGAGGTGTCACGCTGAATTCGGCCTACCTTCGCCCCCGGTCGCGCGGGACGGTGCGGCTGGCCAGCGCCGACCCGCTGGCTGCGCCGCTGATCGACCCGAATTACTGGGAAGACCCTCATGATCGCGAGATGTCGATCCGGGGTCTGAAACTGGCGCAAGAGATCATGCGGCAGGATGCGTTGAAACCCTTCATCAAGGCCGAGAGGTTGCCCGGCCCGGATGTGCGGACGGAGGAGGAGTATTTCGCCTATGCCTGCACCCATGCGAAGACCGACCACCATCCCGCAGGGACATGCCGGATGGGGGCCGATGCGGGCGCGGTGGTTGATCCGGCGCTGCGCTTCAACGGGATTTCGGGGTTGCGCGTCGTCGATGCCTCGGTCATGCCGCAGGTCGTTTCCTCGAACACCAATGCGGCGACCATCATGATCGCCGAAAAGGCCGCAGACATGATCAAGGGGGCTGCATGATCCGCCATATCGTTCTGGTCCGCTTTCGCGCCGATGTGTCCGACACGAAGGCAGCAGAGCTTCTTGCGCCGCTGAAGGTGCTCTCGGCCCGGTTGGGTTTTGCGGTGAGTTGGGGGAAAAGCGAAAGCCCAGAACAGATCGAACGCGGCTACATGCACGGCTTTGTCGCCGATTTCGCGGATTGGACGGAGCTGGCCGCCTATCAGGAGGATGCCGGCCACAAGGCCTTTGGCGCGGGATTGGTGGCCCATGCCGAGGGCGGGATCGATGGCATCTTGGTCTTCGACCTTGCAACGGACCACGGTCCCTTCTTAACCTGAAACCGGCTTAAGGGGTGCTGCATGGGACGACCGACGATCATCGATGTGGCCAAGGCGGCGGGCGTGTCGAAATCGACCGTGAGCCTTGTGCTGCAAAACAGCCTGTCTGTCAGTGACAGCACGCGCAAAGACGTGCGCCGAGCGATGCAGGAAATTGGCTATGTCTATAACCGCGCGGCCGCGAACCTGCGGTCCGCGCAGATCGGGCTGGTGGGGCTGGTTATCAATGATCTGAAGAACCCGTTTTTCACCGAATTCGCGACCGCCGTGCAGATGGCCATTTCCGATGCGGGCTATGCGACCGTGGTCGCCAATACCGACGAGGATCCCGCGCTTCAGGCCCGCACCATTGCCGCGATGATCGAGCATGGGGTATCGGGTCTGATCATTTCGCCCGTCTACGGCGATGAAGAGGCCAGTTTCGGCCAGCTGGCACGGGCGGGCATCCCTGCGATGCAGGTTCTGCGCAAGGTCAGCCCGCGGACGGATCTGTTTCCCTTTGCCTCGCCCGACTATGCGGCGGGCGGCAGGCTGGCGACAGAGCATCTGATCGCGTCCGGCGCGCGTCGCATCGCCTTTGTCGGCGGGATCGAGGGGCGATCCGTCACGACCGAACGGCAATCGGGCTATCTTGCAGTTCTGGCCGAGCACGGGATAGAGCCGCGGCTGATCCCCGGACGCCCGACGCGCGCCTTCGGCCGCGAATGTGCCGACCGTTTCATTGACGCGCTCGATTGTGATGCGGCAGTCTGTTTCAACGACCTTGTGGCCCTTGGGGTCAGTTCCGGCTTTGCCAGCCGGGGCCGTGTGGTCGGCCGGGATTTCCGGCTGGTGGGCTTTGACGATATCGAGGAGGCGGCGCAAAGCTATCCGCCGCTGACATCGGTGCAATGCGATATCGCGCGTTTTGGCCGGGATATGGCCGCTACGCTGATGGCATGGCTGTCTGCGGGCGAAGTGCCTGCTCCGGAAAACCGTTCGACTGTGAAGCTTGTTGTCCGGTCGTCATCGGCCTGACGCGGGGCAGGCTTTGAAGGAGGGGGCGATCGTCTTCACGGCGCAAGCGAAGGGCTTGTCAGGCCGGAAGAATTGCGGTTCGCCGTGTTGATGATCTTGGATGGCTGGACCGAGGATTTGTCCTTCCTTCACGCGTTACCCGGTTCCGCGGACGCCTGCCGTGTTCAGTTTCGGCAGACTGATTTCAAAGGCGAGGTGCGACCGCCTGCCAAAGGACCGTCGCAAAGCGCATCCGAGACGACTTGCCGATGAAGCGGACCGCGCAGGCCCTGATCTTCGCCATAGCTTGATCTGCGCGTTCGGCCTGCCCAAGTATCGGGTGGGAGTTCCCGGCCTGGACGGAAAAGAGATTGGATTTCAGGGGGCTTATGGCGGAGAGGGTGGGATTCGAACCCACGGTAGGCTTGCACCTACTCCGGTTTTCGAGACCGGCGCGATCGACCACTCCGCCACCTCTCCGTGCTTTTGGGGGTCGTCAGTGCGGGGTGTCTAGCGGGGTCGTGCGGGGGTTGCAAGCGGGTTTTGTGGCCGTTGGGGGAAAGATCGTGCAGCGCGTGGGGAGTGGTGCGCGGCGGATGCTCGCGCAGTTGTGGGGTTGGGTGGGTTGGCTTTTGGGGTGACAGCCTCTAGCTGTTCCGGGCAGGATATGGGCAGGGCTTTTCCCCTGCTTTTGCGCCAGCGGGACCTGAGGGATGGTGGCGCGGGGGCAGGGGTGGGTGTGGCCGGACGAGAGAGGACGAGCATGAGCAGTTGGATGGCAAGTCTTGGTGTCACGGGCCGATGGGCGGACCTTTTGGCGACGCGGCCCTTTGCCCGGTCTCTTGGCCGGATGGGGCGTGGCGTCACGCTGGCGATGGCGCTGAGCGGTGCCTCCTTGGGAGTGATGGCGCTGCCGCCGCAGGCTGTGGCGCAGGAGGCCGGGCAGGCGGAGGCGATTCCGGCCGCCGTGGTGGCAGAGGTGCGCGACCTGACGCAGACGATGCAGTTCGGCGATCTGATCGGGATCCTGCGGCAAGAGGGGATCGATTACGGAACGCAGCTGGAAGCGGACATGTTTCCCGGCGCGGGCGGGCAAGGCTGGCAGGCGACGCTGGGCCTGATCTATGACGGCCCCCGGATGGAGGAGGCGCTGGTCGCCGCGCTGACGCGGGAACTGGCGAAGACGCCCGGCGATATTGCGGCGATGCAGGCGTTCTTTGGCTCTGATCTGGGGCAGACGGTGCTGAAGCTGGAAATCGAGGCGCGGCGGACCCTGCTGGATGACGCGGCAGAGGAAGCGGCGCGGATCGCCTGGGAGGATCTGGGATCGGGCGGCGCGGCGCGGGTTGAGCAGTTGGAGCGGTTCGTGGCGACGAATGACCTGATCGAATCCAATGTGATGGGGGCGCTGAACGCCTCCTTGGCCTTCTATCAGGGGATGCAGGAAGGCGGTGCCTTTGGTGGGGAGATGACCGAAGAGCAGATGCTGACCGATGTCTGGGGGCAGGAGGGGGATGTCCGTCAGCAGACGACGGAGTGGCTTTATCCCTATCTGACGCTGGCCTATGGGCCGCTGTCGGATGAGGAGTTGGACAGCTATATCGCCTTCTCCGAGTCGGCCGAGGGGCAGGTGCTGAACGCGGCGCTGTTCGTGGCTTTTGACGAGGTGTTCACCCCGATGTCGCGGGCGCTGGGTGTGGCGGTGGCGCGGCAGATGGCGGGGCAGGATATCTGAGCCCGGCGGGCTGGGCCGGGGACTGGGCCGGGGGCTGGGCCGGGGTTGGTTATCGCGCTTGACTTGGGGGCGGCTTGCCCTGATAAGCGCGCATCCCGGCAAGGCGTGAGTCTTGGCGGGTTTCATATTTCATGACGCCCGAGAGGGCGCGCTGTTCGAGGCGGGGAAACCCCGGAACGCCCAAGCTTGGGGGCCACAGGACGCGGAGCAAGGAAGAGGACGACCCATGTTTGCGGTCCTGAAGACCGGTGGCAAGCAATACAAGGTGCAGGCGGGTGACGTGCTGCGCGTTGAAAAGCTGGCTGCCAATGCTGGTGACAAGATCCAGTTCAACGAGATTCTGATGGTAGGCGGCGAGACCGTCACGCTGGGCGTGCCCACCGTGAAGGGCGCGGCTGTCGTCGCCGAAGTGATCGATCAGATCAAGGGCGAGAAGGTCATCCACTTCGTCAAGCGCCGCCGCAAGCACAGCTCGCAGCGCACCAAGGGCCACCGTCAGCACCTGACGCTGGTTCGTGTGACCGAAGTGCTGGCCACGGGCGCCGACAAATCGGGCGTGGCTGCCGCCACCGGCACCGCCGATGCGCGCCGCGCCGCCCACAATGCCGAGGCCGCCCCGGCGGTTGAGGCGCCTGCGAAACCGAAGCGTGCCAAGAAGGCCGCTGAAGCCGCTGCGGAATAAGGAGAGTACCAAATGGCACATAAAAAGGCAGGCGGTTCTTCCCGCAACGGCCGCGACTCCGCAGGGCGTCGTCTGGGCGTGAAACTCTATGGCGGTCAGGCTGCCATTCCCGGCAACATCATCGTGCGCCAGCGCGGCACGACCTATTTCCCGGGCAATGGCGTGGGCATGGGCGTGGATCACACGATCTTTGCTGTGACCGAGGGCAAGGTGACCTTCAAGAAAGGCCTGAAAGGCCGCACCTTTATTTCGGTTCTCCCTGTTGCGGAGGCAGCCGAGTAAGCCGAACCTTTACAATTGGATTGTAAACGGGGGATCGGCTGAAAGGCCGGTCCCCTTGGTCATTTCCGGGTCTGGTGGCCTGGGTGGCGGGGGGAGTTGCGCGATCCGGGCCTTCGGGGCCGGTCGCAAAAAAGCCGGACTGCAGGCCTAATTCCCTGCAATTCGTACCGTAAACGATTGAAGGGGGCCCCGTTGCCCCCGACATGCGCTTCGTCAGGAGGGAAGCCATGATGCTGGACAAAGTCGCCGCGATGCCTGAGGGGGCGATTGCCGCCGGACGGTTCATCCTGCGCCCCGTGCGCCGGTCGGATGCCGGGCTGTTTGCAATGTATGCCGGTGACAAACGCGTGGCCGAATCCACCCGGTCTATCCCGCATCCGCTGCCACCGGGCGCGGCGGAGGCCTTTGTCGCGCGCGCCACGCTGCAGGGCGGGGATGAGGATGTCTGGGTCATGGACGGATCGGCCACGGGTCTGGCCGAGGTGCTGGGCGTGATCAGCCTGAAGCGGATGGACGAGACGCGCTATGATCGCGGCCAGTCCGAGATCGGCTATTGGGTCGCGCCGGCCTTCTGGAATGCGGGTTTCGCGTCGGAGGCGGTGCGGGCGCTGGTGGAGGCCAATCCGCAGAAGAACCGCACGATCTTTGCCGAGGTGTTTCAGGACAATGCCGGATCGGCGCGGGTGCTGACCAATGCAGGGTTCCAGTATCTGGGCGATGCGGAGACATTCTCGGTCGCGCGCAATGCGCGGGTGCCAACCTGGACATATATCCGCAAGTTGGACTGAGGGCAGGGCAGGGGGCCATCCGGCCCCCCGCACCCCCCGGTTTCTCGGCCCCCGACCGCCGCTTTTGCGGTGGGGGTTCATGGGTATTTGGGCCAAGATGAAGCAGCAGGCGTTGCGTGAGGCTTGAGCCTGCGGGCAATGTCCACTATCGCCAGAGCCAATCCTTTAGAAAGCGCGACAGATGAAGTTCCTCGATCTTGCCAAAGTCTATATCCGCTCGGGCGGCGGGGGCGGGGGCTGCGTGTCGTTCCGGCGCGAGAAGTTCATCGAATTCGGCGGGCCCGATGGCGGCGATGGCGGCAATGGCGGGTCGGTCTGGGCGGAAGCGGTGGATGGGCTGAACACGCTGATCGACTTTCGCTATCAGCAGCATTTCTTTGCCAAGAACGGCCAGCCCGGCATGGGCAGCCAGCGGACGGGCAAGACGGGCGATGACATCATCCTGAAGGTGCCGGTGGGGACCGAGATTCTGGATGAGGATGAGGAGACGGTGATCGCCGATCTGGTGACGGTGGGGCAGAAGGTTCTGCTGGCTAAGGGCGGCAATGGCGGGTTCGGGAACCTGTATTTCAAATCCTCGACCAACCGGGCGCCGGGGCGGGCCAATCCGGGGCAGGAGGGGGTGGAGCGCACCATCTGGCTGCGGTTGAAGCTGATCGCGGATGCGGGGCTGGTGGGGCTGCCAAATGCGGGCAAGTCGACCTTTCTGGCGGCCGTTTCGAACGCCCGGCCCAAGATCGCGGATTATCCCTTTACCACGCTGATCCCCAACCTTGGGGTGGTGGCTGTGGATGGGCGGGAATTCGTGATGGCCGATATTCCGGGGCTGATTGAGGGCGCGTCCGAGGGGCGGGGGCTGGGAATTCAGTTTCTGGCCCATGTGGAGCGGTGCAAGGTGCTGCTGCATCTGGTGGATGGGACGTCATCGACCATCACCAAGGATTACCGCACCATCGTGACGGAGTTGGAGGCCTATTCCGACATTCTGGGCGACAAGCGGCGGATCGTGGCGCTGAACAAATGCGATGCGCTGGATAACAAGACCATCACCACGCGGCGCAAGGCGCTGGAAAAGGCATCGGGCGGGACGGTGCATGTGATTTCCGGCGCGGCGGGGATGGGGCTGCAGGATGTGCTGCGGGCGATCTATCGGGAAATTCAGGGGGCGACGCCCGTGGTGGAGACGGGACCGTGGCAGCCTTGATTGGGGCGGGCGTGGGCGGGACTGTCGTCGTGGTGCCGGATGTGCGGCGCGCGCGGCGGTTGGTGATCAAGATCGGCTCGGCGCTGCTGGTGGACCGGGCGACGGGGTTGAAGCAGGATTGGTTGCAGGCCTTGGCGCTGGACGTGGTGGAGGCGAAGCGCCGGGGCGCGGATGTGGTGCTGGTGTCATCGGGGTCCATCGCGCTGGGCCGCAAGGTGCTGGGCCTGCCTGCCGGGGACTTGACGCTGGAGCAATCGCAGGCCGCCGCTGCGGTGGGGCAGATCCGGCTGGCGCGCGCCTATGAGGAGGTGCTGGCACCGCATGGCATCACCACGGGGCAGGTTCTGGTGACGCTGGAGGATACGACGGACCGGCGGCGTTATCTGAACAGCCGGGCGACGATGGAGACGCTGCTGGGGTTGGGCGTGGTGCCCATCGTGAACGAGAATGACACGGTGGCGACGGATGAGATTCGGTTCGGGGATAATGACCGGCTGGCGGCGCAAATTGCGGTGACGGCGGGGGCGGATCAGTTGATCCTGCTGTCGGATGTGGATGGGTTCTACACCGCCAACCCCAAGGAAGACGCCTCGGCCGTGCGGTTTGACGTGGTGGAGACCATCACGCCGGAGATCGAGGCGATGGCGGGGGACCCGATTTCGGGCCTGTCCAAGGGGGGCATGAAGACCAAGCTGATGGCGGCCAAGACCGCCGTGGCGGGCGGCTGTGCCATGGCGATCATGGAAGGGTCTGTGCTGCGGCCTTTGCAAGCCTTGGCTGAGGGGGCGAACCGGACCTGGTTCGTGCCGGGGGCCGATCCGCAGGTGGCGCGCAAACGCTGGATCAACGCGATGAAGCCGAAGGGCGAGGTCGTGGTGGATGCGGGCGCGGTTACTGCGCTGGGCGCGGGCAAGTCGCTGCTGCCGGCGGGCGTGCGGGCGGTGAAGGGGACGTTCGGGCGCGGCGAGCCGGTGGCCATTCTGGGGCCGGATGGCGCGGTGCTGGGCAAGGGGCTGATCCGCTATACGGCGGCAGAGGCCAAGGCGATTGCGGGCCACAAGTCGGGCGAGATCGAGGGGATACTCGGCTATGCCGGGCGGGCGGCGCTGATCCATCGGGATGACATGGTGATCTGAATGCATGCGCTGTTCTTCGACATGCAACCGAAGGCAGGGCATTTGCCGCATTATTTCGAGCATGTGGATCGGCTGCGGCCTTTGTTGGCGGCGCATCCGGGGCTTTTGTATCTGGAACGATTCCGGCCGCTGGATCAGCCGGATGCGATCCTGTCGCATCAGCATTGGGCAGATGAGGCGGCGATCCGGGCCTGGCGTTGTGATGGGACGCATCGCCAAAGTCAGGCGGCGGGGCGGGCGGTGCATTTCGAGCAGTATCGCATCCGGGTGGGGCCGGAGGTGGCGGCTGTTGGTGCCGGGCGGTTCGTCGTTGCGGCCTATGGGGCGGCGGCGGCGGGGCCGGGGCGCGTGCATCAAAGCGTGACGCGGGCCGGGCGGTTTCTGACGCTGGCAGAGGCGGCTTTGGGTGACGCGGCGCGGGAAATTGCGGCGCTGGCACGGGCGGATGGGGCGGAAGAGGTGCGTATCTTCGCGGTGTCGCGCGATTACAGTTTGACGGACAGGGCCGAGGCGCCCGCCCTCTGACGGGTTGGGGTCTGGGTGATGGAAGAACGGAAGGTTGGGCAGATGGCGGATGGGGCACAGGACGACGCAACCGGCATGATGCGCCGGATCGGGGCGGCGGCGCGGGACGCGGCGGCGGAGCTGGCCTATGCGAGCGCCGAGCGCAAACATGCCGCGCTGATGGCGGCGGCGGATGCGGTCTGGGCGCGGCGGGATGAGATCATCGCGGCCAATGCACAGGATATGGAATTCGGGGTGGCCAAAGGCCTTTCGCCCGCCATGCTGGACCGGTTGCGGCTGGATGAGGGACGTATCGGCGGGATCGTCGAAGGGTTGCGCGCAGTGGCGGGGCAGAAGGACCCGGTGGGTGAGGTGATCGCGGAATGGGACCGGCCGACGGGCCTGCATATCCGGCGGGTGCGCACGCCTTTGGGTGTGGTGGGGGTGATCTATGAAAGCCGCCCGAATGTGACGGCGGATGCCGGGGCGCTGTGCCTGAAGGCGGGGAATGCGGTGATCTTGCGGGGGGGATCGGAGAGCTTCCATTCCTCGACCGCCATTCATGGGTGTCTGGTGGAGGGGTTGCGGGCGGCGGGGCTGCCGGAAGCGGCGATCCAGCTGGTGCCGACGAGGGATCGGGGCATGGTGGAGGCCATGCTGCGGGCGGTGGAGTGGATTGATGTGATCGTGCCGCGCGGGGGCAAAGGGTTGGTGGGGCTGGTGCAGCGCGAGGCGCGGGTGCCGGTCTTTGCGCATCTGGAGGGGATTTGCCACGTCTATGCCGATGGCGAGGCCGATCTGGAAAAGGCGCGGCGGGTGGTGATCAATGCCAAGACGCGGCGGACGGGGATTTGCGGCGCGGCGGAATGCCTGCTGATCGACCGGCGCTTCTGGGAGAGGCACGGGGGAGTGCTGATCAGCGATCTGCTGGCGCGGGGCGTGGAGGTGCGGGCCGAGGGCGATGTGCTGACGATCCCCGGCACGGTTCCGGCGAAGGCAGAGGATTTCGGCTGCGAGTTTCTGGACATGATCATCGCGGCCAAGATCGTGGATGGGGTGGACGGGGCGATTGCGCATATCCGCCGCTATGGCAGCCAGCATACCGAATGCATCCTGACCGAGAATGACGCCACTGCCGCGCGGTTCTTTGAACGGCTGGACAGCGCGATCCTGCTGCACAATGCCAGCACCCAGTTTGCCGATGGCGGCGAGTTCGGGATGGGGGCCGAGATCGGCATCGCCACGGGAAAGCTGCATGCGCGCGGGCCGGTGGGGGCAGAGCAGTTGACCAGTTTCAAGTATCTGGTGACCGGGGACGGGACGATCAGAAGCTGATCCGCAGGCTTTCCGCGCCGGGTTCGATATCGGCGCGGCGGCCAATCTGGGCGAGGGCCTGACCGGCAAGGGGGAATTGCACCTGGGCCGGTTCCAGATCGGCGGGCAGGTTGGCCGTATCGATCAGCGACCACAGATCCGCATCATGGCGCAGGCGGGGCGAGGAGAGGGTGAGGGACCATCCCACCTCATCACGCAGGATGGTGATCTTGCCGCCGCTGCGCAGGGCCTGTTCGGCACAGAGGAGGAGGAGGAAGGTTGCCTTCACCTCGGCCCGTGGCAGATCTGGCGGCGAGGCCCATGTGACGGTGATGCGGCCAGAGGGGAAAAGATCGGCGAGGATTGTGGCGACCTCGGTCCGTGCGATGGATTGGTCGTGTCGGGCGGTGCCGTAGGCCACGCGGTAGAAGCGGATTCGGGCGCTGAGTGCGGTGACGGTTTCGGAGATCAGCGCGACCTCATCCCCGCGGCCGCCGCCGGCGAGGAGAAGGAGTTCCACCCCGTTGCCGATGGCGCCGATCGGGCCGATAAGATCATGGCAGAGGCGCGAGCCGAGCAGGGCCGAAAGGTCGGGATGGGCGGGCATGGAACGCTCCGGTTACTGGGAAAGGATACGGGGATGAATTCACTGCTGGAGCCTGGAATGCTGGTGCGGCACCCGCAAGAGCCGGATTGGGGGCTGGGACAGGTGCAATCGAATGTCGGTGGGCGGGTCACGGTGAATTTCGAACATCGCGGCAAGGTGGTGATCGATGGCAGGCAGGTGGAGTTGCGGCTGGTCTTTGACACCAAGGGATGATGACGCAGGCGCGGGGGAATGCAACCCCGGGTTGACGATTGATCCGAAACGGGCGCGCGATGTTGCGTCGGGCAGGGGTAGGCAATATGTCAACGCGGGGCCGGACAGGCTGCACCAGGGGCAAATCGACCGCATGATCGCCGATGAAACCGTCTTTACCCTGCGTCTGGCGCAGGATGCGCGCGACCTGCGGGCGGCGCAGCGGCTGCGGTATCGGGTCTTTGTTGAAGAGTTGGGGGCGGATGGGCCCTTGGTCGATCATGCGGCGCGGCTGGAGCGGGACGCGTTCGACGATATCTTTGACCATCTGCTGCTGATCGACACGCGGCGCGATGCGGCGGCGCTGGAGGATGTGGTGGGGGTGTATCGGCTGTTGCCCTCTGACAGACTTGGGCCTGAGGGGCGGTTCTATTCCGAGGGGGAATATGACCTGACCGCGCTGCGATCGAGCGGGCGCAAGCTTTTGG
Source organism: Variovorax paradoxus (assembly GCA_943370085.1). Lineage (GTDB taxonomy): Bacteria > Pseudomonadota > Alphaproteobacteria > Rhodobacterales > Rhodobacteraceae > Paragemmobacter. Next base: position 13,564 of record CALRPT020000014.1, on the reverse strand, counting down.
AACTGGGTCGGTCCTGCGTGCATCCCGACCACCGGGGGGGGACGGCGATGTTTCATCTGTGGAATGCGCTGGCCGATTATGTGCTGGAGCGGGGGATCGAGATCCTGTTCGGGGTGGCGAGCTTTCACGGCACCGATATCGCGCAGCTGACACCGTCGCTGGCCTATCTGCACCATCACCATCTGGCGCCGCCTGCCCTGCGCGTGCGGGCGCGGGAGCCGGGGTTTCAGCGGATGGACCTGTTGCCGCGTGATGCGCTGGAGCGCAAGGCCGCGATGGCGGCGACGCCTGCGCTGATCAAGGCCTATTTGCGGCTGGGCGGGTTCGTGGGCGAGGGCGCGTTCATTGACCGGGCCTTCAACACCACGGATGTCTGTCTGGTGATGGACACGGCGCGGATGTCGGAGCGGCATCGCGGCTATTACACGCGGGGGCGCGGGTGAGCGGTTCGGACGCGGAGGACTGGAAGGCCAGCCAGATGGAGGTGCCGAAGGTCACGGTGGCGGGCTGGCTGCGGGTGATCTGGCGGGGGCTGGCGCTGGGCGGGGTGACCTATGGCTGTCTGGTGCTGCTCTTGCTTCTCAGGCTGGTGGAGCGGCCCCTGTTCGGGATGCAGCGGCCCTGGACGCCGTGGATCACGCAATTGGTATGCCGGATGGCCTTTGTCATCCTGCGGATGCCCTTGGTGGTGAAGGGTGGCGTGATGCGGCAGCGGGGGGCGGTGGTGGCCAACCATGCCTCATGGCTGGACATCTTCGCGCTGAACGCGGCGCAGCGGGGCTATTTCGTGGCCAAGTCCGAGGTGGAGCATTGGGCCGCCATCGGCTGGCTGGCGCGGGCGACGGGGACGGTGTTCATCGCGCGCAAGGGGGCGGAGGCCAAGCGTCAGCAGCAGGTGTTCGAGGATCGGCTGCGCGCGGGGCATCATCTGATGTTCTTTCCCGAAGGCACCAGCACGGATGCGATCCGGGTGTTGCCGTTCAAATCGACGCTGTTCGCGGCCTTCTACACCCATGGGATGGAAGAGGTGATGTGGGTGCAGCCCGTGACGCTGGCCTATCGCGCGCCGGAGGGGGCGGATGCGCGGTTCTATGGCTGGTGGGGGGATATGGAGTTTTCGGGCCATCTGCTGATGGTGCTGGCGCAGGCGCGGCAAGGGCGGGTGGAGGTGATCTTTCATGCGCCCGTCCCGGTTGATGCTTTCCCCGACCGCAAGGCGCTGGCTGCGCATTGCGAGGCGGCGGTGCGGGCGGGGATGGACGGGCTGCTGTAAGGCGGGGTTTGCCCCGCCGTCACCCCAGAGGGGCGAGCAGGGCCTTGAGCGCGGCGGTGGGGTTGTCCTGCGACCAGATCTCTTCGCCGATGGCGAAGAAGTCGGTGACGGGGCCGAATTTTTCCACCAGTTCGGCGGTGAGCGCGCCTTCGGCCACGACGGGCACTTCGATGATTTCCGACCACCATTCGAACAGGTCAAAGTCGGCACGGCTGCCATCGCCCAGAGGCGTTGTGCCGATGGGGCCGAAGCAGACATAATCGGCCCCGGCTTCGCCTGCGGTCAGGCCTTCGTGCCGGGTGGTGCCGCAATGGGCGCCGATGATGGCATCGGGCATGTCCTTCCTGACCTTGCGGACCGAGCGCGCGCCGTCGGTGAGGTGAACGCCGTCAAGGCCCAGGCGTTCGGCCAGCAGGATATGGCGTTCGATCACCACGGCCACGTCGCGGGCATGGGCGACCTGCCGGATGGCATCGCCCGCGCGCAGGATGCGGTCTTCGTCGCGGGTGGCCAGCGCGATGCGCAGGCAGGCGATTTCAGCGCTGTCGAGCACGGCGGCAAGCTGATCGGGCCAGGTGTCAAGGTCCAGCTCGGGCGGGGTGATGAGATAGATCTGCGGGCGGTCTTGGTCGGCCATGCGGGGGCTCCGGGGTGTTTTGCGGTGATTAGCGCAGATTTCCGGCGAAGGCCATGGCGCAGCGGCCTTGCCGTGGGGCGGGGGCGCGCGTATCTGGCGCGGAGATGTCCCAGCCAGAGAGGCCAGAGCCCGTGACCGAGATGATCCCGCCCTGTTTCATTCTGGTGCGCCCGCAGATGGGCGAGAATATCGGTGCCGCCGCGCGGGCCATGCTGAATTTCGGGCTGGAACGGATGCGGATCGTGGACCCGCGCGATGGCTGGCCCAACCCGAAGGCGGTGGCGATGGCCTCGGGCGCGGGGCGGCTTTTGGATATGGCGGGGCTTTTTGACGATGTGCCGGGGTCGATTGCGGATTGCGATTTCGTCTTTGCCACCACGGCACGGTCGCGCGAACTGGTCAAACCCGTGGTCACGCCGGAACGCGCGATGGAGATGACGCGGGCGATGGCGGCGGAGGGCAAGCGGGTGGGCATCCTGCTGGGGCCGGAGCGGGCGGGGTTGGAAAATGAGGATGTGGCGCTGGCCAATGCCATTGTCACGGTGCCGGTGAACCCGGAGTTTCCGTCGCTGAACCTTGCGCAATGCGCGCTTTTGATCGGGTACGAATGGCGGCGGCAGACCGAGGAGGTGGCCCCCGAGATCATGGGGCTGGCGCGGACGGAATTTGCGAGCCGGCTGGAGGTGGAGCGGCTGTCGGATCATTTCGAGGAGAAGCTGGATTTGGCCGGGTTCTTTTATCCGCCGGACAAGGCCCCGCATATGAAGCTGAACCTGCGCAACATGTTCGCGCGGCTGGGGCTGACGCGGGCCGAGGTGCAGACCTTCCACGGGATGCTGCGGCAGATTGCCTACAAGTTGCGCCAGCAAGGGGAGTGAGTCTTGCTTGCCGGGCGTCGGACCGGGGGTTTTGCACCCCCGGACCCCCGCAGGATATTTTTTGACAGAAAATGTAGACGGTCCTTTTTGAGACCGATGGCCCGGCACTCTTCGCCGCAGCCCCTTGAAGGGGGCGGGGGCTGGGCATACCCTCCGCGCCGAAACGAAGGAGACCGCGATGGCAGGCAAGCGCAGCATCTTTGAAGAGGTGGGGCAGGGGGTGGCATCCGCCCCGCAGCCGCAGGGTGGCATGATCGCGGCACGGGCGCAGGGCGCGCGGCGCGGCATCCGGCTGTGGCTGGTGGCGCTGTTTTTGCTGGTGGCCACGATGATCGCCGTGGGCGGCATGACGCGGCTGACGGATTCGGGGCTTTCGATCACGGAATGGCGCCCTGTGACGGGGGCCATACCGCCGCTGGATGCCGCCACGTGGCAATCGGAGTTCGACAAGTATCGCGCCATCCCAGAATATCAGTTGCAGAACAAGGGGATGAGCCTTGAGGAATTCAAGGTCATCTACTGGTGGGAATGGGGCCATCGGCAGTTGGGCCGCCTGATCGGGCTTGTCTGGTTTGTGGGCTTTGTCGGCTTTCTGGTGACGCGGAACATTCCGGCCGGGTGGACCGGGCGGCTGCTCGGGCTGGGCGCGCTGGGCGGGCTGCAGGGGGCGATCGGCTGGTGGATGGTGTCATCGGGCCTGACGGGGACGATGCTGGATGTGAAATCCTATCGCCTTGCGACGCATCTTGGGCTTGCCTTCATAATTCTGGGTCTGATCGCGTGGTATGTCTTTCTGCTGGGGCGGTCGGAGGCCGAGTTGATGCAGGCGCGGCGGGGGCGGGAGGCGAAGCTGTTTTCCATGACGACGGGGCTGATGCATTTCGCCTTTCTGCAGATCCTGCTGGGGGCGCTGGTCGCAGGGATTGATGCGGGGCGGGCCTTTCCGACATGGCCGGATATGAACGGGCAGTTCTTTCCCGCCGATGCCTTCTATGTACCGGATGGCAACGGGGGCAGCCTGCCCATCTGGCACGCGTTCTTTGAGAATCCGGGCCTGGTGCAGTTCATGCACCGGATGTCGGGTTATCTGCTGTTTGCCTTTGGTGTGGTGGTCTGGCTGCGGGGGCGGAAGTCGGCCCATGGGGTGACGCGGGGGGCCTATCATGGCGTCATGGCGATGATGGTGGCGCAGATGGTGCTGGGCATCGCGGCGGTGCTGACGGCGGCGCATGTGCATGTGGCGATCACCCACCAGATCGGGGCGGTGATCCTGTGGGTGCTGATCATCCGGGCGCGGCATCTGGCGCAATACCCGGTGGCGGGTTCGATCCGGGAGGGAACGGCATGACGGCCTATGACGATCTGATGGCGTTCCAGCGCGAGACCGAGGCGCTGGCGCAGGTGGCCGGGCGGCTGGGCTGGGATCAGGAAACCATGATGCCGCGCGGCGCGGCCGAGCAGCGGGCCGAGGAGATGTCGGCGATGGAGGGGGTGCTGCATGCGCGGCGCACCGACAGCCGGATTGCCGAGTGGCTGGCGGCGGCTGTGGCTGTGGATGACGTGTCAGCGGCGCAGTTGCGGCTGATCCGGCGCAGCTATGACCGGGCGACCAAGGTGCCGGCGGCGCTGGCGCAAGAGATCGCGCGGGTGACGAGCATGGCGCAGGGCATCTGGGCCGAGGCGCGGGCCAAGGAGGATGTGCCGGGGTTCCTGCCGGTGCTGGCCGATGTGATCCGGCTGCGGCAGGAGGAAGGTGCGGCACTGGCGCAGGGCGGCGACGTCTATGATGCGCTGCTGGACGATTATGAGCCGGGGGCGACGGCCGAAAGTATCGGCGCGATGTTCGACAGGATGCGGCCACGGCTGGTGGCGCTGCGGGCGCGGGTTTTGGGGGCGGCGAAGCAACCCCCTGTTCTGGATGCGATTTTCGGGGCAGAGGGGCAGTTGCGTCTGGCACGCGATCTGGCCACGGCCTTTGGCTATGACTGGGAGCGGGGGCGGCTGGATCTGGCGGTGCATCCGTTTTCGTCCGGGTCGGGCGATGATGCGCGGATCACCACGCGGGTGGTGGAGGCCGAGCCGTTTAACTGTTTCTATTCGACCATCCATGAGGTGGGCCACGCCTGCTATGAGCTGGGCATAGACCCGGATTATCGTCTGTCGCCCTTGGGCGGTGGCGTTTCTATGGGTGTGCATGAGAGCCAGAGCCGGATCTATGAAAACCAACTGGGCCGGAGCCGCGCCTTTACCGGGTGGCTGTTCGGGCAGATGCGCGAGCGGTTTGGTGAATTTGGCATTAACCATGCCGACGATTTCCACGGGGCCGTTAACCATGTTTCGCCCGGATTCATCCGCACCGAGGCCGACGAGGTGCAGTACAACCTGCATATCATGATGCGCTTCGATCTGGAGCGGGCGCTGATTGCGGGCGATCTGGCGGTGGGCGATCTGGAAGCAGCGTGGAATGACCGCTTCGCCGCCGATTTCGGGGTGAAGGTGGCGCGGCCATCGCAGGGCATGTTGCAGGATGTGCATTGGTCGGTGGGGCTGTTTGGCTATTTCCCGACCTATAGTCTGGGGAATGTTTACGCAGGCTGCCTGCACCGTGCGCTGCGCGACGACATTCCCGATCTGGATGCGCATCTGGCGCAGGGTGATACCTCGCCCGCGACCGAATGGCTGCGCGAGCGGGTGCAGCGGCATGGCGGTCTGCGGTCGCCGCGCGAGACGATTGCCCATGCCTGCGGGTTCGAGCCGCATGAGGGGCCGCTTCTGGATTACATAGAGGCGAAGTTTGCGGCCATTTATGACCTTTGACCGCGTGACTCGATGAGCGAGGGGCGGGCGGTCTGGACGCTCGCCCTGACGCAGGCATTGGGATATGCCTGTTTCTTTTACATTTTTGCGGCGTTGATCCTGTATTGGCAGCGCGAGACCGGGTTCTCTGACGGGCTGCTGGCGGCAGGACCGATGCTTTCCATTCTGGTATCGGCTGTGCTGGCGCCTGCCGTGGGGCGGGCGGTGGACCGGGGCCGCGCGGTGGGGATGATGGCGGCGGGCCCGGGGATCGGGGCGGTGTCGCTTGTGCTGTTGGCGCTGTCGGGCAGTTGGCCGGTCTGGCTGCTGGCCTGGGCCGGGCTGGGGGTGGCGCAGGCGCTGTGCCTTTATGACGTGTGTTTCGGGCTGCTGATCCGGCGGTTCGGGGGGGCGGCACGGGGGCCGATCACGCGGGTGACGCTGGTGGCGGGGCTGGCCTCGACGCTGGCCTTTCCGGCGGGGGCGGCGCTGGCAGAGGCCTGGGGTTGGCGGGCGGCCGTCTGGGTGGCGGCGGGTGTTGCCGCGGGGGTGATGCTGCCCTTGCAATACTGGGCAGCGCGGGTGGTGGTGCGGGCAACCGAGGCGGCACTGGTGGGGCGCGATGTGGCGCGGCTGCGCTGGCGCGATGTGCTGCGGATGCCGGGATTTGTGGTGCTGGCGGCGGTGTTTTCGCTGGTGAACCTGAACCACTGGATGCTGGTAAACCATTTCCGTCCGATGATGGAGGCGCTGGCGGTGCCGACCGAGATCGGCATTGCGGCGGCGGCGGCGATCGGGCCTGCGCAGGTGATCGGGCGGCTGGTGTTGATGGGGGCACGGATCGGGACGGGGGCTGCGACCTGGGCCACGGTGGGGGCACTGGTCGTGGGGCCGGGCTTTTTGCTGCTGGCGGCGGGGTTTCCTGTGGCGGCTTTCGGGTTTGCCGCCTGTCAGGGGGCGGCGATGGGCGTGCTGACGATCCTGCGCCCGATGCTGGTGGCGGAGACCCTGGGCGAGGGGCGCTATGGCGCTGTGGCGGGGATGATGGCCATTCCCGGGCTTGCGGCGGCGGCGTTGGCCCCGATGCTCGGGGCGGGGCTGATGGCGCTGGGCGGGGTATGGCTGATGATCGGGGCGGGGTTCGCGCTGGCGCTGACGGCCTGTACGGCGCTGGCGGCAAGGCGTTGAGAACGCTGGGCTAATCCTTTGGTTTCGTCGGGTTTGGCGGTGCAGCGCGCTGTGCAGACGGCTGTGCAGACGGGCGTATGCACGCAGCGCACGGTCATCAGGCGTTAAGGTTAACGGAAGAAAGGGTGAGGTTTGCTTCGGTATGGGGCGGACGGAAAGGGTTTGTTAGGTTTCTTGTGGGAAGGTTGAGGGTAAGCGGCGGCACGAGGGACGCAGGATGTGGCTTTGGTTGATGGCCTTTATGGGCGGGTTCCGCACGAGGGGTGATCGAGCAAGGGCATGTGCGGGCGCGATGATCGATCCTTCACCCTTGTCGCCCTGCGATGGGTTAATGTTGCGTGCGCTTCGACGAAAAGCTGGTCTCCGGGGCCGGATCATGAGGACGCTGGAGGCTTTGCCTTTTCGCCTGTCAGGGACAACTGGGCGGGGGCCGATCTTATCCGCTGTAGAAGGTGACGGGGGCGGTGTCGGGCTGCGTGGTCGCGGCGCAAGCTTGATGCGCATGCGCGGGATGGTGCCGGCGCAGTTTGGGTATTTTTACCAAGGTGAAATGGCAAGGTTTGGGCGGGGCGATGCAAAGGGCGCAGTCGTTGCCGCGTCATGTAAGGGACCGGGCGCAAAGCCTTGTGAAGTGCTGGGACCGGGGCCTTGGGCGCGCTGGGATCACTCGGCCCAGTCTGGTTTGCGCTTTTCCAGAAAGGCGGTGATGCCTTCATCGGTGTCGCGCCAGAGCATGTTTTCCACCATCGTCGCCCCCGTGCGGGCATAGGCCTGATCCAGCGGCAGGCCGAGTTGATCGTAGAAGGCGCGTTTGCCGATGTGGACGGCGGCGCTGAGCTTGGCGGCGAGGGTTTCGGCGAGGAGGCGTGTCTGGTCCCCCAGCGCATCAGTGGCGGCGACGCGGTTGACGAGGCCCACCTCGCGGGCGCGCGGGGCGGTGAGGAATTCGCCAGTGGTCAGCATCTCGAATGCCACGGCGGGGGGAACCTTGCGGGTCAGGGCGACCATGGGGGTGGAGCAGAACAGGCCGATATTGACGCCGTTCACGCCGAAGCGGGCATCCTCGGCCGCGACCACCATGTCGCAGGAGGCGGCAAGCTGGCAGCCGGCGGCTGTTGCGATGCCGTGAACCTGCGCGATCACGGGCTGTGGCAGGGCAGGGATGCGCTGCATCAGGGCGGCACAGCGCGCGAAGAGATCGGCGAAGGCGGCGGCGCCCTTGTCAGGTTGGGCGCGGGCGGATTGCATTTCCTTCAGGTCGTGGCCCGCGCAGAAGGCGCGGCCCGCGCCGCGCAGGATGATGACGCGGATGGCGCGGTCGCTGGCGAGGCGGTCGAATTCCGTGGTGAGGGCCGCGATCATCCCGTCCGACAGCGCATTGAGCGCCGCAGGGCGGTTGAGGGTGAGGGTGGCGATATGGCCTGCATCTTCGCGCAGGATCAGGTCTTCGGTCATTGCTTCCCCCTTTGGCTTTCGGAGGTGACGGCCGGGCCCGTGCGCGCGTTCAGGCGCAAGATCAGGTCTTCGGTCATTGCATCCCCCTTTGACTTTGGGCCAGCATAGGGAGGTGGCGCAGGCGAGGGAAGTGATGGAACTGATGATGGACAGGGACGCACTGGAGGCGTTTCTGGCGCGTGATTTCGGGCAGGTGGCGGCGGATTTCACTGTAGAGCGGGTGGATGCGGCGGGGCTGTGCCTGCGGTTGCGGGTGGCAGAGCGGCATCTGCGGCCCGGAGGGACAGTTTCGGGGCCGGCGATGTTCGGGCTGGCGGATGTTGCGATCTATCTGGCGATCCTGAGCCGGATCGGGCCGGTTGCGCTGGCGGTCACGACGAATGCGAGCATCGATTTCCTGCGCAAGCCTGCGGCAGGGCGGGATTTGCTGGCAGAGGCGCGGCTGTTGAAGCTGGGCCGGGTGCTGGCGGTGGGCGATGCGCTGTTGTTTTCCGAAGGGCTGGCAGAGCCTGTGGCGCGGGCGTCGATGACCTATTCGATCCCGCCGGGAGGCATGGTGCGGTGAACCCTGCATCGCCGAAGCGGTGGTACGGCGGGGTGACGGATCAATCCGTGCCGTCTGACCTGCCAGGGCGCGCGGAAGGTTGTCGAGCAACGCTGCACATCGCTGCAGATTTTGATCAATTGAGATGTGTGAGGAGGCCCTGATGGCGGCGCGCCGGACCTATCAGACCGATCTGCCTGCGCCCTATCTGAAGCGTGTAGCTTGGGCGCGGCCGGAGGACGTTCGTCCATCGGATTATCCCTTTTCCTTGCCCTTCCTGAAGGATCCCGATTGGGAGATTGAGTTCACAACGCCCGTGACCATCATCGTTGGCGAGAACGGATCTGGAAAATCCACCTTGATCGAAGCCCTTGCGGGTTTGGCGGGTTATGATGAGGCGGGTGGCGGTAAGGGATACATGCCTGTCGATCATGCGCGCGCCGTGGATCGTTCGGGTGCGGGGCTGGCTGAACACCTGCGCGGGGCATGGCTGCCCAAAATCACGGCGGGGTGGTTCTTCAAGGCGGAATCCTTCTGGTCGGTGGCCCGCTATCTGGATGACCAGCCGGGGCCGGGGCCGGATTTCCTGTCCCATTCCCATGGCGAAGGCTTTTTGCGGGTGTTCGCCGAGCGCTGTGGGCGGCAGGGGCTGTATCTGATGGACGAACCGGAAAGTGCCTTGTCGCCTGCGCGACAGATGGACCTTCTCGCGATGCTGGCGGCGGTGCAGGAGGGGGCATCGGCGCAGGTCATCATGGCCACGCATTCGCCCATCCTGATGGCCACGCCGGGTGCGCGGCTGCTGCAGCTGACCCGCTTCGGGCTGGAGGAGGTGGCGCTTGAGGAAACGCGGCATTATCGGCTGTATCGGGCCTTCTGCCTTGATCCGCGGGGCTTTGTTGAGGAGGAACTGCGGCAAAGGCAGGAGGACGCCGGGCGGTGATGGTACGCCCAGCAAAAAGGCCCCCGGCGGGGGCCTTTGGTACGCCGTGGGAGCGGATCAGCCCTTCGGGCGGGTGAAGCGGCCTTCGATCTGGGCGCCGCTTTCGATCACGAGGGCGGTGTAGGTGATGTCGGCCTCGACTTTTGCTGAAGCGCGCAGGGTGAAGGACTGGGTGCTGACGCGGCCGTCGAGCGCGCCTTTCACTTCGATCGTTTCGGCCGAGACGGAGCCTTTGACGCTGCCTTCGCTGCCGATCATCAGGCTGCGGGCGGCGAGGTTGCCGTCGATTTCGCCAAACACCTCGACCGAGCCGGTGGAGGAGATTTCACCGGTGATGCGCAGATCGGACGCGAGAACCGATTTCCCGGCATTCGGGTTCGGGGCGCGCGGCGGCTGGGCAGAGGGTGCGGCGGGATCGGTCTTGCTGAACATGGGGTCCTCCGGATGTGAGCCGATAAGGGGGGAAGCGGGCGCGGCGGTCAAGACCCGAGGGGCGGCGGTGGCCGGATGGGCGGGATTTCCGCCCCGGATATCCAAGGGTTGTGGCGTGGCATGTCGGTTGTGGACCTGACAAAGGCCGGATGGGGCGGTGAAATGACGCCGGGAATCAGGGCAAGGGCAGGGATGCGATGACGGAGACAGGATTTTTCAGGCCGGTTTCAGGGTTTGACCTGCCGCGATTCGCGGGCATCCCCACCTTCATGCGGTTGCCGCATGTGGGGTTGGACGATCCGCGACTGGGTGAGGTGCAGATCGGGCTGATCGGTGCGCCTTGGGATGGGGGAACGACCAACCGGCCCGGACCAAGGCACGGGCCGCGGCAGTTGCGCGATCTGTCGACCATGATCCGCGCGCAGAATGGGGCGACATGGGTGGCGCCGTTCGAATTGGCGCGCTGTGCCGATCTGGGGGATGTTGCGCCCAACCCCGGCGATCTGATGGATTCGCTGGCGCGGATGGAGGCGTTTTATGCCCGTGTGGTGGCGGCAGGGATTTTGCCGCTGACCGGGGGCGGGGATCATCTGTGTTCGCTGCCCATCCTGCGGGCGGTGGCGAAGAGCCGGCCGGTGGGCATGATCCAGTTCGACAGCCATACCGATCTGAACGACGTCTATTTCGGAACCAGCCGTTACAACCATGGCACGCCGTTCCGCCGTGCGGTGGAGGAGGGGCTGATCGACCCCAAACGCTTTTGCCTGATCGGCATTCGCGGCACGGCTTATGGGCGAGAGGATTGGGATTTCGCGGCCGCCAACGGTATTCGCATCATCCCCATCGGGGAGTTCCACCGGCGGGGGGTGGAGGACGTGATGGCCGAAGCGCGCGATATCGTGGGGGCGGGGGATACCTATATCACTTATGACATCGATTTCGTGGACCCGACCTTTGCGCCCGGCACTGGCACACCCGAGGTGGGGGGGCCGAACAGCTGGCAGGCGCTGGAGGTGGTGCGGGGCTTGCGCGGGGTGAAGGTGGTGGGGGCCGATCTGGTGGAGGTGAGCCCGCCGTTTGACCCGTCGGGAGGGACGGCCTGGCTGGGGATATCGATCATGTTCGAATTGCTGTGTGTGATGGCGGAACGGATCAAGGGGTAGAGGGGGCCTTGCCCCCCGCGCCGCCGGGGGCGGCGCGCCCCTTCAGGGTATTTGAAACCAAGATGAAGATGAGGGCAGGGATGGATGTCGATCTGATCGTGACGAATGCGAAGGTACTGACGATGGACCCGGGGCGGCCAAGGGCGGTGGCGGTGGCCGTGCGCGCGGGCCGGATCGCGGCGGTGGGGGGCGCAGAGGTGGCGGCGCTGGCGGGGCCTGCGACGCGGGTGATCGATGCGGGCGGACGGACGCTGTTGCCGGGGTTCGTGGAGAGCCATCTGCATCTGGTGCTGGGCGGGGCGGAACTGGTGCAGTTGCAGATCGGCGGGGTGATGGGGTTTGAGGCGCTGAAGGCCGCGTTTCTGGACTATGCAGCGAAGAACCCCGACCGCGCGCTGCTGATGGCGCAGGGGGCGGCTTATGAGATTCTGGGCGAGGCGGTGACGCGGCAGGATCTGGACCGCGTGATCGCGGATCGGCCCATTGCGATGATGTCGCCGGATCATCATACGGTCTGGGCCAATACGATGGCGCTGGAGAAGGCGGGGCTGCTGCATGGGGCCCAGATGCCGCATGGTCATGAGGTGGTGATGGCCGCCGACGGCACGGCGGCGGGTGAGTTGCGCGAGTTCGAGGCCTTTGGCCCGGTGCTGGCGCTGGGCGGTGAGGCGCATCTGCAATTGGGCATCGCCACGGGGGGCGAGCCGGAGCCCTGGCCGGATGCGGCCATGCGGGCGGCGGACAAGGACAAGGTGGCGGCGGGGTTGGCGCATTGCGCTGCGCATGGGATCACCACGATGGTGAACATGGACGGCAACCGCTACACCTGTGCGCTCTTGGCCGAGATGGAGGCCGAGGGGCGGCTGACCGCGCGGGTGCGGGTGCCGTTCCATATGAAGCCGCATATGGAGATGGCGGATCTGGACCGCGCCTCGGCCATGGATGCCGACTATCGTGGTGACTGGGTGCGGTCTGGATTCGTGAAGATGTTCATGGATGGGGTGGTGGACAGCCGGACGGCCTTCATGCTCAACGACTATCCCGGCGTGCCTGGGCATCGGGCGGACCCGCTGTTCGCGCCGGAGTGGTTCAAGGCGATCTGTGCTGAAATTGACCGGCGCGGATTGCAGATTGCGGTGCATGCCATTGGTGATGGGGCGGTGCGCACGACCATTGATGGCTATGCGGCGGCGGCTGAGGTAAATGGGCTGCACGACATGCGCCACCGGATCGAGCATATCGAGTTGATCGACCGGGCTGATGTGCCGCGCCTTGGCGCGCTGGGGATCACGGCTAGCGTGCAGCCGCCGCATCCGCCGGGGGTGATGGATTTCCCGATGTCGACGATGGAGGTGGTCTTTGACCGCGCGCGCTGGCGCGATGCCTATCTGTGGAAGACGCTCAAGGATCACGGCGCGCCAGTGGCCTATGCCAGCGACTGGCCTGTGACGGATGTATCGGTGATGCGCGGCATACAGGCGGCGCTGACGCGCGTTCCTTATGAGGGGGCAGGGGATGAGCGGCTGACCCTGATGGAGACGCTGCACGCCTATACGGCGGGCGGGGCCTGGGCCGGGCATTGGGATGATATCACCGGCACGCTCAGGGTGGGGATGGCGGCGGACCTGGTGCTGATCGACGGGGATATCGAGGCGATGGCACCGGAGCGGATTGGGGCAACGCCGATTGCGCTGACGGTCGCGGGGGGGCGCATTACCTATGCCGTGGCGGGATTCGCCTGAGGGGGCGGCAGACCGAGGGGTGAATCGGCGGGTGAATCGGTGCGCGAGTCGCTGCGGGTCACCCGATCGCGCCGAGGAAGGCGCTATGTTCGGCGAGGCAGGGGGGATCGCAAAGCGAATTTTTGCCCAAGAGGGGGCGAAAACCCCAAGAATTCTTGGGATGCCGAAAAAATCGTCATCTTCCCGTCATTTTCCACTTGCGGCCACCGGGGCGGATACGTAAATACCGCCTCACCGAAGACGACGCGACGCCAGATGGTGGAACGAAGGAAGCGGAAGTGGCGGCAGAAGCCGTTGCGAAAAAACTCTGGAGGCAAGGCGGGAAGCGACGCTGGTGACAGCGTGCGGCTTGTTTTGTGTCTGTGCTCTTTGAAAATTTGGATTTGAAGGGATATGTGGGCGGTTTGGGCGCATCGGCGTCTGATCGCAGCATATCGGCCTAGTAGGGTGTAAGCCCGATGATCTAGGTGTCAGCTTCACGGTTTGTGGGTCACGTTACTTTGGTAACTTGGC
>CALRPT020000013.1:0-125648 GCA_943370085.1 Variovorax paradoxus | reverse complement strand
GTGGGCTTTGCACAGTCGGATTTCGGGCAGCGGATGTTTCGCATGTGTGTGGCCGAAAGCGACCGGTTCCCGGCGCTGGGGACGGCGTTCTATGAAAGCGGGCCGCTGCTGATCCGAGAGCGGCTGGCGATCTATCTGGCCAAGGCGGTGGCGCGGGGGGAGCTGCGGATCGACGATCTGAATCTGGCGGCGGACCAGTTTGCGCAACTGTGCAAGGCCGATCTGCATGACCGGGCGGTGTTCGGCATAGATGCCGCGCGCCAGCCGCGTGAAGTGGCGCGGGTGGTGGAGGGCGCGGTGGCGATGTTCATGGCGCGGTATGGGGTGTGAGGGGCGATTTTTCTGCGAAAAATCGGGGACGCTTCGTTGTCAGGGCCTGATCCGGACATGGGTGTTGGGTCCCTTCGGATCACAGACAAAGTGATCGGGATGTGCCTTGATCCAAGCATACCATGTCTTTTGGGGCGTTTGGGAGATCCGGAAGCCGGTTGCGCTCATGATGTGGTTCAGTTGAGAGAGGGGCAAACCCTGCGCTGAACCGGTCGTTTTGATTGCGTGACGCACCATGGTGATGGTCAGGTCGCTTTGTTTCGCAGCAACGGGACTTTTTGCTTCGGCTGCTTTTGGTGTTGGTGTGGCTTCGACCGTCTTTGTGGCTGGGGCTGGTGGGGGCTGCTTCATCTGCCGTGCATCGCAGCCCATACGGTTGAGGTGGCGCAGGAGGGGTTCGAAATCCCTGTCATTGGATACGATCAGAAATGATCCGGCGAGACCGCGATAGGCGAGGTCAAGTGCCGCGATGCAAAGCGCCATGTCGGCGCTGTTCTTGCCGGGACGGCCTTTGCAATGCTGTGCATCAAGGCCAGTTTCAGTTGCCCAGTCAGCGCGCAGTGAGAGATCACAGAAGAGCTGGGTCGAGACAACTTGACCCATGCGTTGCGCCTGCTGAGCTATGGCCGGGCGGAAGGTGGCCGGGATGTGATCGCCATCGATCAGAACGGCAACGCGGGTCAGGGTCTGGGCAGGGACAGCAGAAAAGGCGGTCATCGAAAAAAGCTCGTGTGAAACTGTGCGTCGAGCGTTGTCGAGGATTGGGGCGCAAGTTTGGCTGGGGTGGGGTGGGGCGATTTTTCTGCGAAAAATCGGGAGTGTTCGGGGAACACTCCTTGCCGCATTTGGGAAATCAGCGAGAGATCAGCCGTTTTCGCGCAGGATTGACCCGGCGAGGTAGAGCGAGCCGCAGATCAGGACGCGGGCCTGGGGATCGGTGGCGGTGATGGCGGCCAGCGCCTCGGCCACGGAAGGGGCGGTGGTGGCGGTGATGCCTGCGGTGAGGGCGGCGTCGCGAGTGGCTTCTGCGGGCAGGGTATTCTTTTCGCCGGGGATGGAGACGGCGTGGAGGCGTGTGACCTGCGGTGCGAGGGGGCGCATGTAGCCCGTCACGTCCTTGGTGTTGAGCATGCCGCAGATCAGGTGCGTGGGGCGGGCGGGCATGCGGGCCAGCGTGGCGGCGATGGCTTCGCCCCCGGCGGGGTTGTGGCCGCCGTCGAGCCAAAGTTCGACCTGCGGGGCGATGTCGATCAGCGGGCCGTGGCGCAGGCGCTGCATCCGGGCGGGCCATTCGGCGCGGGCGACGGCGGCTTCGCAGGCGCCTTCACTGTAGCCGAGATGGCGCAAGGCGGTGATCGCGGCACCAGCATTCTGGATCTGATGGGGCCCTGGCAGGTTGGGCAGGGGAAGATCGAGCAGGCCGTTTTCATCCTGATAGATCAGGCGACCGCGTTCTTCCCAGACATGCCAGTGCTGGCCATAGGCAAGGATCGGTGCACCGAGGCGGGCGGCGGTGGATTCGATCAACTGGAGCCCGTCGGGGTGTTGGGGGCCGATGATGACGGGGATGCCGCGCTTGATGATCCCGGCTTTTTCGCCTGCGATCTTGGTAATGGTGTCGCCGAGGAAGGATTCGTGGTCCATCGAGACGGGGGTGATGATCGACAGGCGCGGGGTGATGACGTTTGTCGCGTCCAGCCGCCCGCCAAGGCCGACTTCCAAGAGCGTCCAGTCTGCCCGGGTGCGGGCGAAGGCAAGGAAGGCGGCGCAGGTGGTGATCTCAAAAAACGTGATCTCGTCCGGGCCGTTCTTTGCCACGCATTCATCGAGCAACGCGGTGAGGGCGGGTTCGCTGATCAACTGACCGGCCAGCCGGATGCGTTCATGGAAGCGGGCGAGGTGGGGGGAGGTATAGGCGTGCACCTTTTGCCCCGCCTGTTCCAGCCCGGCCCGGATCATGGCCTGGGTGCTGCCCTTGCCATTGGTGCCCGCGATGTGGATCGCGGGCGGGATGGCGCGTTCGGGATTGTCCAGAAGGCCCAAGAGGCGGTGGACACGGTCCAGCGTCAGGTCGATGACCTTGGGGTGCAGGGTCATCATCCGTTCAAGCAGGGCGTCGGAGGTGAGGGCGGTCACTTGGTCAGGCTTCGACGGATTGTGCGGTCAGTTCGCCCTTGATGGCCGGGGGTTGGCCGGTGAGCAGGCGGATGATCGTGACCAGTTCTTCGCGCAGGGCCTTGCGGTGGGTGACGCGGTCCAGCATCCCGTGATCGAGCAGGTATTCGGCGCGCTGGAAGCCTTCTGGCAGCTTTTCGCGGATCGTCTGTTCGATGACGCGGGGGCCTGCGAAGCAGATCAGTGCATTGGGTTCGGCCAGTTGCACATCGCCCAGCATGGCATAGGAGGCGGTGACGCCACCCGTGGTGGGGTGGGTGAGGACGACGATATAGGGAAGGTGCGCCTCGCGCAGCATCTGCACGGCGACGGTGGTGCGGGGCATCTGCATCAGCGACAGGATGCCTTCCTGCATGCGCGCGCCGCCAGCGGCGGAGAAGAGGACCAGCGGGCGTTTGAGTTTCACCGCGCGTTCAGCGGCGGCGAGGATGGCATTGCCCACATACATGCCCATGGAGCCCGCCATGAAGGAGAAATCCTGCGCGACGGCGACGATCGGGGTCTTGGCGATTTCGCCTTCGGCGACGAGCATCGCCTCTTTCTCTCCGGTCGCCTTTTGGGCGGCCTTGAGCCGTTCGGGGTATTTCTTCTGGTCGCGGAAATGAAGCGGATCGGTGACGGCATCGGGAACCTTCACCTCGGTGAAGATGCCGCCATCGAAGAGGGCTTCGAAGCGGTCACGCGGGCTGATGGCCATGTGGTGATCGCAGGAGGTGCAGACGTTCAGGTTCGCGGCCAGTTCGCGGTGGAACAGCATCGTCCCGCATTCGGGGCATTTCGTCCAAAGGTTTTCAGGCACTTCCCGGCGCGAGAAGAGCGAGTTGATCTTGGGGCGGACGTAGTTGGAGATCCAGTTCATGCGGGCGTGGCCTTTGCGGGTCGCGTCGGTTGGGTGAGAGATATGCCGGGGGGGTGGGAAATGCAATCACCGGGCGGGGGGATGGGGCAGCGGCGGCGTGGATTGGCCGGGGGGCGCAGTTCTGCGGCATGGAGCCTGGGGCGGGGGCGGAATGGGTATTTGGGCCAAGATGAAGCGGCAGGGCGCGCCATACTCAGGTGGTGGGGAGGGAGTACAGGATGAAAGGGGTGCGGGGGGCGTAGCTGTCATAGAGGTTGCGGGCGGTGGTGTTGTCTTCGGCCGTGAGCCAGCGGACATTGGGCAGGCCACGGGCGCGGGCGAAGGCAAGGACGTGGTCGATGAGCGCGCGGCCGGTGCCCTGCCCCCGCGCGGCGGGTGTGGTGAAGAGATCGGAGAGGTAGCAGACCATGGAACCGCCGAGAGAGCGGTGCATCAGTTGGTATTGCACGAAGCCGAGGGGGGTGTTGTCGCCAGAGACGGCGATGTCGCACCAGAACGGGTTGGCGGGATCGTGGATCCAAGACCAGACAGTGTCGCGTCTGTGAGGCGTGAGAGGGGTCTTGTAGAAAGCGGCGTAGCCTTCGAACAGCGGCTGCCAGAGGGCGCGGTCATCGGGGGTGACGGGGCGGATCATGGACATGGCATCAGACCGTGAAGCTGTGGGTGGGCAGGCGCATGAGGAGGTTGGGGTCGGGGCTGATGTCGGACCAGACATCGCGCAGGCTGGCATGGCCCACGCCGAAGAAGTTGCCCCCGGTTTGGGCGAGCAGATCGGTGATGATCTGGAAATGGATATGCGCGGCCCAGCCGCCGTTTTCCGGCCAGTCGCCGAGATGGGCGATGATCTGACCAGACTCCACCCTGCCGGTCGGGTGCAGGCCGGGCAGGGTGGCGGCGAGGTGGCCGTAGAGGGTGAAGAACCTTTGGCCAGCGATATCGTGTTCGAGGATCAGAGTGTGGCCGTAATCCAGCGGGTCTGCGTTGTAGGTGAGGTGTTTCACCCGGCCCGGAAGGGGGGCAAAGACAGGGGTGCCAGCGGGGGCGAAGACATCGATGCCGAGGTGGATGGTGCGCCGTTCCGGGCTGGCGGCATCGGCGAATTGCGGGGTGGCGTAGACGGTGCGGTTTTCGCCGTAGAGGCCGAGGCCGTAGTGGATGCCTTGGGATTGGTGGCTGGCGAACCAGGGATCGAAGGCGGGGTCGGAGAAGGCGGGCATGTCAGGGCGTTCACCCGTGGTGGGCAGGGCCATGGTGGCGGCTGTGGCCGGATCGGGCTGGAAGAGGGGATGGGCGGGGATGGTGGCGAGTGCTGCGCGGAGGGCGGCGGCATCGGGGGTGGCCTCACCCATGATGGCCTTGCGCGCGATGGCGGCCAGGAGGCCGGCGTCAACGCGCTTCAGCCGGGCGCGGGTGGGCGTGTCGGTGGCGGCGATGAGGGCGGGGATATCGGGCGCGGGGTCGCCGGGGGCGAGGGACTGACGCAGGGCGGTGTAGAGATCGGCCTGCCCGTTCAGGCGGTCGGCGAGGTCTGGAAGGCGGGTCATGCGTGGCCTTGGGTTCGGATGTGGCGTTGGGCGGAGTGAAGCGGTTTGACGGGGCGGATGCAATGGGTGCTTGGTCGGGCGATTGGGCGGGGTTGCGCCTTTGGGCGGTGCGGCGATGGACGGTGGCGGGTGCGGGCGCTATTGAACCGTTTGAGGCTGCACTGACACAAGGGGACGGGTGTGAAGAG
This sequence comes from Variovorax paradoxus, assembly GCA_943370085.1. Lineage (GTDB taxonomy): Bacteria > Pseudomonadota > Alphaproteobacteria > Rhodobacterales > Rhodobacteraceae > Paragemmobacter. The sequence goes on along the minus strand of CALRPT020000013.1, from coordinate 120,552 downwards.
TTTGGGGTTGATCGGTGTTCTGGTCTTGGCCGGATGTGTGGCGACGCAAGGTGCGGGGATACGGCAGGTGGCGCTGCTGAATGGGGCCGTGGTGGCGGCGGCCCCGGCGGGCTATTGCATCGCGCCGGGCGCAGGGCAGCGGCAGGCTGACAGCGCGGTGGTGATCATGGGGCGCTGTTCGGCGAGCGGCACGGCGGAGCCTGCTGTTCTGACGCTGACGGTTGGTCAGGCGGCATCGGCCGGGGTGATGGCGGGCGGCGGCGCGGCGTTGGCGGCGTATTTCACATCAGAAGCGGGGCGAGCGGCCCTGAGCCGGTCAGGGCGTGCGGGGGACGTGCAGGTCTTGGCGGCGACAGGGGTTGATGGGGCCTTTCTGGTGCAGGTGAGGGACCGTGAGGCTGGTGACTATTGGCGCGGGATTGCCGGGCTGCGGGGGCGGTTGGTGACGGTGACGGCGGCGGGGCCATCGGAGGACGCGCCGCTGCCTGCGGCCAAGGGGCGCGCATTGGTGGAGGCGACGCTTTCGGCATTGCGGCGGGCCAATGCGGGCGGGGCGGTTGCGACAAATGCTAACCAGACCGGGACTGGTGGTTGAGAACTTCGCTTTTGAGGTGAAAAGGCGGTGGCGCGGTGTGGGCTTTCCGGCAATAGATAGGACGTGTGGCTGGTGCCCCTGAACGGGGCCTTAGGCGGTATTCGGGACGCGGAATGGTGGGCAAGATCGAAGGCGTGTTGGACAGGCTGCTGCAGAAGCGGGTCGTCCGGCGCTGGGAAGAAATCGCGGAAGCGGCGGCTGTGGCCGAGCCGGATGTGCTACGCGGCTGGCGGTCGCGGGCGCGGGCGTTGCGGCGGCAGCTGGACCGTGTGATCCATCAGGCAGAGCATCGGCTGGCGCTGCCTGTGATCGGTTCCAATGCGATGCGCAAGCCGCTGGGCACGGATTGGGCGTGGCGGCCCGATCTTTGGCGCGGACCTATGCCGGTGCCGGGACAGGCATCGGTGCCGAACCGGATGCTGTTCTGCGAGGGGGCCACAGTGTTCCACGATTGCCGGGTGAGCGAGTTGACGGTGCGCCAGATCCGCAACGAGCGGGAGAGCGACGTCGCCCCCTTTGGCTTTCGCATGGATGTGTTCCGGTTCGACGGATCCTTCCTGTCACTTGTCATCGACCTGCCGGAGGACGCGGCGCGCGGGTTGAAGCTGCGCCATCTGATCCGGCTGGATGTGATCGTGGAGCTGGAAAAGCCGCTGGAGATTTTCGCGCGGCTGAACGTCAAGCACGGGCCGAATACCGAGCAGATCGTGCTGGAACTGCCGCTGGGTTCGGAAGAGGTGATGGTGGAGTTCGATCTGACCTATACCAAGATCAACGAGAAGCGGATTGAGAAACTGTGGATCGACCTGATCTTCGAGGGGCCGGAGATGAACCAGATCATCCTGCGGGATGTGACGGTGAGTCGTCGCCCCCGGGCGGATATGTGAGGGGTTGAGGATGGACGGGGTGAAGCTGACCAAGACGCGCATCCGGGCAGGGGTCTGGGAAGGCGTGCTGTCGGGAACCGAGAAACCCGCGCTTGAGGTGCGGCATCTGGAGGCCGAGGTGCCGGGGGTGACGGTCACGGCAATCCCGGACCGCGCGGGCGAATGGGCGGTGCGGGTGCCGGTGCCGGTGGCCGCGCTGAGCGAAGGGGTGCAGAGCTTTCTGATCCGCAACCGTGGCACGGGCGAGACGCTGGCGCATTTCACCATCATCACCGGGGTGCCCATGGAGGACGACCTGCGCGCTGAGGTGGATCTGCTGCGGGCGGAGTTGGACATGCTGAAGCGGGCCTTCCGGCGCCATTGTGTGGAAACGCTGGGGTAGGGTGGCGCTTTTGGCTGGCGTTGGACCGGGGGCGCTTCGCCCCCCGGACCCCCCTAGGATATTTTCAGACAGAAAATGCAGGGTTTCGCGCATGACGTGGCGTAGGTCGTGACAGGGGCGCGGGGCTGCGGCAGTGTCGCGGGCCGGAGGACCATCATGACGCTTTATCCAAATCTGCTGTCGCCGCTGACCCTTGGCCATGTCACGCTGCCCAATCGGGTGCTGATGGGGTCCATGCATACGGGGCTGGAGGAGCGCGGGGATTGGAATCGGGTGGCCGAGTTCTATGCCGACCGAGCGCGGGGTGGGGTGGCGCTGATGGTGACGGGGGGGATGGCACCCAACCCGGAGGGTGGCGTGTTTCCGGGCGCGGCGGGGCTTTATACGGCGTTGGATATCGCTAATCACCGGGTGGTGACGGACCGGGTGCATGAGGCAGGCGGGCGGATCGCGATGCAGATCCTGCATGCGGGGCGCTATGCCTATGGCAAGGATTGCGTGGCGCCTTCTGCGATCAAATCGCCGATTTCGCCCTTTGCGCCGCGCGAGCTGGATGCGGTGGGGATCGAGAAGCAGATTGCCGACATCGTGACCGCTGCTGTTCGGGCGCGCGAGGCGGGCTATGACGGCGTCGAGGTGATGGGCAGCGAAGGGTATTTCCTAAACCAGTTCCTTGTGGCCCATACCAACCGGCGCACGGATGAGTGGGGCGGGAGCTATGAGAACCGGATGCGCCTGCCGGTGGAAGTGGTGCGCCGGGTGCGGGCGGCGGTGGGGGAAGATTTCATCGTCATCTATCGTATCAGCCTGATTGATCTGGTGCCCGATGGCAGCACCTGGGATGAGGTCGCGCTATTGGCAAAGGCCGTGGAGGCGGCGGGGGCGAGCCTGCTGAATACCGGGATCGGCTGGCATGAGGCGCGGGTGCCGACGATTGCTACATCCGTTCCCCGCGCGGCATTCGCGCATCTGACCGGGCGGCTGCGGGGGGAGGTGGGAATCCCTGTGATCACATCAAACCGCATCAACACGCCGGAAGTGGCCGAGGGCCTGCTGGCCGACGGGTTGGCGGATATGGTGTCGATGGCGCGGCCATTTCTGGCGGATGCGGATTTCGTGGCCAAGGCGGCGGCGGGGCGTGCCGATGAGATCGCGCCCTGCATCGCCTGCAATCAGGCCTGTCTGGACCACACCTTCAGCGGCAAGCTGACAAGCTGTCTGGTCAACCCACGCGCCTGTCATGAGGTGGAACTGGTCTATGCGCCGGCCGAGGTGGCGAAGTCGGTGGCCGTGGTGGGTGCGGGGCCGGCGGGGCTGATGGCGGCGGCGGTGGCGGCGGAGCGGGGGCATCGCGTGACGCTGTTCGATCGGGCGGACCGGATCGGCGGGCAGCTCAATCTGGCGAAGATGGTGCCGGGGAAGGAAGAGTTTCACGGGCTGGTGCGGTGGTTCGCGGCGCGGGTGGCGCGGGCGGGGGTGGAGTTGCGGCTGGGCGCCGAGGTTGGGGTCGCGGACCTGCGCGGGTTCGACGAGGTGATCGTGGCGACGGGGGTGATCCCGCGCGATCCGGGCATTCCGGGGCAGGAGGCGGCGCTGGGCTATATCGATGTGCTGAACGGCGCGCCTGTGGGCAAGCGCGTGGCGATCATCGGCGCGGGCGGCATCGGGTTTGACGTGGCCGAGTTCCTTGCCCATCGCGGGGCGAGCCCGACGCTGGATGCCGCACTTTGGCGGCGCGAATGGGGTGTGGGCGATCCGGCGGAGGTGCGGGGCGGGCTTGTGGAGCCCGCGCCGGAAGCGCCGGCGCGCGAGGTTTGGCTTTTGCAGCGCAAGGCGGAAAAGCCGGGGCGTGGATTGGGCAAGACGACGGGATGGATCCACCGCGCGGCGCTGGCGGCCAAGGGGGTGAAGATGATCGGCGGGGTGAGCTATGAGCGTATCCTGCCTGAGGGTCTTGTCGTGCGGCGGGGTGGGGTGGAGGAGTTGATCCCGGTTGATTCGGTGGTGCTGTGCGCTGGGCAGGTGCCTGCGCGGGGGCTGGCGGATGGTCTGGCGGCGGCGGGTATTGCGGCCCATGTGATCGGCGGGGCGGATGTGGCGGCGGAACTGGACGCGAAACGCGCGATTGATCAGGGTGCAAGGCTGGCGGCGCGGCTTTGAGGCGCGTGCCACGGCGGGGATTTATGTTTCCCTGATATCAACGATCCCATGGAAAACCCCGGATCGGCCCCGTCTGCGCCCCGATCCTGCCTGAATTCGCGGTCAATCCTCGGCCATTCGACCTCATAGCTTGCCAGAGGGTAACAATGGACCGACTGACGGAAATGGAAGCCTTTGCCATGGTTGTAGACCAGGGCGGCTTTACCGATGCGGCCAAGAAGATGGGAATTTCGAAATCTGCGGTGTCTAAACATGTGTCGGCTCTGGAGGCGCGGTTGGGGGCCCGCCTGTTGAACCGGACGACCCGCCGCGTTTCGCCCACCGAGATTGGCCTTGCCTATTACGACCGCGCCCGCCGCGTGCTGAATGACGCAGGTGAGGCGGATGCGCTGGTCACATCGATGCAGTCGGCCCCTTCGGGCCTGTTGCGTATCAGTGTCGCCACCGATTTCGGGGTGAACCTCTTGTCGCCGATCCTTGGGGATTTCCTGCTGGAATACCCGGACATCACGGTGAACATGGTGCTGAACAACCGCTATGTCGAGTTGATCAGCGAAGGGTTCGACATGGCGATCCGGGTGGGGGAGCTGGAGGATTCCAGCCTGCGCGCGCGGAAGCTGACCGAGACGACGAAGCGGATGATCGCCTCGCCATCGTATTTCCAGAAATACGGCCGGCCGATGAAGATCGACGATCTGAATGAGCACAAGCTGCTGCACTATTCGAATCAGGCCAATGGCAATGTGTGGAAGATCACCGCGCCGTCGGGGGAAAAGCGTCAGGTGCGGTCGGTTGGCTGGTTGACGGTGAATGACGGCCAATCGCTGCTGAATGCTGCGATTTCGGGGCTTGGGATCGCCTATCTGCCAAGCTTCCTTTATGCTGATTCGATGCGGCAGGGATTGGTGGAAGAGGCTATTCCGGGCCTGCCTGTGGAATGTCTGGGCATTTATGCGGTCTATCCGCCGGGGCGGTTCACGCAGCCAAAGGTGCGGGCCTTCATCGATTTTCTGGCGCGGCAACTGATCGACAAAGGACCGGACAGCTGGTGATTTCGCCGGTTTCCCGCAAGGGGGACCGCCTACTCCTGGGGGAGTTCAAAGGGTCGGGGTCGCAATGACCTCGACCCTTCGGTTTTGGGCGCGGCCTTCAGCGGTGTCGTTGGTGGCGACAGGCTCCAGCGGGCCTGCACCGCGCGTTGTGATGCGGGCGGGGTCGATGGCGAACTGGGTAATCAGGCTGGCGCGGGTGGCTTCGGCGCGGGCGAGGGAGAGGGTTGTGTTCGCCTGCGCGTTGCCGGAGGCATCAGTGTGGCCGACCAGTTCGACCGAGGCTGTTGGATTGGCGGTGAGCCAATCGGCAAGCCGTGCGAGCGAGGCGTAGCTGCCGGGGGCAAGCTCTGCCTTTCCTGAGGGGAAGACGAGATCCGTCAGCGTGGCGGGCTGGCCTGCGGTCAGTGCAGCGATCAGGTCTTCCTGCGGCAGGGCTGTGGGCAAGGTGCTGGACAGCGGTGCTGCGGGGGTGGGCGAGAAAGTCGACTTTGACGAAACGCTGAGATCGGGCTCGCCGGGGATTTCGGCGCCGATTCGGGTGAGTTGGACAAAGCCGGTATCGGCAGAGCGGCTGACGATCAGGGTGAGCCAGTCGGTGCCATCCGGGCCATCGCGTCGCGCGGCGAGGAAGCGGTAATCGCCAAGATCGACATGCATCTGCGGTTCGGGAAGAATGTCGGTGCCATAGCGGAAATCGAACCCCCCGCAGGCCGAGGTGGCGCATTCGAAGACGGTTTCAAAACCTTGTTGCGCGACCTGGGCGCGGAGCGGTTGCAAGATCTGCAGGGTGGACAGATCGGCGGCGTCGATCTTCCATGCCGTCTGGGCAAAGGCGCCTTCGGCGGTGGTGGTCGGGATGATCCCGGCCTGCCACGGACCGATGGGGACGTTGTAGGAGGTGACCGCCTCACGCCGTTCGCCAGAGGTGGCGGCGGGGGCGGGGAAGCGCAGGTCCAGCGCCTGTGCAGGCAGGGCAACGGTCAGGATCAGCGCAGCCATGGCCATGGGGCGGCCAAGCCGGTGACGATGTTGCGGGCGCGTATAGATCAACTGCTCAGCCTTCTGCGGGGCCATGTTTTCGATAGTGATACTGTCCCACAACCGCGAAGTTCAGGGAAGCATAGAGCGCGCGGGCGGCGGTGTTTCGCTCAGTCACCAGAACGGAAATCGTACCGGCCCCGTGATCGCGGGCCCAGATGGCAGCAGCACGCAAGATGTTGTGTGCGCAGCCCTTTCTGCGTTGGTCGGGTGCGGTTTCAAGCGCGTGAAGCATTGCAACATTGCCATGGATTGCCGTGAAGGCGATGGCTGCGGCGCGGTCGCCGGTGCGGCCCAGGATGGCAGTTTTCGGCCCGGTGACACGATCCATCACAGCGATGCGGGCGGGGCCGATTCCCCCCTGTTCCCAGATTTGCCGGGCGACGGCGAGGGGGGGCCAATGCGGGAAGCTGGTCAGGAAGGGCGGTTCGGTGGCTGCGAGGTCGGCCACCCGCGCAGCATAGGCGACGACGGGATCGTGATGGACGTAGCCGCGCGCGGCGAGGGCCGCGTCAAGCGCGCTGTCCGTGGGCCGCAGGACGAAGAGGGGGGATTGGCCAAGCGCGCGCATGGCGGCTTCGGCGGCGGGAATGTCGGCATCCGTCCAGTTGCCGATGGCCGAGGCGGCCGAGACGCGCTGGCCGCCGCCTTGGCCTTCGCGGATCAGCCAAGGTCCGTGGCGATGGGTGGCGGCGGGGGGCCATGTCGCCTCGGTCACCTCTGTCAGAAGGTCGGGGGTCATCCGAACAGGGCCGCGAGCCGGGTCATGGCGGCGTCGATCCGGGCGGGATCGGTGCCACGGATGACGAGGTTGGTGCCATAGACGCCATTGGTGTTGAACGGGTAGCTGCACATGGACAGATCGGGAAATTCGGTGGCGAGCGCGCCGAAATCGGCGGCAATCTCGCCTTCACCCCGGTTGACGCGCAGCGATTGCGACATCAGGGGCGCGCCGCCGGTGAGGGTGGGGAGAAGGCCTGCGAGCATCGCCTCGAATATGCTGGGGACGCCCGCCATGACGTGGACGTTGCCAAGGGTGAAACCGGGGGCGGTGGAGATGGGGTTTTCGATCAGGATTGCACCATCGGGGATGCGGGCCATACGCTGGCGCGCGTCGTTGAAGGGCAAACCCGCGCGGTCGTAATGCGCCTGCAGGAGCGCCATCGCATCCGCGCGGTGGGTGATGGGGGTGGCGAAGGCGGCGGCGATCGCATCGGCGGTGATGTCGTCATGGGTGGGGCCGATCCCGCCCGAGGTGAAGACATGGTCATGGCGCGCGCGCAGGTCGTTCACGGCGGCGATGATTGCGGCGTGGTCGTCGGCCACCACCCGCGCCTCGGCCAGGCGGATGCCATGTTCCGTGAGCCGTTGGGCGAGGTGGTGCATGTTTGAATCGCGCGTGCGACCCGACAGGATTTCGTCGCCGATCACCAGCATGGCGGCGGTGGGATTGGGCATGGGCGACTCCTTATAGGGCAGGTGGATGGGGTATAGGCCGGGTGCGGCAGGTTTCAAAGAGGCTGCGACGGGGTGGGTCTGGCCTTTGCGGGTTGGTTTGCTTATTTAGGCCGAAGAACGAGAAGGAAGGTCGGGCGGTGGACGAAACGCGCGGACGCATCACCAGAGACGGCATCCGCATCCATGAGGATGCGGATTTCGCAGGCATGGCCCGTGCGGGCCGGGTGGCGGCGGAGATTCTGGATGCGGTCGCGGTGCTGGTCGTGCCGGGCGCGACGACGGGCGAGATCGACGCCTTCATCACCGCCGAGGTGGCGCGGCACGGGGTGACATCGGCCACCATCGGCTACAAGGGATACAAGCACGCCTCCTGCATCAGCGTGAACCATGTGGTCTGCCACGGGATTCCGGGGGCGAAGATCCCGGGGCGCAGCAGCGATGTGTTGCAGGCGGGCGATATCCTGAATGTGGATGTGACGGTGGTTGTGGATGGCTGGTTTGGCGATAGCAGCCGGATGTATGTGGCGGGCACCGCCAAACCCTTTGCGCAGCGCCTGATCAATGTGACGCATGAGGCGCTGATGCGCGGGATTGCGGCGGTAAAGCCGGGCAACACCTTTGGCGATATCGGGCATGCGATCCAATCTTATGTGGAAAGCCAGCGGATGAGCGTGGTGCGTGATTTCTGCGGCCATGGTCTGGGCCGGGTGTTCCATTCGCCGCCGAATGTTTTGCATTACGGGCGGCCCGGATCGGGGCCGGTGCTGGAAGAGGGCATGTTCTTTACCATTGAGCCGATGGTGAACCTTGGGCGGCCGGAGACCAAGGTGCTGGCCGATGACTGGACGGCGATCACGCGGGACAAATCGCTGAGCGCGCAGTTTGAGCATTCGGTGGGCGTGACGGCGGTGGGATGCGAGATATTCACGGCCTCGCCCGCTGGAAAGTTCCATCCGACGCAATGATCGCGGGCAGGCCGGGGGGGCATGCGCCCCCCCGGCCTGCCCGCGCGACGTCTGCTGTTGAGCGCTGCTATCAGGTCGGATTGAGTATTTGGGCCGAGATGAAGGGGCGGCGGGTTGCATCCGTTTGCCGGGCATGGAAGCTTGCCCCCCGAGAGATGCGAGGTGCGTGATGAAGACCCTTTCCGAGAACCGGGCGTTTGGTGGCGTGCAGGGGGTGTATACGCACCCGTCCGAGGCCTGTGCCTGCGACATGACCTTCGGGTTGTTCCTGCCCGAACAGGCCGAGGAGGGGCCGGTGCCGGTGCTGTGGTATCTGTCGGGACTGACCTGCACGCATGAGAATGCGATGGTGAAGGCGGGCGCGCAGCGCTGGGCCGCCGAGGCGGGGATCGCGCTGGTGTTTCCCGATACCTCGCCGCGTGGCGAAGGCGTGGCGAATGACCCGGCCTTTGATCTGGGCCAAGGCGCGGGATTTTATGTGAACGCCTCCGAGGCGCCCTGGGCAGCGCATTTCCAGATGTGGGATTACATCACGGATGAGCTGCCCGATGTGCTTTTTTCGGCCTTTCCCCTTGCCGAAGCTGCGCAGGCGATCACCGGACATTCGATGGGCGGCCATGGCGCGCTGACGATTGCGATGAGTTTTCCGGGGCGGTTCCGGTCGGTTTCGGCCTTTGCGCCGATCTGCAACCCGGTGGCGAGCGAATGGGGTCGCAAGCAGTTCAGCGCCTATATGGGCAAGGATGAAACGGTCTGGGCGGGTTATGACGCCACGGCTCTGATGCGGCGGTATGGGTTTGACGGGCCGATGCTGATTGATCAGGGGACGGCGGATCAGTTTCTGGACCTGCTGAAGCCCGAGGCTTTGGCCGAGGCGATGGCGGTGCGGCGGCAGGGCGGATCGTTCCGGATGCAGAAAGGCTATGACCACAGCTATTTCTTTGTGTCGACCTTCATGGAGGAACATGTGGCGTTCCATGCGGCGGCGCTTCATGGCTAGGATATTCGTCGATGCCGATGCTTGCCCGGTGAAGGAGGAAACCGAGCGGGTTGCGGTGCGGCATGGGCTGCGGATTCTAATGGTATCGAACGGGGGTATACGGCCGAGCCAGAACCCGCTGGTGGAAAGCGTCTTCGTGGCGGCCGGGCCGGATGAGGCGGACAAGTGGATTGCCGATCAGGCCGGGCCGGGCGATGTGGTGGTGACGGGGGATATTCCGCTGGCGGCGCGCGTGATCGCGGGTGGCGCGGTGGTGGTGAAGCACAACGGCGATGTGCTGACGGACCGCAACATCGGCAATGTGCTGGCGACGCGCGATCTGATGGCCGACCTGCGGTCGGCCGATCCGTTCCGGCAGGGGGGTGGGCGGCCCTATTCCAAGGCGGATCGGTCGCGATACCTTGAGGCGCTGGAGCGGGTGGTGCGCGCGGCGTTGGCGGCGGGCTGATCGGCCGGGATTGGCGGGCGGGACAATCCGCCATGGTTGTGTCGCAGGCGGGATAGAACGGATAGAGCGGTAGGGGTTTCCTGCACCCATGACGACCGAGCCCCAAGCGCGCAGCGCCCTGACCGGCATCCTTCTGGCCATTGGCGGCAGTGCCATGCTGTCGATCAATGATGTGGCGATCAAGTTCCTGTCTGGTGATTATGCGCTGCATCAGGTGATCCTGATCCGGGCCGGGGTGGGGATGATCTTTCTGCTGGGCTTGATGCATTTTTCCGGAACGGGTTTCCGGCAGATTCTGACACGGCGGCGGCGCGACCATCTAATCCGGGTCGGGTTCGTGATGGTGTCGAATGTCTGCTATTTCCTTGGGCTTGCGGCTTTGCCTTTGGCGGATGCAGTGGCGATTGCCTTCATCTCGCCCTTGCTGGTGACCCTGCTTTCCGTTGTCGTGCTGGGCGAGGTTGTGGGGCCGCGGCGCTGGGCGGCGGTGGCGGTGGGGATGCTTGGGGTGGTGGTGATGCTGCGGCCGGGCAGCGGGGTGATCCAGCCGGCGGCGATCCTGGTGCTGATTTCGACCTTTTGCTATGCGTCGAGCCATATGATGACGCGGCGGATGAAGGATACGGAAAGCGCGATGACGCTGTCCTTCTATGTGCAATGCGGGTTCATCGTGGTGAGTTCGTCGATGGGGCTGTTCGTGGGGGATGGGCATCTGGCGGGGTCGTCAGATGCATCGCTGGCCTTTCTGTTCCGCACCTGGGTCTGGCCGCCGGTGGCGGATTGGCCGTGGTTTCTGGCGACCGGGCTGTCGGTGGCCATCGGCGGGCTGATGGTGAGCCAGGCTTATCGCACGCTGGAGGCCGCGCTGGTGGCGCCGTTTGAATATTCCGCCATGCCGCTTGCGATTTTCTGGGGGGTGGTGGTGTTTGGCACCTGGCCGGACATATGGGCGGCGCTGGGGATTGCGCTGATCTGCGGGGCGGGGCTGTATACGCTTTGGCGCGAGACGGTGCGGCGAAAGAAGGATGTGACGGGTGATCCCAGAAGCGGTGGTCTTTGACATTGGCAATGTGCTGCTGGAATGGCAGCCGGAGCGGTTTTACGACCGGGAGATCGGGCCGGAGGCGCGCGCGCGGCTGTTTGCCGAAGTTGATCTGGTGGGCATGAATGCGGGCGTTGATCTGGGCGCGCCCTTTGCAGCATCGGTCGAGGCGCTTGCCGTGGCGCATCCGACTTGGGCGGCCGAGATACGGATGTGGCGGGAGCGGTGGTTCGAGATTGCCCATCCGCCGATTGACGGGTCCATCCGGGTGATGCGCGCGTTGCGGGCGCGGGGGATGCCGGTATTCGCGCTGACGAATTTCGGGCGGGAGACGTTTGATGCCGCCGTGGCGCGGTTGCCCTTCATGGCAGAGTTTGACCGGGCCTGGGTATCGGGGAAGATGGGCGTGATGAAGCCGGACCCGGCGATCTATGCGGCGCTGGAGGCGGAAAGCGGGGTTGCGCCGGGGCGGCTGCTGTTCACCGATGACAGGGCTGAGAACATCGCCGCCGCGGCTGCGCGGGGCTGGCGCACACATCTGTTCGACGGCTGGGAAGGCTGGGCGCAGAGATTGGTGGATGAAGGATTGCTGGAACGTGGGGAGGCGGGGCTGTGAGCATTGACTTCGTGCCGTATGAGGCGGAGCGGTTGCTGGACTGGAAAGGGCTGCTGGCGGCTTTCGAGGCGGGGCATCGCTTGCCGAAGCCTGATATCAAGGACCTGTTCTGCTATCGCGGGACGGATACGATTTTGGACCGGGCGACGTGGATCGACGGGCTGGGCGCCTTGGTGAAGGTGGCGACGGTGGTGCCGGGGAATGTGACGCGCGGGAAGCCGACGGTGAACGGGTCGGTGACTTTGTATGATGACGTGACGGGGGAATTGACCGGGTTGGTGGATTTCCATCTGGTCACCAAATGGAAGACGGCGGGGGATAGCCTCTTTGCGGCCTCACGGCTGGCCCGGCCCGATGCGCGGCGGTTCCTGCTGGTGGGTGCGGGGAAGGTGGCGCAGTCGATGGTGGAGGCTTACGGGGCGGTGTTTCCGGATGCGGAGTTCACCGTCTGGAGCCGCAGCCGGGACGGTGCCGAGGCGATGGGATTGCCGGTGGCGGATGATCTGGAGGCAGCGGTGCGCGGGGCGGATGTGATCTGCACCGCGACGATGGCGACGGCGCCTCTGATAAAGGGCGAGTGGTTGCAACCCGGCCAGCATCTGGACCTGATCGGGGCCTATAAACCCGACATGCGCGAGGTTGACGACACGGCCATGGCGCGGGCGCGGGTGTTCGTGGATGCGCGGGCGACGACGGTTCATCACATCGGGGAGTTGATCGATCCGCTGGCATCGGGGGCGATCACCGAGGGCGATATCGTGGCGGATTACTATGACGATCCGGAGCTGTTTCGGCGGCAGTCCGAGGACGAGATCACGATTGCCAAGAATGGCGGTGGCGCGCATCTGGATCTTATGACAGCGATGTATATCCAGCAGGCTTGGGCCGGGCGGTAGAGCGGTCTTTTCCTGATGACAGGTTGATCTGCATTTCCGATACTTGGGCGGTGCCTGCGCGAAGCGGGGCGGGGTTGAGGGTGTTCTGTCCATGTCCTATGCGTCGCTTCCGGATGAATGTTTCTGGCGACGCTGCCTTTCATCTCCCGATTTCAGGCTGAACGATATGTATCGGCCGAGCGTGCTGATCCGGCGGGATGATCCTGTGGCGACGGCGGGAAGCTGTTTTGCACAGAAGATCGGGCGGGAATTGCGCCGGTCGACGGCGCGGTTCCTTGATCTGGAGCCGGTGCCACATGGCATGACAGAGGCCACGGCGGCAGGGCTGGGATTTGGTCTGTTTTCGGCGCGGTATGGCAACATCTACAGTACAGGACAAATGGTACAGCTGGCCGAGGATGCGCTGACCGGAACACTGCGGGACGAGGCGTTCTGGGAGAAGGATGGCCGGTGGTATGACGGGCTGCGCCCGCGGCTGGAGCCTTGGGGATATGCCTCACGCGACATGGCGGGGGCGGCGCGGGCAGCGCATCTGGCGCAGGTGCGGCGGATGTTTTCCGAGGCGAAGGTCTTTATCTTTACGCTTGGCCTGACCGAGCGGTGGGAGGATGCGCGCAGCGGGACGGTTTATCCGCTATGTCCTGCGGCGGTGGACCCTGCCTTTGGTGACCCGGCCCATCGGTTTCACAACGCGCGGGTGGGCGAGGTGGTGGAAGAGATCACCCGTCTGGTCGAGATGCTGCGACAGGGCAACCCGGACCTGCGGTTCATTTTCACGGTGTCGCCCGTGCCCCTGATGGCGACGGCCACGGGCGGGCATGTGCTGGGCGCGACGGCCCGGTCAAAGGCGGTGCTGCGCGCGGCGGTGGATGAGGTGATCACCCTGCTGCCGGGATGCGACTATTTCCCGTCCTATGAGATTGCGACGCAGAACCCTTTGCTGCGGGATGCCTTCGGGCCGGACCAGCGCGAGGTGCGCGACGAAGTGGTGGAGAGGATCATGCAGGTCTTCTTTGCCGGGCAGGACGGCATCCTGCGCGACTGGCAGGGTGCGGCGGCGCCGGAGGACAAGGCAATCGAGGTGTGTGACGAGACGTTGCTGGACGCGGCGCGCGGATGAAGGTTCTGGTTTTCGGCAATTCGCATGCTGCCTGTTTGATGGAGGCCTGGCGCGAAGGCGAAGCGACGGCGGGGCATCAGGTGGAATTCTTCGTGCGGCCGGGCAGCGGGGTGACGGATTACTCACTAACCGGAACCAGGATCGCGGCGTCCGAGGCGATGACGTCTTTCCTGAACCGTCTGGGGCTGGCGGCCGAGCAGGAGCTTGCGGATTTCGACGCGCTGGTGGTGGTGGCCAGCGAGGTGAGCATGTTCCCGATGGTGCAGGTGCTCAATACCTATCGGGTGCTGGACTGGTCATCCCGCGCGTCGGGAGAACGGCCCGCCCTCACCGAAGCCGTGCTACGGCTTGCCCTGTCGGAAGCCTTTATGGGGACGGCGGCCGCGCGCTTGATGGCGACCCTGCGGTCGGTGCCCGGTCTGGCAGATCGACCGATCCACCTGCTGCCGCAACCCTTTCCATCCGAGCGATTGATGCAGATGGGGCGCAGTCCGTCCGGGGCCGGATTCAGGCGGCTGCTGCGGGATGGGGTGGGGGCGCAGGCGGCACGCGTCTTTGGCGAAGAGCTTGACCTGTTCGCGGGGAAATTCGGCGCGCTGCTGCAGCCCCAGCCAACCGAGACCGTCACGCAGGATTGCCTGACGGCGGCGGCTTATTCCACCAAGGCGCGCAGGCTGTTCGACTTGAAACGGTATCAGCCGGAGGAGGATATCCTGCATGCCAACTTGGCCTATGGGCGGCTGCTTATGGCGCGGATACTGGCCTGAAAATCCTTTGAAAATATAATATTTTCATAAACTTGATGAAGAATATCGCGCTCCCTGACGGGTGCGGACAATCTTCCGGTTACCCTTGGAATGCCAGCATCTCCGGGCATCCCGGAGGTGACCATGACGAATATCTACATCATCGCGGGCCAAAGCAATGCGACGGCGATGACCGCAGCGTTGCGTGGGCAGTTGCAGGCGCGCGATCCGGGGGCCATCGTCATTGCCGTTAGCAGCGCTGGCGCGCCGCTAACATGGGGCCGCCGCGGGGAGGACTGGTTTCAACCTCGTGAGATGCAAGCCAGGGTGGTGACCGAAGTCGCCCGTGTGATGCAGGCCAATCCCGACGCGGTGTTGCAGGGCATGATCTGGGTGCAGGGTGAGGCGGACACCTATGATTTTGCGCGCGCGCCCAATTATGCGAGCCAGTTTCAATCCCTGCTTGCGGGCATCGATGCGGGCCTGCGTGCTGCGGTTCCCGGCGTGGCGCGGGCGGCGCTGGATTTCGACGTGGTGATTTCGACCCTTTCAACCGAGGCGCCTGCGGCGTCGGGGCGGGCGTTCTGGGAGACGATCATCGACCAGCAGCGCCGACTGGATGCCGGATCGGACCGGATCAGCGTGGTGGACCCGGACGCGGTGTCCCGGGCGGGAGGGTTTTCCGCATCTGGGATGTTCAGGGATTCGCTGCATTATTCGGATGGTTTCATAGGGCGTCTGGCCTCGGCGCTGGCGGACCGGGTGGTGCCCGCAATGGCGGGTGGGCCATCGCAGGCACTGATACTGCAGGGGACCGATGCCGCAGAGGTGCTGACCGGGCGGGATGCTGACGATCTGATCCGCGGTGGGCATGGTGCCGACAGCATCTTTGCCGGGGCGGGCAATGACAGCGTCAGCGGCGGCTGGAGCGACGACCTGATCTTCGGAGGCGAGGGACGAAACAGCCTGTGGGGCGTGAATGGAAACGACACGATCACCGGGGGGGCGGATCGGGACATGATCTGGGGCGGGGCAGGGCGCGATCTGATTTCGGGCGGAGCGGGCGATGACGTGATCGAAGGAGGCAACGCGGGTGACGTGATTTTCGGCGGATCTGGGCGGGATCGGCTTTTGGGCGGGGATGGAGCAGACACGATCCACGGTGGGACCGGTCGGGATACGATGTTTGGGGGATCGGGAGCGGATGTTTTTGTCTTTGCCAGAGCGGTGGATATCGGGATCGGGGCCGCGAGGGACAGGATTGCCGAGTTCGTGACTGGCGAGGATCAGATTGATCTACGCGGCATGGGGCTGATCTTGTCGTCCGCCGCTTTCGCAGGCGGGGGGCAGGCTTCCGTGATCTTCGATCCAGCGCGCGGACTGCTTGTCGGTGACAGCAATGGCGACAGGGTTGCAGACTGGATGCTGGAGCTTGCAGGCGTGGATCAACTGGTACCGCGCGATCTGATCCTGTAGCCGTCCAGATGCAGTGGGCGGCCCCGCCCTTGGGTGACGCGGGCATCGTTCGGGTTGCCAGAAGCGCCCGTGCAGGCCTAGACAGCGTCAGGGGCAGGGGGCGGACGGCATGGATATTCGCTGGTTGCAGGATTTTCTGGCGCTGGCTGAGTTGCGGAATTTCACCCGCGCGGCCGAATTTCGCAACCTGTCGCAGGCGGCGTTTTCGCGGCGCATCCAGTCGCTTGAGCAATGGGTGGGCACGGCGCTTGTGGTGAAGGGGTCGCAGCCCGTGCGGTTGACCGAGGCGGGCGAGCAGTTCCGCGAAGGGGCGGGTGCATCGGTGGAGCGTCTGTTG
Organism: Variovorax paradoxus; assembly: GCA_943370085.1. Lineage (GTDB taxonomy): Bacteria > Pseudomonadota > Alphaproteobacteria > Rhodobacterales > Rhodobacteraceae > Paragemmobacter. Next base: position 104,334 of record CALRPT020000013.1, on the reverse strand, counting down.
GAAACGCGGGCGGCGATCCGTGGCAGCCAGTTCGAGGTGATGAGCCAGATCCGGCTGGCGATGCCCAATGTGCTGGCGCGCAGCGATTTTCGCCGGATTCTGGCGGCCATCGGGCCGAAGGTGCGCAGTTCTTTCTCGGTGATCGTGGGGACGACGGCCGAGGTGACGGCGCGCTATCTGGCGGGGGATGCGGATATCCTTCTGGCGCATGACTGCCCGGCGCTGCCCAGCCATGAGGCACTGGCCACGCAGGAGCGGGTGGTGCTACGGGCAGATCGTTTCCTGCCCTATGCGGCGCGGGGGCAGGATTTCGGATTTCCCGGCACGCCCAAGGCCCCCTTTCCCCTGATTGCCTATGCGCAGCGGGCCTATTTCGCGCGGCTGTTCGAGCATGTGATCGAACGCGGTGGCGGGGTGCTGTCCTATCGGCTGGCGGTGCAATGCGACATGTCGGATGTGCTGAAAGAGGTGATCGCGGCGGGCCATGGCGTGGGCTGGCTGCCGGAAAGCGCGGTGGATGCGGGGTCGGATATCGTGCCACTGGGCGGGGCCGAGTGGGAATTGCCGCTGGAAATCTGCGCCTTTCGCCCGCGCCGCGCGGCGGGGCCAAAGCTCGATGCGCTCTGGGCGGCGTTGAAGGCCTAAGCGGGGCCTGCATGGGCCATGCAGGATTTGCATTGGACCCTTTGGCCGGATCGGGGGCAGGTGTCGGGCCACAGTCAAGGCCAAAGGACCAGCCCGATGATGATGCACGATATCCGCCGCGAAGAAGACAGTCTTGGCACGATGGACCTGCCGCGCACCTGTCTTTGGGGGATCCATACGCAGCGCGCGATCGAAAACTTTCCCATCTCGGGGATTCCGCTTTCGCTGTTTCCGGAATTCATCCGGTCGCTGGCTTGGGTGAAGAAGGCGGCGGCGCGTGCCAATCTGGCGCTGGGCGTGCTGTCGGCGGAAAAAGCGCGGGTGATCGAGGAGGTTTGTGACGAGATCATCGCGGGTCGTTGGCATGACGCTTTCAGGGTGGACATGATCCAGGGCGGCGCGGGCACGTCGACCAACATGAACGCCAATGAGGTGATCGCCAATCTTGGCCTGCTCAAGATGGGCCATCGGGCGGGGGAATACGCGCATCTGCACCCGAATGATGATGTGAACCGGTCTCAATCGACCAATGACGTCTATCCCACGGCGATGCGGTTGGCGATTGTCAGCCAGTGCGAGGCCTTTCGCGCGGCGCAGTCGCGGCTGGCGGATGCCTTTGCCGAACGGGCGGTGGCCTTTGCCACGGTGCGCAAGATCGGGCGGACGCAGTTGCAGGATGCGGTGCCGATGACACTGGGCCAGGAATTCGCGGGCTTTGCCGTGACGATCCGCGAGGATGTGGAGATCATCGGGCGTTTGTCGAACCTGCTTCTGGAGGTGAACCTTGGCGGCACGGCCATCGGAACACGGGTGAACACGCCCGGCGGCTATGCCGAGGCGGTGGTGGCGGAACTGGCGCAGGTCGCGGGGCTGCCGGTGAAGCTTGCGGGCGATCTGATCGAGGCGAGCAGCGATTGCGGGGCCTATGTCACCTTTTCCAGCGTGCTGAAGCGGATCGCGGTGAAGCTGTCGAAGATCTGCAATGACCTGCGGCTGTTGTCATCGGGGCCGCGGTCGGGGTTCAACGAGATCCGGCTTCCGGCGGTGCAGGCGGGATCATCGATCATGCCGGGCAAGATCAACCCGGTGATCCCGGAAGTGGTCAATCAGGTCGCGTTTCAGGTGATCGGCAATGATTTGACGGTGACGATGGCGGCAGAGGCGGGGCAGTTGCAGCTGAACGCCTTCGAGCCGGTGATCGTGCTGAACCTGCTGCAATCCATGCGTATCCTGATGCAGGCGATGGATACGCTGGCCACGCGCTGTGTCGCGGGAATCGAGGCGAATGTCGCGCAATGCGAAGGGGCGCTGGAGAACAGTCTGGTGCTGGCCACGATGCTGGTGCCGCATATCGGATATGGCAAGGCGGCGCTTGTGGCCAAGACGGCGCTGTCAGAGGGGGCGTCTGTCGCGGCGACGGTGGTGAAGCTGGGCTTTGCAGATGAGGCAGGGGTGGCACTGATGCTGGCCGATGCGGGCTGAGCCTGTGGTGTGGAGCGGGGGGTGCGGGGGGGCGGTTGCCCCCCCGCGGGTTGGGCGCGTGACTAGAGGCTTTCCCCGCCGTCGATGACCAGGGCATGACCTGTCATGAAGGCGGACCGGTCCGAGGCGAGGTAGACGATGCTTTCGGCGATCTCGGTTTCCGATGCCCAGCGTCCCATCGGGATCGATTGGGCGACATAGGATTCCAGCGCCGCGCGCCCGCCCATCTGCTCCTCGAACCCCCGGTTGAAGGGCGTGTCCACGAAGCCGGGGCAGAGCGCGTTGCAGCGGATGTTGTCGCAGGCATAATCCGCCGCGATCTGCCGCGTCATGGCGATGACGGCGTGTTTCGTCGTGCAATAGGCGATCATCCCACGGTCATATTGCACGCCGGAGTTTGACGCGGTGATGATGATGGAGCCCCTTTTCTGCCGCTGCATATGCGGCATCGCCGCCCGTGCGGCCACGAAATGGGCGCGCACGTTCAGCCGCCATGAGGCATCCATGGCGTCGACCCCGATCTCGGTCAGGCGGCCCGGCACTTGTATCCCGGCATGGGAGTGCAGGATGTCGAGCCTGCCGCGCGCGGCGACAGCGTCGATGGCTGCGGTGACCGCAGCCTCATCGCCCGCATCCAGCGCAAGCGCCTCGGCCATGCCACCGGCTGCGCGGATTTCATCGGCCACGGCGCGGGCACGGGTGCCATCCAGATCGGTAACGCTGACGACGGCCCCTTCGCGCGCCAAGGCTAGCGCGCCCGCCCGCCCGATGCCAGACCCGGCCCCCGTCAGAAAGGCGACACGCCCTGCAAGAAGCATCATCTGCCCTCCTTCCGGGTGCCGCTGCGCAGGATGAATTGCGCGGTCACCAGCAGCAGCAGGGACACGGCAAGCACCATGGTGCCGATGGCGTTGATTTCCGGTGTCACCCCGCGGCGGATGGATGAGAACACATAGATGGGCAGTGTCGTCTCGGACCCGGCGACGAAGAAGGCGATGATGAAATCGTCAAAGCTGAAGGTGAAGCTGAGAAGGAAGCCCGCAAGGATGCCGGGAAAGATCAGCGGCAGCGTGACTTGCCTGAAGGTGGCGAAGGGAGGCGCGTAAAGATCGGCCGAGGCTTCCAGAAGGCTGCGGTCCATGCCGGACAGGCGGGCGCGCAGGATGATGATGACCAGCGCCATCGAGAACAGTGCATGGGCTGCGATCAACGATCCATAGCCCATCGCCAGTTGAGGGGCCTGCCCTTCGGGGGCCAGTCGCGCCAGAAGCGGGTTGATCCAGCCGAACAGCGTGACCAGCGCAATCAGCGTGGCGATCCCGATCACGATCCCCGGAACCATGATGGCCATGTAGATCAGCGCATCCGCAATCATGCGAAGGCGGCCCTGCATGCCTTGCAGGGCCAGCGCCGCCATGGTGCCGAAGACGCTGGCGATCAGGGCGGAACTGAGCGCGACGATGAAGCTGGTCCAGAGCGCCTCCATCACGAAGGGGTTGGACAGGGCCTTGCCATACCACTGCACCGAAAAGCCTGTGAACTGGCTGGCATGGCGGCCGGCGTTGAAGCTGAAGATCGCGATGATGGCGATGGGCAGGTAGAGGAAAGCGTAAACGGCAAAGGCATAGAGGCGCATGGGTCCGTCCTACATCAGGGCCACATCATCGCGCTGGCCGCCCATGCGGCGCATCAGCCACATGTAGACCGTCACGGTGAAGAGCATGATGACAACGAGGGTCACGGCAACGGCGGCGCCGAAGGCCCAGTTGCGCGATTGCAGGAAGAGATCGACCAGTGCATTGCCGATGAAGAACACCTTGCCGCCGCCCAGCATGGCGGGGATCAGAAACTCACCCATCAGCAGGATGAACACCAGCAGGCATCCCGTGGCCACGCCGGGCAGGGACAGTGGCAGCGTTACTTGCAGGAAACCGCGTAGGGGCGGCGCGCCAAGATCGGCCGATGCCTCAAGCAGCCGTTTGTCCAGCCGTTCGAGGCTGACATAGATCGGCAGAACCATCAGAGGCAGATAGCCGTAGACGATGCCTGTGAGCACAGCGAATGGGGTGTTGATCAGCCGGATCGACCCGAAGCCCAGCCAATCGATCACCGCAGGCAGGCCTTGGCCGCCAAGGATGAAGATCCACGCATAGCTGCGGATCAGGATGGAGGTCCAGAAGGGCACGATCACCAGGATCAGCAGCAGCGTGCGCCATTTCGGATTGGCCCGCATCGCAAGGAAATAGGCCAGCGGATAGGCAATCAGCAACGAAAGGACCGTGCCCAGCGGGGCGAGCAGCAGGGTATTGAGGAAGGCCGTCCCGCGTGCGGGCAGATTGGCGTATTGTTCAAAGGTGAAGGCGGGCACATAGCCACCCGCCGGGGCCCTTTCGCCAAAGCTGAACACCAGAACGAAACACAGCGGCAGCACGAGCATGACTGCGAACCACACCCCAGCGGGGGCGAGAAGCAGCCATGATGCGCGCTGCCGCTGCATGATGTCAGGCCGACTTGAAGCGGGCCATCAACTCGGCCCGGTTCGGATCGGTGAGCGTGGCCGCCGCGCCGAATTCCAGCGCGTTCAGCAGATCGGCGGCGGGGTAGAGGATCGGGTCGTTCAGGATTTCTGGCGGCAGCAGGGCGTCAACGCGGCTGTCCGCCACCGGATAGCCGTGGAAGAGCGCCTCTTTGGCGTTCACCTCTGGCGAGAGCAGGTAATTGATGAGCGCATAGGCCGCATCACGATGCGGTGCGCCTTTCGGGATGGCATAGAAATCCGACCAGAGTTCACCACCTTCGCGCCCAAGCACATAGGCGATTTCCGGCATGTCGCGGTTCAACTGCTTGCCATCGCCGGTCCAGCAGATCGTCATCCACGCATCGCCTGACCGCATGGAGGGCTGATAGTCCGAGCTGATCGCAAAGAGATGCGGTTTGGCGGCCAGCAGAAGTTCCTCGGCCTTGGCCAGTTCTGCCGGGTCGATCGAGTTGAAGGAATAGCCATAGTATTTCAGCGCGTTGCCGATGGTGGTCAGCTGATAGTCATGTACCATCGTGCGGCCCGAGAAGGTGGTCTGGGTCAGATCCCAGAATTCCTTCCATGTGGCGGGCGTGGTGCCTTCGGTGTGGTTGGTATTCACCGCAAAGCCGGTTGTACCCCAGTTCTTTGGCACGGCATAAAGCTTGCCATCCACCGTGCCCGGTCCGGCAAAGCGGGGATCGAAACTTGCCGCGTCGTAATTGGGCAGAAGTGCCAGATCGAGCGGCTCAATCAGGTCTTGTTCGACATAGGTGGTGATCGTGTAGTTCGTCGGGACGAACACATCCCAGCCGCTGCCGCCGGCCTGCAGCTTGGCCAGCATTTCTTCGTTTGATCCGAACACGTTCACCTGTACCGCTGCGCCGGTTTCGGCCGTGAAGGCATCGAAGTTGGCGACATCGTGGTAGTTGGGCCAAGTTGCGAGGGCGACCCGGTCGCCGATCGCGGTCTGAGCGCGGGCGGTGCGGGGCAGAAGGCCCGGCATGGCGGCGCCCAGAACAGCGGTTGCCGCCCCGAGGCCAGTCACCCCAAGGAAATGCCGCCGCGTCACAGATCCTTTCTGGTAGCGCCGCAGTTCCTCCATGAATTTCTGACGTGAGATATGGTCAATCCGGTCGGTCATTGCTGAAGTCTCCCAGTTGGTTGTTCTTGTTCACTCTTGCGCAAGTATCAGTCCTGCTTCGGGGGCCCAGATCACGAAGCCCGCGTCGCCGGGGGCGAAGCTGCCCTCAGAAGCCTCGGCCTGGCGGGCGACCAGCACCAGAAGATCGCCCAAGGCCGCGTGACGCACGAGGTATTCGGTGTGCTCGCCCAAGAAGATGCGGTTGACCACCATGACGGGCTGAGCCCCGTCGCGGGGCTGGTGGGCCAGTTCGATCTGTTCCGGCCGAATGCTGAGCGAGACCTTTTCACCCGCGCGCAGTTCACCGGACACCCGTCCCGAAAAGCCGGGACCAGAGGCTGTGTCGATCCGCCCTGTCGTGCCCGAAAGCGCGGTCAGCGTGCCGTCGATGAAGTTCGACTTGCCGACGAAATCCGCGACATAGCGGCTGACAGGTTGGTCATAGAGCGTGGCGGGTGATCCGGACTGCACGATCCGCCCGGCCCGCATGATGCAGATGCGATCCGACATCGACAGCGCCTCTTCCTGATCATGGGTGACCAGAACGAAGGTGATGCCAAGCTGGCGTTGCAGGGTCTGCAGTTCGATCTGCATTTCGCGCCGAAGTTTGCGGTCCAGCGCGGCAAGTGGTTCATCAAGGAGCAGGACCTTGGGTTCGTTCACGATGGCGCGGGCCAGTGCCACGCGTTGTTGCTGCCCGCCCGACATTTCCCAGATGCGGCGGCGGCCAAAGCCGGACAGGCGCACCATTTCAAGGGCGCGGTCCACCTTGCGGGCGACCTCGCCCCGATCTGGCCGTGGGCGGCGCTGCCTCAGGCCATAGGCGATGTTGTCGGCGACGGTCAGGTGCGGAAACAGGGCGTAATGCTGAAACACCATGTTGACCGGGCGCAGATAGGCGGGAACGTTGGTCACGCTTTCGCCATCCAGAAAGACCTCGCCGGATGTCGGGGTTTCAAATCCGGCCAGCATCCGCAGCGCCGTTGTCTTGCCGCAGCCGGAGGGGCCGAGGAAGGACAGAAATTCCCCGCGTCCGATCCCGAAGGTCAGCGCGTCAGCCGCCACCACATCGCCATAGCGTTTTGTGGCGGCGCGGAACTCGGCGATCAGGGCTGTGTCGGCCCCTTTACCCGTTTCGCGATTGTCGAGGAGGCTGTGCATCGGACGGCTTCTATCCTATGAAACATGGTAAATCGTAGGGGAGGGTCCGTTGGCTGTATATATCACAAATGGGGTATTCCCGCGCCGATGGACGCGTGGATGATCCCATCGGGTTGGGTCACGCTGGCGGGTGCGGTTGTGGCGGCGCTGGACACTCCGGCCCTTCCGCGCGCGTTGGCCGATCTGCTGCGCCAGACTGCGCCGTTCACCTATACCGTCGTGTTCGGCTATCGCGGATCGGACAGGCCGATAGATCTGTATGATGATTTCCCGCCAAGCAAGCGCAAGATCTTTGTGACCGATTATCAGGCAGGGCCTTATCTGCTGGATCCGTTCTACCTTGCTGCGGTTCGGCCTGTTGCGCCCGGCCTCTATCGATTGCGCGACATGGCGCCAGACCGATTCTATCAGGGTGAATATTACCGAAACTATTATGCCCAGACGGGATTGGCGGAAGAGATCGCCTATTTCGTCAGCCTGCCGGATCGGGCGATGATCGTGCTGTCGCTGATGCGGGCCGAAAAACCTTTCTCACAAAAGGAGTTTGTCGCGCTTGAGGCGCTGACTCCCTTTGTGGCCGCCGCCGTGCATCGCCACTGGGCCGGGTTTGGAGTTGATCGGGGGGCAGGCGGGGCGCAAGTCGGGCTGCGCGGTGACAGGCGCAGTGTGGCCCATGATTTCGGCAGCTTTGGTCTGGGTATTCTGACCGCGCGTGAACGAGAGGTGGCGGAATACACCCTGAAGGGCCATTCGGCCGAGTCGGCCGGGCAGATCATGGGAATTTCGCCGGGAACGGTCCGCATTCACCGACGCAACATCTATGCCAAGTTGCGGATCAATTCGCAGGGGGAACTGTTTTCGCTGTTCCTTGAGACATTGGACGGGGCGGTTCTGACGCCGCTGTCACGGGTTTGAACGCGCGCCTTGTACGGAGCGGCGGCCCAGTTTCGCGGGCCTGCGGGAAGAACGGATATTCGGGAAAATTTTGGTCGGAGCGAGAGGATTCGAACCTCCGACCCCCTGCTCCCGAAGCAGGTGCGCTACCAGACTGCGCTACGCTCCGACCATTGCGGGGTGGGTTACAGCCACGTGGCGGCATTTGCAAGGGGCATGGTCGGCGAAGGTGACGGGAATCAATCCTGTCTTTCCGGGATGCCCATGCGTTGCATCATCACGCTGACGCGGGGCATGGCACCGGTTTCCGGGCGGCTTTTGGTCGCCAGCACGGGGCGGTTCTCTGACACGCTGGGCGTGCCTTCGCGCAGAACGATGTAAATGCCCGAGGCGATGATGATGGCGCTGCCGATGCCAGTATAGAGATCGACCGTTTCATCGAACAGGACCGAGCCGAAGAAGGCGGCCCAGAGGATCTGGGAATACTGCATGGGGGCTACGATGATGGCAGGGGCGGTGCGATAGGCCTTTATCACCAGAAGCCCCGCGACAAAGCCGAACAGCGCGATGATGCCCATCAGCCCCAGATGGGCCACGGGCATGGGAACATAGACAAAGGGCAGGACCGCCCCCATCGCCAGCACGTTGCCCAACATGGGAAACATCATCAGCACGGCCGAGCGTTCATCGGTGCCGATCTTGCGCACGATGACCGAGGTGAGCGCACCCGTCACTGCGGCAGACAGGGCAGCAAGGTGGCCAAGGCCGAGGTCTGCTTCACCCGGGCGGAGGACGACGAGCACGCCGATCAGCCCCACCACAACGGCGAGGCCACGGCGCACACCGACCTTTTCGCCCAGCATCGGGATTGCCATGAGCGTGATCAGAAGTGGCATGGCGAAGAAGATGGCATAGGCCTGCGCCAAGGGCAGTTGCGAAAAGGCGAAGAAGCCTGCGACCCCGGTCAGCACCGCCGAGACGGCACGGGCAAGGCTCCACCACGGGTGGCGGGGGACGAGGTTTCCGTCGCGCTTGTCGCCCAGCAGCATGACCGTCACCAAGGGAAAGCTGAGCAAGCCCGAGAAGAAGATGATCTGCACGGCCGAATAGTCGCTGCCTAGAAACTTCACCACCACGTCATGGGTGGCGTAGATACCGAAGGCCGCGAGCGAGAGCAGCGCGCCGCGCAGATTGGGGGACATGGGGCAGAATCCTTGGGGTCGCGGGTGGGCGCGGGGGCGAAACGGGCTGTTGAGAAAGGTGCAGCCAGTGTTGCCCGAAGTGGCGACAGGTGCAAGCCGGGATGGGTGGTCAGGTGGGCACTGTGGGCGGCGGAACCGCGGTGGCCTTGTCTTGGCGTGCGACAACGATGATGCCTGCCACGGCGATCAGAAGGCTGCCGATCAGGGTGCGGGTGCCGAAGTCTTCGCCGAAGATCAGGCTGCCGAAGATGGCGGCCCAGAGGATTTGGGAATACTGCATCGGGGCCACGACGATGGCGGCGGCGCGGCGATAGGCCTCGACCACGGCGACCATGCCGATCATCAGAACCACAGCCATAAGCGCCGAGATGCCGAGGTCAGCCGCGGGCATGGGGCGGTAGACCCAGGGCATGGCGGCGGCGACCACCGCAAAGAGCACGATCTGCGGCCAAAGCAGCATGACGGAGGTGTTTTCCACCGCGCCTGTCTTGCGGATCAGGACGTAGTTCATCGCCCCTACCAGCGCGCCGGTTAGCGCGAGAGCATGGCCGATGCCCAAGGGCGTTGCGACGGGGTCCAGTGCCACGATGACACCGACCAGACCCAGAAGGACGGCGATGCCGCGCACGGGATCGAAGCGTTCGCCCAGCACCGGCACGGCCAGCAGGGCGATGAAGAGGGGCATGGTGAAGAAGATCACATAAGCCTCGGCCAGGGGAAGCGTGGTGAAGGCCGAGACCCCGGCGATGAAATTCACCACTGTGGTCGCACAGCGCAGCGCCATCAGGCCGGGGCGGGTGGGCCGGAGGCGGCGGGCGCTGCCGGTGTAGAGGATATATGCGCCAAGAAGCGGCAGGGTCAGCGCACCAGCGGCAAAGATGACTTGCAAGGGGTGGTAGGTAGCCCCCAGAAGTTTGGCCGAGATGTCATAGGTGGCATAGGCCCCGAAGGCCAGCAATCCCAGCCCGGCGCCTGACAGAGTGGGGGAAAGCGCCATGCCGGACCATCCGCAATGTGGGTTGGCGGCGCGGAACGCGCCGCCGCAGGGTCAGAGGCTGGCGTCCAGCGCGGCAATGACGGCATCGCCCATCTGGCTGGTGGACACCGGCACACCGCCCTCGGGCCCCATCAGATCGGCGGTGCGGACACCATCGGCCAGCACTTTTTCCACGGCCTTTTCGACGCGGGTGGCATCGTCACCCATGTCGAACGAATAGCGCAGCGCCATGGCGAAGGAGAGGATGCAGGCAATCGGGTTGGCCTTGCCCTGCCCGGCGATATCGGGGGCGGAGCCGTGCACAGGTTCATAGAGCGCTTTGGGCCGGCCATTGGCCATCGGCAGGCCGAGGCTGGCCGAAGGCAGCATGCCGAGCGACCCGGTCAGCATCGCGGCCATGTCGGAAAGCACGTCGCCGAACAGGTTGTCGGTGACGATCACATCAAACTGCTTGGGCCAGCGGCACAGCTGCATCGCGCCGTTGTCGGCATACATATGGGTCAGCGCGACATCGGGGTATTCCTTGTCATGCACTTCCTGCACGACCTGACGCCACAGGATGCCGGATTCCATGACATTGGCCTTCTCCATCGAGCAGACCTTGTTGTTGCGGCGGCGGGCGAGTTCGAAGGCCGAGCGGGCGACACGGGCGATTTCGCTTTCGGTATAGCGCTGGGTGTTGATCCCCACACGTTCGTTGCCTTCGGTGAAGATGCCGCGCGGATCGCCGAAATAGACGCCGGAGGTGAGTTCGCGGACAATGACGATATCGAGGCCTGCGACCACATCGCGTTTCAGCGACGAGAAATCGGCCAGCGCGTCAAAGCACTGGGCCGGGCGGAGGTTCGAGAACAGGTCCATCTCCTTGCGCAGGCGCAGCAGGCCGCGTTCGGGTTTCACGCTGAAATCGAGATTGTCATATTGCGGCCCGCCGACGGCACCGAGCAGGACGGCATCGACGGATTGCGCCTTGGCCATGGTATCATCATGCAGGGGGGTGCCGTGCTTGTCATAGGCGCAGCCGCCGACAAGATCTTCGCTGACATCAAAGTGGACGCCGCGCTTGGTGCCGAACCAGCCGATGATCTTTTTCACCTCGGCCATGACTTCGGGGCCGATGCCATCGCCGGCGAGGATGAGAAGGGAGGGATTGGCCACGGTGGCGCTCCTGCAGGACAAGGGATTGTTGGGGGTGGCCTAACGGCTTGGGTCGGGCTGGTCAAGCGGGCAGGGGCTGCCGAAAGCGAGCCAGAACTATACATGCGTATACTTACTTCTGAAACGTATTGCCCGTTCTTGTTTTGCGAATAACACATGCTCTACTCTGCCAGTTATCGGCCGGAGTGTGAGTGACAATAATAACTGCGAGTGGTTGAGATGCCCGGTTTGATGGGACGATCGAAGATTGCCGCGGGTGGCATGTCAGAGCCTTTTGAGCCAGCGCTTGAGTTGCGGTTGCTTGCTGGCGGTCTTTTGTTCAGAAACTTGCAGGAATTCCGGCAGGCCATGCGGCACCGCTATGTGCTGGCCAATTGCGCGGGTCTCTGTCTTCCTGCGATTGTCCTTCTCTACGCGCTTGACAGCACGCAGATGCCGATTGACCTGCAAGTGCCAGCGGTTGTGGTGGGGCTGGTTGCAGCAAACCTGCTGACGCTCGTCTTCCTTTCGGCGGCAGTTTGGGTATCCCGCCGCATCGGCGGACCAACGCGGATCAACCGGGTCTGGGTGACACCGGGCCTTGTGCTAGGTGCGGCGGGCATGCTGGCCATTGCACATGTGATGCATCAGGCCATGCAAGTGGAACAAGACTGGACCGAACTGCAGTCAAGGCTCCTGCCGTTCAGTTGTGTGTTGTACCTGGAAGTGGCCCTGACCATCGTGTTTCGTGGTCCGATGCCAAGGGCCCTGGCCCAATTGCGGCAGGGGACCGGGCCGCTGCTGCCCCTTGCCAGCACGATTGTCATGGACGGCACAAGCGGGGCCGGAACGGCGGTGACATTTGCACAGGCTGGGGATGAGCGCGATCAGCCGGGCACCCTTGTTCGTCTGGGCCTGAGGCCTGCCGATGTCTTGCGGCTCGAGGCGAGCGGGAATTACGTGACGGTGGTGACACGAACGGGGCGTCACCTTCTGCCGGGGCCGTTTTCAGCCGTGGCAGCGCAGATGCCTGCCCAATTTGGGCGGCAAGTGCAGCGGTCGCATTGGGTGGCCTTGGCGGCTGTCGAGGGAACAAGGAAGACCGGGCGCGAATTGTGGCTACGCGTGGTATGTGGTGCCTGGATCCCGGTATCCGCAGCGCTGCGCACCGATGTTCTTGGCTGGCTGGAAGCCGGTGGAAAGGCGGATCCGGGCGGGCAACGTGTTGATCCACTTGCCGTTTCCCGCAAATCCCGCTTGGACGGGGCATCAATGCCGGTCTACAGGCAGGAAAAGGTGCCATGACCCGCCTTGAAGCCCCGCAAGACATACGGTTTGAGATCAAGATGTTTTCCGGTGATGTGGTGGCCTTCGGTCCCTTTGAGCTTTTGCGGGCCTTGTTCCACCGCTACGTGCTGATCCATTATATTCTGGTGGGTTTCCTGCTGACGCTTATCGACACGCGCAGCGATGCCTATGGCGAATTGGCCCAGATCAACCAGCAGGCCATCGTCGTTCTGTTCAGCATGATCGGGGCGGTTTTTCTGTTGGCGACCTTCGCCGTTGCTTTTGATCTGATTGCAATTCGACGTGGGAGAGTGCGCTTCAATGCGTCACCCTTTCTTTTGGCGGCGTCCGCGTTCGGGGTTCTGGCTGGCAGTATTGCGGAGCTTGTGACCTTTGGTGATGATACCATTCGCTGGCTGCGGTCGGCGGTTCTGTTGGTTTTCTATTACATCCTTGTCGAGGCGATTGCGCATATTCTGATGCTTGTCGTTTTCCCGCGGGTCTTGCGCGAGCTTCGGGCAGGGTCCCCGAGCGGGCCTCCGAAGGAGGCGCTGGATGCAGCAAGGTCCGTGGAGGCGCTGCCTGATCACGTCGAGATCGGAGGGCGGCGGATCAAGACAGAGGCTTTGGTGCGGATCATGGCCGAAGGAAACTATGTGCGGGTCCTGACGCAGCAAGAGCGTTTGTATTTGCCCGGCCCGTTCGGGGCGGCGGTTGATCCCTTGCCCGAAAGGCTGGGTGTCCGCGTTGCACGTTCGGATTGGGTGGCGAAATCGGCTGTGCGCGCCATCCGGAAGGAAGGGCGCGCGATGTTTGTCGACATGCAGGACGGCGCTGCGGTGCGCGTGGCCAATTCACGCCAGAAGCTGGTGCTGTCCGTTTTGGACCTGCCGGTAGACGCTGGCCGGATATAGGCGGCGTATCAGGGCCCGGGGGCCATGGGTGGCAGGGACAGGTCCATCCAGACAGGGTAGTGATGAGATGCGTTCGCCAGAGTGGTGGCGAGTGGGTCATCGGCGGGTGGCCAGAGGACCCCGCCAGCGTGGCTTTTGAGGTCGCGTGACGGCAGCAGGTAATCGAGCCGCAGACCACCCAGATCGGCATAGATTGCTGTATCAAGCGCCGGGTCGCCGCGATGACCGGGCTCCGTTCTGCCATGCGTGCCACGCGGTGCCGGGTCTGTCAGCGCGGGATGGTTCAGCAGCGCGCGCAGGGCATCGGGGCGGCCATCGCCATCCAGCGTGTCAAGGTTGGCATCGCCCAGCAGCACGAAGGGCGGCGCAGGGGGTGCAGCGGCCAGATCGCCATTCAGCAGATGCAGCCAGAAAGCGGCCTCGTCCGCGTTGCGGCGTCCATTACGATCCTCGGCCCCATCAAAGGCGGGTGGCGTGGCATGCCAGATGAGCAGGGAGAGAACCGCGCCTGTCGGCAGCAGGACTGGCAGGATCAGGTGGCTATGCGAGGAAAGGCGCTGAACTTCCACTAGGCCGGGGTCCATTCCCGGTGGCAGATTGGCCTGCGGCAGATCACGCCAAAGAAAACCGCTGAAGTCCTTTGCCTGATCGTCCAGCAGCGGCAGCCGTGACAGGATGGCAATGCCGCCCGCGCCGGGGAAACGGCCCCAGCCCTGCGCATCTTCGGGTTCGTTCAGGCGGCCGTCCCCATCAACATCAAGGCCGGTCGGTTGGCCGCTGTTGGATTGAGGGGCGTAGAGGTGGGGATAGGCGAGCCCTGCCGCCTGTAGCCGCAGGGCAAGGGCGGACAGGGCGTGAAGCCCGGGGTCATGGTCCATTCCGGTCAGGACAAGGATATCGGCATCAAGCCGGAGGAGGACGGCAAGGATCGCGGCAATCTGCGGATCCTTGCCTGCCTCGATATCGCGCAAGAGAAGGCCGGGGCCACGCCGTTCCAGCCCGACATTCCAGATGGCAAGGCGCAGGGTTTCCGAACGGGCGATGCTGGCCGAAAGGCAGAGGGCCGCCAGCGCAAGGATCAGGCGGCGAGCAGCGCTTCGGACGCGGTTGTGGACCGCTTGTCGCGGATCATCTGCGCCACGCGATACATCGCGATCCCGCGCATGAAGAGGCTTGCCGGAAGAAAGGCCCATGCTGTCATCGTCCAGATCAGGCTGTGCGATCCGGCGAGGTTGGCGGAATCGATCCCGCCCATGACCAGCCGCACCACAACCGGGGCCAAGAATGGCAGCAGGAACCCTAACGAAATGTTAATGCGCGCGTCCCGCTCCAGCCGGGCCACGATATCCGGGCCGCTGGTCGGATCGAAGGTCGGCAGGTTGATCCAGACATTGAACACCCGTCCCTGACGCGGCCAGCTGCCCAGCCGCATGTGGAACGAGAAGAAGAACAGACACAGCAGCGACGTCAGATAGGCGGTTCCTGCGGCTGTGCGCAGGATCGCGACCTCGGCCTCTGTCGCGCCGGGGGTCAGGGCCTGGGTGGCAAGGCGGACCGGGCTATAGGGGAAATCCATCGCCTGCCCGATCAGGGCACCCACGGCTTCGACCAACTGGGTGAGCGTCGAGGGATCCGTGCGGCCACGTTCAATCAGCGCCAGCGCCAGAAGGGTGGCGGCCAGCAGCAGAAAGCGGATGCGGTTGAAGGGTGGTGCGTCACGGAATTCGATCAGGCCGGGGGCTTCGGCCTTGTATTCGACAAATGTCAGAAGACCGGCAAAAAGGGCGACGAGGGCGACTGTTTGCTGTGCATCCGGGGCCAGGCCCGGAACGAGCATGGACGGTGCAACAACCAGCACCACGATCATAACTGCGCGCAAAAGCGCCCCGGCAAGCCGCGAACTCACTGCCCTGTTTCCTTCCCGCCAGCCGACCCAGGGTTTGCCCTTGGTGCCGATTCCAGCGAATATCCGCACATCGTGGCGGATTGCCTCAATCTTGCCCAATTGTTGCCTTCTTTCGTGTACCGTTACAACACCCGTTCGTATGTATGCGGGACTTTGCGGCCATTTCGCGGACAAGGTGTCGCTGGATTGCATCAAGAATCCGGCAAGGAAAAGGCCGCCCCAAGGGGCGGCCCAAGATGTTGTGGTAGCTTGGTTTTCGGCACCTAACCGGCGGCCCCAGCCTGTTTCAGGCCCAGGGACGCAGGGTTGCGAGTGTTTTTTCATAGCTGTCGATGGCGGCGGCCTTTTCCAAGGTCAGGCCGATGTCATCCAGACCGTTCAGCAGGCAATGCTTGCGATGCGGATCGACGTCGAACGGGAAGGACTGCCCGTCCGAGGTGGTGACCGTCTGGCTGGGCAGATCGACGGTGACGCGGGCATTGGCGCCCTTCTTGGCATCGGCCATCAGCACATCGACCACGTCTTGCGGCATGACGATGGGCAGGATGCCGTTCTTGAAGCAGTTGTTGTAGAAGATGTCGGCAAAGCTGGTGGAGATCACGCAGCGGATGCCGAAATCCAGAAGCGCCCAAGGCGCATGTTCGCGCGACGACCCGCAGCCGAAATTGTCGCCCGCGATCAGGATTTCCGCATCGCGGTAGGCGGGCTGGTTCAGCACGAAATCGGGGATTTCCTGCCCGTCCTGCGTATAGCGCATCTCATCGAACAGGTTCTTGCCGAGACCCGAGCGCTGGATCGTCTTCAGGAACTGTTTGGGGATGATCATGTCGGTGTCGATATTGACCAGCGGCATGGGCGCCGCGATGCCGGTGAGGGTGGTGAACTTCTGCATCAGACCGACTCCTTCATGATTTCCCGCACATCCGTCAGCCGGCCCGTGATCGCCGCAGCGGCGGCCATGGCGGGGGAGAGCAGGTGCGTGCGACCGCCGCGGCCTTGGCGGCCTTCGAAGTTGCGGTTCGACGTGGCGGCGCAGCGTTCGCCGGGGGCGAGTTGATCGGGGTTCATGGCAAGGCACATGGAGCAGCCCGCAAGCCGCCATTCAAAGCCTGCGTCGATGAAGATCTGGGCCAGACCTTCCTCTTCCGCCTGCGCGCGAACGAGGCCCGAGCCGGGCACGACCATCGCGCGTTTCACGGCGATCTTCTTGCCCTTGAGGATGGCGGCGGCGGCGCGGAGGTCTTCGATCCGGCCATTTGTGCAGGACCCGATAAACACCGTGTCGATCTCGATATCCGACAGTTTCATGCCCGGCGTCAGCCCCATGTATTCAAGGCTGCGGCGGGCCGCTTCAACCTTGCCGCCGGTGAAATCTTCCGGAGCCGGGACGACGCCGGTGATCGGCAGCACGTCTTCGGGCGACGTGCCCCATGTCACGACAGGGGCGATGTCTTCGCCACGGATCGTGACCACCTTGTCGAAATGCGCGCCTTCATCGGTGAAGAGGGTTTTCCAATAGGCCAGCGCGGCCTCCCACTTGGCACCTTTCGGGGCGTGAGGGCGGCCCATGCAATAGGCAAAGGTCTTTTCATCCGGCGCGATCAGGCCGGCGCGGGCACCGCCTTCGATGGCCATGTTGCAGACGGTCATGCGGCCTTCCATGGAAAGCTCGCGGATGGCTTGGCCGCAATATTCGATGACATAGCCGGTGCCGCCCGCCGTGCCGGTTTCGCCGATCACCGACAGGGTGATGTCCTTGGCGGTGACGCCGGGGCGGAGCGAGCCGGTGATTTCCACCTTCATGTTCTTGCCCTTGCGCTGGATCAGCGTTTGGGTGGCAAGGACATGTTCCACCTCGGACGTACCGATGCCATGGGCCAGCGCGCCGAATGCGCCATGGGTTGCGGTATGCGAGTCGCCGCAGACCACGGTCATCCCCGGCAGCGTCCAGCCCTGTTCGGGGCCGACGATATGGACGATGCCCTGACGGACATCGGAGACGGGATAGTAGTTGATGCCGAAATCCTTGGCGTTCTTGTCCAACGCGGCCACCTGAATGCGGCTGTCTTCGGTCATGGTTGCCGCATTGGCGCGGTCCAGCGTCGTGGGGACGTTGTGATCGGGCACGGCGATGGTCTTTTCCGGAGCGCGGACGGTGCGGCCCGTCATGCGCAGCCCTTCGAAGGCCTGAGGCGAGGTCACCTCATGCACGAGGTGGCGGTCGATATACAGAAGGCAGGTGCCATCTTCGGCCTGATGGACGACGTGGTCATCCCAGATCTTGTCATAAAGGGTGCGCGGAGCGGTCATGGCTCATCTCTTTCGGATATGGCTGTGGAAGGGGCGCGGCTGCGCCGGAATGACGGGAGGGGCGTCAGGAAAGGCGTGCGAGGACCGACCGGCTTTCGCGGGTAAAGCGCCAAGGCAGGCGCGCGTGGTCGGCCATGTCGAAGAAGCGCATCATGCGCGGGTAGATACGCGCGAATCTGCTGTGAGGCAAGACGCGGCTTGGGGCTGGGGTGGCCTGACAGGGCGCGCCAGCGGGAATTCATCATCCCGCATGGAACGCCGTGACATCGCAAGGGTTAGACCGCAGGGTAGGCGCAGGCATTGGCCAAGTTCGGGCATGGGTGTGGCATTTGGAGAGGGCTTGCTGTGCGGTTGGGGACGGCGTGCCATTTCACGGACGAATAGGGGGTGATGCGCATGGGACGGGTTCAGAAGCGGATGGTGCTGGCGTTGCTGGCAATCGGGATCGCGGGGGCGGGTATGGCAGAGAGCTATAAGGGCACGGAAACCCCGGCCTATGTGGTTGAGGACAGCGATGGCGCGGTGGAAGTGCGGGCTTATCCGCCGCATCTGGCCGCAGAAGTGACGGTGCAGGGCAGCCGGGATGCAGCGGTTGGCACGGGATTCCGGGTGCTGGCGGCCTATATCTTTGGCGGGAACGAGGCGAAGGCCAAGGTGGCGATGACCACGCCGGTGGCCCAATCGGAAAAGATCGCCATGACCACGCCGGTGGCGCAAAGCGGGGCGGGGTCGACATGGGTGGTGCAGTTCTCGATGCCGTCGGAGTTCACGATGGACACCCTGCCGCGCCCCAAGGACCCGCGCATCCGGATTGTGACCAACCCGGAAAAGCGCATGGCTGTGCTGGAATTTTCGGGTATTCCAACGACTTCGGCACTTGAGGCGCGCAGTGCCGAGTTGCGGGACTGGGTGGCGCAGCGGGGATTGGCGGTGGAAGAACCGCCGCAGTTCCTGTTCTACGACTCGCCCTTCACCCTGCCTTGGAACCGCCGGAACGAGGTTGGTTTTGTGCTGCGGTGACGGTTGCCCTTGCGCTTCTTGCTGCCGGGGGATATCGCGCGCGCTTCGCTTGGCGTTGAGAGTCGGGTCAGGCGATGTTACCTTGCTGGGCAAGCCCCGCGCCGGGGCGATGCGGCGCGCAATTTCGGGAGGACGATGTCCTGTCTCATTCAGACCCAACGACCGGGCTGCCGGTCGGGCCGAGGGCGGCGCGCATGACGGCGACCGCCACGGCGAACGCGGATACCTTTTCTTCGGAAGACGTTCTGGCGGCAGTGCTGAAATCCGTCGATGACGACAAGGCCGAGGATATCGTGCAGATCGATCTGCGCGGTCGGTCGGATGTGGCCGATTACATGGTCATCTGTTCGGGCCGGTCGTCGCGGCAGGTGGCGGCGATTTCCGAAAAGCTGGTCGATCGGCTGAAGCAGGATCTGCGGATCATCAGCAAGATCGAAGGCAAGGAAACCGGCGACTGGGTGCTGATCGACGCGGGCGATGTGATCGTCCATGTCTTCCGGCCCGAGGTGCGCGAGTTCTATCAGCTTGAAAAGATGTGGCTTCCGGGAAGCGCCCATCGCGGGGCGTAACCCGTGCGGGTGCATGTCTGCGCGGTAGGACGCATCCGGGCGGATCAGCCCGAGCGGGCGATCTTTGAGGATTACCACATGCGGTTCAACCGCACGGGTAAGCCATTGGCGCTTGGCCCAATGTTTGAGACCGAGGTCGAGGACAAGAAAGGCGGCGGCATGGAGGCCGAGGCCGAGTTGCTGCTGCGGGCTGTTCCAAGCGGTGCGCTGCTGGTGACGATGGACGAGCGGGGCCGCGTGATGTCATCGCCCGAGTTCGCGGCCCAGATCGCGCGGTGGCGGGATGAGGGGCGGCAGGACGTGGCCTTCGTCATCGGCGGGGCGGACGGGATCGCGCCGGGGCTGCGCGACCGGGCGGCGTTTTCGATCAGTTTTGGGCGGATGGTCTGGCCGCATATGCTGGTCCGGGTGATGCTGGCCGAGCAGTTGTACCGGGCGGCGACGATCCTGTCGGGTGGGCCGTATCACCGGGCGTAACTGTCTGGGGACGGTGAGTTAATTCACGGATTTTGGTGCGGATGGCGGTGCAGCGGCTGGTGCAGACGCGCAGTGCAGACGGCTGTGCATACGCACGGGGGGCTTACCGCGCGTTAAGGTTAACGCGGTGGCAAGGCCTCTAGGAGGGGCAGTGAGGAATGTCACGGCGCGGTTTGGCGGATTTCAGGGGGAAGTGTGCCTCACCTATCGGTGCTTTAACAGAGTCCTCGCCTAAGCCTCGCGACTTGATAGCGGCTTTGCTGGAGGACCAGCCATAGTCTTCGAATCGTTGACACTTGGGGTGTGCCGAAGCTTCATCTGGGCGCTTCGGTTTCATCCGTAGTAAATCGATTACAGTGTTTTCAGAGTGATGGGTTAAGGTCTTTTACGATGGATAAGCTTCTTGGGCCCTACATCAAACTAGAGAGGGCGAGTACCCACATTCATGACTTGCGCTTTGAGATCGCAAGTTTCATTCGAAGTGAACCGTATCGCATCACAATTGAGCACGATCCCGAAACGGACATGGTTGGCCCTTTTGCGGATATCAGGGCCCTCGTTCCTGACTATTGGGCGGGCATCATCGGCGATGCCATTCATAACATGCGGGCTAGTTTTGATCTGGCACTTAATGCTGTCGTGGCGGATCAATTTTTCGGTGACGCAAGGGCTTCGATCTATGCTTTCCCAAGCGATCAACATCCATCTGGTATTCCGATCATAAGAGGGCTCTCGGCCGAGCACTATACAAAACTCATCGCCTTGCAGCCATATAACACTGGGAACAACGATCTCAGACTCATTCACGAATTGGACATTCGTGACAAACACCAGATGCTAGTCCTCGCAGCAACAGCCAGCGCCCTTTTGGACCTTCGCGCTACAGCTTTCGGAGGCACAATCAATGTGGGAAGCATTACCATCGATACCAGCAGTCTTGGCAAACAACGTTTGGGGGTGAGGATCAATATTGCTGGAAAGCCCTTGTTCGAACAGAATGCTCGAGTAATCACAAAGATAACATTTGCAGAGCCAGAGGCACTAAAAGGAAAGGAAGTGATCGAGGTCCTCGATCGACTGCTTGAAGCTTCTCATGCGTTTGTGAGCGAGTTTGTACCCAAACCATAGCGTCATCTTTGCCTGCTAATCTTAAGATTCTAACGCCAAAGTAAGTGGGGTGCTTCTGACCTGACTGAGACGAAAGGGCTTGCACCCTGCGCAGGGTCACTCTCGGCGGGAAAACTTGGTGCTGGCATCGCGGGGTGCGTTGCCGGATGGGGCCGGGGGCGGTATTGAGCTTGCAAGACCAAGAAGGGGTATCCTGACATGACCGTTCCGAAGCCCGTCGTGCTGTGCATCCTTGACGGCTGGGGGCTTTCGGAGACGCGTGAGGGCAATGCCCCGGCGCAGGCCAATGTGCCGAATTTCAACCGCATCTGGGCGACATCCCCGAAGGCCACCTTGATCACGCATGGCCCGGATGTGGGCCTGCCGCGTGGGCAGATGGGCAATTCCGAGGTGGGCCATACCAATATCGGCGCGGGGCGCGTGGTGGCGATGGACCTTGGCGCGATTGATCTGGCGGTGGAGGATGGGTCTTTTGCCGAGAATGCGGCGCTGGGTGAGTTCATCGCCAAGGTAAAGGCTGCGGGCGGCGTGGCGCATCTGATGGGGGTGGTGTCGGATGGCGGGGTGCATGGGCATATCACCCATGTGATTGCCGCTTGCCGCGCGGTGACGGCGGCGGGGGTGCCGGTCTGGCTGCATGCGATCACGGATGGGCGGGATGTGGCGCCATCCTCGGCGGCGGGGTTCGTGGCGGATCTGATGGCGAAGCTGCCGGTGGGGGCGCGGATTGCCACGGTGACGGGGCGCTATTGGGCGATGGACCGGGATAACCGCTGGGAGCGGGTGTCGCGCGCCTATGCGGCGATGGTGCGGGGTGAGGGCGAGGCTGCGCCGGATGCTGGGGCAGCGGTTGCGCAGTCCTATGCCAAGGGTGAGACGGATGAATTTCTGGCCCCCACGGTGATCGGCGGATACCCGGGCGCGCGGGATGGGGACGGGCTGTTCTGCCTGAACTTCCGGGCGGACCGGGCGCGGGAGATCCTGGCGGCGCTGGGACAGCCGGGGTTTGACGGGTTTGATACGGCCGCGCGACCGGCATGGTCGGCCATGCTGGGGATGGTGGAGTATTCCGAAGGGCATAACGCCTTTATGGCGACGGCATTCCCGAAACGGTCGATCCCCAATTCGCTGGGCGAATGGGTGGCCAGCCATGGGCGGACGCAGTTTCGGCTGGCCGAGACGGAGAAGTATCCGCATGTGACCTTTTTCCTGAACGGCGGGCGGGAAGTGCCTTTTGCGGGCGAGGATCGGGACATGCCGAAATCGCCCAAGGTGGCGACCTATGACCTGCAGCCCGAAATGAGCGCGCCCGCAGTGGGGGCGGCGCTGGTCGGCGCGATCCGGCATGGCTATGACCTGATCGTGGTGAATTTTGCGAACCCCGACATGGTGGGCCATACCGGCGATCTGTCCGCCGCGATGCGGGCCTGCGAGGCGGTGGATGCCTGCCTTGGCGATGCCTTGGCGGCGCTGGAGGTGGCGGGGGGCGCGATGATCGTGACGGCGGATCATGGCAATTGCGAGCAGATGATCGACCCGGTGACGGGCGGGCCGCATACGGCGCATACGACGAACCCGGTGCCGGTGATCCTTGTGGGCGGGCCTGTGGGCGCGCGGCTGCGCGATGGGCGGTTGGCTGATCTGGCGCCCACGGTGCTGGCGCTGATGGGGTTGGAGCAGCCGCCGGAAATGACGGGGCAGAGCCTGATCGTATGAGGATGCGTGTTGCCCTGTGCCTTTGTCTGATGTTGGCGCAGCCTGTGCTGGCCGATACCGCTGCCGAGCAGGCGGCGCAGGCGGCGGGCGATCTGCAGGCGGCGGTGGCGGCCATGGAAGAGGCCGAGGGCGCGCGGGACCGGGTGGCGGCGCTGACCCAGACGATCCGCGCCTATGAGGATGGGCTGGGGGCGCTGCGCGAGGCGTTGCGGCAGGCATCCCTGCGCGAGACGGCGCTGAGCCTGCAATTCAACGCGCAGCGCGACCGGATTGCGCAGCTGGTGGGCGTGCTGGGGCAGTTGGAGGCCGATCCGGGGCCGCTGTTGCTTTTGCATCCGACGGGGCCGGTGGGAACGGTGCGGTCGGGCATGATGCTGGCCGATGTGACCCCGGCCTTGCAGGCCGAGGCGGCGCGGTTGCGGGCGGAGTTGCAGGAGTTGCGCGATCTGCGGGCCTTGCAGGAGGCGGCGGGTGAAACGCTGGCGCGGGGGCTGAGTGTGGCGCAGACGGCGCGGACGGCGCTGAGCCAGGCGATCAGCGACCGGACGGAGCTGCCCCGGCGGTTTACCGAAGACCCCGAGGTGTTGCGCGGGCTGGTGGAAAGCGCGGATACGCTGGAGGCCTTTGCCTCGGGCCTTGCGCCTGATGCGACGGATGGCGAGGATTTTGCCAGCGCCAAGGGGCGTTTGCCGCGCCCGGTGTTGGGATCGGTGCTGCGCCGCCCTGGTGAGGCGGATGCGGCGGGCGTGCGCCGCCCCGGCCTGACGATTGCCACACGGCCCCGTGCGCTGGTCACCGCGCCCTGGCCGGCGACGATCCGGTATCGGGGGCCTCTGCTCGACTACGGAAATGTGATGATCTTGGAGCCGGGAGGCGGCTATCTATTGATCCTGGCGGGATTGGGTTCGGTATATGGAGATGTGGGCGAGGTGGTGGCACAGGGGGCGCCGCTGGGCCTGATGGGCGGCGCGGAGCCGGAACTTGCAGACATCCTTGCCGCGTCACAAGAAGGTGGTGGCGCGCGCGAGACGGAAACGCTTTATTTGGAATTGCGGCAGGGTGCCGATCCGGTGGACCCGGAACCGTGGTTCACCGAAGGAAGGGAATGAGATCGAGATGAAGAAGTTCGTCATGGCCGCAGTGGGCGGCACGGTGGCCGGGGCCATTCTGACCTTGCAGGTGGCCGGGCCGCTGATCGCGCAGGAGGCGGAGCGGAACGAGAATGTCTATCAGCAGCTTGATCTGTTTGGAGACATCTTTGAGCGTATCCGGTCGCAATATGTGGAAGAGGTCGACAGCGAGCAGCTGATCGAAGCGGCGATCAACGGGATGCTGACATCGCTTGATCCGCATTCCAGCTATCTGCCGCCGGAAGACTTTGACGACATGCAGGTGCAGACGCGCGGAGAGTTCGGCGGCCTTGGGATCGAGGTCACGCAGGAAGAGGGCTTTGTGAAGGTCGTCTCGCCGATGGATGACACGCCGGCGGATGCGGCGGGGATCGAGGCGGGCGATTTCATCACCCATGTGAACGGCGAAAGCGTGCTGGGCCTGACGCTGGATGACGCGGTGGAAATGATGCGCGGGCCGGTGGGTTCGGAGATCATCATCACCGTGGTGCGCGAGGGGGTGGATGAACCGTTCGACGTGTCGATCATCCGCGACACCATCAAGGTGACGGCGGTGCGCAGCCGTGTGGTTGGCAAGACGGTGGTGCTGCGGATCACCACTTTCAACGACCAGACGACGCCCGGGCTGGAAGAGCAGATGGCGAAATCCGTCGAGGAACTGGGCGGGTTGGAGAATGTCGACGGCTTTGTTCTGGACCTGCGCAACAATCCGGGCGGTCTGCTGACCGAGGCGATTTCCGTATCGGATGCCTTCCTGGAGAAGGGCGAGATCGTGTCGACCCGTGGCCGCAATCCGGCGGATGGCGAGCGGTTCAATGCGACGCCGGGCGATCTGACACAGGGCAAGCCCATCGTGATGCTGATCAATGGCGGGTCTGCCTCGGCCTCTGAGATCGTGGCGGGGGCGTTGCAGGATCATCGTCGGGCCATCGTGGTGGGGACCAAGAGCTTTGGCAAAGGGTCCGTGCAGACGGTGGTGCCGCTGCGGGGCGATGGGGCGATGCGGTTGACGACGGCGCGGTATTACACACCATCGGGCCGGTCGATTCAGGCGCTGGGCGTGATGCCGGATATCGTGGTGAACCAGCCTGTGGTCACGCCGCCTGTTGAGGGGGAAGAAGAGACCTCTGCCGCGCAGAACCCGTCCTCCGAGGCAGATCTGCGGGGGATCATCTCGAACGACTCGATGAGCGAGGATGAGCGCAAGCTGCTGGAAGAAGAGCGGGCGCAGATCGAGGAAGCGGCCAAGCTGCGCGACGAGGATTACCAACTGGCCTATGCCGTGGATATCCTGCGCGGGTTGAATGCGGTTGCCCCTGCGGCGGAACAGAACTGAAAGGAGCGGGGCCGCACTGGCGGCCCCGACATACCATGACAGATACGGCGAATTTGCCCTATCGCCCCTGCGTGGGCGTGGTGCTGGTCAACGCGCAGGGCGAAATCTTTGCCGGGCAGCGCATGGATTCCCCCCATCCCGCCTGGCAGATGCCGCAGGGCGGGATTGATGAGGGCGAAAAGCCCCGCGCGGCCGCGCTGCGGGAGTTGTGGGAAGAAACAGGGGTGACCGCCGATCTGGTGGAATTTGTCGCCAAGACGCCGGACTGGGTGACCTATGACCTGCCGCCCGAACTGTTGGGCAAGGTCTGGGGTGGCAAGTATCGCGGGCAGCGGCAGAAATGGTTCCTGTTCCGCTTTCTTGGCAGGGATGACCAAGTGCGGATCAACAGTGAACATCCGGAATTCAGCCGCTGGCGGTGGATCGGGGCGGGGGAGATGGTGGCATCCATCGTGCCGTTCAAGCGGCAGGTTTACGAGGAAGTGGTCGCGGCGTTTCGCGAGCACCTCGCCCCCTGAAAGCGCGGCGCTATTGCGCCGCGACCTTCGCGCCCGCGACCATATCCTTGACCATCGGGATGACCTGTTCGCCATAGAGGCGGATGCTGTCCATCAACTGGCCATGCGGCAGGGGGCCGGTCGAATACTTCATGTCGAACCGATCCACCCCCAGCGCAGTCACGGCAGAGGCGATCTTGCGGGCCACTGTTTCCGGGCTGCCGACATAAAGGGATCCGTTGCGGATTTCGCCCATGAAGCGGTCGGGGGTTACGGGGGGCCAGCCGCGTTCGGCGCCGATCTGATCGAACATCGCCTTGTAATGCGGCCAGAGCTGTTCAGCGGCCAGGTCATCGGTGGCGGCGATATGGCCGGGGGAATGGATTCCCACAGGTTTGACGGCCCGGCCCATCTGGGCGCAGGCGCGGTGGTAGAGATCGACGTAAGGCTTGAACCGGCGCGGGTCGCCGCCGATGATGGCCAGCATCAGTTGCAGGTCATGGCGCACAACACGGACCACGGATTCCGGGCTGCCGCCCACGCCGACCCAGACTTGCAGGCCGGGGCCGAGGGTCGGATAGACACGCTGGTTGGTGAGGGGCGCGCGGGTTTCGCCCGACCATGTGATCGCCTCGTCGCGGATCAGATGGGCGAAGAGATCGAGCTTTTCCTCGAACAGGCGTTCGTAATCCTGCAGTTCATAGCCGAAAAGCGGGAAGCTTTCGGTAAAGGAGCCGCGCCCGAGGATCACCTCGGCCCGGCCATTGGAGATGGCGTTCAGCGTCGAGAAGCGCTGGAACACGCGGACCGGATCGTCGGAGGACAGCACGGTGACCGCCGAGCCCAGCCGGATGCGGCTGGTGCGGGCGGCGATGGCCGAGAGCACGATTTCCGGAGCCGACACCGCGAAATCGGCGCGGTGGTGTTCGCCTATGCCGAGGAAGTGGATGCCGACCTGATCGGCCAGCACGCCCTGTTCGACCACGTCGCGCAGCACGGCGTCATGGGGTTTGAGTTGCCCGTCGGGGCCGAGGCTGGTGTCGCCGAATGTGTCGAGGCCGAGTTCGATCTGCATGGGTCATCTCCTGCTTGGGCCGAAGATATGAGCAGGGCATTGCCTTGAACAGGGGCCGTCGCCGCAGGGTCAGCGTGCAGGGCTGCACGGACGGACGCCCAAAACTTTTCCCGAAAAGTTTTGGGCGATGGGCCTGAAAATCTTGGCTCAAGATTTTCAGAGGGCGCTGCCAAAATCCTTCTGGAAGGATTTTGGCGCTTGGCCGATCAGGCGCGCCCGTCAGGCGACATCGCGCATCTGCAACTGGCCGCCGGGGCCGGGGCGCACTTCGAAGCGGGATATCTTGCGGACGAGGTCCGACAGTTTGGCGCTGCCATAGGTGCGGGTGTCGAAGTCGGGATTGCCTTGGGTGATGAACTGGCCGACCTG
Organism: Variovorax paradoxus; assembly: GCA_943370085.1. Classification (GTDB taxonomy): domain Bacteria; phylum Pseudomonadota; class Alphaproteobacteria; order Rhodobacterales; family Rhodobacteraceae; genus Paragemmobacter. The sequence continues at coordinate 77,420 of CALRPT020000013.1, read as the reverse complement.
GCCCAACGAATACCATTCGGCATCCGGATCGATGGCGCGCATGGCGGCGATGATGAAGGGGATGGCCTTGGCAGGGGCCTCTTTGGTGCCGGGTTTCGGCGTGTCGGGCTGTTCGGCCTTGGGCGTGCCGCGTGCCGGGGCGGGTTCGGGGGCTTCTTCGGCGGTGCCAAGGTTTTCGACATAGATGAAACGCTTGCAGGCCATGCGGAAGGCTTCGGGCGTTTTCTTTTCGCCGATCCCGTAGACGTCGAGCCCCTGTTCGCGGATGCGCGCGGCGAGGCGGGTGAAATCGCTGTCCGAGGATACCAGGACGAAACCGTCGAAGAGGCCCGAATGGAGGAAATCCATCGCCGCGATGACAAGGCCGATGTCGGAGGCGTTCTTACCCTTGGTGTTGGAAAACTGCTGATCAGCGACGAGGCCGAGGGCCGCCACCTGCTTGGCCCAGCCGGCGAGGCGCTGGGCGGACCAGTCGCCGTAGATGCGGCGGACGGAGGCTTCGCCAAGGCTGGCGATTTCCTCGAAGATCGCCTCGGCATAGCCGGAGGGGACATTGTCGGCGTCGATCAGGACGCAGAGGCGCGGGGCGCGGGGTTCGGGCATGGGGTCGTCCTTTTTCTCTCCCTAGGGTGCGCTTTTGCGCGCGGAAGGGAAAGGGGGAAAGGTCAGGCGACGAGGGGGGCGGCCGTGGCGGGGATGGCCTTGAGCGCATCTGTGGGCGCGATGCCGAGGAGGAGGCCGCGCTGGCCTGCGTTGATCCAGACGCGGGGCGCGGTGGTGGCGGTGGTGTCGATCGCGGTGGGGGTTGGGCGGCGGGGGCCGAAGGGGCTGATGCCGCCGACCTTGTAGCCGGTGAGTTTCTCGGCCTTGGCCGGGGGCATCATGGCGGCGGATTTGGCCCCGAAGGCGGCGGCCACCTTCTTCATGGACAACTGGCGGTCGGAGGGGATGACGCAGCAGGCGGGTTTGCCGTCGACCTCGACCATCAGGGTCTTGAGGGTGAGGGCGGGGTCGAGGTTCAGGGCCTGCGCGGCGGCGAGGCCAACTGCATCGGCGCGCGGGTCGTAGTCATAGGGGTGGAGAGTGAACTCCACGCCCGCCGCCGACAGCATTTTCAGACCCTGCGTTGCTGCCATCAGTCTTGCCTTGCGCTCATTTCGATTTGGATGACATCAGTAACCATGTGCATCTTGGCGATTTCATCGATGCGGGTCAGCACACGTTTTGTCAGCCCAGTTCGGCAGTGGATCACCAGCGTGGCGCTTCCATGGTCCACAGCATTCAGATCAGATTGAACGCGGCCAGAGTTTCGGAATTCGGCCCAGACGGCCTCGGTAAAGTTGTGAAAGCTGGTCATCCCGCGCGAAGACCTGTCTAGGCCGGTCACGCGGATGGTCGCGGAATCTGGCGGCCTGTCCTTCATGTTGCCTCAGGCATCTTCAGAGGTTCTGGGGGGGCATGCAGCCCCCCCCATCAATACACCACCACCGCGCGGATCGACTTGCCTGCGTGCATCAGATCGAAGCCTTCGTTGATGCGGTCGAGCGGCAGGATGTGGGTGATCATGCTGTCGATCTCGATCTTGCCGTCCATGTACCAATCTACGATCTTGGGCACATCGGTGCGGCCGCGGGCGCCGCCGAAGGCGGTGCCCTTCCAGACGCGGCCTGTGACAAGCTGGAAGGGGCGGGTTTCGATCACGGCACCGGCGGGGGCCACGCCGATGATGATGGACTGGCCCCAACCGCGATGGGTGCATTCCAGCGCGTCGCGCATCACCTTTACATTCCCGGTGCAATCGAAGGAGTAGTCGGCCCCGCCGATCTTGTCGAACGGGGTCTTGGTCAGATCGACGATGGCCTGGACGACCGAGGTGCCTTCCGGGAGGGTCTTGGGGTTGACGAAATGGGTCATCCCGAACTTTTCGCCCCATTCTTCCTTGTCGTCGTTGATGTCGACGCCGATGATCATGTCGGCCCCGGCCATCTTGAGGCCCTGAATGACGTTCAGCCCGATGCCGCCGAGGCCAAAGACCACGGCCTTGGCCCCGATTTCCACCTTGGCGGTGTTCAGCACCGCGCCGATGCCGGTGGTGACGCCGCAGCCGATGTAGCAGATCTTGTCGAAGGGCGCGTCATCGCGGACCTTGGCCAGCGCGATTTCCGGCATGACCGTGTGGTTGGCGAAGGTGGAGCAGCCCATGTAGTGAAAGATGGGCGTGCCATCGAGCATGGAAAAGCGGGTGGTGCCGTCGGGCATCAGGCCCTGGCCTTGGGTGGCGCGGATGGCGGTGCAGAGGTTGGTTTTCTGCGACAGGCAGGACGGGCATTCGCGGCATTCGGGGGTGTAGAGCGGGATGACGTGATCGCCGGGTTTCAAGGATTTGACGCCGGGGCCGCATTTGATGACCACGCCCGCGCCTTCATGGCCGAGGATGGCGGGAAACAGGCCTTCGGGATCGGCACCCGACAGGGTGAATTCGTCGGTATGGCAGATACCGGTGGCCTTGATCTCGATCAGCACCTCGCCTTCCTTCGGGTCTTCGAGGTTGACGTCCATGACTTCGAGCGGCTTGCCGGGGGCAAGGGCGACGGCGGCGCGGGTACGCATCAAATTCTCCACGTTCAGGTATTTGGCAGTGATTTGGGTGCAGGCTGGGGGAAAGCGGGGCGAATTGCAACGCGGGAAACGGCGGGTGTTCGCCGGTTCGCGGCAGCGGGCTTGCCTTGGCACGGGCGGGCGGGAAAGGTTGACGGGGATGGCGTGACCATCCGTCCCGATGGCGGCCTGACAGGAGAAAGACGATGCAGAAACTTGCAAGGATGGTGGCAGGGCTTGGCTTTGCGCTGGCGGCAGCGGCCTGCGTTCCGGTGTCAGAGCCCTTTCCGGGTGATCCCGGCCCGGTTCCGGGCGGCGTGAACCAATGCGGGGCGCTGGACCTGCAATATCTGGTGGGTGCGCCTGCCAGCGATCTGGACAGGATGCGGTTCAACAAGCCGGTGCGGGTGATCTATCCCGACACGGCGGTGACGATGGATTACAACGCGGATCGGCTGAATTTCGAGGTGGACCGGACGGGCCGCATTTCGCGCGTCAATTGCGGGTGATGGCGAGGCGCTGAAACAAAAGGCCCCCGCAGTGGATGCGGGGGCCTTTTGCTTTGCCGGATGCGGACAGATCAGCTGGGGATGCGATAGGTGGTGTGGCAATCCTTGCACGATCCGCCGATGCCGCCCATGCCGGCCTGCACACCTTCGACGGTGGTGGCGTCCATGCCTTCGGCGGCAGCCTTCAGGGCATCAGCCTTTTTCAGGTAGTCTTCCCAGTTGGTCCAGATGTCCGCCTTGGCGGTGGATTTCGGATCCGTGGCCTGCGGTTCGAACTTGACCGCGATTTCGCCTGCTGCCGTGGCGAGGGCGGTTTTCGCGGCTTCGGCGGCGGCGGCGTCGAAGGGCGTTTCGCCCCCGGCCATCTTGCCCAGAATACCGGTGTTCATGCCGATCGTATCCATCAGCTCTTGCCGGGCCTTGACCGTGGGATCGGTCGCTTCGGCGGCGATGGCGACGCCTGCCACCATCATCAGGCCCGCAGCAAGAGTTTTGGCTGCGGCTTTGGCTGCAAATTTCATTCGTTTGGCTCCCTACTGGAAATGTTTTGTCACTGTATGGGACAGAATGACGCGGGGAAGTGACGTTGTCACGGTGTTGATGGGGCAAATCCCGTAATTCACAGAAAGTTGCCATTTGCGGCTGGACTTGTGCCCGTTCTTTGCCAATTTACAGAACAAAGAAGGAACATTTCCTGTGGATTCTAGGCACCGTCGCATTCTTTCGCTGTGGTTCCCGCGGCTTGCGGCCGAGCGGGTGCTGCGCCATGCGCGGGGCGGGGCGGCGGGGCTGGCCGGGCCGCTGGTGGTGGTGGGGGATCGGGGTGGCGCGCAGGTGATCGTGTCGCTGTCGGCGGCGGCAGAGGCGGCGGGGTTGGCCGTGGGCCAGCCGCTGCGCGATGCCACGGCGATGTGCCCCACGCTGGTGACGGTGCCTGCCGATCCGGTGGCCGAAGGGGCGTTTCTGACCGGGCTGCGCCGCTGGGCGGGAAAGTTTTCGCCCTGGGTCGCGGAAGAGCCGCCCGGCGGTCTGGTGGTGGACCTGACGGGCTGCGCGCATCTGTTCGGCGGTGAGGCCGCGCTTCTGGCGCAGGTGGAGGCGGAATGTGAGGCGCTGGGGCTAAGCCTGCGCGCCGCGATTGCCGATACGCCGGGGGCGGCATGGGCGCTGTCGCGCCATGCGGGGCGCGGGGTGCAAGTGGCGCGCAGCGGCGATGCCATCCAGCAAGAGGCCCATGCGACGCGGTCGCGGGCGGCCAAGCGGCGGGGGTGGGAGAAGGGGGGCAGTCTGCCGGTGGCGGGGGCCTTGGCGGATGCGGGCCCGCGCGGGGTGATCGCGCCCGAGGGGAAGATGCGGCAGGCGCTGGGGGCCTTGCCGGTGGCCGCGCTGCGGCTGGAGCCTGACGCAGTGGAGGGGTTGGTGCGGCTGGGCCTGCGCCGGATCGACGACATCGCCGTGCTGCCGCGCGCCGCGCTGGCGCGGCGGTTCGGGGCGGCGGTGCTGAAGCGGCTGGATCAGGCGCTGGGGCTGGAATCCGAGCCGGTCACGCCTGCGGGCGCGCCTTTGCATTTCGCGGCGCGGATCAGCCTGCCCGATCCCATCGGGCTTTTGTCGGATGTGGAGGCGGCGGTGGACCGGCTGTTGCCGGTGCTGTGTGCGCGGTTGGCGCGGCAGGGGCGGGGGGCGCGGCGGATACGCTTGCAGGCCTTTCGCAGCGATGGGCGGGTGGAGGTGGCCGAGGTGGGGCTGGCCCGCGCGTCGGACCGGGTGGACCGGATCCGGCCCCTTCTGTGGATGAAGCTGGGCGATCTGGATGCGGGGTTCGGGATCGACATGCTGCGGCTGGAGGCGGTGGAGGTTGAGGCGATCTCGCCCCTGCAGCATCGCGGGCCGGTGGGGGAGGGGGCGGCGACGCTGGCGCGGGACGGGGCGATGGATGACCTGTTGGGCAAGCTGGGCGTGCGGCTGGGGACCGAGGCGGTGACGCGGTTCCATCCGGGCGAAAGCCATCTGCCGGAGAAGGGGGCGCAGGTGCTGGCGGCGGCCTGGTCCGAGGCCTTTGTCGGGGAATGGCCCCGGCGGGGGGCGCGGCCGCTGCGGCTGTTCCGGCCCGAACCGGTGGGCGCGCCCGAGGATGACCCGACGCCCCCTGCGCAGTTCCGCTGGCGCCGGCGCGATCTGGTGACGCGGGTGGCGGTGGGGCCGGAGCGGATTGCCCCGGAATGGTGGCTGGACGATCCGGAGTGGCGGTCGGGGCCACGCGATTACTGGCGGGTGGAGACGGAGGGGGGCGAACGGCTGTGGCTGTTCTATGCCCATGGCGGCGATGTGACGGGGGGGTGGTTCTGTCACGGAGGGGAGTGAGGTGAGGCTGTGGAAGGGCGGGGTAAACCCCGCCCTATTTGACTAGCCTTATCGGGCGGGGTTCAACCCGCCGCACCGTCAAATCGCCTTGAGCAGCGATTCACCGGCGGAGATTTCGCAGGCGCCGGGGCTTTCCTCGAGGTGCAGCGCCTTGACCACGCCATCTTCGGCATAAAGCGCATAGCGCTTGGAGCGGGCGAGCAGGCCCACGGGGGGGGCGTCGAAGGCGAGGCCCATGGCTTTGGTGAAGCTGGAATCGGCGTCGGCCAGCATGGAGATGCCGGCATTTGCAGCGCCGGTGGCTTCGCCCCAGGCCTTCATCACGAAGGGATCGTTGACCGAGACGCAGATGATTTCATCGACGCCCTTTGCGGCGAAGCCATCCTTGGTGCGGATGAAGCTGGGGACATGGGCGGAGTGGCAGGTGGGGGTGAAGGCACCCGGCACGGCAAAGATCACGACTTTGCGGCCTTTGGCGGCGTCTTTCACCGATACGGTTTCAGGCCCTGCGTCGCCCATCCGGATCAGGGTGGCATCGGGCAGCGGCTGGCCTACGGAAATCGTCATATCTCGTCCCTCTTCGCGTTGCGTTCCAATAAGGCAGGGATATAGGGTCCGGCCCTGAATTCGGCCAGCGGTAATGGCGGGGGGAGTGGAAGATGGCGCATGTGGTGATCGTTGGGGCAGGGCAGGCCGGGGCGGCCTGTGCGGCGAAGCTGCGGGCGCTGGGGTTTGACGGGGCGATCACGATGATCGGCGCGGAACCTTCGCCGCCCTATCAGCGGCCGCCTTTGTCGAAGGGCTATCTGATGGGCGAGATGGAGGAAGAGCGGCTGTGGCTGCGGTCTGCCGATTTCTATGCGGATCAGGGCATTACGCTGCGGTTGGGGCGACGCGCCAACGCGTTGGATACCGCCGCGCGGGTGGTGACAGTTGGAGGTGAGGCCATTGGTTATGACGATCTGGTGCTGACCACCGGATCGGTGCCGCGCCGCTTGCCTGCGGCGGTGGGGGGAGACTTGGACGGTGTCTACACCGTGCGGACGCTGGCCGATGTGGATGCGATGCGGGCGGAGTTCGTGGCGGGGCGGCGGCTGGTGATCGTGGGGGGCGGCTATATCGGGCTGGAGGCGGCGGCGGTGGCGGCCAAGCTGGGGCTGGATGTGACCGTGCTGGAGATGGCGCCACGGATTTTGCAGCGCGTGGCGGCACCGGAGACATCGGATTATTTCCGTGCGCTGCATGGGGCGCATGGGGTGAAGATACTGGAATCCACCGGGTTGGAGCGGCTCTTGGGCGAGGGACGGGTGAGCGGAGTGCGCCTGTCAGATGGCCGGGAATTGGAAGCGGATTTCGTGATCGCGGGGGTGGGGATCGTGCCTGGCACGGCGCTGGCCGAGGCGGCGGGGATCGCGCTGGACAACGGGATTGCGACGGATGCGATGGGGCGGACGTCGGCGCCGCATGTCTGGGCGGCGGGGGATTGCGCGTCTTTCCCGTGGAAAGGCGGGCGGTTGCGGCTGGAATCGGTGGGCAACGCGATTGATCAGGCCGAGGTGGTGGCAGAGAATATCCTTGGCGGGTCCGTGGCTTATGACGCCAAGCCGTGGTTCTGGTCGGATCAGTATGACTGCAAATTGCAGATCGCGGGGTTGAATACGGGCTATGACCGGATCGTCACGCGGGCCGGGGCAGACGGGGCGGTGTCCTTCTGGTATTACCGGGGCGATGCGCTGCTGGCGGTGGATGCGATGAATGACAGCCGCGCCTATATGGTGGGCAAACGCTTGATCGAGATGGGAAAATCGCCGGATGCGACGGTGGTGGCGGACCCGGCGACCGAGTTGAAGGCTTTGCTGAAGGCATGAGGATCATCGGCGGCCAGTTCCGCGGGCTGCATCTGGCCCCGGTGGGCGAGGGGGATGCCAAGGCGCATCTGCGGCCCACATCGGACCGGGTGCGGGAGTCTATCTTCAACCTGTTGATCAATGGGGGTTATGGCGACCCGATCAGCGGGGAAAGGGTGCTGGATCTGTTTGCCGGGACCGGGGCTTTGGGGTTGGAGGCGATCTCGCGCGGGGCTGCTTCGGCGACATTCGTGGATGACGGTGTGGCGGCGCGGGGCTTGCTGAAGCGGAACATCGAACTGACCCGGACGGAGGGCGTGACAGAGGTGTTGCGGCGCGATGCGACGCGGCTGGGGCCCTGCCGGGAGGGGGGCTATGGCCTTGTTTTCCTTGATCCGCCCTATGGAAAGGGGTTGGGGGAAAAGGCGCTGGCGTCTTGCGTCGAGGGGGGGTGGCTGGCCACCGGCGCGATGGTGGTGTGGGAGGAGGGGGCGGCCCCGGTGATCCCGCAAGGCTTTGAAATGCTGGATCAACGGCGCTATGGCGACACGCTGGTCACGATGCTGCGGTGGCCGGAATGAGGCCGGATGCGGTGATCTTTGATTGCGACGGCGTGGTGGTGGACAGCGAGCATCCGACGCTTGTCATGGTGCGGGATGATCTTGAACGCTACGGGCTTTGCCTGACGCTGGAGGATCTGGAGCGCGACTATATCGGCGGCACGGTGGAAACGGTGGCGGCGAAGGCGCGGGCCAATGGCGCGCGGTTGCCCGAGGGGTGGGTCGCCGATTTCTATGACCGGATGTATGCGATGCTGCGGGCGCATGTGCCGCTGGTGCCCGGTGTGGTGGGGGTGCTGGATGCCCTTGATTTTGCAGGGATTCCCTATGCGATGGGATCGAACGGCACGCCCGAGAAGATGCAGATCACGCTGGGGCAGCACGGGCTGGTGGAGCGGTTCCGGGGGCATCTTTATTCCGGGCAGGCGCTGGGGCGGCCCAAGCCCGCGCCGGACCTTTACCTGCATGCGGCGGCGCGGTTGGGGGTTTCCCCGGCCGATTGCGTGGTGATCGAGGACAGCGCTGCGGGCGCGCGGGCGGCGCGGTTGTCGGGGATGCGCTGTTACGGCTTTGCGCCGAAGGGGGGGCATCCGGGGTTGGTGGCAGAAGGGGCGGTTTTGTTTAACGACATGCGGGAATTGCCTGCGCTTTTGGGTGTTTAGGCGAAAAGGGCTGTGCAGACGGCCAGTGCAGCGCTCTGTGCAGACGGGCGTGCATACAAATTCGGGCAGAGTCGGGGTGGAAAACCTGGTTAAGGGTGCGGTGGTGCACGGCGAAATCTGACGCAGATTTCGCGGCGATTTTTGGCGCAAAAATCGGTGGGGGGTGTGGCGTCCCGTGAGCGGGGGTCGCGGGTTCAGGCCAGCAGGTCTGCCGCGATGCGATCGAGGGTGTGATTGACGTCATCAAGCATAGCCGCGGTGCCATGCAGGTCTGGCTCCAACGCCGTGCTGGTCATGCGCCAGAGCGTGAAGTCTGCCACGGCCAGAAGGCTGATGGCGGCCGATATTCTTGACCAAGGGATCGTCTCATCTGCGCCGTGGTTCTGAATGTAGAGTTCCACAGGCGAGCCGTAGCCATGCGGATCGGCCGAGTAGCCCTGCAGTCCGTGGCAGAGGCCGTTCCTGATCCTTATGGCACGATCCAGCAGGGCGACAAAGCGGTCGGCGGTGGCGCAATGGTGCTGGTCATCCGGGATGCGCGCACGGTGCAATCGCTGCCACGCCGCGAGGTGTGCGCCGAGGCCGATGAGGGGCGGTTGCGGTTTGGTCTGGCCTTTGGACAGATCGGCAAGGGCGTCGCGCAGGTTCTTTTCCAGCCGCCCGCAGAGGATGACAAGGGAGCCGATGGCACAACGGATGTCTTCGACGGTGACGGGGGTTGGGGAAGACATCGGTTCTGGGGCGGGCATGACGGGCTGTCCTGAGGTGGGACTTTTGAACCGCAGGTTTGCGTCTTGGATGGGGCCGGGGGGTGGCGAAATCTGACGCAGATTTCGCGGCGATTTTTGGCGCAAAAATCGGATTGAAGGCGTGGCGCGCGAAGCGCGGCGGAATTTGTGCCAAATTCCGGTGCGATTTCTGCGTCAGAAATCGCTTCAGCGGAAGGTGGTCAGGATCGTGTCGAGCGGCTTTTTGCGTTTGGCCACGGCGGGGACGGTGGCATCCTCGGCGGGCCAGCCGACCGGCAGGATCATCACGGGTTTTTCGTGATCGGGGCGGCCCAGCAGGGGGCCGAGGAATTTCATCGGGTTGGGCGTGTGTTCGAGGCAGACGAGGCCTGCATGATGCAGGGCGGCGATCAGGAAGCCGGTGGCGAGGCCGACGCTTTCGGGGACGTAGTAATTCTTGTAGCGGTTCCCGTCGTCGGTGATGCCGTAACGCTGGGCGAAGACGACGATCAGCCAGGGCGCATCGGTCAGATGGGGTTTGCTGACCCCGGTGCCGATGGGTTCCAGCGCGGCCAGCCATTCATCGCCTGCGGCGCCAGAGTAGAAGGCGCGTTCCTCTTCCTCGGCGCCTTCCCGGATGCGGGCCTTGAGCGCGGGGTTTGCGACGGCCACGAAATGCCATGGCTGGTGGTTTGCGCCCGAGGGCGCGGTGCCTGCGGTGGCGATGCAGGTGGTGATGATGCCCTCGGGCACCGGGCGGGTGGAGAAGTGGCGGACGGAGTGGCGTTTGCGCATATAGGCCAGAAAGGCCTGCGCATCGGCCAGCGCCTGAGCATCGGGTTTCTGCACGCGGTCGGGCAGGGGGAGCGGTTGATAGGTCACCTCGCCCTTGCGATACATCTTAGCCGCCCCCGATCAATGCCCCTGCGGCAAAGACCAGAGCACCGCCGAGGACAACCTGCAAGGCCGCGCGCAGGAAGGGGGTTTCCATGAAGCGGTTCTGGATCCAGGCGATGGCCCAAAGTTCCACAAAGACCACCACCATGGCGATGATCGTGGCGGTCCAGAAATCGGGGATCAGGTAGGGGAGGGCGTGGCCCATGCCGCCGAGCGTGGTCATCACGCCCGAGGCGAGGCCGCGTTTCCACGGGCTGCCGCGCCCGGAAAGGACGCCATCATCATGCGCGGCCTCGGTGAAGCCCATGCTGATGCCTGCGCCGACGGAAGCCGCGGTGCCGACGAGGAAGGTGGTCCAGGTGTCCTGTGTGGCGAAGGCGGTGGCGAAGATGGGGGCGAGGGTGGAGACGGAGCCATCCATCAGCCCGGCCAGCCCCGGCTGCACCCATGTCAGGATGAACTGGCGGCGGGCGGTGGCGTCCTCGTCGCTGCGGGCGCCTTCGGTGAGGTGTTTGTCGGCCAGTTCGACGGCCTTGCGTTCGTGCCCGGCCTCGGCGGCGGCGAGATCGCCCAGAAGTTTGCGCGTGGCGGCGTCGGTCGTGGACTGGGCGGCGCGGCTGTAGAAGCGGTTGGCCTCTTGCTCCATCGCGGTTGCCTCGCCCCGGATCGCGTCGAGCGACAGGTTCTTGGCAAGCCAGACCGGTTTGCGGGCGTAATGGCCCGCCACATGTTCGCGGCGGATGAGGGGGATGACATCGCCAAATCGGCTGCGGTGCAGATCGATCAGGCGTTGGCGGTGCTGATCTTCCTCGGCCGCCATGCCATCGAAGACGGCTGCGGTGGCGGGGTATTCGCCGCGCAGGCGTTCGCCGTAGCTGCGGTAGATGCGGGCGTCGTCTTCTTCGGACGAAATGGCGAGGGCGAGGATTTCCTGCTCGGTCAGATCGGAAAAGCGGCGGCGGGTGGTGAGGCCGGGGATCATGGGGCTGCTCGGTCAGTTTGGAATGATTCTAAGTTAGAGGAAAGCGGTGTGGGGGCAAGGTGAAAAAAGTGAACCGAACGGTTCATAATGATCTTGAAAAAGTAAACCGACGGGTTCATATCTGGCAAGTGAACGAAACAGTTCAATTCTGGAGTGGAAACAATGAAGCGCCTTGCCCCCCTTGCTGTGATCCTGTCGATCCTTGCCGGCCCGAGCTTTGCCGGTGGTTTCGGCTTTGACCTGCCCGTGCTGACCTGGCCCACTGAAGATGGCGCGGCGATTCTGAGAACGAAATCAGCGACAAAGCCCTGAGGCGGCGGCCTGTTATGACGTGTGTCAGTCCACGGAACGGATGAGCTTGCGTTCCAGCACGCGCAGCACGGCCGCAAGGTCATGCCCGCGGCGCAGAACCTGGCCATCCATGCCGACGACAGCGTAGATCCCCTGACGGGAGCGCAGTTTCGGGTGTTTCTCGATCCGGTAGAGCGGGTTTTCCGCCGTGCGGCGGAAGATGGCGAAGACGGCATATTCGCGCAGTGTAGAGATGCCGTAATCGCGCCATTCCCCCAGCGCCACCATGCGCCCGTAAAGGGTGAGGATCAGCGACAGTTCGTGCCGATCAAAGCTGACCTGATCGGTCATGCGGGTGGATTGGGGGAAGGGGGTCGGTGGTTGGACCGTCATTTGCCAAGCTTACGCGCTTGGGCGGGCAAATCAAGCCTTGGGGATGCCGTGAAGAGTCCGCAGGAATACCCTGATCTGATCTGATTTCCGCCCTTATCGGACGTCATACACGGTTTCAGACGACAGGCCGGGGTCGGTATCACAGCCCCCACCAAGCGTCGGCCTCGGCCGGTCTGTCGTAATCGGAGGCCCCCGTCAGAGCGACGGGGGCCTTTCGATTCGGGATCACGGAAAGCCGGGGGCGCTTTGGATGATGCCGGTTTCCATGCCGCGCCAGTTCTTTTGCACCGCGTCGAGGCGTTTCTTGGCGGCGGGGTGGCCCGCGTCGAGGACGCCGAGTTTGACCAGCAGCGCGGTGATCCCGCCTTCGGCGCCGCGGGTGCCGCCATCGGTGATCTTCAGCGCGATGCCCATCTTGCGTTCGGGGATGATGGCGATGAACACCGCCTCGGCCCCGGTCTTGATGGCGACGCGGCCATTCATGGCACGCATCAGTTCCGTGCAGGCGCGGCCTTCGCCCGCGACCATTTCGGGATGGGTGGCCATGGAATGGGTCAGGCGGTGCATGGCGCGGTCGCGCGCGTCGCCGGTGCCGGTGGCGGCGGCGAAGCGGGCCATGGCGCGGGCAAGGCCGTGGACGGAGGTGGCGAAGTTGGGGGCGGAGCAGCCGTCGATGCCGTAGCCGGGGGAGGATTCGCCGGTGGTTTCCTCATGCGCCTGTTTGACGGCGATCTGAACGGGGTGGTCGAGGTCGATGTATTCGGACCCGCCCTTGAGGTGGCGGTTGAGGGTGAGAAAGCCCGAATGCTTGCCCGAGCAGTTGTTGTGGCATTGGCAGGGTTTTTCGTCTGCCTTGATCAGGCGGTTCCGCTCGGCCGTGTCATAGGGTTCGTGCGCGCCGCAGCGCAGGTCGGCATCCGACAGGCCGAGATCGGCGAGCCAGCGGGTGACGGCCTCGGTATGGATGGCCGCGCCCTGATGGCTGGCGCAGGACAGTGCGATCTGACGGTCGGTCAGGCCATGTGCCTCGGCCGCGCCGGATTCCAGGAGCGGCAGGGCTTGCAGCATCTTGCAGGACGAGCGGGGGAAGATGGTGGCGGTGGGATCGCCCCAAGCCTGAACGATCTGGCCCGTGTCATCGCAGATGACGGCATGGCCAAGATGGGTGCTTTCCAGCATTCCCCCCCGCCAAAGTTGGATCATGGGGACGGGTGCGGTCATCGGTTCCTCCATCAGCGTCACAGATGCGCGATTTTCTGCCCAAGGGGCTTTCGCGGATTGGTCTTTCCAAGTTAAAAGGGGGATATCGAGTTGAGATGTTTCGCGCCACAGCAAAAGGTCCGCGTGCCCCGGAAGGGTCACGACAGGGCGGTGGGCGGACAAGAGGCAAAGTGCGGAGGCCTAACCCCATGACCACCCTGTTCGGCCGCGTCCTTGGCGCTGCTTTGTTTGCGGCCACCTTGAATGGCGGCGCGGTGTTTGCGCAGGAATCCGATAACCGCGTGGCGGTGACATCGGATTGGAACGTGTTCACCGAGGAAGAGCCCAAGGAATGCTGGGGGGTGACCGTTCCGAAAGAGACGGTGAACACCCGTGATGGGCAGCCGGTTCAGGCGCGGCGCGGCGATATCCTGCTGTTCGTGACCTATCGGCCCGGCAAGCCGGGCGAGGTGTCGTTCACCGGTGGCTATCCCTTTGCCAACGGGTCCACGGTGACGATGAATGTGGATGGCAACAGCTATGACCTGTTCACCGATGGCGAATGGGCCTGGCCTGCGACGCCCGAGGCAGATGCAACTCTGCTGGCGGCGATGAAGGCGGGGACGACGGCAACGCTGACCGCGCGGTCGGAGCGCGGCACGCAGACGCAGGACACGTTCAGCCTGCGCGGGTTCACCGCTGCGATGACCGAAGCCGAGACGCGCTGCAAATAAGGGCGGCGTCTTTGGGTCAAGGAAGGCTCCCTGCGGGGAGCCTTTTGTTTTGGCGGATGATGTGTTCAGGACGGGCCGAGCAGGCGGGCAAGGATACGCGCGTCATGGTGTCGCCCGCCATAGAAGATGGCGAGGATGAGCAATGTCAGGTTGGTTTCGATCAGTTCGCAATAGAAGACAGCGCGATCCTTGGTCACATGACGGATGTTTGGTCCGAGGTCCGGGCGGAGGGTGCCCTGACGGGGGGCCTTCGTAAAGGAACGGGCCGACAGAAGGATCTTGTCGATGCGCGTCGCGCCCATCAGGCGTGCGCGTTCTAAGGGCTCACCTTTGGCGCGCGCCGTCTGAATGACAAACTGTTGGATTGCCTTCAGATCGCGCTGAACGCTGGGGACGGCGTCAAGCGTCCAGTCCAAGACCACCCTCTTCCTTCATCATCGAAGCACGGACCTGACGTTCCAGTTCGTCAAAGGAAATGGGGGTTTCCTTACGCCTTTGTTCCAGAAGGAGGCGCAGGGCTTCGGTTTCGTCCGTTTCGCGTCGCAGGAGTTCGAGGCCTTGCTGCAGGACGGCGCTGACGCTGCTGTAGCGGCCTTCCGCGACGAGGCGGCGAACGAAGGCATCCTGCGCGTCGGTCAGGGAGATGGAGGATTTGACGGTCATGTCCGGCCTTTCCTGCGCTGCGGTGCTACTGGGTAGTATTTCAGGCTGCGGGTCTTTGGGCAAGGTGGTGTGGATTTCGCATGCCTTTTGTTTTTGGGGCGAATCCCCTATATGAACGCCTTCCCGACCGATCAGGACTGTCTGGCCATGACCGCGAAAGCATCCGTTTCTGCACCCATCACCCAAGATGTGCTGACCATCCCGCGCAAACCGGTGGAGGGGGGCAAGACCAATATCATCGGGCTGACGCGGGATCAGTTGCGCGCGGCGCTGATTGCGGCGGGAACGCCGGAGAAGCAGGCCAAGATGCGGCTGGGGCAGGTGTGGCAGTGGGTCTATCACTGGGGCGTGCGTGATTTCGCTTCGATGACGAACCTTGCCAAGGACTATCGTGCGCTGCTGGATGCGCATTTCGTGATCGAGTTGCCTGAGGTGGTGACGCGGCAAATCTCGGAGGATGGGACGCGCAAATATCTGGTGCGGATCGCGGGCGGGCATGAGGTTGAGGTGGTCTATATCCCCGAGGAGAACCGGGGGACGCTGTGCATTTCATCCCAGGTGGGCTGCACGCTGACCTGTTCCTTCTGCCATACCGGGACGCAAAAGCTGGTGCGGAACCTGACGGCGGGGGAGATCGTGGGGCAGGTGTTGCTGGCGCGGGACGATCTGGGGGAATGGCCGGTGCCCGGCGCGCCGAAGGATGAGACGCGGCTGGTGTCGAACATCGTGCTAATGGGCATGGGTGAGCCGCTGTATAACTTCGAGAATGTCCGCGACGCCATGAAGGTGGTGATGGACAATGAGGGCATCGCGCTGGGGCGGCGGCGGATTACGCTATCAACAAGCGGTGTGGTGCCGGAGATTGCGCGGACGGCGCAGGAGATCGGCTGTTTGCTGGCGGTGAGCTTCCACGCCACCACCGATGCGGTGCGCGATGTGCTGGTGCCGATCAACAAGAAGTGGAACATCGCAACCCTGCTGGACGCGCTGCGCGACTATCCCGGCCTGTCGAACAGCGAGCGGATCACCTTTGAATATGTGATGCTGGACGGGGTGAATGACAGCAAGGAAGATGCGCATCGGTTGGTGAAGCTGCTGGAGGGGATTCCGGCCAAGGTGAACCTGATCCCGTTCAACGAATGGCCGGGCGCGCCCTATAAGCGGTCGTCGGGCAACCGCATCCATGCCTTTGCCGACATCATCTATCAGGCGGGCTATGCCAGCCCCATCCGCACCCCGCGCGGCGAGGATATCATGGCGGCCTGCGGGCAGCTGAAATCTGCCACGGAGCGGGCGCGGAAATCATCGCGCGAGATCGCGGCAGAGGCGGGAATCGGCGGCTGAGGGGTCTTTCCCGGCTTGGGTCTTGTGAAACGCTTATTTGATTTGTGACCCCCTCATTTGATTTGTGACCCCCTCCCCGGCCCTCCCCCTTGCAGGGGGAGGGAGAAATGTGCGGCGTCAGGCGGCGGGTTGCGGGTTTTCAGTTGTGGCGTGACGGGCCGTCCAGCGATCCAGCCATGAAAAGATCAGCGGGTTGGCGAGGATCGAGATCAGCGCGCCCGCGACGACGAGATCCTTCGCCTCGGCCGGAACGATGGCGAGCTTGACCCCCATCACGATGAGGATGAAGGAAAATTCGCCGATCTGGGCGAGGCTGGTGGCGATGGTCAGCGCGGTGCCCTTTTCATGGCCGAAGGCACGGACGATGGCATAGGCGGCCAGCGACTTGACCACGAGGATGATCAGGACCGTGGCGAGCAGGGCGAGGGGCGCCTCGATGATCACGGCGGGGTTGAAGAGCATCCCCACCGAGACGAAGAACAGCACGGCAAAGGCATCGCGCAGCGGCAGGGTTTCGCGCATGGCCTGCTGGCTGAGGGTGGAGCCGGCCATGACCATGCCCGCGAAGAAGGCCCCTAGTGCGAAAGAAACGCCGAAGATCTGTGACGAGCCGAAGGCCACGCCCAGCGCGATGGACAGCACGCCAAGGCGGAACAGTTCGCGGCTGCCGGTATGGGCGACGTAATGCAGGATCCAGGGGATCACCTTGCGCCCGACGAGGAGCATCAGCGCCACGAAGGCCGCGAATTTCGCCAGCGTGACGGCCAGCGTGGCGGTGATAGGGCCGAAGCCGAGGCGGATAACCTCTTGCGCGGCCTCCCCCTCCACTGGTTGGGCGATGCCACCGAGAAGGCCCGCGAGCGGCGGGATCAGGACGAGGGCGAGGACCATCACCACATCCTCGACAATCAGCCAGCCCACGGCGATGCGGCCCCTGTCGGAGGCGACAAGGTCGCGGTCCTGCAGCGCGCGCAGCAGGACAACGGTGGAGGCGACCGAGAGCGATAGGCCGAAGATCAGCGCGGCGCCAATGCCCCAGCCCATGAGAAGCGCAAGGCCGAGGCCCGCGCCGGTGGCGACGGTGATCTGGCCGATGGCACCCGGTATGGCGATCGTTTTGACAGACAGCAGATCCTTGAGCGAAAAATGCAGCCCGACCCCGAACATCAGAAGGATCACCCCAAGCTCGGCCAGTTCGGTGGCAAGCTCTTGATCGGCCACATAGCCCGGCGTGAAGGGGCCGATGATGATGCCCGCCAGCAGGTAGCCCGCCAGCATGGGCAGGCGCAGGCGCTGGGCGATCAGGCCCAACAGGAAGGCAACCGAAAGGCCGATCACGATGGTGGCGATGAGGGGGGTGTCGTGGGGCATCAGCGCTCCTTTTTTGGGTCGGGCTTTGGGTCGGGAATAAGTGCGGACGGCCCTCCGTCTGCCGGACTGGCGGGTGGACAGAGGCCCTTGGTGGGGTGGCGTGGGGACAGTGTGAGAGTAAGCATGTGGAGAGGCGATTCAACCGCAGGCTTGCGCGCTGTGATCACGATTTCCGCCCGCATCTTTCAGATTGTTGCGGCCTTGTGCGTGGAGGGCTTTGCGCGGGATGTTTGCCGCTGTTAGGCCTGTGGCATGAGTTTGTCCCTGATCCCAAATGACCGCGCGCGGCGGGTGTTTCTAGAGCGCCATGCGCTGGCCGAGATGCCCGTGGGCGCTGCGACGGGGGCAGGTCTGGCGGGGCTGGTGGCGCGCATCGGCTTTGTGCAGGTGGACAGCATCAACACCGTGGCGCGGGCGCATGACATGATCCTGTGGTCGCGGCGGCAGGGGTATCGCCCGCCTGCGCTGGCCGGGCTGTTGGAGCGGGACCGGGCGCTGTGGGAGCATTGGACGCATGACGCGTCGATTCTGCCTATGGAGGTTTGGCCCTATTGGCGGCACCGGTTCACGCGGGATGAGGCGCGGTTGCGGGGCAATTGGCAGCGCTGGTTCCGTGAGGGCTATGAGGCGCAGTTTGACACTATTCTGAACCGGATCGCCCGCGATGGCCCGGTGACCAGCGCCGAGGTGGGCGAGGGCGAAGTGCGCGGCAAGGGTGGCTGGTGGGATTGGCACCCGTCCAAGACCGCGCTGGAATGGCTGTGGCGCACGGGACAGTTGGCGATCACCCGGCGTGAGGGGTTTCGCAAGGTCTATGATCTGACGGAACGGGTGATCCCCGATGTGGTGCGGGCCCTAGCGGTAGACGAGGCGGCGCTGGTGGACTGGGCCTGTGCAACGGCGCTGGAGCGGCTTGGGTTTGGCACTGCGCGCGAGGTGCAGGCCTATTGGAACGCGATCACCATAGACGAGGTGCGCGGATGGCTGGCGACGGCGCTGCGCGCGGGGCGGGTGGAGGAGGTGGAGGTCGAGGAGGCGACGGGCGCGCGCAAGCGGTGCTTTGCGCTGCCGGGGCTGGCGGAGACGATGCCGCCGGAGCCGCCCGCGCGGATGCGGGTGCTGTCACCCTTTGACCCGGCGCTGCGCGACCGGGCGCGGGCAGAGTTCCTGTTCGGGTTCCGCTACCGGATCGAGGTCTTTGTGCCCGAGCCGAAGCGGCTGTTCGGCTATTACGTCTTGCCGCTTCTGGAGGGGGCGCGGCTGGTGGGGCGGCTGGATGTAAAGCGGCGCGAGGGCGTGCTGGCCGTGCGCGCGCTTTGGCCCGAGCCGGGGGTGGTGTTCGGCAAGGGGCGGCTGGCACGGCTGGAGGCGGAACTGGATCGGCTGGCTGTCTTTGTGGGGTGTGACCGGGTGGACTGGGCGGAGGGATGGCTGCGCGACCCGCAGATACAACCCTAGTCACCCCACTGAACGGCTGCTGTATCTTCTCTGCGAAAATATCCTCGGGGGGTGAGGCGCGGCACGCGCCGAGGGGGGCAGACGGCCCCCCTTTCCATGGGTGACGTCAGCGCAACCGATCCAGAATGTCGGGGCTGGCAAAGCCGTCCGGCACAAGGCCGGAACTGCGCTGGAAGGCGCGGATGGCGGCGATGGTGTTGGGGCCGATCTTGCCGTCGATGCCGCGCGTGTCGAACCCGGCGGCGGTGAGGCGTTCCTGCAATTCGCGCCGTTCGTCGCCATTCAGGGCGCGCAGGTCGCGCGGCCATGTGGCGCGGATCGGGGGGCCGCCTTTCAGGCGGTCGGACAGGTGGCCGATGGCGATCACATAGGCATCAGCGGTGTTGTAGCGTTCAATGGCGCGGAAGTTGGGATAGATCAGGAAAGCCGCGCCGCGCGCCCCGCCGGGCAGCAGAACCGAGGCCGGGCCGTGATCGGGCAGCGCGCTGCCATCGGCGCTACGCAGGCCGAGGGCGACCCAGTTGGCGGTGGGTTCGGGGGTGATCTTGCCTGCGAGTTCGTAATCGAAATTCGCCGGAAGAATGACCTCGATCCCCCAAGGCTGGCCCTTGGTCCAGCCGGATTTCGCCAGATAGGCGGCGGTGGAGGCCAGCGCATCGGTGGGATCGTCCGACCAGATGTCGCGCCGGCCGTCGCCGTTGAAATCCACCGCGAAGGATTGATAGCTGGAGGGGATGAATTGCGTATGCCCCATCGCCCCGGCCCAGCTGCCGGTGAAACTGGTGGGGTCCACATCGCCCGATTGCAGGATGCGCAGCGCGTCGATCAGTTGTGCCTCAAAGAACGCGCCGCGGCGGCCGTCATGGGCCAGCGTTGCGAGCGCGCTGATCACCGGGACATTGCCGCGATTGGCGCCGAAGCTCGATTCCAGCCCCCAGACGGCAACGACCACCTCTTTTGGCACGCCATAGGCGGCCTCGATCCTGTCGAGCAGTGGCGCGTTTGCGCGCAGGGCCTTGATGCCGTTTGCCACCCGATCCTCGGAAACCGCGCTGTCGAGGTAATCCCACAGCGCGCGGGTGAATTCGGCCTGATTGCGATCCTTTTCGATCACATCGGGGTTGTAGGCGACATCCTGAAAGGCTCGGTCCAGCGTGGCGGGGGTGATGCCTGCGGCCAGCGCGCGGGGGCGGAACGCGGCGATCCAGGCACGCAGGGTGGTTGTGTCGGCTTTGGTCACGCTTGCCCCTTCGGCGTTGATCAGGATTTCGGCCCCGCTTGGGACAGAGGGTGGCGCGATGGGGGTGGGCTCTGCAAGGGCAGGCGGCGGGAGGACCGCAAAAAGAAGGGCGAAACGCCGCATGCACATGAAACACCCTGCCTGTCTGTTCTTGTTAATTGGGGCCGAGTGTAGCGCAAGGCGTGGGGCTGGCAAAGATGCAGGGGAGGGGCGGGCAGAGTTCTGCCGCCCCTAGCGGCGCGTGCGGATGACCTTGCGTTTCGTCTTGGCATCACGGGCGGCAAAGGCCCCCGGCTTGCGCGGTGAAAAGCGGCCCTTGCGTCCGGTATTCGGGCTGCGTGGCAGGGGGGCGCCATCCAGTGACAAGAGTTCCAGTGTCAGCCCACCCGTGACGGGGATCGCATCCGTCAGGCGCACCGTGACCTTCTGCCCGATGCCCAGCGTCAGGCCGGTATCGGCCCCCATCAGGGTTTGGGTCTGATCGTCGTAATGAAAGAATTCGCGCCCCACATCGCGGATGGGGATCAACCCGTCGGCCCCGGTTTCATCCAGCTTCACGAACAGGCCAAAGCGCTGTACGCCCGAGATGCGGCCCGCGAATTCATTGCCCACGCGGTCGGCCAGATAGGCGGCGAGGTAGCGGTCATTGGTATCGCGTTCGGCCATCATCGACCGGCGTTCGGCATCCGAGATCAGCTTGGCGGTTTCCTCCAGCACCTCGATATCCTGCGCCGAAAGCCCGTCATCGCCCCAGTTGTGCCCAGAAATCAGGGCGCGGTGAACGATCAGGTCGGAATAGCGGCGGATGGGCGAGGTGAAATGCGCATAGGACCGCAGCGACAGGCCGAAATGGCCGAAGTTCTGAGGGTGGTAATAGGCCTGCGTCATGGAGCGCAGGGTGGTGATGTTCATCAACTCATCAAATTCCGTGCCCTGCGCCTGTGACAGCAGGCGGTTCAGGTGCGCGGTCTTGAGAACCTGCCCTTTGGCGAGGGTGAAACCTGACGCCTCGGCCACTTCGCGTAGCGCGTCGAGTTTCTCAGGGGAAGGTTCCTCATGCACGCGGAACAGCAGGGGGCGTTTGAGGCGGGTGAGTTCCTCGGCCGCGGCGACGTTGGCGAGGATCATGAATTCCTCGATCAGCTTGTGCGCATCGAACCGGTCGCGATAGGCGACCGAGAGCACCTTGCCGTCTTCCGACAGCACGATCTTGCGTTCGGGCAGGTCCAGATCCAGCGGCTGGCGCAGGTGGCGGGCCTTGGTGGCGACCGTGTAGGCGGCGTAAAGCGGCGTGATCACGCGGTCCATCAGGGGGGCGGTGCGGGCGTTGGGGCGGCCATCCTGCGCCTCTTGCACCTCGCCGTAATGGAGCGAGGCGGCGGACCGCATCATGCCCCGCACGAAGCGGTGGCTGATCTTCTGGCCTTCGGCATCGAGCTTCAGGCGGACGGCGATGCAGGGGCGGTCCACGCCTTCGTGCAGGGAGCAGAGGTCGCCCGACAGAACATCGGGCAGCATGGGAACCACGCGGTCGGGGAAATAGGTGGAATTGCCGCGCTTGCGGGCCTCACGGTCCAGCGGGCTGCCGGGGCGGACGTAATGGGCGACATCGGCGATGGCGACCCAGACGACAAAGCCGCCGGGATTGTGGGGGTCGGTATCGGCCTCGGCATAGACCGCATCGTCGTGGTCGCGGGCATCGGACGGGTCGATGGTGACCAAGGGCAGATCGCGCAGGTCTTCGCGTTTGCCCATCGGGGCGGGCTTTGCGGCCTCGGCCGCTGCGATGACGGGGTCGGGGAAGCGGTCGGGGATGCCGTGCTGGTGGATGGCGATCAGAGAGACGGCCTTGGGGCCTGCCGGATCGCCCAGACGAGCCACGATGCGGGCGCGGGGCAGGCCCAAGCGCTTGGGGCCGGACTGTTCGGCCTCGACCAACTCGCCATCGCGGGCATCGAGCGTGTCGTCGCGGCCGACCATCCATTCCTTGTCGGCGCCTTTGTCGATGGGGACAATACGGCCGCCCTCGGCATTCTGGCGGAAGATGCCCAGAAGCTTGATCGGGTTGGTGCCAAGGCGGCGGATCAGGCGCGCCTCATACTGCCAGTCATCCAGATCGACCTTGGACAGACGCGCAAGGATGCGGTCGCCCGCGCCGAGGGCGGGGTCGCCTTTCTTGGGGATGAAGAGAATACGGGGGGAGTCGTCGGGGTCGCCCTGCCATTCCATGGGCTTAAGGAAGACGTCGCCTTGGCCATCGGGGGGCAGGGCGGTCAACAGGGTGACGGGGGGCAGGGTGTCGGGGTCGCGGTAGGTGCGGGCCTTCTTGGTGACCGTGCCGTCGTCTTCCAACTCGCGCAGGATACGTTTCAGGTCGATCCGCGCCGCGCCCTTGATGTTGAAGGCCTTGGCAATGTCGCGCTTGGCGGAAAGGCCGGGATTTTCGGCGATCCACTGGAGAATCTGGGCTTTGGTGGGGATATCCTGCATGGGGCGGCGTTAGCACGGGTGGCGGCGAAAGGCCATTGTGCTTTGTGCCACCCCCTCCCGCGCGCGCCCCTGCCACCCCCTCCCCCGGCCCCTCCCCCGTTCCGGGTGAGGGGAGATCGACCCTGCCCATTCACCTTGGCAAAAATACCCATGCGACGCGCGCAGCCCGCGCAGGTTCACGTGGAAAGCGCCGGGGGGGTCAGGGGGGGCTGTTGCCCCCCCTGTCTTTCAGGGACAGGACCATGTCGCGGTGGGGGATGCCGGCATCCATGTATTCAGGGCCGGTGGCGGTGAAGCCGAGGCGTTCATAAAAGCCGATGGCGTGGGTTTGCGCGCCGAGTTTGGCGGTGGTCAGACCGTGGTTGCACAATTCCTCGATCGCGGCGCGGATCAGGGCTGCGCCGAGGCCGGTGCCGCGATGGGATTTCAGCACGCAGACGCGGCCGATCTTGCCGGTTTCGCCCAAGAGGAGGAGGCGGGCGGAGCCGACGGGGGTGCCGTGTTCCGTGGCCAGAAGGTGGATTGCGGTGTCGTCCTTGTCGTCGACCTCATCCGTCTCGGGGACGCCCTGTTCTTCGATGAAGACGATGCGGCGGAGGCTGCGGCAGGTGGCGATGTCGCGGGTGGGTTGGATCAGCACTGTCATGGTCAGGCGTGGGCGAAATAGTCGCGCAGGATGCGGGTGTAGATGGATTTGAGCTGGTGGATCTGCGCGACCTCCACCCGTTCATCGACCTGATGCATCGTCTTGCCCACAAGGCCGAATTCTACCACGGGGCAGTGGTTTTTAACAAAGCGGGCGTCGGAGGTGCCGCCGGTTGTGCTGAGTTCGGGGGTGATGCCGGTTTCGGCCTGCACGGCGCGGGAGATGAGGGCGGAGAGGTCACCGGGGGGCGTGAGGAAGCTTTCGCCGGAAATCTGGATGCGGGTGGCGATCTGCACGCCGGTCTCCGCCTCGACCTTGGCGGCTTCGGCTTTCAGCCATGCGGCGATGCTTTCGCCGCTGTGGGAGTCGTTGAATCGGATGTTGACGGTGGCGCTGCCCTTGGCGGGGATCACGTTATTGGCGGGGTTGCCGCAATCGATGGTGGTGATCTGGAGTGTGGAGGGGTCGAAATGACCCGTGCCGTCATCCAGTTGGTCGGGCAGGCGCGACAGCAGCGTTGTCAGCGAGCGCATGGGGTTCTTGGCGCGGTGGGGATAGGCGGAATGGCCCTGCACGCCGGTGGCGGTGAACCATGCGGTGAGCGAGCCGCGGCGGCCGATCTTCATCATCTGGCCCATGTGATCGGGGCAGGTGGGTTCGCCCACAAGGCAATGGGTCATGCGTTCGCCGTTTGTGGCCATCCAGTCCAGCAGGGCGACAGTGCCATCGGTGGCGTCGCCTTCCTCATCCCCAGTTATGGCAAGGATCACTGCGCCATCGGGGGGGGTGTCCTGGACAAAGTCGATGGCGGCGGCGGCGAAGGCGGCGACGCCGGATTTCATGTCAGTTGCGCCGCGCCCGTACATCCAGCCGTCGATGATGGCGGCGCCGAACGGGTCTTGCGTCCAGGCGGCGCGGTCGCCCACGGGGACGACGTCGGTATGGCCGTTGAAGCCGAAGCTGCGGTTCGCGCCGCGCGTGCCCCAGCGGGCATAGAGGTTGGCCGTGCCGTTCCTGTCGACCCGCGTGCAGGTGAAGCCTGCCTTGCTGAGCAGGTCTTCCAGCAGGACCAGCGCCCCACCCTCGACCGGGGTGACAGAGGGGCAGCGGATCAGGGCGGCGGTCAGGGCTGCGGGATCGGTTGGCATGGCGGTCCTTTCAGGCGGTGCCAAGGGGATAGCGCGCGGCGTGGGGGGCTGCAACCGGGACGAGGCTGCGTTGGTTGGTTGAAAGCGGGCGCGGCACAGGTCATGATGCATGTCATGTTGGTAAACGCCGTCGCCTGATTTGACCCGCTGGATCGCCCTGTCCGACCAGCCGGACCCGCCCGGAGCGCCGGTTTCGGGTGATCTTTCGCATGGGCTTCTGGTGTTCGAGATCGAGATGCCGCTGGCGGGTGCCGGGGTCTTGCTGGACCTGCGTGCGCGCAGCGGGGCAGAGGAAGTGGCGCTGTCGCTGTTTCACGATCTGGGTGCGGGGTTGGCGCTGCTCCATCGGCAGGGCGGGCGGGTGCTGCGGCATGTGCTGCCGGGGCCCTTGCCGCAGAAGCTGGGCGTGGCACGGCTGAGTTTCGGCTGGGACATGCGCGGGCGCGGCTGGTGGATGGAGATGGAATTGGCCGGGCAGCGCCTGATGGCGCAGGGCGAGACGGCGATGCCGATCCGGTTGGCGGACCTGACGGCGCTCTGCGCAGGCGGGGCCGGGGTGCTGCGCCATCCATCGGTGCTGTGGTTCGGGGCGATGCAGGGCACGGCGCGACCCGCGCCGCTGGGCTGGCTGGGGGTGGCGACGCCGGTGAACACCCGGCGCGGGCCGGTGGCGGCGGGGGCGCTGCGCCCCGGAGACCGGGTGATCACGCGCGACACTGGCGCGGTGGCGCTGGTGGGGGTGACGCGGGTGCAGGTGCCAAGCCGGGGGAGCATGGCCGCGATCCGCCTGCGCGCGCCCTATTTCGGGCAGCAGGGCGACATGCTGGTGTCGCCGGATCAGCCGATCTGCATTTCCGGGGAAGAGACGGAATATCTGTTCGGGGCCGAAGAGGTGCTGGTTCTGGCGCGGCACCTGGCGGATGGGCAGATGGCGGTGGTCGACAGTCGTCGGGCGGTGGCGGTGGGTGTGGTGCTGGATCTGGGGACGGCGGAATTGATCGAGGCGGATGGTTGCTGGCTGGCCACGGGCGGACCCGAGGGCATGGGCCCGGCGCGGCGGCTGTTGGACCCGTACGAGGCGCTGCCGCTGCGGACGGCGCTGGAGCGGTTGCAGCGGCGGGCGGTGTGATCTGTCTGAGACGGGTCAGTCGTAGAAGGGCGTCATCTGGGCGACGATGACCGAGTTTTCGTCCAGCGCGCGCTGCATGAGGGTGCGTTCCTCGGCATCAATCTCATCCCCGCCTTTCAGACGATCTTCCAGCGTGCCGTAACCGGACACATCGAGAGGGGCGAGATCGGCCTGTTTCAGGATCGCGACGGTTTCGCGGACGGCTTCATCCTCATCCACGCCGGAGGCATAGATCATCAGTGCGGCCCCGGTGGATTTGTCGGGCAGACCATCGCCGGGTTTGCGGCCCACTTCGACCACCAGCGTATAGACCTGCTGCGGGCGCTTTTCGCGCTTGGGGGGAGGGGCTTCGGTCATGGCGTGCCTCGTTGATAGGTGCGGGCAAGCGATAGCATCCCCGGACAGGGAGCGCAAAGCGGCTGCGCGGGGGCGGACTATCCCAAAGAAAATTAAC
This sequence comes from Variovorax paradoxus, assembly GCA_943370085.1. Lineage (GTDB taxonomy): Bacteria > Pseudomonadota > Alphaproteobacteria > Rhodobacterales > Rhodobacteraceae > Paragemmobacter. The sequence continues at coordinate 51,712 of CALRPT020000013.1, read as the reverse complement.
ATAAGTTAAAAATCGGCCGTTCCGCTGTTCCGAGAGAATTCCGGGAGGCTGTGTCCATGTCTGCGTCAGAACTGAAGATTGAATCGGCCGGTGCCGAGCAGATGGCCGAGACGATCTTTGGCGAGGGGGTCAAGATCGTTTCGGCCCGCTTCAGTGGCGCGGAGGGGCAGGTCGGGATCTATTCCGGCGCGGATGAGACCATGCCGGGGGTCGCGCCATCGGATAGCGGGTTGATCCTTTCCACAGGCAGGGTGTCGGATTTCACCCGGAGTGAGGGGGATGCCAATATCTCGGAAGGCACGTCGACCAACTTCGCGGGACGGGGCGATGACATGCTGAGCCGGGTGTCGGGGCAGACTACCTTTGACGCGGCGGTGTTTGAGGCGAGTTTCGTGCCGACGGGGGATGTGTTGACGATGCAGATCGTCTGGTCGTCAGAGGAATATCTGGAATATGTCAATTCCGGCTTCAACGATGCCTTCGCTGTCTGGGTAAATGATGTGCCGGCGGAACTGGTGTTGGGCAAGGGCAACATCACCATCGACGACATCAACAACAAGGTGAATGCCAACCTGTACATCGACAACCCGGCGGCCGGGAACACCTACAATACCGAGATGGACGGGTTTACCGTCACGCTGACGTTGAAGGTGCCGGTCCGGGCGGGCGAGGTGAATACCTTCCGCATGGCGATTGCGGATTCCGGGGATGGGGCCTTTGACTCGGCCGTGATGGTGGCGGCGGGGTCGGTGCAGGTGGGGCTGATTGCGCTGGATGACGAAATGTCGATCCGCAAGGGCGATCTGGCGAAGCTGGATGTGCTGGGCAATGACAAATCGAGCGTTGGCGCGATGTTGAAGGTGACCAAGATCAACGGCATCGCTGTGGAGGCCGGGGACAGCGTGAAGCTGCCCACGGGGGAAGTCGTCACCTTGGACAAGGACGGGGTGCTTCTTGTGCAGTCGGTGGACAGCCTGGAGGACCGGGTGCTGACCTATGAGGTCACCGACAGCATGGGCAATACCGATGTGGCCTTTGTAAAGCTGTCGATGGTGGCCTGTTTCACGGAGGGGACGTTGATTGACGTCCCGGAGGGGCAGGTCGCGGTGGAGCGGCTGGTGCCCGGGGATATGGTTCTGACGCGGGATCACGGGGCGCAGCCGCTGCGCTGGGTGGGGCGTGTGGTGCGGGCCGCGCAGGGCGTGGATGCGCCGGTGGAGATTGCGGCGGGGACGCTGGGCGATCACGAGACGCTACGCCTGTCGGGCAATCACCGGGTGCTGGTGAGGGGCGTACGGGCGGAGTTGCTGTTCGGTGAGGCGGAGGTGCTGGTGAAGGCCAAGCATCTGGTGGATGGGCACGCGGTGCGGGTGGTGGAGGGGGGCGAGGTGGCCTATCTGCACCTGCTGTTCGACCGGCACGAGGTCGTGGTGGCGAATGGGCTGGATTGCGAAAGCTATTTCCCCGGCGATTGCACGATGAAGGCTTTTGACGCCGAGGTGCAGGACGAGATCCTGCGTTTGATGCCTGGTCTGCGAGAGGGGATGGCGGGTTTTGGGCCGCTGGCGCGTGCGGAGGTGAAGGGGTGCGAGGCGCGGCTGTTGATGCGCTAGGTCTGCGGTTTGCAGCCGGGGTGCGGGTGGTGCTGTCGGATTTTGGGTATTTGGGCCAAGATGAAGGGGCAGAGGGTGCGCCCTGCCCCTTTTGGCGCGATCGGACCTGATCAGTCGCGCAGAAGTTCGTTGATCGAGGTCTTGGAGCGGGTTTGCGCGTCGACCTTTTTCACGATCACGGCGCAGTAGAGGTTGATGCCGCCCTTGGAGGGCATGGACCCTGCGACGACGACCGAACCGGCGGGGACTTCGCCATACATGACTTCGCCGGTTTCGCGGTCGACAATCTTGGTCGATTTGCCGATGAAGACGCCCATGCCGAGGACCGAGCCTTCGCGCACGATGCAGCCTTCGACGACTTCGGAGCGGGCACCGATGAAGCAGTTGTCCTCGATGATGGTGGGGCCGGCCTGCATGGGTTCCAAGACGCCGCCGATGCCAACGCCGCCCGAGAGGTGGACGTTCTTGCCGATCTGGGCGCAGGAGCCGACGGTGGCCCAGCCATCGACCATGGAGCCTTCATCGACATAGGCGCCGATGTTGACGAAGGAGGGCATCAGGACCACGCCTTTGGCGATATAGGCCGAGCGGCGTACGATGGAGCCGGGGACGGCGCGGAAGGCGGCCTTGCGCCAGTCGGATTCTGTCCAGCCTTGCCATTTGGAGGGGACCTTGTCCCACCAGTTGGAGCCACCGTTGGAGCCGGAGATTTCATACATATCCGTCAGACGGAAGGACAGCAGCACCGCCTTCTTGGCCCATTGATTGACGTGCCATTGGCCATCGGCCTGCCGTTCGGCGACGCGCAGGGTGCCGCTATCGAGCGCGGTGAGGGTGGATTCGATCGCGTCGCGGGTTTCGCCGCGGGTGGCAGGGGTGATGCTGTCGCGGGCGTCCCACGCGGTTTCGATGGCAGCTTCGAGCGCGGCGTAGGACATGGTTTCCCCCCTTTTGATTGGTCTGATCCGGTGCGACCCTATAGAGAAGGAGCCTATAGAGAAGGTGGCGCAGCCGCGCAACAAGAGGACCGGAATGACAGCCAAGGATGATGGACGCGCGCACCCGTTTCGGGACAGCACGCAGGATGCAGCGGCGGCGGAGCGGTTGCCGGATACGGCGCAGACGCGGGCCCCGGCCTATCGGCTGGCCTTTACCGACACGGATTTCCTGATGCGCGAGGAGTTGCGTCCGGTGCGGTTGCAGCTGGAACTGCTGAAGCCGCAGATGGTGCTGGATGAGCGGGGGATAAGGTCCACGGTCGTGGTGATGGGTTCGGCGCGGGTGCGGGCGGATGGCACGGGCGCGGCGGGGGCCTTGGGCGGGTGGTATGAGGAGGCGCGGAAGCTGTCGTTTCGGATCACCGAGGAGAGCCTGAAGAGTTACGGGCGCGAGATGGTGGTGGTCACCGGAGGCGGGCCGGGGATCATGGAGGCGGGCAATCTGGGCGCGGCAGAGGCGGGGGGGCAATCCATCGGGCTGAACATCGTGCTGCCGCATGAGCAGGCGCCCAATGCCCATGTGACGCCGGACCTGTGTTTCAACTTTCACTACTTTGCCATCCGCAAGATGCATTTCCTGATGCGGGCGCGGGCGGTGTGCATTTTCCCCGGCGGGTTCGGCACGTTGGACGAGATGTTCGAGGCGCTGACCCTGATCCAGACGGGGCGGATGAAGCGGGTGCCGTTCCTGCTGTTTGGTCGGGCGTTCTGGGAGAAGATCGTGAACTGGCAGGCGCTGGCGGATGAGGGGTTGATCGCGCAGGCAGACCTTGGGCTGTTCCGGTTCGTGGAGACAGCGGAAGAGGCGGTGGAGGCAATACTGGGGTGGGAGGCCCCAGCCTGAGGGGACTCGTCTTGTAGGGATTTGTTCTTATAATGTTCTCATACAGAACAGAGCGAATCCCCTGCTGCCCATGGCTTTTGTCGAATTGTCGGCCCTGTCTAATTTCACCTTCCTTGTCGGGGCGTCGCATCCCGAGGAGTTGATCGCGCGTGCCGCCGAGATGGGGATGGCGGGGCTGGCGGTGGCGGATGTGAATTCCGTGGCGGGGATTGTGCGGGCCCATGCGCGGGTGCGGGAACTGGCGCGGGTGGCGGCGGAGGAGGGGCGGGATTGGGCCGGGACGCGGCTGATCCCGGCGGCGCGGATCGTGTTGCGGGACGGGTTCACGGTGACCTGCCTGCCCGAGGATCGGGCGGGGTGGGGGCGGTTGTGCCGGTTGATTTCGCTGGGCCGGTTGCGGGTGGTGAAGGGGACCTGTGATCTGGGGGTGGAGGACCTGCTGGACTGGGGCGCGGGGATGGTGCTGCTGATCCATCCGCCTGCGCGGGGCGAGATGGGGGCGTGGCGGGGGGTGGTGGGGCGGCTGGTTTCCCGGTTTTCCGGCGCGTGCCATCTGCTGATGGGGCCGCGCTATGACGGGCAGGATCGGGCGCGGTTTGCGCGGCTGGTGCGGCTGGCCGAAGGGGTGGGGCTGCCCCCGGTGGCGAGTGCCTTGCCGATGATGCATCACGGCGCGCGGCGGCGGTTGGCGGATGTGCTGACGGCGATAAGGCTGGGGGTGCGGGTGGATGCGCTGGGCCGCCGCGCGCTGCCCCATGCCGAGCAGCGGTTAAGGTCTGAGGCCGAGATGCTGCGCCTGTTTGCGGGCCATGAGGAGGCCGTGCATCGGGCGGGGGAGGTGGCTGCACGCTTGCGCTTTTCGCTGGATGAGTTGCGCTATGAATATCCGTCGGAGGTGACGGGGGGCGAGACAGCGGCGGAGCGGTTGGCGCGGCTGGCCTGGGCGGGGCTGGATTGGCGCTATCCTGCGGGGGCGTCAGACCGGGTGCGGGCGCAGATGGCGCATGAATTGGCGCTGATCGGGAAGCTGAAATACGAGCCCTATTTCCTGACGGTGCATGACATCGTGCAGTTTGCGCGCGAGCGCGGCATCCTGTGCCAGGGGCGCGGATCGGCGGCGAATTCGGTGGTCTGTTACGCTTTGGGCGTGACGAGTGTTTCGCCCGAGATCGGGACGATGGTGTTTGAGCGGTTCGTTTCCGAGGCGCGCAATGAGCCGCCCGACATTGACGTGGATTTCGAGCATGAGCGGCGCGAGGAGGTGATCCAGCATATCTATGCGCGCTATGGGCGGCACCGGGCGGGGCTGTGTGCCACGGTGATCCATTACCGGGGCAAGCGAGCGGTGCGCGAGGTAGGGCGCGCGATGGGGCTGACCGAGGATACGCTGGCGGCGATGTCGAGCCAGATCTGGGGCTGGGGCGGACCGGGCCAGATCACCGAGGTGCGGCTGCGCGAGATCGGGCTGGACCCGGCGGACAGGCGTTTGGCGCTGACCATGCAGATCATCGATGAGATACAGGGGTTTCCCCGGCATCTGAGCCAGCATGTCGGCGGGTTCATCATCACCGAGGGGCGGTTGGATGAGCTGGTGCCCATCGAGAATGCGACGATGGAGGATCGCACCGTCATCTGCTGGGACAAGGACGATATCGACACGCTGGGCATCCTGAAGGTGGATGTGCTGGCGCTGGGGATGCTGACCTGCATCCGCAAGGGGTTTGACCTCTTGGGCAAGCATCACCAGTTGCACCATACCCTTGCCAGCCTGCCCGCCGAGGATGCGGCGACCTATGACATGCTGTGCAAGGCCGATAGCCTTGGCGTGTTTCAGGTGGAGAGCCGGGCGCAGATGAATTTCCTGCCGCGGATGCGGCCGCGGACGTTTTACGATCTGGTGATTCAGGTGGCGATCATCCGGCCGGGGCCGATACAGGGGGATATGGTGCATCCGTTCCTGCGGCGGCGGAACGGGCAGGAGGTGGTTTCCTTTCCATCCGATGAGCTGGGCCGGGTGCTGGGCAAGACGCTGGGGGTGCCGCTGTTCCAGGAACAGGCGATGCAGATTGCCATCATCGGGGCGGGGTTCACGCCGACCGAGGCGGATCGGCTGCGACGGTCGCTGGCAACGTTCAAGAAGCATGGGTCGGTCAGCGAGTTTCACGACCGATTCATGGAGGGGATGCGGGCCAATGGCTATGACGCCGATTTTGCCGCGCGCTGTTTCGCGCAGATCGAGGGGTTCGGGAGTTACGGATTTCCCGAAAGCCATGCGGCGAGTTTTGCGCTGCTGGTCTATGCCAGCGCGTGGCTGAAGCGGCATTATCCGGGGATCTTCGCCTGCGCGCTGCTGAACAGCCAGCCGATGGGGTTTTATGCGCCTGCCCAGATCGTGCGGGATGCGCGCGAGCATGGGGTTGTGGTGCGCCCGCCCTGCATCAATGCGAGCCATTGGGACAATCTGATGGAGCCCGACGGGCGGGGGGGCCTCGCGCTGCGGCTGGGGCTGCGGCAGATCAAGGGTCTGGCCGAGGAGGAGGCGCAGTGGATCGTGGGGGCGCGGGGCAATGGCTATACGGCGGTGGAGGATGTTTGGCGCCGCGCGGGGGTGAGTGCGCTGACGCTGGCGCGGCTGGCCGAGGCGGATTGTTTTGCAGCGCTGGGCTTGTCGCGCCGGGATGCGCTGTGGGCGGCGAAGGCGATGGGCGAGAGCAAGCCCTTGCCGCTGTTTGCGGGGGATATGGATGGCGAGGGGATCGTGGAGCCAGCGGTGGTGTTCCGCGAGATGACCACGGGCGAGCAGGTGGTGGAGGATTACGTGTCGATGCGGTTGACACTGCGGGCGCATCCGATGGCGCTGCTGCGGCCATGGTTGACGCCAGAGGCGGCTTGATTGAGGGCGGGGTGCCGGGGCAGGCTGCGGTTGTGGCAAGGGAGGCGCGCATGACACCGGAGCGGCTGGCGATCGAGATGGGGCTGGATATCCCGGATTTCGACGTGATGGGGTATTACGGGGCGGATTACGGGACGATGAAGCCCTATCACCGGGTGGGGAGCCTGTTGTTCCTGTCGGGCCATGTGGCCCAGATCGGGACGGAGATCACCCATAAGGGGCGGCTGGGGGCGGACCTGACGACGGAACAGGGCTATCAGGCGGCGCGGCGGACAGGGCTGAACGTGCTGGGCGGGATCCGGCAGGCGGTGGGCTCGCTGGACCGGGTGCGCAGCATCGTGCGGACGCTGAATTTCGTGGTCTGCACGCCGGATTATGAGGACGTGCACAAGGTATCGAGCGGGTTGTCGGACCTGTTCGTGGAGGTGTTCGGGCGCGAACGGGGATTGGGCGGGCGCGCCACCATCGGGGTGATGGCGCTGGCGGGAGGGGTCTGTTTCGAGACCTGGGCCACGGTGGAGGTGGCGGATTAATCGCCTGCCAGATGATCCATCTTGGCCGCAAGTTTCACGTCAAGGTCAGTCAGGCCGCCGGTATCATGGGTGGTGAGCGTGACGGTGACGGTCTTGTAGACATTGGACCAGTCGGGGTGGTGATCCCATTTTTCCGCCCAGATCGCGGCGCGGGTCATGAAACCGAAGGCCTCGACGAAGTTGCGGAAGGTGTAGACCTTGGCGATGGCGCGGCCGCCTTCGATTGACATCCAGCCATTGGCCAGAAGCGGCGCGAGGTCTGCGTCAGAGATGGTGCTGTCGGCGGGGCGGTCGATCATGGCGGCTTTCATTCATGGGTTCGGGCTGGACGATTTTTCTGCGAAAAATCAGGGGAAGTTTCTGCGAAACTTTTCACGCTTCGTGTAACAACCCCGCGATGGGTGACAGGCGGGCGCGGGAAGGTCAACGGTTCTGTCATGTCTCGGCGGTGACGTGCCGGAAGGGGCCGTAGGTGGTGAGCACTTCGATCTCTTCATCCACGGCGCGGCGTTCGGCGCGGAGGTATTGCGCGACCGCATCGCGAAAGCCGGGTTCGGCGATCCAGTGCAGGGAATGGACGGGGGTGGGCAGATAGCCACGGGCCAGCTTGTGTTCGCCCTGAGCGCCTGCCTCGACCCGCGCCAAGCGGTTGGCGATGGCCCAATCGATGGCCTGATAGTAGCACAGTTCGAAATGCAGGCAGGGGTGATCCTCGATGCAGCCCCAGTAGCGGCCAAAGAGTGTGTGGCGGCCGATGAAATTCAGCGCAGCGGCGACGGGGGTGCCATCGGGGCGTTCGGCCAGCACGAGGAGCATGTCGTCGCGCAGGGTTTCCTGGGCCTGAGTAAAGAAGCGGCGGGTGAGGTAGGGGGTGCCCCATTTGCGGGCGCCGGTGTCCTGATAGAAGGTCCAGAAGGCATCCCAGTGGTGGGGTTCGATCTGATCGCCGGTCAACTGGCGGATCGTGAGGCCCGAGGCGCGGGCGGTTTCGCGTTCCTTGCGGATCATCTTGCGCTTGCGCGAGGAAAGATCGTTCAGAAAATCGTCAAAGGTGGTGTAGCCGCGGTTTTCCCAATGGAATTGCTGGGTGACGCGGTGCAGCAGGCCGTGGCGGGCGGCCAGCGTTTCGGCCTCTTCGCCGGTGCAGAAGGTGGCGTGGAGCGAGGAGAGGTGATTGGTGCGGGCGAGGTGGATCGCGGCCTCGACCAGTGTGTCGCGGGCATGGGGGGCGTCTGGCGCGGCAAGGAAGCGGCGGCCGGTTGCCGGGGTGAAGGGGACGGCGATCTGGAGTTTCGGGTAGTAGCGACCGCCCGCACGTTCCAGCGCCTGCGCCCAGCCGTGATCGAAGATGTATTCGCCCTGGCTGTGGGATTTCACATAAAGCGGCGTGGCGGCGAGGAGGCGGGCATCGTCGCGGATGACGAGCGGGTGGGGTTGCCAGCCGGTGCCGGTGCCGGTGGAACCGGAGGCATCGAGCGCGGCGAGGAAGCGGTGGGTGGTGAAGGGATCGACCGGGCGTCCGCCATCTGCGCATTCAGGACAGGCGAGCGCATCCCATACGGGGGCGGGCAGGTCGGTGATGCTGTCGAGGAGGTCTGTCTGGGTCATTCCCGGCCGATGTTTTGGGGAGAGGTGGTTTTCGGAAGGGCTGTTTTCGGAAAGGCTGGGGGACCTTCTGCCCCCCAGACCCCCCGAGGGTATTTGTGCCAAGATGAAGGTGGCTTGGCGGGAGGATGCGTCAAGACGGGATCTGGGCGGCGATCGCGGCGGGGTATTGTTCGAAGGTGATATTCTGGGCGATGCGGCGGGCCTTTGCCTCTGCCTCGGCGGATTTGATCGTCCAGCAGAGGATGACGGCGCCTTGGGCGGCGAGTTGGGCGACGCGGGGGCGGGTGAGATCGGAGGCTTCGTGGCTGATGAAGGAGGCTTGAACCCGGTCATAATCGGGGATGTCGCGCAGGCGGTCGCAGGTGGCGGCGGGCAGGGGGTGCCAGTCTTCGGGGTCGTAGGCCGAGGTGGTGAGGCCGCGCGGGATCGCGGGGGCGAGGCGGGCCATGTGGGCGATGCAATGGGGGTTGAAGGACATCACTGCGACGGGGCCATCATAGCCCGCCAGCAGGGCGGCGGTGGCCTGTTCGAGGCGGCCATCGGTTTCCGCCATGCGGAGGGTCTGATCCTTGAGTTCGATCAGCAGGGGGACGCGGCCTGCGACGAGGGTGAGGATTTCGGCAAGGGTGGGGATGGTTTCATCCCCGCCCTTGAGCGGGATAGTGGCGAGGTCTGCGACGGTGAGATCGCAGAGCCAGCCGCCCTGCGGGGTGAGGCGTTCGAGGGTTTCATCATGGAACACCATCGGCACGCCGTCGCGTGAGAGTTGCAGGTCGATCTCGATCCCGTAGCCGGCGGCGATGGCCGCGCGTATGGCGGCGCGGCTGTTTTCGGGGCGGCCCTGCGCCACGTCGTGATAGGCGCGGTGGGCGATGGGGGCCTTGAGGAAGGCGGGGGGCAGGCTGGGGCGCATGGGATCAGCGGATTTCGAAGATGCCTTCGATTTCCACCGCGACGCCGAGGGGCAGCGAGGCTGCGGAGACCGCCGAGCGGGCGTGCCGGCCTGCTTCGCCCAGAGCGGCGACGAGGAAATCGGAGGCGCCGTTGATGACCTTGGGCTGATCGGTGAATTCGGGGGTGGAGTTCACGAAACCCGTCAGCTTCACCGCGCGGACGAGGCGGGAGAGATCACCGCCGCAAGCTTTCTTCACCTGTGCGAGGAGCGAGATGGCGCAGTATCTTGCGGCCTCAGCCCCTTGTTCGATGGCGAGATCATCACCGAGGCGGCCCTTGATCAGGCCGTTTGCGTTCTGGCTGATCTGGCCGGAAACGTGGACGATGTTGCCCACCACGACGAAGGGGACGTAATTCGCCGCCGGGGCGGGGGCATCGGGGAGGGTGACGCCGAGATCAGTGAGGCGGGCTTCGATGGACATGGTTCCTCCGGGATTCATTTGGCGCGGAGGCTAGCCGGGGGCGCAGGGCGCGGCAAGGGTCGGTCTTGGGGCCAGTCTTGTGGCGGGTGTCAGGATTCGCGGAAGGCGTGGCGGAAATAGTCGGTGAAGGGTTGCAGGAGATAGGCCAGCGGGGTGCGGGTGCCGGTGCGGATGAAGGCCTCGACCGGCATGCCGGGCAGGAGGGTGAGGCCGTCGAGACGGGTGATTTCCTGCGGAGGAAGGGTGATTTCGGCGCGAAAGAAGGGCTGGCCCGTGGTCTGATCGGCCAGCGCATCGGCGGAGACGAGGGCGAGGGTGCCTTCGAGTTCCGGCGTGTCGCGGGCGGAGAGGGCAGGAAAGACCAGGCGGACGGTTTGGCCGATGCGGACCTCGTCGACATTGGCGGGGGGAATGCGGATGGCGATGACGAGCGGGCGGTCCTGCGGGACGAGGTAGAGGATCGGATCGGCCGGGCGCAGCACGGCGCGCGGCGTGGTGACGGTCAGGCCGAGGACGGTGCCGGAGACAGGGGCGCGGATATCGAGCCGGGCGATGCGTTCGACCAGCGCGCTGCGCCGTTCGGCAAGCTCGCGTTCGGTGGGGCCGATGTCGCGCAGTTCGGCGGTGGCCTCTTCGCGGCGCAGGGCGGCGAGGCGGAGGGTTTCAAGGTCGATCTCGGTGATGCGGCCTTCGGCCTGGGCGCGCAGGGCGGCAAGTTCGCCGGTGCGGCCCTGCAGGCTGGCGGCTTCGCGTTGCAGGGCGAGGACGCGGGCGGCCTGTGCGAGGCCACGGTCAAGCAAGGATTGCTGGTCGATCAGTTCGCGGGTGATCAGGTCTGTCTGGGTGATGAGGGCGGCGGATTGCGCATCGATCCCGTCGATCTGGGCGGCGGTCTGAGCCTTGCGGCGGGCGAGTTGTTCGGATTGGCGGGCGATGGTTTCAAGGCGGGCCATGAACAGGCGGCGCTGGCCTTCGATCTGTTCGGCGACATCGGGGCGGGTTTCAGCCAGCGCCTGCAGGTCAGGCGGGAAGGCGGGGGCGGGGGCATCGTCACGCTCCGCCTCCAGCCGGGCGCGGCGGGCGCGAATCTCGTGAAGCTGGGCTTCGACGATGCTGTGTTCGGACCGCAGCAGCCCGCCATCGAGCGAGAGGAGGAGATCGCCCGCCTGCACCGGCTGGCCTTCGCGCACGGCGATGGTTTCGACCACGCCGCCATCGGGGTGCTGGACGATCTGGCGGTTCTGGTCGACCTGAATCTGGCCGGGTGCGATGATCGCGCCATCGAGTTCGGTGCCGCTGCCCCAGAGGCCCAGAAGGGCGGCAAGGGCAGCGAGCGTGAGCAGCCCCGCGCGGATATAGCGGCGGGCGGACCAATCGGAGGGCGCGGTCATCGGATGCCCCCCGGCGCGACCTTGCCCACGATATCCCCCGCGTTCTGGACCATGTCGCGCAGGACCTGATCGCGCGGGCCGAAGGCGCGACGCAGGCCGTCTTCGAGCACGAGGAGGAGATCGCATTCCTGAATGGCGGCGGGGCGATGGGCCATGATGAGGGCCGCGCCCCCGGCGGCCTTGTGCGCGCGGATGGCGGCGTTCACGGCGAGGGAGCCTTCATTGTCGAGGTTGGAATTCGGCTCATCGAGAATGAGCAGGACGGGTTGGCCGTAGAGCGCGCGGGCAAGGCCGATGCGTTGGATCTGACCGCCCGAGAGGAGGCCACCTGTACTGTCGAGGCGGGTGTCATAGCCGCGCGGCAGGCGCAGGATCATGTCATGGGCGGCGGCGGCCTGTGCGGCGGCGACAATGCGGGCATCGTCGGTGGGGGCAAGGCGGGCGATGTTTTCGGCGATGGTGCCGTCAAACAGGCTGACGCGTTGCGGCAGGTAGCCGATCAGGGCGCCGAGACGATCGGGATCGAACTGGTCAAGGCTGGCGCCATCCAGGCGGATGCTGCCCGAGGCAGGGTGCCAGAGGTCGGTGAGCGCGCGGGCGAGGGTGGATTTTCCCGCGCCGGAGGGGCCGATCACGCCGAGCGCCTGACCGGGTTGCAGGGTGAAGGACAGGCCGCGCAGGGTGGGGGCGGATTGGCCGGGGGGGACGAGGGTGAGATTTGCCACCTCGATCCGTGCGGCAGGGCGGGGCAGGGAGGTGCGGGGGGCGGTTTGCGGGACGCGGGAGAGCAGGTCGGCCAGCCGGGCGCGTGCCTCGAGCGTGCGGGTCAGGATGGGCCATTGCGCGACGGTCTGTTCGATGGGTTGCAGTGCACGGCCCATCAGGATGGAGGCGGCGATCATGGCGCCTGCGGTGAGTTCGCCCTGAAGCACGACCCAAGCGGCAAGGCCCAGCATGGCCGATTGCAGATAAAGGCGGAACCCGCGCGAGGCGGCGGACCAGCCGCCGCCGCTGTCGCCGGCGGCGATGTTTTCCAGCAGCGCGGTGCTGCGGGTTTTCTGCCAGCGGGCGAAGGCGGCGCCGGTCATGCCCAGGGCGCGGAGTGTTTCGGCCTCTGCGCGCATCCTGTCGGCCTGTCGGTCGGCGAGGAGGGTGGTTTCATTGGCGCGTTGCAGGGCGAGGCGGGTGTTGCGCTGATTGAGCAGGGCCATGCCGAGGATCACCACGGCGCCAGCGATGGCCAGCCAGCCGAGCAGGGGGTGGAAGATGAAGATGGCGGCGAAATAGAGCGGTGCCCATGGCATATCGATCAGGGCGGTGACGGATTGCGAGGACCAGAAGGTGCGGATCGCCTCGACATCGCGCTGCGCGGCGAGGGCGGCGGTGTCATCGGGGGCGATGGACTGGCGGGTGAGAGCGGCGTTGAAGACGCGAGGATCGAGCGCATCCTGAAGGCCTGCGCCGATGCGGGCGAGGATGCGGCTGCGCAGGTGATCGAGGACGGCCATGATGACGAAGAGCGCGGTCATCAGCAGGGTGAGCGCCACAAGGGTGGCCTCGGATTGGCTGCCCAGTACGCGATCATAGACCTGCAGCATGTAGAGCGGGCTGGTCAGCATCAGCAGGTTGACGGCGCTGGAGAAGATGATGGCGGCGACGAAGAGGCCGCGCTGCGCCTTGAAGGCAAGGCGCAATTCCGCCGCGCCATGAGATAGTCCGCTTCGCCACATGCGCCGCGTGTCCTTTGCAACCTGTCACTCGATACCCGGCGGGTGCCCGCCTTTGGCATGGAGTAGCATGGCGGTCGGAGGCCCGCCACGGGGAAGTTGGCGGCAAGGTGAAGGGTTGCGGGCCAACTTCTGCCATCGGCGCGGGCGGGAACATCTGAACATATGTCTGATGCGTAGAAATCGGGACGGGGCGGCGGGTTTCCGCAATTCGTGACCGCGGCCATGCGGTCGGGCGGTTGTCATGGGGGGCGGGGCGGCATAAGGCTGGACGTTGACGCTTTGCACCGTGGATCGGGACAGGATTTTGGGAGCAACATGAATTTGGCGCATGTGACGATTACGGGCCGGGCAGCCGGTCGCCTTGGGCGGATCGCCCTGCCCGTGGGTATTTTCGCGCTGATGCTGGCGGCCTGTGGACCTGCACCGATGGCAAGCGGGGTGAATGACCCGAATGAGGCGCAGAACCGCGAGATCCATGCCTTCAACCGCAGCGTGGACAAGGTGCTGCTGCGGCCGACGGCGAACACTTACAGCTCGATCCTGCCAGAGCCGGTGGAGCAGGGGATTTCCAACTTTGCCACGAATCTGGATGCGCCGGGGGATGTGCTGAACAACATCCTTCAGCTGCGGTTGGGCAAGGCGGCGGAGAACACGCTGCGCTTTGCGATCAATACCACGGTGGGGGTTGGCGGGCTGTTCGATCCGGCCACGGCGCTGGGCGTGGCTGGCGACCCGACCGATTTCGGCGAGACGCTGCATATCTGGGGGGCACCCGAGGGGCAGTACGCCGAAGTGCCGTTCATGGGGCCGACGACGAGCCGGGATCTGGTGGGCGTGATCGTGGATGTGGCGGCGAACCCGGTGCGGCTGGCCTTGCCGCAGCCAGAGTCCTATTACGCGACGGGAACCAAGGTCGCCTCGCGGCTGAGTGATCGGGCGCGCTATTCAGAAACGGTCGATTCCGTTCTATACGAGAGTGCCGACAGCTATGCGCAGACGCGTTTGCTGTATTTGCAGAACCGTCGCTTCGCACTGGGGGGTGCGGCTGGTGAGGCGGATGTTGGTTTCGAAGACCCTTATTCAGATTTCGAGGACCCCTATGCGGAATGATCACAACTCGGCCCGGCTGACCCGCCGGGGTTTCACCTCGATCGCGCTGGCGGCGACGGCGGCCTTTGGCCTGCCGATGCCGGTGTTCGCGCTGACGGTTGACGATGCGCGCGGGCTGATCGATTCCGCAGTGGCGGATGTGAACCGCATCATCGCGTCGGGCAAATCCGAAAGCGCGATGTTCGGGGATTTCGAACGGATGTTCGCGCGCTATGCCGACGTGCCGGTGATCGCGCGGTCGGCGCTGGGGCCCGCGGCGCGGCAGGCGAGCGGCGCGCAGCTGTCGGCCTTTACCAAGGCCTATCAGGGCTATCTGAGCCGCAAGTACGGCCGCCGCTTCCGCGAGTTCATTGGCGGGCGCATCGAGGTGACGGATGCGCGCCCGATCAAGAGCTATTTCGAGGTGATCTCTGTCGCCTATCTGCAGGGCGAGGCGCCGTTCGATCTGCGCTGGCATGTGTCGGACAAGTCGGGGAAGAACCTGTTCTTCAACATCATCATAGAAGGGGTCAACATGCTGGCCTCGGAGCGGACGGAGATCGGCGCGTTGTTGGATCGCAACGGTGGCGACATCGACCGACTGGTGGCAGAGTTGAAGACGATCTGACCTTGGTCAGAGAGTGACATGAAAAACCCGCCGGGGATGGCCCCCGGCGGGTTTTTTCGTTGGCGCGTGTCAGTAGAGGCCCAGCAGATCGCGCAGGAGGGATTCGACCGGGTCTTCCTGCGAACGGTCGCGTTGCGGCTGACCCTGCCCCGGATTGGATGGATCGGGGATGGGTTCGGCATATTCCGGGTATTGCGGCTGCGGTGGAGTGCGGGGTTCGGGGATTTCGATGGGCAGGGGTTTGACCTCGACCCCGTCATGGACGCGCATCATCACCTCGTGCCAGATTTCGGCCGGCAGGCCGCCACCGGTGACGCCGGTGAGCGGCGTGTTGTCATCATATCCCATCCAGACGCCCGCCACGTAATCGGCGGTAAAGCCCACGAACCATGCGTCGCGGGCGGCTTGGGTGGTGCCGGTCTTGCCTGCGGCGGGGCGGCCGTCGAGACGGGCGCGGGTGCCGGTGCCGGATTCGATGACCTGAGACATCATGTAGGTGAGCAGGCGGGCGGATTTTTCCTGAATGACCCGTTCGCCGATGCCGCCTGCGGCGCCGATCAGCGGTTCCTCTTCGCCCTGCAGGCGCAGTTCGACAAGGCCGTAAGGGGTGACCGAAGAGCCGCCGTTCAGAATGCCCGCGAAGGCGCCGGTCATTTCCAGCAGGGTGGATTCCGAGGCGCCAAGGGCAAGAGCGGGGCCGGCGGCGAGGTCGCTCTGGATGCCGAAATTGGCAGCGACTTCGCGGACGAGGTCGCGACCCACGGCTTCGGAGACCTTGACGGCGGGGATGTTGCGGCTTTCGGCGAGCGCCTGGGTGAGGGTGATCAGCCCCTTGAATTCGTTGTCGTAGTTCTTGGGTGTCCAGGGGCCGGAGCCGGGGATGTTGAGGGTGAGGGGGGTGTCTTCGACGTAATCTGCTGGGCTCCACCCCAGATCGAGGGCGGCGGCGTAGACAAAGGGTTTGAAGGTGGAACCGGTCTGGCGCAGGGCCTGTGTGGCGCGGTTGAAGCTGCCTGCGGCTTCGATCTTGCGCCCGCCGACCATGGCGCGAACGGCGCCGTCGGCGGACATCACCACGATGGCTGCCTGTGCCTTCGAGCCTTCCTTGATTTTTGTCTCGAAGATGTAGGCCAGCGCCTCTTCGGCGGATTTCTGGAGGCGTTGGTCGAGCGTGGTGCGGATGATCACGTCTTCGGTGGTTTCCGATGTCAGGAAGGCGGGCGCGGTTTCCATCACCCAATCGGCAAAGAAGCCGCCCGAGCGGGAGGCCGCAGCCTCGGACAGGCGAGCCGGGGTGTTGCGGGCATCTGCCGCCTGTTCGGCGGTGAGGTAGCCCTGATCTTCCATCAACCCGACGATGACATTCGCGCGGGCGCGGGCGCGGTCCATGTTGTTGGTGGGGGCGAAGTAGGAGGGGGCTTTCAGCAGGCCTGCCAGCATCGCGGCCTCGGCCGGGTTCACCTCATTGGCGGATTTGCCGAAATAGCGCTGGGCGGCGGCTTCGAAGCCGCGGGCACCGGCACCAAGGTAGGCGCGGTTGAAGTAGATGGTGAGGATTTCCTCTTTGGAATACTTCACCTCCATCGCGATGGCGTAGGGGACTTCCTTGATCTTGCGCCAGATGCCGCCACGGCGGCAGTCGGATTCGTAATCGGCTTCGGATTTCCATTGTGACTGGTCATAGGGGACGCCCAGACACAGCAGTTTGGCCACCTGTTGCGTGATGGTGGAGCCGCCGTTGCCTTCGAGCGGGCCGCGCCCTTCGGCGAGGTTGATGCGGACGGCGGAGGCGATGCCGCGCGGCGAGATGCCGAAATGGCGGTAGAAACGGCGGTCTTCGGTGGCGACAACGGCATCGTGCAGGAAGGGCGAGACGGTGTCGGCGGTGATCATGCCGCCGAAGGTTTCGCCGCGCCATGCGTAGACCTTGTTTTCCCGGTCAAGGAAGGTGACCGACCCGCGCGAGCGGGCATCGACGAGTTGTTCCACCGGGGGAAGCTGGGCGAGGAAGTAGAGAACGGCGGCGGCAAGGACGGAGCCAAGCACAAAGCCCACCCGCCAGCCGACGCCCCAGAGGATGCGCCAGATCAGGCCGAAGAAGCCGAAGACCAGCGTGCCGATGGGGCCGCGCTTGCGCGGCGGGCGGCCAGAGCCGCGCGAGGGTTTGCGCGGCGGTGTGCCGCCGCCTGTGCCGCCCTTGCCCGTGCCGCTGCTGCGGGCGGGTGCCTGACGCGCAGGTGTATAACGCTTGTCCGCCACGAGCGACCCGCGCCCCTTGCCCGATACTGCCATGCCTGTTCTGCCCGTCTTTCGCGCGCTGCTTCCCTGCCAATCTACCCTGCCATTGCGGGAATGTGGAGACGGCATTGCGTTTACGTATCGGCAACGATTCGCTTACATGACGTGCTCATATTTTAATCACTGGCGTATGAAAGTGCAAAAATTGTGCAAATTAGCGGGATTCAGGGGCCTTTGAGCGGCTGCCTTGCCTTGTGCCAGCGCGACATGAGCCGTCTTCATGCCCCCGAGGGCCCAGATGGGCTCCCGCCAATGGAAGGGGAACGACGTGAAACTCATCATTGCAGCGATCAAGCCGTTCAAGCTGGAGGAGGTCCGCGAGGCGCTGACCACCATCGGCGTAAGAGGCATGATGGTGACCGAGATCAAGGGCTTTGGGTCGCAGTCCGGGCACACCGAGATTTACCGTGGGGCCGAATATGCCGTGAACTTCGTGCCGAAGGTCCGGCTGGAGATCGTGGTCAGCGACAGCCTTGCCGATCAGGTCGTTGAGACCATCCGCGTGACTGCGAAAACCGACAAGATCGGCGACGGCAAGATCTTTGTCGTGGACGTCGAGCAGGCCGTGCGCGTGCGCACCGGCGAAACCAATGACGATGCGCTTTGAAAGCCGCAGGGAAGGGGAAACCGTAACCATGAAGAGTTTGATGAAACTGTCTGGCCTTTCCGCGCTTGTCGCGGCGGCCTCGGCATTGCCAGCTATGGCGCAGGAATTGACGCCCTATGTCTATGAAAAGGTCGTGGACAAGGGTGATGTGGCGTGGATGTCGGTGGCCACGATTGTTGTGCTGTTGATGACCATCCCGGGCCTTGCGCTGTTCTACGGCGGCCTTGTGCGTACCAAGAACATGCTGTCGGTGCTGACGCAGGTCTTTGCGATTACCGCCATCGTCTGTCTGATCTGGGTGACCTACGGCTATTCGCTGGCCTTCTCTTACGGCGGGTCGATGGATACCTATGTCGGCGGTTTGTCGAAGATGTTCCTGGCAGGCGTGGATTACACGACGCTGGTGCCGACCTTCTCGAACGGCATCTGGATGCCGGAATACACGTTCATCGCCTTCCAGATGACCTTCGCCTGCATCACGCCGGCACTCATCGTGGGGGCCTTTGCAGAGCGGGTTAAGTTCTCGTCGCTGCTGGTTTTCACCGTGCTTTGGGTGACCTTCATCTACTTCCCGATGGCCCATATGGTCTGGTGGTGGGGTGGTCCGGACTTCCTGGCCGAACAGCAGACCGCTTTGCTGATTGCCGAGGCTGCCGGTGATACCGCCGCTGCCGAAGCGGCCGCTGCCAACCTGGCCGCGAACGGGCTGATCTGGAACTGGGGCGCGCTGGACTTTGCGGGCGGCACCGTTGTTCACATCAACTCGGGCATCACCGCGCTTGTTGGTGCGATCGTTGTCGGCAAGCGGATCGGTTACGGCAAAGAATCGATGGCACCGCACTCGCTGACCATGACCATGATCGGTGGCGCGCTGCTGTGGGTGGGCTGGTTCGGTTTCAACGCCGGGTCCAACCTGGAAGCCAATGCGATCACCTCGCTGGCCATCGTGAACACCTTCGTGGCTGCTGCTGCGGGTGGTGTGGCTTGGATGTTCGCCGAATGGGCAACCAAGGGCCATCCGTCGCTGCTGGGCCTGGTTTCGGGTGTGGTGGCTGGTCTGGTCGCCGTTACCCCGGCGGCAGGGTTTGCAGGGCCGATGGGTTCGATCGTGCTGGGTCTGGTGGCCGGTGTGATCTGCTTTGCCTTCGTCGGCTTCATCAAGAACAAGTTCCAGCTGGATGACTCGCTGGATGTGTTCGGGATCCATGGTCTGGGCGGCATCATCGGCGCGCTGGGCACGGGTATCCTGGTGAACCCGGCGCTGGGCGGGGCGGGCATCCCTGACTACCTGTCGCAGCCGGGTACGCTGCAGGTGGCTGAGTACGTGTTCGCCACGGCGTTCATGGCGCAGGTCAAGGCAGTGTCCTTCACCATCGTCTTCGTGGGCATCGGTTCGTTCATCCTGTTCAAGCTGATCGACATGACGATGGGTCTGCGCGTGAAGCCGGAAGTGGAGCGCGAAGGTCTGGACGTCGCCGAGCACGGCGAGCGCGCCTACAACATGTAAGGAACGGGATGGGGCCGCACAAAGCGGCCCCGTCAACGACGCGCCTGGGAACCTCCTCCCTTCCGGGTGTGGAACTGCAACGGCCCGCGGGATCCTCCCCCTGCGGGCCGTTTTCTGTTCTACCGCATCGGTGGCTTGTAGCTGCCTATCGCCTTGCCTGCGGTCTGCATGGCGGCCATCGCCTCGGCCGAGGTCATCAGTTTGACGGTGGAGGACGATGAGACGGTGCCGGAGGCGGCCACGGCCATGGCACCGGCGGCCATCATCTGGTCGTCCGGGCCTTCGATCAGGCAGATCACGTCATGCTTGCCGAAGGCGAAGAAGAGGTGGTGAAGCTTGCCACCCAAGGCCTCGATCAGTTTTCGGGCGGCGGCTTCGCGGTCGGACGGGCTGGCGACGAGCGCCTTGACCGCCTCGGGTGTGTAGGACAGCTGGTAGAGGTAGAACGACATGGATCTTATCCCTCTGATGATAGAGGGAACGCTGGCTGCTTGCTGCCTTTTAGATCGCAGTCAGCGCACCCCCAAGGCTGCGCTGAAACTGGTACCACGCGCAGTCAAGGCAGTGGCTGCGTGGGGCAGATTAGCATAAACCCGCCGCGCTGCGTTAACGATTTGCGGCCTGCGCCCTTAGCCCGCGACCTGCGCGATGGCGGCGGCGAGGATGGGGACGGTGCGGGCGTTCAGGCCCGCGATGTTGATGCGGCTGTCGCCCACCATGTAGATGCCGTGCTCAGTGCGGAGCGTGTTCACCTGATCTTCGGTCAGCCCGAGGCGCGAGAACATGCCGCGATGGGTGGCGACGAAATCGAAGCGGTCGGAATTGGTGGCGCGGCGCAGTTCATCGGCCAGACTCTGGCGCAGGGTGAGCATGTTCAGCCGCACCTCTTCTAGTTCCGCCATCCAGTCGGCGCGCAGCGCGGCGTCTTCGAGGATCATCGTCACCAGACGCGCGCCGTGATCGGGCGGGAAGCTGTAGTTCTGGCGGTTGAGGAAGTTGAGGTTGCCTTGCAGCACGCCCTTGCCATCAGCCGGGCCGATACCCATCAGGATACCCGTGCGTTCCCGGTAGATGCCGAAATTCTTTGAACAGGAGGCGGCGATCAGCACCTCGGGGAAGGCGGCGGCGATCCGGCGGGTGGCGGCGGCGTCCTGTTCCAGACCGTCGCCGAAGCCCTGATAGGCGAGGTCGACAAAGGGGATCGCGCCCTTGGCCGATAGCAGGGTGATCACGCCTTCCCACTGGGCGGCGTCAAGGTTGGCGCCGGTGGGGTTGTGGCAGCAGCCATGCAGCAGGACGACATCGCCCGCCTTGACGGTGGCAAGGTCGGCCATCAGACCGGGATAATCGATGCCACGGGTGGCGGCGTCGAAATAGCGGTATTCGGCCATGTTCATGCCGAGGTAGCGGATGATGGACGGGTGGTTGGGCCAGGTCGGGTTGGAAATCCAGACGGTGGCCGAGGGGGTTGCCAGCTTGATGAGTTCCAGCGCCTGCCGGATGGCACCGGTGCCGCCCGGTGTAGCAACCGACGCCACGCGGTCCATCGGGACGGCATTGCCGAGGATCATGCCCGCAAGCGCGGCATTGTAGGCGGGTTCACCGGCAAGGCCGGTATAGGTTTTGGTGGTCTCGGTCTCCCACAGCTTTTTCTCGGCCGCCTTCACCGCGCGCATGACCGGGGTCAGCCCTGTGGCATCCTTGTAGACGCCGACGCCAAGGTCGATCTTGGTGGGGCGGGGATCATCGCGATACATGGCGATGAGTTGCAGGATCTTGTCCTGCGGCTGGGCCTTGAGATGGTCGAACATGGTTATCCCTTTTCCCCGTTCCCTGTTTGAACGGGCAGATCGTCATACATGCCCCATTCCGACCATGAGCCATCATAGAGCGCATGGTTGCGGTGGCCGATCCGTTCCAGCGCCAGTGACAGCACGGCGGCGGTGACGCCCGATCCGCAGGTGGTGATGGCAGGTTTGGACAGGTCTACCCCTGCGGCCTCGAACGTGGCGCGCAGGTCGGCGGGGGATTTCATCGTGTTGTCGCTGTTCAGCAGGGTGCCGAAGGGCACGTTTCTGGACCCCGGAATATGGCCCGCACGCAGGCCGGGGCGGGGTTCGGGGGCATCGCCCGCGAAACGGGCGGCAGAGCGGGCGTCGATGATTTCGGCCTGCCGCAGTTTCGAGGTATGGGCGACTTGCGTGACATCCTTCACCAGATGGTTCTGGCGGGACACGGTCATGTGCCTGTCACGGATCATCGGGGGAAGGTCTTCGACCTCGCGCCCTTCGGCGAGCCATTTCGGGAAGCCACCGTCAAGGACAGCGACATCGGTCTTGCCCATGAGGCGGAAGGTCCACCAGACGCGGGGGGCAGAGAACATCCCGGCCCCGTCATAGATCACGACCTGGTGGCCATCGCCCACGCCCATGGCGCGCATCCGCGACATGAACTTTTCCGTGGGCGGGGCCATATGGGGCAGCGAGGAGCGCTGGTCGGAGATTTCGTCGATGTCGAAGAAGCGCGCGCCGGGGAGATGGGCGGCGTCATATTCCGCGCGGGCATTGCGGCCTGCGTCGGGCAGATACCATGAGGCATCAAGGATGCGCAGATCGGGATCGCGCAGATGCGCGGCCAGCCAGTCGGTGGAAACGAGGGTTTTGGGATCGTCCGTCACTTGCGCCTCCGGCCATGCGGTCAGGGGCAGTTAGCCGGATCGGGCCTTTGTGGCAAGGGCGGGGCGATTTCTGACGCAGAAATCGCGACGTTTTCTGCACGCAGAAAACGGGGGGCCGGGGTCACGGCGGTGGGGCCGATTTCTGCGTCAGAAATCGGCGCATTCTTTGCGTCAAAAAATGCTTCAGTCGCGCTTGGACATCTTTAGCAGCCGCGCTTTTTCGCGTTCCCAGTCGCGCTTGGCGCTGGTTTCGCGTTTGTCGGCCAGTTTCTTGCCCTTGGCGATGCCAAGCTTGAGCTTCACCATGCCGCGGTCGTTGAAATACATCTTGATCGGGACGATCGTCATGCCTTCGCGGGCGGTGGCGTTCCACAGGCGGGACAGTTCTTTCTTGCTGACCAGAAGCTTGCGGCGGCGGCGTTCGTCATGCCCCCAGGTTTTGGCCTGAAGATAGGGGGCGATGTAGCCGTTGATCAGCCACAACTCGCCGCCTTCGACCGAGGCATAGCTTTCTGCGATGTTCGATCCGCCTTGGCGGAGGCTTTTCACCTCGGACCCCAGCAGCATGATGCCTGCCTCGAGGTCGCTTTCGATGTGGTAATCGAAGCGCGCGCGGCGGTTTTCGGCAATCAGTTTGGAATTGGGATCGGACTTGGTGACCATGATCGGTTGGAGATAGGCGATGCGACCCGCCGTGTCCAGAAGGGGTGGTCAGGGTTGCGCGGCGCGGGCGCGGCTGCGGGCAAGGGTATAGAGGCCGGAGCCGACGACGAGCGCCGAGCCAAGCAGGGTGAAGGCATCGGGGGTTTCGTTGAAGACGAGGATGCCAAGGATCATGGCAAAGACGAGGCGGGTGTAGCGGAACGGGGTGACGGCCGCGACCTCGCCCGTGCGCATGGCGATGGTCAGCGCGTTATAGGCGAAGATGCCGAAGCTGGTCATCCCGGCGAGGAGGGCGAGGGTGCGGGCATCGGGCAGGGTTGCGCCGCCGGTGACGGCAAGGATCACCCCCCCGGCAAGGGCGAGCATGGCCATGCCGATCACGCCAAGCTGGCGGTTCGACAGCGTCAGCGGGGCGGCGCGGGTGGCAAGGTCACGCCCGGCAAAGCCGATGAGGCCGACCACGGTGACGAGCGAGAGGGGGGTGAACCCCTCTAGCCCCGGGCGCAGGATGATGAGGACACCGGCAAAGCCCACGAGGATGGCCGTCCAGCGCCGCCAGCCGACGCGTTCGCCGAACAGCAGCGCTGCCCCAGCGACCACGACAAGGGGTGTGGCCTGCAGGATGGCCGAGGCGGTTGAGAGGGGGGTAAGGGCGATGGCGAGGGAGTAGAAGATGCGCCCCACCACCTCGAACCCCGAGCGCAAGAGCAGGGGGCGCGAGAGCATGGCAGAAGGCAGGGCCGCCTCTTTGGCGCGGCGGGCGAGGAGGGCGAAGAAGAGCGTCCCGCTCAGGCCAAAGATCAGCAGGGCCTGACCCAGCGGGATATGGCGGGTGACGGCCTTGAGGAACATATCCTCGATGGCGAAACCCGCCATGGCCGCCACCATCCAAAGCGCCCCGCGCAGGTTGTTGCGCGGGTTGGTGGCTGTCATAGAAGGCCTGCGTGTTCCATCGCGGCCTTGATCTTGGCCTTGGTGCCATCGGTCAGGCCGACCAGCGGCAGGCGGACCTCGTCAGAGCAGCGACCCAGAAGCGAGAGGCCGTATTTCGCGCCGGCGAGACCCGGTTCGATGAAGATCGCCTCGTGCAGGGGCATCAGGCGATCCTGGTATTCCAGTGCCTTGCGGTAGTCGCCTGCAAGGGTTGCCTGCTGAAACTCGGCGCAGAGTTTGGGGGCGACATTGGCGGTGACCGAGATGCAGCCGGTGCCGCCATGGGCGTTGAAGCCAAGGGCGGTGGCGTCTTCACCCGACAACTGAATGAAATCCGGTCCGCAGGAAGCGCGCTGCATCGAGACGCGCTCGATCTTGCCCGTCGCGTCCTTGACCCCGATGATGCGGGGCAGTTGCGCGAGTTTGCCCATGGTTTCGGGCTGCATATCCACGACCGAGCGGCCGGGGATGTTGTAGATGACGATGGGAAGCGTGCAGCAATCGTGCAGCGCGGTGTAATGCGCGATCATGCCCGCCTGCGTGGGCTTGTTGTAATAGGGCGTGACCACAAGCGCTGCATCGGCCCCCACGCGCTCGGCATGCTGGATGAGCCGGATGCCTTCGACGGTGTTGTTCGACCCGGCGCCCGCGATCACGGGAACGCGGCCTGCCGCGAATTTTACCACGGCCTCGACCACGGCTTCGTGTTCCTCATGGCTCAGCGTCGGGCTTTCGCCGGTGGTGCCCACGGGGACAAGGCCGGTGGAGCCCTGTTCGATCTGCCAATCGACAAGTTTCTTCAGCGTGTCCAGATCAAGTTCGCCGTTCTTGAACGGCGTAACCAGGGCGGGAATGGACCCTTGGATCATGGCACGCGTCTCCTGTCTTGGGGCGTGAGTCGCCCTGTTGCAAACGCGCCCTTCCTAACGGTGTGGCAAAGCCTTGCCAAGCGGGGCAGGTGTTGACGCGGTTGTGGGTTGCGGGGGCGGGCGGGGTGCGGCAGAGTCTGGCGTTAAGGATCACGAGCAGTCAAAAACGATGATCGGGCAGATGATGGCAAGAACGCGCACCCTTGGGTGGGTTATTTCCCTATTTTTGATGGTGGCACCGGTGCCGGTGCTGGCCGATGGCGCCGCGGCGCTGCGGCAGGCGATGCGGCTTGCCTCGGCGGGTGACTGGGACGGGGCCGCAGGGGCGGCGCAAGGGGCCGGGCAGGTGGGGGCGGACATCATCACCTGGCAGCGGTTGCGCGCCGGGGATGGGCGGCTGGGCGATTATGAAGATTTCATCGCGCGCCGGGCCGATTGGCCGGGCATGGCGCTGCTGAAGGAAAAGGGCGAAGAGGCGGTGGCGCGGTCCACCGATCCGGGCCGGGTGGTGGCCTATTTTTCAGGGCGCGTGCCGGAGACGGCCGAGGGGTCGCTGGCCTTGATCAATGCGCTGCGTGGCTTGGGGCGCGGGCCGGAGGCGGAGGCAGAGGCGTTTCGGGCCTGGACGGAACTGGCCTTTGCGCCGGATCAGGAGCAGGCCATTCTGGGGCTCTATGGCGAGGCCTTGAGCGTGGCGCATGAGGTGCGGCTCGACCGGCTGCTGTGGCAGAACCGGGTGGCTGAGGCCAAGCGGATGCTGCCGCGGGTGGGGCCCGGCTGGCAGGCGCTGGCGCAGGCGCGGATGGCGCTGCGCGGGGATGCGGATGGGGTCAATGCGCTGATCAATCGGGTGCCTGCGGATATGCAGGCCGATCCGGGGCTGGTGTATGAGCGGTTCGACTGGCGGTTCCGGCGCGACATGGATGATGAGGCGGCAGAGTTGGTGATCGCGCAGTCGCAGAGTGCGGCGGCGCTGGGCGATCCGGAGGCATGGGCCGAGCGGCGGGCGGCGCTGGCGCGGTCGCTCTTGCGGGCAGACAAGGCGCAGGCGGCCTATCGCGTGGCGGCGAGCCATTTCACCAGCGGCGGGTCTAGCTATGCCGATCTGGAGTTTCTGGCGGGGTTCATTGCGCTGCGCAAGCTGGGCGATGCGACCACGGCGCTGACGCATTTCCGCAATCTGCGCGAAGGGGTGGCGACGCCCATTTCCGTGAGCCGGGCGCATTACTGGGCCGGGCGGGCGTTGCTGGCGGCAGGCGATCGGGCGGGTGGCACGGCCGAGTTGCAGAAGGCGGCAGAGCATCACAGCGCCTATTACGGGCTTTTGGCGGCCGAGGCGCTGGGCCAGTCGCTGGACCCTTCGCTGCTCAATGACGCGCGGCCTGCGGATTGGCGCGGGGCGTCTTTTGCCAATTCGTCGGTGCTTGAGGCGGCAATGGTGCTGAGCCGGGCGGGGGAGCGGACCCTTGCGAAGCGGTTCTTCCTGCATCTGGGTGAAAGCCTGAATGGCACGGAGCTGGACCAGTTGGCCGATCTGGCGCTGCAAATGGATGAGCCGCACATCGCGCTGGTGGTGGCCAAGCAGGCGGCGGAGAAGGGCGTGATCCTGCCGCGCAGCTATTATCCGGTGCCGTCTTTCGTGCCGGGGGATGGGTTGCCGGTGAGCCAGGCGCTGGCGTTGGCCATTTCGCGGCGGGAGTCGGAGTTCGACCCGGCGGCGCGGTCGGCGGCGGATGCGCGGGGGTTGATGCAGGTGTTGCCCTCCACCGCCAAGCTGGTGGCGCCGCGGGTGGGGCTGTCCTTTGACGCGGGCAAGCTGAACGACCCGGCTTACAACGTGCGGATCGGGACGGGCTATCTGGCACAACTTGTTGAACAATTCGGGCCATCGGTGGCGCTGATCGCGTCGGGCTACAATGCTGGGCCGGGGCGGCCGAAACGGTGGATCGGGCTGTTCGGCGACCCGCGTGATCCGAATGTGGATGTGGTGGATTGGGTGGAGATGATCCCGTTTACCGAGACGCGGACCTATGTGATGCGGGTGACGGAAAGCCTTGTCATCTATCGCGCCAAGCTGCGCGGGTCGGTGGGGCCGGTGGATGTGACGGGGGAGTTGCGGGGGTAGCGGTTCGTTCCCGACGCCCTTTGTCGCGTGTGATGCAGACGGGGGTGGGCGGGGAATGCGCTGATTGCACAAATTTGTGACAGAACATGGCCACCCGATACATTCCCCTTTTCCTGCGGCATAGCCCGACCCCGCGCGTGCAGAACTTTGCCTTGCTGGCCGGGATCGAGGCGAGCGTGCGCGGCACGCTGATTTCGGCCATGCCGCTGACGGTTTATGCGTCGCTGGGCAGCGCAGAGGCCACGTCGAGCGCCTATTTCTGGGCGGGGATCGTGGCGCTTGTCTGGGGGTTGATGGTGCCGTGGTTCACGCGGCATCTGCCCCGGCGGTGGATGTATACGTCGGGCTGTCTGCTTTATCTGGTGGGGATGACACTGGCGGTGATCGGCACGCCGGTGACGGTGCCATTGGCGTTGATGTGTCTGGCGGCGGCGACGGCGACGACATTCGTCTGTTTCAACGCCTATGTGCTTGATTACATTGACCGCACCGATCTGGGGCGGAGCCAATCGACCCAGATGGTTTATTCCGCCGCGCCCTGGGCGATTGGGCCGATGCTGGGGGTGACGCTGCATGACTGGTGGGCGCCTGCGCCGTTTCTGCTGGCCGGGACATTTGCCTTGGTACTTCTGGCGGTGTTCTGGATCTTGCGGTTGGGGAACGGCAAGCAGATCACGCGGGCAAAGGGGCCGGCGCTGAACCCGCTGGCCTATCTGGGGCGGTTCTTTCAGCAACCCCGGCTGATCGCCGGGTGGATGTTTGCCGTGATGCGGTCCTGTGGGTGGTGGGTCTATGTCGTCTACCTGCCGATCTTCTGCATTGAATCGGGCCTCGGCGACAAGGTGGGGGGCGTGGCGCTGTCGATTTCCAACGCGCTGCTGTTCCTCTCGCCCCTGATGCTGCGCTATGCGCGGCGGCGGTCGGTGCGGCGGGCGGTGCGGACGGCGTTCGGGCTGTGCGGATTGTGCTTTGTGGCGAGCGCGCTGTTTTCGCCGCTGCCTTGGCTGGCGGTGGTGGCGATGATGGGGGCGTCTGTCTTTCTGGTGCTGCTGGACGTGGTGGGGGGGCTGCCCTTCCTGATGGCGGTGAAGCCGTCGCAGAGAACGGAAATGTCGGCCGTTTACAGCAGTTTTCGGGACGTGTCGGGGATCATGACGCCTGCAGCGGCGTGGATCGTTCTGGTGCCGTTTGGTGCGCCGCTGGC
Source organism: Variovorax paradoxus (assembly GCA_943370085.1). Classification (GTDB taxonomy): domain Bacteria; phylum Pseudomonadota; class Alphaproteobacteria; order Rhodobacterales; family Rhodobacteraceae; genus Paragemmobacter. Next base: position 24,126 of record CALRPT020000013.1, on the reverse strand, counting down.
GGCGTTCTTTGCGGTGACGGGGGCGGGGATGTTGGGGGCCTTTGCGATTGCGGGGCGGTTGCATCCGCGGTTGGGGACGCTGCGGCCTTCGCATGGGCGGCCTGTGCCGGGGGAGTAGGGGGAGCGATTTCTGCACGCAGAAATCGTGACGTTTTTTGCACGCAAAAAACGGGGTGGCGCTGTCGCTGGGCGGCGATTTCTGCGTCAGAAATCGCGCCATTTTTTGCGTCAAAAAATGGTTTGGTTAGGGGTTTGTTAACCATTTTTTGGGGCCGGAAACGCAAAAGGCGCGGGCCGTTGTCACGGTCCGCGCCTTTGCCGTTTCACCCTGACGGGGAAACGTTGATCAATCCAGAAGGCGGCGGGCGATGACCTGGGCCTGAATCTCGGCCGCGCCTTCGAAGATGTTCAGGATGCGCGCATCGCACAGGATGCGGCTGATCGTGTATTCCAGCGCAAAGCCGTTGCCGCCGTGGATTTGCAGCGCATTGTCGGCGCTGGCCCAGGCGACGCGGGCGCCCAGCAGTTTGGCCATGCCCGCCTCGAGATCGCAGCGTTTGTCGTGGTCTTTCTGCCAAGCGGAGAAATAGGTGAGTTGGCGGGCCACCATGATTTCCACGGCCATCATGGCCAGTTTGCCGGAGACGCGGGGGAATTCGATCAGCGACTTGCCGAATTGCTTGCGGTCTTCGGCGTATTTCATGCCGACCTCCAGCGCCGATTGCGCCACGCCCACGGCGCGGGCGGCGGTCTGGATGCGGGCGGATTCGAAGGTCTGCATCAATTGCTTGAAGCCTTGCCCTTCGACGCCGCCGAGAAGGTTTTCACCCTTCACTTTGAAATCGTCGAAGTTGACGGTGTATTCCTTCATGCCGCGATAGCCGAGCACTTCGATTTCGCCACCCGACAGGCCAGCGTCCACGAAGGGGGTTTCATCCGTGCCAGGGGTCTTTTCCGCGAGGAACATCGACAGGCCGCGATAATCGGTCGTGCCGTCGATGGTGCGGGCCAGAACCGTCATCACGTGAGTGCGGGCGGCGTGGGTGATCCATGTCTTGTTGCCGTTGATGACCCAGTCATCACCTTCCTTGCGGCCCTTGGTGCGCAGGGCGCCGAGGTCGGAGCCGGTGTTGGGCTCGGTAAAGACGGCGGTGGGGAGGATTTCGCCGGAGGCGAGTTTCGGGAGCCATTTGGCCTTTTGTTCCGCCGTGCCGCCGCAGAGGATAAGCTCGGCCGCGATTTCGCTGCGTGTGCCCAACGAGCCCACACCGATATAGCCGCGCGAGAGTTCTTCGGAGACGACGACCATGGAGGCCTTGGACAGGCCGAAGCCGCCGAATTCTTCGGGGATGGTCAGGCCGAAGACGCCCATTTCGGCAAGGGACTCAATGATTTCCATCGGGATGAGTTCATCGCGCAGGTGCCAGCCCTGGGCGTGCGGGATGACCTTGTCATCGGCGAAGCGGCGGAATTGATCCCGGATCATTTCCAGTTCTTCATCAAGGCCGGAGGCGCCGAAGGTGGCGCGGCCGTGATTGTCGCGCATCAATTCCACAAGGCGGGTGCGGGCGGCGACGGTGTTGCCCTGGGCCATGAGGGCAGCCGCCGCCGCGCCGGGTTTGGCCGGGGTGAGGCCGAGGTCCTGCAAGCGCGCGACCTCTCCCTGGCTCATCGGAATGCCGCCTTGGATCTGCTGGAGGTATTCGCCATAGGCGATCTGGAGGAGCAGCGCCTCCATTTCAGAGAATTTTCCGTCAGCCTCAAGGCGCAGCGCCCAGGCCTGCATCTGGCGCAGGCTTTCGGTATAGGTGGCGAGCCATGCCAGTGCGTGGGCGGCGTATTGGTGTTCTTCCAAGGCGGCGGAAGACACCTTGCCTGCCACGGTGACCATCGCGCGCAGGTTTTCGCGGGCGGCGATGAAGGTGGATTCCACTTCGGGCAGTGCCTCGGCCGTGAGCCGGAGGAGGTCGGCGAGGAGGGGTGACTGCGTCACGGACTGGCCATCGTGGGGCATCGGGATCACCTTGAACAGGGTATGCTGCGGTTGCGAGATAGGTAGTGCCTTCGGATCGGTTGAGCAACTTAATTTCGCGGCAAAAAGATCAAGTGAAGGAAAATGTCGCAGAGGAATTTTTGCGAGCGGTACGACAAAGTGGGGCGGGTGGCCGTGTTTGGGGGCCTAAGCGCTTGCGGACGTTGCTTTAATGGGCCGAAAGGCGGTGCAGCGGCCGGTGCAGACGCGCAGTGCAGACGGTGGTATGCACGCAGCGCACGGTGGATGGGCTGTTAACCATGTTTTGAGCCGGGGCTTGGCGGGTGAGTCGGCCCTTGGCTTTGCCGAGATGGGGCGGCATGGTCGCCGCCGATGAGGCGCGGGGTGCGGGCATGGACTGGGCGATGGCGGGGCTGGAGCCTGCGGCCTTTTGGGCGGCGATGGCGGTGACGCTGTTTGCGGGGTTCGTGAAGGGGGCGGTAGGTTTTGCCATGCCGCTGATCATGGTGTCGGCCTTTAACGGATTTCTGCCGCCGGAACTGGCGGTGGCGGGGCTGATCCTGCCGACGCTGATCACCAATCTGAGCCAGTCGACACGGCAGGGGGTGCCTGCGGCGTGGGAGTCGGTGATTGCCTATCGGCGGTTCCTGATCGGGACGGTGGTGTTCATCATTCTGTCCGCGCCCTTGCTGACGGTGATTCCGCGGACGGCCTATCTGCTGATCCTTGGCATTCCCGTGACCGCCTTTGCGGCATTGCAACTGGCGGGGGTGCCGCTGGCGTTGCCCATCCGGCATCGGGCGCGGGCGGAATGGGGGCTGGGTGTTGTGGGCGGGATGTTCGGGGGGATTTCGGGCATCTGGGGGCCGCCCTTGCTGGTTTATCTGCTGTCAACGGGCGCGGGGAAGCTTGAGACGGTGCGGGTGCAGGGCGTGGTGTTCCTGATCGGGGCGGTCGCGCTTTTGGCGGCGCATCTGCGGACCGGGGTGGCCGATGCGGCGAGCCTTGGTTTTTCTGCGGCACTTGTGGTGCCCGCGATGGTGGGGATGTTTGCCGGATACAAGCTGCAGGACCGGTTGAATCAGGTCCAGTTCCGGCGCTGGACGCAGATCTTGCTGGTGCTGACCGGGCTTAATCTGGTGCGGCAGGCGGTGATGTGAGGGGGCGAATTTTCTGCGAAAATTCAGGATCCTTCATGGAAGGATCAGGGCCGGGGCATTTGAAGGAAATGTCCCGGCCCCTAAGGGTCAGCCGATGGCTGCGGCCTTCACGTCATCGTCGATGAAGGGCACGTATTGCGCGAAGTTCTTGGAGAACATGTCCACGAGTTTCGCGGCCTGCGCATCATAGGCGGCCGGATCGGCCCAGGTGTTGCGCGGGTTCAGCAGCGTGGCGTCCACTCCCGGCACGGCGACCGGAACGTCGAAGCCGAAATTCGGATCGCGGCGGAAGTCCACAGTGCCGAGCGAGCCGTCAAGCGCGGCCGACAGCAGCGCACGGGTGGCCTTGATCGGCATCCGCTTGCCGGTGCCGAAGGCGCCGCCAGTCCAGCCGGTGTTGACCAGCCAGCAGGTTGCGCCGTGCTTGGCGATCTTGGCCTGCAGGAGCTTGCCATAGACTTCGGGCCGGCGGGGCATGAAGGGCGCGCCGAAGCAGGTGGAGAAGGTTGGTTGCGGTTCGGTCACGCCGCGTTCGGTGCCGGCGACCTTGGCGGTGAAGCCCGACAGGAAGTGATACATGGCCTGCGCGGGCGTCAGCCGCGAGATGGGCGGCAGCACGCCAAAGGCATCGCAGGTGAGCATGATGATGTTCTTGGGGTGCCCGCCAAGGCCGGTGCTGGAGGCGTTGGAGATGTATTCCAGCGGATAGGCGCAGCGGGTGTTGGCGGTCAGGCTGTCATCTTCGAAGTCGAGTTCCAGCGTTTCCGGGTCATAGACCATGTTTTCCACCACGGTCGCGAAGCGGTGGGTGGTGGCGTAGATTTCGGGCTCTGCCTCGGGGTCTAGGTTGATGGTCTTGGCGTAGCAGCCGCCTTCGAAATTGAAGGAGCCGCGATCGGACCAGCCGTGTTCATCGTCGCCGATCAGGGTGCGGTCGGGTGCGGCGGAAAGCGTGGTCTTGCCGGTGCCGGAGAGGCCGAAGAACACCGCCGTGTCGACCGGGTTGCCGATGGCGTGGTTGGCCGAGCAGTGCATCGGCATCACGCCCTTTTCGGGCAACAGATAGTTGAGCAGCGTGAAGACGGATTTCTTGTTTTCGCCTGCATAGGCCGTGTTGGCGATCAGGATCAGCTTCTTGTCGAAATGGAAGGCGATGACGGTTTCGCTGCGGCAGCCGTGGCGGGCCGGGTCGGCCTTGAAGCTGGGGCAGTTGATGATCGTCCATTCGGGGACGAAGCTATCCAGTTCCGACCGGGCGGGGCGGCGCAGGACGTGGCGGATGAAGAGGCCGTGCCAGGCCAGTTCGGTGACGACGCGCACGTCGAGGCGATGGACGGGGTCGGCGCCGGCATAGAGATCCTGAACGAAATAGTCTCGGCCCTGCATATGGGCCAGCATGTCGGCGTGCAGGCGATCAAAGCCTTCGGGCGGCATGGGGGCGTTGTTTTCCCACCAGATCGTGTTTTCCACCGATGGGGTGCGGACGACGTGCTTGTCTTTGGGCGAGCGGCCGGTGAACTGACCGGTGGAGCACAGAAACGCGCCGCCGATGCCCAGTCTGCCTTCGCCGCGGGTGACCGCGGCTTCGACCAGAGCAGGCTCGGGAAAGTTGTAATAGACGTTGCCGAGGCCGGTAATGCCTTGATGTGCCAATTCCTGCGCCGGGTTCACGCGTCCGTTCGTCATCCTGCAAGCTCCTGTAGCCGGGATTGCACCGGCCCTGTCTATTCCAGTGAAGTCCTGCCCGGGCCAAGGGGCAGATGACGCGTCCGGGCCAAATCGACCGCGACATAAAATTGCTATAACACGTCGTTTGTCGCATGGAACAGGACGCTTTCGCACAGTTAGCGCAACCATCGCGAGTTTAGCGCAACCAGTGGATACAATCCTGCCCGCAGGGCGGGAATGTGCGGCAATTTCGCCATTTCTGTGGGTTTTCCGCGACTGTTACGCCCCACAGATGACGTGATTCGCACATATCGGTTGATTCCCTGCGATGGAAAAATGATCATGCCCCACAAAATAAAAAATCAATGACACACGGGCAGAGTAGGGAAATCAGCATGGCAAGGATCGCGCTTGTCGACGATGACAGGAATATCCTGACATCCGTCGCAATGACCTTGGAAGCCGAAGGCTTTGAAGTTGAGACGTATAATGACGGGCAATCGGCGCTGGACGCCTTTAACCGTCGGCTGCCGGACATGGCGGTTCTGGATATAAAGATGCCGCGGATGGACGGGATGGACCTGTTGCAGCGGCTGCGGCAGAAAACCAGCATGCCGGTGATCTTTCTGACATCCAAGGATGACGAGATCGACGAGGTTCTGGGTCTGCGGATGGGCGCGGATGACTATGTGAAGAAGCCGTTCAGCCAGCGCCTGCTGGTGGAACGCATCCGGGCGCTGCTGCGCCGGCAGGATGCGATTGCCAGTGGCGAAGTGGCGGTGACGGAAGAGACCAAGATCATGGAGCGGGGCAACCTGCGCATGGACCCGCTGCGCCATTCGGTGACCTGGAAGGGCCAGGATGTGGCGCTGACGGTGACGGAGTTCATGCTGCTGCAGGCGCTGGCCCAGCGGCCCGGGTTCGTGAAGAGCCGGGATCAACTGATGGACGTTGCCTATGATGATCAGGTTTACGTGGATGACCGCACCATCGACAGCCACATCAAGCGGCTGCGGAAAAAAATGCGGGCGGTGGACGACAACTTTTCGGCCATCGAGACGTTATATGGAATCGGCTATCGTTATAACGAAGAGTAAATGACCGCAGCACCACGCATGGGAAAGGATGGTCGCCCGGCCCGTTCGGGCGAAGTTGTCCTTGGGGAAGACTGGACCTCGGGTGAGGGGCTGGTCGATCCTGCCTTGCGCGCAAGCCGGGATCGGCGGGGGCTGGTGTCGCTGAACCGGTCACCGCTGGCGCGGAAGATCATCCTGTTCAACCTGCTGGCGCTGCTGGTGCTGGCGGGGGGTGTGCTGTTTCTGAACCCGTTCCGCGATACGCTGGTCACGCTGCGCGGCGAGGCGCTGGTGACCGAGGCGGCGTTGGTGTCGGATGTGTTCGAAGCGGTGGCAGTCGAGGCGCCGGGGCCGATGGATGCGGCGCGACTGTCGCGGGTGCTGGAAAGCGTGCAGGTGCCGCCGGGGGTTGAGGCCTTTGCGGTGGCAGCGGATGGCACGGTTGCGGCACGGCGCATGGGTGCGGACCGCCCCGCGATCACGACGCGACCCACGCCGATCGTCGACACGCTGACCGGGACGTGGAACTGGGTGCGCGATCTGGTGTCGGGTGCAGAGCCGGATGCCGCGACGGCGGACGGGTCCGCTTTGGTGCAGACGCTGCTGCCTGCGGCGCTGAAGGGCGAAGGGGTGCGGGTTGACGGGCGTGCGCCGGATGGCGGGCGGCTGTTTGCCGTGGCGCAACCGGTGACGGTGAACGGGCAGGTTGTGGCCGTGGTCGCGCTGAGCGGCGATCAGGCCGGGATTGATGTGCTGGTGCGCAGCGAGCGGGAGCAGGTTCTGCTGATCTTCATCGTGTCGCTGATGGTGTCCTTTGGCCTGAGCCTTGTGCTGGCATCGACCATCGCCAATCCGCTGTCGGATCTGGCGGCGGCGGCGGAGTTGGGGCGTGACCGGGACGCGCGCAAGATGGCGCCGGGGCGGGTGCGTATTCCCGATCTGGCGGCGCGTCCGGATGAGATCGGGCGGCTGTCGGTGGCCATGCGCGGCATGGTGACGGCGCTGTATGACCGGATCGACGCGAACGAGCAGTTCGCGGCGGATGTGGCGCATGAGATCAAGAACCCCCTTGCAAGCCTGCGGTCGGCGGTTGGCACGATGCGGCTGGCCAAGCGGGACGATCAGAAGAACAAGCTGCTGGACGTGATCGAGCATGACGTGCGGCGGCTTGACCGGCTGGTGAGCGATATCTCCAATGCCTCGCGTCTGGATAGCGAATTGGTCAAGGAGGAGGAGGAAGAGTTCAACCTTGTCCGCACCCTGACCAATATCGCGGAATATCTGGGCCAGCAGGCGAATGAGAAGGGGGTCGAGTTCATCACCGACTTCCCGCCGGATTCGATCATGATCCGGGGGCTGGAGGCGCGGCTGGCGCAGGTTTTCGTGAACCTGATCACCAATGCGATCAGCTTTTGCGAGGATGGCGATGCCGTGCGCGTCTGGGCGCGGCGGCGCGACAACCGGGTGCTGATCGTGGTCGAGGATACGGGACCGGGGATTCCGGAGCAGGCGCTGACCAAGGTGTTCAAGCGGTTCTATTCCGAACGCCCGCAAGGGCAGTTCGGCGAGCATTCCGGGCTGGGGCTGGCGATTTCCAAGCAGATCGTCGAGGCGCATGGCGGCGTGATCTGGGCCGAGAACATCCGCCCGACCCATGCCGATGTGACCTCTGATCCGCTGGGCGCGCGGTTTGTGGTCGGTCTGCCGGTGTGACCGGCGACGGGCTGCTGCTGCACGCGACCTGCGTGGTGGTCGAGGGGCGGGGCATTCTGATCACAGGGCCTTCGGGGGCGGGCAAGTCGGCGCTGGCGTTGCAGCTTATGGCACTGGGGGCGCGGCTGGTGGCGGATGACCAGGTGGCGCTTTCGCTGCGCGATGGGGCGCTTTGGGCCGCGTGCCCGCCGACGATCCGGGGAATGATCGAGGCACGGGGGATGGGTCTGCTGAACGCCGATCCCGTCGAGGGGGCCGAAGTGGTGCTGGCAGTCGATCTGGGGCAGGAAGAGACGATGCGCCTGCCGCCGCGACGTGAGGTTTCCTACCTCGGAAGGACAGTGGACCTTGTGCTGGGGAGCCAAACGCCCCATTTCCCGGCTGCGCTGCTGCTCTATGTCAGGGCAGGACGCAGGGAATGACGGACGTGCCCGTGACGGATGTGCCAGACACGCAAGGATCGGTGCCGATGCAGGAGCATCGTCTGGTGCTGGTGACCGGGCCTTCGGGGGCCGGGCGGTCGACAGCGATCGATGCGCTGGAGGATCTTGGGTTCGAGGTGATCGACAATCTGCCGCTGAGCCTTGTGCCGCGGCTGATTGAGGGGGCGCCGCTGGGACGGCCCATCGCGCTGGGCCTGGATGTGCGCAACCGCGATTTCAACGTGGCAGCGCTGATCGAGTTGATTGATGCGCTGACGCGGGATCCGCGGGTGGCGCTGGAAGTGCTCTATGTGGATTGCGCGGCATCGGTGCTGATCCAGCGCTATAGCCAGACGCGGCGGCGGCATCCGCTGGCCCCGGCAGAGACGCCCGCCGAAGGGGTGGCCCGCGAGATTGATCTGCTCGCGTCGATCCGGGCGCGGGCGGATCAGTTGATCGACACGACGGAGATGAGCCCGCATGACCTGAAGGCGGAACTGGCGCAGTGGTTTGATCCGGGGGTGGGTGAGCGGCTGGCGGTATCGCTGCAGAGCTTCAGCTACAAACGCGGGATGCCGCGCGGCGTGGATATGGTGTTCGATTGCCGGTTCCTGCGGAATCCCTATTGGGAGCAGGCCCTGCGCGATCTGGACGGGCGCGACGCGGCGGTGGAGGCCTATATCCGGGGCGATGCGCGCTTTGCCGAGTTCTACGGGCGGTTGAGCGATCTGGTAACCTTTCTTCTTCCGGCTATGGTGGAAGAGGGCAAGGCCCATCTGGCCATCGGCTTTGGCTGTACGGGCGGGCAACACCGCAGTGTTGCAGTTGCAGAAATTCTGGGCAAAGCGCTTGCAGAGGCGGGCTGGCCGGTGTCAAAACGTCACCGGGAACTGGAACGCAGGGCGGCATCTGAGCCGCCCTTGGCCACTGGGGTGACGGGCGCGTGATCGGCATTGTGATCGTGGCACATGGCGGGCTGGCGCGGGAATACCTGTCGGCGGTGGAGCATGTGGTGGGCAAGCAGGATGCGGTGCGCGCCATTGCCATCGAGGACGACCATGACCGCAGCGCCAAGCAGGCCGAAATCTGCGCGGCGGCGGATTCGGTGGATAGCGGCGCGGGCGTGGTGGTGGTGACCGATATGTTCGGAGGATCGCCGTCCAACCTGTCGCTGATGGCCTGCAGCGGGCAGGACCGACGCATTGTGTACGGCGCAAACCTGCCCATGCTGATCAAGCTGGCCAAGTCGCGGGAATTGACGGTTTCCGAGGCGGTTGCGGCGGCGCTTGACGCGGGGCGGAAGTATATCAACAGTCTGGACCTTGGTGGTGGCGCATAAGCTGAGGCGGCGGGGCGTGAGCTGGGGAAAATGACCGGACGGGTTTTGCGGATCATCAACGAAAAGGGCCTGCATGCGCGGGCTTCGGCCAAGTTTGTGGAAGTGGTGGAAAGCCATGAGGCACAGGCGCGGGTGACCAAGGACGGGATGACCGTTTCAGGGGATTCGATCATGGGCCTGCTGATGCTGGCCGCATCGCGCGGCACGGCCATCGAGGTGGTGACGCAGGGTGCGGAAGCGGAGAAGCTTGCCGATGCGCTGGAGGCGCTGGTTGCAAACCGCTTCGGCGAGGACTACTGAGGCGCGTCAGACGCGAAAGGCAAAGCCGCCGTGACCGAGACGTCGCAGAGCGAAGATCTCCGCAGCCTTGAGGTGAGCGAAGAGGAACTTGCCCGCCGCAGGGTGGAGCGGGCGGAACGCCCTTATGACATGCGCCGCCTGTCCTATGCCGGGACGTTCAAGAACCCGTTCAAGGCCAATACGATCCGGGCGCTGGAATGGCTGACGGCGAAGGTGACTCTGCTGAAGCTGATCCGGGATTTCGAGCGGACGGGTGCGCCGGTGGGCGCGCCGTTCTGGCCCAAGGCGATCCGGCAGATGGGGATCACCATCCAGACGCCACCGGAAGAGATTGCGCTGATCCCGAAGACCGGGCCGCTGGTGGTGGTGTCGAACCATCCGTCGGGTTTGGTGGACGGGATGGTTCTGGCGGAACTGGTCACGCGGGTGCGGTCGGATTTCAAGATCCTGACGCGATCCTTGCTGACGGGCATCCCCGAGGTTGAGCAGTTCATGATCCCGGTGCCCTTCCCGCATGAGGACAATGCGCGCGAGTTGGGCCTGCAGATGCGGGACGAGACGATGAAGCATCTGAAGGCGGGCGGGGTGATCATCCTGTTCCCGGCCGGCAAGGTGGCGATGAGCGAGGGCTGGTGGGGACCGGCGGTGGAGAGCGAGTGGAACGTCTTCACCCACAAGATCGTGAAATCCTCGGGCGCGACCATACTGCCCGTGTATTTTCCCGGCCAGAATTCGCGGGCTTTTCTGATTGCCAACAAGATCAGCGACACGGTGCGGCAGGGGCTGCTGCTTTATGAGATCAAGCGCTGCCTGTTCAAGCCGACGCGCCCCGTGATCGGCGCGCCGATCCCGGCGGAGGAGTTGAAGAAATGGGAGGGGAACCCGCGGGGGTTTCTGGCCTGGTTGCGCGAACATACGCTGGCGTTGAAGAAATAGGGCGCAGGCCCTGATTTTTCGCAGGAAAATCGTGGGGCCTGCGAAGGGTTGCTTAGGTGGCCCCAACGATTTTTCTGCGAAAAATCAGGGGCCGACCGGTCGATTTTCAGGTGCTACCGTGTGGGGACGGGGGTTTCCCCCCGGTAATCATAGAACCCCCGCTGGGTCTTGCGGCCCAGCCAGCCTGCTTCCACATATTTCGTCAGGAGCGGGCAGGGGCGGTATTTGGTATCGGCCAGCCCGTCATGCAAGACGTTCATGATGGCGAGGCAGGTATCCAGACCGATGAAATCGGCCAGTTCCAGCGGGCCCATCGGGTGGTTGGCGCCGAGTTTGAGGGATTCGTCGATGGATTTGACGGATCCCACGCCTTCGTAAAGCGTATAGACCGCCTCATTGATCATCGGCATCAGGATGCGGTTGACGATGAAGGCAGGGAAATCTTCGGCACTGGCTGCGGTTTTGCCGAGTTGGCGGACGACGGCGTGGAGCGTGTCCCAGGTTTCCTGATCGGTGGCGATTCCGCGGATCAGTTCCACCAGTTGCATCACCGGGACGGGGTTCATGAAGTGGAATCCCATGAACTTTTCCGGCCGGTCGGTGCGGCTGGCCAGACGGGTGATGGAGATGGAGGAGGTGTTGGAGGTGAGGATCGTGGAGGGTTTCAGGTGGGGGACCAGATCTTCGAAGATCGCCTGCTTGACGGTTTCACGTTCCGTCGCCGCCTCGATCACCAGATCGGTCTGGCCCAAATCGGCGAGTTTCATGGTGGTCTTGATGCGGGCCATGGCGGCGGCCTTGTCTTCGGCCGAAACCTTGCCGCGGGTGACCTGGCGTTCGATGTTGCGGTCGATCAGCGCGACGGCCTTGTCGAGGCTGTCCTGCGCGATGTCGTTGAGCAGCACGTCATAGCCGGCAAGGGCAAAGACATGGGCGATGCCGTTGCCCATCTGACCTGCGCCCACGATGCCGACGGTGCGGATCTCTGCCATTTTCGTGCTCCTTCTGTCCGGGCCGACCTTAGGCTTCCGGGGCGGGCGGGCGCAAGATGGGGCAGGCGAGGCGGGATGCGGAAAGATCGGTGCAAATTGCGACTTTAGCCTTTTGTTCATCTGTGCTGGGCAGGCTTGGCCTTGGGTGTTGTGATTGTGGGGGGTGTTGATGACCTATGCGTTTCAAGGCGAAGGGTCGCTTGATTATATGCCGTGCCGCTATGGGCGGTCACGGTTGCTGTTTCGTGGGCCGCGCCGCGATCTGGGCGGGCGCTATGCGGTGGTTCTGGGCGGGATCGAGGCCTATGGGCGCTATATCCCGCAGCCTTATCCGGCGCTGCTGGAGGTGGGGCTGGATCTGCCCGTGGTCAATCTGGGCTGCCCCAATGCAGGGCCGGATGCGTGGCTGAACGATCCGGCCGTGATGGAGATCGTCTCGCGCGCGGTGGTGACGGTGGTGCAGGTGCCCGGCGCGGCGGATCTGACCAACCGGCTGTACACGGTGCATCAGCGGCGGAATGACCGCTTTCTGAAGGCGTCGCCCTTGTTGCAGGCGATCTATCGCGGGGTGGATTTCACGGATTTCAGCTTTACCCGCCATATGCTGCGATCGTTGTTCGAGGCGGGGCCGGAGCGGTTTGCGCTGGTGGCGGATGAGTTGCGGGCGGCCTGGGATGCCCGGATGGGGGCCTTGCTGGCGGGCATCCGGGGGAAGACCGTGCTGCTCTGGATGGGCGAACAGGCCCCCGGCCCGCGCCGGGATGCGCCGATGGGAGAACCGGTTCTGGTGGATGCGGCTATGCTGGAGGCCGCGATGGAGCGGGCGGACGCGCTGGTGACAGTGACGCCCAGTGCGCCGGCGCGGTGGAAGGGGCTGGAGGGGATGGTGTTTCCTGCGATGGCCGAGCCTGCGGCGCGGGGCCTGCCGGGTGTTGCGGCGCATGAGGATGTGGCGGCGGCCCTGCTGCCGGTTCTGCGGGGGATGGTGTGATGCAGAAGGGGCGCGGGTTTGACCCCGCGCCCCTTTGACGATCCGGCCGGTAGCGGGATCAGAGTTTTTCGATCATTTCCGGGACGGCGGTGAAGAGGTCGGCCACGAGGCCGTAATCGGCGACCTGGAAGATCGGGGCTTCTTCGTCCTTGTTGATGGCGACGATGACCTTGGAGTCCTTCATGCCCGCCAGATGCTGGATCGCACCCGAGATGCCCACGGCGACGTAGAGCGTGGGGGCCACGACCTTGCCGGTCTGTCCAACCTGCCAATCGTTCGGGGCATAGCCCGAGTCGACCGCCGCGCGCGAGGCGCCGACGGCGGCACCCAGCTTGTCGGCCAGTTGTTCGATCAGGGCGAAGTCGGCCTGTGAGCCGACGCCACGGCCGCCGGAGACGACGATACCTGCGGAGGTAAGCTCAGGCCGGTCAGAGGCGGCGACCTTGTCTTCGACCCATTTCGACAGCGAGGCATCGGCAGAGGCGGCGATCTTTTCGACGGCGGCAGTGCCGGTGCTGCCGACAGCCGCAAAGGACGCCGTGCGGACGGTGAACACCTTTTTCGCATCCGCCGATTTCACGGTCTGGATGGCGTTGCCTGCGTAGATGGGGCGCTCGAACGTGTCGGCGTCGATGACGGCGGTCACGTCGGAGATCACCATCACGTCGAGAAGGGCGGCCACGCGCGGCAGCACATTCTTGGAGAACGCGGTCGCGGCGGCGGCGATGTGGCTGTAGCCGCCCGCCAGACCCGCGATCAGGGCGGCGGTGGATTCGGCCATGCCGTGATCGAAGGCGGCGTCATCGGCGTGCAGAACCTTGGACACGCCGGCAAGCTTTGCCGCCTCGGCGGCGGCAGAGGCGGAGGTGCCTGCGATCAGGAGATGCACGTCGCCCAGCGAGGCCACGGCGGAAAGGGTCTTTGCCACGGCATCGGTGGCAAGCTGCCCGTCATTCACATCGGCGAGAAGAAGAACGGCCATCAGATCACCCCTGCTTCGTCTTTGAGTTTCGCGATCAGTTCCTGAATGGAGCCGACCTTGACGCCGGCCTTGCGGCCTGCGGGTTCCACGGTTTTCACGACCGACAGGCGCGGGGCCACGTCGACGCCGTAATCGGCGGGCGTCTTGGCGGCGAGCGGCTTGGCCTTGGCCTTCATGATGTTGGGCAGCGAGGCATAGCGCGGCTCATTCAGGCGCAGGTCGACAGTCACGATGGCGGGCATCTTGACGGCGATGGTCTGCAGGCCGCCATCGACTTCGCGCGTCACGGTGGCGGTGTCTCCTTCGATCGCGAGTTCCGAGGCGAAGGTGGCCTGCGACCAGCCGAGCAGGGCCGAAAGCATCTGGCCGGTGGCGTTCATGTCATTGTCGATCGCCTGCTTGCCGCAGAGGACGAGGCCGGGGCCTTCTTCCTTCACCACGCTGGCCAGCAGTTTGGCGACGGCGAGGGGCTCGATATCGGTGTGGACGTTATCGGTGGCCTCGATCAGGATCGCGCGGTCGGCGCCCATCGCAAGCGCGGTGCGGAGCGTTTCCTGCGCCTGCTTGACGCCGATGGAGACGACGATGATCTCGGTCGCGATGCCCTTTTCCTTGAGCCGGATCGCCTCTTCGACGGCGATTTCGTCGAAGGGGTTCATCGACATCTTGACGTTGGCGAGATCGACGCCCGATCCATCCGCCTTGACGCGGACTTTCACGTTGTAGTCGATCACACGTTTGACGGGCACGAGGACCTTCATCGCGTATCTCCTTTTGCCGGTCCGGCGGTGCGGACCTTATCCAAGCTCTCGGTCAGGTAGTTAGACCGTCCGACCGGGTTGCAACAGATCAAATACGACAGCAAACCGCGTCGGGACGTCGCGTTTTCCCGGTGGGTCAGCCTTCGCGGGTCAGGCCGGGCACCCAGAGCACGTCGTCCTTGCCATCGTTGTTGGCGATGCGGCCGGCGACGAAGAACCAGTCGGAGAGGCGGTTGAGGTATTTCACCGACTCGGGGTTGACCGATTCCATGGTGGCGAGTTCCACGGTGAGGCGTTCGGCGCGGCGGCAGACGGTGCGGCAGAGGTGCAGGTAGGTGGCCAGCGGCGAGCCGCCCGGCAGGATGAAGGAGCGCAGCGGTTGCAGTTTGGCATTCATCACGTCGATCTCACGCTCGAGCCGGATGACCTGCGCCTCTTGCATCCGCAGGGGGGTGTAGGGGAGGGTTTCATCAAGGTGCATGTCGGGGGTGCAGAGATCGGCCCCCAGATCGAAGAGGTCGTTCGAGATGCGGGCAAGGGCGGCGTCCATGTCGGCATCGGCATGAAGGCGGGCGAGGCCGACGGTGGCGTTGGTTTCATCCACGGTGCCATAGGCCGAGACGCGGGTGGCGTGTTTGGCCACGCGGGCGCCGTTGCCGAGCGCGGTTTCACCAGCGTCGCCGGTCTTGGTGTAGATTTTCGACAGAACAACCATGTTCAACCCCTGGATTGGAAATAGGCGAAAGCGACGATCAGGGCCACGGCCACGGCCTGCGCGATGATGCGGTAGCGCATGATGCGGTTGGCGTGCTTGCGGTTGAAATCGCCGCCCTTGGCGAAGCCGCCGATGCCGATCATCAGGATGGCCAGCACCGCAAGGGCGGCAATCGCAGCGATGATGAAGAGCGGGTCTGACAGCATGGCGGTTCCCCCTGATGCGCTGCGGGTGATCTAGGGGCGAATGGCGGAAAAGCCAAAGGGCAATTTGACGGGATGGGGATTTTGCTGCCGGGTCAGCCCTTGGCGATGACGCGGTCGAGCAGGCGGGTTGGCAGGATGCGTTTGAAGAAGCCGGCAAGATGGGTGGGGGTGGTGACGTAGTAGCGCGCGCGGGGGCGGGGGGATTCGACGGCGTGGATCAGTTTGGCGGTGACGGCAGAGGCGGGGAGTTCCCAGCGGTCTTTCTTTGCGTCGGGCTTGTAGAGACGGTCCAGCAGCGCGCTGTATTCGTCGCGGCGGGCGGAGTTTTCCCAATCGATCCACTTTTCGAAATGCGGGATGGCGTTCTGGCGGATGCGGGTTCCGATGGGGCCGGGTTCGATAAGGATGACCTCTATCCCCGTGCCCTGCATTTCAAGGCGGAGGACATCGGACAGGCCTTCGAGCGCGAATTTGGTGGAGACATAGGCCCCGCGCCATTTGGCCCCCACCAGGCCGAGGACGGAGGAGCAGTTGACGATGCGGCCATGCCCTTGGGCGCGGAAGGTGGGGATGAGGCGGCGGGTCAGGTCGTGATAGCCGAAAAAGTTGGTTTCAAAGATTTCGCGCAGCGCGCCGCGGGGCAGGTCTTCCACCGCGCCCGGGCAGGCGAAGGCGCCGTTGTTGAAAAGCGCGTCCAGCTTGCCATCGGTGCGGTTCAGCACCTCGGTCACGGCAGATTCCAGGCTGGATTCGCTGGCGTGGTCGAGGGGGAAGCTTTCCAGCCCTTCGCTGATGAGGCGGTCGCAATCGCCCTGTTGGCGGCAGGTGGCGAAGACACGCCAGCCGCGCGCTTTCAGCGCATGCGCGGCATCGTAGCCGATGCCCGACGAGCATCCGGTGATGAGGATGGAACGCATGTGCCTGTCGCCTGATTTTTGTTCTGCTGCTTTGTCCGTGATTTAGCGGCAGGCCGGGCGATTTGGCAATGGCGGGGTTATCAGTCGCCGGAGGGGCCGAGCGACAGGGTGGAAAGGGAGGGCGCATCGGTCGAGACGAGGCGGCGATGAACGAAGCCATCGATGCCATCGCCTTCGATGCGGATATGGACCCAATCACCGACCTCTTCGACGAGTTGAACGATCTCGCCGCGTTCGACACGGTCGATCACCGATCCGGTCCGGCTGGCGGCGTCGCGGACATTGGCGGCATCGGCGGTGATGTAGCGCAGGGTGACGGTAGGATTGTTGAAATCGTTGAAGGCGGGTTCCGCTGTCGTGCTGGTCAGGCTTGCGGGTTGGATCGTGGCCCGTTCCGGCGCGGGCAGGATGCGCAGCGTGTCGGACGGGGTGGAGGGGGCCGTTGCCGCCTGGACGACGGTTTCCGCCTCTGGTGCAGGGGCGGGCGGCGTGGGGGCAAGGGCCACGTCATAGGCACCGGTCAGACCCATGCGCTGTTGGCCGCGATCTTCGCCGCCGATCAAAAGGGCAAGGTAGAATGCAAAGCCGAAGAAAACGAGATAGCGAAACATGGTCAACACCCGACTCATACGCTGGAATGGTCTGTGCCATAGCACGGCTTGTGGTTGAGTCGCTGAGGAAATTTGCACTTTCGGACCAATGTCTGATCGCCATAGCGCGGCTGGTGGTTTCGGCTGGACCGATGGCGCGTGGCGAATTACACAACATCCATGTCTGACACGCCGGATACCCCCAAGATCGAGCCCATCGAGCTGTCTGAACCGCTGAGCCGTGCGATTGGCGAGCGGTATCTGACCTATGCGCTTTCCACCATCATGCACCGGGCGTTGCCCGATGCGCGGGATGGGTTGAAGCCGGTGCATCGGCGAATCCTTTTTGCGATGCGGGAGTTGCGGCTGACGGCGACGGGGGGATTCCGCAAATCGGCCAAGATCAGCGGCGACGTGATGGGGAACTATCACCCGCATGGCGATGCCGCGATCTATGACGCCATGGCGCGTTTGGCGCAGGATTTCAACGTGCGCTACCCGCTTGTCGATGGGCAGGGGAATTTCGGCAATATCGACGGGGACAACCCGGCCGCCAGCCGATACACCGAGGCGCGGCTGACGGCGATTGCCGAAACGCTGATGGAAGGGCTGGCCGAGAACGCCGTGGACTTCCGCCCCAATTATGACGGGACGCTGGAAGAACCGGTGGTGATGCCGGCGGCGTTTCCGAACCTGCTGGCCAACGGGTCCAGCGGGATTGCGGTGGGGATGGCCACGAACATTCCGCCGCACAACCTCGATGAGTTGATCGGGGCCTGCCATGCGATGCTGGGCAATCCTGCGATCAGCGATGATGAGTTGGTGGGCTTTGTGCCGGGGCCGGATTTCCCCACGGGCGGGGTTCTGGTGGAGCCGCGGGCCAATATACTTGACGCTTATCGCACGGGGCGGGGGTCTTTCCGGCTGCGCGCCAAGTGGGAGGTGGAGGATCTGGGGCGCGGGATGTGGCAGATCGTGGTCACCGAGATCCCCTATCAGGTGCAGAAATCCAAGCTGATTGAGAAGCTGGCGGAACTGATCCAGACCAAGAAGATCCCGATCCTTGCCGATGTGCGCGATGAAAGCGCCGATGATGTGCGGCTGGTGCTGGAGCCGCGCACGCGGACGGTGGAACCGGACATGCTGATGGGGATGCTGTTCAAGAACAGCGATCTGGAGATCCGGTTCAGCCTGAACATGAACGTGCTGATTGATGGCAAGGTGCCGAAGGTCTGTTCGTTGAAAGAGGTGTTGCGGGCCTTTCTGGACCATCGCCGTGATGTGTTGCAGCGTCGGTCGCTGCACCGGATGGAGAAGATCGACCACCGGCTTGAGGTTCTGGAAGGCTTTATCATCGCCTTTCTGAACCTGGACCGGGTGATCGACATCATCCGGTATGACGATGATCCCAAGCGCGCGCTGATGGCCGAGGATTGGTCGAAAGACCACAAGCGCGCGATGTCGGAGAAGGATTATGTCGGCCCGCCGGAGGGTGAGGGCGAGCTGACCGAGGTGCAGGCCGAAGCCATCCTGAACATGCGGCTGCGGAGTTTGCGGCGGCTGGAGGAGATGGAGCTGATCCGCGAGAGGGACGCGCTGATGAAGGAGCGGGCCGATCTGGCGGACCTGCTGGAAAGCGACCGGCGGCAGTGGAAGCAGGTGGGCGTGGAGCTTGAGGCGATCCGCAAGCAGTTCGGCAAGGACAGCAAGGGCGGCGCGCGGCGGACGGCATTTGCCGAGCTGGGCAATGTTGAGGATGTGCCGTTCGAGGCGATGATCGAACGGGAGCCGATCACGGTGATCTGTTCCAAGATGGGCTGGATCCGCGCGATGAAGGGGCAGGTCGCGCTGGATACCGATGTGAAGTTCAAGGATGGCGACGAGGGACGGTTCCTGTTCCATGCCGAGACGACGGACAAGATCCTTTTGGTGGGGTCGAACGGGCGGTTCTACACGCTGCTGGGCGCGAACCTGCCCGGTGGGCGCGGCATGGGTGAACCGGTGCGGCTGATGGTCGATCTGCCGAATGAGGCGGAGATCGTTGAGTTGATGATCTACCGCGCGGGCGAAAAGCTGCTGGTGGCCTCGACGGCGGGCGACGGGTTCGTGGTGCCTTCGGAGGAAGTGCTGGCGCAGACGCGGGCAGGCAAGCAGGTGCTGACCGTGCGCGACGGGGTGAAGACCGCGCTGTGCCGCCGGGTTACCGGGGATACGGTTGCCGTGGTTGGGGATAACCGCAAGCTGCTGGTCTTCCCGCTGGCGGAACTGCCCGAGATGGCCAAGGGCAAGGGCGTGCGGTTGCAGAAGTACAAGGATGGCGGGCTGTCGGATGCGACGACCTTCACGCTGGCCGAGGGGCTGACGTGGAAAGACCCGGCCGGGCGGACACGGACCGAGGCGGATCTGGCCGAATGGGCCGGGCCGCGGGCGGGCGCTGGCAAGATGGCGCCAAGGGGATTCCCGAGGGATAACAGATTTAACTGACGCGATTTCAGGGTTTTGCGATGGATCACCCCGCTGTTTCGGATTTGAAGGTGCAGTATCGGGGGGATGCGGCGAAGCTGTTTCCGCTGGCTTTGGGCACGGGTGTGCTGGGGCTGGTGACGCTGGGGATTTACCGGTTCTGGGGCAAGGCGCGGATCCGGCGGCATGTCTGGGGAAAGATTCGCGTTGGCGATGACGCGCTGGAATTCACCGGGACCGGGCTGGAGATGTTTCTGGGGTTCCTGATGGCGGTGGTGGCTTTGGCTGTTTACCTGGCCATCGTGCAGTTGATCCTGTTTTCCGTCGGCATCCGGTTCGTGTTTGACCCGCAATCGGAGATGGAGGTGATCGCGCAGGGCGTTTCGGTCGCGCTGTCCTTTCTGGCGGTGCTGCCCTTGCTGATCTTTGCTGCCTATCGGTCGCGCCGGTACAAGCTGGCGCGGACGCGGTTGCGGGGCATCCGCTTTGCCATGGGGAATGCGGCGGGCGGATATGTGATCCGGGCGCTGGGCTATCTGGTGCTGACGGTGGCGACGCTGGGGCTTCTGTGGCCTTTGATGACCTTTCGGCTGGAGGCCTACATGACCGACCGGACATGGTATGGCGGGGCGCGGTTCCGGCAGGGGGGCGTTTGGACGGGGCTGTATCGGGCATATTTCCATGTGATCGTCGGGATGGGGATGATCTTGGCAGCCGTTGTCTTCTGGGCCGTGGGCGACGGCTGGATGGCCGGGCTTTTGAGCGTGCTGGGTGTGATCTGGGGGCTAGTGGGCCTGATCCTGTATCGCGTGCGGGCGTTTGGATACCTGATGTCGCACAAGGAGATGGAGGGGGGGCTGGGCTTTCGGGCCGAGCCGCGGGCGGGCGCTGTGGTCTGGACCTATCTCAAGGGGGCGCTGATCGTGGGTCTGCTGGGCGGCGTGGCCTCTGCCGTGATCTTTGCGCCGCTGGGGGCGATGATGGTGGGGATCGAGGAGGCGAGCGAGTTCGTGCAGCTTGAATTCGCGGTGCTGGGGGTGGTGCTGTATCTACTTGTGCTGACGGTGTTCGGGGCGCTGACCTTGGTCTTCATCAGCCAGCCGGTGCTGGCGCAGTTCGTGAACAGCGTGACGGTGACCGGGGTGGCAGCGCTGGATGCTGTGCGGCAGCGGGCGGCGGATGGCGGGGCGGATGCCGAAGGGTTGGCAGATGCGCTGGATATGGGGGGCGCGTTCTGATGCTGCCTGCGCCAGAGAACGCCGTCTGGTTCGACGGGCAGAGCGCGCGGCGGCAGGCGGTGGCGGTGGAGGTGGCGCCAGACGGGCGGGCGCTGCGCTTTGGCGGGCAGGTCTGGCCGGTGGACCGGCTGCGGCAGATCGAGGGCGAGGGGCTGGTTTTGGCGCTGCTGGTGGAGGGGGGCGATGAGTTGCCCCATGATCCGGCACGGTTGGTGTTGGGCGAGGGGGCGCTGGCGGCCTGGGTGCGGGGGGCCGCGCCGCATCTGGCGCGGCGCGACCTGAAGCAGGGAACCGGCGTAAAGATCGCGGTGCGCGTCGGTCTGGCGGTGGTGGCACTGGCGGCGATCCTGTTCCTGTTCCTGCCGCGCATTTCAGACCGGCTGGCCGATCAGTTGCCGCTGGAACAGGAAGTGGCCTTCGGGCGGGCGGTGATCGGGCAGATCGAGGGATTTCTGGGCGGGGATGAGCCCCTGACCTGTTCCGCGCCGGAGGGGCTGGCCGCGCTGGAAAAGATGGAGCGGCGGCTGACCGAGGGGCAGGGCCTGCGCTATGACATCGAGTTGAGCGTGTTCGACCATGAGATGCTGAACGCCTTTGCGGCGCCCGGCGGGCAGGTGGTCATCATCCGGGGGTTGCTGGATGAGGCCGAGACGGCGGAGGAAGTGGCGGGTGTGCTGGCGCATGAAATCGGCCATGTGGAGGCGCGCGATCCCACGCGGTTGGCGTTCCGGCAGGCGGGATCGGCGGGGATATTGGCGCTGGTGCTGGGCGATGTGACGGGGGGCACGGTGATCGGCCTGCTGGGCGATCATATGCTGAGCGCGTCCTATACCCGCGAGGCCGAGGCGGAGGCGGATGCCTTTGCCTTTGCGCTGTTGCAGCGCACGGGGATCGGGACGGAAGGGCTGGCCGCGTTCTTTGAGCGGATCGAGGGAATGGGCGCGGATGTGCCGGAGATACTCTCCACCCATCCGGCGAGCGGCAACCGCGCCGAGGCGGCGCGGGATGCGGGCGGGGATGCGGGCGGGGATGCGGAGCGGCCGGTATTGAGCGATGCGGAATGGCAGGCGTTGAAGGGCATCTGCAGCTGACTGCCTTGCCGTGCGAACCGTCCGCGACAAGGAAAACCGTCGCGGACGCACTCGTTACTGCACACGAACGGAAAGCAAGGAAGGCCAACGCCGCCGCCCCATTCATGACGCAAGTTACAATGGGCTGCGCCGTTTACAACCCAAACGAAAAAACAGTGCAAAAACGGTTCACGTCTGTTGCGCCTGTGCTGGCCTCGGGCGCGCCGATCCGGCGATTCCTTCAGGCGGGTTCGATGCCCAGCCAGATGCCGCCTTCGGGGCGGAGGGTAAGGATCATCACGGGTTTCGGGACCTTGCCAGGGATCGCGGAGAATCGGAAACGGGCCAGCAGGGTGGACAGGATTATGACCGCCTCTTGAATCGCGAAGTTGGCCCCGATGCAGATGCGGGGGCCGTCGCCGAAGGGCAGGAAGGTGAAGCGATCGGTCTGGTGGCCGGGGGCGAAGCGTTCGGGATTGAAGCGGTCGGGATCGGTCCAGTGGCTGTGATGGCGGTGCAGGGCGTAAATCGGCAGGATCACCGTATCGCCCGGTTTAACCGCGCGGCCACAGAGCGTGTCAGGCTTTTGCGCGGTGCGCGACAGAAAGGCGGCCGGCGGATAGAGGCGCAGGGTTTCGTCGATCACCTGCCGGATATAGGGCAGGTTGGCGACATCTGCCGCCGTGGCGGCACGGGCGCCGAGAACGGCCTGCGCCTCGGCGCGGGCGCGGGCCTGAACGGCGGGATCGAAGGCACAGAGATAAAGCGCCCATGACAGGGTGAGGGCGGTGGTTTCATGGCCCGCGACGATGAAGGTGAGAAGGTTGTCGCGCAATTCCGCTGTTGTCATCCTGCGGCCGGATTTCGGGTCTTCGCCCGCCATCAGCAGATCAAGCAAGTCAGGTATGCCGGGGCTGCCGCTGGCGCGGCGGCGGGTGATGGCGGCATCGGCCACGGCTTTCATGTCGCGCAGACCCGAGCCTGCGATCATCCGCGAGGGGCGCGGCACCCAGGGCGGAGCGCCGAGGATATCCAGGAGCGAGACCTTGGCGGTTTGCGCGATGTAGGCGTCGATGGCGCGGTGGACGGCGTCGCGGTCAAACCCGTCGCCGCCCGAGAAAGTGACGTCGGAGATCACCTCGAAAGTGGCGGTGACCATTTCCTCGAACGCATCGGCGGCGCGGCCTGTGGCGGCTTTGAACCGGGCGGAGGCGCGTTCGGCGGCGGCGGTCATCACCGGGGCGAGGGCGGCCACGTTGCGGTGGGAGAAAGCCGGGGCGGCGGTGCGGCGCTGCCAGAGCCATTCCTGCCCTTCGGCGATGAAGAGCGACTCGCCGATGCCGGGGCCGAGGATCAGTTTGGTGACATCGGATTTGGGGTAATCCTCGACCCGGTCGCGCAGCACGTGGCGCAGGGCATCGGGATCCATGATCATGTGCCAGCGCTTGCCCTTGGTGTTCGATACGATCGGCGCGCGGGTGGCCTGATCGGGGATCAGTTCCAGAAGGTTGCGCCGCCCGGCGCGCAGGCTGCCGAGGATGCCCAGCGGTTCCGGTGCCAGAGGCACGCGCACGGGCAGCGGGGTGCCCTGCGGATCACTGATCTGGACATGGGGGGCCATGGGTCGTTCCTTGCTGGACCTGTCAGAGATAGGCGGCGAGATGCATCAGGCAAAGGGCGACCGTTGCGCAGCGGCCTTGCAACGGGTAACGGAAGGGCAATGGCCTGCGGGCCGAGACGGACGGGAGACCCCATGCTGACCCTTCGCCGAGTTGCCTTTTTCATCGGGTTTGCCGTACTGGCAGGCTGTGGCAAGAGCGATCTGGAAGAACCGCCGGTTCCGCTGGGGAATTTTGCGCTGGGGCTGAACATCGTCGTGGCCGACAATGTGCAGAAGGTGCCGATTTCGCGCGATGCATCGGTCGAGGAGTGGGAGGCGGTGATGAAGGATGCCGTCGCCAGCCGCTTTGGCCGCTATGACGGGCCGAAGCTGTATAACATCGGGATTTCCATCGATGGCTATGCCCTGGCCCCGCCCGGTATTCCCGTGGTGGCGGCGCCGAAATCGGTGCTGGTGATCACGGCCAATGTCTGGGACGACGCGGCCGAGCAGAAGCTGAACGCCGAGGGGCACCGGATCACCGTGTTTGAAAGCCTGTCGGGCGAGACGGTGATCGGCACCGGTTTGACGCGGAACAAGAAGGAACAGATGGAAGCGCTGTCCTACAACGCCGTGAAGCGGGTGGAGGAGTGGTTCCTGGAAAACCCGGAATGGTTCGGACTGCCGCCAAAACCGCCCGCGCCCGAGGCGGCCCCTTCCAGTAATCGGTGAACGTTCGGCCAACAAAGGCTGCCATTCCCGCTTGATTTTCCCCCAGCGGCGGCTTAATTCGCCGCGCGAGTAGCACGGGCCGGGTTCGGCCCCCCAATCCGAAGGCCCGAAGACATGGCAAAGGCAAAGTTTGAACGGAACAAACCGCACGTCAACATTGGCACGATTGGCCACGTTGACCATGGCAAGACGACGCTGACGGCGGCGATCACGAAGTATTTCGGCGAATTCCGCGCCTATGACCAGATCGACGGCGCGCCGG
>CALRPT020000012.1:0-140448 GCA_943370085.1 Variovorax paradoxus | reverse complement strand
CCCCACCCCGGTCGCCTGAAGGCGCCCTCCCCTCCCCCGCCTTCGGGGGAGGGGCCGGGGGAGGGGGGCATCCGCCATCTTGCCAGAGGGGGAATTCAGATATCCTTCACCAGGCGCAGCGCATCATAGATCGCGGCATGGGTGTTGCGCGCCTCGACCGCGTCCCCAATCCGGAACAGCTGAAATCCGGCGGGGCCTCCGTTCATCACCTGCGGTCGCCCGTCAATCAGCGCGTCATAATCCACCGCGCCAAGGTTTTCCGACAGTGGTTTCAGGTCAAAATAGATCTGCGCCAAGGGCTGCGTGCCATGGTTCACCACGATCTGGTCAAAGCTCCGCTCCTGCCGCACCTCCCGGCTGTAATCCGACCCGATCACCGCCCGCAGCCGATTGCCATCCCGCTCCACTGCCTGCAGGCGATAAGTCACGGTGAATGTCACCGCTTTTTCCTGCATCGCCCGCATAAAGGGAACAAGGTTCATCCCCATCACCTCGGGTGCAAAGCTGCGGTCAGGCGTCATCACCTCCACCACTGCGCCACTTTCCGCCAGAAGCTGCGCCGCCTGCATCGCCGTATGATCGCCGGCATCATCATAAAGCAGAACCTGCGCCCCCGGCTTCACATCGCCAGACAGGATATCCCACGCACTGACCACCAGATCATTCCCGGCCTCCAGCACCTCGGTCTCCGGCAAGCCGCCCGTCGCCACGATCACCACATCGGGGCGCTCGGCCAGCACATCTGCCGCCTCGGCCCAGGTGTTGAACCGGAACTCCACATCGCGCGCCGCGCATTGTGCCATGCGCCAGTCGATGATGCCGATCATCTCGGCCCGCCGTTTGCTCTGTGCCGTCAGGCGCACCTGACCACCGGGCTGATCCGCCGCCTCGAACACCACCACGCGGTGCCCGCGTTCTGCCGCCACCCGCGCGGCCTCCAGCCCCGCCGGGCCAGCCCCCACGACCACCACCTTCCGCCGCAGCGCTGCCGGGGCGATCACATGCGGCATCGTCTCCTCGCGCCCCGTCGCCGGGTTGTGGATGCACAGCGCCATGCCGCCCTGATAGATACGGTCAAGGCAATAGGTCGCCCCGACGCAGGGGCGGATATCCTCTTCCCGCCCTTCCACGATCTTCTGCACGATATGCGGGTCCGCCATATGCGCCCGCGTCATCCCCACCATATCCAGCTGCCCCGTCGCCACCGCATGTCGCGCCGTCGCCACATCGGGGATGCGCGCGGCGTGAAAGGTGGGCATCCCCACCTCGGCCCGCACACGGCCTGCGAAATCCAGATGCGGCGCGGACCGCATCCCCTGAATCGGGATCACGCCCGTCAGCGCGGCATCGGTATGGATGCGCCCCTTGATGATGTTCAGGAAATCCACCAGCCCCGAATCCCGGAACCGCCGCGCCATCTCGATCCCCTCTTCCGGGGGGATGCCGCCCGCCTCATCCTCATCCGCCACATAGCGCAGACCCAGCAGGAAATCCGGCCCCACCCGTTCGCGGCAGGCGGTAAGAACCTCCATCGCAAAGCGCAAACGGTTGTCCAGTGATCCGGAATAAGCGCCGTCAGCTGCCGCCGTCAGCGGGCTGATGAACTGGTCCATCAGATGGCCGTAACATTCAAACTCCACCCCATCCAATCCCGCCGCCTTCATCCGTTCCGCCGCATCGGCATAGTCGCGGATGATCCGCGCGATATCCCAATCCTCGATGATCTTGGGAAATGCTCGGTGCGCCGGCTCGCGCGATTTGCCGGGCGCCACCACGGGCAACCAATCGCCCTTGTCCCACCGCGTCCGCCGCCCCAAATGGCTGATCTGGATCATCACCGCCGCCCCGGCCTCATGGCAATCGTCGGCCAACCGCCGCATCCACGGCACCACCTCATCCTTCCAGACCAGCACATTGCCGAATGCGGGCGGGCTGTCGCGGCTGACGCTGGCCGAACCCGCCGTCATCACCATCGCCACCCCGGCCTTGGCCCGCTCCAGATGATACAGCCGATAGCGGTCCTTCGGCATCCCGTCCTCGGTATAGGCGGGTTCATGGCTTGTCGTCATGATCCGGTTGCGCAGGGTCAGATGCTTCAGCTGATAAGGTTGCAACAGCGGATCGTTCGACATGGGGACGGCCTCCGGCTCAACGCGCTGCACCGACCTTCGGGAAAATGTTCACTACTGTCAAGTTTGCAGTCACCCATGAACATTTCCTTGCGACACAACCCCCGGACCGCTACCTTCCCCCCATGACCGATGAACCCCCCTCAGACTCCGGCTGGCGCGGATCGCCCGATCTGTGGCTGGAGGCCGCGCATGACCTGCTGGTGGAAAGCGGCGTGGATGCCGTCCGCATCCAGCCGCTGGCCAAACGCCTGAACATCGCGCGCACCAGTTTCTATTGGCACTTCAAGGACCGTGAAACCCTGCTCGCCGCGTTGGCCGACCGTTGGGCCGCCCGCACCACCGCCGGGCTGATCGCCGCCTGCGCCGCCTATGCCGATACAAAGGCCGAGGCGATGCTGAACGTCATCTCCTGCTTTCTGTCTGACGCCGCCTTCGACAGCCGCCTGGAATTCGCCATCCGCTCTTGGGCGCTGCAGGACGCTGCTGTCATGGCCCGCCTCAATACCGAAGACAGCGCCCGGATCGACGCGCTAATCGCCCTTTATCATCGCTGGGGCCATGTTGGGGTCGATGCCGACACCCGCGCCCGCGCTGTCTACCTCACGCAGATCGGCTATATCTCGACTCAGGCCCGCGAAGACCTGTCCATCCGCATGGCCCGCATCCCGGCCTATGTCGAGCTTTTCACCGACATCGCCCCCAGCCCGCGCGAACTGGCGCGGTTTCACGCCCGGCACGGCTTTTCTCCCTGACGCGATGCTTTACCAGCATCAACTCCGCGCCTAGCTTGCGCCAGAATTAACCCCCGGGGCTCCACATGATTGCTGCATACCGCGAGGCTGAGGGCCGCCTGATCCGACTCGCCCCCGAGGCTGCCCTGTCTGACGCCATCTGGATCGACATGCTCCGCCCCAACGACGCGGAAACCGCCGCCGTCATGGCGCTGGGCGTCGATGTGCCGACGCTGGAGGATATGGAGGAAATCGAAATCTCCAACCGCCTTTACCGCGAGGGCGGCACCGATTACATGACGATCCAGCTTACCGGCCATTCCGAAACCAATGCGCCCATTGCCGGCCCGGTCACTTTCATTCTGTCGCCCGGTCGCCTTGTCACCGTGCGCCACCACGATTCCCGCCCCTTTGAAACCTATCCCACCCGCGCCGAAAAGGTGGGTCCGGGCTGCACCAGCGCCAACCGGGTATTCCTTTCGATGATCGAAGAAATCATCGGCCGCCTCGCCGACTTGCTGGAATCCTCGGGCCGCAGCCTCGATCACACCTCTCGCTCGGTCTATACCCCCGGCAAGCGCGGCCAAAACCAGAAACGGCTAGAGGTGGCCCTGCGCCAGATCGGCCGCGAGGCGGAATTGCTCGGCCACATCCGCCTTGCCCTCCTCACGCTCAGCCGCGCGCTTGGCTTCTATAGCCAGACCGCCCGCGAACGCATGGGCGACGAAGGCATGGCTCCAGTCACCGCAAACCTTCTTCGCGATATCGATTCGCTCGAGGTTCACACGGATTTCCTGTCGCAGCGCGTGGCTTTGGCGTCCGACGCCACGCTGGGGATGATTAACCTGTCGCAGAATTCGACGGTGCGCATCGTATCGGTCGTGGCGGTGCTGTTCTCGCCGCCCACGCTGATCGCGTCGATTTACGGGATGAACTTCGATGTGATGCCGGAACTGGCGCAGCCCTGGGGCTATCCTGCGGCTCTCGGGGCTATGCTGGCGGCATCAGTGGCGGCCTATCTCTACTTCCGCTGGAGGAACTGGCTTTAGGCCGCAACACCCCTGCGCCATACCCCACGCAAAGCCCAATCCGTGCCCAGATGCACCATATCAGCCCGCGCGCCGGGCCGCAGATGGCCCAGATCGCCGCGCCCGATCACCGCCGCCGGGATGCTGCTGGCCATGGCCAGCGCCCGTTCTGGCGTGATCCCCACCTCCTGCACCAACACCTGCACCGCACGCGGCAGCGTCAGATCGGCCCCCGCCAATGTGCCATCCTCCAGCGTCAATCGACCCTGTGATCGCAGAATCCGCCGCCCGCCCAGATGGAACTCTGTCCCGTCCGTTCCCGCCAGCGCCATACAGTCTGATACCAGAAACACCCCGCTCCGCTTGGCCGCCAGCGCCACGCGCAGGCTGATCGGGTCCACATGGATGCCATCGGCAATCAGCCCGGCAAACCCGTCCCCGGCAAGTACAGCCCCCACCATCCCCGCCTCGCGGTTGCCCATCTGGCTCATGGCGTTGAACAGATGCGTCGCACACCGCGCGCCCGCCGCCATCGCCGCCCGCGCCTCGGCCGCGCTGCAATCGCTATGGCCCAGCGACACGATGACCCCCGCCGCAGTCATCGCCTTGATCTGCGCACTGGTCACCGATGCCGGGGCAACCGTCACCATCAGCGCGGGCAATTCCGCCGCCGCCTCGATGATCAGTGCAAGATCGCGCGGCTCCATCCGCCGGATCAGAGCCGGATCATGCGCCCCCTTGCGCCGCACATCCAGATGCGGCCCCTCCAGATGCAGGCCCAGAAAACCCGGCACCTGCGCCTTGGTCGCGGCAATCCCCGCCTCGACCACCCGCGCCGTCGCCTCATATGTATCCGTGATCAATGTGGGCAGGCATCCGGTGGCCCCAAGCCGGGCCTGAACTGCACAAATCGTCTCTAACACAGCCAAATTTGCAGTTCCGTCAACAGCCAAACCTCCCGAACCATTCACCTGCAGGTCCAGAAGACCGGGTGCCAGGACACCACCACCCAGCGCAACCACCGTCCCCTCGGCCGCGCCAAACCCCACCACATGCCCATCCTCCACCACCAGCGCGCCCTCACGGAACTCCGCCCCGTCAAAAACCCGCGCGCCGATATAGGATGTTCGTCCCATCACACTGTCTCCGTCACCTTGCGCAGATGGGGCGGCGTGTCCGGATCAAACCCCCGCCGCCGCGCCAACGCCTCGACAAATCCATAAAACCCTACGGCCAGAACCAAAGGCGCCACCAGCGGGTGCAGACCACCAACCGAAGGCAGGGTCACGCAGCCCTTCGCCGCGACCCCCGTCACGAACACATCCGCCCCCTGGGCCGCCAGCCGTTCCGCCGTCTGCACCACGCCCGCCTGCGCCGCGTCTTCCACCGCCAGCGCCAGTACCGGGAACTGCGCCTCGACAATCGCGCTTGGCCCATGCAGCACCTCTGCCGCAGAATAGGCCTCGGCATGCAGCCCGCAGGTTTCCTTCAGCTTCAGCGCACATTCATTGGCAATCGCAAAGGCCGGCCCACGCCCCAGCACATAGCCGTGCTGCGCCCGCGACATCCGCGCTGCCAGCGCCGACCAGTCCAGCGCCAGCGCCGCCTCAAACGCATCCGGCAACGTCTCTACCGCAGCGCGCAGACCCTCATCCTCCTGCCATTCCGCCACCAGCGCCAGCCCGGCCAGAACCGATGTCACAAAGGTCTTGGTCGCCGCCACCGATTGCTCCACCCCCGCCTGCAACGGCAGACAATGGGCCGAGGCCATCGCCATCGGGCTGTCGGCGAAATTGGTGATCGCCACCGAAAGCGCCCCACCCGCCCCCGCCGCCCGCATCATCTCAACAATATCCGGACTGCGGCCCGATTGCGAAATACCCACGCAAACCGAACCACCCAACCGCAAGGGCCGCCCATAGACCGACGCCACCGATGGCCCGACCGAGGCGACTGGCACCCCCGCCAGCAGCTCCACCGCATATTTCAGATAGGTCGCCGAATGATCCGATGATCCCCGCGCCACCGTCACGATCAACCCCGGATCCACCGCGCGCATCGCTGCCGCCGCGACCATCAGCGCCTCATGCGAATCCGTCAGGAATCGTCTCGAAGCCAGCGGAATCTCGGCCACTTCGCGGGCCATATGGCTTGTCATGGGTCTTTCCTTTCCGTGTCCGGTGCCAGCTTCAGCTCCACCGCAAAGTCATAGGCGTCGCCCCGGTAGAGCGACCGTGTGAATTCCACCACCCGCCCGTCAGGCAGATATCCGATCCGTTCGATCCGCAGCCCCGCCGCGCCCACCGGCACGCCCAGCAATTCCGCATCCCGCGCGCCCAGATTGGCGGCTGATATCCTTTGCACCGCGCGCACCGGGCGCATCGCGCGCGCCTCCAACACCGCATAAAGCGATGCCTCCACCTTCTCCGGCTCTGGCAGAACCTGCGCCGACAGGGACGCGCGCTCGATCGCCAGCGGCACCCCATCTGACCGCCGCACCCGTTCCAGCCGCGCCACGCGATCCCCCGCGCCAAGACCCAGCGCCATCACCTCCTCCGGCGCAGGCGAATGCACCGCCCGGCTCAGCCAGACCGATTCCACGCTTTTCCCCCGCCGCGCCATGTCTTCGGTAAAGCTCGTCAGCAGGCTTAGAGCCTGTTCCAGCCGCTCAACCCGCTGCGCCACAAAGGTGCCGGACCCCCGTTTCTGCACCAATTGCCCGCTGCCAACCAACCCTTCCACGGCCTTCCGCACGGTGACCCGGCTCAATCCCGTCAGTGCCGCCATGTCCCGTTCCGGCGGCAGGCTGTCACCGGGCCGCAACCGGCCCGATGCCACCGCCTCTGCGATCCGGCGCTGCAATTGCAGATACAGCGGCCCCGCTCCGGTTTCGTCAAACCCCTCTGGCGCAAAGATGCGGTCCATCACACCGTCTCCCGCGCCAACATCAACGCCCCATCAAGCGCTGTGCCCAAGGCAGGTCGAATGGCAAAGCGCCCCGCCAGACGGTCTGCAAAAACAGTCCCTAATCCGCCCAAAAACACCACGGGTAAGCCTTCATCCGCCTGCAAGAGGGCAACCGCCTCCTCCGCATCGGCCAACGCCTCTGCCATCACTGCCACCGCTGCCGGATCACCATTGTCGATAACCCGCGGGGCAAGCGCAGCAAACTCCGCAGGCGTCGCCCGAATGGAAAAAGCCACCACCGAATCCGCGCCGCCGCCTTCGTCGATCAGCTCCGTCAGCAGGGGCGTCATCGGCTGCAACCCATCCACCGCGCGCAAGGCCGCGCGCAGGATCGCCCGCCCGATCCATGCTCCGCTCGCCTCATCCCCCAGCACAAGGCCGCGCCCGCCGATCTGCCGGATCACGCCCCCGCGTTGCACCGCAAAAACCGACCCGGTCCCCAGCGCGGCCACCACGCCATCCGCGCTGCCCAGCGCACCCTTTACGGCCGTGAGTCCATCCGTCACCACAGACACCCGATCAAAGGGCAGCACATCACGCAGCCGATCCGCCGCCCCCGTCGCATTGGCCCCTGCCAGACCAAGCCCGGCGGCGAAAACCCGGCCACCGCCCGCCGCCTGCAAAGCGCCCGCCGCCGCCTTGATGATGTTCTTCGCCGCCCCGTCCGGATCAGAGGCAATATTCGCAGGCCCGGCCTCACCCCGGCCCAACACATGCCCCGCTTCATCGGCCACAGCCGCGCGGCACCCCGTGCCACCCCCGTCAATGCCCAAGTAAAGCTGCATGGCGAATCCCTTCACCACGTAGAATACCAAAACAATACCAAATAGAAAGAGCCTTGGAAAAAACCTCCAAAAACCTTCGCTGCACCTGCAAAACAGAAAGACACTTTACAATTGGTATTATTTTGGCATTGTCAGGGAAACCGGAGGAATCACATGGCAGACCGCCCGACAGAGGCCCGTCATCCCCGCTCGGCAGGCATTCATGCCCTGCCGGGGCCTGATGCCCTGTCCTATCTGCTCGACGCCCAGCTTGCGGCCCTTGCCACCGTCCGCCCCGCCATTCCCGCGCTTGATCGCGCCGCCACTGCTGCCGCCAACAGCCTGCGCGCAGGCGGCAAGCTCGCCTATGCGGGCGCCGGGTCATCCGGCCTCATGGCGCTGGCCGACGGGCTGGAACTGGCCGGCACCTTCGGCATCCCCCCCGACCGCACCCCGATCCTGTTCGCCGGCGGGGCATCGGCCCTGCTGCACATGACTGGGGCGGTGGAGGATGATCCCACGCTCGCGCAGGCAGACTTCCGCAATGCCGGGCTCGGCAAGGGTGACACGATCCTGTGCCTCTCGGCCTCCGGCTCTACCCCCTACACCTCGATCATCGCTGATCTGGCCCGCGCCGAAGGCCTGACTGTCGTCGGCTTCGCCAATGTCGCAGGGTCAAAACTGCTGGAACAGAGCCACATTCCGGTGCTTTTGGACACTGGCCCCGAGGTTGTGAACGGCTCCACCCGCATGGGGGCCGCAACAGCGCAAAAAGTGGCGTTGAACATGCTGTCGGTCAGGATGGGTATCCTCTTGGGCCATGTCCATGATGGCTATATGGTCAATGTCGTGGCCGATAATGCCAAATTGGCCGATCGCGCGGCGCGCATCGTGATGGGAATTTCGGGCTGCGACATCGCCGCTGCACAGGATGCGCTGGTCCAGACCGCCGGCGCAGTGAAACCGGCGGTCCTGATCGCCGCAGGCGCCACGGCCGCACAGGCGGCGGCGCATCTGAAGAACAGCGAAGGGGCCCTCGGCCCGGCCCTTGCCGCTTTGACAACACAAGGCCACCAACAGGGAGTATCTCAATGACCAAGACATTCCGCTTCGCGCTGCTCGCCACCACCCTTCTGGGCGGTGCCGCTTCGGCGCAGGATGTGACGCTGACCATCGAAAGCTGGCGCAACGATGACCTGACCATCTGGCAGGACACGCTGATCCCCGCCTTCGAGGCGCAGAATCCCGGCATCAAGGTCGTCTTCGCGCCGACCGCACCGGCAGAATACAACGCCGCCCTGAACTCCAAGCTCGCCGCAGGCAGCGCTGGTGACCTGATCACCTGCCGCCCCTTCGACGCCTCGCTGGAACTCTACAATCAGGGCAATCTGGCCGATCTGTCGGGCCTCGCCTCGATGGCCAACTTCTCGCCCGTGGCGAAATCGGCCTGGCAGACGGATGACGGCGCCGCCACCTTCTGCGTGCCGATGGCCTCGGTCATTCATGGCTTCATCTACAACAAGGACGCATTCGCTGAACTCGGCCTCGCCGTCCCGACCACGCGCGACGAATTCTTTGCCGCGCTCGACGCGATCAAGGCTGATGGCACCTACATCCCGATGGCGATGGGCACCAACGACCAGTGGGAAGCCGCCACGATGGGCTATAACAACATCGGCCCGAACTACTGGAAAGGCGAAGAAGGCCGCCTCGCCCTGATCAAGGGCGAACAGAGCCTGACGGATGCGCAATGGGTTGCCCCGTTCGAAGAACTGGCCCGTTGGAAGGATTATCTGGGTGACGGGTTCGAGGCCCAAACCTACCCCGACAGCCAGAACCTCTTCACGCTTGGCCGCGCCGCCATCTATCCGGCCGGATCGTGGGAAATCTCGGGCTTCAACACCCAGGCGACCTTCGCCATGGGCGCCTTCCCGCCGCCGGTCGCTGCCGCAGGTGATACTTGCTACATCTCTGACCACACCGACATCGCCATCGGCCTGAACGCCAAGTCGCCGAATGCCGAGCAGGCCAAAGTCTTTCTGGAATGGGTGGGCAGCCCGGAGTTTGCGACGATGTATGCCAATGCCCTTCCGGGCTTTTTCAGCCTGAACTCCACTCCTGTGGAAATGCAGGATCCGCTGGCACAGGAATTCGTGTCCTGGCGCGGCAAGTGCCAGTCGACGATCCGGTCCACCTATCAGATCCTGTCGCGCGGCACGCCGAACCTGGAAAATGAAACCTGGAACGCATCCGCCAACGTGATCCGTGGCAGCGAAGCCCCGGCCGATGCCGCCAAGCGGCTGCAGGACGGTCTGGCCAGCTGGTACGAACCGCAGAAGTGACCTGACCGCCCGGGGGGGCCAACCGGCCCCCCCGGACCCCCCTTATCCAAAAGCCCAAGAACCGCGCCCGTGACGGGCCGATCAATGGGTATTTTCGCCAAGATGAAGGAGGCAGGCAGATGGCTTCACGCAAGCCTATCCGCTGGCATATCGGCGTGTTCCTTGCGCCGGCTGTGCTGGTCTACACCGCCATCATGATCATCCCGCTCTTCGGGACGCTCAACCTGTCGCTCTACAATCTGGATGGGCAGAACCGCATCTTTGTGGGTTTGGCCAATTTCGTGACGCTTTTTGGTGATCCGCGCTGGTCGGATGCGTTCTGGAATGCACTTTACAACAACTTCTGGTTCTTCCTGATCCACATGATCGTGCAGAACCCCATCGGCATCCTGTTGGCGGCACTGCTCTCCAGCCCCAGCCTGCGGATGTCGGCCTTCTATCGCACCGCCATCTTCATCCCCACGATCCTGTCCTTCGTGATCGTGGGCTTTGTCTGGAAGCTGATCCTGTCGCCCATCTGGGGCATCGCGCCCGGAATGCTGGATGCCGTGGGCCTGAAGGCGCTCTTCGCCCCCTGGTTAGGGAAAGAGGAGTATGCGCTCACCACCCTCGCCCTCATCTCGGTCTGGCAATTCGTGGGCATCCCCATGATGCTGATCTATGCCGCGCTGCTGTCCATCCCCGATGATGTGATCGAGGCGGCGGAAATGGATGGTCTGGGCGGCTGGGCGCAGTTCTGGAAGATCAAGCTGCCGCTGATCCTGCCCAGCATCGGCATCATCTCGATCCTTACCTTCGTGGGTAACTTCAACGCCTTTGACCTGATCTATGTGGCACAGGGCGCGCTGGCGGGCCCCGATTACAGCACCGATATCCTTGGCACCTTCCTCTATCGCACCTTCTTTGGCTTTCAGTTGCAACTGGGTGACCCGCATATGGGTGCCGCCATCGCGACGGCCATGTTCGGGATCATTCTGGTGGGGGTCTGCCTCTATCTCTTCGGCATCCAGACGCGGCTGCGCCGCTATCAGTTCTGAGGGGGACGCCATGACGACCGCCCGCACCCACCTTGGCCGTTCCATCGCAGCCCATGCGATTCTGATGACCTATACGCTGATCGCGCTGTTCCCGGTCTTTGTGATCATCATCAACAGCTTCAAATCCCGCCGCGCCATCTTTGCCGAACCGCTGATGCCGCCCGTCCCCGGCAATTTCGATTTCGTGGGTTACACCACGGTGATGAAGCAGGGGGATTTCTTTCAGTACTTCCTGAACTCCATGACGGTGACGGTGGGCAGCCTGTTCTTCGTGCTGCTTTTCGGGGCCATGGCGGCCTTTGCCCTGTCGGAATACCGCTTTCGTGGCAACCTTCTGATGGGCCTTTACCTTGCGCTCGGCATCATGATCCCCATCCGCCTTGGCACGGTGGCGATCCTCGAAATGATGGTTTCGGCCGGTTTAGTGAATACATTGACCGCGCTGGTCCTTGTCTACACGGCCCAAGGGCTGCCCTTGGCCGTGTTCATCCTGTCGGAATTCATGCGGTCGGTGTCGGATGATCTGAAGAATGCAGGGCGGATCGATGGCTTATCGGAATACCGCATCTTCTTCACCCTCGTCCTGCCCCTCGTCCGCCCGGCCATGGCGACCGTGGCCGTCTTCACCATGATCCCGATCTGGAACGATTTGTGGTTCCCGCTGATCCTTGCGCCAAGCGAGGAAACCAAGACCATCACCCTCGGCTCGCAGGTCTTCATCGGCCAGTTCGTCACCAACTGGAACGCCGTCCTGTCCGCGCTGTCACTCGCCATCGTGCCGGTTCTGGTGCTCTACCTCATCTTCTCGCGCCAACTCATCCGCGGCATCACCGCAGGAGCTGTCAAATGATCCGCACACTCGTCGCCGGCCTTGGCACCATGGGCCGCAGCCATGCGCTGGCCTATCACCGCAATCCGGCCTTTGATCTGGTCGGTCTGGTCAATCGGTCCGACCCCCGGCTTGATGTTGAACTGGCGGGCTACAACATCGAACCTGACTACAAACAGGCTCTAACACGGCTGAAACCCGACCTCGTGAACATCTCCACCTATTCCGACAGCCATGCCGATTATGCCTGCATGGCGATGGAACAGGGCGCGCATGTCTTTGTTGAAAAGCCGTTGGCCACCACCGTCGCCGACGCCCGCCGCGTGGTCGATTGCGCCAAGGCCAATAACCGCAAAGTCGTCATCGGCTACATCCTGCGCCACCACCCCTCATGGATGCGCCTGATCTCTGAGGCCCGTGCCTTGGGTGGCCCCTACGTCTTTCGCCTGAACCTGAACCAGCAATCCTCCGGCCCGACATGGGAGGTGCACAAGACCCTCATGCAGACAACTTCTCCCATCGTCGATTGTGGCGTCCATTACGTCGATGTCATGTGCCAGATCACCGATGCCAAACCGGTGGAGGTGCGTGGCATGGGTCTGCGCCTTTCCAACGAAATCGCGCCCGACATGTACAACTATGGCCATTTCCAGGTGCTGTTCGATGACGGCTCTGTCGGGTGGTACGAGGCGGGCTGGGGCCCCATGATGAGCGACACCGCCTTTTTCGTGAAGGATGTGGTCTCCCCCAATGGCGCCGTCTCCATCCGCATGCCAGAAAGTGCGCGGTCCGACGATCACGACACCCATACCAAAACTTCCACCATCCGCGTCCACCGCGTGGGCCAGCCGGATGAGGATCTCAGCATGGCCGATGAACCCGGCCATCAAGAGCTGTGCGAACGTGAACAGGCCTACATGGCCCGCGCCATCACCGAAGACATCGATCTGACCCGCCATATGGAAGACGCGGTCCAATCCCTCGCCATCTGTCTTGCCGCCGACGAAAGCGTCCGGTCCGGCCAGCCCGTCAAATTGTAAAGGGGCCTCACATGGGTGCGCTGACGCTGTCCAAAGTCACCAAATCCTTCGGCAAGACCGAAGTCATCAAGGGTGTGGACCTGCACGTAAACGAAGGCGAATTCTGCGTCTTCGTCGGCCCCTCGGGCTGCGGAAAATCCACATTGCTGCGGATGATCGCCGGGCTGGAGGATGTGACGTCCGGCTCTGTCACGCTGGACGGGCGCGACATCACCCACGAGGCCCCCGCGAAACGCGAAATCGCGATGGTCTTTCAGACCTACGCCCTCTATCCCCACCTCACCGTGCGCGACAACATGAGCCTTGCGCTGAAACAGGCAGGCGAGTCGAAGTCCAGGATCGACCAGTCCACCGCCCGCGCCGCCGCCATGCTGGCGCTGGAACCCTATCTGGATCGCCGCCCCGCCGAACTTTCCGGCGGTCAGCGCCAGCGCGTCGCCATTGGCCGCGCCATCGTGCGCACGCCCAAGCTTTTCCTGTTCGACGAACCGCTCTCCAACCTCGACGCCGCTCTGCGCGTCGCCACCCGCATCGAAATCGCCCGCCTGCACCGCGAGTTGGGGGCCACCATGGTCTATGTCACCCATGACCAGGTCGAGGCGATGACGCTGGCCGACAAGATCGTCGTCTTGCGCGCCGGGATCGTGGAACAGGTGGGTTCCCCGATGGAACTGTACAACAACCCCGCCAACACCTTTGTCGCGGGCTTCATCGGCAGCCCGCAGATGAATTTCCTGAAATCCGCCGCCCTCGGCCTGCGCGGCGAAACCACCGGCATCCGGCCCGAACATCTGGCCCTGTCGCGCGAAGCGGGTCGCATCGCCGGGCGTGTCAGCCATGTGGAAAAGCTGGGCGGCGAAACGCTGGTCTATGCCCACACCGATCCGCATGGCCTGCTGACGGTCCGGCTGTTTGGTGAACATGATTATATCGTCGATGAGGCCGTCCATCTGACACCCGATGAAAACCGGGCGTTCCACTTCGACACCGCAGGTCAACGTCTGCGCTGACCCTCAATTTGGCCGCAGACTGAGTCTTTTTCGCCATATCCGGTGCAGCAATACAACCTATGCGGATGGCAAGGTTCGAAAAGTGCTGGAATCGTGGCCCGAATAGGGCTATGCGTTTTTGCAAGGCCTACCAAAAGGGCCAATCAAGAGCGGTGCGCCGGCACATTTCCGGCGGTTGAGGCGGAGTATATAGTATGAGTTCGGCGATTGATTTCGCCGTCCGCACAGCAGCGGGCGGCACCACTTATGGTCATGTGGCAGGCCCCGGTGAAAGCACATTCATCCAGGCCGGTTTGGGCGACAGCCTTTCCCTGAACCTCAGCCCGCAAAGCGTGATCGGCTACACGCGCAGCGGCAACGATCTGGTCATCGAACTGTCCGATGGCCGCAAGATCACTGTAGCAGACTGGTTCGATGCCGCGGCCGACAATCCCAACACGCTCTACCTGTCCAGCAATGGCATGGTGACAGAGGTGCAGCTCACCGATCCGGGCGATGGCCTGCTGGTGGCCAACTTCTCGCTCGCCGCCGGCAATGAAAAGTGGAGCCCGCTTGACGATCTCCGCTTCGATGACAACGATCCCGTCGTCACCCTTGCCGGAACCGGCGAAGATGATCCCGCAGGGATGGGCATCTTTGCCCCCGCGCTTCTGGGCTGGGGCGGGGCAGGGCTGGGCGCTGCTGCCATCATCGGCGGCGGCGTCATCATC
This sequence comes from Variovorax paradoxus, assembly GCA_943370085.1. Taxonomy (GTDB): domain Bacteria; phylum Pseudomonadota; class Alphaproteobacteria; order Rhodobacterales; family Rhodobacteraceae; genus Paragemmobacter. Next base: position 125,858 of record CALRPT020000012.1, on the reverse strand, counting down.
GGCGGTGGTGGGGATGGCGGCGGCGGGGGTGGCCCAACCTACACGCGAACGATTGATGGTTCTGGCACCAGCGCGACGATCACCACCAACACGGCGCAACCGACGATCACCGTGAACGGCACCGGCATTCCCGGCGACAGCGTCGCCGTCACCATCGGCAACCAGACCCAGACGGTCACCGTCACCCCCGAAGGCACGTGGACGGCAGGCTTCTCCGGCCCCACACTGCCCGCCGATGGCACGCATACGGCCACCGCAGTTTTCACTGGCGGCGGCACCACGGCCACGCTCACCGGTGGCGGCTTCATCATCGACATGACCCCGCCGCCCATCGCCGCCACTGATGGCGTGCAATCGACGGGCGATATTGAAAATCTGGCCGAATACGGCAATGGCGTCACCATCGGGGGCACCAACGAACCCGGTGCCACGGTGAATGTCACACTGGGCACGCCCGGCGCAGCCGGGGCAGTCACTCGCCCCGCGACAATCAATCCCGATGGCAGCTGGACGATCACCTTCACCCCGCAGGAAATCGCGGGCGGTGAACGCACGCAGACGGTGACGATCGTCGCGACCGATCCCCTCGGGAACACGCGCAGCATCACGGAAACGATCGTCCTCGATACCATCGCCCCGCCGCTCGGCCTGAACACCGTGGCGGGCGACAACCTTGTCAATCGCAGCGAAAGCCAATCCGTTATCGTGATCGGCGGCACCGCCACGCCCAACACGACCGTCACGCTGACGATCGAAGGCATCGCTGGAACGGTCACCCGCCCGGTGGATGCCAATGGCAACTGGTCGCATGAATTGCCCGCTGGCACCTTCCCGCCCGGCACCTATACCCGCACCATCAGCGCCACCACGATGGACGCAGCCGAAAACCCGACCACGGTCACCCGCACGCTGAACATCGACACCGAGATGTCGGTCGCCATCAATCCGGGTGCCTTCGCCATGGACAACGTGGTGAACCTTGCGGAGTCGAATGGCAGCCTCACCCTGTCCGGCACCGTCGCCCGCGATGCCACGCGGGTAGAGGTGCAGTGGCTCGGCCAGCCCCTCCCCGCCACCTTGAACGGTGATGGCACATGGTCCGTCCAGTTCCCGGCGGGCGCCGCTGGCACGATCACCCGCGACAGCACGATCACCGTTACGGCATGGGATGCCGCAGACAACCGCGAAACCGCCACCCGCCCCATCCGGATCGATCTGGAAACCACGCTGAACGTGGAACAAACTCCCGTCGGCACCGACACCACCCTGTCGGGCAGCGAACGCGCCGCCGGTTTCACCCTTGATGGCGAAGGCGAGGCGGGTGCGCGGGTTTACCTTAACCTCAACGGCACGGATTACGGCCCCGCTACTGTGGGCGGGGATGGCAGATGGTCTTTCACCTTTACCCCCGCCTCACTTGCAGGGCTGACCGATGCACAGGGCGGCACGATCACCGCCTATGCCATCGATACCGCCGGAAACCGCAGCACGACAGAAACCCGCAGCTTCACTGTTGACACCACGGTGGGCAACTTCACCTTCGCTGCACCAAGCCTGACCGGCGCAGTCAATGACGGCCCGCGCGATCCATCCGTCCTCAACGCGGTGGAACGCAACGCGGGCGTCGTGGTCGAAGGCACCGTCGAACCCGGCGCATCCGTCCGGATCACGGTGTCCGGCACCAACTGGTCCACCACCATCCCCGCAGATCAGACGATGAGCGGTACCTGGCGGATCACCCTGCCGCGCGATGCATTGCCCGAAGGGGCGGCAACCTCTGCCACGATCACCGCCACGGCGACCGACCGGCTCGGCAACACCTCCCTGCCGCAGGAACGCACCATCGCCATCGACACGGTCGTTGCCGATTTCAACGCAGGCGACATCCGCCTCGGCACGGGAACCGACGCCATCCTTAACGCCGTCGAACATGGCGGCGGCCTGCCGGTTTCCGGCCGGGCCGAGGCCGGGTCCACCGTCAATGTCACGGTGAACGGCCACAGCCGCAGCGTGCTGGTGGGCGATACCGGGCAATGGTCGGTCACCTTCACCCCCGATCAGATCCCCACCGGGGAGCGCGGGAACATCCCCGTTCTTGTCTCGGCCACAGACGGCGCGGGCAATGTCAGCGGGCCGCACACCGTCACCTTCGCGGTCGATACCATCGCCCCGGCCACGCCCGAGGTGCTCCGGACCGAAGATTTCGCCGGTGGTTACAGCGCGATCACCACAACCAACACCAATGACACCTATCGCTTCCACCGGGTGGACAGCACGGGTGCCGCAACGCCCATCCTGGCCGATGAAAGCCTGACAAACCGTGGCGAAGACCGGTTCGATTTCCGAACCGACATTCCTGATGGCAGCTATCTCGTCATCAACACCCGCGACGCGGCCGGGAATGAGGCGAACACGCTCTTCATCAAGAACACCGCCACCGGTGTCGCCGTCGATCTTGGCCGCGACGGTCTGGAAAGCTTTGATCTTTCGGCCATCGACCTGACCCGCGCGCCTGATGCGCGCCTGTCGATCACCGAAGATCAGCTGCGCGCCCTCACCGGCCCCGATCAGACGCTGGTGATCAAGGGCGAGGTGACGGATCAGATCACTCTGTCCAACGTCACCAACGTGCAGAACAACGTCACCATCAACGGTGCGGTCTATGACATCTACACGTTAGGCTCCGCAGGGGCGCAGGTGCTGCTTGAGGATGACCTGACCCGAACGGTGATCTGAAGGCAGGCGCGATGATCCCCGCCCGCCGTCCCATCCCATCGGCCAGAGCGGCACCGCTCCTTCCCCCCCGTGCCGTTTCCGGGGCGCTTCTGGCCGTGGCGGTGCTGCTTTCCGGGTGTCAGGGCGGGTTGCAGCCGCCCTCGATGCTGGCTTTCGGCCGGGGCAACGCCCCCGCCGATCCCGCAGTTGGCCAGCGTCTCGCCCCGAAAAGCGGCACCGCCGCCTCTTCCGTCATCGCCGATCTGGCGGCGCGGCAGTCCATCCTGCCACAGGGTAGCGCCTATTCCCGCGTTGCCGACGCGGTCCTCGCCGCCAATCCCGGCGCCGATGCCGCCGAGCTTGGCCTCGCCCGCCTGCGGGCCGAGGCCGCCTCGCGCAATGGCTGGCCCACGATCGCCCCGGCCGTCACGCTCAACAGCCTTGCCGGTCTGGCGGCGCAGCTGGTGATCGACCAGCCCCTGCTAGACCATGGCCGACGTCAGGCCGAACGCGCCCGCGCTGCGGCCGAGGTGGACCTCGCCGCCGTCGCCCTTGCCACCCGACAGAACGCCCGCATCCATGAAGGGCTGTCGCTCTATCTCATCGCCGAACAGGCCCGCGCGCAATCTGCCATCGCCGCCCGCGCCGCCACCCGCCTGTCCGCCCTGCATGGCATCGTGCAAGCCCGCATCGATGGCGGCCTGTCCGACCGCAGCGAAGCCCAGATCATCGCCCAGACCATGGCCGAAATGCAGGCCACGCTGGCCGCCGACACGCAAACCCGCACGCAAGCGCTGGCTGATCTCGCCGCCCTCACCGGCCACACCCCGCCCGCTGATCTGATCGGCACGCACCCCTTGCCTGCCGCACCGCAAACCGATGCGCTCTCGGTCCTCAAGGCGCAGGCCGATGGCAACAAGGCGCTGGCCGAGGCGCGGATCACCCGCGCCAACGCCCTGCCGGGCCTGTCGGCCAATGCCACCCTGTCCGAGGATGGCGTAACCCCAGGCCTTGGTCTTGGCGGCATCCGCCTTGGCCTTGGCAGCCCCGCCACCCTCGCCGCCGCCGATGCCACCCCCGATCTTGTCGCCCGCCAGACCGCCGAACAACGCCAGACCGCCGACCGCCGCCGCACCGAACTTCAGGGCCGGATCGACCAGCTTCGCACCCGTCAATTGCAAGGCAAATCCGTCCTGCGCCAGACGCTCGACAACCTTGATCTCTACGTCGAACAATACAGCATCGGCCGCCGCAGTCTGACCGATCTCACCGCGCAAACTGCTGCCGCGGCCCGGCTGGAACGGGATCAGGCCGCCTTCCCCTATGAAATCGCGCGCTTGGAACTGGAGCTCGCCCGCGACGCGGGCGCGCTGGTGGATGGGGGCAGGCTGTGACAGCCCCACCAAAACCGCAGGTCGTTTCCTTCGACATGCACCCTGCGCGCGCGGCCCAAGCGCCCGCCGCGCCCTTCTCCCCGATCGCGCCCCCGCAACCTACCGCGCCCTTGCGCGCCCGCGCAGAACTGGCCTCGGTTCTCTCCTCGCGCCTTGGCGGGCGCTTGCTCACCTCCGATGTCGTCGACCTGCTTACCACCACCGGCGCTCCGGAACGCCCCGGCCTTGACCACCTCTCCGCCGCTTTCCGCCGCGCCGGTTACTCGGTGGCTCTCGACCATGATCCCGCGCTAGGCGCCTTGCCTGCGCTGGCCGAAATGGCCACCGGTCAGATCGTCCTCGTCCTGTCGCGCGACAGCGACACGTTGTCGATCTACGATCCAACCACCGATGACCGCAGCGCCGATGTCCCCTTGTCGGACTTCACCGCCCATCACAGCGGCTGGGTGCTGCGCGTCCGCCTCCCCTTTGCCGAGGTGGAGGCCCGCCATGCGGAACCCGAGGAAACCCCCCACTGGTTCTGGTCCGAATTCCGCCACCACCGCCGCCCGATGATCGAAGTCGCCGCCGCCTCGCTCACCGCCAACATCCTCGCCACCGCCATCGCGCTCTATGCGCTGCAAATCTACGACCGGGTCATCCCCAACCAATCCGAACCGACGCTGTGGGTTCTCACCCTCGGCGCGCTTCTGGCCATCGCCTTCGACGGTGCGCTCCGCATCGCCCGCGCGGCGCTGATGGACAATACGGGGCGCAAGATCGAACTCGCCGTGCAAGATCGCCTGATGCAGCGCCTCTTGGGCATGCGCGCCGCCCCCGGCGAACGCCAACCATCGCAGGTCTTTGGGGCCATGCGCGATTTCGGCTCGGTCCGCGAATTCTTCACCGCCTCTACCATCGGCACGCTGGCCGATCTGCCCTTCCTCATCATCTTCCTCGCCCTCGTTGCCATGATCGGCGGCAACCTCGTCTGGGTGCTGGTGCTGGGCGGCATCCTCATGGTGGCCCCCGGCTTCCTGCTGCAATCGCGCATGATCGCGCTGACAAACTCCACCCAAGGCGCGAATACCAAGGCCGCCAAGCTGCTTTATGAAGCGGTGTTCGAACATGAAACCCTTACCACCCAGCGCGGGCAGGATCGCGTCCGCCGCCTTTGGGCCGAACTCGTCGCCCTCTCCGCCCTGCGCGCCTCGGATCAGCGCCACCTGACAACCCTGCTCGGCTCGTGGGCGCAGTCGGTGCAACAGGCCACCTATATCGCCGTCATCCTGATCGGCACCTACATGGTCTTTGCAGGCAACTTCACCGTCGGCACCATCATCGCCGTCTCCATGCTCACCGCCCGCACTCTCGCGCCCCTCACCCAGCTTTCCGCTACCCTCGCCCGATGGTCGCAGGTCAAGGCCGCGCTCACGGGGCTGGAGGCAATCGCTGGGTCGCAACAGGCCGAAGACCCCGCCCGCCGCTACCTGCGCCGCGAAACCATCTCCGGCCAATTCGATCTGCGCGAACTGACCTTCCGCTACAGCCCCGACGCCGCCCCCACCGTCGATGTCCCAGCCCTCGCCATCCCCGCAGGCCAACACGCCGCCATCCTCGGCGCCAACGGGTCGGGCAAATCCACCCTGCTGAAACTGCTCGCTGGCCTCTACGAACCCGGCGCTGGGCGCATCATGCTGGATGGGGTGGACCTGTCGCAAATCCACCCGCGCGACCTGCGCCGCCATATCGGCTATCTGGGGCAGGAGGTGCGCCTGTTTTCCGGCACCCTGCGCGACAACCTGACGATGTCCGATCTGGAACGCGACGATGACCGCCTCCTCGCCGCGCTGGATTTTGCAGGCCTCGGCCCCTTTGTTCGCGGCCACCCAAAAGGCCTCGATCTCGAAATCCGCGAAATGGGCGAAGGCCTGTCTGTCGGCCAGCGTCAGTCGATGGGCTGGGCCCGGCTCTGGCTGCAAAACCCCCGCGTCGTGCTGCTGGATGAACCCACCGCCGCACTGGATCAGACGCTGGAAACCACTCTCGTCTCGCGCCTGTCTCATTGGCTGCACGGGCGCACCGCCATCATCGCCACCCACCGCGTGCCCATCCTGCAACTCACCACCCGCACGCTGATCCTGCAAAACGGCCGCCTCGCCGTGGATGGCCCCCGCGATGCTGTGCTGGCCCATCTGGCCAAGGCCGCCAAATGACCCACGCCACCTTCGACGCGCCCCTTGAACGCCGCAACAACCACCCATCCTGGACCGTGCGCCTGATCGCCGCCACCGTCGCCGCCTTCCTCATCTGGGCCGCCTTCGCCTGGGTTGAGGAGATTGTCCGCGCCCCCGGCCAGATCGTCCCCTCCTCGCGCCCCCAGATCATCCAGAACCTCGAAGGCGGCATCCTTGCCGAGTTGAACGTGGCCGAGGGTGATACGGTCGAGGCTGACCAAGTACTGGCCCGCCTCTACGGCACGCAATACCAATCCACTGTCGATGACCTGACCGACCAGATCGCCGCCCATGACATCCGCCGCCTGCGGCTTGAGGCGGAATTGGCCGGGCAGGACAGCTTCACCCCGCCCCCAGACCTCGCCACTCGCGTCCCAGATATCGTCGCCTCCGAACAGGCCCTCCTCACCGCCCGTCGCACCGACCTTGCGTCGCGCCTGACAGGCGCGCGCGCCGTGCTGGATCAGGCCGCGGATGAAGAGGATATGGTCCGCCGCATGGCCGACCGGGGCCTTGCCCCCGAAATCGAACTCACCCGCGCCGAAAAGGCCCTCGCCGATGCCCGCGCCCGGCTCGATGAAATCGCCACACAGGCCGAACTCACCCGCGCCGATGAATATTCCAAGACGCAAGCCGAACTTGCCTCCCTCCGCCAACGCCTGAAACTGTCCCAAGACCAACTCGCCCGAACTACCCTCACCGCGCCGATGCGCGGCATCGTGAATCGCATCGCCGTCACCACCATCGGCGGCGTCGTCCGCCCCGGCGAGGAAATCCTTCAGATCATCCCGCTCGACACCGGCCTCTTTGTCGAGGCCAAGGTCAAACCCGCCGACATCGCCCCCCTGCGCGAAGGCTTGACGGCCACGGTCAAACTCTCGGCCTATGATTACGCCATCTATGGCACGCTGCCCGCCACCGTCACCTTCATCTCGGCCGACACCTTCCGCGATGAACGCAGCCGCGATACAGAGCCCCATTACCGCGTCACCCTGCGGGTGGACCTCGACGCCCTGACAGACCGTCAGAAATCCATTGCCATCCGCCCCGGCATGCAGGCCGAAGTGGAATTTCAAACAGGCGGCAAGACCATCCTCACCTACCTGACCAAACCGCTCTGGCGCGGGTCCGAGGCGCTGCGCGAACGGTAACGATTTTTCTGCGAAAAATCAGTCGGGGGCCTGATGCCCCCGGCAATGCCTGATGCAAGGGTTGCAAATCCACCCCAGCCCTTGCCACGCCCCCACCGTCATGTGTTTTTCACAAGACAACACCCCCGCGACGGTGCAAAAACCGCGATGATGGGGCGGCAAACCGCTTGTGAACCGCCCGAAAACGGCTACTTTCGGCCTCCCCGCCTGATGTAGTGAGGCAGGGCAAGATCAACGGGATGGTGACCATGAAACTCTCGATCGAACGCGGCACGCTGCTCAAGGCGCTGGCACAGGCGCAATCCGTTGTCGAACGCCGCAACACCATCCCGATCCTCGCCAATGTGCTGATCGAGGCTGACGGCGCACAGGTCAGTTTCCGCGCCACCGATCTGGATATCGAAGTGCTCGACCGCGCCCCCGCTATGGTGGAACGCAGCGGCGCGACAACCGTTTCCGCCGTCATGCTGCATGAAATCGTGCGCAAACTGCCCGATGGCGCGCTGGTCAACCTGACCGAAGACGGCGCCGCCGGCCGCCTGACCATCACCGCAGGCCGCTCCACCTTCAGCCTCGCCACCCTCCCGAAAGAGGATTTCCCGGTGATGGCGACATCGGAGTATTCGACCAACTTCTCGGCCCCCGCAGGTGTGCTGCGCCGCCTGTTCGACAAGGCAAAATTCGCCATCTCCACCGAGGAGACACGCTATTACCTCAACGGCGTCTACATGCACACCTCCACCGGCGAAGACGGCCCCGTGCTGCGCTGCGTGGCCACCGATGGCCACCGCCTCGCCCGCATCGACGCCCCCCTTCCGGAAGGCGCGCAGGGCATGGCGGGCGTGATCGTCCCGCGCAAGACGGTGGGCGAGCTGCGCAAACTGCTGGATGATGACGATGCCGCCATCGCGGTATCGGTGTCGGAAACCAAGGTCCGCTTCGCCACCCCGGCCATCACCCTGACCTCCAAGGTTATCGACGGCACCTTCCCCGATTACACCCGCGTCATCCCCACCGGCAACACCAAGCGGCTGGAGGTGGATGCCTCTGAATTCGCCAAGGCCGTGGACCGCGTCGCCACCGTGTCGTCCGAACGCTCCCGCGCCGTGAAGCTCAGCCTGGATGAAGACCGCCTGATCCTGTCGGTCAACGCCCCCGACAGTGGCGCGGCCGAAGAAGAACTCGCCGTCGCCTATGGCGACGAACGGCTAGAGATCGGCTTCAACGCCAAATACCTGCTGGAAATCGCGTCCCAGGTAGACCGCGAAAACGCCGTCTTCCTGTTCAACTCCTCCGGCGACCCCACCCTCATGCGCGAAGGCAATGACATGTCGGCGGTCTATGTCGTCATGCCGATGCGGGTTTGAAATGAAAACCCCCGGGGACCGTAGTCCACCGGGGGGGGCTGCTGGGCGTACCATTCAGCGTTGCAACAGCAATATGTTTGCTGGGAGTAAATATGTCAATAACGCTCAGGGCGCGCGCCGGTTTCTATATCGACGGCTTCAATCTTTACCACTCGATAGATGATCTTGGAAAGCCGTACCTAAAGTGGCTGTCTTTGGCACGCCTGGCATCGCGTCTCGCAAAACCGTTCTCAGCGGATGTTGCAGAGATCGTATTCTGTACCGCATACTTTCCTGGCGATTTTGCGAAGCGAAAGCGGCATGAAACTTACATCGCTGCACTTGAGGCGGAAGGTGTGAAGATCGTCCTTGGTCACACGACGCATGAGGACTCCAACTGCCACAGATGTGAACACCGCTGGAAGCAACCGCGTGAGAAGGAAACAGATATCAACGTGGCACTGTCACTCTTTGAGGCCGCTGCAAGTAATAGGATTGATTTAGCCTTTCTCGTTACCGCGGATACTGACCAGGCAGCAACTCTGAAATTCATGAAGAGTTGCTTTCCAACGAAGCCAACGGTCGTTCTGACACCTCCCGGACGAAGCGCACCGGCTCACTTGCAGGCACCTTTGGCTTGGAAAAACGTTCGGATTAGTGAAAGTGATCTAGACCTCTCCATCCTGCCTCTAATGGTCAAACCGGTCAGTGGACGCTTGATTACGCGACCAGTCGATTATCGGCCTCCTGTCGGTTGGCTACATCCCGATGAGCGACGTTGAACACTCTTTGCATCGCCACCCTCACCCTTTCGCACTTCCGCAGCCACCGAGGCGCGCGGTTGGAACTGGACGGGCGCCCTGTGGCCATTTCCGGCCCCAACGGCGCAGGCAAGACGAATATCCTTGAAGCCGTGTCCCTTCTCTCCCCCGGCCGCGGCCTGCGCCGCGCCGCCGCTGATGATCTGTCGCGCAAGCCGGAATCCCTCGGCTGGAAAATCCGCGCCGAAACCACCTCCCCGTTTCACGACCTGGAGACCTTTGCCGAAGGCACCGCCCCCCGCCAAGTCCGCATCGATGGCAAACCCGCCACGCAGGTCGCCCTTGGCCGCATCCTGCGCGTCCTCTGGCTCGTCCCCGCGATGGACAGGCTCTGGATCGAGGCGGCAGAAGGCCGCCGCCGCTTTCTCGACCGCATGACCCTTAGCTTCGCCCCCGATCATGCCGATGCCGTGCTGACCTATGAAAAGGCCATGCGCGACCGAAACCGCCTGCTCAAGGACATGGTGACCGACGCGCATTGGTACACCGCGCTGGAATCCCAGATGGCCGAAGCCGCCGCACAGATTACCGCCAACCGTCACCACGCGCTGGCCCGCATCGCCGCCGCGCAATCCGGCGCGGAAACCGCCTTTCCTGCGGCCACCCTTGCGCTCATCGGGCCAGAGGGGGAGGACATCCCCGAAGACCTCGCGCCCGCCCTCGCCGCCGGCCGCCGCCGCGACATGGCTGCCGGGCGCACTCTGATCGGCCCGCACCGCGCCGACCTGTCGGCCATCTTCACCGCCAAGGACGTGCCCGCCGATCAATGCTCCACCGGCGAACAGAAGGCGCTTCTGATCTCGCTGATCCTCGCCAACGCCCGCGCCCTTGCCGCTGACCTCGGCACCCCCCCGATCCTGCTGCTGGATGAGGTCGCTGCCCATCTCGACCAGAACCGCCGCGCCGCGCTGTATGACGAGATTTGCGCGCTGGGCGCACAGGCGCTGATGACTGGCACCGAGCCGGGGCTGTTTGACACTCTGGGTGCGCGGGCGCAGAACGTCACCGTCGCTGAAGAGGGCGGCTTGTCCAAGGTCACCCAAACATGACACCGCAGCGCATCACCCTCATCACCCTCGGCGTGGCCGACCTTGCCGCCGCCCGCGCCTTCTACGCCCGCCTCGGCTGGCAGGAACATGGCGAAAGCCAACCCTCCGTCGCCTTCTTCCAGCTGCACGGCCAAGCCCTCGCCCTGTTCGGGCGCGACGCGCTGGCCGCAGATCAGGGCCGCCCCGGCACCCCCCTCGGCACCGGTGCAATCACCCTCGCGCAGAACTTCGCGACAGAGGCCGGGGTGGACGAAGCCTTCACCGCCGCCCTCGCCGCAGGCGGCACCGCGCTCAAGGCCCCGGAAAAGGTCTTTTGGGGCGGTTATTCCGGCTATTGGGCCGATCCCGATGGCCATGTCTGGGAAGTGGCGATGAACCCCTTCTGGCCGCTCGCCCCCGACGGCACCCTCACCTTGCCGGACGCAAAATGACCGTCACCGCCTACCAACTCCTCCTCTATGCAGGCGGCATGGCCGCGCTCTGGGCGGTTCCCGGCCCGGTCTGGGTGGCGCTCACCGCGCGTGCGCTGTCGGGCGGCATGGCGGGGGCATGGCCGCTCGCCGTGGGCGTCGCGCTGGGCGATCTGATCTGGCCCCTCGCTGCCATCCTCGGCCTGACCTGGATCGAAAGCGCCTGGGGCGATTACCTTGCCGCCCTGCGCTGGGTCGCGGCGGGGATCTTCATCACCATGGGCATCCTCTTGATCCGCAAACCCGCCGCCACGCTGGACGCGGATTCCCGCCTTACCAAACCGGGCCTTTGGGCAGGCTTCTCCGTCGGCGTCGCCGCCGTCATCGGCAACCCGAAGGCCATCCTCTTCTACATGGGCGCGCTACCGGGCTTCTTCGATCTGGGCAGCCTGCAAACCCCCGACATCCTCGCCATCATCGCCATTTCCGCCTTTGTCCCCATGATCGGCAACCTGGGCCTTGCCTGGTTCCTCGACCGCGCGCGCCGCCTGCTCTCCAGCCCGGAAAGCGTGCGCCGCCTGAACATCGGATCGGGTATCCTGCTCATCCTCGTGGGCCTCGTCATCCCCTTCACCTGACGCAATATCTTGTGTCCAAGGCGTGACATTCCCACCCCCAGCCGCTATAAATCGCGGGCAATTCAAGGGATCACCAACCTATGGCCGAAGCCGCGAAGAAACCCGCCGAATACGGCGCCGATTCCATCAAGGTTCTCAAAGGGTTAGAGGCGGTTCGCAAACGCCCCGGCATGTATATCGGTGACACCGACGATGGGTCGGGTCTGCACCACATGGTCTACGAAGTCGTCGACAACGGAATTGATGAGGCATTGGCAGGCCACGCCACCGCCGTATCCGTGAAGATCCACGCGGATTCCAGCGTATCGGTCCGCGACAACGGACGCGGCATCCCCGTTGACATCCACCAGGAAGAGGGCGTCTCCGCGGCCGAGGTCATCATGACCCAGCTTCACGCCGGCGGCAAATTCAACAACACCGATGACAGCGGCAACGCCTACAAGGTGTCGGGTGGCCTGCACGGTGTGGGCGTCTCCGTCGTCAACGCCCTGTCGGAATGGCTGGAACTCACCGTCTGGCGCGATGAAACCGAATACCGCGCCCGGTTCGAACATGGCGAATGCGTCACCCATGTCTACCCGGTCGGCCCCGCTCCCGGCATGCGCGGCACCGAAGTGCGCTTTCTCGCCAGTGCCAAAAGCAACATTCCCGAAGGCACCTTCTCCAACCTCGAATACCAGTTCAAGACGCTGGAAAACCGCCTGCGCGAACTGGCTTTCCTCAATTCCGGCGTGCGGATCATCGTCGAAGACGAACGCCCAGCCGAGCCCCTGAAAACCGAACTGTTCTACGAAGGCGGCGTGCGCGAATACGTCAAATACCTTGACCGGTCCAAATCCTCGATCATGCCGCAACCGATCTACATGGTCGGCGAAAAGAACGGCATCGGCGTCGAAGTGGCGATGTGGTGGAACGACAGCTACCACGAAACCGTGCTGCCCTTCACCAACAACATCCCGCAGCGCGATGGCGGCACCCATCTTGCGGGCTTCCGCGGCGCGCTGACCCGCACGATCAACGCCTATGCCCAATCCTCCGGCATCGCGAAGAAGGAAAAGATCGATTTCACCGGCGACGACGCCCGCGAAGGCCTGACCTGCGTGCTGTCGGTCAAGGTGCCCGATCCCAAATTCTCTAGCCAGACCAAGGATAAGCTGGTCTCCTCCGAAGTCCGCCCCGCCGTGGAAAATCTGGTCAACGAAAAGCTGGCCGAATGGTTCGAGGAAAACCCCCAGAACGCCCGCATCATCGTCGGCAAGATCATCGAAGCGGCCCTCGCCCGCGAAGCCGCCCGCAAGGCGCGCGAACTCACCCGCCGCAAGACGGCGCTGGATGTGGCCTCGCTCCCCGGCAAACTGGCCGATTGTCAGGAACGCGATCCGGCCAAGTCCGAACTTTTCCTGGTGGAGGGCGACTCCGCCGGTGGCTCGGCCAAACAGGGCCGCTCACGGTCCAATCAGGCCGTCCTGCCGCTCAAGGGAAAGATCCTCAACGTCGAACGCGCCCGGTTTGACCGCATGCTCGCCAGTCAGGAAATCGGCACCCTGATCACCGCGCTTGGCACCGGCATCGGGCGCGATGAATTCGATATCAAGAAACTCCGCTACCACAAGATCGTCATCATGACCGATGCCGATGTCGATGGCGCGCATATCCGCACCCTGATCCTGACCTTCTTCTTCCGCCAGATGCCGGAACTGATCGAAGGCGGCTACCTCTACATCGCCCAACCCCCGCTCTACAAAGTCGCGCGCGGCAAGTCCGAGGTCTATATCAAGGATCAGGCCGGGTTAGAGGATTACCTGATCGACATGGGCGTCGACGGCGCCATCCTGCGCCTTGGCTCGGGCGAGGAAATCGCCGGGGCAGACCTGCGCCGTGTGATCGAAGGCGCGCGTCAGTTCCGCCGCATCCTTGATGCCTTCCCCACCAACTATCCGCGCGGCATTCTGGAACAGGCCGCCTTGGCCGGGGCATTCGATGCCGGTCAGGCCGATGCCGACCTGCAGGCCGTGGCCGATACTGTCGCCCGCCGCCTGAACCTGATCGCTGCCGAATATGAAAAGGGCTGGATCGGCCGCATCACCCAAGATCACGGCATCCGCCTCGCCCGCGTCCTGCGCGGGGTCGAGGAACTTCGCACACTCGACGGCGCGGTCCTGCGCTCCGGCGAAGCCCGCCGCCTCTCCGCCGCCTCACAAGACACCCGCGACATTTACCGCAACGAGGCGCGCTTGGTCCGCAAAGACCGCGAACAACTGGTCTACGGCCCGATCGACCTGCTGAAATCCATTCTGGCCGAAGGCGAAAAGGGCCTGTCCCTGCAACGCTACAAAGGCCTTGGCGAAATGAACCCCGAACAGCTTTGGGAAACAACCCTCGATCCCGATGCCCGCACCTTGTTGCAGGTCAAGGTCGACGATCTGGCCGAAGCCGACGATATCTTCACCAAACTGATGGGCGATGTGGTGGAACCCCGCCGCGAATTCATCCAGCAGAACGCGCTGAACGTCGAAAACCTCGACTTCTAACTGTTCACCAAAATCTGGGCGGCGCGGTCAAAGGCCGCGTCGATCCGCCCCCGCGCCGCACCGCTGATACCCACATCATCCAGCGCGCGGCCCATGCAGGCCAGCCAATCCTCTGCATCCCGCATCCGGATCGGCACATGGGCATGAACCTCGCGCAGGTTCATATGCCCGTGCCGTTCCGCATAATACCGCCGCCCGCCAAAGAACCCGCACAGGAAATCGAACTGCTCCGCCCGGACATGGGCAATCCCATGCCCCTGAAAATGCAGATCCAGTATCCGCGCGCCTTCCGGTGCCGTCTCGATCAGGTCATAGAACCGCGCCACCAGCGCCCGCACCACCGGCTCCCCGCCAATCTCGTCGATCACCGCTGTCATCTGGTCCCTCCACTGCCCATCAGATGCCCGAAAGGGCAGGGGGTCAATGCGACAGCCGCCGTTGCACTGGCCGAAACCGACCATGGAAAACTGGCGATCCCGGCAGGACTTGAACCTGCAACCTTCCCCTTAGGAGGGGGACGCTCTATCCGTTGAGCTACGGGACCGCACGCCCGCCTTGATGCGCGAAAACCGATTCCGGCGCAACTGTCGCGGTCAGGTCATGGGATAAAGAAAAGGGGGAAGCGAATTTTTGGCCCACCGCTTCCCCCTTCATGTCCCTTGCGTCAGGTTTGAGAGCTTGCAGGACGCGCAGGATATCACCAGCCTTGAAACAGCGGCTGTTAGCGGTAACATAACCCGGTATCGTCCCTTGGACAAGCCCCTTGTTTATGTCTAACAATGGGCGCAACGCGTGATTGCAGGACCCCGCCTCGTGACAAAACCCCCCAGCATCGACCCCCGCCGCACGCTCACCCTACGTGACGTGTCAGAAGCCTCGGGTGTCAGCGAAATGACCGTCAGCCGCGTGCTGCGCAACCGGGGTGATGTATCCGTAGCCACCCGCGAACGGGTGCTGGATGCCGCGCGCGCCCTGGGCTACGTGCCGAACAAGATCGCCGGTGCCCTGGCCTCCCAGCGCGTCAACCTCGTGGGCGTCATCATCCCGTCCCTGTCGAACATGGTCTTCCCCGAGGTGCTCACCGGCATCTCCGACACGCTGGAAGACACCGGCCTGCAACCCGTCGTCGGCGTCACCAACTACTCGCCCGAACGTGAGGAAACGGTGATCTACGAAATGCTGTCATGGCGACCCTCGGGCATGATCATCGCAGGGCTGGAACACACCGATGCCGCCCGCGCCATGCTGGCACAGGCCGGTATCCCCATCGTGGAAATCATGGATATCGACGGCACCCCCGTCGACAGCGCCGTGGGCATCTCCCACCGCCGCGCCGGGCGCCAGATGGCCGAGGCAATCATCGCCGCAGGCTACCGCCGCATCGCCTTCTGCGGCACCATGATGCCCTATGACCACCGCGCCCGAAAACGCCTCGAAGGTTTCGAAGAGGCGCTCTCGAAAGCTGGCCTCACCTTGGCCGACCGCGAATTTTATTCCGGCGGCTCTGCCCTCCTGAAAGGCCGCGAAATGACGGAAGCCGTCCTGAAACGCAGCCCCGATGTCGATTTCCTTTATTATTCCAACGATATGATCGGGGCAGGGGGCCTGCTCTACTGCTTGGCCCAAGGCATCGACGTGCCGGGAAAGATCGGCCTTGCCGGTTTCAACGGCGTCGAACTCCTCGACGGGCTTCCCCGCAAACTCGCCACAATGGATGCCTGCCGGCTGGAAATCGGTCGCCGCGCCGCCCAGATCATCGCAGGCAAGCATGAAGGCGTCATTGGCGGCGAGGTGATCGAACTGTTCCCCACCCTGCAACCGGGCGACACGATCCGCGCCTGATCAGTCGCCGATGGTGATGGTGGTCGGCTTTTCTCTGAACCACCATTCTACCCATTCCATCCATTCCGACGGTGCGAACTGGTACCACAGCAGTACGAAGATACCGGCATAGACATAGCGTCTGAGCTCGATCCTCCTCAACTGGCCACCGCCACCAACCGCCCGCCCGCAAACCCGGTAACCCGCGCCGTCACGATCTGGCCCTCAGGCTGATCGCTGCCGAAATCCACTTCCGTGAACTGCTCGGTCCGCCCCATGCGCGGCCCTTCCATCAGCACGCGATGGACCACCCCCACCTGCGCCGCCAGATGCGACGCAAGCGCCGCATCCCCCGCCGCCCGCAACCGCGCCGCCCGCTCCTTGACCAACGGGCCGCGAACCTGAGGCATCCGCGCGGCAGGCGTCCCCTTGCGGGGCGAAAACGGGAACACATGCAGGAAGGTCAGCCCGCAATCGGCCACCAGATCGACAGACCGCTGGAACATCTCGTCCGTCTCGGTCGGAAAGCCCGCGATGATATCCGCCCCGAACACCATATCAGGCCGCAACCGCCGCGCCTCTTCGCAAAAACGGATCGCATCATCGCGCAAATGACGCCGCTTCATCCGCTTCAGGATCAGGTCATCCCCTGCCTGCAAGCTCAGGTGCAGATGCGGCATCAGGCGCGGCTCGGTGGCAATCGCCCCCATCAGCGCCTCATCCGCCTCGATGGAATCGATCGACGAAATCCGCAAACGCGCCAGATCCGGCACCAGCCGCAGAATGCGCATGACAAGATCACCCAACCGGGGCTGCGCGGGCAGATCCGCCCCCCATGAGGTCAAATCCACCCCGGTCAGCACAACCTCGTTGAACCCCTTGCCCACCAGCCGCTTGATCTGCTCCACCACCACGCCCGCAGGCACCGACCGGGAATTTCCGCGCCCATAGGGGATGATGCAAAACGTGCAGCGATGATCGCATCCGTTCTGCACCTGCACATAGGCCCGATGCCGCCCGAACCCGTCGATCAGATGCCCCGCCGTCTCCTTCACCGACATGATGTCATCGACCTGCACCTTCTCGGTCACCCCGATCAGGTCCGCACCCGGAACTGGCGCGCGCAGGCCCGCCCAAGTCTCCGCCTGCATCTTCTCGGTATTGCCGATCACCCGCGCCACTTCGGGCATGGCGGCAAAGGTCTCCGGCTCTGTCTGCGCCGCGCAGCCGGTCACGATGATCGTGGCCCCCGGATGCTCACGCGACAGCCGCCGGATCTCCTGCTTGGCCTTCCGCACCGCTTCCGCCGTCACCGCACAGGTGTTGACCACGACGGCATTCTCAACCCCGGCAGCGGCGGACAGTTCCTTCATCGCTTCCGTCTCATAGGCGTTCAGACGGCAGCCCAGCGTGGCGAAAACGGGCGCGTTCATCCGACAGCCGCCACGAAATCCGGGCTCAGCCAGCCGTCGAACACATGCGCCACCGGCCCGGTCATCCAGACCCCATCCTCGCGCCAGTCGATCTCAAGCCGCCCGCCATCCACATCCATCAGAACCCGCCGCCCCGTCAGCCCGCGCCGATGCGCCGCCACGGCTGTTGCACAGGCACCCGAACCGCAGGCCAGCGTGATCCCCGTCCCCCGCTCCCACACCCGCATCCGCAGATGGTCAGGCCCAACGACCGAGGCAAACTCCACATTCGTCCGCTCCGGGAACAGCGGGTCATGCTCCACCGCACGGCCCAACCCGGCCACATCCACCGCCTCGGCATCCGGCACAAAGAACACCGCATGCGGGTTCCCCATCCCCACCGCCACCGGATCGCCCTCCAGCGGCAGATGCAGCGTGTCCATTTCCCGCACCAGCGGCACCTCGGCCCAATCCACCTGCGGCGCCCCCATGTTGACAGACACCAGCCCATCCCCGCGCCGCACCGCCGACAGCCCGCCCCGCGCCGTGACCAGCGTCACCGCCGCCTTGCCCGCCTGCCGCATCACATAGTCTGAGACACAGCGCGTCGCGTTCCCACAAGCCCCGGCCCGCGTCCCGTCACTGTTCCAGAAATCCAGCGCGAAATCCGCCCCCGCCGCATCGCGGATCTCGGCCAGCTGGTCGAACCCCACTCCCCGGTTCCGGTCCCCCAGCGCCCGCGCCAGCCCAGCCGTAACCACCCCGACGGAATCGGCCCCGCGCCCGCGCGAGTCGATCACCACGAAGTCATTGCCCAGCCCATGCATTTTCATGAAAGCCAGGCCACCGGGGGGCCGCTGTTCCAACATGCCCGCCCATATACGCCCGGGGCAGGGAATTATCCAGACCTGCGCGGTTTTTGCCCTTGACCCCCCCGCGCGCCGCCACTAATCACCGCCCACGTGGGGCCGGTAGCTCAGTTGGTAGAGCAGCTGACTTTTAATCAGCGGGTCACAGGTTCGAATCCTGTCCGGCTCACCACCCACTCCCCTTCCTTCTAGGCGTTGCAATCAAAGCGGAAATCCGCGATGCGCGCGGAGTGTCCTCGACAGCCCCTCACCGCTCGGGCAAACCCGCAGCATGGCCATCTTCTTCAGCATCGGAACGCTTCTTATCGCCGCCTTCATGGCGCTGCGGCTCTTGCCGAAACTCGTCGGTCTGGCCTTCTGGCTCGGCTCCTCCGCCATCACCGGCGGCAGTGCTTTGGCCATCCTCTACCTGCTGTCACAGGGCCGCTAAGTCGTCGCCACCACCGCATCCGGCACAATGCCCGACCGCGCGATATAGCCCCGCACATCGCGCCCCGCGAACAACCCGTGATCGGCCACCAGCACCGCCCCCATCCCCGCCGCGCGCCCGCCCAGCACATCGGTATGCAGCGTGTCGCCCACCATCGCCAACCGCGCGGGCGGCAGGCCCATCTGCGCGCAAACGTCATGGAACCCGTCGGCAAAGGGTTTGCCATACCAATGCGCCACACCGCCGATGGCATCCAGCACCGCATGGGCAAACAGCCCCGGCTCCTGCGACAGCCCGTCCTCGCGCGGGGCCACAAGATCGGGGTTGGCCACCACAATCGGAATGGGCCGCCGCGCCAGCGCCGCCATCAGCCGCGCCTGCAACGCCGCCGTCCACCGGACCGATGACAGGAACAAAACCCCATCCGCCACATCAAACAGGCCGGGGTCCGCCACCGCATCCCCCACACGCCCGGGAATATCGGAAAACCCGTCGCCCTCTGCCGCAATCGCCGCCCAATGCGCCCCCGGCATCAACTGCCCGATCCGGCGCACCGCCACATCCCGGCTGGACACCACCTCGTTCTCCGTAAAATCGAAGCCCAGCCGCCTATACTTCACCAGGGCCTCCGCCCGCGTGTAACTCGCCGCATTGGTCAGCACACACAGCTTCTTGCCCCGTGCCCGCAACTCCGCCATCCGCGCCACCGCGCCGGGGATCGGCGTCTCGCCCACGTTCAGCACCCCGAACGCATCCAGCACGAACCCGTCCCACCGATCCGCCACTTCGCCCAAATCCCGCGCAAAGACAGGCTCCACCGGAAACCGCGCCACAGGCAACCTTGCCCGCACCGCCTCATAACGCAGGAACGCGGCCTCCGCGTCCCGCAGATCGTCAGACACTGGAATAACCCCCCTCAATCATCATGATCGCCCCGTTCACAAGCGCCGAGGCGGGCGAAGCCAGATACAGCGCCATATCCGCCACCTCCACCGTCTCGCCGAACCGCCGCGCCGGGGTGGCCGCGCGCATCGGCCCGCCCTTTTCCTCCGGTCCCCACACCGCCTTGCCCATCGGCGTCAGAATCACCGTGGGGCAGATCGCATTCACCTGCACATTGTGCCGCGCCCATTCCGCGCACAGCGATTTCGTCAGCGAATTCAGCGCCCCTTTCGATGTCGCATAGGCCGCATGGTCATCCAGCGCGATCACCCCGGTTTGCGAGGATATGTTGATCACCTTCCCCCAGCGTTGCGCAATCATCGCAGGCCCCAGCGCCTGTGCCAGCAGAAAGGGCGCGCGCACATTCACGGCCATCGTCTCATCCCAATCCGCCAGCGTCAGGTCCACCGCAGGCGCAATCCGCGCAATCGCTGCGTTATTCACCAGAATGTCGATGGTTCCCCAAGCCTCCAGCGCCTCGCGCCCCGCCATGACCGGCCCCTCCGCCGTGCCCATCTCGGCCTCGATCAGCAGGCAGCGCCGCCCCCGCGCCTCAACCGCGCGCTGCACCTCCAGCAACCCGCTCGTATCCCGCGCCACGGCCACGATATCCGCCCCCGCATCGGCAAAGACCTTGCAGATCTCGAACCCGATCCCCTTGCTCGCCCCGGTGACCAGCGCCTTTCGCCCGGCCAGCGAAAACCGCTCCTGCCATTCCGCCATGCCCGTTGTCACCCCTGTCACTCCAGATTGGTATGCCGCGCGCGCATCGCATCCGGGGCAACCCCCATCCGATCCCGCAGCATCAGGATCAGGATCTCAAACACCAGATACTGCGCGCCCTCAAACAGCGATCCCATAGGCAGCACGCTTGCCACCGCAGGGCCCGTATCATTGGCCATCGTCTGCGCCGGGATAACCAGCACCCGGTCGCTCGCCGCAGGCAGCGCCGCCCCTGCTTGCGCGGTCACGCAGGCCAGCCGCGCGCCATCCCGCCGCGCCACACCCATCAAGCCGCGCACCGTGGAAAAATCCCCCGGCCCCGCGCTGACCACCAGCAAATCCCCCGCACCCACAGGCGGGCAGGACATATCCCCCACCACATGCGCATCCAGCCCCATGTGATAGAGCCGCATCGCCAAGGCCCGCATCATCAGCCCCTCACGACCCACGCCGTAACAGACCACCCGCTTTGCCGCCGCCAGTTCGTCAACCATCCCCGCCAGCGCCGCAGGGTCCACCCCCGCCGCTGCTGCCTTCATCTCATCGGCGGCCCGCGCCACCAGATCGGCATAGCTCATCCCCGCCCCTCCTTCAGCCGCGGCAGGGGCAGGCTCGCCTCCACCGCCGCCTCAAGCAGCCCGCATTCATCCAGCAAATCCAGCACCGTATAGCGGCTGCGCAGGAACCGCGCGTTCAGCGTGGTCCGCCGCAGATAATCCCGCCCCACCCCGATCTCCTCGGCCAGCGCGGGCGCTCCCGCCGCATGCAGCGCCGCCACCATCGCATCGGGCGTCATCACCTGCGCCCGCAACCGCGCCGCCAGCTTGGGCCAGCCGTCGCGCAACCGCTCCAGCCGCGCGCGCAGTGCCGCGCCTTCCACATGCTTCGCCCGCACCTCCTCGACAGCACGCGCCGCAATCTCACCCGGCCCGAACGCCGCCTGCACGGCCGCCACCTTCTGCGCGAGCGTTGGCGCCGTTGCCGCAATTGCCCCCACATCCAGCGTGGAAAGATCCTGCTCCAGCAGCCAGTCGAACAGCCGCAGCGCCATCACGCAGCCCACGGCCACACAGGCCCCATGGCTGACCCGCTCGCCGCCGAATGTAAGATCGTCCATCTCCCACAGATGCGCGATCTGGTGATCCGCGCCCGAGGCTGGCCGCGATGACCCGTGCAACTCCATCGCCAGCCCCACCAGCGTCAGCCCGGCGAACAACCCTTCCAGCGCATCCCGGTCGCCCGCTGCGATCTGCGCGGGCATCCCCAACCACCCACGCAGCCCGCCCTGCACCAAAGGCCAGGCCACATCATCCACCGCCTCGATCCCCAGCGCATCGGCGATGATCCAATCCCCGCCCGCAGGCACCTTTCCGGCCAGATCGCCATAGCCCCAGCCCGTCATCTCTGCCGGGGCCGCTGCGATCACATCCAGATCCCCCAACACCGCCCGCGCCGGGCGGCACTGGATCGTCTTCTTGAAACCCTTGTCCGAAAGCGGCGCCCCGGCTGACGTGTACCCGTCCATGCTCGCCGCCGTGCCAATGCACAAATAGGCTCTATCAAGGCTGAAAGCCGCGTGTTTCACCACATCATTGATGACACCCGACCCCACCGCCACCGGCACCGCGCCATCCAGCGCCAACACATCGCGCAGGCTGTCGGCCAGCTCCACCGTGGGCTTCAGCCGCGGCCGCCCCGGCAACATATGCACCCGAACCGTCACCCCCGCCGCCTTCAGCGAGGCTTCCACCGCCGCCCCCGCCGCCTTCCACGTGTTCTCATCCGCGATGATACAGGCCAGATCCCCGGCAAACTGCCGCCGGAACAGCGCCCCCGTCTCGGCCAACACCCCGCGCCCCACCACAACCTCGGCCACCGTGGCCGACCGGGCCACCGCGCCCGCGATCAGTTCCGTCATGCTCATACCGCCACACCCCCCGAAGACAGGGTCACCCCATCCGCACCAAACAGATGCAGCCGATTCGCGGGCATCGACAACCCGACCACATCGCCATGGTTCAACGCCGTATCCCCATCGGCACGCACCACCACCTGCCCGGCCGCCGTGCGCACATAGAGATAGGCATCCCCGCCCAGCGTTTCGCGCAGCACCACGGTGCCATCCATCTCGCCCGCGCCGGGGGCTGTCAGCCCCGTATGCTCGGGCCGTATTCCCAGCCGCACCGCGCCCGGCACGGGTGCGGCTGTCCCGATCACCGATTCCCCGCAGGTGATGCGACCACCCACAGAACGGATATCGAGGAAATTCATGCTCGGCGCGCCGATGAACCCGGCCACAAACTCCGTGCGCGGCCGATGGTACAGCTCCATCGGGCTGCCCACCTGCTCGATCCGCCCCGCCTGCAGCACCACGATCTTGTCGGCCATCGTCATGGCCTCCACCTGGTCATGCGTCACATAGATCATCGTGGCCTTCAGCTCGGAATGCAGCGCCTCCAGCTCCACTCGCATCTGCACCCGCAGCTTGGCATCCAGGTTGGAAAGCGGCTCGTCGAACAAGAACACCTTGGGCTGCTTCACAATGGCCCGCCCGATCGCCACCCGCTGCCGCTGCCCGCCGGACAGATGCGCAGGCTTGCGGTCCATATAGGGCTCCAACTGCAGCACCCGCGCCGCCTCGGCGATGCGGCGGTCGCGGTCGGCTTGGGTGAACCCGTTGATCTTCATGCCGAAATCCATGTTCTCGCGCACCGTCATATGCGGATACAGCGCATAAGACTGGAACACCATCGCCACGTCCCGTTCCGATGGCGCAAGCCCCGATACATCCCGCCCGCCGATGGAAATCACCCCGCCGGAAATCGACTCCAGCCCCGCGATCGACCGCAACAGCGTGCTTTTCCCGCACCCCGATGGCCCCACGAACACCGCGAATTCCCCATCGGCAATATCAAGGCTCACATCATACAGCGCCTGTTGGCCGCCATAGAACTTGTTCACCCCGACCAGCTTCACCTCGGCCATCCGCCGACCCTCCCCTTCCGCGACCTGCGCATTTTCCCGTTGACAGGACACGCTTGCGATACATTTATATGCAAGGCGTTACAAATGGAAGTCAACCGTTCAAACACGCTGAACCGCAGGGAGGAAAACATGAAACTCAAGATGCACGTAAGTGCGCTGGCGCTGGCTGCGTCCGCATTTGCCATCGGTGGTCAGGCACAGGCCTGGACGCTGGAAGAAGCCGCCAAACCCTATGCCGGCACGGAACTCGAGGTGCTCTTCCTCGACCGTCCGGGGTACAATGCCGCGATCAAGATGCTGCCGGAATTCGAGGCAGCCACCGGGATCAAGGTCAACTACACCACCGTGCCTTACGAAAATGCGCTGGGCGAACAGGTCCGCGATTTCGTCGCCGGCGGCGATCTCGACATCGCGCTGATCGATCTCGTCTGGATGGGCAACTTTGCCGAAAACGGCTGGGTCGTCCCGTCGGAAACCTTCATCAGCAATCCCGATCTGGCCGATCCCGCGCTGGACATGGCCGATTTCTTCCCGCTCGTCCTCGATGCCTTCGGCTCGTGGAACGGCGTGAACTACGGCCTTCCGTTCGACAACTACTCCGGCCTTCTGTTCTACAACCGCTGCATGCTCGAAGCCGCCGGTTTCGATAAGCCCCCGGCCACCTGGCAAGAGGTGATGGATACCTACGGCCCCGCGCTGACCAAGGATGGCAAATACGCCTACGCCCTGCAGTCCAAGCGCAACGAAACCCAGTCGGCGGACAGCTTCGCCCGCTTCCTGTGGCCCTTCGGCGGGTCCTTCCTGAACGCGGAATTCAAATCGAACCTGCTTTCGCCCGAATCGCAGGCCGGTCTGCAATTCCGCCAGGACCTGATGAAGTTCATGCCCGAAGGCATCGTCGCCTATGACCACTCCGAAACCGTCAACGCTTTCGCCCAGGGCGATGTGGCGATGATCACCGAATGGTCGGCCTTCTATTCCACCGTCGTTTCGCCCGAAACCTCGACCGTGGCCGATTGCGTCGAAATCGCCCCGGAACCGACCGGCCCCGCTGGCCGCAAGCCCGCGTTGGGCGGCTTCTCCCTCGCCGTCGCCTCGCAGGCGGATGAGGCCGAACAGGCCGCAGGCTGGCTCTTTATCCAGTGGGTCACGTCAAAGGCCAATGCTGGCAAATACCTTGAAATGGGCGGCGTCCCGGCCCGTCAGTCGGCCTATGCCGACCCGGCCCTCGCCGAAACCTTCAAGTTCATCCCGGCGCTGGTTGAATCCTGGCAGGAAGGCGTGCCGGAATTCCGTCCGCGCTTCGCCGAATGGCCCGCCATCACCGAAATCGTGCAGGAATACGGCACCAAGATGATGCTGGGCGAAGTCACCCTCGAAGAAGGCGCCAAGAACATCGGCGAAAAGATGGAAGCCGTCCTCGCCGAGGCAGGCTACTATGACGGCAAAAAGCCGCTGGCCCAGTAATCCGGCCTTCTGACCATCTCTGACGTCACAGACACAGCCCCCGGCCCCTCACACGGGCCGGGGATTTCCACCCGGAAGGACCGCTTGAATGACAGCCAACGTGCCACGAAAGACGATCTTCGCCTTTCTCGGCCCCGCCGTCGCCGCCCTCGTCATCGTGGGCATCGCGCCGCTGCTCTACGCGGTCTGGAAAAGCCTGCACAACTTCAACCTCACCAAACAGGCGCAGACAAAATTCGTCGGCCTCTCCAACTATGCCGAGGTGCTGACAGACCTCTCCTTCTGGCAGGCCATGGGCCGCACCGCCACGCTGTTCCTGATCTCGGTTCCCATCCAGATCGCCCTCGGCCTCCTGATCGCCATCGTCCTGCACCGCCCCGGCCTGACCTTCTTCAAAACCCTCGCCCGCCTGTCGCTGGTGCTGCCCATGGCCACCACCTATGCCGTGGTGGGCCTGCTGGCGCAGGTCATGCTCAACCAGAAATACGGCGTGGTGAACCAGATGCTCGGCTGGATCGGCGTCGATCCAATCAACTTCATCGGCGATCCCACCAACGCCTTCATCGCCGTCATCATCTGGGACATCTGGCAATGGACACCCTTCGTCGCCCTCGTCCTGCTGGCCGGCCTGTCCACCGTCCCCCCGGAAATCGAAGAAGCGGCGCAGTTAGAGACGAAATCTCCATGGCTCGTCTTGCGCTACGTCCAGCTTCCTTTCCTTGTCCCCAGCCTCGTCGCCGTGCTGATCCTGCGCACCGCTGACACGCTGAAACTCTTTGACATGCCCTTTACCATGACGCGCGGCGGCCCCGGTGCCGCCACCGAATTCATCGCCGTCCTGATCGAACGCGTCGGCAACCGGCAATTCGACATCGGCCTCGCCTCGGCTCAGGCGATCATCATGCTGGCGCTGACCATCGGCCTTGCCCGGCTCTATATCCGCTTCTTCTACCGCGAGGTGAACTGATGGCCGCCCCCCTGCAACGCCGCGCCTATTGGGCCGAAGGGCTGCTTCTTCTGCTGATCCTGCTTTTCTGCATCTTCCCCTTCTACTGGATGGTCACCACCAGCCTGAAGACACAGGTCGTGGCCCTGCAATCCCCGCCCGCATGGTTCTTCACCCCCACGCTGGCGAATTACTGGGAGGTGCTCTTTGAAGACAAGGTCGGCGTCTCCCTCATCAACTCCATCATCGTGGCGGTCTGCACCACCACCCTTGCCGTCGTTCTCGGCACCCCTGCCGCCTATGCGCTGGCCCGCTTCGAATTCCGTGGCAAGCAGGACCTCTGGTTCTGGTTCATCACCAACCGCTTCGTCTCGCCCGTCGTCCTCGCCTTCCCGGTCTTCCTCATCAGCCGCGAACTGGGCCTGCGCGACACCCACCTCGCGCTGATCCTGATGTATCTCACCTTCACCCTGCCCATCGTCATCTGGATCTGCACCGATCAATTCCGCTCCATCCCCCGCGAACTGGATGAGGCCGCGCTTCTCGAAGGCGCCTCCCAATGGCGCATCTTCCGCTCCATCTGCCTGCCGCTCGCGATGCCCGGCGTCGCCGTCTCCTCCATCCTCTCCTTCATCTTTTCGTGGAATGAGTTGCTCTTCGCCTACATCCTCGCGCCAAAAGCGGCAAAAACCGCTCCGGCAATGGCGGTCACCTTCATGGAAGGCTATGATGTTCCTTACGGAAAGATCATGGCCACCTCGACCCTGATCGTGATCCCGGTGCTGATCTTCGCGTTGATCGCGTCCAAGCATCTGGTCCGCGGTCTGACGATGGGCGCTGTCAAGTAAAGGGAACGGATGGCGCGCGCCCCGAAACTGCCCCAGATCGACGCGGAACAGCGGTTTCTCGCCCGCGTGGCATGGGCTTATTACGTCGAACACCTCACGCAGGAAAAGGTTGCCGAAAAGCTTGGCGCCACCCGCCTGCGCGTGAACAAGGCCTTGTCCGAGGCGCACCGTGTGGGCCTCGTCCGCATCACCTTCAACACGGCCTATGCCGCCTGCTTCGATCTGGAACAGGCGCTGTGCGAACGTTTCGGCCTTGATCAGGCCTACGTCGCCCCCGCCCCGTCACAGGAAAGCGATGTGCAAACCATCGTGGGCGCCGCGCTGGGCAATCTCTTGTCCGAGGTGCTGGCCGATCCCGCCGTCAAACGCTTTGGCATGTCATGGGGCGGCACGCTCAACATCGCCACCCGCTTCGTCGCCGCCCTCGAACGCCCGGATCTTGAGGTGATCTCCGTCATGGGCGGCCTCACGCGCGGCTCTGACCTGAACAGTTTTGAAATCACCACCCGCCTCGCCGATCTTCTCGGCGCGCAGCACAGCTATTTCACCGCCCCCCTCTACGCAGGCTCCGCCGAAAGCCGCGATACGA
This sequence comes from Variovorax paradoxus, assembly GCA_943370085.1. Lineage (GTDB taxonomy): Bacteria > Pseudomonadota > Alphaproteobacteria > Rhodobacterales > Rhodobacteraceae > Paragemmobacter. The sequence goes on along the minus strand of CALRPT020000012.1, from coordinate 98,555 downwards.
TCATGCAGCTTGATGTGTTCCGCGAGGTTCTGGAAAAAATCCGCGGCGTGGATGCCATGGCCATGGCGGCGGGCGATCTGTCCAAACGCTCGCTCTTGATGCGCGACGCCCTTCCCGGCGGCACCACGATCGACGAACTCGCCGCCCTCGGCGGTGTGGGCGATATCCTCGGCACCGTGATCGACGCCAACGGAAACCCTATCGACCACCCGATCAACGAAAAGGTCATCGGCATCGGCATCCCCGATCTGGCCCGCATCCCCAACGTGATCCTCGCCGCAGGCGGCGCGCACAAGATCACGGTCTGCCGCGCCATCCTCGGCCTTGGCCTGATCAACACCTTCGTCACGGATGAGGCGACGGCCCGCGCGCTGGTGGCGGCATGACGCTGACCATCGGCATCGACCTTGGCACTTCTGGCGTGAAGGCCGTCATCCTTCAGGATGCCGAAACTGTGCTGGCCGATGCGGCCCAACCCATCGCCGTCTCCATCCCCCATGTCGGCTGGTCCGAACAGAACGCTGATGATTGGGTCGCCGCCGTCTGGTCCTGCCTTGACCGCCTTGCCAGCGAAGCGCCCAAGGAAATGGCCGCGGTCTCGGCTATCGGCCTGTCAGGCCAGATGCTCTGCGCGCTGCTCTTGGACAAATCCCACAAACCCCTGCGCCCCGCCATCCTCTGGAACGATCAGCGCAGCATCGCCGAATGCGCGGAACTCCTGTCGCTTTGCCCCGATATCGGCCAACGGACCAACGGCACGCCCGACCCGGGCATCACCGCGCCAAAACTCCTCTGGCTGGCCAAGCACGAACCCCATGTCATGCGCGACGCGCGCATGCTCCTGCTCACCAAGGATTACGTCCGCCTCGCCCTCACCGGCGAAGTGGCAAGCGAACCCACCGATGCAGGCGGCACCCAGTTGATGGATTGCCGCACCGGCGAATGGGACCACGACCTCTGCGCATTGGCAGGCTGGAACCCCGACCATCTCCCCCCCATCACCTCTGCTTGGAAGGCCGCAGGCGGCCTCCGCCCGGCCCTTGCCCAACGCTGGGGAATGAAGCCGGGCATCTCCGTCGCCGCCGGCGCGGGCGACAATATGGCCTCCACCTTGGGCGCAGGGGCCGCCCGCCCCGGTGACGCCGTCCTCACCATCGGCACTTCCGGCGTCGCCTGCATCGTTGACACAACGTTCCACCCCGGCCCGCAGCGCGCCATCCTCACCTCCGCCCATGCCGCACCCGACTGCTTCCTGTCGATGGGCGTCGTCATGTCCGCTACCGCCGCGCTGGACTGGACCGCCCGACTCTCAGGCACCACCGCCGCCACCCTGGCTGCTGAGGCCGAGGCGATGGAAGCACGCAAGACCGACGCCTCCCCCGTCTTCCTCCCCTGCCTGACCGGCATCCGCACCCCCGCCAACCGCCCGCAAGCGACGGGCAGGCTCGAAGGCCTCCATCCCGGCGTAGACCGCGCGATGATGGGCTATGCCACGATGGAAGGCGTCGCCTTCCAGTTCGCCGATTGCATCACCGCCCAACGTGAGGTCGGCGCAATCCCGCACCGTTTCATCGCCGTGGGCGGCGGCACCCGCTCCATCCTCTGGACGACGCTCATCGCCACCGCCATCGGCGAACCCGTGGCCCTTCCCGCCCGCGCCGATATCGGCGGCCCCGCAGGCGCGGCCCGCCTTGCTGCCGTCGCGGCCGGGGCCTCCACCGACGTGCTCTCCGCCCCCCTCCCCATGCGCGGCACGGTGGACCCTGATCCCGCCCTCGCCCAACGCCTCGCCCCGCGCAAAGCCCGCTTCGACGCACTGGTGGAAAGCGCCCGCCGCGGCTAGCCTGCTGCCATGAAACTCACCAGCTTCAACATCCAGTACGGCTTCGGCGCAGATGGCATCTACAGCCTGAACCGCATCGCCGACACCATCCGCGACCGCGACCTCATTGCCGTGCAAGAGGTGGATCGCCACTGGTCCCGCACCAACCACGATGACCAACCCGCCATCCTCACCGCGCTGCTCCCCGACCACCACATGGTCTACGCCCCCGCCTTCGACATGGCCCTGCCAAACGACCGCACCAAGCGCCGCCAGTTCGGCCCCCTCATCCTCTCCCGCTGGCCCATCCTCTGGTCCCGCACATGGCCCCTGCCCAAACGCCGGATGCTCGACCCCATCAACACCCAGACCGCCGCCTTGGAGGCTGTCATTGCCCACCCCTCCGGCCCGATAAAGCTGATCAACATCCACCTCGCCCATGTCGGCGTCGAAGAACGCCTCGACCAGATCGCCTTTCTGAAACAGGTGCTAGGAAACCCCGCCACCGAGGGCGGCCCGTGGAGCGGCACAGATGATGAACCGCAACGAAACTGGACCGAAGGCGAAACCGAACCCCCGAACCCAACCCGCGCCATCTGGGCGGGTGATTTCAACATGGAACCCGGCAGCGCCGAATACCGCGCCCTTCTGGGCCAAACCCCCTACCACCCCGGCGCGCGCTACGCCGACGGCCTGATCGACCCCGCCGCAGGCCTTGGCCTCCACACCCATGTCAAGGAAATCGCAGGCGAAACCCGCCGCCGCCAGCTTGACCACATCTTCCTCACCCCCGACCTCGCCCCAATGATCACCAAAGTCTGGGCCGACACCACCAACTCCGGCTCAGACCACGTCCCGCTCCACCTCGACCTTGCCCTGTAGGGCGGGGTTCACCCCGCCACCCGCCAAAGCAAAAGGGCGCACCCGCAGGCGCGCCCCTTAACCATAGGGCGGGGTTCACCCCGCCATGATCAAAACGCCAATTCCCGATCCCCGGCCGCATCCTTCACCCGGTTCGGCAGCCCCATCCCGTTCAGCAGGTTCATGAACGGCTTCGGGTCCAACTCCTCGACATTCACCATCGTCCCCACATCCCACACGCCCTCCGCCACCAGCAGCGCAGCGGCGACAGGCGGCACCCCGGCGGTATAGGAAATCCCCTGCGATCCGACCTCTTCATAAGCCTCCTTATGATCGGCCACGTTATACAGCATCACCTCCACCGGCTTGCCGTCCTTCACACCCTTCACAATCGTCGCGATACAGGTCTTGCCCGTATAGCCGGGTGCAAGCGACGCCGGATCCGGCAACACCGCCTTCACCACCTTCAGCGGCACCACCTCCAGCCCTTCGGCCGTTTTCACAGGCTTCTCCGACAGCAGTCCAAGGTTTTTCAGCACTGTGAACACGTTGATGTAATGGTCGCCAAACCCCATCCAGAACCGCACATCCGCGCCGCGATAGCGGGCAGACAGCGAATGCACCTCGTCATGGCCCGTCAGATAGGCCTTCTGTTCGCCCACCACCGGCATGTCCCAGGTCTTGCCCACCTCGAACATCCGGTTTTCCTGCCAACCGCCGTTCTGCCAGCTATAAACCGTCCCCGTGAACTCGCGGAAATTGATCTCCGGGTCGAAATTCGTGGCGAAATACTTCCCATGCGACCCGGCATTGATGTCGACGATATCAATCGACGTGATCTCGTCGACAAACTCATCTTCCGCCACCCGCGCCCAGGCATTCACCACGCCAGGGTCAAAGCCCACGCCAAGAATCGCCGTCACGCCCGCCGCAGCACAGCGCTCGCGCCGCTGCCATTCGTAATTCCCATACCACGGCGGCGCTTCGCAGATCTTGCCGGGGTCTTCATGAATGGCCGTGTCCATGTAAGCCGCGCCCGTTTCGATACAGGCCTCCAGCACCGTCATGTTCACAAAGGATGATCCCACATTGATCACGATCTGCACGCCCAACCGCCGGATCAGCGCCGCCACCGCCGCGCTGTCCATCGCATCCACCGCATGGGCGGCAAACACGCCCCGCACCTTCATCGCGCCCTTCTCATGAACAGACGCGATGATCGCCTCGCATTTCCCAACTGTCCGCGATGCGATATGCAGATCGCCCAGCCTGTCATTGGCCTGCGCGCATTTATGCGCCACGACCTGCGCCACGCCGCCTGCGCCAATGATCAATACGTTGCGTTTCATGCAAAACACCCCCTTCAGGAAGGGCCGGATCAACCGGCCCAAATCAGCTAAGGTTTCAGCCAAGGTTCGCGGCGAAATCGGCATAGCCGAATTCCCGCGCCACGGTCATCGACCCGTCCAACTCCTTGATGACGATGCTCGGCATCTTCACCCCGTTGAACCAGTTCTTCTTGACCATCGTATATCCCGCCGCATCCGCGATGCTCAGCCGGTCACCCACATGCAGGGGCTTGGGAAAGCTGAACTCGCCGAACACATCCCCCGCCAGACAGGACTTGCCGCAGATCATGTAGGGGTGGTCACCTGCCACCTCCATCTTCCCCGAAATCCGGTAGATCAGCAGATCGAGCATGTGCGCCTCGACCGAGGAATCCACGATGGCCAGATCCTTGCCGTTGTTCAGCACGTCCAGAACCGTCACCTCAAGGCTCGCCGCCCCGGTGATCGCCGCCTCGCCCGGTTCCAGATAGACCTGCACCCCGAACCGCTCGGAAAACGCCCGCAACCGCGCCGCCAGCTTGCCCACCGGATAGCCCTCGCCAGTGAAATGGATACCCCCACCCAGACTCACCCATTTCAACCGCTTCAACAGATCGCCGAACTCCTCTTCGATCCGGCCCAACTGCCGGTCGAACAGATCGAAATCGTCATTCTCGCAATTGTAATGGATCATGAACCCCGAAATCCGGTCCATCACCCGCTCGATCTTGCCCGCATCCCACTCGCCCAAGCGGCTGAACGGCCGCGCCGGATCGGCCAGATCAAACCCGCTGGTCGAAAACCGCGGGTTCAACCGCAGCCCCCGCGCAATGCTGGCCGACTGATTGTCGAACCGCTCCAACTGGCCCACGGAATTGAAGATGATCTTGTCGGCATAGCTGACCGCATCCGCGATCTCGTCATCCGCCCATGCCACCGAATAGGCATGCGTCTCCTTGCCGAACTTCTCGCGCCCCAGCCGCAATTCATACAGCGACGAAGACGTGGTCCCGTCCATATGCTCGCGCATCTGGTCAAACACCGGCCATGTCGCGAAACATTTCAACGCCAGCAGCGTCTTCGCCCCAGACCCCTGCCGAAGCTGGTCCATGATGGCCATGTTCCGGGAAAGCTTTTCCCGGTCGATCAGGTAGAACGGCGTCTGGATCATCGAAATCCCCCAAGGATCAAAGGGAAACAAGAGCGGGCGTATGTAGGGCCACACTCCCCCCCACGCAAGGCCTGTCTGTCCACCGCCCCGCCTATCGCCGGATCATGTCAGCCCGGTAACAAAGCGGTGCGCTCACCATCCGGTGATTTCCCCGCAAGCCCGCCGAACGGCAAGCATGGCGCCTGTTAAAGAATAGCATGACAGGAGATTTCCATGAAGAAACCCGCATCGTTCCGCGTTCTCCTCCTCACCTCCGCCTTGGCGGCCACCTCTGTTACGCTCGCCATGCCCGCCGCCGCCCATCACGGCTGGTCTTGGGCGGAGGCTGAGGAAACCACCCTTCAGGCCACGATCACCGCCATCTCCCTCAGCCCCCCGCACCCGGAACTGACCGTCACCGATGCCGATGGCAACGACTGGGTCATCGAACTGGGCAATCCCGGCCGCACAGTGCGCGCTGGTTTTGTCGACGGCACCGCCAATATCGGCGATACCGTCACCATCCTTGGCAACCGCTCGCTGGATCAGAAGGAACGCCTGATGAAAGCGGTCCGCCTCACGCTGGGCAGCACGAATTACGACTTCTATCCTGAACGGATCGACGCCTGATGCTTGATCTTCTGGCCGCTTCCCCGATTGCCGCGCTGCTGCGCGGGTCGGGGACGGCTTACCTTCTGGTCAATGCCACCCACATCCTTGGCATCGCGCTGCTGATCGGGTCCATCCTGCCGCTGGATCTGCGCCTTGCCGGGGCCTTCCCCCGTACACCGCTGCCCGTGATCGCGCCCATGCTGCGCGGCACGGCGCTGGCGGGGCTGTCGCTGGCGGTGATCACGGGCTTTGTCCTCTTTACGGCCAATCCCGGCGAATACGCCACCAACCCCGCCTTCCGCATCAAGCTGCTGCTGCTGGCGCTCGCCGTGCTGAACGCCGCCCTCGTCACCCGCAGCGGGCCATGGGCGCAGGTGCTTTCGGGGGCTGCGCCCACGAAAGCGCTACGCCTCATGGCCGCCCTGTCGGCAATCCTCTGGTTGTCCATCCTGCTCGCAGGCCGTTGGATCGGCTTCCTTTAGGCCGCCCCAAACGATTCGGCGCTTCATGGTTAACGCCGGCCAAGGCCACCGTGCGTATGCACAGCCGTCTGCACCGCCATCTGCACCACGCGCTGCACCGCCAAAAGTCCGAACTCCAACTGATTAATCCAGCGCCCACAGGCACTTAGACCATCCTGATCTTGTCCTTGCCAACCGCCAGAACATAGCCCCGCCGCGCAATCGTCTTGACCAGCAATTCGCTTACCATCTGGTTACCCAGCGCATCGCGCAGCCGCTTCACCCGCGTCGCCCCCGCCGCCTCATCACAATCGGATTCGTTCCGCCCGGAAATCACCGCCTCGATCTGCGCGCCGGTCAGCACCTCGTCATCCATCCGCGCCTCGGCCAGCACCGCCATCGTCTCCAGCGCGGCCTCGGTCAACTGGAACTCCATATCGTTGATATAGACCGCCCGCCCCTCCCGGCTGATCAGAAGGCTCGCCACCTGTATCCCCGACCGCTGGATCGCAGAAATCCGCCGGTTCAGCGCGATGATCGTCACCAGAAACACCAGCGCCGCCAGCAGCAGCGCCGTGGAAAACACCAGCAGCACAAAGATCACCATGCGGTAACTGGCCAGCACCTCGGAAAACGCCGTCCCCGATTGTGCCAATATCTCCAACAGCTTGATGTCGGCGAAACTGGTCAGGTCGTCATTCTCGACGAACAGCCGTTCCACCTTGGCATTGAACGCATTCGCATCCGGCAGGTTCAGGAACAGGAACACCGCCGCGCCCAGCAGGATCAGCACAATGGCCGCAATCCCCCCGGCAACAACCCGGTTGCCCGCCTTCAGGCTCTCAGAAGCGGAGGAAGTACTCTCCTGCACTCGATTTCCTTTCTCCAAGGCCCTCGGGTCCAAAGACCGACAGCACATTCAACAACGTCCAGCCCCCGGATGCCAACCGCGGGGCCAATTCCCCCTCGGCCGCGCCCGGCTCGCCTGCGCAGGCCCCGTCACTCACCTGCGCCACCCCATAATGCAGGCGCAAGGGATCGTCCTGCTTGGCCTTGTAATCGGCATAGCATTCGGCAGAAGCCTGCCCGCCCAGGGCCAGCAGCAGTGCCGCAGCAAGGAATAGGCGTGTCATCGGATGTCCCCTTCCGTTCATGCCCGCACATTGCCCGCCCCCCGCGCGCTAGGCAATGACATTGGGCCCCCTCGGCCCCGGCAACCGCCTGCTATGCGATAACAACGCCGCGTTATTGCCTGTCCGAACCCCCCGGTCGCAGGGTGAAGGCATCGAAAGGGCAGGGCCATACGCCCCGCCCATCCCGCCGGAACCCAAGTCAGGAGGCCACCATGAAAAGCTCTGAAACACTGGCCGAAACCATGGTCATCACGCGCAACCTGCCGCGCCCGTCAACCCGCGATCCGCGCAGCATCAGCCGCCGCCTCGTCGCTGTCGTTGCCGCTGCCGCCACCGCCCTTGGCCTTCTGGCATCGACCGCCATTCCCGCCCGCGCCGATAATGACGATCTGGCCAAGGCACTCGCCGCACTCGCCATCGTCGGCATCATCGTGAACGAGTCGAAGAAAAGCCGCGAACGTGACCGCGCCCGCGCGCAGCAGCATTACAACCCGCCGCCCCAACATCATCCGCAGCCCACACGCCAGCCCCGTGTGCCCTCGGTCTGCGCGATCGAGATCTCGGGCAATTCCGGCACGGCCATCGTCTATGGCGAACGCTGCCTGCGCGACGAAGGCTTCAACTTCCGCCTGCCGCAATACTGCGCCCGCACCGCGCGCATCTACGGACAAAGCGACAGGATCTACTCGGATCAATGCCTGCGCGATGCTGGCTTCCGGGTGGCTGGCTCCCGGTACTGATCCGGGCGTCACGTCGGGCACGGCTTAACTTGCCCCAGCCGTGTCCAATCTGGGGGTGGAGGGGTGAGCAGCCTCCACCCCCGCCCTTTTCCCGCTTCCCCACGGGAAATCCATCGGCTAGGCCATCCCCATGGCCACCAAACCCGCCCCCGATTTCACCTTTGAAACCGCCGCTCTTGCGCGCGGCCTTTCGGTCGTCGTGGGGGTGGATGAGGTGGGCCGCGGCCCCCTCGCCGGCCCCGTCACCGCCGCCGCCGTCCGGCTGGACCCCGCCCGCATCCCACCCGGCCTGAACGATTCCAAGGCCCTCACCGCCGCCCGCCGCGAGGCCCTCTTTGCTGCGATCATGGATATGGCCGAGGTGTCGGTCGCCCATGCCTCGGTCGATGAAATCGACAGTCTCAACATCCTGCGCGCCAGCCACCTCGCCATGGAACGCGCCGTTACCGGACTGGTAACCAATGCCGATCATGCTCTGATCGACGGCAACATGATCCCCCGCGCCTTGTCTTGCAGCGCCGAAGCTGTGGTCAAAGGGGATGCGCGCTGCCTGTCCATCGCCGCCGCGTCGATCATCGCCAAGGTGACACGCGACCGGATCATGGTGGATTTGGCGCAACAGCACCCCGGCTACGGCTGGGAGGTCAACGCAGGCTACCCGACTCCGGCGCATCTCCGCGCGCTTCTAGATTTTGGAATTACCCCACACCATAGGCGTTCGTTCAAGCCCGTCCACAACATATTGTATCAAGCATATTCTATAAGTGATTGATTCAAAAAAGAATTTGACGGCGAATCACTCCTGACTCATCTTTGTCCACAACAAGCACGGCGAAAAACCGCCGGCAGCAGAGGCAGAGATGAAGATCAAACCGACCCCGACAGAGGCAGTATCCCTGCCCCTCAATCAGATTCTTGACGGTGACTGTATCGAGGTGATGAACAGCCTCCCCGCAGGCAGCATCGACCTGATCTTCGCCGATCCCCCCTATAACCTGCAGCTCAAGGGCGATCTTCACCGCCCCGACAATTCCAAGGTCGACGCCGTCGATGACCACTGGGATCAGTTCAGCAGCTTCGCCAGCTACGATCATTTCACCCGCCAATGGCTTGCCGCCGCGCGCCGCCTGCTGAAACCGAATGGCGCGATCTGGGTCATCGGCAGCTATCACAACATCTTCCGCGTCGGCACCGCGCTGCAGGATGCGGGCTTCTGGATGCTGAACGATGTGATCTGGCGCAAATCGAACCCGATGCCGAACTTCAAAGGCAAACGTCTGACCAACGCCCACGAAACCCTGCTTTGGGCCAGCCGGGACGAAGCCGCGAAATACACCTTCAACTATGAGGCGCTCAAGGCGCTGAACGATGGTGTCCAGATGCGGTCCGATTGGGTGATCCCGCTTTGCACCGGCCATGAACGGCTGAAAGACGAAAACGGCGACAAGGCCCACCCCACGCAAAAGCCCGAGGCGCTGCTTCACCGCGTCCTCGTCGCCACCACCAATCCCGGCGATGTGGTGCTTGATCCGTTCTTCGGCACCGGCACCACGGGTGCCGTGGCCAAGATGCTCGGCCGCGATTTCATCGGCATCGAACGCGAAGAGGCCTACCGCAAGGCCGCCGCCGAACGTCTGGCCCGCACGCGCAAATTCGATGCCTCTGCCCTCGAAATCACCGGCTCCAAACGCGCGGAACCGCGGGTTCCCTTTGGCCAGGTCGTCGAACGCGGCATGCTGCGCCCGGGCGAGGAACTGTTCTCCATCGGCAACCGCTACAAGGCCAAGGTCCGCGCCGATGGCACACTGATCGGCAATGACGTGAAGGGCTCCATCCATCAGGTTGGCGCGCATTATGAAGGCGCGCCCTCCTGCAACGGCTGGACCTACTGGCACTTCAAGCGCGATGGAAAGATGATTCCCATCGACATCCTGCGCCAGCAGATCCGGGCCGAGATGGACGCCGATCAGGGCCGCCCGCACTAACCGACCTCACATCAAGTTTACGCCCGCGCCGTGGTCCGCCCGCGGCGCCACTGCCCCGCCATGTCCGCATGGCGGGGTTTTTTCCTTTGGAATCGGCCTGTTGACACCCCGTTCACCAAATTCATGTAACATTGCGTGATCAAAGGCATCTGGTCCACCCCGGTAAACCACCTGCAAAACTTGATGATTTCACGCGCCTGACAAAGGCGAAGTCATGTCAACCTCTTCTCACGAAAATTTAATGAACGGTATCGTTCATTTTCTACATTGCATACGCCGACGTTCAGTATATATCTGTCCCATCGAATGAACGAAGGCAGACAAAGATGACCTGTTGATAGACACCCAAAAACGATTGCTCCCTGAACGGGGCCAACGCGCCCCGAGGGCCATCCCAGCCCGAACGAACTGAACCAAACCGCATCTCCGAACCGATGACCGGGCAATGCCTTGCACGGACTGGCAGATGCTTGCCGACAACAACCATCCCAGGAAAGGGAATTACCATGATCCGCAATCTTACCGCTTCCGCACTGATCCTCGCCGCACTGACCGGTGCCGCCGCAGCTGCCAGCGCCCAGCCGGGCCTGAACGCCGGTGACGTGCAACTGGCCCTCAGCGCCGGCGTGCAGCCGGGCGAATACAGCCGCGCCGAACTGATCAACATCATCCAGGCCCGCAAGGAAGGCGAAGAAACCCGCCTGAACTACTTCCTCTCCGGTGCGAACCGCTCTTCGGGTGCAGCCATCGGCAATTCGGGCGTTGACCAGCTTTCGGCTTTGGCCGGTGTGGAAGCCGGACAATTCACCGCGAACGAACTACAGCGCCTCGTCAAGGCCCGTATCGACCAAGACACCACGACCGAGCGTTTCATCCTCTCCGGTGAAAGCCGCAAGGCAGCCAACCCCGCCGAAGTCGTCACCCCCGGCGAGGCACAGCTTGCAGCCTCCATCGGTGTTGATCCGGCGCAATACACGCTTGCCGAACTGATCGCGCTGCAGCCGCAGTCTGACGACTGATCCGCGACCTTCGACATGCACCCAAGGCCAGCCGTTCCTCCAACGGCTGGCCGCCCTCTTTTCGGAAGAAGTCCCATGCCTTGTTTCGAAACCGATCCCCGCGTAGCCTCTGCCCAAACGGAATCCACTCCGTGTGGGGATATTGCCATGGCTCTGCGGTCGCCCGGCCGACCCAAAGACCTTGAAAAGCGCGAGGCCATCCTCGACGCTGCCCAGGCGCTATTCGCCGAACGCGGCGTCGACGGCGTCCCGATCGAGGCGATAGCCGCCCGATCCGGTGTGTCAAAGGTCACCGTCTATGGTCATTTCGGTGACAAGGCGACGATCTTCGATTCCATCGTCCAGCGTGAAACCGATCGCCTGAAACTGGCGCTGTGCCAAACACCCAGCGGCAGCAGTCTCGAAGACACGCTCACCCGCTTTGGCACGGCACTGATCCAGATGCTCACCCAGCCGTGCCACCTTGCCCTTGATCGCGCTGTAAGCCTTGAGGCCCAGCGAAACCCCGATCTCGGCCGCCGGTTCTTTGAGGCGGGTCCGGGTCAGGTGCGCACCATGCTGACAAACCTTCTACGGCAGGCGCAGGAACAAGGGGCCGTGCAACTGGACGATCCCGAATGCGCCGCCGAAGACATGCTGGCGCTCTGGCTTGGCTTTGATGCCATCGAACGCAGATTCTGCGGCAGTTGCCTGCCCGATGAACAGGTCCTGCAAACGCACGTCGCCCGCGCGGTTCGTCTCTTCCTCAAGGCCAACGCCCCCGACGCCTGACCGATCACATGCCAGGTGTCGGGTTCTTCGCCTTGTTATAAGGGTGCCAATCCGTGATGTCGGGATAGAACTTCTTCCGCCATTCCCGCACCCTCGGGTTCATCACCCGCTTCCACAGCGGCGGGATCATCGCGGCAATCGTCATCACCGGATAGCCCAGTGGCAGTTGTGGGGCCGCATCCTCATCATAGGTCTGCAACAGCGGAAACCGCCGGTCGGGCTTGTAATGATGGTCCGAATGGCGCTGCAGATTGATCAGCAGCCAGTTTGACGCCTTATAGGTCGCATTCCACGAATGGCGCGGCAGCACATGCTCATAGCGCCCATCCCCCAGATGCCGCCGCGTCAGCCCGTAATGTTCGATGTAATTCACCAACTCCAGCTGCCATATCGCCACTGCCGCCTGCACGACAAACAGCCCCAGCCCGGCCCATCCGCCCAAAGCCAGCGCCAGCACCAACATCCCGCCCTGCAAAGCAGCATAGCGCCAGAACGGGTTGGACCCGTTCCACCAGCGCAGCCCACGGCGCGCCAGCATCGCCCGCTCTGCCCCCCAGGCCGACATCAGACATTGTACCAGAACGCGCGGAAAGAACCGGTGAAACCCTTCGTTATACCGCGCCGTCACCGGGTCGCGCGGCGTGCCCACCCACAAATGATGCACGCGCAGATGCTCGGATCGGAAATGGCTGTACAGCACGCTTGCCAGCAACAGATCCGCCAGCCACCGCTCCAGCCGTGATTTCTGATGCATCAATTCATGGCTGTAATTGATCCCCACCGCGCCCGAGATCACCCCCATCCCGAAGAAAACCCCGATCTTTTCGACGGTAACCAGATGATCGGCCCTCGGCACATACCACAGCAGCCAGCACAGCAGCGCGAACTGCACCGGAAACCAGATCAGCGTTATGGCACGATACCACCCCAGCGCCGCCTCGGGTGTCATCGGGTCGGCGTTGCGATCTTCCTTGCCGGTGAGCCGGTCCAGTATAGTAAACAGCCACCATGTCGCAGCAGGGACAAGGACAACTGTCCATCCCCCCTGAAAGGCGGCCAGCACCACCAAAGGCACAAGCGCAAGCGACAGCCAGAATGGCAGCGCCTGCGTCACGTCGCGTATTTCCCTGGTCGCCGCCATTATCCAGATACCCATATCACTCGAACACCATCCACATCATATCGCCCGGGGCCAATCCCTCAAGCTGACGCAAGGACGCTGTTCCCAAGATCAAACCCCTTTCGCATCACCGTGGGCAGGTCCGAAGGCCGGAACGCGCCCTGAGCAAGGAATTCTCCCCTCAAGGGAACGGCATCCAGCGGGGCAACTGTTACCTGCAACCGCAAAATAAGATGAAAATGCGTGAAGGTGTGCCGCACTTCCCCCACCTCCTGCCACGCTGCTGCCAGCGGCGCATCGCCACCCGCGCCATCCCAATCCGATCCTGGAAATCCCAGCATCCCGCCCAAGAGCCCCCGCTCGGCCCGCCGCTCCACCAGCCAGGCACCATCTGCCCGCCGCGCCAGCCAAAGCACGCCCTGCCGCACCGGCTTGGCCGCCTTTTCCACCTTGCGCGGCAGGCTCGCCTGTACGCCCTCGGCCCGCGCCCGGCACGCCGCCAGCCAAGGGCAAATGCCGCAGGCCGGATTGCGCGGCGTGCAGATCGTGGCCCCCAGATCCATCACCGCCTGCGCGTAATCGCCGGGCCGCGACTCCGGCGTCAGCAGGCCCGCCAAACGGGTCAACTCTGCCTTCGCCCCCGGCAAGGGTGCCTCCACCAGCCACAGCCGCGCCATGACCCGCTCAACATTGCCATCCACCACCACTGCCGGTTCATCATAGGCAATCGCGGCAATGGCCGATGCGGTATAGGGCCCGATCCCCGGCAAACCCAGCAGCCCGTCGCGCGTGGTAGGAAACACCCCGCCATGATCGCGCACCACCGCCCGCGCACAGGCCAGCAGGTTCCGCGCCCGCGCATAGTAGCCCAAGCCCGCCCATTCCCCCATCACCGCCGCGTCTTCCGCCGCCGCCAGATCGGCCACCGTCGGCCACCGGTCGATGAACCGCCGGAAATACTCCCGCACCGCTGCCACCGTGGTTTGCTGCAACATCACCTCGGACAACCAGACGCGATACGGGTCCGGCCACACCCCCGCCTGCTTCTGATCCGGCGGCACCCGCCACGGCATCACCCGCGCGTGCCTGTCGTACCAATCCAGCAACCGGGGTGAGAGGTCGCTCGCGAAGCTGTCACGCATTCTTTATGCCTTTCCCGTCGGCTGCATTTGCACCGCCGCGCGTCACAGCTAGAATAGCGGGCAATGCCGGAAGGACCAGATGACCCGCAAACCGCTTCCCCCTCCTGATCCCCACCGCCGGATGCGCGGGTTCGAGGCGGCATCCGGCTTCCTGCGCGATCCCATCCGCAACGCCTCTGAAACCCGCGGCTTTGCCGTCACCCGCCTGCTCACCCACTGGCCCGAGGTGGTGGGAGAAGACCTCGCCGCCATGACGCGGCCCGTCAAGATCGGCCATACCCGCGAAGGCATGGGCGCGACGCTCACCCTTCTGGTCGCCTCGGCCCATGCGCCGATGGTGCAGATGCAGCTTCCCCGTATCATGGAAAAGGTCAATGCCGTCTACGGCTACCGCGCCATCTCGCGCATCTCGCTGACCCAGACCGCCGCCACCGGATTTTCCGAAGGGCAGGCCGAATTCATCGCCAAGCCGAAAACCACCCCGGCCCCCGCGCCGGAAGTGGTGACGCAAGCGCGCGAAACCGCTGCGCCCATCACCGATCCCGGATTGAGGGCTGCCCTTGAAGCCCTCGCCCAAAACATACTAACTCGCCGCAGAACATGAAAAGGCAGATATCAATGCTGAAAAAACTCGCCGCCGCCGCCACCATCGCCCTTGTTGCGCTGTTCCCGCTGACGGCCCCGGCACAAGAGGCCGAAACCACGACCCCGGTTGAGATCACCGATTTCTCCCTCGGCCCGGCGGATGCCAAGGTGCAGATCACCGAATACGCCTCCTTCACCTGCCCGCATTGCGCAACGTTCCACGCCAATGTCTGGCCGCAGCTGAAGTCGGAATATGTCGATACCGGCAAGATTCGCTTCACCTATCGTGAGGTCTACTTCGATCGCTACGGCCTCTGGGCCGCCATGGTCGCCCGTTGCGGGGGCGAGATGCGTTATTTCGGCATCGTCGACATGATCTTCGACCAGCAGCAGGAATGGGCCGCCTCGGATGATCCGAATGTGGTGATCGGCAACCTGCGCACCATCGCCAAGACCGCCGGTCTGGACGATGCCTCGCTTGACGCCTGCCTGAAAGACGGCGCCAAGGCCGAAGCCATGGTCGCGCATTTTGAGGCAAACATGGCCGCGGATGAGGTCGAAGGTACGCCCACCTTCATCATCAACGGCGAAAAGCACTCCAACATGTCCTTCGAAGACATGAAGGCGATCATCGACGCCAAGCTTGCCGAGTAAACATGTCCGCGCCGCTTCAGGGCATAAAGGTCATCGAACTGGCGCGCATTCTGGCCGGCCCCTGGGCCGGTCAGACCCTTGCCGACCTTGGCGCCGACGTGATCAAGGTCGAGGCGCCGGAGGGCGATGACACCCGCCGCTGGGGCCCCCCCTTCATCGACCGTGACGGCGACCGCTCTGCCGCCTATTTCCACGCCACAAATCGCGGCAAACGCTCGGTCATCTGCGATTTCCGCACGGCTGAGGGGCAGGCGGTCGTCCGCAAACTGATCGCTGACGCCGATGTGGTGATCGAGAATTTCAAGGTGGGCGGTCTGGCGAAATACGGGCTCGACTGGCCGTCCTTGCAGGCCATCAACCCCCGCCTAATCTATTGCTCCATCACCGGCTTCGGCCAGACCGGCCCCTACGCCCACCGCGCTGGCTATGACTTCATCATTCAGGGCATGGCGGGTGTGATGAGCGTGACAGGCGAACCGGATGGCCAGCCGCAGAAGGTTGGCGTCGCGGTCACTGACGTGTTCACCGGCGTCTACGCCGCCACCGCCATCCTCGCCGCGCTGGTGCAGCGTGCGGTCACGGGGCGGGGTCAACAGATCGACATGGCCCTTATGGATGTGGCCACCGCGATCATGGCCAACCAGAACATGAACTACCTCACCACCGGCAAGGCGCCCACCAAGATGGGCAATGCCCACCCGAACCTCGCCCCCTATGCCGTGTTCGATTGCGCCGATGGCTGGATCATCCTCGCCACCGGGAACGATGGCCAATACCGCAAACTCTGCGCCATCCTCGGCCTTGATCCCATGGCCGAACATCCCGATTACCTGACCAATGCCGACCGCATCCGCAACCGCGAACCGCTGACCACCGCCATCACCGCCAAGACGGTCACATGGACCAAGGCTGATCTCCTGCAAGCTTGTGAAGACCACGGCGTTCCTGCAGGCCCGATCAACACTCTGGCCGAGGTATTCGCCGATCCTCAGGTCATCGCCCGCAAGATGCAGCTTGATCTGGGCGGCATCCCCGGCGTGCGCTCACCCTTCACCTTCTCGGATGCGGATCTGTCGCTGGACCGTCCCGCCCCGAAACTGGGCGAACATCAGGACGAAATCATCGGCTAGACCCCGATCCGCGCCAGCGCCGCATCCAGCGGCGCCGCATCCCCGATCCGCAGCCGCACTGGCAAGGTCAGCACCTTCATCCGAAATGCAGCAGGCAAGCGCACGGCGTCCTTCTCCGTCGTCACCAGTTGCGCGCCTAAACCCCGCGCCTCCAACTCCAGCCGCGCCATCAACGCATCGGTCAGCGGCTGGTGGTCATCCAGTGCAACCGCGCGGATCACTTCCGCGCCCTCTGCCCGCAGCGTGGCAAAGAACTTCTCCGGATGACCGATCCCGGCAAAGGCAATCACCCGCTGCCCCTGCCAATCCATCCCCATCTGCAAGGGCTCCAACTCCCCCGTCAGTTGCGGCACCCCGACCGCAGCCCCCCACTGCGCCGCAAACCCCGCCTGCGCCGCCGCGTCGCCAATCGACAGCAGCAGATCAGCCCGCGCCAACCCCACGTCTACCGGTTCGCGCAACGGCCCCGCCGGCAGGCAGCGCCCATTTCCAAACCCCAGCCGCGCATCCACCACGATCAGGCTGAGCGATTTCTCGACCGACGGGTTCTGAAACCCGTCATCCAGCACGATCACCCGCGCCCCTGCCGCCTCGGCCGCCTGCACCCCTGCCGCGCGGTCCTTCGCCACCCAGACAGGCGCAAAGGCCGACAGCAGCAGCGGCTCATCCCCCACATCGGCAGCGGAATGTGTCCGCTCCACTACCCGCACGGGCCCGTCCAGCCGCCCCCCATGCCCGCGCGACACGACATGCGCCGCCACGCCCCGCGCCTCCAACCGCTCTAGCAGCGCGATCACCGTGGGTGTCTTGCCCGTGCCGCCCGCGTTCAGGTTGCCTACACAGATCACCGGCACGCCCGCGCGAAAGCCCACGCCCCGCAGCCGCCGCGCCGTTCCCGCCGCATAGGCCGCACCCAGCGGTGCCAGCAATCGCGCCGCCAGCGCAGGCCGGTCCGGCGGCGTGAACCAGAACCCCGGCGCGCGCATCAGCCTTCCCCGTCCATGATACGGCGGATCATGCCCATCACCCGCTCAGTCACCTCTGCCCCGTCCGACGCCACGGCCCAGGCCGCCTGCGCCAGCCGCGCCGCCCGGTCAGGCGACAGCAAATCCCCCAATGCCTCGGCCAGATCGCCTGCTGATCCCACTGCCCGCGCCGCCCGCGCCGCGCCCAGACGGCCAAAGGTGGTGCCATAAGGCCCCGGTCGCGGCCCGTACAGAATGGCCGACCCCAGCGCCGCCGCCTCCAGCGGGTCGCGGATACAGCCGCTTCCGCCCAGACTGCCGCCCATGAAGGTGATGGGGGCCAGCCGATACCACAGCCCGAACTCGCTGCCCGCATCGGCGATATAGACCTCGGTCTCGGCGTCGGGTTCTTCTTCCTCGGCACGGCGGGCGACGGACCAGCCCTCTTCCTTTTCCATCCGATGCGCCAAAGGCGCAACGCGGCCCGGATCCTGCGGCACCACGATCAGCAGCAACCGATGCGCCAACCGCAGCGCCGTCCGATGCGCGGCGATGACAGCAGCCTCCTCCGCCTCGGGCAGGGCGGCAGCCAGCCAGACCGGCCGTGTCGCCAATTGCCGCGCCATCGCATCCCGCTCGGCCTCGGTGCAGGGCAGGGCGGCGCTTTCCTCTTCCAGCTTGCCGGTCACCTCTACCGCCGAAGGTGTGGCCCCCGCCTTGCGAAAAGCCCGCGCCGAGGGTTCATCCAGCGTCAGCACTGCCCGAAACTCGGCCAGCAGCCCGCGCATCAACCCCGGATACCACCCATCCCGTTCGCGCAGGAAAACCGGGTTCCGCGCACCCACCATCAGCAGGGGCAGCTTCCGCTCTACCGCCTCGTGCAACAGGGCGGGGCGCAACTCGCCCTCGGACATGATCACGACCTCAGGCCGCCAGTGATCCAGAAACTGCGCGGCTTCCGTTGGCACATCTGCAGGCGGCGGCTGCAGAATGATTCCGGCCCGTTTGGGCAAGGGATCGGGGCAGGTCAGCACGACCGCGACCGCATCCTCCTCGACCAGCCGCCGTGCCAGTTCCAGCAGCGCCCGCGCCGCATCCATTCCCGGCGCATGCAGCCAGACCAGCCGCCCCGCAGGGCGCGGCGGTCGTTCCAACGCCGCCCCTGCCTCGCGGCGGTTGGACAGGTTGTAAAGCGTAAGGCCGAGGGAATAGGCCATGTCCCGGTCTGGTGCTTACAGACCCAACGCCTCGGTCGCGGACCCGGCCTGTTCTTCATCCCGCAGGCGGTGAATATGCGCGATGAAATAGCGCATATGCGCATTGTCCACCGTGCGCTGCGCTTCGGCCTTCCAGGCCGAAAAGGCGGTCGCGTAATCCGGGAACATCCCCACGATATGGATCTTGCTGACATCCCTGAACACGTTCTTTTCAGGTGTCACCAGCTCGCCGCCGAATACAAGGTGAAGGCGCTGCGTCATGGTTTTTCGCTCCACGGGATGAGAGTCGTCATTTTCGCGCGCAGGGTAACGCCCCCCGCCGCAGGGTCAAGCCAGCGCCGCCTGCAATGCTGCACTGCAAAAGCATTGCTATACATTTGCAGGCTTTTGCCCTATGCCGCCAGAACGGCCCGACGATTCCGGGGCAGGCGGCGGTTTTGGGAGGCCGGTCCTGCGAAGGGGAATGAGGTGCCGGTACAAGGTGCTTCACGGGCGCAATACGCCGCCCCTTCAGGATATGACATGACAGATACGACGATTGCCGCGCCTCTGGCTGCGGCCCTTTCGGCCAAGGGATATGAAACCCTTACGGCCGTTCAAACCGCAATGCTGGCTGAAGAGGTCGCCGGGCGCGATCTTCTGGTCTCTGCCCAGACAGGTTCGGGCAAGACCGTGGCCTTCGGCCTTGCCATCGCGCCGGATGTCCTTGGCACGCAGGATCGTCTCCTGTTCGCCGACCGCCCCCTTGCCCTGATCGTCGCTCCCACGCGCGAACTGGCCCAGCAGGTGCAGCGCGAATTCGAATGGCTTTATGCCGATGCCGGGGCGGTCCTTGCCTCTTGTGTGGGCGGGATGGATTACCGCAATGAACGCCGCGCGCTGGATCGTGGCGCGCATATCGTCGTGGGCACCCCTGGCCGCCTGCGCGACCATATCGAACGCAAGTCGCTCGATCTGTCGGGCATCAAGGCCGTCGTGCTGGACGAAGCCGATGAAATGCTTGATCTCGGCTTTGCCGAAGATCTGGAATTTATCCTCGCCGCCGCGTCCGAGGAACGGCGCACCCTGATGTTCTCGGCCACCGTGCCGAAAGAAATCGAAAAGCTGGCCGGCACCTTCCAGAAAGATGCCCTCCGCATCGCGGCCCAGGGCGAGGCGAAGCAGCACGTCGATATCGAATACCGCGCCCTGTCCGTGCAGGCCCGCGACCGCGAACACGCGATCTTCAACGTCCTGCGCTTTTACGAAGCGCAGACCGCCATCGTCTTCTGCAAGACGCGGGCAAACGTGAACCACCTCTACGCCCGCATGGCCAATCGCGGCTTTCAGGCCGTCGCCCTTTCGGGTGAGTTGAGCCAGCAGGAACGCATGCACGCATTGCAGGCCCTGCGCGATGGCCGCGCCCGCGTCTGCATTGCCACCGATGTCGCCGCGCGCGGGATCGATCTGCCGGGTCTGGAACTGGTCGTCCATGCCGATCTGCCGTCCAATTCGGAAACCATGCTCCACCGGTCTGGCCGCACCGGCCGCGCCGGGCGCAAGGGCGTGTCGGCCCTGATCGTGCCGCCCGCCGAATTCCGCAAGGCGCAGCGCCTGCTGCAAGGGGCCAAGGTCGTTGCCGAATGGGGCAAGGCCCCCAGCGCCGAAGAAGTGCAGGAAAAGGATGACCTGCGCCTGATCGAGCACCCTGCGCTGGCGCAGGATGTGGGGGACGAGGCCGACATGGCCGCCACCCTGCTGGCCGAATATGGGGCCGACAAGGTCGCTGCCGCCTTCATCCGCCTCTGGCGCGAAGGCCGCTCCGCGCCTGAGGTTCTGTCCGACGCCATCACCCCCACCGCATCCGCCCCGCGTGAGCGCGGCGAATTCGGCCCGTCCGTCTGGTTCAAGCTGTCTGTCGGCCATACCGGCCGGGCCGAGGCGCGCTGGCTCCTGCCCAAGATCTGCGAAACCGGCTCCATCTCCAAGGATGGCATCGGCGCGATCCGCGTGCAGCAGGACCACACCCTTGTGCAGATCCTGGAAACGGTGGCAGGCAAGTTTGGCAAGATGATTGAAATCGAACCGGGCCTGATGATGGAACGGATCGAAGGCGAACCTTCGATGGAACGCCCCGAACGCCCGGCTGCACGCCCGACCTCCCGTCCGGCCCCTGCCGCGCGTCCTGAACGCCGCGAGACGCC
The DNA here is from genome assembly GCA_943370085.1 of Variovorax paradoxus. Lineage (GTDB taxonomy): Bacteria > Pseudomonadota > Alphaproteobacteria > Rhodobacterales > Rhodobacteraceae > Paragemmobacter. The sequence goes on along the minus strand of CALRPT020000012.1, from coordinate 77,677 downwards.
GAAACCGGTGCGCGAAGACCGCCCCGTGCGGGAAGAGCGGGCTGAAAAGCCTGCCTATTCCGGCAAGCCGCCGCGCATCGTCGAAGACGACGCCCCCGCAGCCCCGGCATGGTCACCGCTGGAGGCATCGCAATCAGCCCCCGCCGCCGCCCCCGCCCCGCGCGAGGAACGCCCGCGCAAGCCCTATGCCCCGCGTGACGAAGCCCCGCGCAAACCCTATGCGCCCCGCGCGGAAGGCGACCGCAAGCCCTACGCCCCGCGTGGCGATGCCGAACGCAAACCCTATGCGCCCCGCGCCGAAGGGGATCGCAAGCCCTACGCCCCGCGCGGCGATGCTGAACGCAAGCCCTATGCACCCCGTGCCGAAGGTGACCGCAAGCCCTACGCCCCGCGGGGCGACGCCGAGCGCAAACCCTATGCGCCCCGCGCGGAAGGTGAGCGCAAGCCCTATGCCCCGCGCGAAGCAGCCGGCACGGATGACCGCAAACCCCGCTGGAAAGCCGAAGGCGCGCCGAAATCGGCAGGCTTCAAATCCCACGGTGGCAGCCCGGATCGCCCGGCCAAGGCGGCGGGCTACAAATCCCACGCCGCGGCACCTGCCGGTGACAAACCCAAGGGCGACTGGGCACCCCGCAAGCCGCGCGCTGAGGGCGAAGCCCCGGCCCGTGGTCCCCGCGCACCCGGTGGCAAGCCGGAATGGAAACCCAAAGGCGAAGGCAAACCCGCCTACAAACCGCGCGGTGCCGAAGGCCCGGATCAGCGCCCCTTCCGCGCCAAACCGGGCGGCGCGAAACCCGCGCCCCGCGCCAAACCTGCGGCCCCCAGAACGGATGCCAAGGACACGTCAAAACGCTTTGTTCCGCCAAAGAAGAAGTGATCTGACCGAATGAAGGAAAGGCCGCCCCCTCAGGCGGCCTTTCCCATTCCTATCCGCAGCCAAGGCAGTCAGACCGGTGCCAATCGCTCCATCAGCGCGCGATGCAGCCCCGGCGCCGCCACCACCAAACCGTCGGCCTTCGGCACGGCCATATTGAACCGCAGCGCCGCCCCATGCCGGTCCGACACCGCCGCCCCCGCGCGCCCCGCGATCAGGCTGCCGGCCGCGATGTCCCATTCCCAGCCCTGCCGAAAGCTCAGCATCCCGTCAAACCGCCCCTGTCCCACCAGCGCCAGCCGATAGGCGACTGACGCGCGGAAACTCCGCTTCACATCCGGCACGCCGCCCGGCCAATGCTCGGGCTTCAGGTTCACGGCAGGCGTCAGGATATTCGCCCCCTCGGTTCCGGCAATGGTGCTGGCGGCAATCGGCGCATCGTTCAGCGTGGCAGGCCCGTCATGGCGGGCCGCAAACATCCGGTCCAGCACGGGCAGAAACACCACCCCCGCCGTCACCTTGCCGTTGCGGGCAATCGCCAGAGAATGGCTAAAACTGTCCTCGCCCGCGATAAAGGCGCGCGTCCCGTCGATCGGGTCGAGGATAAAGACCGCCTCTCGCTCCAGCCGCACCAGATCATCCGGCGTCTCTTCGGACAGCCACCCGTAATCCGGCCGCGCCCCGCGCAGTGTACGGATCAGCGCGTCATTGACCGCGTGATCCGCCTCGGTGACCGGTCCTTCATCGCCCTTGTCCCAGACCTTGGGATTGCGCTTCCAGAAGCGCATGGCGATCTTCCCCGCCTCGCGCGCCGCGCGCACCAGAAGGGCAAGGTCATCTTCAGGCGCTGCCTCAGGCACCGGCAAGGGTCAACCCGTCGATCAGGCAGGATGGCACCCGCGTCGACAGATGCGCCCGCGCATCATTCGCCGGGATCAGCCGCAGCAGCATGTCGCGCAGGTTGCCTGCAATGGTGCATTCATTCACCGGATGCGAAATCACCCCGTTCTGCACCCAGAACCCCGCCGCCCCGCGCGAATAATCCCCCGTGGTCGGGCTGATCGTTGATCCGATCATCGAGGTGACATAAAGCCCCGTTCCCATGTCGCGGATCAGATCTTCGCGCGACCGCGTGCCTTGCGTCAGGTCGATGTTCGAAGTCGATGGCGACGGCGGTGATGACGTCCCCCGCGACGCATTCGCCGTGCTGCCCATCCCCAGCTTGCGCCCGGTGGCAAGGTCCAGCGTCCAGCCCGTTAGAATCCCGTTTTCCACAATGGCCCGCCGCCGCGTTGGCAACCCCTCACCATCAAACGGGCGGCTGGACGAGATGCGCGGCCGATGCGGGTCTTCGATCACCGACAGCCCTTCGGGCAGCACTTGTGTTCCCAAGGCATCGCGCAGCCAGCTTGCCCCCCGCGCAATCGCCGCCCCGTTCACGGCCGAAAGCAGATGCCCGATCAGCGACGATGCCACGCGTTCATCAAACAGCACCGGAAAGGTGCCAGTCACCGGCTTCACCGCCCCGGCCCGCGCCAGCGCTCGTTCCGCCGCCAGCGCGCCAATCCCCTCAGCCCCCGGCAGATCGGATTGATAGGTCCGTGATTCGCCTGCCCAATCCCGCTCCATCCCCGTGCCTTCGCCGGTAAAGGCCACGGCGGAAATGGAACGTGAGGTGCGCGCATAGCCCCCCGAAAACCCGTTCGACGCCGCCAGATGCATCGCACGGGCAGAATAGCCCGCCGATGCCTCGACCTGCGTGATCCCTTTGGAGGCCAGCGCCGCCGCCTCGACCGCGCGGCAATCCGCCTCCAGCATGGCGGCATCCGGCTCCGCTGCCGCATCGGTCAGATCCAGCGCGGCCAGATCCCACTCCCGCGCGATCTGCCCCGGATCGGCCAGCCCGGCATAGGGGTCATCCGGTGCCTCACGCGCCATGGCCACCGCCCGCTCGGCCAGCGCCGCAATGGTACGGTCCGAAAGATCAGAGGCCGAAACGCAGGCTTGCCTGCCACCGAACAGCACCCGCAGCCCGATCTCGGTTCCCTCGGCGCGTTCCGCCTGTTCCAGCGCCCCGCGCCGCACGTCGATGGTCAGCGATGTGCCCTGAACGGCCAAGGCATCCGCCGCCTCTGCCCCCGCCTTTCGGGCGGCGTCCAGCAGGCGGGCAGTCAGATCGGCAAGCGGTGCGGTCATGTGATTTCCTTCAGGCCTCTGTGATCGAGGTAGTCCGCCTGCCACGCCTGTGCAAGTTGATGCCACCTTCAGCCGGATATGAAAAAGCCCCCGCAATCGCTGCGGGGGCCTCTTTCATACAGCGCGGTTTACTGAAGTTGCTGGCCGTTGGCAAAGAACCCGCCATCCTTGAATTCCAGCGTGGATGACAACTCATCCTCGCCGGTCGCATTGGCGAACATCGAAAGCATCATGCGGAACCCCATCACCTGATCTTCGGGCAACAGGCCCATGGCCACCAGCTTGTCCATCAGGGTGTTGCCACCCACCAGCTTCAAGTCCACCTTCCCGGTCGGCGCGGGCATGCCGCCATAGGTCACCAGATCAGTGTTATCAAAGGTCAGCGCACCGCTGCCGGTCAGTTCCGCCCCCGCGATCTTGGCCTGCAGCGCGGTGATGTCCAATGCGTTCAACTCTCCGGGGGGCTGATCACCGGCGGCCTCCATCGCGGCCGGATCCATGATGTCGACGAACAGTTTGGCCTTGCCCTTGGTATCGATCACCAGCGTCGCCGGATCGCGGGGCAACTGGTTGGTCGGGTCGATGATCCCCCAGATTTCATCCGACACGGTCAGATCGACAATGCGCGTCAGGAAAGAGAAATCCGCCGGTTCTTCGGTCACCGTGACAGGCATCTGGAACCCGAAAGCCGCCTCGCCATAGCCGATATTCACCTGCGGGAAGGGAATTTCGGGTGCCGACATCGACATGGTCACCGCCTTGGCCCCACCGGAATAGGCAAGCTGGGTGGCATCCATCACAAAGCTGATGGTGTTGCTTTCGGCTTGACCGGTGATCTTGGTCACGCCGGCGGCTTCAGTCACTTGCATATCGTAGGTCGTCGCGCCGCTGGAGAATGACCCGTCCGTCGCAAACCCGGCCTTCAGCGCTGCCGCCATGTCCACCATCGCCGCCGAGCCCAGGAAGGTGCCATTCGTCGTGCCGGTCAGGTCTGCCATCGAAAGGGTGACCTTCATATCTGACGGACCGGCCATCTCGCCCTCGGCCGGGCTGGGATCAAGATCGCTGCCCGCCATCGTCAGCGCAAGGTTCTCTGCCGCGAAGCTTGAGGTCAGCGAAGACGTCTCACCCTCACCCACCGCCACCAGATACTTGCCGGTCACATTGGTCAGCTTTGCCTCAACCGTCAGATCCACGGCCTCGGCATCAACCCCTTCCACGCTCGTCAGGGCAATCGTCACCTCAGGGCCGCTGAAATCATAAACCGTCTCGGCCTCATCCCCGCTAGCGGTGATCGTCAGCCCTGGCTGGCGAATCTCCATCGACAACGAGGTCGGATCGGCATCCGCTTCCGGCGGGTCGATCGTCATTTCAAAGGGATAGCTGTCCGACATCGTCACTTCGACAGTGCCATCCCCCATATCCTGAAAACGGATCTCGTCGACGGAACCGGTGCCGGTAACGCCTTCCTGCTCAATGGCCATCTGCATGCCCGTCACCACCAGCGTATCGCCATCGCGTTCCACGCTCTCGGTCGTCACGGTCTGGCCGCTGCTTGTTGCAAAGGACAGCCAGTTTTCCCAAACCTGTTCGGGGGTAACGTCGGCAAAGGCCGGCGCGGCAAGAAACATGACAAGGGCGGTGCTGCCAGCCAGCCTGCGGTTGATCATAATGAACCTCGTTTCGATGCGATAAAATCTGTCGGCGCGAAGCATCCTCCCCCGTCGTGGCGGGGTCAAGGGTTTCCATCGCGGCTTTTGCATGCGTTAACTCCATGGCGAAAATGTGAAACGCCCCATGCAGGGCAAGGAGGAAAAGGGTGCAAGGCAAGGTTGTGGTCATCACCGGGGCAAGCCGGGGCATAGGTGCCGCGGCGGTCCGGGCCTTTGCGGCTGCAGGTGCCCGCGTCGCGGCATTGGCCCGCAGCGAGGCGCAGGTCGCCGAACTGGCCGCCGAACTGGGGTCGGATGTGATGGCGCTGGGCTGTGACGTGGCCGATTGGGCATCGGTTCACGCCGCAATCGGCGCTGTGAACGCCCGCTTTGGCCGGATCGATGTGCTGATCAACAATGCAGGCGTCATCGACCCGATCGCACGGCTGGCCGATGCCGATCCCAACGCTTGGGGCAAGAACATCGACATCAACCTCAAGGGCGTTTTCCACGGCATGAAGGCCGTTCTGCCGCAGATGCGCGCGCAGGGCGCGGGCACGATCATCACCGTCTCATCCGGCGCGGCCACCAATCCGCTGGAAGGATGGAGCGCCTATTGCGCAGGCAAGGCGGGCGCGCTGATGCTGACCCGCGCCGCCCATCTGGAAGAGGGTCCGCACGGCATCCGCATCCTTGGCCTGTCGCCCGGAACCGTGGCCACCGACATGCAGGTCAAGATCAAGGCTTCCGGCGTGAACCCTGTCAGCCAGATCGATTTCGCCACGCATATCCCCGCCGATTGGCCCGCGCGCGCGCTGGTCTGGATGTGCGGTGCGGCGGCGGATGATTGGCTGGGCCGCGACATTTCCCTGCGCGATGAAGCTGTGCGCCGCGCTGTGGGTCTGATCCCATGATCCGGGTCGAGGATCGCCTTGGCGCGCGCCTTCTGCTGCTTGACCGCCCCGACAAGGCAAATGCCCTGACGCAGGACATGCTGGCCACGCTGGACAGCGCCGTGGCGCAGGCTGCGGCGGATGGGGTGGCCGTTCTGGTGCTGACCGGCACAGGCCGTGTCTTTTCCGCCGGGGCCGATCTGGAGGGCATGGCCCAAGGCCTCGGCCATGCCCCGGAATGGGAGGTGCTGTCGCGCCGCATCGCCGCCTATCCGGGCCTGACCATCGCCGCGCTGAACGGCACGCTGGCAGGCGGCGCCTTTGGCATGGCGCTGGCCTGCGATCTGCGGGTGGCGGCCCCAGTGGCCGAATTCTTCTACCCCGTGATGAAACGCGGCTACCTGCCCCAACCGTCAGACCCCGCCCGCCTTTCGGCGCTGGTGGGGCCAGCGCGGGCAAGACTGATCCTGCTTGCTGGTCAACGCATCAAGGCAGAAACGGCGCTCAATTGGGGCCTGATCGACAGCATCGCAGAGGATGCCGTCGACGGCGCGCTTACCCTCGCCACCGACGCGCTTGCCGCCGATCCACGCCATGTTCGCCGGATGAAGGCGATGTTCTGACCGCTGCGCTACCGCTTGCGATGCCCGCCCGGCACCCGCGACAGGAAACCGGGCGGCCGCTTGGCGATCCAGGCCAGAAACCCCTCCATCCGCGCATCCGCGCGAATGGCTTCCGGCGTATTGAACTGCCGCGCCAACTCGGTTTCGGTAAACCGGGCGTGAATTTCCTTGTGGCAGATGTGGTGGACCATCACCGTCGGCCCGCCCTTTCCGCCCTTCAGCTTGGGCACAAGGTGATGCAGGCTTTGCGGCACATCGGGTGGGATGGGGCGCAGGCAGATCGGGCATGTCGGGTTCATGTTGTCCTGTCGCGGCTTTCCGGGCAAAGGATGGCGCAACAGGCGGCGGGGGCAAGATGGATGCGCTGGTGATCGGGGCCGGCCCGGCGGGGTTGATGGCGGCAGAGATGCTCGCCGCCGCTGGCCGCCGCGTTGTGGTCTGTGAGGCAAAGCCCTCGGCCGGGCGCAAGTTCCTCATGGCTGGGAAATCCGGCCTGAACGTCACCAAGGACGAACCGCCAGAGGCCTTTGCCCGCGCCTATGATGCGGGTTGGCTGGCGCCCATGCTGGCCGAGTTCGGCCCCGAACAGGTGCAGGACTGGTGTCGCGCGCTGGGCCAAGAGGTGTTTACCGGCTCCTCGGGCCGCGTCTTTCCACTGTCGATGAAAGGCTCCCCTCTGCTGCGGGCATGGCTCACCCGTCTTGGCAGCGCGGGGGTAGAGATGCGTCTGCGCTGGCGCTGGACCGGGTTTCAGGGCGACGGGTGGGCGTTCGACACGCCGGAAGGCCCGGTCACCCTGTCCCCCCGCGTGGTGGTGCTGGCACTGGGCGGGGCAAGCTGGGCGCGGCTGGGGTCTGATGCGGCCTGGGTGCCGTGGTTGCAGGAAAAGGGCGTGGAGATCGCGCCCTTCAAACCGGCCAATATGGGATTTGCGGTCAACTGGTCGCCCCATATGGCCAAACATTTCGGCCAACCGGTGAAGGGCGTGGCCCTGGTGGCTGGGGCGCGGCGCGAGCGGGGGGAGTTTGTTCTGTCCCAACGCGGCATCGAAGGCGGCGGCATCTATGCCATCAGCCGCGACCTGCGCGACGGAGCTTCGCTTAAGCTTGACCTGATGCCCGATGTCCCGGCGGCCGAGGTCGAGGCGCGCCTTGCCCGGATGAAACCCGGGCAGACCCTTGCCAATCGCCTGCGCAAGCTGGGCCTGCCTCCTGTCAGTGTCGCGCTCGTGATGGAATTCGGGCGCAGCCTGCCGCTTACTGTTGCGATCAAGGCGCTGCCCATCCCCCTGACCGGCCCGCGCCCGCTGGACGAGGCGATCTCTGTCGCAGGCGGCATCTCCCGTGCCGCCCTGACCGATGATTTGGAACTGCGCGCCCTGCCGGGCGTTTTTGCCTGCGGCGAGATGCTGGATTGGGAGGCCCCGACCGGCGGCTATCTGCTGACCGCCTGCTGGGCCACCGGGCGCTGGGCCGGGCGGGCGGCGGCGGCCAAAAAATAGGGGGGCGGTCTGCCCCCCTCGGCGCGTGCCGCGCCTCACCCCCCGAGGATATTTGCCGCAGAGAAGATACGGCAGTCCAGAGGAAGGTCTTATCCGTGTTTCACCATCACATGCCGGACGACGGTATAGTCCTCCAGCGCATAGGCGCTCATATCCTTGCCGTAACCGGATTGCTTCAACCCGCCATGTGGCATTTCATTCACCAGCATGAAATGCGTGTTGATCCAGGTGCAGCCATAGCGCAGCCGCGCCGCCGTCGCCATCGCGCGGCCCACGTCTTTCGTCCAGACCGATGAGGCAAGGCCGTAATCGCTGTCATTGGCCCAGCCCACGGCGGTATCCACATCGGAAAACGGCGTGATCGAAACGACAGGCCCGAACACTTCGCGCCGGACAATCTCATCCTCCTGACGCGCCCCTGCGATGACGGTGGGGCGATAGTAATAGCCGTGATCCATTACCTCGCCGCCCGTTGTCACCTCCACATGGTTCAACTCACGCGCGCGGTTCACGAAACTGGCCACCCGGTCGCGCTGGCGCAGGCTGATCAGGGGGCCGATTTCATTCGTGCTGTCATCGTCATTGGCCAGCGCGATGGAAGACACGGCTGAGGTCAGGTCGGCGACCAGACGGTCATAGACCTTTTTCCCCGCATAAATCCGGCAGGCGGCGGTGCAATCCTGCCCTGCATTGTAATAGCCAAAGGCGCGCAGCCCTTCGACCACCTCGCCCACATCGGCATCATCGAACACCAGAACGGGTGCCTTGCCGCCCAGTTCCAGATGCGTGCGCTTCACCGTTTTCGCGGCGGCATCCAGCATCTTCTTGCCGGTTGCCACATCCCCGGTGAGCGAGATCATGTCCACCAGAGGATGGTTGATCAGATAGCTCCCCACCGTCTGCCCGCGCCCGGCCACGATGTTGACCACCCCTTCGGGCAGTTCCTCGGCCAATATCCGCGCCATCTTCAGCGCGGTCAGCGGTGTCTGTTCCGATGGTTTGAACACCACCGTATTGCCGCCCCCCACCGCAGGCCCCAGCTTCCACGCCATCATCATCAGCGGATAGTTCCACGGCGCGATGGACGCGATCACCCCCACCGGATCACGACGGATCATACTGGTATGGCCCGCCAGATACTCGCCCGCCAGCGCGCCGTGCTGGCAGCGCACCGCGCCTGCGAAGAAGCGATAGCAATCGACAATCGCCGGAATCTCGTCATTGCGCGCGGCATTGATCGGCTTGCCGCAGTTCAGCGCCTCCAGCGCGGCAAAGCTGTCGGCCTCGGCCTCGATCCTGTCCGCGATCCGCAGCAGGGCGGCGGACCGTTCGCCGGGAGTGGTGCGCGACCATGTCTCGAACGCCTTGCGGGCGGCGGCAACGGCGCGGTCCACCTGCGCGGTGGAGGCTTCGGGAACCTCAAGGATCAGGCCCCCGGTGCGCGGGTTCAGGATCTGCTCGCGCGCTTCCTGCCCGGCCTCGAAGGCCGATCCGATCAGAAGCTGCGTGTCGATGGTCATGTGGACACTGTCCATGGGAACCTCCCTGTTCATTTGCCCGTGCCGGCGGTCTCGGATCCGCCACGGGTCAGGTAAAAGGCGATAAGGATGGGAACGACGGTGGCGACGAACACCACTATGGCGACCACGTTCGTGACTGGGCGCTGCCGTGGGCGGACCAGTTCCTGAAGCATCCAGATGGGCAGGGTGCTTTGCTGGCCCGCGGTGAAGGTGGTCACGATCACCTCGTCAAAAGACAGCGCGAAGGCGAGCATTCCCCCCGCCAGCAGCGCGGTGCCAAGGTTGGGCAGCAGCACATAGCGGAAGGTCTGGAAACTGTTGGCGCCAAGGTCGGCAGAGGCCTCAAGGATGCCCCCTGACAGGCGGCGAAATCGCGCGACGGCATTGTTGTAGACGATCACGATGCAGAACGTCGCGTGACCCAGAATGATGGTCCAGGTCGAAAACGGGATGTCCATGATCGAAAACGCCGACCGCAGCGACATGCCGGTGATCACGCCGGGCAGGGCGATGGGCAGGATGATCAGCAGGCTGATCTGTTCGCGCCCGAAAAAGGACGCCCGTGCCATGGCGGCAGAGACGAGCGTGCCGAGGATCATGGCAAGGAAGGTGGCAATGGTCGCAACCCAGAGGGAAAGATAGAGGGGCGGCCAGATATCCTCACGCTCCCACGCCACGCCGAACCACTGGGTGGTCAGGCCGGGGGGCGGGAACTGATAGGATTTGTCCTCGGTCGTGAAGGCGTAGAGGAAGATCAAGAGGATAGGCAGGTGCAGGAACAGCAGGCCCCCAACAGCGGCGATCTTCAATCCCCATGAGGCGCGGTCAGAGTGCATCGAAGGCCCCCTTCCGTTTCGCGATGGTCAGGTAGATCAGCATGATGACGATGGGGACCACCGCGAAGGCGGCGGCCAGCGGGATGTTCCCCGCCGTGCCCTGCAACTGATAGACCGCCAGCCCGATGAAGCGGGCCGAGGTGCCAACGATCTGCGGGATGATGTAATCGCCCATGGTCAGCGAGAAGGTGAAGATCGACCCTGCGATCACGCCTGGCATGGCGAGCGGCAGGATCACCGTGCGGAAGGTCTGCGCCCGTGACGCGCCAAGGTCGGCCGAGGCCTCCAGCATCGAAGTGGGCACGCGTTCCAGTGACGCCTGCATGGGCAGGATCATGTAGGGCAGCCAGACATAGACAAAGACGATGAAGGTGCCCAACGGGCTGGTGGATAGGGAATTTCCGCCGATGCCGGGGATGGCGAGGATGGCGTTCAGGACCATGGAAAGACCCACCCCATCCGCCGCCCAGGTGATGATCCCTTCCTTCGCAAGGATCAGTTTCCAAGCGTAGACCTTCACCAGATAGGATGACCAAAGGGGCAACATGACGCCCAGATAAAACACCGCCTTCCACTTCCCCCGCGCGAAACGGGCCGCGAAATAAGCGATGGGAAAGGCGATGATGGCGCAGCCGATGGTCACGGCGGCCGACATCAGCAGCGTGCGCAGGATGATATCCATGTTCTGCGCACGGAACAGTTCGGCATAGGTTTTCAGGGTGAATTCTTCCTTCACCACACCCGAAAACTCATCAATCGAATAGAAGCTTTGCAGCAGCAGCGCGAACAGTGACCCAAGATAAACCACGCCCAGCCACAGCAAGGGCGGTGTCAGCAGCACCGCCAGCAGCACCCTCGGATGCCGCCAGAACAGCGCCGTAAGCCGGTCGGCGATGCCCCGTTCGGGCAGGATGGCGGGGGCGTCGCTCATGCCTGATCCATCACATGCAGGGCGGCGGGGTCGAAGGACAGGCCCACTGTCGTGCCGGGTTCGGGCAGAGGCTGGCCAGCCGGCAAAAGGGCGGCCACTTCCGTGCCGTGCAGCATCACCGAAATGCGGCTTCCCGCGCCCAGATACCGGATCGACGTGACCGTTCCCGCCAGCGCCACACCATCCGCCGGGGTCAGACGTAGCGCCTCGGGCCGCAAGGACGACCACTTTTCAGGCCCCCCGAAGGCGCGCGTCACCTCGGGCGACAGCACATTCGAAGACCCCACGAAATCCGCGACAAACCGGGTGCGGGGGCGGGCATACACCTCGGAGGGCGTGCCGATCTGGGCGATCTTGCCTTCGTTGAACACGGCAAGGCTGTCGGCCATGCTCAGCGCCTCGCCCTGATCATGGGTCACGAAAACAAAAGTGATGCCAAGCCGCGTTTGCAGAGCTTTCAATTCATCTTGCATCGCCTCGCGCAGTTTCAGGTCCAGCGCGCCAAGCGGTTCATCCAGCAGCAACACCTTGGGTTCATTGACCAATGCCCGCGCCAAGGCGACGCGCTGCCGCTGCCCACCGGACAGTTGCGCGGGTTTGCGGTCGCCATAGCCATCCAGCTTGACCAGAGCCAGCATCTCTTCGGCGCGGCGTTCGCGGGTGCGCCGGTCAATGCCTTTGACCATCAGGCCGTAACCCACGTTGTCACGCACGTTCATGTGGGGAAACAGCGCGTAATCCTGAAAGACGGTGTTCACGTTGCGGCGGTTGGGGGGGATGTCGCTGACATCCTGCCCGAAAATCCGGATCGCCCCACCTGTGGGCTTTTCGAACCCCGAAATCAGCCGAAGGCAGGTGGTTTTGCCCGAACCGGATGGCCCAAGCATGGCAAAGAACGACCCCTCTGCGATGGTCAGATCAACCCCATCCACCGCCTTAACCGGGGCAGAGGGCGGGCCGAAATGGCGCGAAACGTTCTGGAATTCGACGGCAGCGGTCATTCAGGGCACCGGAGAGGGGAAAAGAAGTTGGCGGGTGCGCGCAAAGACGCGCACCCTATCTGTTGCGATGGAAGTCGATCAGCGGCCGCCGATCACGCCGATGTAGTCAGACACCCAGCGGTAATAGGGCACGCAGGTATCTTCGCCCTGCGCGCAATCGGCGACCGGCGTGGTCCAGAAGCGGATCCGTTCGAAATCATCCAGACCGTTGGCCGTGCAGCCTTCGGCCGTCTGCATCCCGCGGCCATCCGTACAGGCGGCGGGAACCGACGGGTTCGCCCCGAACCAGACCGAAAGGTCCGATTGCAGGTTCGACGAAAGCTGATGTTCGAACCACATATAGGCGCAATTCGGGTGTTCGCTGTCCACATGCAGCATGGTGGTGTCTGCCCAGCCTGTCGCGCCTTCCTGCGGGATGGTCGAGGCGACGGGGGCACCACCGGCCTTGAGCAGGTTCACCTGGAACGGCCACGACCCCGACGCGACGACACCTTCATTCTTGAAATCGTCGATCTGGATAAAGGCATCGTGCCAGTAACGGCTGACGATTTCCCGCTGCCCGCGCAGCAGGTCCAGCGCGGCCTTGTACTGGTCTTCGTTCAGTTCGTAGGGCGAGGTGATGCCCAGTTCCGGCTTGTGGAACATCAGGTATTGCGCGGCATCCGCCACATGGATCGGGCCGTCATAGGCCTGCACCCGGCCCTTGTTGGATTGGCCGTCGGGCAGATTTTGTTCTTCAAAAACAACGTTCCAGCTGGTCGGCGGTTCCTTGAACACCTCTGTGTTGTACATCAACACGTTGGGGCCCCACATGTAGGGCACGCCGAAATGCTTGCCATCCACGGTGTGCCAGGGCGCATCTTGCAGGCGGGGGTCGATGGTAGACCAGGACGGGATCAGATCCTTGTTGATTTCCTGCACACGGTCGCCCGCGATCAAGCGCAGCGAGGCGTCGCCGGAAGCGGTGACAAGGTCAAACCCGCCTTCATTCATCAGCGCGACCATCTCGTCCGAGGTGTTCGCCGTCTTGACGCTCACCTTGCAACCAGTTGATTCTTCGAACTTTGTCACCCAATCGAACTTGGGATCGGTTTCGCCACGTTCCACGTAACCGGCCCAGGCAACGATGGACAATTCGCCTTCGCCGGCGCCAACTTCGGTCATCTGGGCAAGGGCCGGGGTCACGCCGACGATCAGGCCAAGGGCCGTGGTAGCGGATAGTTTCAGTGTCTTGAGTGTCATGCTGGAAGTCTCCCTGTGACAATACCGCAGGCGCGGTCAGCCGGTTTACCGGTCATGGAAGCAGACGGTATTCACCTGTCGGAGTTTCGCAATATCAAAACGCTGATGGGTGCATTCGGTTTTTCCGATGGGTCGGCGGGTGAAATGGCTGTGCAGCCGATGGTGCAGCACAGTGTATGCCCGCTCCACACGGCGGAGCGGGAACCCCTTAAGGATCTGGTCACCGCCCTAGCGGTTCGGCACGCTGCTTTGGGCTGAACGAACGAAGTTCAGCGCGGGCGGGCTGAGAGGTGCGCCGCGCCGCCAGGCAAGGCCCACCTGAACGGTGGGCAAGTCGCCGGACACATCGCGAATCTCGATCCGGTCGCCTTCCAGCGACCAGGGGCGATAGACCAAGCTGGGCAGGATCGCGAGGCCCGCGCCCGTGGCGACAAGCGAGCGGACCGCCTCAACCGACCGGGTGCGGAAGGCCACCTCGGGCTTCACCGGGAGGGCCGCGGTCAGGCGGCGGGTGCTTTCCTCGATTTCGTCCACCATCAACTGGATGAGCGGCTGGCCCGCCAGTTCCTCCAGCGCGATGGCCTCTTGCTGTGCCAGCGGGTGGCCGAGCGGCAGCCAAAGCCGGTAGGGCGAGACGAGCAGGGTTTCCACATGCAGCGCCATCCGGTCCTTGACCGATGAGGTCAGCAGAACAGCGACGTCCAGTTCACCCCCGATCAGCAGGTGCTGCAGGTAATCACCGTTGTCTTCGATCACGTTCAGATCGACCTGCGGAAAGGCGCGGCGAAAGCGCGACAGGATGTCGGACAGCACATATCCCGCCACCAGCGATGTGACGCCCAGCGACAGCCGCCCGGTGGCGGTTTCCGCCTCATCGCGAAAGGCGGTGCGGGCGGTGGCGACATCGGCCAAAATCTGGCGCGCATGGCGCAAGAAGGCGCTTCCCTTGTGGGTGATGAGCAGGCCGCGCGCCTGCCGGTCGAACAGGGTGACGCCCAGATCATCTTCCAGCGCGCGGACCGCCTCGGTCACCGAGGATTGCGAGATGGACAGGGCGCGGGCGGCACCCGATACACTGCCCGCCTCGGCGGCGGCGACGAAGAACTGAAGCTGGCGAAGCGTGAAGGCCATGGCGTTCCGATTGTGGCAGGCGCGGGGGTTTCACACCCCGTCAGCCATTGGGTCTTGAACCGGTGGCGAACGCAATGGCGAACCCCCGTGGGATATTTGAACAGAGAAGAATGCCGGATCGGCCAGAAGGGCAGGGCGATGCCGGGCGACAAGGGCGGTATAAGCGGCCAGCCGTTCCGGGGTGAAGTGGCCTGTTTCAGCGAGCAGATTGACAGTGCCGGGAACCGAGCCATCCAAGGCGATCACGGGCAGATTGGCGGCAGACCCAAGACCCATGGATGTGATCAGCGCATGATCGAAGAAGACCGTGGCAAACTCTTCGGGCGTATTGGCGACAAAGGACAGCGCGCGGGTGATGCAGAGATCATACCACGCATCCCGTGCCAGCGGTTTGGTGCCATGGGCCGGGTATTCCACCGGATGTGACGTATGCGCGCGGCGAAACAGGCCCTGCTTCAGATCATGGGTCGTGATCGTGAACAGCCGCGTGCCAAGGGCGGTGCAATCCTGTTCAAGGGCAAGAAAGGCGGCTGACATGGGCGTCATATCGCCATGCGCTGCGGGCGCTGTCTAGCCATCGCGCAAACGGGCGGCGAGAAGGGCGATCAGATCGGACCGGGTGACCAGCCCGATCAGGCGACCGTTTTCTGTGATTGGCACGGCCTGCGGATGCCCGTCTGCCAGATGGTCCAGCAGCTCTGCCACCGTCGCATCAGCGGGCAGCGGGGGGACGTCTGTCGCCAGATCGACCGCTGTCAGCGTCGGGTCGGTCCGCCCAAGCAGGGCGGATTGATCCACCAGCCCAAGATAGCGAAAGGCGGCATCGGTCAGTGGCAGCGTCTTGAACCGGTTCTGGCGGAACAGGTGGCCCAGCTCGACAAGGGCTGTATCGGCGCGTGTTGTGACGAGGTTGCGAGACATGATGTCGGCGGCCGTCAGATCGGCCAGATGGTGAGTCGCCGCGTGGGAATCCGCAAGGATGCGGGCCAGATCGCCCACCCCGATATTCGGCGCCAGACGCAGCCTGTCCAGCAGCGCCGCCAGATCCTTTGGTGTTGGGCCGGCTTTTTGGTCCGGGGCGGGTGGTTGGCGAAAGGGGTAGACGCGCCCTGTGGCCCGGTTCCACAGGATGCCTGCCGCCACCAAGGCGACCGTGCCTGCAAGAACAGGCGACAGTGCAAAGACCAGGCCCGGGAAATCCGGCGTGCGGGAGGCGAGCACCGTGGCCAGTGCAACCGCGCCTGCCGGTGGATGAAAAGCCCGCAAGGCGGCCATCGCCAGAATGGCCAGCAGGGTGGCCAGCGGTGCCGCGATTGCCGGCGCATCGGTCACGGCCAACACCGCAAGCGCCGACAGTGCGGCCACAGTATTGCCGATCACAGCCGACCAAGGCTGTGCCAGAGGGCTGTTGGGGACGACAAAGATCAGAAAGGCGGTGGCACCAAAGGGCGCGATCAGAAGAAAATGGCCCAACCCCAGACCGGGGGCGGACAGATGAAGGATGCCCTCGCACAGGATCAGGCCAACCGCCGCCCCACAGCCCGCCAAAAGGGCATCGCGCAGGCGCGGCGCCGTCATCGCGGGGCCAAAGGGGCGCATGAATTTCATCCGGGTATCGGGTTGCATGATCGGCAGCCTGCAGGGTTTTGCCTGTCAACAAAAGGGCAGAACGGACCTTTGGCACGCCGCAACCGACCTAGCTGCGCATCATGGCCAGACGGATCAAGGCGCGTTCCATCACCGCCATGCCCGGCGCGCGGGAGGAGGAGCGCAAGGTCAGATCGGTTTCCAGAAGATGGGCAATCGCCTCTTCCAGCCGGTGCATCGGCCAACTTTGCGCCTGCCGGATCAGCGCGTCGCGGGATTTGTAGGGAATGCCGCGCATCCGGCCGATGGCAGCCGCCGCGCCGCCCGGTTCGCTGACGGCCATATGCAGGGCGCGGAAATGGCGCATCGTCTGAATGCACAGGGTGACGGGCAGGGTGCCCTGCCCCTCCAGACGCCGCAACAGGGGGCCGATCTCCTGCGCCTTGCGGTCGGCCACCACGGCGATCAGCTCATCGACATCCGCCTCGATCGTGGCGGGGGCAAGAGCCGCGATCTCGGCCGGGGTCAGCGGGGTGCTGTCGCCATGCTTGTAGAGCGCGATCTTTTCCAGCGTCTGGCGGAAATCACCGGGATCGAGCGCGCGGCCAAGCGACATCAGGTCGGTCAGCGCCTCGCGGTCGACGGCAGCAAGGCCTGCGCGTTTGAGCGCATCCTCGATCTCTTCACGCGAGGGGGGTTCGTCGTAAAGGCCGATGCAATAGGCGGCGGGGTGCTTTTCGAACAGGGTCTTGAGCGCGGATTTCCCCGTCAGCCCGCCTGCGGTCACGATGATCTGCGCATCGCCCGGCTTCCATTCCGCCAGCGCGGTGGTGATGGTGGGCGTCAGGCCATCGGCGGCGTCTTCGACAAAGGCCACGCGGGGGCCGGGGAAAAAGCCCTGCGACTTGATGGCGTCGAGGAGTAGCGCGCCATCCTTGCGCAGATCGGCGGCGGGGATCCGGGTCAGCCGCATCTCCGCCTCGCCCTCAGGGCCGATCAGGGCGGCGATCACCTCTTGCCGCTTCAGCGCCACACGCATCGAATCGGCGCCAAAGATCAGCAGCCCCGCTTTGCCCGGATCAGGGCGCGAGAAATAGCGCGTCGCCTCAACCCCCTTGAGGATCATTGCGCCAGCGTAGCGGCGGCGGCGAGCAGGCGGATCATCACCTGATCGGCCAGCATCACCGAAAGACGGCGCGCGGCGTCATCCTCGGCGGCCAGTCCCGCAACCGTGGTGCCGGTTGCAGACCATGAGGTGAAGCCGTTCACCTCGCCCCCGGCGACGCGGGAGCCGGTGGCGCGGCTGGTCAATGTCCAGCTGGCAGTTCCGCGCAGGGTGTAGCGGGTGGTTTCATTCGCGGCCGTGATCCCGCCGGACTCGCGGGTTGCGGAAATGGCGTAGCCAAGGTCATAGGCGGCGGCCTCTGCCCGGCCGAGGCGGGTTTCAAGACGGGCGACGAAATCAAACTCGCCCTTCGTCACCGGGGCCTGCACTGCCACGCGCCCGCGCAGGGCGCTTGCCCCGCCCTCTGGCCCATAGGCAGGCGTGAACCCGCAGGCCACGAGCGGCAGGGCGGCAAGTCCGATCAGGAACAGGCGGCGTTCAGACAACGACATTGATGATGCGCCCCGGGACAACGATGATCTTCTTCACCGGCTGCCCGGCAAGGAACTTGATCACAGCATCATCCGCCAGCGCGATCTTTTCAACCTCGGACGCGGGCATATCCTTGGGAACGGTGATTTCCGCCCGCCGCTTGCCGTTGATCTGGATTGGCAAGGTCACCGAATCGTCCACCAGCAGGGCCGGGTCGGCCTTGGGCCATGCGGCCTGCGTCACCATTCCCGCGCCGCCCAGCATCGACCAGACCTCTTCGGCCAGATGCGGCGTCATCGGTTGCATCAACTGCGCCAGCACCAGCATGGCCTCGCGGCGCGCCGCCGATCCGGCCTGCGCGCGTTGCAGGGTGTTGGTAAACTCATACAGCTTGGCGATGGCCTTGTTGAAGGCAAAGCCTTCGATGCCCTTGGTCACCTCGTCGATGGCCTTGGCCGTGGCACGGGCAAGGGTGGTGTCCTCATCCGGGTTTGCCGGGATGTTGCCTTGCGCGATGTCATCGGCAATCCGCCAGACGCGGTTCAAGTGTTTATAGGCGGCCTCAGCCCCTGATGCCGTCCATTCCACATCGCGTTCGGGCGGGCTGTCCGACATCACGAACCAGCGCGCGGTATCGGCACCGTAGGCCGCGATGATGTTCATCGGATCGACGACGTTCTTCTTCGATTTCGACATCTTGGCCGACGGGATCACCTCCACCGCGGTGCCATCCTTCAGCGTCGCGCCCGAGTCGGAGCGGAGGATGTCCTCAGGCAGGTGATAGACGGGCCGGCCATTGGCATCGCGCGTCATATAGATTTCGTGCGTCACCATCCCTTGGGTGAACAGCGCGTTGAACGGCTCCACCGCCTTTTGGGGCAGATGCCCTGTTTTGTGCATCGCGCGGGCAAAGAAGCGGGAGTAGAGCAGGTGCAGGATCGCGTGTTCAATACCGCCGATATATTGATCGACATTCATCCAATAGGCCGCATCCTCGGCATCCGTCGGCGTCGCCGCGTGCGGGCTGGTGAAACGGGCGTAATACCAGGACGAATCGACGAAAGTATCCATCGTATCCGTCTCGCGCCGGGCCGCGCTGCCGCATTTCGGGCAGGTGCAGTTGCGCCATGTAGGATGGCGATCCAGCGGGTTGCCGGGGATATCGAAGGTTACGTCATCGGGCAGGGTGACAGGCAGGTTGGCCTTTGCCTCCGGCACCACGCCACAGCTGCCGCAATGGATGACCGGGATGGGGCAGCCCCAATAGCGCTGGCGGGAAATGCCCCAGTCGCGCAGGCGGAACTTGGTGACGCCCTTGCCATACCCGTTCGTTTCGGCATGCGCGATGGCAACGGCGATGGCAGCATCACCTGTTTGCACCGCGTCCCCGGCGAAACCGCGCACATAGGTGACGCGTTCGGATTTCATCGGAACAAAGGCTTCGGTCAGCGGGGCGTCATCCGCGCCCTCGGCCACGAAGACCGCGTCGATGGGCAGGCCATATTTGGTGGCAAAGTCGAAATCGCGCTGGTCATGCGCCGGGCAGCCGAAGATGGCCCCGGTGCCGTAATCCATCAGGATGAAATTGGCGATCCAGACCGGCAATTCCCATGACGGATCAAGGGGATGCTTCACCCTGATGCCAGTATCAAAACCGATCTTCTCTGCCGTTTCGATTTCTTCGGCGCTGGTGCCGCCCTTGCGGCATTCCGCAACAAAGGCCGCCACGGCCGGATTCCCTTCCAGCGCCTTCGCCAGCGGGTGATCGGCGCTGATGGCGGCAAAGCTTGCGCCCATCAGCGTGTCGGGGCGCGTGGTGTAAACCTCAAGCTTTTCAAACCCGGCAGGTGCACCCACGGTTTCAAAGCCGAATTGCAACCCGCGCGACTTGCCGATCCAATTCGCCTGCATCAGACGCACCTTTTCGGGCCAATCGGTCAGGCCATCCAGCGCGTTCAGCAAGTCCTCGGAATAGTCGGAGATCTTGAAAAACCACTGCGTCAGTTCGCGCCGTTCCACCGCCGCGCCGGATCGCCAACCCTTGCCGTCGATCACCTGTTCGTTCGCCAGCACGGTCATGTCGACCGGGTCCCAGTTCACCACGGCGTTCTTGCGGTAGATCAGGCCTGCTTCCATCATGTCGATGAACATGGCCTGCTGTTGGCCATAATATTCCGGGTCGCAGGTGGCGAATTCGCGCGACCAGTCGATCGACAGGCCCAGCGGCTTCATCTGCGCCTTCATGTCGGCGATGTTGCCATAGGTCCAGGTCTTGGGGTGGCCCCCGCGTTCCATAGCGGCATTCTCGGCCGGCATCCCGAAGGCATCCCAGCCCATTGGGTGCAGCACGGAATACCCCGCCGCCGCCTTTTGCCGGGCCACCACATCGCCCATCGTATAGTTGCGGACGTGCCCCATATGGATACGGCCCGACGGATAGGGGAACATCTCCAGCACGTAATACTTGGGCTTGGCCGGATCGCGCCGCGCCGTGAAGGCCCCGGCCTGATCCCAGGCGGTTTGCCATTTCGGTTCGGTCACAGCGGGTTCGTAGCGCGACATTCGTGGTCCCCAAGCATTCGGATGCGCGCCGTTATACAAGGCGCGCGGCCAAGGTCCAGTGATCGCAGGCAAAAGCCCTTAGAGGTTGGCGTCCTGAATGCGCAACTGCCGCGCGCGGGTCAGGATTGCGTCTTCGACAGCGCGCACGGTGCCCGGATCGACCGCACCACCACCCGAGGATTGCAGCGCAACCTTCAGGCTGCGCGCATCCAGTGCCGGGTCCTGCACATAGATCGTTGCCCGATAGGCACGGCCACCGCCGGGCGGGGTGCCAAAGCCGGTGACGATCACGCCGGTGAAGGGATCAACCGATTCGATGGGCAGGAAATTCAGCACGTCCTGTGCCGCAACCCAGAGGTATTTGTTCACCTCTACGGTCGTGTTGGGATCGGCCCCGTTGCGGAACAGGTCAAAGAAGGACGATTGGTTCGTCTGCTCGCCCGAGGCGCGCTCCAGCGCCGCGCGCTGGGCCAGTGCCCGCTCGCGCCGGTCTGCCGTGGCTTCTGACGGGATGGACGGCTCGGCGTTGCGGCGGAACAAGCCGCTGTCGCCGCTGGCGATCCCGGTCCCGCAGGCCGATACAGAGATGAGCATGCCGCCAATCAGCGCGACCTTTGCCAAGCGATGCAGGTCCATCCAGTCCCCCGTTAGCCTTTGATCGCTGTCTAGCCCACCGTTTCCGGCGTGCCAAGGCTTTTCCCCCACCCGCCCCCGCACAGCGCGCCCGTGCGCCGCGCGCATGCGGGAAAGCAGCCCGTCGTTCCGGTAATCCGGCGCAGCCCAAGGCCTTGTGGGGTGGGCAATTATGACTGTGGCAAGACTGCACCACGCATTTGAGGTTTAAGTTTCGTTAATGCTCCATCGTTGCAATCTGGGGCGGTAAGATTGATTAACAGTCCATCCCCACCCCGGATTCCCCTGGGTTGGGTTCCTTAAGATAACGAGGGAAAACGATGAAAAAGATTCTTCTTGCAACGACGATGCTCGTTGGTGGCGCATCGATCGCCGCAGCCGAAGTGAGCGTATCGGGTACCGCCCGTATGGGTATCGTTTCGGGCTTCTCTGACGGCGTTGCTGCCAACGGCGACGAAAGCGATGTGGTGTTCAACTCGCGCGTTCGTGTGATCTTCAGCCTGTCCAACGAAACGGACTCGGGCCTGGCTTTCGGCGCGTCGATCCGTGCTGACAACGCTGCTGGCGGCGCTGCTGGCGACGCTGGCGAAGTGTTCGTTTCGGGCGCATTCGGCAAGCTGTCGATGGGCGACGTTGACGGCGCTGCGCAAATGGCAACCGGCCACGTGGCTGGCGTCGGCTATGTCGGCATCGGCGACCTGAACGAGTCGACCTTCCTCGGCGCAGGCACCGGTGCAACCGACCCGACCGCTCTGTATGAGTACTCGGCTGGCGACTTCACCATCTACGCGTCGGTTACCAACCCGCAGTACACGATCGCTGCCGGCCCGGTCTACACCGACACGCAGGCCATGGCTCTCGGTGCCAAGTACACCTTCGGCGATTACGCTGTCGGCCTCGGCTACGAAAACCTGACCTCGGACGTCGGCCCGAGCCCGGCTGCTGCTGTCACGGTTACCGACATCGACCATATCGTTCTGAAAGTGTCGGGCACCGTTTCCGGCTTCAACGTGCAGGGCCTCATCGGCCAGGCTGACGGCCTGCTGGGTGGCGCTGTTGTTGACAACGCCAAGCAGTACGCGATGTCGGTTGGCTACACCGTTGACGCTCTGAGCGGCACCGTGTTCTACACGGATGACTCGGCTCTGGGTGGCGTGACCGCCTACGGCGTCGGCGCTTCCTACGACCTCGGCGGCGCAGCAGTGTCCGGCGGTATCGTGAAGAACGTCGACACCAAAGAGTCGGGCTTCGACCTCGGCATCACGATGTCGTTCTGATCTGATCAGAAACGATCTGAGGGAAGAGCGGGCCTTGTGCCCGCTCTTTCTTTTTTGCGGATCGCAGCATAGCGTCCCGCCACAAGATGACCCACAGCCCGATGACCAACCCCCCGCCCGATTTCCGCACGCTGTATGAAAGCGGCCTGTCGCTGTTGCAGGCCGGGCAACGGGATGAGGCGCTGAAGCACTTTGCCACCGCCATCGAAGCCCGCCCCGATCTGGCCGAGGCATGGTGGCAGGCGGCGCTCATCTTCATCGACGCCCATCAATTCCCCAAGGCCCTGCACCATGCCGCGCGGGCGGTGGAGCTGCGCCCCGAAGAAGCCACCGTCTGGGCGACATGGGCGGATTCCGTGGCGCTGTCGGGCGATGCGGTGGCCGAGCGGGATTTCCTCGCCAAGCTGCGCAAGGCGCGTATCACCCCTGCCATCCGCCTGCGCCTGCAGGACCGGTTCGGCGCAGACCGCAAAGGTGGCAAGGGTGCCACCGGTCGCGCCCCCCGCGCCCGGCTGGATGCCATCGCCAAACTCATCGCCGCCACCCGCTTTGACCGGGCCGAGGCAGAGGCCACCCTTCTGCTGCGCGACGCGCCCGATAGCGCGGTGGCGCAAAACATGCTCGGCGTCGCCATGGCCGCGCAGGGCAGGGGCGAGGCCGCGCTGGCGCAGTTCAGGGCCGCCATCCGGATTGACCCGTTCTTTGCCGATCCCTTCTTCAACATGGGCCGCGAACTGGCCAACCTGAACCGAAGGGCCGAGTCGGAGCGGATGCTGCGCGCTGCCATCGCCCGCGCCCCGGCCTTTGCCCCGGCGCTGATGCTTTTTGCCGATCTTCTGATGCAGGATCTGCGCAGCCGGGATGCGCTGCCCTTTCTGCGCCGCGTCGTCGCCATGCCCGCCGCCCCGGCGCAGGCCCGGCTGAAACTAGGCGGTGCGTTGAATGAGGCCAAGGACTATGCCGAGGCCGTCGAAATCCTGCGCCGCGTCCTGCAGACCGATGGCGAAACCATCTACGGGCTGACGACCTTGGCCGAGGCGCAGATGGCCCTTGGCCGGGCTGACGATGCGCTTGCCACGGTCAACCGCGCGCTGACGCTTTCCCCTGATCACGTGGTGGCCACGGGCCGCAAGGCGATGATCCTGCAAACCCTTGGCCGGTTCGATGAAGCGCGCCCCCTGTTCCAGAAGGTGATGGACGCCGACCCGAAGAATGGCGCCTACTTTCGCAGCTATATGAACAGCACCAAATCCGCGCCGGGCGATCCGGTGGTGGAGCGTATGATCGGCCTGATCGAACAGCCCGGTCTCAACCCCCGGTCCGAGATGAATTTCGGCTTTGCCATCGCCAAGGGGCTTGAGGATCAGAAGGACCACACCCGCGCCTTCACCTATCTGCGGCGTGCCAATGATATCGTCAGCCGCCTGTCCCCCTATGACCACGCCGCGCGGCTGGCCGAGGTGGCGCGGCTGCAAGACGCCTTTCGCGGGCATGACTGGGCCGGTCACCGCGTCGCCGATACGTCGGATGCTGCGCCGATCTTTGTCACCGGGATGCCCCGGTCGGGCACCACGCTGATCGAACAGATCATCTCCAGCCATTCCCGCGTGACGGGTGGGGATGAAATGGATTTCCTGCCAAAGCTGGCCACCGGCTGCCTGTTTAACGATCCCCTCTCTGCCAAGGCCCGGCAGATCGCTGCCATCCCCGACGCAGAAATTGCCGCGCTGGGCCACGCCTATCAGGCGCAGGTCGCCGCGCGCTTTCCGGGGGCGGATGTCGTGTCGGACAAATCGATCACGTCCTACATGTATCTGGGCTTGGTCAAGCTGGCCCTGCCCAATGCGCGCTTCATCATCGTGCGGCGTGATCCGCGCGACACTCTCCTGTCGATCTACAAGAACCGCTTCCCCGAAGGCGCGCATCTCTACGCCTATGACCTGCGCGCGCTGGCCCATCACTATGCCACCTTCGTGGACATGATCGAATTCTGGCGGGCCGAAATACCGGCTTGGTTCACCGAGGTGCAGTATGAAAACCTCGTCGCCAACGCTGAGGATGAGTCGCGCCGCCTGATCGCCGCCTGCGGGTTGGAGTGGGAGGAGGCCTGTCTGAACTTCCACACCAATGAACGCCAGGTGCGCACGTTGAGCGTGTATCAGGTGCGCCAACCGATATCCGGCGGGTCGGTGAAGGCGTGGCAGCGCTATGAAAAGGAACTCGCCCCGATGATCGAGGTGCTGGCCGAGCGTGGGCTTTTGCCGGATTGATCGGCCTTAAAATACTGAAATAATGAAGAAATATCCGATAAGGGCCGCCCTGCGCAGGGGTGGCCCTTTTTGCCATCCGTGCCACACTGTGGCGGGAATGCACCGTTAACCTTTGTTAATCATAATGCATCCATCCATAACACTTTATCATCAACACCCGTCAGGAGTAGTTTCCGCCCATCGGTTCATTACCCAGTAAGGAGAATACCAATGAAAAAAGTACTGCTCGCGACGACCATGCTCGTCGCCGGTGCGTCCATCGCCGCCGCAGAAGTGACCCTGTCGGGTGACGCCCGGATGGGTATCCGTGGTGGTGGCATCGACAACCTCGCAACCGCACAGGACGAATCCGCGACCGTGTTCACTTCGCGTGCTCGTGTTGCCTTCACCCTGTCGGGCGAGTCGGACTCGGGCCTGTCCTTCGGCGCTTCGTTCCGTGCTGACAACGCTGGTGGCGCTGCAGCTGGTACGGCCGGTTCCGTGTTTGTTTCGGGCGCGTTCGGCAAACTGTCGATGGGCGACGTTGATGGTGCTGCGCAAATGGCAACCGGCAACGTTGCTGGCGTCGGCCTGACCGGGCTTGGCGATCTGAACGAGTCGACCTTCATCGCTGCTGGCGGTTTCAACGGCGTGACTCAGGCCTTCGCAGCTGCTGGCCAGACCGCTGACCCGCTGGAAACCGGCGATCCGACGCTGCTTTACGAATACTCGGCTGGCGATTTCACCGGGTACTTCTCGATCACCAACCCGGCCGACATCACGACTGGTGGTGCTGGTGCCCTGAACACGCTGGCGTCGAATGCCGAAGCCATGGCGATCGGTGCCAAGTACACGTTTGGCGACTACTCCGTCGGTCTGGGTCACGAAGTCCTTAAAGGCCACATCAACGCAGGTCCCGGCGCGGCGCCGAACCCGGCGCGCGACAACACCGACCTGAAGCACACCGTCGTGACCGTGTCTGGTACCTTCGCTGGTGTGACGGTGAAGGGTCTCTATGGCAAGGCGAGCGGCACGCTTGTTGGTGCAAACGTTGTCCGTCCGGGCTTCAACGGCAAGCAGTACGCTTTGTCGGCCACTTACACCACGGGCGCGATCACCGGCACCGCCTTCTACACCGATGACTCGGCTCTGGGCGGCACCGCTGCCTATGGCCTTGGCGGTTCCTATGACCTCGGCGGTGGTGCTTCGGTTGTTGGTGGCGTCGCCAAAACCAAAGTGAACGGTCCCGACGCGACGACGTTCGACGTCGGTGTGTCCTTCTCGTTCTGATCCCTTACCGGATCACAGGGAAAGGGCGGGCCAATGGCCCGCCCTTTTTCGTTCCTCGCTTCCCTTCACGGCTGCGCTATGATTCTGATGCGGCAACGACGGAGGGGCCCATGTCACTGGCAGAGATCACCGCGCGGGTGCGGGCGGCGGAGCGCGCGGCGGGGCGGGCCGAGGGATCGGTCACGCTGATCGCCGTATCCAAGGTGCAGCCGCTGGATCGGGTCGAGGCGGTGTTGCTGGCAGGCCATCGCATATTCGGCGAAAACTATGTGCAAGAGGCGGCGGGCAAATGGCCCGACCTGCGCGCCCGATTTGGCGCGGTGGCGGTGCATATGATCGGCCCGTTGCAAACCAATAAGGCCAAGGTGGCGGTGGATCTGTTCGATGCCATCCACACGGTGGACCGCCCGTCGCTTGCCGAAAAGCTGGCCCGTCTGGCGCAGGACCGGGGCCGCTGCCCGGCGCTGTTCGTGCAGGTGAACACCGGGGACGAACCGCAAAAGGCCGGGGTCATGCCGGGGGATGTTGACGCCTTCCTTGCCACCTGCGCCGCGATGGACCTGCCCATAGAGGGCCTGATGTGCATCCCGCCTGAGGGTGAGGACAGTACACCGCATTTCGCCGCGCTGGCCGCCATGGCCGCGCGCAACGGGCTGGGGGGCCTGTCGATGGGGATGAGCGGCGACTTTGAGGCTGCCATCGCCGCCGGGGCCACGCATATCCGCGTGGGATCGGCCATCTTCGGCGCGCGGACCTACGCCGTATAGTGCGCGGCGTCAGCTTGCGGCTTTGGCGAAGCGCTCGGCCTCGGCAATCAGGGCGGCCAGAACCGGGGTCAGCGGGTCACGTCGCGCGGCGATCAGGCCGACAAGGTGTTCCACCTCTGGCGCGACGATGGGAATGGCGCGCAACTGGCCATCCGTGGTGAACATCTGCGCCAGTTGGCGCGGCACGATGGAGGACCACCGCCCCGTCATCACATGGCTGATCAGCGCGATGGAGGAATTGGATTCGATCTGCGGCACGACGCGGGCCCCGGCCTCAGCCAGATGCTGGTTGATGATGCGGCGGTTCTGCATATCGCCCGTCAGCAGGCAAAGCGGTTCTTCGGCAACCTCGGCCCAAGTCACCTGATCGCGGTCGGCCAGCGCCGCGCCGGGGGCGCAGAGCAAGCGGTAGAATTCGGCATAAAGCGGCACCTGCGCGACGCGGCCCAGCGGTTCATTGTCCAGATAGGTGATGCCCGCATCCAGATCGAGGGATTCGATGCCGGTCAGGATTTCCGCGCTGGTGCGCGACAGGATGGAGACGCGCACATTGGGATGGCGGGCGGTGAAGGGCCCGGTCAGCCCCGCCACCATGGGCAGGGCGGTTGGGATTACCCCCAGCCGCAGGTTGCCCGACAGGCCCGCGCGCACGGTGCGCATCTCATCCTTTAGCGCGCGCATGTCGCCCACGATGCGGCGGCCCCAGTCCAGCACGCGCTGCCCTTCGGGTGTCAGCCCCTGAAAGCGCGATCCGCGGAAGACGAGTTGCACGCCCAGCTGATCCTCCAGCTGCCGTATGGCAGAGGACAGGGTGGGTTGCGTCACGCCACATGCCTCGGCCGCGCGGCCGAAGTGGCGTTCCTGGGCAAGGGCGATGAACATTTCCAGCTTGTCGATCATGTGACGCAGCCTGACGGTATTCCGCCCTTGTCTGCAAGGCCTACGCCGCCTAGCTGTGAGGCATGAAACGCTTCATCCCCTTTATTCCGAAACCCGCCCTTGTTCCCGTGATCCGCCTGCAAGGCGCGATCGGCATGGGGACGCGCGGGTTGAACGACGCCACCACCGCGCCGCTGATCGAACGCGCCTTTGCGCGGGGCAAGCCAGCGGCGGTGGCGCTGGTCATCAACTCGCCGGGCGGGTCGGCGGTGCAATCGTCGCTGATCGCGGCGCGCATCCGGCGGCTGTCGGAAGAGAAGAAAATCCCCGTCCATGCCTTTGTCGAGGATGTGGCGGCATCGGGCGGTTATTGGCTGGCCTGCGCGGCGGATGACATCTGGGTAGATGGGTCATCCATCGTGGGGTCCATCGGGGTGATCTTTGCCTCTTTCGGCTTTCCCGAACTGATGGCGCGGCAGGGGATCGAGCGGCGGGTTGTCACGGCGGGGCGATCCAAGAGCTTTGCCGATCCCTTCCTGCCGCAAAAGGCCGAGGATGTGGAGCGGTTGAAACGGCTGCAAGAGCCGATCCATGCCGCCTTCATCGACCATGTGAAGGCCCGGCGCGGTGCGCGGCTGGATGCGACGTCGGATCTGTTCAATGCCGATGTCTGGGTGGGGCAGCAGGCCGTGGGCGTGGGCCTTGTCGATGGTCTGGCGCATCTGCGGCCCAAGATGATGGAACTCTACGGCGAAAAGGTCCGGCTGGTGCCTTATGGCCAGAAGCGGGGGCTGTTGTCGCGGCTGGGAATGGCGGCGACAGACGGGTTGATGCAAGGCGTTGAGGAACGCGCGCTTTGGGCGCGGTTCGGGCTGTAGATGCTGGTCAAGATCTTCATCCTGTTTCTGGGCGGGATGGCCCTGATCGGGCTGATCGGCAAATGGCTGTTTCCCGGTGCAATCCGGCGCGCCGTCACAAAACGCGTGTCCTTGGCGAAACCCTCTCGTTGCGCGCGATGCGGGCGCTATCTGATTGGGCAGGGCGGTTGCGACTGCGGCAAGAAGGGCTGACATGCGGGCATTGGTAACGGGGGCAGGGCGCCGCTTGGGGCGCGAGATGGCGCTTTATCTGGCGCGGCGCGGGCATGATGTGGCGGTGCATTACGCAGGCAGCCGGGATGAGGCCGAGGGCGTGGTGGCCGAGATTCGCGCGCTGGGCCGCAAGGCCGAGGCACTGCAGGCCGATCTGCTGATCGAGGCGCAGACCGCCGCGCTGGTTGGACGCGCGACGGAGGCGCTGGGTGGGCCGCTGACAGTTCTGGTGAACAACGCGTCAATCTTTGAACATGACAGCTTCGAGTCCGCGACGCGCAGCAGTTGGGACCGCCATATCGAATCCAACCTGCGCGCGCCTTTCGTGCTGATCCAGCACTTTGCCGCGCAAGCCATTGCGCCCGTGGCGGATGCGGGCGGTGAGCCGGTCGCACAGGCGCTGGTGGTGAATATGGTGGATCAGCGCGTGTGGAAGCTGACGCCCGAATATGCCAGCTACACCGTCGCCAAGGCCGCCCTCTGGGCGCTGACACAGACCGCTGCGCAGGGGCTCGCCCCGCGTGTCCGGGTCAACGCGATCGGCCCCGGCCCGACGCTGCAGGGCGGTCGGCAAAGCGCCGAGGCCTTCGCCTCGCAGCGCGCGGCAACGGTTCTGGGGCGTGGTGCCAACCCGGCGGATATCACCGCAGCGCTTGGATTTTTCCTCGAATCCCCTTCCGTGACAGGGCAGATGATTGCCGTCGACGGGGGTCAGCATCTGGCTTGGCAGACGCCGGATGTGATGGGTGTCGAGTAGTCTGGACAGTGGTTTGTCAGGCGCGCTTGGCAAAGTTGTCCACTTCTGACGCTTTGGTTACCAGGGCGTTACAAAATCCTTAAGTTTATCAGTGATTTGCCGTGTGGATGAAAATCTTTTTAATCTTTTCAAGTAGTTAAGAAATTGCCTATTTTTTAATCAAGACAGGGAACTGGGCCAAAAACAAGGGAAATACCGGCATGGCAAAAACTTTCCCGCAGACTTATCCACAAAAAGAGTGGACAGCTTTCCCCTTGCCCTCGGCCTTTGGGCGTTGCAGCGAGGAACCAGAATCGATGCATCTCGGATAAAGTGTAAACCTGATGGCGGACGGCGTGCAGGACGACGTGGAAAACGGGCAGGAAACGGTGGCAGAGACGGGTGCCAAGGTGCCCTTGGGCCATGACGTCATTCATGGCTATCTGCGGACGCTGGACTCCTCGCCCGGTGTGTACCGGATGTTGAACGCCAAGGCCGAGGTGCTTTATGTCGGCAAGGCACGGAACCTGAAGGCGCGGGTGACGAATTATTCCCGCCCCTCGGCCCAGCATTCGGGCCGGATCGCGCGGATGATTTCGGAAACCGCGTCGATGATGTTCCTGACGACGCGCACGGAAACCGAGGCTCTGCTTCTGGAGCAGAACCTGATCAAGCAGTTGAAGCCGCGTTACAACGTGCTGCTGCGCGACGACAAAAGCTTTCCCAATATCCTGATCAGCAAGGAACATGGTTTTCCCGCACTGAAAAAGCATCGTGGGAAAAAGACCGAAAAGGGCAGCTACTTCGGCCCCTTTGCCAGTGCTGGCGCGGTGAACCGCACGCTGAACCAGTTGCAGAAGGTGTTTCTACTGCGGAACTGTTCGGATGCGATGTTCGAAAGCCGTACACGGCCTTGCCTGATGCACCAGATCCGGCGGTGCAGCGCGCCTTGCGTGGCAAAGGTGACGCCCGAGCAATATGCGGCGCAGGTGTCGGATGCCGAGCGGTTTCTGGAAGGCAAGACGACCGAGGTGCAGGCCCAGCTTGCGACCCAGATGACCCTTGCATCCGATGCGATGGAGTTCGAACGCGCCGCCGCCCTGCGCGACCGCATCCGCGCGCTGACACAGGTGCAGCAGGCGCAGGGCATCAACCCGCGCGGCGTGGCCGAGGCGGATGTGATCGCCCTTCATCTGGAGGGGGGGCAGGCCTGCGTGCAGGTCTTCTTCATCCGCGCCAACCAAAGCTGGGGGAACCGCGATTTCTATCCCCGCACGGGTTCTGGGGCAGAGGAAGCGGAAATCCTCGAGGCCTTTGTGACGCAGTTCTACGACGACAAGGATCCTCCCCGCCTGATCCTGCTGTCGCACCCGGTCGAGAATGAGGATCTGGTCAGTGCTGCTCTTGCCGAACGGGCCGGGCGCAAGGTGGAACTTGCGGTGCCGCAGCGGGGCGAAAAGGCCGAACTGGTCGAAAACGCCGCCCGGAACGCGCGCGAGTCGCTGGCGCGGCGCATGGCCGAAGGGGCGGCGCAGTCCAAGTTGTTGCAGGGCTTAGCAGAGGCCTTTGATCTGGACGCCCCGCCGCGCCGGATCGAGATTTACGACAACGCGCATATTCAGGGATCGGATGCCGTGGGCGGCATGGTGGTGGCCGGCGCAGACGGGTTCAACAAGGGCCAGTATCGCAAGTTCAACATCAAGGGTGCTGCCGGAGCCGCGGGCGATGATTTCGGGATGATGAAGGAAGTGCTGACCCGGCGGTTCGAGCGGCTTCTGAAGGATGACCCGGACCGCAAGACCGATGCCTGGCCCGACCTTTTGCTGATCGACGGCGGCGCGGGGCAGGTATCGGCGGTGGGGGAGATCATGGCCGAGCTTGGGGTGGATGACATCCCCTTCATCGGCGTGGCCAAAGGGATCGACCGCGATGCCGGGAAGGAAGAGTTCTATCGCCCCGGCGAGCGGCCCTTTGCCCTTCAGAGGAATGACCCGGTGCTATATTTCGTGCAGCGCCTGCGCGACGAGGCGCACCGTTGGGCCAATGGCGCGCACCGGGCCAAGCGCAGCAAGGCGATCAGCGCCACGCCGCTGGACGATGTTCCAGGGGTAGGGGCGGCGCGCAAACGCGCCCTGCTTGCGCATTTCGGCAGCGCAAAGGCGGTGTCGCGGGCGGGATTGTCAGACCTGATGGCGGTGGACGGGATCAGTGCTGCAATGGCGCAGGCGATCCACGACTATTTCCACGATCGGTAGGGTCTTACTCGGCTTCGTCGCCATCCGGGGCGGCGATGTCGCGCTGTACCTTTTCATCGGCGAACAGGCGGCGGGTTTCATCCAGCCTGTCAAACGTCTCATCCGGGCGAAAGCGCAGATCGGGCGCGTATTTCAGCGTCATTTCCGACCCAAGGCGGCGGCGCAGGGCGTATTTATTGCGCGCCAAGGCTTCGATCGCTTCTTCCACCGACACGGTGCCCATCAGCGGCATGACATAGACGGTCGCGACCTTCAGGTCGGTGGACAGCGACACCTCACCGATGGTGATGGACATGCGGTTCAGATCGGGGTCGTGAATCTCGGCCCGGTTCAGCATATCCGACAGCGTGCGGCGAATGAGTTCGCCCACGCGGAGTTGCCGTTGTTTGGGGCCCGTGCCCGAAGATGTGCGCTTGTTCGACATGGGCCTCCACATAGGGCCTTTGCGCCCTGCCCGCAACGGCAGGCTTTCGCGCGCAGGGCGAAGCGGCTAAAGCGGCACAAAGCTGTGGAGGAACAGATGGCCGATTTGCCGGGGATCGTGGTGACGGGCGCGTCGGGGCGCATGGGGCAGATGCTGATCCGCATGATCACGGCATCCGACAAGGCGCGTCTGGTGGGCTGTGTGGAACGGACCGGCCACGCTTGGGT
Source organism: Variovorax paradoxus (assembly GCA_943370085.1). Taxonomy (GTDB): domain Bacteria; phylum Pseudomonadota; class Alphaproteobacteria; order Rhodobacterales; family Rhodobacteraceae; genus Paragemmobacter. Next base: position 45,703 of record CALRPT020000012.1, on the reverse strand, counting down.
GGGGCGCGATGTGGGCGAGGCCATGGGTGGCGCGGCGCTGGGTGTTGCCGTGACGGATGACCCGCTGGAGGCCTTTGCCCGCGCACAGGCGGTGATCGACTTCACCGCCCCGGCCGCGACGGTGGAGTTCGCCGCACTGGCCGCGCAGGCGCGTGCAGTGCATGTGATCGGCACCACCGGGATGGAGGCCGCGCATCTGGCGAAGATCGACGCCGCCGCCCATCACGCGGTGATCGTGCGGGCGGGAAACATGAGCCTGGGGGTGAACTTGCTGGTGCGGCTGACGCAGAAGATCGCTGCGGCGCTGGATGAAGACTGGGATGTGGAAATCGTCGAGGCGCATCACCGCATGAAGGTGGATGCGCCATCGGGCACGGCGCTGATGCTGGGGCAGGCGGCGGCGGATGGCCGCGGCGTGGCGCTGGACGATGCGATGGAATCTGGCCGCCACGGCATCACCGGTGCGCGCAAGCGGGGCAGCATCGGTTTTGCCGCCGTGCGGGGTGGCGATATCGTGGGCGAACATGACGTGATCTTTGCCGCCGATGGCGAAAGGGTCATCCTGCGCCATATGGCAACGGACCGCGCGATCTTTGCGCGGGGCGCGCTGCGCGCGGCACTCTGGGGGCAGGGGCAGAAGCCCGGTCAATATGACATGATGGATGTGCTGGGGCTCTAACGCCCGGCCAACCATCACTTCGTCGTGAAGTTGACAGGCCACAGGGATAGGATAAGCATCTGTTGTCCCACCTCAGCCGTATGACCAGCACCCAAGGATCGGAGCTATCGTCATGTTGCCTCGTCTGTTCGCAGCCGCCCTGCTGTCTGTTGCCGCTCTGCCCGCCTTGGCGGAAACCTTTTCGCGCATCAGCGACAGGTCGGAATTCGTGGAAACCGTGCAAGACAAGGAACTGCGACTGGGCATGTTCGGAATTTCGCTGCAGGTCGAAGAAGACGGCGAAATCCGCGGGCGTGCACTTGGTTGGGATGTTACGGGCACCTGGGAATGGCAGGATGGGTATTTCTGCCGTGAGATGGATTGGTCCGGCTATCCGATCCCCAAGAACTGCCAATTGGTCGAGGCGCGGGGCGGGGAAGAGATTCGCTTCACCGTCGACAAGGGCGAAGGCGATTCGGCTTCGTTCAAGATGCGCTGAATGTTCCGGGTGGGAGGCGATCAGAAATCGATCGCCAGCCCCTTCTTTTCCCAATCGCCATAGCGCACCGGCTCTGGCCCGTCGCGCCCGCCAAGTTCGGGGGGCAGCGTTTGCGTTTTCGCCTGCTTGCGGCGTTCCTCTGCCTCGGCCAGCGCACGCAAGGCAGCGGGGGGCAGATCGTGGGGGGCGGTGGTGTCCGTCATGGGAAGGGTTCCTTGTGCCGTGCCGTTGATATACGCCCGTTCGGCAGATGAACAAGGGTGGCGGCATGGCGGCAGAGGGGTTGGCGGCACGGACAGCGGCGGTGGGCCTGTTGGGTGCGGTGCTGGGCGAAGGTCGGCTGATGGCGCAGGTGGTGGCCGATCCACAGGGGCCGCTGGCGGCCCTGCCCCCGCAGGAACGGGCGCGGGCGCAACGGCTGGCGTTGGCGGTGCTGCGGCATGTGGAACCCGCCGACCGCGTACTTGATCCGCATCTGCGCAAAGCGCCGCCCCGCTTGGTGCGCGATGCGCTGCGGCTGGCGGTGGTGGAAATCGCCATGGGCGGTGCCGCGCATGGCGCGGTGAACGCGGCGGTGGAAATGGTGCGGCGCGGCAAGCGGACCGCCCCCTTTGCCGGGCTGGTTAATGCCGTGCTGCGCAAGATGCCTGATACCCCCTTTGCCGGGTTTCCCCCGCAGAAATTGCCGCGCTGGCTGCGCCAGCCGCTGGTGCATGCCTATGGGCGTGAGGTGGTAACGGCAATAGAGGCGGTACAGGCCCTGTCACCGCCGCTTGACCTGACCCTGCGCGATGGCGCAGAGGCGCCGGGGGGTCCGCTGCTGCCGACAGGCAGCCTGCGGCTGGAAGAAAAGGGGCAGGTCTCTGCCCTCGCCGGGTATGAAACGGGCGGTTGGTGGGTTCAGGATGCCGCTGCCGCGCTGGCAGTGCGCCTGCTCGCGCCTGTAGCGGGCGAACGGGTACTGGACCTGTGCGCCGCGCCGGGGGGAAAGACCCTGCAACTTGCCGCCGCCGGGGCGGATGTCACAGCGCTGGACATGTCGGGGCCACGGCTGGCGCGTTTGCATGAAAACCTGTCGCGTTGCAGTTTGCGGGCAAAGGTTGTGGTGGCCGACGCGCTGGTCTGGGAGCCGGAGGCGAAATTCGATGCTGTGCTGCTGGATGCGCCCTGTTCCGCGACTGGCACGATCCGCCGCCATCCCGATCTGCCCTTCGTCAAGGATGGGTCTGACCTGCCCGATCTGATCGCGCTACAGGCGCATATGCTGGACCGGGCCTTGGCCATGGTCAAACCGGGCGGGCGGGTCGTATTCTGCACCTGCTCCTTGCTGCCGGAAGAGGGCGAGGGGCAGCTCGCCGCCGCATTGGCCCGCCATCCCGGCCTGCGGGTGGAACGGGTGGCGCTGCCGGGGGTCGAGGATGGCTGGTGGACGGCGGAGGGCGGCCTGCGCCTGCGGCCCGATTACTGGGCCGAGGCGGGCGGCATGGACGGGTTCTTTATGGTGCGGTTGAGTGTTTCCTGACGCAGGAAACGCGGCAAAATCTGACGCAGATTTTGGGATCACCCTGCCCAGCCGGGCGACAAATTCTTGCGTCAGGAATTTGCGCATTTTTTGCGTCAAAAAATGCTTACTTGGGGGCAAACAGCCGATAATAGGCCCAATCAGGCAGGAATTGCGACAGTCGGAACAGCCAGGCGAAGGGCACCGGGAAGCTGTTGGAAAAATGGTCGGTGGTCATGTGTTCGTACATGATCTGCGCCGCCTGCCCGGGTTCCATAATCTGGGGCATGTTGAAATCGTTCTTGTCGGTCAGCCGCGTCTTGATGAAGCCGGGATTGCACAACTGCACATCAATCCCCGTGCCGCGCAGATCACAATACATCGATTCTGCCAGCGACATTGTTCCCGCCTTTGACGCGCAATAGCCGATCGCCCCCGGCAGGCCGCGAAAGCCCGAAAGCGACCCGGTGATCACGATATGGCCCGTCCCGCGCGCCACCATCTGCGGCATCACCGCGCCCATGACGCGGGCGCAGCCTGTCAGGTTCACGTTGCACATGGTTTCCACCGCATCGGCATCCCAGTCCTGCGCCTTTGTGGGCCAATAGACCCCGGCCAGAAACACAACGCCGTCCACCTGCCCGATCTGTTCCGCCGCCTTGCGGACGGAGTCGGTCGACGCGACATCCACCGGAACCGGGATTGCCCGCCCCGGCAGCAGGGCAATCGCCTCGGCCAGACGGTCGCCGGATCGGGCAGACAGCACCAGTTCAGCCCCCGCATTCGACAGGCGCTGCGCCAGCGCAAGGCCCAACCCCTCGGATGCGCCGACCAGCCAATAGCGTTTGCCGCGAAACTCTCTCATGTAAGATCCCTCATGCCGGAACCCGGCGCATGGTGGCGACCAATTCGGCCACGGTGATGCCGAATTTGGTGAACTGGCTGCGATTCATGATGGTTCCGTTTTCCATCAGATACATCCAGTCGGTCACGTTCAGCACATGACCCCCCGCCTCTTCATCCAGCTTGATACGATAGCGCAGTTGCACGCCCGCCCCTTCGGCCCGGCCGGAGCCGGGGCCGACGACATCATCCGCCTCGGCACGGATCGACCCGTCATTCGACAGGAAGAGCCGCCATTCCCGATCCTGCACGCGGCCGGAATCATATTGGAAGCGTTCCTTCAGAACGCCGGAATTGCCATCCCACACGCCCTCCATCTGTGCCACGAAACGGGATGCGACCCGGCCTGTCGGGCCATAGATCACGCCTTCGCACAGGATGGGGCCGGAAAGATGCGTGCGCAGGTCAAAGCGCGGGCCACTTTGCGCCAGATCGGCGGGTTGCTGGGTGCGAAAGCCTATGAAACGGGATTTCACCACAATCAGCAGGATCGTCAGCACAACGCCGAGAAGCAGTGACAGCAGGGGTGTCATGTCAGACCTCCGGAACCTTGGTGGCGGCCAAAAGCGCGATGGCCAGAACCTTCAGCGCGCAAGGAACCAGCGCGTAAAAGGCAGATAGGGCGAACAACGCCGAAGGCGTATTTTCCTCCCCCGGTGTGAAACCAGCCGCCTGCAAGGCGGGCAACAGCGTGGCGGCAGCAAGGGCGAGAGAGAGTTTGGAGACAAAGGACCACAGGCCAAAGGCCGCGCCTTCGCCACCCTGCCCCAACTGGCCCAGACGCCGCGCAAAAAGGGCAGGCAAGAGCACCATATCAGCCCCAAGCGCCGCGCCCGATACCGCACAGATCAGCGCAAATGCCAGCGTATCCCCGGCCCCCAGCGTGGCGGCCCAAAGGAAACTGGCAATCGCCAGAACCATACCGGCAAGCAAGGCAGGCTTGGCACCAAAGCGCTGTGCCGCGCGCGACCAGAGCGGGGTGGAAACAGCGGCCGACAGGAAGAACAGCAGCAGAAGCGGCCCCTCCATCCCGGCGGCGAGCAGGCGGCTTTCGACAAAGAACAGGAACAGGGTCGATGTCACCGCAACCGGGGCGGCGTTCAGCAGCGCGATCAACAGCAGGCGGCGCGTCAGGCCATCGGCCAGCGCGGGGCGAAAGATTGCAAGGGGGTTGGTGATGGGTGCCGCCTGCCCCGACCATTGCCCGCGCATCGCCAGCGTCGCCGCAATCGCCAACAGCGTGAATAGCACGGCAAAGGCGGCAAAGGGCTGATCCGTCAGCATGGCCAGCGCCACAGGGGCCACGGCAGCCACGCAAACCCCCGCCAGCGACCCGCCTTCGCGCCAGCCCGCCAGCCGGAGGTGGCCGTTTTCCCCCAAGGTCGCAGCCTTCGCCACGCCTTCCGCATAGAAGGCAATGGTCAGGAAGGAAAAGGCGGAAAACAACAGCGTCAGCGTCAGCGCGAACCACAGCAGCGGCGCGACGGGCGGTGTCACGGCAAACAGCCCCAGCATGGCGATGGCCATCAGGCAGGCGGCAATCGCCACAAGCAGCCCGCGCTGCGCGCGCCCGGCCTCGGCCAGCCAACCCAGCAGTGGGTCCTGCACCACATCAATCAGGCGCAGCAGCGCCAGCACGCCGCCCAGCGCGGCAAGGCTGGTGCCATAGCTGTCGACATAGAATTTCGGCGCATGGATATAGATAGGCAGACCAGCCATCGCGATCAGCGCGGCAAACAGGCTCCATCCGGCCAACCCTGCCCGGGGGGCAACGGCAGGCAGCGCCGCGGTCATCGTGTCACTTCCTCAGGCGGTGGCGTGGGGCGGCTGCGGAATTTCACACCCTTCAGCGCCAGTTTCAGCGCCTGCCAGTGGATCAGTGCCAGCACGCGGCGGCTGCCAAAGGGGCGGCGGATCGCGGCGCGCAAAATCTCCCAATTGGTCAGCGGCACGCGGGGGCCGATCAGGTTGGTGAACAGCCCGCCATCCTTGGATGAATAGTCGATCCAGACGCCAATCCGATCCGTGCGGATGTCAAAACGGAAGGCGTATCCGCCTTCGATGGGCTGAAAGGGCGAGACGTGGAAGATCTTCTTCGCGGTGATCGTGTCGGTCTTGCTGATCGGGCCAAGGTCATCGCGGTGGCACAGATAGGAATGACGGTCGCCATAGGTGTTCGACACCTCGGAAATCACCGTCCGCAGATGGCCCATGTGATCATGGCACAGCCAGAAGCTGACGGGGTTGAACACATGGCCCATCACGCGCGGTTGGCCCAGCAGAAGGATGCGGTCCGCCCCCGGCAGGCCATGCGCGGCCAGCACCTCGCGCACCCAGGCGGTGCCCCGGCCCTGCTTTGGCGCACCGCCGAAATCGACGTCATGGATGGCGGTCAGGTTGGCCTTGTTGCGCGAAAACAGCGACGGCCCCTTGGCGCGGTCCGGGTCCAGAAGGAAATAATCCACGGTATAGCGAAAGCTGTTCGTCACCACGCCCTTGCGGCCGTGAAAGGTTTCGCCGCGGACCAGATCGACCTGCGTCATGCCGCCAAAGCCCTCTGCCGCGCATCGGCGCGCATCGCCTCGACCACATCCACCGCCGAGGCAAAGCCGTCCTCGTGGAACCCGTTGCGCATCCACGCCCCGGCGAACCATGTGTTCTGGGTGCCGTTGGTGGCGCGGATCTTTCCCTGTGCATCCAGCGCCGCCAGATCATAGACCGGGTGATCAAAGGTCACCATGTCATCGATCAGCGATTCATTGATCCCGCCATTGGAATTGAGCGTGACAAAGATCGGGTCATCCTGCGGGATGGGTTGCAGCGAATTCATCCAGTAGGTCAGGTCAATCTTGGCCTTGGGCCCGGTTGCCGGTTCCACATAGACCCACGAAGACCAGCACTTGCGGTTGCGCGGCATGACCGATGTGTCGCGGTGCAGGATTGCGTGATTGGGCTGATAGCGCACCGCGCCCAGCGTTGCCCGCTCGGCCTGGGTCGCATCGGCCAGCAAGGACAGGCTGACATCGGAATGGGTGGCCATCACCACCTCATCGAACATTTCCCATTCGCCACCATGCGCGCGGATCATCACGCCGCCCGCTTCACGCTTTACCCCCGCCACTGCCGCACCAAGGCGAAGATCCACGCCACGGCTGGCAAGCGAGGCCTGCAGGCGGCGGACATATTCCACCGATCCACCTTTGACCGTGTACCACTGATGCTGGCCTTCGAAATCCAGCAGTCGGTGATTGTCAAAGAACCGCACCAGCGCATCTGCAGGGAAATCCAGAATCCCCATCGTGGGGGTAGACCAGATCGCCCCGGAGAACGGGGTGATGTAATGGTCGCGGAACCACTCGCCGGTGCCCAGCTTCGTCAGAAGATCGCGGATCGTCATGCCCGGCCGCACCACTGTGGCGGCATTCTTGTTGAACCGCATGATATCGGTCAGCATCCCCAGAAAACGGGGCGAGATCAGGTTCTTGCGCTGGGCAAAGATCACATCCAGTGAGGCAAGGCCGTATTCCAGCCGCCCGCCCCCGATAGAAGCGCCAAAGCTCATGCTGCTTTCGACATAAGGAACGTCAAGCTTGTCGAACATGCCCAGCAGGTTTGGGTAGTTCACCTTGTTGAAAACGATGAACCCCGTATCGACCGGCTGATCGCCGTTCTTGCCCGCCACCACGGTGCGGGCGTGGCCGCCAAGGCGGCCTTCCGCCTCGAACAGGACGACGGAATGATCGTCAGCCAGAAGATGCGCGGCGGCCATGCCAGAGATGCCCCCCCCGATAACAGCAACGCGACGGGAAACGGAGCCAAGATTTTCGAACGGCATGTAAAGCAACACTCCTGCTGGTCATTGACGGTCTTACGTGTGTGCGGCCAGATTGGATCACACTGTAAACTTTACTAGACATACTGCCCTTGACAGCCGCTTTGCGAGGAACATTTCGCCTTGTGTGATCCATCGGACAGCATGTCACGTAAAAGTTCCATGATGTTCGATGTACGACAGGCCGAAAAAATCGGATGCACCTTGATCGACGTGGCCATAGGCTGCGAAAGAACAAGGGGTTGATCGCCGAAAGGAAGGCTCTGCCGTGCAGGCGGATGAAGTTGAGACGGATTGGGCGGCACTGGTTATCCGAGTGCGCGACCATCAGGACAAGGCGGCTTTTGCCGCCCTGTTCAGGCATTTCGCCCCAAGGGTGAAGGCCTTCCTGATGAAGTCGGGCGCAGATGCCACGCTGGCCGAGGAATGTGCGCAGGATGTCATGGCAACGCTGTGGCAGAAGGCTGGGCTATTCGATCCGTCGCGGGCATCGGTGGCGACCTGGGTCTTCACCATTGCCCGCAACCGGCGGATCGACGCGCTTCGCAAGTCGCGGCGCCCCGAACCGGAAGACCTGCCCTGGGGACCAGAGCCTGAACCCGATCAGGCCGAGGTGCTGGAGGCGCAGCAAGATACAGATCGACTGGGTGCCGCGCTTGCCCAGTTGCCCGAAAAGCAGCGCGCCTTGATCGAACGGGCCTTCTACGGTGATCTTTCGCATAGCGAAATTGCCGCAGAGACGGGCTTACCGCTTGGAACGATCAAATCGCGCATTAGATTGGCGTTGGAGCGGCTGCGCCAGCAGATGAGTTGAGGCAAGACGGAAGATGACGATCAGGCACCACCTTTCGGACCAGCTATTGATGTCCTATGCGGCAGGCGAACTGCCCGAGGCTTTCAATCTGGTCGTGGCGACGCATGTATCCCTGTGTGACGAATGCCGCGCGCAACTTGCCTCTTTCGAGGCGGTCGGCGGCGCGATGATCGAGACGACGGCCACCGCTGCGATGTCAGAAGCCAGTCTGGCCGCCTGCATGGACCGGATCGACGGCCTTTCGCAGGCCACCGCACGGCGGCCCTTGCGGGGGGCCGGGGTATTCCCTGCGCCGCTGGCCGATTATGTGGGTGGCGGGCCGGAAAAGGTGCGTTGGCGCAATGTCGGCATGGGCGTGAAACAGGCGATCATCCGCACCGGAAAAGATGCCTCGGCCCGGCTTTTGTACATACCCGGCGGGCAGGCCGTGCCGGACCACGGCCACCGCGGTCTGGAACTGACACTGGTGCTGCAAGGCGCGTTCCGCGATGACAGCGACCGTTTCGGTCCTGGCGACATCGAAATCGCGGATGAGGCGATGCAGCACACGCCGGTTGCGGAAGAGGGGCAGGTCTGCATCTGTCTTGCCGCCACGGACGCGCCCTTGCGGTTCAACAAGCTGATCCCGCGTCTGGCACAGCCCTTCTTCGGGATCTGATCCCTAGGCCCTGACGCCTGTCATGCGCACTGACAGAAAATGGCCCTCGGCCTGCATGGGTTGGTCCGTAAGGATCAGATCATGCCGCCCGAGGGCCATCGTGTTTGCCAATCCCTCGTCCAACGCGAAAAGCGCCAGCAGATCGCCCGCCGGGAAGAACATTGGCCCTTCCGTGACCCGCACTGTCGGCCGCGGCAGATGACGCGCGGTCATCACGTTGAAATCATCCGATGCGCCGCGCGCGGTGCCTTGGGCCGAAAGGGCCACATCGCCTGGAAAAGCGACAGGACACAGCGGGGGGCAGTCCAGCGCCACCCCATCCCCGATCAAACGAAAGCCGGGCCCTGAGATCACGGTCAGGTTCCGCTCGATGCCGGGAAACAGGGAAAACGGCCCATCCTCGGCCACAGTCGCCATCGACAGCCGCCACAACACCGCGCCCTGCGCCTCGGCCCGCGCAAGCTCCACCGTCACGCCCTTGCCGTTCTTCCACGGCTGGCGTGTATAGTCTGCTTGCGTCAGGTGCCTCATTCCGCCGCCTGCGGGCCGATCAGGGGGGTGGGGTCGGCGGCGATTTCCTCGAAATCGAAATTGTCCAGCCGCCGCGCCCGACGGGTGGCCTTTTCGCTGCTGATCTTGATCTCTTCGATATCCTTGGCGGCCTGGCCGAAATGCCGGTCAAGGTTTTCCACCCGCGTGCCCAGCCGTTCCACATCACCGTAAAGCAGGGCCAGTTCCTTGCGGATCGCGCCCGCCTGTTCGCGCATCCGGGCATCCTTCAGCACCGCGCGCATGGTGTTCAGCGTGGCCATGCAGGTGGTGGGCGACACGATCCAGACCTTGGCGGCAAAGCCTTCGCGCACCACATCGGGGAAATTTGCGTGCAATTCGGCATAAACTGCCTCGGACGGCAGGAACATCAGCGCGCCATCGGCGGTTTCGCCTTCGAGGATGTACTTCTCGGCAATCGCCCTGATATGGGCGCGGACAGAGGCGCGCATCATCCGCTGCGCCTCAAGCTGTTGCTGCGGCGTTTCAGCCCGGCGCAGCGCCTCATAGGCCTCCAGCGGAAATTTGGCGTCGATGACGATGGGGCCGGGCGGTTTGGGCAAGTGGACCAGACAATCCGCCCGCCGGCCGTTCGACAGCGTAACCTGCATCGAATAAGCATCCGGCGGCAGCGCCTTTTGCACGATGTCATTCAGTTGGATTTCCCCGAACGCGCCGCGTGTCTGCTTGTTCGACAGGATATCCTGCAGGGACAGGACATTGCCCGACAGCTTTTCGATATTGGCCTGCGCCTTGTCGATGGTTTCCAACCGCTGTTGCAAATCGCCCAAACTGCGCGCCGTGCGGGTGGATGTGCCATGCAGCGCCTCGGTCATCTGGCGCTGCACATCGGCAAGGCGCTGCTCCATCAGCTTCAGCATCGAGGATTGACCCACCGCCGCCGCTTCGGACACATGATGCAGCCCGCCTGCCAGCCGTTCCTGCCCGTCAGACAGGGATTGCACGCGGTTTGACATCCATTCCATCTGCCGCAGCATCGGCCCTGCCATGCGGGCCGAGCGTGCCGCCGCCCGCAGCGTAAGCAACAAGACGATCACCACCACCAACGCCCCGGCGGCACCCAGTACCGCAGGATCGTTCCACGCATACGGGATGCCAGCAATGGTTATCATCGCCGACCAAACAGCCTTTCGATATCGGACAATTTCAGCTCCACATAGGTGGGTCGGCCATGGTTGCACTGTCCGGAATGGGGCGTTGCCTCCATCTCGCGCAAGAGCGCATTCATCTCTTCGGCGCGCATCTGGCGGCCGGACCGTACCGAACCATGGCAGGCCATGCGCGACAGCACCGCCTCGATCCGTGCCTGCACCAACTGGCTGTCGCCCAGATCGGCCAGTTCATCCAGAACATCGCGGATCAGTGCCGCGCCATTGACCGGGCCAAGGATGGCGGGGGTTTCGCGAATGGCGATGGCAGAGCCACCAAAGGGTTCAACGTTCAGCCCAAGCCGCGACAGGGCCTCGGCATGATCCAGCAACCGCGCCGCATCGCCCGGCGACAGGTCGACGATTTCCGGGATCAGCAAGGCCTGCGCCGTGATGCCGGTTTCCGCCATTTGCCGTTTCAGCCGCTCATAAACCAGCCGCTCATGCGCCGCGTGCTGATCGACGATCACGATGCCGGTTTCGGTCTGGGCGATGATGTAATTCTCATGCACTTGCGCACGCGCCGCGCCCAGCGGGCGTTGGGTCGTCTCGGGCTCTGGCGCAGGGGGCTCGGCGCGCGCCGATGGCGCTTCGGCAAAGCCGGGATGGGGCATTGGGGCCTGAAAGGCAAAGCTGCGGGCAAGGCTTCCCTGCGACGGTCGGTCCATCTGATAGATGCGCGGCGCTGCCTGTTCCGGGCGCAGGGCGGCCAGTGTGGCATCGCCCACAGTGCTGCTGGCACGATGCCCCGCGCCCGACAGCGCCGTTCGCAGCCCGGTGATCATCAGCGCACGCACCGCTTCGGGTTCCCGAAAACGCACCTCGGCCTTGGCGGGGTGGACGTTCACGTCCACCCGCTCCGGATCGCAGGATACGGTCAACACGGCGGCAGGATGCCGGTCGCGGCTCAGGAAATCGAAATAGGCCGCACGCAACGCGCCAAACAGCATCCGGTCCAGCACCGGGCGGCCGTTGACGAACAGGAACTGCTGCACTGATGACCCGCGCGAATAGGTGGGAAGGGCGGCATAGCCTGTCAGCCGCAGACCATCGCGTTCCGCGTCGATCTTCAGCGCATTGTCGATGAAGTCCGCCCCCAGAACCGAAGCCAGCCGCGCGTGCAACGCATCAAAGAAATCGCCCCCCGTGGGATCGGCGCGGAACATCACCCGCCCCTCGCCCCCGCCCGATACATCGCGCAGGGTAAAGCCCACCGTGGGTTCTGCCATGGCAAGCCGGCGGATCACATCGGCAATCGCCTGCGCCTCGGCCCGGTCAGACCGCAGGAATTTCAACCGCGCCGGGGTGGCAAAAAACAGATCGCGCAGCTCCACCACCGTGCCCCGCGTCAGTGCGGCGGGTTTGACCCCTGCCATCCGCCCGCCCGCCACCGTAAGACTTGCCGCCTCATGCCCCTGCACGCGGGAGGTGATCGTCAGCCTCCCCACCGCACCCAGTGACGGCAACGCTTCGCCGCGAAAGCCAAAACTGTGGATGTTCAGCAGATCGGATCCGTCAATCTTGGATGTGGCATGGCGCGACAGCGCCAGCGGCAGATCATCCGCCGTCATGCCGCAGCCATCATCGGTGACGCGGATCAGCGTCTTGCCGCCATCGGCGTAATCCACCGAAATCCGGCTGGCACCGGCATCCAGCGCGTTTTCCACCAATTCCTTCACGGCCGAGGCAGGGCGTTCCACCACCTCGCCCGCGGCGATGCGGTTGATCGCCGCCTCATCCAGTTGGCGGATCATAGGACGGCCGGCAGGGCCGGTTATCTTGGGGGCGGGGGCGTTCATACATCCATATGTAGCAGGCGAAAGCGTTCAGGGCCACAGATTCGGTGCGCACCGCCTTCGCCGCGCAAATCTTTCCTCGAAAGATTTGCCCCTGCGCCGCCTAAGCGGCGTGAAAAATCTCCATGGAGATTTGTCGACCTTCGGGGAAAGTTTTCTCCGAAAACTTTCCCTCCGGCCGGGTTACTCGGTTCCCGTGATTCCCGCAGGCTGCCCCACGATGACAAAGCGCAGGTCATCGGCGCGGAACAGCGACGCTGCCACGCGCTTTACATCCTCCAGCGTCACCGCGTTGACCTTATCATTGCGGGTCTTGGGGTAATCGGCGGGCAGGCCGATCAACTGCATGTTCACCATGATGGAGGCCAGCGGCCCGTTACCATCAAACCGCAGCGGATAGGCACCGGTCAGATAGGTTTTCGTGGCCTCAAGCTCTGCCTCGCTGATCCCGTCGCGGGCGATGCGGGCCCATTCCGTGCGGATCACATCAACCGCCTCGGCCACCTTTTCATTCGCAACGGCGGCTTGACCCATCACCAATTCGGAGTTGTCATACCCCACCAGAGACGTGCCGATGCCATAGGTCAGCCCGCGCTTTTCGCGCACCTCGGTCATCAGCCGGGCCGAGAAGCGGCCACCGCCCAGGATTTCGTTCAGGATCGTCGCGGCAAAGAAATCCGGATCGTCGCGCTTGATGCCGGAATGGCCGAACATCACCACCGATTGCGGGCCGGGGAAATCCTGCACCGTGACACCGCCGGTCAGCGCAGGCGTCACCCGCCCCGGCAGAACAGGTCCGGTTTCGGGCAGATCGCCCAGCAGTTCATCCAGCAACAGGCCAAGCTCCTCGGCCGAGATATCCCCCGCCGCCGCCACGAATACCCGGTCGCGCGTCAGCGTCGCCTTGTGGGCGGCAATCAGATCATCGCGCGTCAGGCCGGGCACCGTGTCCAGCCGCCCGTCGCCATCTTCGGCATAAGGGTGGCCTGCAAAGGCCTGCTGGCGGAATATCTGGCTGGCGATGCTATCAGGGTCTTTCTCATCCGACCGCAGCCCTGCCAACACCTGCCCGCGCACCCGTTCCACGGCATCGGCGTCAAAGCGCGGCGTGGTGATGGCCTGCCGCAACAGATCAATCGCCTGATCGCGGTTTTCCGTCAGGAACTGCGCCGACACCGCCACCGTATCGATATCCGACGAGAACCCAAAGGATGCCGCCAGCCCGTCCCGCGCGGCGGCAAAGGCCTGCGCGTCCATGTCGCCTGCCCCTTCCTCGATCAGCGCGGTCATCAGGTTGACAGCACCCTCCTTGCCCGCCGGGTCAAGGCTGGACCCGCCACGAAAGCGTATCTCCAGCGCGGTGAAGGGGATGTTGTCCTCTTGCACCAGCCAGGCGGTGATGCCGCCCGGTGAGGTGACAGTCTGGATATCCAGCGCCGCCCGTGCGGGCAGGGCAAAGAGCATCAGCGCCAGCGCGGCGGGGATCAGGCGGAACAGCGGGATCATTGGGCGGCCTCTTCGCGCAGCAGATAGCCGGTCACGGCCTTGCGTTTGTCCAGAACAAGCTTGGCGGCGGCGACCACGTCTTCGGGCGTGACCGCATCCAGCACATCGGGCCAGGATTTCACATCTTCGACCGACAGCCCGTTCGCCAGCCCTTCGCCATAGCGCCGGGCAAGGCCGTTGGCATCGTCGCGGGCATAGATATCGGCGGCGCGGATCTGGGTCTTGATCCGGGCAAAGGCATCCGCGTCGGGGCCTTTGGCGATGAAGTCGGCAATCGCCGCGTCCATGGCGGCCTCTGCCTCCTCCAGCGGGGTGTCGGGCGTGGGAACCACGACCAAGTTGAAGGTCGTGTCATCCACGGTGGAGCCGTCATAGAATGCAGCCGCATAGACCGCCTTCTGCTGATCAAATTGCAAAGCGCGGGCCAGCACCGATGTGGTGCCATTGCCGCCCAGCAGTTCCGCAAGGATCGTCAGCGCCGCAGCGGTGGACTGATCGCCGGGATCACGTTCCGGGGCGAGATAGCTGCGCGAGATATAGGGCTCCGACACGCGCGGATCAGACATGGCGATGCGCCGTTCGGCCAGTTGCGGCGGCTCGGCCACGCGCACACGCGGCTTGATATCGGGCGAGGTGGGGATGGGGCCGTAATGCGTTTCGGCCATGGCGCGTACCTGATCGGGCGTCACGTCACCTGCCACCACCAGAACGGCATTGTTGGGGGCATAATGCGTCTTGTAATGCTCGATCGCGTCCTGCTGCGTCAGGCCCTCCATCTCGTGCCGCCAGCCGATGATCGGCAGGCCGTAAGGATGGTTCAGGAACTGCGCCGCGCGCATCTGTTCGCCCAAAAGCGCGCCGGGGCTGGAATCTGTGCGCTGGCTGCGCTCTTCCAGAATAACCTGAAGCTCGGTTTCCACCTCGTTGGCGGCCAGTTGCAGATCGGTCATCCGGTCTGCCTCCAGCTTCATCATCAGATCCAGACGATCTGCCGCGACGCGCTGAAAATAGGCGGTGTAATCCCAGCTGGTAAAGGCGTTGTCGCTGCCGCCCTGCGCCTCGACCGTGTCGGAAAACTCGCCAGCGGCCAGCTCATCCGTGCCCTTGAACATCAGATGTTCCAGAAAATGCGCGATGCCGGATTTGCCGCGCGGTTCATCGGCCGAGCCGACCTTGTACCACACCATCTGCACCACGACCGGGGCGCGGTTGTCTTGGATCACCACCACCTGAAGCCCGTTGTCCAGCGTGAAGGCCGTCACATCTTCGGCGGCCCCTAGGGGGGCTGCTGTCAAAAGCAAACCCGTCAGGGCAAGGCCCGGCAATCTTGGCATCTTTTCCTCCGGATGGCCCGCGATGGGCGGACCTGTCACGGGGCAAGGTGCGCCGGGCGGGCGGCGGGTTCAACCCGCCCCTACGCGCTTGTTACTCGTCTTCACCGGGTTGTGGCGGCGGGGCCGAAGGTGTGGCCACCCCGGCGCGGCGCCAGCGCCACAATTCGGCCTGCTGATCCAGCGACATTTCGGCATAGGCCCTGTAATAGACGTTCACATTGAACACGCGTTCCAGCAGCCGCCCATCGTTGTCGCGGCGGAATTCCAGATCCTCGGCGGCCAGCGTCTGCCGGATGCCCGCCGTCACGCCATAGCGCGCGGCATAGGAATACAGGCCCGAATGCGCGCTGTTCACGCCTTCGCGCGAACCGATGTTGCCGCCCAATGCAGCCACGGCCTCGGCTTGCGGATCGCGGTCGGTGCGATTTGCGCCTCCCGGTGCGGGCTCGGGCAACGCGGCCAGATCGGCGGGCAATTCCAGCGGTTTGGGCGGAATGATCCCGAACTCATCCGGTCCGGCAGAAGTGGTGCGCACATTCATCAGCGACGGCACACCGTCACCATTGCCGCATGCTGCAAGCGTCAGCACCATCGCTGCTGCGATGGCGGGGAAACGCCGTTTTGCTTGCATGCCTGCCTCCGTCATCCGTCTTGCCCCCGTCTTAGCGCATGTCTTGGCGCGCGTCACGAGGTCTTTCCCTTGCCCTTGCCGCCAGCGGCTTTGCCCCCCTGCTTTGCGCCCGGTTTGGGTGTATCCTTGCCACCCGTGAACAGGATCAACCCGAAAGCCCCGGCAAAGATCGAGATGTCGGCCACGTTGAACGCATAGGGATTCTCGATCCCGCAGCAGGACATGTTCAGGAAATCCGCCACCGCGCCATACACGATCCGGTCAATCACATTACCGAGCGCCCCCCCGATCAGCAGCCCGGCGGAA
The DNA here is from genome assembly GCA_943370085.1 of Variovorax paradoxus. Classification (GTDB taxonomy): domain Bacteria; phylum Pseudomonadota; class Alphaproteobacteria; order Rhodobacterales; family Rhodobacteraceae; genus Paragemmobacter. The sequence goes on along the minus strand of CALRPT020000012.1, from coordinate 29,547 downwards.
ATCTGCGCCCAGCGCCCCGCGCCTTCCTTGCGAATCCAGATCCAGACCCATGCCGAAATCGCCAGCGCAACCGCAATCAGCACCCATCGCATGAACTCGGCCTGATTGCTGAAAAGGCCAAAGTTGATGCCCGTGTTCCATGCCATGCGAAAGGTCAGGAAGGGCGGCAGTACTTCGATCACGCCTCGTTCGATCAGGTTCATGCCCTGCACGATGATCAGTTTCGTGGCCTGATCCAGCACAAAGATGATGGTCGCGGTGATGATGGCGATACGCATGGACATGCCCCGTGACTGTCAGACTTCAGTGCCGGAAATGGCGCATGTTGGTAAAGACCATCGCCAGCCCCGCCGCATCGGCAGCGGCGATCACGTCCTCATCGCGCATGGATCCGCCGGGTTGGATGATGGCCGTGGCCCCGGCCTCGGCCGCGGCAAGAAGGCCATCGGCAAAGGGAAAGAAAGCATCTGAGGCCACAACCGACCCATGGGTCAGCGGCCGGGAAAGACCCAGCGCCTCGGCCATGTCCTGCGATTTGCGGGCGGCGATGCGGGTGCTGTCGATCCGGCTCATCTGTCCTGCGCCGACGCCCACCGTGGCCCCATCCCTGACATAGATGATGGCGTTGGATTTCACATGCTTGGCCACTTTCCACGCAAACAGCAGGTCGGCCAGTTCGGCATCCGTCGGCGCGCGTTTGGTGACCACCTTCAGATCGGCAGGGCGGATGATCCCGGAATCGCGGTCCTGCACCAGAAAGCCACCCGCCACCTGTTTGAACGCTGTCGCCTTGGCGCGCGGGTCGGGCAGGGCGGCGGTCGTCAGCAGGCGCAAGTTCTTTTTGGCGGCAAAGATCGCGCGGGCCTCATCGCTGGCCCCCGGCGCGATGACCACTTCGGTGAAGATCTCGGTGATCTTCTCCGCCGTCGCCGCATCCAAGGGCTGGTTCAGCGCCACGATCCCGCCAAAGGCCGAGGTGCGGTCGCAGTCATAGGCGCGCGCATAAGCCTCGGCCAAGGTCGCGCCCTGCGCCACGCCGCAGGGGTTGGCGTGTTTGATGATCGCCACGGCGGGGCCAACCTCCGGCGCGAATTCCGCCACCAGTTCAAAGGCCGCGTCGGTATCGTTGATGTTGTTGTAGGAAAGCTCCTTGCCCTGCCACTGCTTGGCGGTGGCAACACCTTCGCGCTTTGACCCATCCACATAGAAGGCCGCGCCCTGATGCGGGTTTTCGCCATAGCGCAGCTCTTGGGCCAACTTGCCCGCAAAGCTGCGATAGCGCGGTGCCGTCTCGCCGATCTCCCCGGCCAGCCAGTTCGACACGGCGGCATCATAGGCGGCGGTGCGGGAATAGGCCGTCAGCGCCATCTTCTGCCGGAAGGCCATGGTCGTGGCCCCGTCATGCGCGGCCAACTGATCCAGCAGGGGCTGGTAATCGGCAGGGTCCGTCAGCACCGTCACGAACCGGTGGTTCTTCGATGCCGCGCGGATCATGGCCGGGCCGCCGATATCGATATTCTCGATGCAGGTGGCGTGATCGGCCCCTTTCGCCACCGTCTCTTCGAACGGGTACAGGTTCACGATCAACAGGTCGATCGGTTCGATCCCATGCGCCGCCATCGCCAGCAGATGTTCGTCATCATCCCGCAGCGCCAGCAGCGCACCATGCACATTCGGATGCAGCGTCTTGACCCGGCCATCCATCATTTCCGGGAACCCCGTCACATCCGATACATCCCGCACTGTCAGCCCCGCCGTGCGGAGCATCCCCGATGTGCCCCCAGTGGAAATCAACTCCACCCCCCGCGCCGCCAAGGCGCGCGCCAGATCAAGCAGGCCGGATTTGTCGGATACGGAAATCAGCGCGCGGCCGATGGGAACAAGGTTTGGCATGGGCAGAACCCCCGGGGTAACGGATACGGTCAGTCCGGAACCGACAATTCCTCGCGGTCCAGATCGCGGATGGCCAGCGGAGTATCCTGTGCCTTGGCCAAGGTCCAGCCGATCCGGGTTTCAAAGCTGCCTGCAGGCGCGGAAAGGACGATCTGTTTCGTCGCACGTGGCTGCAAACGCCCTTTTTCCAGATAAACCGATGGATCAAGCGTCAGTTTTGCAATCCCGTCATGGCGGAACACCCAGATCTCCCCCGATTTCAGCGCCATGGAAACGGCGTTCCCGCCCATGTCCAGCGCCACATCCACATCGGGATGCAAATGAAAGCGGATGGCAAATCCGATGCCTTCGGGATTCTGCGCCAAAATGGCCGCCACACGCTTGCGATCACCGGTGCTGCGCGCCTCCAGCAGGTCCGTCCCGGTCAGGCGGCGGCCTTGGGTATCCAGCGTCAGGATCCGCGCATGGGTCAGCCCGTGGCTGCCCTGCCAGCCGCCATGCGCCAGCGACAGATGATGGCCATTGCTGTCCTGCGCCATTTGCAGCGCGGTCACCGGCGCGCGGGTCGCGAATTCCGCCCCGCCCTTGCCCAGCCTGGATGAGGAGGACCCGTCCAGCGACAGGGTGGAATGCGATGCCGTGGCGCGCCCGGCCAATTGCCAATCATCGCCGAAGGGCAGGCCTGACCCGCTGCTCACGATCAGCGGGCGGCGGCCCGAGGTCATCTCGAACGCAAGGGTGGACGCATGCGCCTCACCCCCCGCGCCCGCATCGGGCGGGGATGCCGCATCGACGATCACCGTCGTCCGGCCAGAGGCCAGCCGCACGAAACCCATCGCCGGAAGCCCGCCCCCACTGCCACCGCGCACGCCGGATGCCGCCAGGGCCGCGTCCAGCCGCCCTTCGATCCCGCGCCCGCCCCCGTGAAACCGCGCCAACCCCCCATCGGCATGGCGCAATGCGCGCAGGGTAGGCGCGATCCGGCCGATGGCATGCGTCACCTCAACCGGCACCGCCCGGCCCGATTCGGCCAAGGCCTGCGCCGCCCAGTTCAGCAGGGTGAACACTTCCAGCAAATCCTCGGGGTTGCGCGTGGGGATGCCGCCTCCGGCATCCACCTCGCGCTGGCAATCGCGGGCCAGCGCGGCGATGGCGGCCCCAACCAGCGCAGCCTTCCCCTCCAGCGCCAGAGCGGCCACGATCAGCCCGGTCAACGCCTCGAACCGGGGCAATCCTGATGCTGCGCGGGTCCAGCGCCGCGCAAGGTAATGGGTCTGCACCGTCAGCGCGCGGAAATAGGCATCCGACTGCGCCTTGTCGCTGCCTTGCAGTATCAGCATGGCATGATTCACCCAGCGGATCAGCCGCCGCCCGGTCAGATCGGGCGTCCAACCTGGCCCCTGCCCCCGGCCAAAGCGTGCGATCCAATCATGGGTCCAGTCTCGTGCCCGCTTGCGCGCCGCGCTGTCGCCATAGGCGGCAAGATCGTCAAGCCAGACAAAACCATGCGCTTCGGCGGCAAAGGCGGGATCAGGCGCCGTCACGTCCCATATCGCCACCGCTGGGGCTTGCACCAGCTTGCCCGCGAACAGGAAGTTGCCCGCCACGATCTGGCGACCGCGCGCAAACAACCCGATGGAGCGTGGTTCCGGCTGTGACCGGAAGGCCAGCGCAGGCCGTGCAAAACCAGCCCGCCACACGGCAAGGCGGTTGCCAAATGACCCTGTCGGTCTGTCACCTGTGATGACGGCCATGCCTCGCCCGTATTCTGCTGCCCAGTCTGGGATACATCCGGCTGTTCCCCGGATTTTGGCCAGCAGTCTACCCGCGCGGGGGGGCGGCTGTCACGTCACAACCGCCCCGGCGTTGATCACTTCGCCAGATGGTCCACCCGTTCCAGATATTGCGCCAGACCGCGGATCTGCCCCATCCATTTGTCGATCAGCCGGGGATCGTGCGGCGCGGCGTGCACACCAGCCGGAATTTCCCGCGCCAGCACCGATTCGACAGCCAGCGACACGGGCACCGATACCAGCCGCCCCATCGCCGTGCCGCGCGCATCGCCCCAGGCATCCATCGCCCATTCCTCATGCCAGACCGTCACGCCATCGCGTTCGGCCTTGAGCGACACGAACAGCACCACGCGGTCCGGCTCGCCGTCGTCATAGGAATTCTCGGCCCAGAACTGCGCCGCCATCTCGGCCAACCGCGCATCGCCCGCCGGGCCTTGCAGCGTTTCGATCTCGCGAAACACCGGCCCCCAGGCCTCGGCCCAGCCGTTCAGGCGGATGGTGCCGCGCACGAAATCGCGCACCTGCCAGTCCTTGTCGAACCGGTAATCCGCCATGAAGGGATAGCTGTCACGATTGGGATAAACCTCAAAGCTCTCAGGGCTTGGCAGCGGCGCGTCATAAGCGGTGATCGCGTCCCAAGGCCGGTTCACCCGCAATTCGCTGAAGTTCCGCAAGGATCGTGACGGCGACCGCAGCGCCTTCAGCACACCCAGCGGCGACCAGGAAAACTTGTAGCGGAAGGCGTTGGCGATCTTAGGCACGCCGCCGCAATAGGAGGTAAAGGACAGTACATTCTTCACGTCATAGGCGGCAGAGGCGCGATAGCGCGCCACCAGATCATGCGCCATCAGATGGTCGATGCCTGGGTCCAGCCCCACTTCGTTGACCGAACACAGCCCTTTTTCCCGGAACGCCGCATCCAGCGCCCTCATTTCCGGCGCGATATAGCTAGACGACACAAAATGCGCGCCCTTTTCCAGACAGACCGTGGCAATCCCCACATGCTGATCGGCGGGGAGCATGGAAATGGCCAAATCCCCCGGCTGCAAGGCCGCCGTCAGCGCCGGCAGGCTATAGGCGCGGATATCCTGTGTCAGGTCACCCACAGCCTCGCGTGCCTTCTCGACAGTGCGGTTCCACACCACCACCTTGTGCCCGCCCTCGATCAGCCGCCGCAAACCGGGAACCGATGAAAGGCCCGTGCCACACCAATGGATCGTCATGTTCGTGTCCTCCCATCGTGGGGGCATCGCCCCACAAAAATCTTCGAAGCTTTTTGCAAATTCCTTCCAAGGAATTTGTCCGCCAACGTCACAGTCCCGCGCTGTGCCGGTCGTATTCCGCCTTCGCCCGCCCCCAGACACCCGATTGCAGATCGCTCAGCGTCAGCAGGCTGGGCAGCAGTTGCGCCGCGTAATCCTCGCTCGACTCCACCGGCAGAAGCGACGGCAGGTTGTCGATCGCGGTCACATCCAGCGGCGGCGCATCATGCACGCGCAGCGCAGGCGCATCCCAATCGGTCGCGCGGTCATATACCTTGATGGGCGAGAAATCCGACGTCGGGTCGCAGGCGATATCGCCGATCACGGTCAGCTTGCGCGCGTCTGTCTTGGCGCTGGCCGATACGAAAACCGGGCAGCCGGGGCGGGCGAGGATGCAGTTCAGGAAAATCTCATGTTGCAGCACCTCGGGGAAAGGGCCTCCGCTTGCGGTCTCTGCCATGTCCCATTTCGTCACCGCCACGCCCATCGCAGCGCAAAGATCGGATGCCCCGGTGCCCACCCGCCCCAGCGCGCCGATCACGATGGCGCGCGGGCGGGCCAACCCTGCCAGCTCCCGCTCCAGATCGGCGATCAGCGCCGCCCGGCCGGGATATTTCGCCACCGGTCCGGCAATCCCGCCGCGCTGATGCGCGGCCCAGCATTTCAGGGCAACCGCCGCCCCGGCAAAGCCCGCCCAATAGCCGAACGCCGCCACGCGCCGCCCGGTTTCATCCACCAGATATTCCAGATCATAGAGCGTGCCGCCCCCGGCCTTGAACCGCTTCAGCAGTTCGCGCCCCGCGGGCTGGCCCTTGTAGGCATGGCCGAACATGATGTGGCGATGGGTCAGGGCCGTGCCATCCTCGGGCAGTTCCTTGAGCCCGAAGATGATCGCGTCACCCGGTGCCTGCGGCCACAGGTTTTCACCCGCGATCTCGCAGCCCGCCACGCGATAGCCGTCAATCGGGATCGCCCGCACCGACGACTTTTCGACCGTTACCCGAATGCCCGCCTTGACCAGCGCCGCCGCGCCATCCGGCGTCAGCCCCACCCGTTCCTCGTTCGGGCGTTGTTCAGCCCTGACCCAGAGATGCGTCATCGCATGCCTCCTAAAATCTGCCCTGCAGCCCTATCAGATCAGACCGCCGGGAAAAGGGGATCACAGATCGAAACTGGCAAAGACCGGCACGTGATCCGACGGTTGTTCCCAGCCACGGCACGGCCGCAGGATGCGGCTGCCATGGCCTGAATTCGAAATGTCAGGCGTGGCCCAGATGTGATCCAGCCTGCGCCCCTTGTCCGCCGCATCCCAATCCGCCGCGCGGTAGGACCACCAAGAATAGAGCAGCCCCTGCGGGATGTCTTGTCGGGTGATATCCACCCAGTTCCCCGCATCTTGCGTCTGGGCCAGATGCTCCACCTCGATGGGCGTGTGGCTCACGATCTTCAGAAGCTGCTTGTGCGACCACACGTCATCCTCGCGCGGGGCGATGTTCAGATCCCCCACAAGGATCGACCGCGCCGGTTTATCGGCGTGAAACTGGTCACGCATCTGCGTCAGGAAATCCAGCTTTTGCCCGAACTTTACGTTTACAGCCCGATCCGGAATATCGCCTCCTGCCGGGACATAGCAGTTGTGGATCACCACCCCGTTTTCCAGCCGCGCCGCCACGTGGCGGGCATGGCCGAGTGTGGCGAAATCCTCGCCCCCCGCATCCTGCAAAGGCAGCTTGGACAGGATGGCCACGCCGTTGTATCCCTTCTGCCCCCGCGCAACCATGTGCGTGTAGCCCAGCGCCTGAAACTGCTCGACGGGGATCTTGTCCACGGGGCTTTTGCATTCCTGCAGGCACAGGATATCGGGCGCCTCCTGTTCCATCAGCCGCGCCACCAGCCCCTCGCGCAGGCGGACGGAATTGATGTTCCAGGTGGCAAGGGTGAAGGGCATCGCAGGCTCCGGCATCAGGGACGGCCGACCCTAGGGCCGACCGTCCGCAGGCTCAAGCCCGACCGGCAATCAATCGTTGCCGGATCAATCGTTGCCGGCTCAATCGTTGATCGTGAAGGTGTTGATCTCGCACAGGTTTTGCTCCTGTGTCGCTTCGATCCCGTCTTCGGTGACGAAGCGCAGGTCATAGTCGCAGACATCAAGACCATCCGCGATGGTCACATCGCCCGACACACCGGGTGCAACCGAGTCGACGGTCAGGATGTTCTCACCCCAAAGCTCTTCGTCCACCGGCGACACGTTCATTTCCACGATGGTGTAGGAACTGTCATTGACCAGCGTGAAGACGAGGTCTTCGGCAAAAGCAGGGGACGCCATCACTCCGGCAAACAGGGCCGCAAAGCCAATACGCATGTTACTCTCCTAAAACTGGCCCAACTCATTTGGGCGATGGGCGTTATACCCAACGGGCTATCGAACCGCTAAGAAGATTTATTATACTGATGTATAGGCTTTGCTTGCGTTCGTGATGCGAACCCAGTGTTCATCTTCATGAAGCAGTCCAGCCAGAAAAAAAGGCCGGGCAAGATGCCCGGCCAAGTCCAACAGGGAGGATGCCGTGCCATAACCCCGACACGACAAGGGGATCCTGGGTGCGATCAATCTCGCATCCAAATGTATATAAGAAATGAATCAGGCGATTTTAAGATCGTCACGCCACCAATCGGTATCCGCCGCTTTCCGTAACCAGAAGCCGCGCATTGGAAGGATCGGGTTCAATCTTCTGCCGCAGACGGTAAATGTGGGTTTCCAGCGTGTGCGTCGTAACGCCCGCATTGTATCCCCACACCTCATGCAGCAGCACATCCCGCGCCACCACGCTTTGCTGTGCGCGGTACAAATACTTGAGAATGTTGGTTTCTTTTTCCGTCAGACGGATCTTCTTTTCCTTTTCGTCCACCAGCATCTTTTGCGCGGGCTTGAACGTATAGGGGCCAAGCTGGAAAATGGCGTCTTCGGATTGCTCATGCTGGCGCAATTGGGCCCTGATGCGCGCAAGCAACACCGGAAACTTAAAAGGCTTGGTCACATAGTCATTGGCCCCGGCATCCAGCCCCAGAATGGTGTCCGCATCCGAATCATGACCGGTCAACATCAGCACCGGGCATTTGACGCCGCCTTTGCGCATCCGGCGGCACAACTCGCGCCCATCCGTATCGGGAAGACCCACATCAAGGATCACCAGATCGTAAAGACCGGCCTTTGCCTTCTCCATGCCCTCGGCCCCGGTGCGGGCTTCGAACACGTCGAAATCTTCTGTCATGACCAACTGCTCGCTCAGCGCCTCGCGCAGATCGTCGTCGTCATCGACCAGCAGGATCTTTCTCAGGGTGCCCATGGGAACCTCCGTTTGCGTCTTCTGTGTTCCACATGCGCCCCGCTCGCGGTTGCGGCAAGAAGTGCAACGCCGCTTTCACGCGCTCGTGTGGCCCTGTGGGGGAATGTTTCAATTTCCTGCACATCGGCCTAGATAGGGGGCAGAGGACATGATGCAGAACACCCGCCCCAATCTTGCACCCACGATCGTTGAACGCCTGTCCCGCGCGCGGGGCGATCTGCGTATGGGCGTGCCCGTCGTCATGACAGGCGATGGCCGCGCCATGCTGATGGTGGCGGTCGAGTCGTTGGAGCCTGCCCGCCTCGCCGCCCTGCGCGCGCTCGGGCAGCCCGAACTGGCGCTGACCGCGCGCCGCGCGGAAACGCTCAAGACTGCCGCCTATGACGGTGACATCGCCCGCATTCTGGTTCCCGAGGGGATGGGGGTGGAGTGGCTGCGCGCGCTGGCCGATCCGGCAGATGATCTGCGCGTGCCGCTGAAGGGGCCTTTGCGCGCTTTGCGCGACGGATCATCCGACCTGCACCGCGCGGCGCTGCATCTGGTGAAATCTGCCCATCTGCTGCCGGCCGCCCTGCTTGTGCCCGTGGCCCATGGCATGGCTCTGGCGGATGAACACGCGCTCACCCTTCTCCCGCTGGCAGAGATTGCGCCGGAACTGTCGCGCATGTCGCCGCTGCATCCGGTGGTGAACGCGCGCCTGCCGATGCAGGCCGCGCAGGCCGGGCGCGTGCATATCTTCCGCCCGGAAGACGGGGGCGAAGAGCATTACGCGATCGAGATCGGCAAACCTGACCGCAGCCTCCCCGTTCTGGCGCGGCTTCATTCGGCCTGCTTCACCGGCGATGTGCTGGGCAGCCTGAAATGCGATTGCGGCCCCCAGTTGCGCGCGGCCTTGGCGCAGATGGGCGAGGAAGGGGCAGGGGTCCTTCTCTACCTCAATCAGGAAGGGCGCGGCATCGGGCTTGCCAACAAGATGCGGGCCTATTCCTTGCAGGATCAGGGCTTTGATACGGTCGAAGCCAATCATCGCCTCGGGTTCGAGGATGACGAACGCGATTTCCGCATCGGCGCGGGCATTCTGCGCAAAATGGGGTTTTCTTCGGTGCGCTTGCTGACCAACAATCCCAACAAACTGGCGATGATGGATTCCTGTGGCATCGCCGTGGCCGAACGTGTGCCGCTCAAGGTCGGCCAAACCGCGCAGAACGCCGCCTATCTGGCCACCAAGGCCGCGAAATCGGGGCATCTGCTGTGACGCCGACCGATCTGGTGGTCACCCCATGGGGTGCGCGCTTCATGGGGCGGGTGTTTCCCTGTTCCATCGGGCGCGGCGGCATCCTTCCTGCCCGCGCAAAACGCGAAGGCGACGGTGCCACCCCGCAAGGCACGCATCGCTTCATCGGGATGCTCTACCGCCCTGACCGTTTGTCACCGTCGCAACTGCCCGACTGGGCGCTGCCCTTCGGCCCGTCCGACCTGTGGTCGGATGACAGCCGCGATCCGGACTACAACCTGATGGTCCGTGCCCCGCATCCATGGTCGCATGAACGGCTGACGCGGCCTGATCCGATGTATGACCTTATCCTGCTCACTGATTGGAACTGGCCGCAGGCCGATCCGGGCCGGGGATCGGCCATCTTTGTTCACACATGGCGGCGGCCCCGGCACCCCACGGCGGGGTGCGTGGCCTTTGCGCGGGATGACCTGCTTTGGATCGCCAACCGCATCCGGCACCGGACGAGACTGATCATCCAGGGCTGAATCACCCTTTCCAAACCGCTTTGGCTTGCCTAATCTGCCCGCACTTTGGGGAGGGACCACCATGGCACGCACGCCGTCCGTTGCGGATGACGAAGTTTTTGCCCTGCGCCTTGATCGCAGCGCGCCGGACCTCTGGCCGATGCTGGATGCGCTTTACGGCCAACACCCCGATTACGGCACCTTCCGCACCGCCCTTCTCAAGGCGATGCAAAAGGCTTGGAACGACCGCGCCCCCGATCTGAAACGGCTGGACCTGCGGCGCGATCTGGAACCCGATTGGTTCCAGCGGCCCGATATGGCGGGCTATGTCTTCTACATCGACCGCTTTGCTGGCTCCCTGTCCGGCGTTCTGGAAAAGCTGGATTATCTGGAAGAGCTTGGCATCACCTATGTCCACTTCATGCCCTGCCTGAAGCCCCGCCCGGGCGACAGCGATGGTGGCTATTCGGTGATGGATTACCGCGCCATCAACCCCGCCTATGGCACGATGGAGGAGTTTGAGGCCGTCACAGCCGAACTGCGCGCGCGCGGGATTTCCGTCTGCATCGACCTTGTCCTGAACCACACCGCAAAAGAACACGCTTGGGCAAAGAAAGCCGCCAAGGGCGATGCAAAGCATCAGGACTACTACCTGATGTTCGACAGCCCCGATCTTCCAAAGCGGTATGAGGAAACGCTCGTCGAGGTGTTCCCCGACAACGCCCCCGGCAATTTCACCCATTACCCAGATTTCGGCAAATGGGTCTGGACCACCTTCAACGAACATCAGTGGGATCTGAACTGGGCCAATCCGCAGGTCTTTCTGGAAATCGCCGAGATCATGCTCTTCCTCGCCAATCGCGGCGTGGATGTGCTGCGCCTGGATGCCGTGGCCTTCATGTGGAAACGCCTTGGCACCCGCTGCCAATCGGAACCCGAGGTGCACATGCTGCTGCAGGCCCTGCGCGCCGTCTGCCGCATCACCTGCCCCGCCGTGCTGCATCTGGAAGAGGCGATCGTCGCGCCTGCCGAGATGCTGCCCTACCTTGGCCGGGGAAAGCACGATGGCAAGGAAGGCAACCTCGCCTATCACAACTCGCTCATGGTGCAGTTCTGGTCGTCGCTCGCCACCCGCGACACGCGGTTGATGACGCATGTCATGGGCACCCATTTCCCCGACCGGCTGACCAACGCCACCTACGCCACCTACATTCGCTGCCATGACGATATCGGCTGGGCCGTGACGGATGAGGATGCCGCCGCGCTGGGCTTGTCCGGCCCCGGCCACCGCGCCTTTCTGTCGGATTTCTATGACGGCACCTTCCCCGGCAGCTTTGCGCGCGGCGCGCTGTTTCAGGAAAACCCTGCCACGGGGGACAAACGCATCTCTGGCAGTTTCGCCAGCCTTGCCGGGCTGGAAAAGGCGCTGACCGCGGGTGACGCCAAGGCCGCAGACCTTGCGGTTCAGCGCATCCTGATGGGCCATGCGATGATCGCCGCCTGGGGTGGCATCCCCCTGATTTACATGGGCGACGAACTCGCCGCGCTGAACGATCATGATTATCTGTCGGTCCCCGAACACGCCCATGACAGCCGCTGGATTCATCGCCCCCGGATGGATTGGCAGGCCGCCGCGGCACGGCATGATGGGGCGACCCATGCCTCGCGCGTCTGGTTGGGGGTGCGGCACATCCTTGCGCGGCGCAAGGCGACCTCTGCCTTGCATGCAGCCTACCCGATCCGGGTGGTGGCCTGCGATATGCCACAGGTCTTTGCCTTCCGGCGCGATGCGCCCACTGGCACACTTCTGTGCCTGTTCAACTTCTCGGAAAGCTGGGCGCATCTTCCCGAAGATTGGGCGCGCAAGCAGGGCGCGATGCAGATGCACGATGCTCTCTCTGACCAGCCGGTAAAGGCGCATCACGGCAATATCGCACTGCCCCCCTATGCGCGGGTCTGGCTGGGGTAGGCCCGCGCCCCACTCAATCCAAAACGATAGACGGCATCTATCAAACAACGGGAAATCGATATTGATTTCCCTATTGATCGGTATATCCCGGTATACAGCTACCGAAGGGGCCGCCGATGATGCAGACAAGCACCGAAATCGCCGCGCGCGTTGGGGAAATCCTGACCGCGCATGAGGGGATGGAGGGGCCGCTTCTGCCGATTCTCCACGCAATCCAGAACGCCTATGGCTATGTGCCGCGCGACGCCCTGCCGATCATCGCCAAGCATCTGAACCTGACCCGGGCCGAGGTGCACGGCGTCATGTCCTTCTACCACGATTTCCGCGAAGACCCGGCAGGCAAGCATGTGCTGAAGCTTTGCCGCGCCGAGGCCTGTCAGGCGATGGGGGCCGACCGTGTTGCCGCCCATGCCCAGAACCGCCTTGGCATCGAATGGCACCAAACCACCAAAGATGGCCAGATCACGCTGGAACCCGTGTTCTGCCTTGGCCTCTGCGCCTGCGCCCCTGCCGCGCTGGTGGATGGCAAGGTGGTGGGTCGTGTTGATGAAGCCCGCCTTGACGCCATCATCGAAGGGGTGCGCTGATGAAAATCTACGTCCCCCGCGACGCCGCCGCCCGTGGCCTTGGCGCCGATGAGGTGGCCGCCGCTGTTGTGGCCGAGGCTGCCCGCCGTGGCATCACCGTCGATCTCGTCCGCAACGGATCGCGCGGCATGGTCTGGCTGGAACCGCTGCTGGAAGTGGCAACCGATGCAGGTCGCCTTGCCTTCGGCCCGATGACGCCCGCCGATGTGCCTGCGCTCTTTGCCGATCTTGCCCAGCACCCCAAGGCGCTTGGCCTGACCGATGCCCTGCCTTGGTTGGCAAAACAGACCCGCCTCACCTTTGCCCGTGTCGGCGTGGTCGATCCCCTGTCGCTGACCGATTACGAAGCCCACCATGGCCTCGTTGGCCTGCGCCGCGCGCTGGGCATGGATAGTGCCGCCATCGTGGCCGAAGTCACAGATTCCGGCCTGCGCGGCCGGGGCGGCGCGGGCTTCCCTACCGGCATAAAGTGGAAGACGGTAGCCGAAGCAAAGGCCGATCAGAAATACATCGTCTGCAACGCCGATGAGGGCGACAGCGGCACCTTCGCCGACCGGATGCTGATGGAAGGCGACCCCTTCACCCTGATCGAAGGCATGGTCATCGCAGGCATCGCCACCGGGGCCACGCGCGGCTATGTCTATCTGCGGTCGGAATACCCCGATGCCATCGAAGTGATGACCGAGGCCGTCGCCATCGCCCGCAAGGCAGGCGTCTTGGGCGCATCGGTCCTTGGTTCCGGCAAGACGTTCGACATGGAAATTCGCACCGGCGCCGGGGCCTATGTCTGCGGTGAAGAAACCTCGCTGCTGAACTCACTCGAAGGCAAACGCGGCGTCGTCCGCGCCAAGCCGCCGCTGCCTGCGCTGCAAGGCTTCCTTGGCAAGCCCACGGTGGTGAACAACGTCATCTCGCTGGCCACCATCCCGGTCATCCTTGAACGCGGCGCTGCCTTCTACAAAGACTTCGGCCTTGGCCGGTCGCGCGGCACCATCCCGCTGCAAATCGCGGGCAACGTCAAACATGGCGGCTTGTTTGAGGTGGCCTTCGGCCTGACGCTGGGTGAAATCGTCGATGTCATCGGCGGCGGCACCGCGACGGGCCGCCCGGTCAAGGCGGTGCAGGTGGGCGGCCCCCTCGGCGCCTATTTCCCCCGCGCCCTGTTCGACACGCCCTTTGGGTACGAAGAATTCGGCGCGAAAGAGGGGCTTATCGGCCATGCCGGGCTGGTGATCTTTGACGACTCCGCAGACATGCTGAAACAGGCGCGCTTCGCGATGGAATTCTGCGCCATCGAATCCTGCGGCAAATGCACCCCCTGCCGCATCGGCGCGGTGCGCGGCGTGGAAACCGTGGATCGCATCGCCAAAGGCGACGCCGCCGCCATCCCGCTGCTGACCGACCTTTGCGCCACCATGAAATCCGGCTCGCTCTGCGCGCTGGGCGGCTTCACCCCCTATCCGGTGATGTCGGCCCTGTCGCATTTCCCCGATGATTTCTCGCCCTCGCTGAAAGAGGCCGCCGAATGACCGCACAGGTTAAGGGCCCGGCGTCCTACTTTCCGTCGATCGAACAGAAATACGGCCAGCCGATGCAGCACTGGTTTGAACAGATCGCCACACGGCTGGACCAACCGCATATGCAGATCGTTTCCTTCCTGAAGGAAACCCACGCAATGGGCCACGGCCACGCCAATGCCATCGTCGCCCACCAACTCGCCAAGAATAAGGGTGCCTGAGATGAAAGACTTCATCATTCCCGACCGCGACTTCGGCACCCCTGCCGCCAAGTCCAAGACCATGGTCACCCTGACCATCGATGGCTTCGACATTACGGTCCCCGAAGGCACCTCCATCATGCGCGCGGCGGCGGAAATCGGGATCACCGTCCCGAAACTCTGCGCCACGGACAGCCTCGATGCCTTCGGCTCCTGCCGCCTCTGCCTTGTGGAGATTGAAGGCCGCAACGGCACCCCCGCATCCTGCACCACCCCCGTCGCGCCGGGGATCAAGGTCCACACCCAGAACGCCAAGCTGAAGCAGCTTCGCCGTGGCGTGATGGAACTGTACATCTCCGACCACCCTCTGGATTGCCTGACCTGTTCCGCCAATGGCGATTGCGAATTGCAGGATATGGCCGGGGCCGTCGGCCTGCGCGACGTGCGGTATGAGGCGGTGGATACCCACTTCAAGCCCAAGAACAATTCGGGCGAAGCCAATCCGCAATGGATGCCCAAGGACGATTCCAACCCCTATTTCACCTACGACCCGGCGAAATGCATCGTCTGCTCGCGCTGCGTCCGCGCCTGCGAGGAAGTGCAGGGCACTTTTGCGTTGACCATCGAAGGCCGGGGCTTCGACAGCCGCGTGTCCTTTGGCGCAAAAACCGACACCGCCCTCACCTCTGACTGCGTCTCCTGCGGCGCCTGCGTGCAGGCCTGCCCGACGGCAACTCTGCAAGAAAAGTCGATCATCGACATCGGCACCCCCGAACGGTCTGTCATCACCACCTGCGCCTATTGCGGCGTCGGTTGCAGCTTCAAGGCCGAAATGCGTGGCGATGAACTGGTCCGTATGACCCCCTACAAGCATGGCAAGGCCAACCGGGGCCATTCCTGCGTCAAGGGCCGCTTCGCCTATGGCTATGCCAGCCACAAGGACCGAATCCTTTCCCCAATGATCCGCGACAAGATCACCGATCCCTGGCAGGAAGTGTCGTGGGACGAGGCGATGGAATTCACCGCCAACCGCATGAAGGGCCTGATCGAAAAGCATGGCCGCCAGTCTGTCGGCGTGATCACCTCCAGCCGCTGCACCAATGAAGAAGCCTATCTGGTGCAAAAGCTGACCCGCGCGGTGTTCATGAACAACAACACCGACACCTGCGCCCGCGTCTGCCATTCGCCCACCGGCTATGGCCTGGGCCAGACCTTCGGCACCAGCGCCGGCACGCAGGATTTCGACAGCGTCGAACAGACTGACGTCGTCATCCTGATCGGCGCGAACCCCACCGACGGCCACCCCGTATTTGCCTCGCGCCTGAAAAAGCGCTTGCGCGCCGGGGCCAAGCTGATCGTGATCGACCCGCGCCGGATTGATCTGGTGGATAACTCCGCCCACATCCGGGCTGCCCACCACTTGGCCCTGACGCCCGGCACCAACGTGGCCGTGGTCACCGCCATCGCGCATACCATCGTGACGGAAGGCCTTTTTGATGAGGATTTCATCCGCACCCGCTGTGACTGGGATGAATTCCAGGACTATGCCGAGTTCGTCTCTGATCCCCGCCATTCGCCCGAAGCCACGCAGCTTCTGACCGGGGTAAAGGCGGATGAGCTGCGCGCCGCTGCCCGCCTCTATGCCAAAGGCGGCAATGGGGCGATCTATTACGGGCTGGGTGTAACCGAACATTCCCAAGGCTCCACCACCGTGATCGGCATCGCCAACCTTGCCATGCTGACCGGCAATATTGGCCGCCCCGGCGTGGGCGTGAACCCGTTGCGCGGGCAGAACAACGTGCAGGGGTCCTGCGACATGGGGTCATTCCCCCACGAACTGCCCGGCTATCGCCATGTGAAAAACGACTCCGTCCGCGAAGTGTTCGAATCCATCTGGGGCGTGAAGATCGACAATGAACCCGGTCTGCGCATCCCCAACATGCTGGATGCCGCCGTGGAAGGCACCTTCAAGGGCCTGTATTGCCAGGGTGAGGACATCCTGCAATCCGACCCCGACACCAAACACGTCGCCGCCGGGCTGGCGGCCATGGAATGCGTGATCGTCCATGACCTGTTCCTGAACGAGACCGCGAACTACGCCCATGTCTTCTTTCCCGGCTCCTCCTTCCTGGAAAAAGACGGCACCTTCACCAACGCCGAACGCCGCATCAACCGCGTCCGCAAGGTGATGGCCCCGAAACAGGGCTATGCCGACTGGGAAGTCACCCAGTTGTTCGCGCAGGCGATGGGGGCCGATTGGCACTATACCCACCCGTCGCAGATCATGGATGAGATTGCCATGCTGACGCCCTCCTTCGCCGGGGTCAGCTATGAAAAGCTGGAAACCATGGGGTCGATCCAGTGGCCCTGCAATGACGCAGCACCGGAAGGCACGCCGCTGATGCACATTGATGGCTTCGTTCGCGGCAAGGGCAAGTTCATCCGCACGGAATATGTGGCCACCGATGAAAAGACCGGCCCGCGCTTCCCGCTGCTGCTGACGACGGGCCGCATCCTTTCGCAATACAATGTCGGCGCGCAGACACGGCGTACGGAAAACGTGGTCTGGCATGAGGAAGACCTGCTGGAGATCCACCCCCACGATGCCGAACTTCGCGGCGTGCGGGATGGGCAATATGTGAAACTGGCCTCGCGGTCGGGGGAAACCTCGCTCAAGGCCAAGATCACTGATCGCGTGTCGCCGGGGGTGGTTTACACCACCTTCCACCACCCGACGACGCAGGCCAATGTCATCACCACCGATTTCTCGGATTGGGCGACCAACTGCCCGGAATACAAGGTGACGGCGGTTCAGGTCAGCCCGTCCAACGGCCCGACCGAATGGCAGGAAGACTATGCCGAACAGGCAGAACAATCCCGCCGCATTCTGGCGGCCGAGTGATGGACACCGCCCGCCGCCTTCCGCGTCTGAGCTTTGGTTCAGGTGGCATCGAGCAGGGCGCCCGCGCCCTGCCCGAAGAGGTGGCGGTGGCTCTGTCGTTCAACGGATCGACGCAGGCCGTGATGATGGCGACGCCGGATGATCTGGTGGACTTCGCCTATGGCTTTGCCCTGACCGAAGGCATCGCCACGCCTGACCAGATCGAAAGCGTCACGGTGCAGCCCGCAGGGCAGGGCGTAGACGTGCAAGTCTGGCTGATGGGGGATGCCGAGGCACGCCTCGCCGCCCGCAGGCGCACCATGGCGGGGCCGGTGGGCTGCGGCCTCTGCGGGATCGATTCCATCGAACAGGCCATGCGTCCCGTGGCGCAGATCGCGCCTTCCGCCTTTCGGATGACCCCGGATCAGGTGATGCAGGCCGTGTCGGCCCTGACAGGCCGCCAACCGCTGCACGATGTCACCCGCGCCGCCCATTGCGCGGCCTTCTGGACGGCGGATGGTCTGATCGCCGCGCGCGAGGATGTGGGCCGTCACAATGCGCTGGACAAGCTGGCAGGCCACCTGATCCGCGCGGGGTCCCCGCAGGGCGCGGTGGTGCTGACCAGCCGCGTCTCCATCGACATGGTGCAGAAGGTCTGCGCCCTTGGCGCGCCGATCCTGATCGCCGTGTCCGCCCCCACCGCCCATGCCGTCGATCTGGCCGAAGAGGCGGGATTGACCCTGATCGCCCTTGCCCGGCCTGACCGGTTCGAGGTTTTCACCCATTCCGACCGACTGATGGAGAGCGCCCATGTCCGCTGACCCGCATGAAAAGCTGATCTACATGGCGAACCAGATTTCCAAGTTCTTCGAATCCAAACCCCATGCCGAAGGCGTGGCCGGGATCGCCGCCCATATCAACGATTTCTGGGAACCCCGGATGCGGCGGCATCTGTTTGAGGTGGTCGATGCCGGCGGCACCGGCCTGCGCCCCCTGGTGATGGAAGCCGCGCAAACAATCCGCCGCCCCGCCCCCGAACACGCCTGATCTTGCGGAGCGGCTTGCGCCGCACGCCTTTCATGTCGCCGGCGCCTTCGCGCCTCCTCCGCGTTCAAGGGGCGTGCCGCCCCCTCTGTCCGCGCGTGCCGCGCGGCCATTCACCCCCTGCGGGTATTTGTACCAAGATGAAACGGGAGCGAGGGCGTTAACCTTAACACCCGCTTAAACCTTAGTCCGCTGCATGCATACGCTTTGCTGCACAGCCGTCTGCACCGCGCGCTGCACAGTCGGAAAGCAGGTTTTGGGGACGATTTATTCCGACGCGATCCCCAGCAAATAGCGCCCGTAATCGTTCTTTCGGAACGTCTCGGCCCGCTTCAGCAGATCGTCCCGCGTGATGAACCCGGCCCTCCAGGCGATCTCATCCGGGCTGCCAACCTGCAATCCCTGACGGTCTGTCAGGGTGCGTACAAAGTTGCCCGCGTCCAGAAGCGACCCATGGGTCCCGGTGTCCAGCCAGGCATAGCCGCGGCCCATCAGCTCTACCTGAAGGCTGCCCTCGCTGCGGTATTTCTCAAGCAGATCAACGATTTCCAACTCGCCCCGTGGCGAAGGGCGGATCGTTTCCGCAAGATCCGGCGCGCGACCGTCAAGGTAGTAAAGGCCGGTCACGGCATAGTTTGACGGGGGCCTTTCCGGCTTTTCGATAATGGCGCGGACTTGGCCTGCGCTGTCGAAATCCACCACGCCATAGCGTTCGGGATCGGCGACACGGTAGCCGAACACTGTCCCGCCGCTGGCTTGAGCATCTGCCGTGGCCAGAGCCTGCGGCAGGCCGTGGCCGAAAAAGATGTTATCCCCCAGAACCATAGCCGAAGGCGCGCCGTTCAGGAAATTCCGGGCCAGCAGATAGGCCTGCGCCAGCCCATCAGGCGATGGCTGGACGATATAGGTGAAGGACAGCCCCCATTGGCTGCCATCCCCCATAAGCCGTTGGAATTGCGCCTGATCCTCTGGCGTGGTGATGATCGCGATCTCGCGGATCCCGCCGAGCATCAGCACCGACAGCGGGTAATAGATCATCGGTTTGTCATAGATCGGCAGCAGTTGCTTTGACACGCCCATCGTGATCGGCCAAAGCCGCGTCCCGGACCCGCCGGCGAGGAGGATGCCCTTGCGGTTCGTCATACGCGCAACTCCTTGATGATGTCGGACAGGCCCTGCCGCCAGTCAGGGCGGGGGATGCCGAAGGCTTGGGTCAGGCTAGAACAGTCGAGCCGCGAATTCATGGGTCGTGCTGCCGGGGTGGGATAGGCTGACGACGGGATATCCTGGATCGTGCAGGGCAATCCGGACTCGGCCATGATGGCGCGGGCGAAATCGGCCCAGCTGGTATCGGGGCTGCCTGCAAAGTGATGTGTCCCGCCATCCGCCTTGTCGCAAAGCGCGGTTGCCGCCGAGATGAGCGCGTCGGCAATGGCGGCAGCGGGGGTTGGCCCGCCGATTTGATCTGCAACCACGTTCAGGCTCGCGCGGTCGGCCCCCAGACGCAGCATGGTTTTCACGAAGTTCTGTCCATGGGCTGACACGACCCAGCTGGTGCGCAGGATCAAATGCCGCGCATCGCTGGCACGGATTGCCACCTCACCGGCCAGCTTGGACCTGCCATAGGCATTGACCGGCGCTGTGGGGTGGTCTGGCAGGAACGGGGCATCGCACTTGCCATCAAAGACATAGTCGGTAGAGATGTGCAGGAACGGAACACCCTTCGCCGCACAGGCCTGGGCCATCGCGCCCGGGCTGAGGCCATTCACGGCTGTGGCGGCGGCTTCTTCCGTTTCGGCCTTGTCGACAGCCGTCCAGGCGGCGGCATTGATGACAGCGTCCGCAGGATATGCCGCAATCGCAGCGGCGCAGGCGGCGGGATCGGACAGATCGGCACGGTCGCGGCCCAGAAATGTGGATTGCACCCCCGCAGGCGCACGGCGGGCCAGTTCCCGGGCCACCTGTCCGGTCTGGCCGAAAACCAAGAGCCTCACGCCTTGACCCCCAGCCGTTGCCCCACACCCTGACGCGCCTGCAGCGGGCGCCACCAGGATTCATTGTCGAGATACCAGCGGACGGTCCGGCGCAGGCCTTCCTCCAGCGTGACAGAGGGACGCCACCCCAGCTCCTCCCGGATGCGGGTGGGATCAATGGCATAGCGCAGATCATGGCCGGGGCGGTCAGTCACGAAGGTGATCAGCCGGTCATGCGGCGCACTGTCGGGGCGCATCTCATCGAGCAGGGCGCAGATGGTGCGGACGATGTCGATGTTCATCGCCTCATTCTCGCCCCCAATATTGTAGCTGCGGCCGATGGGCCCTTTTTCCAGCACCGTCAGCAGCGCATCGGCATGATCTTCGACGAACAGCCAATCCCGCACATTTTCACCCTTGCCATAGACGGGAATGGGCTTTCCCGCCAAAGCGTTCAGGATGACGACAGGGATCAGCTTTTCGGGAAAGTGGAAGGGGCCGTAATTGTTGGAACAATTCGTCAGCACCACCGGCAACCCATAGGTTTCATGCCAGGCGCGGACAAGGTGATCTGATGCGGCCTTGGAGGCCGAATAGGGGCTGCGCGGATCATAGGGCGTGTCTTCGGTGAACTTGCCCGTGGGGCCGAGCGAGCCGAACACCTCATCTGTCGAGATGTGGTGAAACCGGAAATCTGCAGGCTTGCCCTTGGCCTGCCACCAGGCGCGGACGGCCTCGAGCAGAGTAAAGGTGCCGGTCACGTTCGTTTCGATGAAATCGGCCGGGCCATCGATGGACCGGTCGACATGGCTTTCCGCCGCCAGATGCATCACGGCATCCGGGTCATGCGCAGCGAGGATGCGGTCAAGCGCGGCGCGGTCACGGATATCTGCCTTTTCAAAGGCATAGCCCGGCGCATTGCCGACAGAGGCCACATTGTCCAGACAGGCGGCATAGGTCAGCGCATCAAGGTTCACGATGGAATGGCCGCGTGCGATGGCCAAGCGCACCACGGCAGAGCCGATGAAGCCTGCCCCCCCGGTCACGAGAATCTTCATGCGGCACCTTCAAACGTAAAGGGGGATGTCCAGTGGCCAAAGGCCGGCGCGGCGGCATCCTTGGCCGAAAGCACCGGGTTGTCGCTCAGGCCCCAGTCAATTCCAACGCTGTCCCACCGCACCGCGCCGTCGCAGTCGGGGGCATAAAGATCGGTGCATTTATACTGCACTTCGGTATCCGGCATCAGCGTGGCAAAGCCATGCAGAAACCCTTTTGGCACAAACAGTTGCCTGCCATTCTCGGCTGTCAGGTCAATAGCAACCCATTTTCCATAGGTGGGCGATCCGGCCCGCACATCCACCGCCACATCGCGGATGGCACCACGCGAACAGCGCACCAGTTTGTCCTGTGCACGCGGGGGCGATTGATAATGCAAGCCCCGCAAGGTGCCTTGCTGTGCGGAAAAGGAATGGTTGTCCTGCACGAAGGCAAGGTCCAGCCCCGCCGCGGCCATGCGTGCGGCATTCCATGTTTCGCTGAACCATCCCCGCGCGTCGCCGAAACGGGCTGGGGTCAGGATCAGAACGCCGGGAAGATCTGTCGGTTCAATGTTCATGGGGATGCCGTCGCATGTCTTCGGGGCAGGATTTGGGCATCAGATCAGCGCGGATATGGCATCTGCCACGGCGCGGCCCAGCTTGGCATGGGCGGCCTCGTCAAAATGCACCCCGTCGATCGGGCTGACCGTGATTACCTGACCGGCATCCAGAAAGCCCACGCCGCGCGACCGGGCAAGGTCGGCATAAAGCGGGGCCAGCGCCTGTGATCGCGCGGCACCGCCCCAGAATTCCGTCTTGATCGGCCCGGTTTCCACAACCGGGGGCGGGCAGATCAGAAGGATGCGAAAGCCACCATGGCGGTTCTGGTATTCAAGCGACATCGCGACATCCAGCAAACCGGCCAGTCCCGCCACCACCTGCTCCGGCTGTGTCGCGAAGCGGGTCTTCACGTCATTCGTGCCAAGCATCAGCGTCATCACATCGATGGGGCCATGCGATTGCAGCGCCATCCGCAGGGCCGGGCGGCCATTCATGATATCGCCCATGACCGGATCATCATATTGCGCGGTCCGCCCCGGCAAACCTTCCTCAACCAATTCCCAGCCAGCGCCAAGGGCGGCATGGGTCACGGTGGGCCAACGCACCCCGGCGCCAAATCGGCGGTATTCGGCACGGTCGATGATGGGCGGGGTGCCATGGGTGTTGCTGTCGCCAAAGGTCAGCAGGACGGGCATGAAGGTTCCTCAATCTGTAATGCTGCGCAGGCTATGGTGCCTGCCGCTGCAGGTAAAGCGGCTTTGCCCCCTTGGCCTTTGCCAGCCCCGCGCGCATATAGAGGCGGCGACATAGACGCGACGGGGTATGCGATGTTCAGTATGGATGACAAGACGGTGCCGCAGGGTGACCTGATCAAGGATAGCACCGAAGCGACCTTCATGCAGGATGTGATCGAGGCCAGCCGAGAGGTGCCGGTCATCGTCGACTTCTGGGCCACCTGGTGCGGCCCTTGCCGGACACTTGGCCCGGCGCTGGAGGCGGCGGTCAAGGCGGCCAAGGGCAAGGTGCGGATGGTGAAGGTCGATGTCGACAAGAACCAGATGATTGCCGCGCAATTGCGCATCCAGTCGATCCCCACGGTCTATGCCTTTTGGCAGGGCCAACCGGTTGACGGGTTTCAGGGCGCAATTCCGGCATCCGAGATCAAGGCTTTCATCGACAAGCTGACCGCGCTGACCGGTGAAGATGGCGGTCTGGCCGAGGCGCTGGAAGCCGCCGAACAGATGCTGGCCGAAGGCGCAGTGGCCGATGCCGCAGAAACCTTTGCGGCCATTCTTGGCGAAGAGCCTGAAAATGCCGGTGCCTATGCGGGGCTGATCCGGTGCCATCTGGCGCTGGACCAACTGGATCAGGCCGAGGCGATGCTGACCGCCGCGCCGCCTGCCCTTGCCAAGGCGAAAGAGATCGAGGCTGCGCGCGCACAGCTGGAACTGGCACGACAGGCCGCGAATGCCGGGCCGGAACAGGACCTGCGCGCCGCCGTTCAGGCCGATCCGCAGGACCGTCTGGCGCGATTCGATCTGGCGCTGGCCCTGCATGCCGCAGGCAAGGTGGATGAGGCGGTGGATGTCCTGCTGGACCTGTTCAAGCTGGACCGCGAATGGAA
This sequence comes from Variovorax paradoxus, assembly GCA_943370085.1. Lineage (GTDB taxonomy): Bacteria > Pseudomonadota > Alphaproteobacteria > Rhodobacterales > Rhodobacteraceae > Paragemmobacter. Next base: position 6,119 of record CALRPT020000012.1, on the reverse strand, counting down.
CGACGGCGCCGCAAGAACCCAGCTCATGACGATATTCGAAGCGTTGAAGCCGACCGATCCGATCGCACTGAAGGGGCGGCGCAGGCTTTCGTCAATGATATTTGCCTGAACGCCGCGACGGCCTAAGTCAGAGCAGATGATGAACATCACAGACCTGCCAGAGACAATCGCCGTATTCCCGCTGCCCGGCGCACTGCTGCTGCCCCGTGGCCGCCTGCCGCTGCATATCTTTGAGCCGCGCTATCTGGCGATGATTGAGGATTGCCTGAAAACCAAGCATCGCCTGATCGGCATGATCCAGCCGCGCGAGGTGCCGGGAACGGGTGAGAAACGCCTCAATGCCATTGGCTGTGCCGGGCGGGTGACCGGATTTTCGGAAACCGAAGACGGGCGCTACATGATCACCCTTGCGGGCATATCGCGGTTCCGGGTGCGGGAAGAAGTGCAGGGTTTCACCCCCTATCGCCGCTGCTCGGTGGATTGGGCGGGGTTCCAGCGCGATCTGGGCCCGGTCGAGGAAGACCCCGGTTTTCAGCGCCCGAAATTCCTTGCGGCCTTGGACCGGTACTTTCAGACGATGAACCTGTCTACCGATTGGTCCAGCCTGAAAGAGGCAGAGACCGAATTGCTGATCAATTCGCTGTCCATGCTGTGCCCCTTCAGCCCCGAGGACAAGCAGGCGCTTCTGGAAGCGCCATCGCTGACCACCCGGCGCGAAACGCTTGTGACGCTGATGGAATTCGCCCTGCGCGGCGGATCGGGCGAGGAGATCATGCAATGACCGATGCCACCGTGATCGACCGCCGCATGCTTGAGGCGCTGGTCTGCCCCGTCACTCAGGCGGTGCTGACCTATGACGCAGAGCGGCAGGAACTGATCTCCAAGGCCGCGCACTTGGCGTTCCCGATCCGTGACGGCATCCCCATCATGCTGGTGGGCGAGGCGCGCAAGCTCGACTAGATCGCCTTTCCGGCAAGCAGGCGCGGCAGATCGCCCTGCAACCCGGCGGCCTGCCGGATGAAACGGCGGCGCAGGCCCGGCATGGCGTTGACGATCCCCAACCCCAGATCACGCCCGGCGCGCAGGATCGGGTTGTCGTTGGAAAACAGCCGGTTGACCGTATCCATCCCCAAGGCCAGCGTCGTGGCGTCGAACCGGCGCCAGCGCTGATAGGCTTCCAGCGTGGTCTGGCTGCCGATGTCTTCGCCGCGGCGGGCGGCTTCGATCACCACCTGCGCCAATGCCCCCACATCGCGCAGTCCAAGATTCAGCCCCTGCCCGGCAATCGGGTGCACACCATGGGCGGAATCACCCACCAAGGCCACGCGCGGCGCGATGAAGCGTTCGGCCAGTGACAACGACAGGGGATAGGTGAACCGATCGCCCGCAAGGTTGATCTCGCCAAGAAAATCCCCGAACCGCGGGCGCAGCGCGGCCAGATACTGATCGTCCGGCAGGGCCTGAATACGGGCGGCGTTTTCTGCTGTCTCGCTCCAGACGATGCTGGAATGATGACCGCCCTTCAGCGGCAGTATGGCAAGCGGGCCTTCCGGCATGAAGAACTGATGCGCGATGCCCTGATGATCCTGTTCATGATGGATCGCGGTGACCAGTGCGGTCTGCCCATAGCCCCAGCCGACGCGGCGAATGCCCGCCCGCGTGGCGGTCCCGCTGCCGCGCCCGTCGCAGCCGATCAACAGGCGGCCTGTCAGCGCCCTGCCGCTCCCCAAAGTGATGGTCACGGCGTTTGCCGCAACCTCCTGCGCGGTGACGGTTTCGCCCGACAGAAGGGTAATGTTCGGCTCTTCCGCCATGGCAGCAAGGAATGCCGCATAGAGATAGCGGTCCTCCAGAAGAAATCCCATCGGGCCTTCTTCGATCTCGGCCGCGTCAAAGGTCAGGAAGAACGGCGCAGGCCCCTGCCCGGCCAGCCCGTCCGATGCCTTGATCTTGTGGATCGGCTGCGCCTTGTCGCCAATCCGGGACCAGACCCCCGTCACGCTCAGCAACCGCTTGGACGCGATGGCCAGCGCATAGGCGCGGCCGTCAAATCCGGCCTCGGCGCGGGAAACGGCAGGGCGGTTGTCGATGACGATGACCTTCAGCCCCCCTTGGGCAAGGGCGAGGGCAAGGGCGGGGCCGTTCAGGCCACCGCCGACGATCAGGATATCAGCGTCCAATGTCATGCCCCCAATATGGCCGCGGCGATGGGATTGTCCATGCGCCGCCTTGCCGCTACGGTCCTGCAAAACAGATGGGATACGGGCGGATGGCCAAAAGCTGGCAGAACCTGACGGCAGCGGAACTGGGGCGTGAGATCGGGGCAGGGCGGATCAACCCTGTCGATCTGGCAGAACTGCATCTGGACGCGATCAGCGCCCATCCCCATGCCGACCGGATCTATGCGCGGCTGACCGCTGCGCGTGCGCGGGCAGAAGCCATGGCCGCCCATGGCCGCGCCCGGAAGGGGTTTCGACGGGGCCTGCTGGATGGTGTTCCGGTCAGCTGGAAGGATCTGTTCGATACGGCGGGCGTGGCCACCGAGTCGGGCTCAGCCCTGCTGAAAGGCCGCACCCCCTCACGCGATGCCGAAGTGCTGGACGTGGCAACGCAAAGCGGGCTGGTATGTCTGGGCAAGACCCATATGTCGGAACTGGCTTTTTCGGGGCTGGGCCTGAACCCGGTCACCGCCACACCGCCCTGCATCAATGACGAAAAGGCCGTCCCCGGCGGGTCATCTTCGGGCGCGGCGGCATCGGTTGCCTACGGTCTGGCCCCTGCGGCGATCGGTTCGGATACGGGCGGATCGGTGCGTATTCCTGCGGCGTGGAACGATCTGGTTGGGCTGAAGACAACCGCTGGGCGGCTGTCGCTGCGCGGCACAGTGCCTTTGTGCGAAAAGTTCGATACGGTCGGCCCGATTGCCCGCACCGTTGAGGATTGCGCCCATCTGCTGGCCGCGATGGAGGGGGGGCGGCCCACCGACCTGGGCGGGGCAAGCCTTGGCGGGGCGCGGTTGCTGGTGCTGGAAACCGTGGCGCTGGATGATCTGCGCGACCGGCCCGCGCAGGGGTTCGAGGATGCCTGCACCCGGCTTTCATCGGCCGGGGCCGTGCTGGAGCGGGGCAAGATCCCCGAAGTGGCCGAAGCGATGGGTCTGGCGGCGGCGCTTTTCACCGCCGAGGCTTATGGCATCTGGCGCGAGGTGATCGAGGCGGCGCCGCAGAAGATGTTTCCGCGTATTCTGGAACGCTTCCGGTCCGGCGGGGCGTTTTCCGGGGCAGATTACATCGCGGGTTGGCGGCGGCTGGAAGTGTTGCGCAAGGCTTGGGCGGCGCGGACAGCGGGTTATGACGCGGTCATCCTGCCCACTTCGGCCATTCTGCCGCCGCAGGCGGATCGGCTGATGACGGATGACAATTACTATGTGACGGAAAACCTGCTGGCGCTGCGCAATACCCGGATCGGCAATCTGATGGGCCTTTGCGGGCTGACCCTGCCCACGATGCAACCGTCCTGCGGGATTAGTTTCCTTGCCGCACCCTATCAGGAGGAACGGCTCTTGCGGCTGGGATCGGCTGCGTCGCGCGCCCTGCGTTAGGCAGACGGGTCGCAAAAGCCACAGGATGGCGGCCCAAGTTGTGCTGTGGCTTGCGTTTTTCTGGACCGCTGCGCGCGGGTTGGTTATCGTAAGATGAAACGGGGCGATACGACCCCGACATTGAGGCATGAATGCAGTTTCCTGAGCGGTTTTCGAGCCTGCCAGATTACGCATTTCCGCGTTTGCGGAAATTGCTCGACCCCCATCCGCCGGGGGCCGAGCCAATTGCCATGACAATCGGCGAACCCCGCCACCCGATGCCCGATTTCGTGGCCGAGGTGATGGCCCAGAACATCGGCGGTTTTGCCATCTATCCGCCGAATGACGGAACGCCGGAATTGCTGGCCGCGATTTCAGGCTGGGTGCAGCGGCGCTATGGCGTGGCGCTGGGCGAGGACCGGCTGATGGTTCTGAACGGCACGCGCGAAGGGCTGTTCAACGCCGCTGTTGCCCTGTGCCCGGAGACCAAAGGCGGCAAGCGGCCAGTCGTGTTGATGCCCAACCCGTTCTATCAGGTCTATGCCGTGGCCGCCTTGGCGATGGGGGCAGAGCCTGTCTATGTGCCCGCAACGGCGGCGACGGGCTTCCTGCCCGATTACGCCGCCTTGCCGCGCGAAGTGCTGGACCGGGTGGCGATTGCCTATCTTTGCTCCCCTGCCAATCCCCAGGGGGCGATTGCGTCGCGCGATTATCTTGCCACGCTGCTGAAACTGGCCGAGCGGCATGATTTCCGCGTGTTTTCCGACGAGTGCTATTCGGAAATCTGGCGCGACGCCCCACCCCCCGGCGGGCTTGAGGTGGCACAGGCCATCGGGGCCGACCCAGAGCGGATTTGCGTGTTCCATTCGCTGAGCAAGCGGTCAAACCTGCCCGGCCTGCGGTCTGGTTTTGTTGCGGGCGGGCCTGACAGCATTGCCCGTATCCGCCAGCTACGCGCTTTTGCCGGTGCGCCCCTGCCCCTGCCCGTGCAGCGCGTCAGCGAACGGGCCTGGGCGGATGAGGCGCATGTGGTGGCCAATCTGGCGCTGTATCAGGAAAAGTTTCGCATCGCGGATGAGGTGTTCGCCGGCGTGCAGGGATTTCAGAACCCCGAAGGCGGGTTCTTCCTGTGGCTTCCGGTCGAAGATGGCGAGGAAGCGGCGTTGAAGCTTTGGGTGCAGGCGGGCGTGCGCGTTCTGCCGGGCTCTTATCTTTCGCGTGACGCCGGGGGTCAGAACCCCGGCAAAGGATATATCCGGGTCGCCCTGGTGGCCCCAAAAGACGAGATGCAGCGCGGCCTGATCCGGCTTCGCGATTGCATATATGGGTGAGGGACTTCAGTATGGCATCCTATCAGGCACGGCAGCGAGATCCCCTTCTGGATCAGAACATGCAGGCGATGCTGGAACGGCGCGGGCGCGAGCTTTTGGGGCTGGTGCTGCTGGCGGTGGCGTTCTGTTTTGTGCTGATGCTGTGGTCCTATTCTCCGGATGATCCGGGCTGGATGGTGGCAACGGATGAGCCTGCCAAGAACATCCTCGGCCGCTTTGGCGCGGCGCTTTCCTCGACGCTGATCATCATCGGGGGGCGGGGCATCTGGGCCGTGCCGCTGATCATGGGGGCATGGGGCCTGCGGTTCATGCTGCACCGCGGATCGGAACGGGCGCTGGGGCGGATCGTCTTTGCCGTGATCGCGGTCGCGCTGTGTTCGGTTTACGCGGCATCGCTGGTGCCGGGGGCAGACTGGCCCCATTCCTTTGGGCTGGGCGGGCTATTCGGCGATACGGTGCTGGGCGCGCTGATCGGGATCGTTCCCGGCGGGGCCGGGATCAGCCTGAAGATCGTATCGCTGCTGGTCGGCCTTGGCATGCTGGCGATGCTCTTGTTTGTCATGGGGTTTGACATGCAGGAGCTGCGTGTCGCCGGGCGGTTCATGATGGTTGGATCGGTGCTGGCCTATTCGCAGGCCATGGCGCTTGCGGGCAAGGGGGCCCAAGGCACCGCGCGTGCCGCGCAAGCGATGCAGGACCGCCGCCGTGCCGCGCTTGCCCAGCGGCAAGAGATGGGGGATGCCCGCCGCTACAGTGCCGCGCTGCCGGAAGCGGCACCTGTTGCATCGCGCGGCGGAATGGTGCGCCGCCCGATGGCCGAGCCTGCTGTCTCACCGGCCCAAGGGTCAGGCGACTGGGGCCGCCCGGCGCAACTGCGGGCCGAGCCGCGCTATACCGCGCCGCTGGCCGAGGCACCGCACTACGCGCAACCAAGGGAAAAACTGGGCCTGCTGGCCCGAATGCCCAACCTGATGCGCCGTCTGGCCGACCCGGAGCCGGAACTGGTGGAGCCGCAGCATCTGAACTTTGCTGATGACATGCAGCCGGATGAGGACCGCATCCGTGCCCGCATCTCGGACGTGATCAAGTCGCGTATCCGCAATCCGGGTGGCCCGGTTTCCGCCGTGCAGGCCGCCGTGCAGCGGCGCGAACCGGCCCTGCGCCGGGGGCCGCAACCGATGATCTTCAAGCCCGAGCCGCGCGCCGCC